>CAVYJV010000001.1:0-272796 GCA_963768955.1 uncultured Alphaproteobacteria bacterium
GGTTCATCGGCCGCAAGCTGGTTGCGAAGCTTCTTCAAGAAAAAATCGCAGTACGAGTGCTTAGCCGCAGCCGTGAGACCGCGGAGATCATTTTCGCCGGACTTCCGGTGGACGTCGTCGAAGGTTCCCACGGCAATGCGGACGAGGTCAGACAGGCGCTGTCAGGTATCGAAACCGTCTATCACCTCGCCAAATGCGAGGGGAAGAGATGGGAAGATTATGTGCGTCGCGACATCAAGCCGACCCGTGTGCTGGCGGAAGAATCCGTCGCGGCGGGCGTCAAGCGATTCATCTACTCGGGCACCATCAACTCCTATGCGTCTTCCAATGCTCGATCCCGGATAACCGGCGACACCCCGCTCAACTCTCGCATCCGCTCACGAAACCTTTACGCGCGATCGAAAGCAGCTTGCGAAGCTCTGCTTCAGCAGATGCACGCCAAGCGGGGCTTGCCACTTGTTCTCGTGCGCCCTGGCATTGTGATCGGGGTCGGAGCGCCTTTCACGCATCTCGGCATCGCGAACTTCGCGAGCGAGACGCATGTTCAGTTTTGGGGTCGCGGCGACAACAAATTGCCAATCGTGTTGGTGGATGATGTCGCTGACGCGCTTGTCCTTGCGGCTACGGCTCAAGAGGCAGTTGGACGATCGTTTCTCCTTACAAGCGACCCCATCTTGAGCGCGCGTGATTATATTGATGAAGTGAGCAAATGCGCTGGCGTGCAAATCGCCGCGGAGGCGCGCGCGCCGTTCCGGTATTGGCTAGCCGATGTTGCCAAGGAGGCCGCTAAAAACATCATTCGCCACCCGAACCGGCGGATACCCAGTCTTCACGATTGGCAATGCCGTACGCAACGGGCAGAGTACGATAGCAGTGCTACTCGTAATGCGCTCCAATGGAACCCCGCCTCAGATCGCGGAGCGCTTGTCAGAGAAATTCATGCTGCGGTAGCAGATCAAATCAAGTAGTCTTTTTCTTTCTCGTGGACATTCTAAGGCGGAAGCGCAGGGAGCGCTCCAGTCTGTTTTAGTGGCATGTTTGGCAGCCTGCTCAGAGCCGAAGTCACTGTCCGGCCTTCTTGAGGACAACTTTCGCTGGTATTCCCACAGCTGTCGCATGGGCCGGCACGTTTTGCAGCACGACCGCGTTTGCGCCGATTAGAGCGTGATCACCAATCTCGATACGCCCAAGGATTTTGGCCCCGGCGCCAACGTCGACGTGACCACCCAAGGTTGGCTCGCCATTGTGTGCATGTCCCAGCGTCACTTGTTGAAAAATGAGGCAGTTGGGCCCGATCCTGCTGGCCGGGCTGATGACGATCCCGTTCGGGTGTGGAATGAGCAGGCCACCGCCGATTTTGCAGTTCAGCGGGATGTCAGCGCCTGTGACCACCGACCAGAAACGATGACGTAGCACGGCTACCATCCGACGAACGTAATTGATGACCCAGTTTCCCGAACGATCTTGATACCTCCTGATCGAAGCCAAGAGGGATCGTGAAGGAGCACCATTCGAAGAAGCGTTTGTGCTCGCGGGTCCAGTCGGGAATTGTCGCGGATACGGAAGGCCCCTCGGTAGTCGGGAGCTTCCGGTCGTTCAATTGTCGGTCAAGCCAGTCATCCGCGATCAGTCCTGACCCATGATTTCTCCCGCTTCATAAGAAAGCGAAAATAAATGGGCAGTTTCCAGAGGATATAGGCGGGCGCGCGGAATAGGGTTTGGAGCGAGACGTAGCGTCGGCCCTCTGCCGCCCACGCCAGCGCGACACTGATCGCGACCGCGGCAAGCGCCGAGGTGATCAGCACCAAGGGTGCCGCCGATCCCGTGACTGCACACAGAAGAGCAGCCAACGCCGCGGCAATTACCATAAGTCCAACCAGCAAGGCGAGCGGCGGTACCAGCAGGTCCAGCGCCAGCAAAGCCAGCCCCGCGCGGCGCTGGGTGATGGACGACCGGGTGAGCTTCGGCACATTGGCCGCCGCCGTGGCGAGGAAGCCATGTTCCCAGCGGGTGCGCTGCGTGACCGTTGCCGACTGGGTCGCGGCAAGACTGCTGACGCTCGCGGCCTCAGTCCATTGCACATCATGGCCCTGACGGAGGAGCTCGAGCCCCAGGCCATGTCCTCGACGACATGATCGGTCGCGAGCGGGGCGCGTTCGAACAGCGGCCAGGGGAAGGCCATGCCGGTGCCTTGCAACAGGCCGGGCGCACCCAGCCGACGGAGCCCGCGCTGTCGGATCAGATTCTTCACCATGAAAGCAAAAGTCGAGATTTGGACGAGCGGGCTTTCGCTGTTCAGCCGGTTCGAACAGATACGCCCCCTGAACTGCATGGCCAGTCCGACCGGCATGCGCGGCGAGCGTTTCGAGCGCGCCCGGACCGAGCCGGCAATCGGCGTCGATCACGATCGCGACGGCTGGCGGATGCGCCCTGAGGAAATCACGCCCGAACGCCAGCGCAAAGCCTTTGCCCCGCCGATGCTCGTCGTGGCGCTCGACCACTTCGGCACCCGCGCGCCGGGCCAGCGCCGCCGTCTCGTCGCTGCAATTGTCGGCGACGACCACCAGCCGATCCTGCCGGCGAAGCTGCGCCCGCACCGCCATCACGGTGTCGCCGATGCCGAGCGCTTCGTTATGCGCCGGGATGAGCACCGCGAAGGGTGGCGCGTCGCCGCTGGTGGTGGATTTGAGCGGCCGCAGCCCGGCCAGCACTTCGATCGCGAAGATCCAGGCCGGAAGGGCGAGCAGGACGGCGATGGCGGTGATCAGGGTCACGGGCTGACCAGCACGGGGGCGGCTTGCAGCGCTTCCAGCAGGGTGGCGGCATTGCGATCCGCGTCATGTTGGTCGGCGACGCGCCGATGGCCCTCGGCGCCCATCGCCGCCAGCACCGCCGCGTCCGCGTCCAGCGCCGCCATCATCGCGCGCGCGAGCGCGTCGACCGATCCCGCCGGGACGAGCCAGCCGCACCGGTCGTCGACCAGTTCGGGAATGCCGGCGATCGCGGTGGTGATGACCGGCTTGTGCAGCGCCAAGGCCTCCATCAACACGACCGGGCAGCCCCTCCGCGAAGCTCGGCAGGACGAAGGCGCGGGCGGCGCCGCAGTTCGGCCTGCACCTCTTCCCCGCTCCGCCAGCCCAGCAACGTCACCTGCTGCCCGAGCCCCAGCGCTTCAATCTGGCTGCTCGAGCGCCGGGCGAAGCTCGCCATCGCCGATGATCCTGAGCTCGAACGACCGGCCTTCGCTCGGCCAGCTGCGCGGCCGCATCGAGCAGCAGGGGCAGGCCCTTTTGCGCCCCCAGCCGGGCAACGCACACCAGCCGTTTGCTGTCGCTCGCCGCCACCGGCGGATGATCGAGGAAGGCGCGGTCGACCCCGCAGCGGACGACCCCGATCCGCGGCCAGTCAGCGACTTCGGCCCAGCGCATCAGCTGGCTCCGCCCGAAGCTCGACACGCCGGCGGTGAAGCGGGCATCGGCGATCTTCTCGCGCAGCGACAGGCCGCGCGGCGCGTCAAACTCGTCGGGCCCGTGCACCGTCATGCTGTAGGAAATCCCCGACAGGGCGCGCGCCAGCCGGGCGACCGCGGCGGGATTGGTCCCGAAGTGGACATGGACA
This sequence comes from uncultured Alphaproteobacteria bacterium, assembly GCA_963768955.1. Lineage (GTDB taxonomy): Bacteria > Pseudomonadota > Alphaproteobacteria > Sphingomonadales > Sphingomonadaceae > Sphingomicrobium. The sequence continues at coordinate 3,619 of CAVYJV010000001.1, forward strand.
TGGCGAATGCCGCCCGCGGCGAGCAGCTCGGACAGGCGGCAGGCCTCGGCCAGATAGGCAAGGTGGCGGACGACCCCGGCGCCGCCGGCCCGCGCCATGCCCAGCGCCATGCCGAGCGCGCGGGCGAAGCGCAGCGGGCGGGTGATGGCGGCAACGAGGGTCGCGAACAGGGCCCGCGCCATGCCGGCGGGGCCGTCGAGCAGCACGATGGTGCGCGCCAGCTCGGCCCGGTCCTCCGCATCGGGCAGATCGTCCTGCGTCGCCCGGACCGATATGCGCAACACCTCCACCCCCAACCGCTCCAGCGCGGCAATCTCCCGCCGGATGAAGCTGTGGCTGACCTTGGGGTAAGCGTTGGTGAGATAGGCGATGGCGCATCTGTATCACAACTTTCTGAGCATTTCGATGATTGTCGGCGGGCGCCGACCATCACGCGCGTAGCGACGATCACCCCAGTCACACCGGCGAATAGTCCAGTCGCCGCCAAGTCCTGGCGAATGAAGGCAACCCTTCCAAGCTCAACGCGATCTTGCTCACGACATAGACCGGGACGACGCTCAGGCTCACTCCGATTACCGCGCCGACTTGTCCTGCAACGGATGCGCCGATAAAAATGCAAGATGATCATGGCAAGGAATCGGATGCAATTGCCAATTGCCGGCACATGGACGCGATTGATCACGAAAAAAGATCGGGTCGAGGCTCCAGGCGAGCGCAACCAGCGGCCAGACGCTCGCGGCGAGGAGGGGGAGCATCCAAGCCGGGCCGCGGCCCATCGCGGATCGTAGATGAGCCGGACCGCCACGTCGCCGAGCCGACCAGACATGCGAGGCCGATGGCGGCGCCTGACAGTAAAGAGATGCGACGCCCGCGTATCTTTGTTCGCAGTTCCTCGCGCGGACGTCCCGGGCCATTGCAAAGCTCGGAAAGATGACCCGAGAAGCAAGGGCGATCATTAGTGCTCGAGGGACATCGGCCAGCATGAAAGCGATGTTGTAGACACCCAGGAATTCGAGCGAGAACAATTTGCCGAGGATTAGACGGTCGGTTTGGCCCGCGAGGAACGCGAATACGGTCGACACGAAAATCCATCGACCGAACGAGAAAGCTCGGACAGGTCGTTCCCATCCATTCCGAAAGCTGTCGCGATTGGGCCTGTTGAGCAGATGCTTCCGATAGCGAGACGACATTGCTCGACAGACCACCTGCCACCAACGCCCAGATCGAGGGGGAGATCGCGGCCCATGCAATGACCACCGCGAGGCCGACAGCTTGCGCCGTTATCTCGAGCATCGTCAGCTGGCGAAGCGCCATCCGCTTTCGAAAGCCCATCATCGCGGTCGACTGGAAACCGGCTATGAGCGCGTGCAGCCGACCACCGGAAGGAGCCAGAGCAGTCGCTCGTCTTCGTAGAAACTTGCGATCAGCGGCGCCAGCGCGAAACATAGTGCCCAAAGCGCGATTCCGCGCATGACTTGGACGGTGTATACTGTCTTTAGGAAATGGCGCTCATGACCGCGTTCATGTCTCACGACATGATCGGACAATCCGACATCCGAGAACATCGCGAACGCCATCAGCACCGTGTTGCACGATCGCCATCAGGCCGAACAGCTCCGGGAATAGCAACCGGGTCGTGATCAGCGTGCCGGCGAATCGCAACGCCTGCGAAGTCCCGAAACCGAGGAACGTCCACATGGTGCCACGAAGCGCCAGCCGCTGCGCATTGCCGACGTCAGCGAAAGCGAACGCCCGCCACAGGTTGAAGCGATCGTTGGTCTTTAGCGGGAGGGCAAGCGTCCGAAGGCCGCCGACGAATCGATGAAAGATCCTATCGACGGGCGGCGCCTCGAACTTGCTGGAAAAGTTTCACGGTGACAATTGATTGCGATGCCTTAATTAAATCGCTCTTAGCCGTCTAGCGTAATACCAGGGACACACACCTTGAAAATCGGTTTCGTTGTTGCGGCTGCCGATTTGTCGGGCGGCGCGCGTGTGATCCACACCTATGCAAGCCTGCTGTCCAGGCGCGGACATGAGGTTCATGTAATTGCTCGGCCCTGGGCTCCGCGTTCATTTCGTGATCGGGTGAGGAGTTTGCTCAGGCGCGAAACTCGAACGCGTTCGTCATCTGGGCGAACGACCTATTACGACGGAGCGAATTCTCTTTCGCGTGATCGACGAATTCCGGGCAATCCGCGCAGATGACGTGCCAAATTCCGATGTCGTCATTGCGACTTGGTGGGAGACCGCCGAATGGATTTGGCCAATGCCAAAGTCAAAGGGTGCCAAGGCGCACTTTTTGCAAGGATATGAGGTATTTGAATATACTGATGCAGTTAGGGTTAAGAGCGCGCTGAAACTTCCGACAACGAAGATTGCCGTGTCAAGTTGGATTAAGCAGGTCTTGAGCGACGATCTTGGAGTGGAGCAAATCGCTGTAGTCTTGAATAGTATCGACGCCACGCAATTCTATTCAGCACCTCGCCCTCGCAATGTGAAATCTACGGTCGGTATGATACACAGCACCACTACTTGCAAAAACTCTGATGCTGGCTTGGAGGCGCTCCGGCTAATTTGTCGAGCCAATCCTGGTGCCAAGCTTGCTGTGATCGCACCGGGAAGGGCGAGAGAATCATTATATTGCCTGTCCACAGTCACGTTTTGCCGCATTTGGCTGAAGATGAATTACGGCAAGTTTACGCCTCGTGCGACGTCTGGCTCTCGTCAAGCCGGTCGGAAGGTTTCGGACTCCCCAATTCTCGAAGCGATGGCTTGCCGCACGCCGGTAGTGGCGACCCGCGCCGGGGCAGCGCCCGAACTCATCATCGATGGCGAGAATGGCTTTCTGGTTGATGGCTATCGACCAGCGGAGATAGGCCGCGGGCGTAATGAAAGTTCTGGCCATGGGCCGGCCGAGTGGCGCAAAATGTCCGATCGCGCTTACGAGACCGCGCATTCATATCACGTGGGAGGACGCCACCGACCTGTTTGAAAAGGCTTTGGTCGGGGCGGTAGCGTCGGATCAAGCCACAGAGGCGAAGCGCAGTTGAAAGCGCTCATCGCAATTTGGATTTTAACGTTGGGCACACTCGCCTGCCTGCGATGGATTTTGCCGCGACCGACCGCGGCGGTGATCGGGATGCCCTCGTTTGCGCTGGCTCCGCTCCTGCCGCTGGTGACGGTGTTAAGCCCCCATTATGCAGTCTTTGCAGTGCTCGTAGTTCTGGTCTTTTCTTTTGCTTCCGGTCGATAGGGAGCGGAAAGTTGGCCTGTATCTTTTGGCGATGGGCTTGCTTCCGCCGCTCTTTTGTTCACCATTAGAGCCCCTCGCCTCCGCTCAACCAGTTGATCGGCTTGAGTTTCAACATCCTGATCGGATTGCCTGCGTTGGGGCGGCGCTCGCACTGTCGCGGGGGAAGGGTTTGGACTGGTCGACGGTTCGATCTGCTGTTCACGCTGTTGTGCGTGGTGTTATTTTCATTTCGACCCGTGGGACGAGTTTACCAATGTCCTTCGGGAAACTCTCCAGATCACCTGGTCGGTGTGGGATTGCCCTACGTCATCGCCAGTCGATCGATGGCGTTTGCGAATCGACCGGTCGAGTTGATCATGCCATTGATCATTCTCGCCGCCATCCTTTCGCGATCACCGCTTGTTGAGAGCATTCGGCACTGGCTGCTTTATGCCGACATTGAAGCGGCGATCGCGACATTTCGAGCGGTAGCCGGTATGTCGGGCAGCGCGGCAGCTTTTGCGGGCGTCGGCAACTTTTTGCGATCCGACGTCGCTGTCGATGTTCCTCGCATTGGCGATGATCATGCTGGTGGTTTTCGGGACCGTTCGGGTCGGCATCCGGTTGACCATCATGATTGCTACGATCCTGGCGATTGGTCAGATGTTCACCTTTTCGCGGATCGGGTTTCTGGTGCTCTTCGTCGGCCTGCTGGCCGCCTTGTGGTTCGAGCGGCGCGCGTGGCTGGGGGTGGTGATTGCGAGCAGGTGGTGCGCGTAGGCTTATTCCGTGCTGGCCTTCCGCGCCCAACGGTCGGAGTTTGTACGCGCGGTTTTGGTTTCACCGACGACGCGTCGGGCACCTTCGAGTATCGCACCATTGCTGGCCGAAGCGCGACCTGGAGGTCGTCCAGGCTCACCCCTGCTTGGTATTCGTCCGACCAAGTTCGCGAGAAGCCGCCCTGACCTGGTCCAGGGGCAAGGCATCGTTGACCTGGTCAGTGCCCCGATCGCGATTGCGCTCACCTCCGGCTTGTTGGGAGTGATCGTGTTCAGCCTGCCGTCTATTACCGCCATTGCCGCGCTGGCGCGAATGCGGCGTGAGAGCCGGAAGCCGACCACCGGCGCATCGCGGAACTGTTTTTCGCTTGCCTGCTTGCTATTCACGCCGGATTCTCGACCACCAATTATTTAGGGCGGAATGGGCTGATGTTGTACTTGATGATTGGATTTACGGTTGGTCTGATGCAATCGACGTGTTAAAAACACGTTAAAGTCAGGATTAGTAATTCGAGAGATCAACCCTAAAGAGACCACACAGGGAACGAATTTATGAAAAAGCTGATCATTCGTCTGCTGACTGCGATACTCCCTAGATCAACTAGAAAGAGCCTCGTTCACCTCTCTTTCAATGTCGAGCGCGAACATTTCCAGCAAATGGCGAGTAAATATCTTTACGCTCCTGACATGCGGGCAGCTGATTTCTTGCTTCCCTGGGTTTCCAACCAACGACAATCTTCGATATTGGAGCATTCGAAGGAAATTGGGCCAAGCTTTCGCCCGTGATATCTGGCCGAAATCCAGTTTGGTGCTTGTCGAAGCCAATGAACAAAAGGTCGCGATGCTTAGGAAGGATGCTGGCTTAGAGGACGCTGAGATCATCCAGGCCCTTCTAGGGGCTGAAGACGGAGAGACAGTGGAATTTACAGTCATGGAGTCTTTGGTTCGTCCGTATTCGAGGAGCATAGTCCGGTACCTCGGTATAAGGTCCACCTCAAGCAACGGACACTGGACTCCATGCTTCCCGAAAATTCTCAAGTCGACTTTATAAAGATCGATGTCCAAGGCTATGGCTCAACGTCTTAAAAGGCGCAAGAAGGACTTTGGAGCGAGTTGAAGCGGTTCTGCTCGAGATCTCCTTGATCGAGATCAACCGCGGCGCTCCACTATTTAGCGAGGTGGTCGGATTCATGGACAGCATCGGGTTCGTCGCGTTTGACGTGTTAGAGATCCATCGCCGACCGCTCGATGGGGTTCTCAATCAATTGGACCTCCTTTTCCTGCGCGAAGGGTCGCGCTTCCGCTGTGACAAACGCCACTGGGCATGAGGCAGTCTGCTAGGAGCCCGCGCAGCTCGATGATCACGGCGCAGACCGAGCCCCCCGCCCAAGGGTCTTCTACGCGGCGGCGGCGGGGGATATCATTGGGGCGCACCGGTTCTGAAGCTGGGCCAGGACGATCCGAGCCAGACGTCGATCACCTTTTCCTCGCAGATCGAGGATTTTATGGCGGAGATGGGCGCGTAGACGTTGCTGGTATCGCCCGGGCACGGAGCCGGAGATGCCTAGTGACGGCCCGATCCATGCTGGAGAGGCGTCCGAAGCATTCGGGCCTGCCGAGCTGGCGGTACCACCTCGAGGAGTTGCGATACGGGATGATGCTGTCCGGAAAGCACTCGCTTCCGGGCCGATTTCGCGCTGATCGACAGCGGCGCGACTATTTTCTTCTGACTGCGCTGCTCGGTCTGAGCGGAGTCTGTGTCATACCCTCATCCACAATACGCTTTGGGGAGCTGAAGATCGACGGCTGAGACGCCCGTGCAATAATCCTGCCTTGCAATCCAACGATTGATGCGTTCCCGGCGTTGTTTGGTTGGAACCCTACGTCAGTTGCTATTGCCGAAATGAGGTGGAGAATTTTTCAAACCGAGGACAACTGATCCATCAGGGGTAATATCGAAATAGTGGGCCAATCCCTTCTCGGAGGGGTACCAAAAATAGTCTCCATCAACCCACTCATCGCCCATTGGGGTTAAGATTACGCGTTTCCGACGCGCAATTATTCGACAGCCGTTATAGCGGTGTTCTGATAGAAGGCTTATGATGGCCTTCGACGAACTGCCTGCTCGGTCTAAGAGCGTTCAATCATTTCAATAGCAAAATGCTGGCCTGGCGCGTTCAATTGTAGCTTTCAGTCCCCTCAAGACGCGCTCTTCGAACCCCTCGACGTCAATTTTTACCAACCTTGGGGAATATCCTAAGAGCGCGGTATCGCCAACAATCACTGAGCATCGAATTGCGCCCGTATCAGGTTTTTTTAAAGCGGCGAAACTACCCTCACCCGTGTTGGCTGCCGGAATAAATAGATCTAACTCGTCGGCCGTGTCGCTCAAACCGGCCGGGACTACAACTATGTTACCGATGCGGTTAGCCGATATACTGTTCGAAATATGTTACGGGGAATTGGGTTCGGCTCGAACGAAACTATCTGACCCGAGTCTCCGGCCGCGCGCGAGGCCAATAATGAGATCATGCCTTCGTTAGCGCCCACATCAACAAACGTATCCCCAACGCGTAGAACGTTAATCACAATGGCTTGAGTGCCCAGATCATAGAAGCGTCCTAAAAAGAACGTGACTCGATTTGACCATCCGTCAATACGAAGATCTAACTCGTATCCGTGCAATTTTCCTATGATTTTTCGGGCGGCTTCGTTCCGCCATAAGTCGTCACTTCTGTAGTCGCCTATAAAAGCCTTATATATTTTTCCCCATCCGGGAAGCTCCCTAATAATATACGGTCGGACCAGCGCTATTAAGGCGCCATTTGTATATTTTAAAATCGCACTGCGCATATTGGACTATGCTTTCTACAGCAGATTAGTTCCAGTTAATAATCATAATGTCGCAGCCTACACATCGTACTTTTAGACTGGGAACTTGTGAAGTCGTGCAAGATTTTGTTAATAGGTCACGAGCCATACTCAACCAACTATTTTGTCTGCCTTGAAACTGTGGTCGTAGGTTTTCAGTATTCGATATCAAGTCGTTATATAAAGTTTCTTGTTCTGACAGCTGAATAATGGCATCCGTATAGCCCGAGACGTCGTCTGGATTAACTTCTAAAGCAGATTCACGCACTAGATCTAAAGCGGGGCAGACCCGAGAAGTTACCACGGGAGTTCTCGATAGAATAGCTTCTATTACAACTTTGTTAGCCCTTCAGTTATCGAACTTCTCGTTGGCACGATTACACATGGGACTTTTTAAGATACTTCAAAATCTCGTCGCGATCTGCTACTCCGTGGACGAAAAATGTCTCACTCAGGCCATTAATCTCCGAGCTCACCCGCAGTCGTTCCGATTGACTGCCATGACCAACAACGTCAAAAACAATGTCGTGGTGATCGTTTTTCTTAAGTTTAACAGCGATCGCCAAAAGATCGAAAATGCCTTTTTCAACTTCTAGACGCCCTATCAGTTCAGAATCCTGAACGGTCGAGTATCCCATTGAGTCGGAGGATTTCGTCGAAGTCCGATGATCTATACTTAGGTGAGAAGACCCGTGTCGGAATTGTAGAGCCTTTGCATAATGTGGCAAGTTGAGTCGCGACTTTTGGCGATACGGCGAGGGCGCCGCAGCAATGATGTCGCAAAAACCAACCCTCAAGCTCAGAATAAGTCGGCGAGGTAATTTGGGGGGAGGCTTTTCTCGCCAAAGGCCGCAATGCACTGACACCCAGATACGGATGCCCGCGAGAGCCGCAGGCAGCAACAGGAACCAGTAGGTGACCCCGTCCATGATAATCAAATCACCCGGCTTGGTTCTCTTGATATCTTTTAGTAAGTACCACGCATTCGCGAGCATTGACCGATGGAAGCGCCAACCTGCACTCGGAGCGCGATCTGGTCGGCTGAGGACAGTTATGTTGGCCCCAGGATCTCGTATCCGTTCAGCCGAGGGAATGTCGCGACTCCGGGCCTGTTTAAGCCGCAGAGTTCAAGAAATTAGCGGAGTAGGCTTCAGAGGTTTCCCGTTCGTGGCTACGGCCGCTTAGCCATTGTTCGAAAGTTCCAGCAATGTCGCCAGCGACAGCAGCATAATAAATAGGCTTTGGACGATCGCTCTGTTTTAAACCGAAAAAACGCGATGCTAGGGGCCGCAATGTCCGGAGTTTTCAGGCGACCTGCACGTCGTTTCTCAGCCACTCGGGCACTGCCCCCCGTCATCCGCGCAACTGCGCTGGCCAGTCATCAATACGCCCCGCGATGCCCCAGCACCGTCACCACGGTGCGCATCAAGATATACAGGTCGAACCACAGCGACCAATTCTCGATATAATGCAGGTCATGCTCGAACCGCTTGTGCAACTGCTCTTCGGTCTGCGTTTCGCCGCGCCAGCCGCAGACCTGGGCCCAGCCGGTCATGCCGGGCTTGACGTTGTGGCGCGCGGCGTAGCGGGCGACGACTTCGCTGAAGACTCGGCCGCCGGCGCGGGTCGAGGCGGCGTGGGGGCGGGGGCCGACCAGCGACATGTGGCCGAGCAGGACGTTGAACAGCTGGGGCAATTCGTCGAGGCTGGTGCGGCGCAGGAAGGCGCCGACGCGGGTCACGCGCGGATCGTCGCGCCTGGCCTGGTCGATGGCGTCGGTCTGCGACCGGTCGGCGCGCATCGAGCGGAACTTCCACACCAGGAAGGGCCGGTTGTTGAACCCTTCGCGCGGCTGGCGGAAGAAGATCGGCCCGGGGGAATCCAGCTTGATGGCCAGCGCGATGAGGATCATCAGCGGGGCGGCAAGGATCAGGATGAGCAGCCCAAGGATATGGTCCTCGAGCCACTTGATCGCCTGATCAGTGCCCGAAATCGGCCGCTCGAACACCGTCACCACGGGTACTTCGCCGAGCAACACCACCGAGCGCTGGGCAAAGACAAAGCCGGCGATATCGGGCGCGAGTCGGATCCGGACCGGGGTCAGTGCGATCTGTTCGACCACCTCGCGGAGACGCTTTTCGGCGGACGAGGGCAGGGCAACAATCACCTGGTCGATCAGGCCGCGCCGGACGTCGGCGATCAGCTGCTGCAGCCCGCCGAGCATCGGCAGGCCGTGCGGCTCGAGGTGTGGGGGGCGGACGATCGTCGTACATGCCGTTGATGGTCAGCGTCAGTTTCTCATGATTGAGGATGTACGAGGCGAGGCGCGACCCCGGTCCCCCGGCGCCATAGATCGCCAGCCGCTGGTTGAAGACGCCCTGTTTCTTCAAATGGCGGATCAGCGGCGTGGTCGCACCGCGCATCACGATCAGGCCCGCCGCGGCAATGCCGAAAAAGGTCAGCACCCAGGCTCGCGAAAACTCCTCGGTCGCCTTGAGCAGGAAGCCGACCATTAGGAGCGACACGGCGGTAAGGATCCACGACGTTAACACCCGTCCCAGCGCCGTGCGTAGCGAGAGTTGGGCATCGACTTCATTGGCGCCGACCGATCCGGAGACGACGACATAAAGGATCGCCGAAAGCAGGGTTAGCCGACCGTAATTGGCAGCCATCTCTTCCGACAGGCGCAGGTCAAACAACAGGCTGGCGCCGACGCTGGCGAGGCAGATCGCCAGGAATTCAAGGATACGCGTGATCAGACTGGTGGCGGTGAGACCCAGTGGAAAACGGAAACCCCCGGACACCTTGCCCGGTGATCGGTCTGCAACAAACTCGGCCACGCACTCACCCCCAGAAATCCCCCGCTACGTTGGCCAGTGAGGCAATCCGACTCACGGCCCGTAACGCCGCGATGAATGATTAAAAAATGCTTTGACACAAGGGGATAATTATCATTGTTCCACTAAGATACGATTTCCAGTCAATCGTCCCCGGGATTCGCTCACGCTCGTTTCAGGGTTACCATATTTTTCACCGGGTTGTTTGATGTCCTCAGTATCTCCACCGTCCTATAGCGGCGCGACCGGACCGGGAGAGCGAGCGACATACGTGCGTCAGGCAGTGGATTTCATTCGCGCCAACTGGCTGCTTGCGCTGGGCATTGTCGCGCTGGCGATTCCGACGGTGGCGTCGCTTGCCCGGGAGGTCTGGTCGACCGAGGACGGGTCACACGGACCGATCGTCCTGGCCTCTGGCGCATGGCTGATGGCCCGCAAGTGGAACGAGATGCGAGCAGTCGCGCGACCGCCGTCTACTGGTCTGGCGCTCGCGGTGCTGCTCGCGGCGCTCATGGTCTATCTGTTCGGGCGGCTGATCGGCGTGCTGGGGATCGAGATGTTCGGGCTGATGGCGGTGTTCGTCGGCCTGCTGTTCGCCTTCTTTGGCCAGAGCGGCGTGCGGGCGATGTGGTTCCCGATCTTCTACCTCGCCTTCCTGATCCCGCTGCCCGATACGCTGGTCGCGCTGGTGACGGGGCCGATGAAGCTGTGGATTTCGCAAGCCGCGGCGATCACCTTGCAGCTGGCCGGCTATCCGGTGGCGAACACCGGCGTCGTGCTCCAGGTGGGCCCCTATGAGCTGCTGGTGGCGGCGGCCTGTTCCGGGCTCAATGCCATCTTCAGCCTGTCGGCGATCGGGCTCTTCTACATCTACCTGCTGCACCGCTCGAGTTGGCGCTATGCGCTGCTTCTGCTGCTGTTCGTGGTCCCCTGCGCCATCTTCGCCAATTTCGTCCGGGTGCTCATCCTGATCCTGATCACTTATTATTTCGGCGACGCCGCGGCGCAGGGCTTCCTGCACAATGTGGCGGGCATCCTGACCTTCGCGCTGGCGCTCGGGGCGATCTTCCTGATCGACCATTTGTTGACGCCGGTGCGGCGCCGGTTGACCCGATGAGCGATCCTGGCGGAATCGATGTTTCGCGGCGCAGCCTCGTCCTCGGCGGGATGATGCTCGGGACGGCCGGAGCGGCGCTCGGGCTGGAATTGCGCAACCGCGAGCAGACCCCGGTCAACAAGCCGCTGGCGGGTGAATTGCCGACGAAGGTCGGGCGCTGGTCGGTCGTCGATGAAGGCCAGATCGTCAAGCCGCCCGAGGTGCCTGACAAGACGCGCTACGATCAGGAATTGAGCCGGTCGTTCATCTCACCGGGTAATCCGCCGATCATGCTGCTGATCGCCTACGGCAGCACGCAGAGCGACACGCTGCAGGTCCACCGCCCCGAATTCTGTTATCCGGCCTCCGGGTTCAAATTGGGCGACAGCCATCCCGTGGCGCAACCGATCACGCCCTCGGTTAGCATTCCCGCCTCTTTCTTCACCGCCACGCGCGAGGAACGCATCGAGCAGGTGCTCTACTGGGTGCGGTTGGGCGAATATTTCCCCGACAGCTGGCTCCGGCAGCATCTGGCGCGGATGAAGAATGCGGTGCGCGGCCTGACGACCGACGGAATCTTGGTGCGCGCGTCGATCATCGATCCCGATGCCGCGATGGCGCAACGACTGTTGGTCGATTTCCTGCAGCAATTGACCCTGGGCGCAACTCCCGTCGGGCGGCGGATCCTGCTCGGCCGCGGCTGACTTTAGCCGATCGCCCCGAGCGGTTTGAGCTTCCACTGGATGAAGGCCAGCACCCCGACCAGCCCAATGATCGCGGCGACATGATTGCCTTCATTGCCAATGTAATTGACGATCGCGCAGCCGACCCCGGCGATCAGATAATGCACCAAACTGTCGGAAGGCTCTTCGGCGCTCGAGCGCTGCAGAAACAGGACGATCAGACCAGCGAATAATCCGAGCGTGACCCAATCGTAGACAGTTTCCATTATCACCCGCCCGCTAACAGAAAATCTTTGACCCAAATCGCGATCGCGCCGTAAGCTGACACCGGTGACGCATCCGCGTCAATAGTGGTTCGTGTCGGGGGTGCGTAGAGTGAAAAACAAGATCGCAAGAATGTCTTTGGCGCTGGTGATTGGCGCCGGCCTCGCAGCTTGCGGTAGCAACGACAGCGCGCCTGAGGGCCAGGTCGTCGCCAAGGTCAATGGCCAGGAGATCACGCTATCCGAACTTAACAGCGAGCTGATTGCCAACAACCTTGGCAAGCGCGCCGACGACAAAGCCGTGACCAGGATGATGGTCGAGCGGTTGGTCGCACGTAAGCTTCTGGTCGAGGCAGCGCGGGACGCGGGGCTCGACAAGACCAGCGAATATGTCTTGTCGCGGCAGCGCACCGAGGAGAACGAGCTCGCCGGCCTCGCTCAGCGGCAGATGATGAGCGAGATCAAGCCGCCAACGCGCCAGGAAGCCGAAAAATACATCCAGGAGAATCCTGGAATTTTCAATAATCGCAAACTGATGGTCCTGGAGCAGATCCGCTTCTTGCAGCCGGCCAACGCCAACGATGTGAAGCTGATCGAGAAGGCGAAGTCGCTCGCTGAGGTCGCGGAGCTTGCTTAAGCAGAATTCGATCCGTTTTGAGCGGGTGCCGACGGTCCTCGATACCACTAGCATCAGCCAGCAACTTGCCCAGCGGATCGACGGACTTCCGCCGGGCGAAGTGTTCGTCATTTCGAACGGGCAGATGGTCCTCGCCAACGTCATCCGCGAAAAGCAGCCGGCTGCGATCCCGGACGAAGCGCGCATTCAATATGCAAGCCAGCTGATCCAACAGCAGCGCTTTGCCAAGAGCATCGAAGCCCAGGTCAACAAGCTCAAACAGGACGCCAAGTTGACGTTCCAGAAGGGCTATGAGCCTAAGGCAAAATAGGGGCCGGAGCGCTCCTTGAGACGTTCATCAGGTCAAAAAGTTTCGGCGCCAGAACCCGCGGGGGGTCTGGCGCCGAATTCTTTAATCAGCGGATCGAAGAAGCGCTTAAGCGGTAACCGCCTGCAGCACGCGACGCCGCCGCATCTGCATTCCGATCGCGCCGAAGCCGAACAGCAGCATGGCCCAGACCTCGGGTTCAGGCACCGCTGAAATCAGGACATTGTCGAGGATGGCATCCGCGCTCGCAACGCCACCACTGCTAAAGGATAGACTGGTTAGCGATCCCGAGCCGGTGAAATTGTAAACGAAGCTCTCGAAGGTCGAGTTCATATTGTTATCAGTCGCCGCGAAAAGGGGAACTGAGACACTGCCCGAACCGGAAGCAATCGTGAATGTCAGCAATTCACCGCTAGCAGGCCCAAGGGCGCCGAAGTCAAACGACAGGCGATATAATTGCCCCAACACGGTACTGAAATCGGCGCTCATGATCGACCCGCTCGGTTGATCGCCACCGCCAAACGCTACGAAATTGTTGTCCATGTTGGTGGCGGTTCCTGTTGTGCCACAGCAGGGAATATACGCATTGCCGTCAGTGACAGAGACCTGACCGCTCGGCGTGAAAACGCCGAAACCACCGTTGACCGCAGTGTCGAAATTCTCAGTGAGCACGACCTGCGAATAGGCCGGCGAGGCAGTGACCGCCAGCATGGCAGCGACAGCTAGAATGCTTTTGTTGATCATTTCCTGCTCCCTTACTCAGCTAGGCATTCAATCGTGGTTCGATCGTGTACGCTAGATCGGAGGAAACCTGCGCCGCGCTCTCCCAGCACGGCGCAGGTTATTCGTGTCAGGCGGTAACCGTCCGCAAGCCGCCGCGACGGCGCATCTGCAGACCCACCGCGCCGAAGCCGAAAATCAGCATGGCCCAGACCTCGAGTTCCGGCACGGCCGCGATGGTCAGGGACCGAAGGCGATAGCCGTCAGCGGTGTCCCTGGTGGTCGTGAAAAGGTAATTTGAAAATCCGGAGACGACCGGGTTGAAGGTCAGCGTATATTGATTTCCACCGTTGTTGGTGGAGGAGAACCCAAGTCCACCTGAAGCGATCGTCTGTCCTGCAAACCCAAGAAAGTCCAACGTGCCGTTTGCCGCGACCCCGTAGATCCCGAGCGTGTCATCGCTATCTACGATGTTGAGAACGGCGTTTAAAATATTGGTTGTCGTCGATCCCGAAAAATCGAGATAGAGCGCCTCATTCGGCGTGCCGTTCGAGTCCACCTGGGGGCATTCGCCACTCCCGGCAGCGACAGTGCTGTTACTGGGACCCGACGATTCAGAACAGACCCCGATGCCGTTTGCGCTGACGGCAAGCAGGGCCCCAGACGTGAGCGTGCTCAAATTTACGTTGTCGAGCGAGTTTGGTGCGCCAGAAAACGTGTAGCCGGTAACGGCTACGCTTGTGCCACCTGACGATGAGCCGAAAGCGAAAGTAGTGCTGGTCGGTCCAGTGAAGTTGATCACCGATTGCCCCAGTGCCGGCGAGGCGCACATTGCGAGCGCCCCGATCAGGATATGCATACCACGCTTGATCATCGTCTTTCCCTTTACTCTACGCGCCGGCGTACCGACTCAGCCGAACTTACTATCTGCAACTGCATAACCCGCGGTCGCCAGCCCGCGATCTCCGCGCCGCCGCGAGCGACGGAGCTGGAACCCGACGGCGCCGAACCCGAGCAGCATCATCGCCCAGGTGGCTGGTTCGGGAACCGCCGGGACCTGGTTGAGCCGCGGGTCCCTGACGGTGTAGAGAACTCAAGCGGTAGCCATCGCCCGTAGTGGGCGTCGAATCGTTCGTCATCGTCGTGAAAAGATAGCGAGAATAACCCGTCAAGGCCGGCGTGAACGTCAGGTTGGCTTGCTCGATTGGTATTGCTCTGCGGCGACGACCAAGTGAAGCCACCGCCCGGATTTGATTGTGCCGCTAAATCCAAGCTGGGTCAGGATCCCGCGGTCGAACTGACGCCGTAGATCCCCAACGTATCGTTCCGGTCGACGATATTGAGGATTGCGCTGAGGATGTTCACGCTCGGCACGTTCAGTGAAGCTGAGAAGGATGCCTTCGTTTACGTTGATCGTTTTTAGCGCCCTGTTCGTCCGCGGAATCGATTTCGGGACAACCTGCGCTATTCCCAGTGTACCCTCCCTCTTCGCTCGACGAGCAAACCCCAACCCCGCGATCGCTGTGGCTTAGGGTGATCCCACCAGTGAAGGTCGAAGAATTGATGTCCAGCCCGCCGAGCGACGACGGTCCCAGCGTATTCGAGAAGCTGTAGCCGGTCAGCTGGACGCTCATTCCCCCTGAAGTGAAATATAGCGACGA
Source organism: uncultured Alphaproteobacteria bacterium (assembly GCA_963768955.1). Classification (GTDB taxonomy): domain Bacteria; phylum Pseudomonadota; class Alphaproteobacteria; order Sphingomonadales; family Sphingomonadaceae; genus Sphingomicrobium. The sequence goes on from CAVYJV010000001.1 coordinate 18,708, forward strand.
AGAGCTCGGACCGGTGCTTGGCGTTCCCCCGAAATCGAAGGCCTGGCCAGCGGCGGGCGCGGCTGCGGCACTGACGGTCTGCGCGCCAACGGGCGCGCTTGCGAACGCAATCAGGCCGGCCAGAATGGTGATTTTCCTCAGCAACGCCACAACCCCCGTTTGCCGCTAATCCGGCATCAGGGTCTATTCCTCGGCCCGATATTTCGCGCCGATCAAGCCTTAAGGACTTGTGAGAATCACCCTGTTAACCCGTTAATCGCACGATTTAAAAAACGGAGTCAACGGTTGTTAACGCACTTTTAATGGCTGTTTCATTTTGGGACGAAATCAGCGCAAGATTCGTAATAATGGTTGGTTAGATACTGCTTGGTTAGCTTACGAATTTGGCATGGGCCGCGGCCAGCGATGGGCATTCGTCGATTTGCTCGACTGGGGAGAGCATCATTGTCAAATCGACACGCCCGCCGGTCGGGGTGGTGCGCGATCCACGGGCGAAGATGAAGTCGCGCTTGCCGGGACTAGAAACGCGAAACGCCTTGACCGTCTCCGACGAGACAATCGTCAGCTCGGAGCAAATGAGCTCGGTGAGGATGACGGCTTCGTCCCCGATCGGTCGAAAGAAGTCAGGGTCTGCCGAACAGCATGCCGACAGCCGAATGGCGAGCGCATCCCCGCTGGTGGAGTCGATCTCGAACGAAACTGATGGGGCGCCAGGCAACGCCGGGCCTCGGCCCAAAAGATCGCAACGGCCCGCTTCGCCGCTGGGTTGGCCGCAATCCTTCAATGCGTCGCGAACCCGGGCCAGCGACGGGGCCGACTGGTCGCCGCGCTCGGGAACCAGGCCAAGGAGGAGCGGGCCCCAACCTCTGGACTGCGTTTCGTCAGACGATTGGCGTTGTGTATTGACCAACGGGTCGGCGGGGTCGCCGGAGGCTTGTTCGCGACCACCGTCACAAGCGGAAAGCATTAAGCCCAAGGTCAGGGCGAACGCCCAGTGGCGTGTCGTCAGCGAACGGCCGCGCTTGGTCGTCGCGAGACCGATTTGGCCCCCGGCAGACATTAGCGGTGAAGGGCGGCGAGCGGGTCCATGGCCTTGTTGAGCAAGGTGCCCAGCACGGGCGCCCCGTCCAGTAGACGGAAGGATTCGACCAGGTCGCGCTTTGTCGTTCGGCCCTCTTCGACCACGAATAAAATGCTGTCGACCTGCCGTGCGATGAGCAACATTTCATCACCCTCCAACACGGGCGGCGTGTCCACGATGCAGAATGGCAGATCGCGGCCATCCGGGTTGCGCGAGAATAGCTCCGAAAGCCGCGGCGACAGAAGCAGATCCGAGGAGTCATCGGAGAATTCACCAGCCGCGTGGATGGTTAGGCGTTCATCTTCAATCCGGAAACTCAGGTCGCTTACCTCATCGGTACCTTTCAAATAGGAACCGATGCCGGGGACATCGGGCAGGCCGAAGCGCGGCCCGATGACCGGTCGGCGCAGATGCAGGTCGATGAGAATGGTTTCGCGCACCCGGCTCATCGCGCAGGCGAGGTTCGCTGCCACGTGCGACTTGCCGTTGGTGGCTGTCGCCGACGTAATGGCGAGGACCCGACCCTTGTTGTCGGCCAGGGCATTGAGCACCTGCGTCCGCAACGAGATGAAGGGGCGTGCGCGGGGATCCTTGGGATGGAATCCGTAGATGCCATTCTCAAGCAGGTGGTCGCCCTTGGGTGCGATGTTTCGATAATTGCGTCGCCAATCGGCGCCGCCCGTCAGAATCGTCGGAGACCCGTCGCCGGGACTGGGAAAGCTGTCATGGGGTAGCACTTTAAGGGTGCGCCTTTCGTGGGATCCGGTCCATCAGCTTGGCCAGAAAAGAACGTTTCGCGGTGGTATCGACACCGTGGGCAGTGAGGGGGACTGAGCCGAGCGGCATATGCCCGGTTAGCCTGGAAATCGAATCCCTACCGTGAATGGGCTTGGTTACCAATTCGAGAAGCAAGGCGATCGCGAACCCCAATCCAAGCCCTGCTGCAAAGCCCATGAAGATGATCATCAGCCGGTTTGGTCGGATCGGTTCCTCGGGCAGCAAAGGCGCGTCGACCAAGGTGAAGCGTTCACCTTTTTCCTCGGACTCGAGGTTGGCCGCAACCTGCGCCTCAAGCTGGCGATCACGGATCTTCTGGTACTGCTCGTCGAGATTGTCATATTCGCGCTGGAGGTTGTTAAGCTCGTATGCCGCCTGTGGCGAAAGCGCCATCAGCCGATCGGCCTTGGAAATTTCGCCCTGCAGCTGGGAGCGTTGCCGGGCGAGCATTGCCAGCCGCGACCGCCCGGATTGAAGCTCGGCATCGACTGTCGGGTTGAGCGTCTGGGGCGCAACGTAGCGCTGGCCGTCACTCAAGCGGCGAACGAGTTCGCGCGCGGCCATCACGTCGGGATGATTGTCGGCATACGAGGCGGACAGCTTGTCGAGGTTTGCCTGGGCTTGGGCCAGCTGATTGCGCGCCGGATCGGAGCTAGCGTCCTGGAGGCGTGCGGCCAGCTGCGCATTGGCCTGCAAAACCGACTGGCTTTCCATGTCGATCCGAGCAATCTCACTCCTGACCGCACCAACGTTCTGCGACGCCGACAGCAGCTGGTCGGGAAGCGCGCCCGAATAGCGCGAGCGGACTTCCGACAGCTGGCCGTCAAGGGCCTGCAGCCGGACTCGAAGTTCGTCGGCGCGCCGGGTCAAGAAGGATGCCGTGCCCGAGGCCTGCTCGGAGCGGCGTCGGATGTCGGCGTCGATGAACATCCCCGTCAGCTGTTGGGTAACGCTCTGGGTGGTCTCGGGCACCGAATAATCGAACGCCAAAGTGAAAGCGATCGTGGCCTTGCTTCCCTGCGCGTTGCCGGGGCCGACGTTCGCGCTGACCAGGTCGACCTTGATCGCATCACGCATCATCAGGATCAGCTCGGTCAACTGCTTGTCGCCGCGTTCCTCGGGGTAGAGCTTATTCTTGTTGATCAGCTCGACGAGATTTTCGCGACTGAGGATTTGTTGCCGGATCTTCGCGATCCGCTCGTCCGCGTAACTTGTGATCGGGGAAGCGACCAGGCTGGTCGGGATTTGCTGGGACTCGATCAGGATCGTGGCCGAGGACTGGTATACCGGCTCCATCGCCCATGCGATGCCGGCCGCGATCAGCGTGCCGGCGACTGCCGGGACAATCAGCCAATTCCTCCGCCGAGCCAGCACTGCGGCCGCTTCGGACAAGGTTATCCCGTGATGAGTTTCATCCATGTTCAGTGTCGCCCCGTCATCCAGCGCACATTCAAGCCGCCGGAGCCCCCCTCCGCGGCTGACACGCCAGCCCGCCTGCGGTAGGTCAAAAATGTGCCTAAAGTCAAAGATCTATTAATTTTGTGATCGAAACTCGCGCGAGCGTTGAACGATTGTATCGCAGCCGTCTGAAATGCCGATTGGTCGATTTCATTTGCCGACGATCGCCCGTAATTGGCCGACAGCGACAGGTTCGAAGCCTCGGACAGCCGGTGCGCATAACTCACTCCGGCCGACATCCTGCGCTCGAGGGAGCCGCGGCTGGTTGGTTCGGCGGAAATCGCGCCCGTCACGCACAGGCTCGTCCATTGCCCGCGCTTGCACATGCTGACGTTGGCAGCGGGATAGATCCTCGCGCTCGCGCTACGGTCGGCGGTGCCGTCGCTTCCGGAGGCGATGCGCTGAAGGCCTACCCCGCCCTCGATGTTCACGACCGGTGAGAATTGATGCGCCACGGTGGCGGTGATCGATACCGCGTTCGAAGCCGACCCGCTGTCGGGCAAATAGATCTGGCCTCCGCCACTGACGCCAACGGTGGTGAACGGGTTAAGCCGCCGGCTAAAGGCGAGACCGCCACTCAGGCTGTCGTAGGCGGTCAGGCTGCGATCACCCGAATAAGACACATTCTGGACCGAGAAATTCGGTGCCAGTGTTACATGTTCAGACGCTCGCCAACGAAGGGAGGCGCGTGCGCCTAAGGAACGCCTGACGCTTTTCGAATTGGCAGGGCTGACCAGTTCGTCGACGATTTCCGCGGTGGATTCGTGCCGATAGAAGGCCGAACCATTGAGATCGAGCCGCTCCGATTTGCGAAGCGAACCGGTAAGCACCGTGGAGCCGTACAGACTGGACCCGAGACCGCCGGTGTACTGGCGGTAGCCGAGAACGTCCCCGACAATTCGACCGTGCTGATGGCCGTCTTGCTGGTCAGCACGGGGTTCAAGGTCATTTCGGCAAGCAGGGCCTTTGCCACATCGCGCGTCGAAAGGAACGGATTGACCGCAGCGCTAACGCCGCCAGTAGCGGTGAGGCTCGCGCGCCGTTCCGCCGCATGCCCGCGCGCCGCCAGGGCCGTCATTGCAACGACCGACAAAAGACACCAGCGAGCACGACCAGCCATTTACGGGATGACGAGCACGTCGCCGCTGCGCAGCATGGGAATGGGGTTCGGCTGCTCACCGGCGTTGAGGCGACGACCGCCCTTCAGGACATCGGTCAGGCTGACCGGCTCCACCACCTGGCCAGTGGCGGTTTGCCGCAAGATGATCGCTTTGGCGACATCGGCGAATTCAGCGGGGCCGCCCGCAAGGGTCAGGGCCTGGAGCGCATTGAGCGCGCGGCCCGCCGAGTAACTTCCCGGCGCCCGGACCTTGCCGATGACAAAGAACCGCATCCCCGCCGTGTCCTTGACCGAGACGGTGACTTCGGGAGTGCCGGCGCGAAAATAGCTCTGGATGCGGGTCTGGATGTCGGTCCCGACCTCGCGCGCCGTCTTGCCCTCGGCCTGCACCGTGCCTGCCAAAGGAAAGGCGACAGTGCCGTCGGGAAGCACGCGGACTTCGCGCTGCATGCGCTCCTCGCCCCAGACGAAGATGTCGAGCACGTCGCCGGCGTTGAGGCGATACTCGGCAAGGGCTTCGGCGGGGCGATCCTGCGCCAATGCGGGCCCGGCCCCAAACGCCAGAAGCGCCATCAGGCAGGCGACAATCAGCCGGCCAACCATCGCTCGCGGCCTCTTGGCTGCGCATCCAAGGCTCGGTTTTGACATCTACGCCCCCAAAAAAACTTACCGCCAGCCGCAATCATGCGTCGTAAGCGCTGGTAATCAATACTTTAACGGAAATTAGCGGCTTAGCAATGCGTCACGGAGAGACTGACGGCGTTGCCCCAGGAGGGACAGCAAGGCGATACCGTGCCTAGCTATTTGCCAACCAAGTAATTAACCGTTATTTAACACTGTTCCGATCCGACTCGGAGGGTTAGTGATGCTTAGGTTCCGTACAAAGCTTTCTCTGATGGCTCTTTCGCTAATGCTCGCTGCCAGTCCGTCGCAGGCGCAGATCATCTTCGACACAAACTTCGACTCAGTGGCCGTGCCCAGTGGGAGCTATCTGATCCTTTCTTCGGTCGAAGGTTGGAACGCTACTGCGGGCGATGGCGCCGCTGGTTTCGATTGCGGCCCCCTCGCAGGCGCAGTTCTTTACGAACTTCGATTCAGTGGCGGTTCCAAACGGTGGCTTTGTGGTGTTGCCATCGGTCGAAGGTTGGACCGCGGTCGCTGGCGCGGGGATAGAAGTACAGAATAATGCCGCCGGCTCGCCCTACTCGCAGACCAACCTGGTTGAGTTGGATAGCAACAACAACAGCACGATGGACACGGTTGATCGAGACACCCGGGCAGCTATCTCCTGACTTTCTATTACTCGCCCCGCCCGAATATTCCCGCATCAAGCAATGGCATCGACGTGCTCGTCGGTGGCTCGAGCATTTTCAACGTCACTGGGGCCGGGGCCGGAAATACGGTCTGGACGCCTTACCAGTTCTTTTCACGACGACCGCGGCGAACACGTCGCTGGCGTTTTCCGCCATTGGAACGAGCAACTCGCTTGGCGGATATCTGGACAACATCCGTCTCGTCTCGTCGGTCCCCGAGCCCGCGACGTGGGCGATGATGCTGCTTGGCTTTGGCGGGATCGGCTTTGCCATGCGCCGTCGGCGAACGACCAAAGGACGCCTGCAAGCCGCTTAGAAGCACTACCTTCGACCAAGGGTCGCTGAGCGCAAGCGCAGCGGCCCTTTTTCTCGTCCGATTGCCGGGTGCCCTGCGACCTCTAAAATCGTGCCGCGATTAACCATGCTCCTTTAATCGAGAGCAAGGCTTGGGGCGATAATCGAAAGTTGTGGAACCGAATGAGATGACGAACGATCACCCCGATCGGCGGCTGCGCCATGCCGTCCAGCTTGAAGCCCAGGTGCGCCGGGGCGACGGGCAGGTCTGCGCCAGCGTGGTGACCGATCTGTCGCTCGACGGCTGTTGCCTGACCGGCGACTATTCCATCGGCGAGACGGTTGAACTCGAGGTGAAGCCAATCGGTCGGTTGAAGGGGCAGATCCGCTGGGCGTTCGTCGGTTTGGCAGGAGTGCGGTTCATCCGCGACACGGCTGATTCACGTCCGGTGGAAGAGGATGGCGTCGCCGCAAGCAAATAAGCGCACGCACTCGCGGGGCGGCCCTTCCCATTAACCGTTCAGCCTTGGTCGATCCGCCTCACAGTGCCTCGATGATGGTTGCATTGGCGACGCCGCCGCCCTCGCACATCGTCTGCAATCCATAGCGGCCGCCTCGGGCGCGAAGGGCGTGAACCAGGGTGGCCATCAGTTTGGCGCCGCTGGCGCCGAGCGGATGGCCAAGCGCGATGGCGCCACCGTTGACATTGAGGCGGGCGGGGTCGGCGCCAGTGTCCCGAAGCCACGCCATCGGCACGGGCGCGAACGCTTCGTTGACTTCGGCGAGATCGATCTCGGCGATGCTGCGGCCCGATCGTTCGAGCGCGCGGCGGGTCGCGGGGATCGGCTCCATCAGCATGATCACCGGGTCGCCGGCGGTGACCGTCATGGTGTCGATCCGGGCCAGCGGGGTCAGGTTGTGGGCCTTGAGCGCGCGCTCGCTGACGATCAGCACGCCGCTGGCGCCATCGCAGATCTGGCTGGCATTGCCGGCAGTGATGACGCCGTCAGCGGCGATGGTCTTCAGCGACCGCAGCCCGTCGAGCGAAGCATCGGCGCGGATGCCTTCATCGGCGGCATGGTGCCGACCATTGCCATCCTTGTCAGTGACATCGAGCACGACGATCTCGCGGTCAAACGCACCGGCGTCCCGCGCGGCAGCGGCCTTGCGGTGGCTGTCGAGCGCGAATTCGTCGAGCTGTTCGCGGGTGAAGCCATAATCCCGCGCAATCATCTCAGCGCCCGTGAACTGGCTGAACTCGCTTACCCCGAAGCGATCCTTGATCGATTGCGGCCACGGCCCGGTGCCAATCCCCGCCTGCATCGGCAGGATCACTGGCAGGCCCATCGGAACGCGGGTCATGCGATTCGACGCCCGCCGCGATGACCATGTCCTGGACTGCCGCTCATCACCGCCTGCGCGGCGAAATGAATCGACTGCTGCGAACTGCCGCACTGGCGGTCGATCGTCACTGCGGGGACCGACTGCGGGAGCTGGGAGGCGAGCACCATGTTGCGGCCGACATGAAAGCTCTGCTCGCCGATCTGGCCGACGCAGCCGACGATGACATCGTCGATCGCCGCCGGATCGATGTCCGAACGGGCGACCAGCGCGTCGAGCACCGCCGCGCCGAGATCGACCGGGTGCCAGTCCCGCAAGGCACCGCCGCGCTTGCCGCCGGCGGTGCGAAGGGCTTCGACGATATAGGCTTGGGCCATGCGATTCTCCTTGGACGCCCTTGATAGCGCCCCGGCGCGAGAATCAAGCGACTATCGCGGCGTGACCTTCTTGGCCTTGAGCCGCTCCTCCAGCTCGGAGATTTCCCAATAATCGTTGCGGCTGAAAGGCAGCAGCGGCTTGAGCGCGGCAAAGGTCGCCTTACCCAGCGCGAGGCGCAGCGCCTCAAGCCGGTCGAACGCCGCGCCGGCCTCGACCTCCACCTTTGACACGTCGTCGAGCTGGTCGTGCAGCGCATCCTCGGCGGTCCAGGCAAGGAAGGTTAATTGCTCGCAATATTCGCGAATATGCTCGCCGGTCGCGGGATCGGAGCGGGCGACCAGCGCGGCGATCCGGCGACCGCTATCGTCTTGCGGATAGCGCCCCGCGCGCCATTCTTCGAGCGCAACGCGGTGAAGCTCGCGTTCGTGCGACAGCCACCTCTGCGCCTCGACCGCGCCAAAGCGGAACATCGCCATGATCAGGAACGGCGCAATCGCGAGGGTCGCGATCATCGCCATCATCGGCTGGCTGGGAAATTGGTTGAACGCGGTGTGGATCGCGACCGCACCGAGGAAACCGGGCACGAACCAGGCCAGGTTGAAATTGAAGTCGGCGACCCGGCCGCGGGTCTCGCGCTCGGCAAATTCGTGCGCGGTGGCGGCGAGTACCGCGACCGCGCAACCGTGCATCACCGCAGTGCCCAGACCACGCACCATCCAGGTCGTGGGGGCGAGATCGGGGAAGCGGGTCAAATAGACGATATTCTCGACCACCGAAAATCCGGCGCCGATGGCGAAGCCGGAGATGACCGCGTCGAGCTTGAAGCCGATGCGATTGAAATAGAATAGCCCGACGACGGCCAGGCCCTTGATGAACTCCTCGACCCACGGCGCGGCGAAGCGGCTGTAGCCGGAGTAACCGAGCGGGAGCTGATCGAGGAACACCCCGCTGACCGGATAAGCGACGAGCGCGGTAATCCCACCGAGCAGGAGCAGCCCAAGCGTTTCGAGCGTGGTCATCAGCTTGAACACGTCGAGCCAGATGAACATCATCAGCATGACGAGCACCGGCACCAGCGCGACCGACCAGTTGGTAAGCTCGAGGATCATGACGCAATCCCTACATAATTTTGAGCGAGGCGAGCAGTTCGGTCTTCTGGTAGCGGCCGTCCGCTATCCCCGCCGCGGCCCCGATCGAGAAGATCATCGGCAGGCGCAGGGCAACCGTGAAGTTCAAATCGACCTGCCCGCCGACATTCATATAATCGTGATTGCGGCCGTCCGCGTCGCGGGTCAGCATGGTGCCGGCAAACAGCGCCGGACGCAGGTAGCTCAGGTAGAATGCCGGGGTGCCGAATTCGGCAAAGCGGATCGGCGGCAAGTTGATCTCACCGGTCAGTTTGACGAACCGCCGCGCACTGATCTGGTCGATTTCAAAGCCCGGGAAGCTCTCGATTTCGCGGTAGCGTTTTTCGGACCGGTTATCGACGTAATTGTTGCGGAACGAGCCGAAGTAGAAGCTGCCGAGCGGGCTTTCGGCCTTGCCCCCGGCAACGCCGGCGTGGGCGTAGACCCAGGCGGAAGCATTGGCGATCGGTAGGGGCACGCCATAATCGAGCCCCAGCTGGAGCTTGGGAAAGCTGTTCGATTGGCGAAATCTATTGTCCCGATTGCGCGCCAGGCGATGCCTTTTTCGTGATCGACCCCGCCGAGCGATTTTCGGGTGTTGGTATATTCGACCCCGCCCTCGAGGCTGAACACGTTCTTGGGGCTGGTGATGTTCTGGGCAGAGGGAAGTTGCGCGAGCCCGAAATATGCCGCTGCTGAACCGAAGAAATCAAGCTGGCGCGGCGGATCGTAGATCTTGTTCTTGTTCCAGCTGAGAATGAAGGCGTCGCCCTTTCGGCTGCGCTCGACCGGTCCGAACAGGTCGTAAAAGTCGGCGCCGTTATGCTTGTATTCGACGCTCCAGTTCAGGGTCTTGTATTTGAGACCGACGTGAAGCCGCTCGCGGTTGGGCAGCGCATTGAACGGCGAGTAGCTGATCGTTGCGTCGAACTGGCTGAACTGCATCGGATCTTCGAAATGAAAATAATAGCCGGGCGAGATCGCGCCCTGGTAACCCTCGACGATCGGGTAGGCCGCCGCCAGTTTCATCCGTCCGGTCGGGCGATATTTGCCCCGCTCGGTTACCAGCGGGTCAAGGTCGATCCTGGCGGGTGAGCCAACCCCCCATTGCTTGAGCTCGGGATGGGTCTTGATGACCCTTGCGCCGAGGAATTCGACCGTGCCGAGATCGTCGCGCTTCTGCGGCACGATCCGCGACGGAGTCAGGCCCGCGCCGGTATATTCATAGACCAGCATGCTGCCGTCAGGCTGCAGGCATGGGGCGGAAGAAGCCGGTAGAGGCATTGCTGACGACCTCATATTTCTGGGTCGCAATGTCGAAGGTGAAAACGTTCGACACACCGGTGTAGTAGGCAGTCCCGACCAGCGACTTGCCATCTGGCGTGAAGGTAAAGCTTTCTGGTGTCGATGGCGGCAGATCGAGCCGTGCGACTTCCTGCGGGCCGTTGCCTGACAGCAGGCTTTCCGAGGTCCAGACGCGGACCGACTGCTTCCCGTCGATCTCGCCGAAACTGGCCGCCACCAGCGTCCCATCGGGCGAAATGTCGAGATCGAACGGGGTCTGCCCGTAGTCGAAGGTGTGGACCTGGTTGAAGCCGGCATACGGCTGGCGGGATGCGCACGAGGGTCACCAAGCCGTTCAGGTGGCGAAGGCCCCAGATGCGATCTGTCCGCCGGATTGACGACGAGGTCGCCGATGCGCGCATCGCGCAGCAGCATGCGCTTCCTGCCGGTGTCGACATCGACCTCCATGATGTCGCGGTAGGCATAATTGTCCTCGGTGTACTAGGCTTTGCGGACCGCCGGATCGTAGGCCAGGCGGTCACGCGTAGAGCATCGTGCCCTTGATTTCCTGAAGCTTCCGGAGCTTGCCCGGTGACAGATCGAGAATGCCGACGAGACCGATCACGCCCGGATAGCGGAAGGCGCCGACCAGGCTGTTGGTCTTGGGATCGACGAAGCTGCGCGAGATCGAGCCAAGCCCGACGGCGCCAGTGCGGCGACCTCGGTCAGCGGATAGGCCGACAGCTTGGCGAGGTTGCTCCTTCTGGAACTGCTGCTCCCACGCGATCCACTCGTCCCACGCGTCGTCGAGCCTGCGGTTGAACACGCGCCGGAACTGGGCAGCGTAGAATGGCTTCGCTGTCTTCGTCGCGGCCGCAGCCACTCGACGACTTTCTTCGGCCCGTAGGTCAGCGCCGAGATAGGAGAAGAAGCGCGTGCCGTAGAGGTAGTCGTTGACGCCGACCTGGAAGTCGACCGACGATGCCTTCGGCTCTCAAGGCCGACCGGCGAATAGAATTGTCGCTCGTCGCGCACCATCGCGCGGAACACCATCTCGTCATAGGCGCCCTGCGCGCGGCCGAAGCCGCCGGCCATCCACGTCTCCATGAACACGGCGCTGCCTTCAAGATACCAGCGCGGCACCGGTTGCGCGGCGTGGCGAGGTAGTTGTAGAGGATGGATTTCGGGATGCTCCTGCACCGGCATCGGCTTGCCGCCGAGGAAGCGCCGCCAGAACGCATCGCGCTCGTTCCACACGTCCATCAGCGCGACGTGGGTCAGCTCGTGATTGGTCAGCGTGAAGAAGCGCTCGCCCGGGCTGAAGGTCTCCATCGACACTGACAAGGGCGCGATGTCGAGCAGCACCGCGTTGTTGGGCGAGGAGCGCGCGGCGGCGTTGCCGTAGTCGCCGAAGTCCTTGAGCAGCAGGGTCGTGCGATCCCACGGGGTCCAGTTGAAGATCTTCTTGTGGAAGATCAGTGCGTTTTCGAACGCGCGGGCGATGTAGGGAGTGAGGTAGGTCTGGACCGGGTCGAAATAGAGGAGGCTGAGGTTATTGGTTTCCAGCGTCGAGAGGTCGATGCCTGAAGCATCGCGCGGGACATGGTCGGGCCCTTCGGCGTCTTCCTCCTCCTTCGGCGGGTCCGCCGGTGGGCTTGTCGGTGGGGCGATATCGGGCGCGGCGATTGGCTCGACGACGGTGGTCGGCACGGGCGCGGGTGGCAGCGGCTCGGGCGACTGTTGGGCGAGAGCGCTTGTGGCCGCGCTGCTTAGCAACGCGGCCACGCACCCCCGATGACTCGGCGATTACGCCGCCTTCCCCCCGTCATTGCCCCCCTTCCGGCCGATGGCCGACCGCTTTACCGGGCTGCGATCGCTTGTGCGAAGCCCGGACTTTGCAGGGCGGCGGCGAAATTCGCGTTCATCGCCAGCGCCTGGAAGTTGGGATTGCGGCCGAGCGCCTGGAACGCCTGAGCATTGCGGGCGAAAGCCTGCAACGCCGCCGGATTGCGCGCCAGTGCGGCAAAGGCCTGCGGATGGGCTGCCATGGCGGAGAAGGCCTGCGCATTCTGTGCCATCGCCGACAACGCCTGCGGGGCCATGCGGCCCTGTGCCGCCATTTGTGCGACGCCCGCCTGCGACTGGAACGCCTGTGCCGCGCGGGCAGAAGCGGCGAGCGCATTGGCATTCCGGCCCAAAGCCTGGAACGCCTGCGCGTTACGCGCCATTGCATCGAGGGCTTGCGCATTCATCGCCGCGCGGAAGGCCTGGGCGTCGGATGCCAGTGCGTTGAAGGCGTTGGCATTACGACCGAGCGCCGAAAAGGCCTGCGCGTCGCGGGCCAGCGCCGACATTGCCGCGCTGTCCTTTGCCAGCGCCTGGAAGGCCTGAGCATTGCGCGCCATTGCCGCCACGCCGGCCGGATTGCGTGCCGCCGCGGCAAAGGCATTGGCGTCGCGGCCATAGGCCGAGAAGGCGCTGGCATTGCGAGCCATGGCTTCAAATGCCTGCGGATGCCGGGCGAGCGCCGCGAATGCCTGCGGATGCTGGGCAAGCGCCGCAAAGGCCTGCGGCTGGAGCGCGAGGGCGCTGAACGCCTGGGCATTGCGGGCCAGCGCCTCGGCCGCCTGCGCATCGAACGCGTTGGCGGCTCGACCCTGCGAGGCAAAGGCCTGGGCCGCGCGGGCAGCGGCGCTTAGACCCTGCGCATTGCGGGCCAGCGCCTGAAACGCATCGGCATTTTTCGCCATGGCGTCGAACGCCTGCGCGTCCTGCGCCAGCGCGGACATCGCCGCACTATCGCGGGCCAGCGCTGCAAAGGCCTGGGCCTGCCGGGCCATTGCGGTCACCCCGGCGGGGTTGCGCGCGGCGGCGGCAAAGGCGTTGGCATCCTTTGCGTAGGCCGCAAAGGCCTGCGGATCGCGGGCCATCGCTTCGAACGCGGCGGGGTGCCGGGCCAGCGCGTCGAAGGCATTGGCGTGACGCGCCATGGCCGAGAAGGCCTGCGCATCACGGGCGCTTGCGGCGCGGCCGGCAGCGGCGGCCGCCTCGGCATTCCTGGCCATTGCGGCGAAGGCCTGCGGATCGCGGGCGAGGGCGGCGAAGGCCTGCGGATTGGCAGCCATGGCCGACATCGCCTGCGGGTTGCGGGCCAGTGCCGCAAACCCCGGATCCTTCGCCATGGCGCGGAAATTGGGGTCCTTGGTCATCACCTCGAACGCATCCGACTGCATCAATTGCGGAACGGCAGTATCGCCCAACGTAACGTCGCCGGCGCCGACCTGACTCTCGATATGCCGCGCGGCGGGAGCGATCGTGCCCTCGCTCGGCCCGAGCGGCGGGTAAACGCGCCCGAGGCCATAGGCACCGGCGGCAACCAGCACCACAAGTGCGGCCGAAGCCATGAATTTGCGATTGTTTGCGGTAGTCGCGGTCATTGAGTTCCCCCTCGTTGGACCATCCGCCTTCTTTTACAAATAATTAATCCGAGTCAATGATTCATGAATGGGGATCCCGTCGATCCGGGCCATGATGAGGGCTGATTGCGCCCAACCGAATTCGCTCTATTCCGCCATTCCGCCATTGGACAGGCAACCGGAATTGCGCGAAGGACGTTTCGATTCGGCCATGTATCGACCCGCCCCATCCCCGCGTGAACGCGCCGCGACCGTCAGTGCAGTCGTACTGGTGCATGTCGGCCTCGCGCTGGCCTTGCTGAACCTGTCGGGGGCGGTGCGGCTGCCCGTGCCCGACGAACTGACGCAATTGATCGACGTCACCGCCGAGCCGCCGCCGCCGATCGTGACGATCGAGCCCGAGACCGAGCAGGCGAAGAAGAAGGAAGGCGCGGCGTCGGCGAAGAATATCGAGAGCCAGGCGACCCCGGTGGTCGCGCCCAAGCCGGTGATTGCGGTGCCGACCCCGCAGCCGATCATCGCGTCGCCGACCCCGCGCGAGGGGACGGAGGCGACGCAGGGGGCGTCGGACGTGGTCGGGCCGGGGACCGGGGCGGGAGGCAGCGGGACCGGGACGGGCAGCGGCGGCGCAGGCAATGGGCCGGGCGGCGGCGGGAACGGGCTGGCAGTGGTTCGCACCCGGCTGGCGACGCGGCCCCTGACGGCGCGCGATTTCCCCCGCGATCTGCTCGAGCGCTGGCCTCGCGGGCGGCCGGTGATGATGCGCTTCCGGGTCGATGGGGAAGGGCGAATTATCCAGTGCATCGTCGACGTCGGGACGGGCGATCGGGCGATCGACGGCGCAATCTGCCCGATCGCCCAGGCGCGGCTGCGCTACTATCCCGGCTTCAACCGTGACGGTCAGCGGGTTGCGGATTGGGCCGCCTATGGGCAAAGGCCGCTCTAGCAATCAGCAGATATTGGACGAACGATGATCGAAGCCGAATGGTGGGACTATGACAGTGTCGACGAACTGGCCGACGCGGTCGCTGGGGACATAGCTTTCATCATCGAAAGCGCGCTCGACGCCCGCGACGCGGCCTTGATCGCACTGCCGGGCGGCAAGACTCCGGTCCCGATCTACCAGAGGCTCGCCGCGGCCAAATTGCCGTGGAAGAAGGTCACGATCATCCCGACCGACGACCGGCTGGTGCCGCTGGACGATCCGCGCAGCAACATCCGCGCGATTGCCCAGACCTTCCTGCCGACCGGCGCGCGGGTGTTCCCGATCTCGACCGGGATCGAGGATTACAAGCTGGCCGGCGGCGCGGCCGATGCGCGGCTGCAGGATCTGCCGTGGCCGCCCGACCTCGTCTGGCTGGGCATGGGCGAGGACGGCCACACCGCCTCGATCTTCGCCGGGCCCGACCTCGACGATGCGTTGAACGCGCCCAACGCTCGCCGCGCAGTCGGGGTAATGCCCGACCCGCTGCCGGCCGACGCTCCGGTTGCGCGGGTGACGCTGACCCGAGCGTCGATCCTGGCGGCGAAGACCGTGACGATCGTCATCACCGGTGCAGAAAAAGCGCGACCTGCTCGAGCAGGCGATTGCCGATGGGCATTCAAGCAAGCTGCCGATCGGCCGCGTGCTGGCCGAAGCCGAACAGGCGATCGATATTCATTGGTGTGCGTGAGTTTGTACTGCGAACGAGTGAAACCGACATATTTCCAGCTAGGGCAAGCTCGGTCCACTGCCGGTCACAAGAATCGATCAGAAACTCTTCTTTACGAACAAAAGAGCACAGTGAGGGGCAGCGGAAAGTAGGGCCCATTGTCCCACGTCCTGACATCGGCGAGTGACGAACAGGATCAGGACGAAGAGCAGCAGCATTTCAGCTGACCAACTACGCTCGTTTTGGCAGTGACAGGGCGATCTTGCCTCAACATTCCTCCAGCGGCTTGCCCTCGGTTTCCTTGAGGAACAGGATCGTGACCACCGCCGACAATGCGGTGAAGCCGACCGCGTACCACAGCCCGGCATAGATATCGCCGGTCAGGGCGACGATGGCGAAGCTGGTGACGGGCAGGAAGCCGCCGACCCAGCCGGTGCCGACATGATAGGGCAGGCTCATCGCGGTGTAGCGGATCCGGGTCGGGAACATCTCGACCAGCGCCGCCGCCTGCGGGCCGTAGAGCGCGGTGGCGGCGACGACGAAGCCGAGCAGGACCAGCAGCAGGATCGGATAGTCGATCGCGCCGGATCGGCGCCGGCGGGATAGCCGGCGGTGGCCAGCTGCGCGCTTGAGCCGGTCGCCGGCGTCGGCCTTGAGCGCCTTGAGCCCGGCATCGTCGAGCCCTTCGCCGCCGGCGACCGGCAACGCTTGCCGGCCGACCGCGACGATGGTCGTCGAACCGTCGGCGGAGGCGCGTGGCGATAGGAAATGCCGCGCGCGACGAGCAGGCTCTTGGCGATGTCGCAGGCGCTGTCGAAGCGGCGCGTGCCGGTCGGGTCGAACTGCGCCGAGCAGGTCGCGGGGTCGGTCACGACCACCACCGGGCGTGGCGCGCTGCGCCTCGACCAGCGCCGGGTTGACCGCCGAGGCGATCAGGTGCGAGCCCGGGAAATAGAGGGCGAGCGCGAGCAGCATGCCGCCGAGCATCACCGGCTTGCGCCCGACGCGGTCGCTGACAGCCAGCCGAAGAAGACGTAGAGCGGCGCCGATCACGAGCGTCATCACGATCAGCAGCATGTCCTTGGTCGCGGCGGGCATGCCGAGCGACTTTTCGAGGAACACCTGCATGTAGAAAAAGGTGAAATACCAGACCGCGCCCTGCGCGCACATGATGGCGAAGAAGGCGATCAGCACCTGCTTGAGGCTGTCCTTGCGGGCGAACGCCTCGCGCAGCGGCGCCTTGGACGTCGCGCCCTCCTCGCGCAGCTTGGCGAACGCCGGGCTCTCGTGAGAGCTTGAGCCGCATCCACACCGAGATGCCGAGCAGGATCGCCGACACCAGGAACGGGATTCGCCAGCCCCAGGCGTCGAACGCTTCGTCGCCGAGCGCGGTGCGGGTGGCGACGATCACGCCGAGCGCCGCCAAGCAGCCCGATCGAGGCCGACGACTGGATCCAGCCGGTCGGCGCTGCCGCGCTTGTCGTTGTCGGCATGCTCGGCGACGTAGATCGCCGCGCCGCCATATTCGCCGCCGAGCGCGGTGCCCTGGCAGATGCGCAGGAAGACGAGCAGGATCGGGGCGATGATCCCGGCCGTGGCGTAGGTCGGCAGCAGGCCGATGGCGAAGGTCGCGCCGCCCATCAGGCTGACGGTGGTGAGGAAGGTCGCCTTGCGCCCCACCCGGTCGCCCATCGCGCCGAAGATGATCGCGCCCAGCGGCCGGA
Source organism: uncultured Alphaproteobacteria bacterium (assembly GCA_963768955.1). Lineage (GTDB taxonomy): Bacteria > Pseudomonadota > Alphaproteobacteria > Sphingomonadales > Sphingomonadaceae > Sphingomicrobium. The sequence goes on from CAVYJV010000001.1 coordinate 35,673, forward strand.
AGGCGAAGCCGACCGCGAACAAGGCCAGCGCCGCGATCAGCGCCGAGGTCGGGTCGAGCCCGGCGAGGAAGACCTTGGCGATGACCGGGGTCAGGCTGCCGAAGATGAAGAAGTCATACCATTCGAACGCCGTCCCCGCGGACGATGCGGTGACGACGCGGGTCATCGACCAGGGTTTGGCTTGTTGCGACATGATAGCTCCCCAAAACTTTTTCTTTTGACCCTAGCGCGCGGAGAGGGGCGCGCAAGCCGTCAGCGCTTGGTGATGCGCTCGTGGAGCGTGGCGACCCTGAGCCCCCACTTGTGCACCATCATCCGATTGTCGAGCGCGCGGCCGCCGGGCAAGCGGTGAGCCATTGCTCGACCTGCAGCCCGCCCTTCATCGGGTAGCGGATGCGGATCGCGCGCCCGATTGCGACCGTTTCGACCGGGCCGCTGGCGTCGGTCAGGGTGCCGGTGTAGCGGCCGGGCGCGACCTGCCGAAATTTCCACACGCGGGTACGGGGCGGATCGCCCTGTATCGCGATGCGCTGGGTGAGGGTCAGCGTGCCATTCGTCTCGGGCCGCCCGATGCTGTCGACGGTGACGGTGCGCGTGCCCTTCATCACCAAGTCGAGCTTGCCGTCGCCATGCGTTGCGCCGGTGAAGAAAGTGACCGGATCGAATGCCGGACCGGGCTGGCGGGCTTCGGGCGGCGCGGCGGCGGTGCAGGCGGTGCAAAAGATGCAGGTTGCTGCCAGCAATCCCCCGGCCGCTCCGCCGGATCGCATCAAAGTCCGCGCGCCATGTCGATCACGAAGCGATAGCGGACGTCGTTCTTGAGCAGGCGCTCGTAGGCGTCGTTGACCTCGGGCATCGAGATGGTCTCGCACTCGGGGTAGATGTCATGCTTGGCGCAGAAATCGAGCATCTCCTGCGTCTCGGGGATGCCGCCGATCGCCGAGCCGCCGACCGCGCGGTTCCAGAAGATCAAATTCGCCGCCGACGAAGCCCGGCATCGGGGTCAACGCACCGACGATCACCATCCGGCCCGAGCGGCCGAGCAGCTGGAGATATGGGTCGATCTCGTGGCTGACCGGGATGGTATTGAGGATGAAGTCGAAGCGGGTGGCGGCGGCCTTCATCGCCTCCTTGTCGGTCGAGACGATGACGTCGTGCGCGCCGAGCGCCAGCGCATCCTCGCCCTTTTCCGGGGTGGTGGTGATCATCGTGACATGCGCGCCCATCGCGGCGGCCAGCTTGACCCCCATGTGGCCGAGCCCGCCAAGGCCGACGACCGCGACCTTGCTGTCCTTGCCGACACCATACTGGCGAAGCGGCGAGTAGGTCGTGATCCCGGCGCACAGCAATGGCGCGACGCGGGCGACGTCCATGCCCGTCGGGCACCTTGCAGACGAAATGGTCGCGGACGACGATATGGTCGGAATAGCCGCCCTTGGTGATCGTCTCGTCGTGGCGGTCGGGGCTGTTGTAGGTCTGGACGCAGCCTTCGCGGCAGAAGATTTCCCAGCCTTCGAGGCACTGGTCGCACTTCATGCAGCTGTCGACCATGCAGCCGACCGCGACGGTATCGCCGACCTGGTGCGTGGTGACATCGGCCCCGATCTCCGGTGACCGTGCCGACGATTTCATGGCCGGGAACGACCGGGTAGCGGGTCCCGCCCCAATCGTTGCGGCAGGTGTGAAGGTCGCTGTGGCAGATGCCGGCGTGGGTGATCTTGATCGCGACATCGTCGGCGCGCAGGTCGCGGCGCTCGAATTCCATCGATTTCAATGGCTGGTCGGCGGCGTCGGTGCCCCATCCCTTGGCTTGCGTCGGCATCTTTGCGTTCCTTGATCTAACGGGCGCGGGACAGGACCCGCTGCGCCTGCAGGAGGTGGGGTCGGTCGACCATGCGACCATCGACCGACAACACGCCAGCGGCCGGATCGGCTGCAAAAGCGGCGATGATTTTTTCGGCATGCGCGAGGTCGGCGGCCGACGGCGTGAAGGCGGCGTTGATCGGCGCCGACCTGGTTGGGGTGGATGGCAAGCTTGCCGGTAAAGCCTTCGCGTGCCGCGGCGCGGGCCTCGTCGTCCAGTCCGGCCTCGTCGCGGAAGTCGGCGAATACGCCGTCGACCGGCTGCACTCCGGCCGCGACCGCGCCGGCGAGGGTCAGCGAGCGGGCCATGCGGTAGGTGAAGGCGAGGCCTCCGTCGGCGTCATATTTGGAGGAGGCGCCGAGCGCGGCGGAGAGGTCTTCGGCGCCCCAGCTCATGGCGGCCAGCGGCGCCTTGACGTCGCGGTAGCTCAACAGCCCGAACAGGCTTGCCGCGGTCTCGGTGACGATGGCGTGGATCGGGAGGTTGCCGGTGGTGTGGGACAGTTCGATGACGTCGCGCGCCGCTCTCGGCCTTGGGCAGGACGACGCCCTCGAAATCGGCCGAGGCGAAGACTTCGAGGTCGGGCTTGTGGTGGTCGGTGCGCAGTGGATTGATCCGCACCCACCAGCGCGGGCCGCCGTCGCGTGTCGAGGGTCTTGAGGATGTCGCGCGCCGCCTGCTTGCGGTCGAGCGCGACGCTGTCTTCGAGGTCGAAGATGATCGCGTCGGCCTCGCTGGCGACCGCCTTGGCGATCTTTTTCTCGCTGTCGGCGGGGACGAACAGCCAGCTTCGCGGGGGCGCGAGTGTCATGCCGGCGATTTCAGGATCAGCGCGCTGCGCTTCATCGTGCAGACCGTCTCGCCGCGCTGGTTGATGCCGCGGTGGTTCCAGGTGACGATTCCGGCATTCGGGCGCGACTTGCTCTCGCGCAGCTCGGCGACATTCGCTTTCGAAATGCAGCGTGTCGCCGACGAACACCGGCTTGGGAAAGCGCACTTCGTCGATAGCCAAGGTTGGCGACCAAAGAGCCCAGCGTGGTGTCGGCGACCGATACGCCGACCATCAGGCTGAAGGTGAAGCAGCTGTTGACCAGAGGATCTGCCCGAATTCGCTCAGCGCGGCGGCCTCGGGTCGAGGTGCATCGGCTGCGGATTGTGGGTCAGCGTCGAGATCAGCAGATTGTCGGTCTCGGTGACGGTGCGGGTGAGCGCGTGGGCGACCGCGTCGCCGACCTGCCACTGGTCGAAATAGCGTCCGGCCATGCGGCGGTTCCTAGGCGGGGAGGAGAAGCTCGGCAACCGCCTCGGTGATCGCCGCGCCGTCGAGGCGGTAGGCGGCGTAGAGGTCGGCCAGGCTGCCGGTCTGGCCGAAGCGCTCGACCCCGAGCGGCGCGACGCGCTGGCCGAGCACGCCGCCGAGCCACGACAGCGAGGCGGGCGCGGCGTCGCACAGGGTGACGAGGCCGGCGCCGGGCGCGAGGCGGGCGAGCAAGGTTTCGACATGGCTCGGCGGTGCGTTGCCCGACCAGCGCGCCGCCTGCGCGGCGGTCCAGCCGCGGTGGAGCAGGTCGGGCGAGGTGATGGCGAGCAGGCCGAGGCCGGGAATGTCGGCGGCTAGTTCCTCTAGGCGGCCAGCGCCTCGGGCATCAGCGCGCCCATCGCGACGATCGCGGCTTCGGCATCCGGGCCGGGTTCGCGCAGCCAGTAGCCGCCGTCGAGCGCACCCGCCTTCCAGCCGTCGTCGGCGCGCTGCGACCTGTGCGATCGAGCGCGTCGACAGCCGCAGATAGGTGGACTCGCCGGCGGGATCGTCGATCAGCCGGAACGCTTCCTCCATCATCACCGCGAGCTCGTCGGCAAAGGCCGGCTCGTAATGGCGCAGTCCGGGCTGGCCCAGCGCGATCAGCGGCGGGTTGATCGACTGGTGCGCGCCGCCCTCGGGCCCGAGCGTCATCCCGCTCGGCGTCGCGACGAGCAGGAAGCGCGCGTCCTGGTAGCAGGCGTAGTTGAGGCTATCGAGGCCGCGCGCGATGAACGGATCGTAGAGCGTGCCGATCGGGACCAGCCGCTCGCCGAACAGGTCGCCCGACAGGCCGAGCGCGGCCAGCATCAGGAACAGATTGGATTCCGCGATCCCGAGCTCGATATGCTGGCCCTGATTGTCGCCGCCCATTTCTGCGCTGACGGAATCTTTGCAGCTGCGAAAACGTCGGCCATGGCGCGGCGTTGAACAGCCCGCGCTGGTTGACGCAGGCGCCGAGGTTGGTCGAGACGGTGACGTCGGGCGAGGTCGTGACGATGCGATCGGCGAGATCGCCGCCCTGCTTGGCGAGATCGAGCAGGATGCGGCCGAAGGCCGCCTGCGTCGATTGTTCGTCGCCGGTCGGCGCGGGGATGGCGGGAATTGTCGATCCGCCCGAAGTCGCGCGCGCGCTTGTCGCGGCGAATGCGGGTGCGCTCGATCAGCGCCTCGACCGCCGGCGCGGGCATTGCCGCCGATCCCGGCGAGCGGTGTCCATTCGTCGCCCTCCGGCGATCCCCAACGCGTCGCGCATGGCGTGCGCCTGCGTCGGGTTCATCAGGCCCGAATGATTGTCCTTGTGGCCGGCGAAGGGCAGGCCGAAGCCCTTGACCGTCCAGGCGATGAACAGGGTCGGGCACATCGTCCATCGCCGCGTCGAACGCCTCCGATCAGCGTTTCCATGCAATGCCCGCCGAGGTTGGTCATCAGCGCGCCGAGCGCTTCGTCGTCGAGACCCTTCGAGGAACGCCGCGCCCTTCTTGCCCAGATCGGCGTCGATCCGCGCCCGCCACGCCGCGCCGCCCTGGTAAAGCAAGGCGCGCGAAGTCGGCATTGGGCAGGTCGTCGAGCCAGTCGCGAACGGCCGGATGCTTGTCCAACGCCGCGCGCGAGCCTCTTGCCGTAGCGCAGCTCGACCGTGCGCCAGCCGCAGGTCGCGAAGATCTCGTCGAAGCGGTCGAACATGCGGTCGGCCGTGGTCGCGTCGAGGCTCTGGCGGTTATAGTCGACGATCCACCAGCAGTTGCGGATGTCGTGCTTGTAGGCCTCGATCAGGCATTCGTAGATATTGCCTTCGTCGAGCTCGGCATCGCCGATCAGCGCGACGAACCGCCCGCGATCCTCCTCGGCCATCTTGCCGTGCGCGATGAGATAATCCTGCACGAGGCTGGCGAAGGCGGTGATCGCGACGCCGAGGCCGACCGAGCCGGTCGAGAAATCGACCGGGATCTGGTCCTTGGTGCGGCTGGGATAGCTCTGCATCCCGCCGAAGCCGCGGAAATTCTGCAGCTGGTCGAGGCTCTGGCTGCCGAGCAGATAGTGGATCGCGTGGAGCACCGGCCCGGCGTGCGGCTTGACCGCGACCCGGTCGTTGGGGCCGAGCGCGTGGAAATAGAGCGCGGCCATGATCGCGGTCATCGACGCGCAGCTCGCCTGATGGCCGCCGACCTTCAGCCCGTCGGCGACTTCGCGCACATGATTGGCGTGGTGGATCGTCCACGCTCGACAGGAAGCGCAGCTTGTCGTCGAGGGTGGATAGAGCGGCGAGATCGGGCTTGGACATGGCGCCAGCCCTAGCGAGGCAATGGCGTTCGCGCAAAAAGGGCTTTGCTGATACGCAAGGCGAAGCGCGGAGGGGGTGTCGATGAGCTTGCTGGTGTTGGTTGCGATGATGGCGGCGTCGCCGCCGGTGTTCGTCGAGAAACCCTGTGCCGATCCGTCGATCGCCACAGTTGCGCGGTGCGGTGCAGTCGAAGTGCCGGAGAATCGCGCCCGGCCCAAGGGAAGGCGGATTGCACTCAATATCGTCGTCCTGAAACCCGCTTCGGGCAAGGCCGACCTGCCGCCATTGTTCGATATCGACGGTGGACCGGGGTTGGCGGTGACCAAGAATGCCGGCTTCTACGCGACTGCCGGGACCGCCTATCGTGCGCGGCGGGAGATCGTGATGATCGACCAGCGCGGCACCGGCGGATCGAACCGGCTAGGCTGCCCCGAGCTGGAAGCGCCCCAAGGTGCGCTTCAACCGATGCTGCCGGTCGACGCCGTCAAGCGCTGCCGCAATTCCCTCCACGGGAAGGCCGATGTCCGCCACTATCTGACCGCGGATGCGGTCGCCGATCTGGAGGCGGTGCGGATCGCGTTGGGCTACGGCAAGATTGATCTTTCCGGCCTGTCGTACGGAACGACGGTGGCGCTGCGCTATATGGCGACCCATCCTGAAAAGGTCCGCGCCGCGCTGTTGATCGGTGTCGCGCCGCCGACTGCCATGCCGCCCGCGCTCCACGCCCCAGCGGCTGAAGGCGCTTTCCGGTTGCTTGACGCGCAGTGCAAGGCCGATCCGGCGTGTGGCAAGGTGTTCGATCCGGTGGCCGACTTCGACCGCGCGATGGCAGGGCTGAAGACCCGCAAAGCCGATCTTGAACCGGAGATCTTTGCCGAAAAAATCCGCTCGCTGATGTACCAGCCGGCCAGTGCGCGAAAGATTCCGTGGATCCTGAACCGCGCCGCGGCGGGCGACTTGGCACCATTCATGGCGGCGACCCGCCCAAGCGGCCCGAGCCCGTTCGCCGACGGCATGTTCCTGTCGGTGACCTGCTCCGAAGGCTTAGCGCTGATGGACTATGGCGCGTCGGCGCGAGCGGCACGGCGGACGCGGTTTGGCGACTACCGGCTGCGCCGCCAGCGCGCCGCCTGCGAGGCTGGCCGATGGGCGATGCCGGTAAATTCCTCGGGCCGATCAGGACGATCAGCGCCGGTGCTGATGGTATCGGGCGGACTCGATCCGGTGACCCCGCCGGCCTGGGCGGATTCCTGGCAAATCGCTTCCGGCATCGCGCCACATCGTCATCCCGGCGAGCGGGCATGTCTTCGACGGCCTGTCGGGAATCGACACGTGCCTCGATCCAATGCTGGTCCAATTCCTCGAGACCGGCGATCCGGCGGCGGTCGATCCGACCTGTCTCGCGACGATGCAGCCACCGCCATTCGCTACCAGGTAACGCCGAGCCGAGACGCCCGCGCGCCCGCTCGAACTTCCTTCAGCGCGGCGCTGCTTTATCCTCGGGGTCTTTGGCGGAGAAGAGAATGAGCTGGATGATCGGACGGGCGGCAGCCATGTCCAACCCCGAAGCGGCGCGGCATAAAGCGCTCAAGAAATTGCAGGGGCTGGCCGAGCTCGACGATCCGGAGTCGGTGGTGGTGCCGATCCTGATCGACGCGCTGCTGATGGTCGAAAGCTATCGCGGGGCGCGTCACCAGATCAGCTTCCTGCCCGAGCTGACTGAAAGCGTTGACGCCCTGCTGCGCGACTTGACGATCGTCGAAAAGACCAAGGAGTGGGCGGGGAGCTAGAGCCTGCCGTCGGCGGCCTTGTCGAACTTCTCCTGCGCCGCCCTGATGCAACCGATATGCTCGATCGCCCAATCGCCGAGCGCCTTGACCGGCTCGCGCAACGAGACGCCGAGCTCGGTCAGCTCGTAATCGACCCGCGGCGGGATGGTCGGGGTGACGGTGCGGGTGAGCAAGCCATCGCGCTCGAGCCCGCGTAGCGACAGCGTCAGCATGCGCTGCGAAATGCCGTCGATCTCGCGCTTCAGTTCGGAGAAGCGGCGGGGACCCTGCGACAGGATCATCACGATCAGCATGCTCCATTTGTCGCCGACGCGGTTGAGCACCGGGGCGACATTCTTGCAGCCGGCCGATTGCAGGCAGGGGCCGGCTGACGTCGCACTGCGCGTATCATGTGGAGTGGGCACAATATTGTGCCTCGGTATCAAATTTTTGCGTTCTTGAAGCTGGTCCATAGCTGGTTATTTACAGTGCCTCCGGTTACAAATCAATACCAAGGACCAAATCATGACCATCGTCAAAATCGACAGCAGCATCACCGGCGAAAACAGCGTCAGCCGCAAGCTGACCGCCGCCGCCCTCGACCAGTTGCTCGCGCAGGAACCCGACGCGAGGGTGGTCGTCCGCGATCTCGCCGCGGAGCCGCTCGACCATCTCACGCTGGCGGCATTCGGCGACACGACGGTGCTCGACGAATTCCTCGCCGCGGACACAGTGATCATTGGCGCGCCAATGTATAATTTCGGCATCCCGAGCCAGCTGAAGGCATGGATCGACCGCATCACCATCGCCGGCAAGACCTTCCGCTATGGCGAGGACGGGCGTCCGGTCGGGCTGGCCGGCGACAAGCGCGTGATCGTCGCCATCTCGCGCGGTGGTTTCTACGACGACGGCAATGCCTTGGAGCATGTCGAAACCTATTTGCGGGGTGTGTTCGGGTTCATCGGAGTGACACCTGAGTTCGTCCATGCCGACGGAATTGCCGTTGGCCCCGAGCAGCGCGAAGCGGGGATCGCCAACGGCCTGGCCGAAGTCGTGGCCCTGGCTGCGTAACCGGGGCTGCGTAACAAGGAGCGACCAAAATGATCAGCCTGACGCCATTGGCCGCCAACGACCGGCAATCCACCAACTCGGCGGAACTGGACCTGTATCTGGCCCGTGCCGAGCAGGAATCGATCGCTTCAGTGCGCGCGGTCGACCCCAGGGCGGCCGCCAGCCATTGCACGATGGCGGCGCATTATTCGGCCAAGGCGGCGGCGTTGCTGTCGGACGCTGCCTAGGCCCGACGCGCCTCGATGACGTGACCGATCAGGTCGGCGCCGTCGCGCTGCTCGTCATGAGTGATGTCGGTCAGGCCGAGCAGTTTCAGCGCGGCGCCGATTTCCGCAATCTGCCCCTTCGTCCGGGCGGCGGCGAGCAGCGCGGTCTGGCGGTCGCGGTGGGCGGTAACTTCGCCCATCAGATGGGTCGCGGTCGCGGATAGTTCGCTCCGGCGGTGATCGAAGGTGTCGCACAGGCTTTGATGGACATTGGCGAACATTGTGATGTCGGTCGCCGATCGTGCGCGGTCGGCGATGGCCTTGAGGCCGGCGTTGAAATCGGCGGTGCTGCGCGCGGCGAGGGCCACCAGGTCGAGTTCGATGAGGAAGTCGGCGTCGGCAATGCTGGTCGCGGTGTCGCGCGCGATGGTGCCGTCGGCGGCGTGCATCGCAAAGCGCAGGCGGCCACCGGGGGCAAGGATTCGCACCGCCTCTGGTAACGAACGGTCGAGGTCGGAATATTCCACGCCATATTGGCTGACCACCGCGTCCATGCTGGCGTCGGGCAGGGGTAGCGCCTCGGCCGGGGTGCCGGGAAGGAAGTGGATCTGGTCCAACTCGACGCGATTGCGGGTGACGAAGGCGGTGGGCTCGACCGCGGCCAGGTCGGCGCCGGTGACCGCGAAACCCTTGCCCGCCGCGACCGCCAGCACCGCGATCGCGCCATTGCCGGTGGCAAGGTCGAGAATCCGCGCCGCTTCGGGAAGGTCAGCAAAAAACGCGCGCCAGCCATCGGCGACCGGCGCGCCGTAATTGGGCGCGCCCGGCGCCGTGTGGAACGACGACAGGCGGTCGTAGCGCCAGAAGCTGTCCCACGCGGGGTCGGGCCGAGGCGGGGCGTCGGACGCGCCGCCCGCGCGCCGGTTCATCCCCGTCTCCGGTCGATCGCCCGCCCAATCCACCACACCAATGTCGCGGTGACGGCGACCGCTGGGACGTAATAGATAGCGTGATTGCCGAGATAGCCGAAGCCGTCGGGAAGCAGTGAAAAGCTTTTGCTGCCGATCAGCCGGTCGATCAGCAGACCAACCAAAGCGACGGGAAAAGTCACGAAAAACAACCCGACATTGGCAAGGCCGTCGCGCGCGGCGGTGGCGAAGTCGATCCACAGGTACAGCGCCAACGCCAAATATAGTCCCGGCAGGATGAAGCGCGCGCGGCGCGATCCCGACGCAGGGCGGATCACGCCGAGAGCAGCCGCAGCGGATTCTCGATGAGCTTCTTCATCGCTTGAAGGAAGTTGGCAGCGTCCCAGCCATCGACCACGCGATGATCGCAGCTGAGCGAGAGGTTCATCAGCTTGCGCGCTTCCAGCTCGCCGTCGACGATGACCGGCATTTCGCGGACCTTGTTGACCGCGATGATCGCCACTTCGGGGCGATTGATCACCGGGGTCGAGGTCACGCCGCCCATCGGGCCGAGCGACGAGAGGGTAATGGTCGATCCGGACAGTTCTTCCCGCGCGGCCTTGCCGGTCTTGGCGGCGTCGGCGAGGCGGGCAATGTCCCTGGCCAAATTCCACACGCTCTTGCCCTGTGCGTCGCGGATCACCGGGACCATCAGCCCGCCGGAGGTCTGGGTCGCCATGCCGAGGTGCATCGCGCCGTGCCGGGTGAGCGACATATTGTCATCGTCGAAGGTGGCGTTGAGCATCGGCCAGTCGGCCAGCGCCTTGCCCATCGCGGTGATCAGGAACGGCAGCAGGGTGAGCTTGGGATTGTCGCCGCGGTCGCGGTTCATCATTGCCCGCGTGTCTTCCAGCTCGGTGACGTCGAATTCTTCGACCAACGTGAAATGCGGGATGCGGCGCTTGGCCTCCTGCATATTCTCGGCGATCTTGCGGCGCAGGCCGACCACCTTGATGGTCTCGTCGGCGCGTTTCGCAGCCGGCGCGTGTCCGAGGCTGCCGCCATTGTAGAGGAGGTAGGCGTCGAGGTCGGCGTGGCGGACACGGTCGCTGGCGGTTTTTACTTCAGCGAGATCGATCCCGAGATCGCGTGCGCGCTGGCGGACGGCGGGGGAGGCGAGGGTTTTTGCCTGGCCAGCGTGACCAACATCGGTTGTCCCGAGCGAAGTCGAAGGACGTTCTTGCTGTTTAGGCGGTGTCTCGACCGCACTCGACACGAGCGGTTCTTGTTTTGCCTTTGGTTCTTCCGTCGCGCTGACGGGAATTCGCTCCTCCTGCGCCTCGGTCGCCACTGACGCTCCATCGGCCAGCGGCTGCTCGTCGCGGCTCTCCGCCGCGCTCTCGTCGCCTTCGGTCTCGATCTCGACCAGCACCGATCCGATCGCGATCTGTTCGCCGACCTCGCCGGCGAGCTTGGTGACCTTGCCCGCGACCGGGCTTTCCATTTCGACCGTTGCCTTGTCGGTCATCATGTCGGCGAGCTGCTGATCCTCGGCGATGACGTCGCCGACCGCGACGTGCCAGGCGACGATCTCGGCCTCGGCAATGCCTTCGCCGATGTCGGGGAGCTTGAACTTGTAGGTACCCATCAGGCGGCCATCACTTTCTTCAGCGCATTCTTCATCCGGATCGGCCCGGGGAAATAGATCCATTCGTAGGCGTGGGGGTAGGGCGTGTCCCACCCCGCGACGCGCTCGACCGGGGCTTCGAGGTGGTAGAAGCAGCGCTCCTGCACCAGCGCCGAAAGCTCGGCGCCGAAGCCCGAGGTCTTCGTCGCTTCCTGCACGACCAGGCAGCGGCCGGTCTTCTTGACGCTTTCCTCGATCGTCTCGATGTCGAGCGGGACGAGCGTGCGCAGGTCGATGACCTCGGCATCGATGCCATTTTCCTCGACCGCGGCCAAGGAGACATGGACCATCGTGCCATAGGTCAGGATGGTCAGCGCCTCGCCTTCGCGCACCACCTTCGCCTTGCCCAACGGCACGGTGTAATGGCCGTCGGGCACGTTGGAGAGTTCATGCTTGGCCCAGGGGGTGACGGGCTTGTCGTGATGGCCGTCGAACGGGCCGTTGTAGATCCGCTTGGGCTCGAAGAAGAGCACCGGATCGGGATCTTCGATCGCCGCGATCAACAGGCCCTTGGCGTCGTAGGGGTTGGACGGGATGACGGTCTTGAGACCGGTGGCGTGGGTGAACAAGGCCTCGGGGCTCTGGCTATGGGTCTGGCCGCCGAAGATGCCGCCGCCATAAGGACTGCGGATGACCATCGGCATGCTCCACTCGCCGGCGGTGCGATAGCGCATGCGGGCGACTTCGCTGACGATCTGATCGTAGCCGGGATAGATGTAGTCGGCGAACTGGATCTCGACCACGGGTTTCAGGCCATAAGCGGCCATGCCCACCGCGGTGCCGATAATCCCGCCTTCCGAAATCGGCGCATCGAAGCAGCGGGTCTTGCCGAACTGCTCCTGCAGGCCGGCGGTGGCGCGAAACACGCCGCCGAAATAGCCGACATCCTCGCCGAACACGACGATATCGGGATCGCGCTCCATCATCACGCGGTGGGCGTCGTTGATCGCCTCGATCATGTTGCGGCCAGTGGACTTAACAGCGCTCATGACGCGTCCCGCCCGAGATATTCGCGGGCTTCGTCGAGCGCGGCGTCGCGCTGTTCGGCGATGTGCCAGGGAATTTCCGCGAACACGTCCTGAAACATCGAGCTGATATTCTCGAACCCCTGCTCGGACAGGATGCCCTGCTTCTCGGCTTCCTTCTGCGCCGCGCGGACGGTGGCGTCGATCTGCTTGTCGAGCTCGGCGTCGCGGTCGTCGTCCCATTCGCCTAAGCCGACCAGATGCGCCTTCAGACGGTCGATCGGGTCGCCCAACGGCCATTCCTGTGCCTCGCCCTTCGGGCGGTAGCCGGTGGGGTCGTCGGAGGTCGAGTGACCTTCGGCGCGGTAGGTGAAAAATTCGATCAGGGTTGGCCCGTCGTTGGTGCGGGCGCGTTCGCTCGCCCAGCGGACGGCGGCATAAACGGCAAGCGCGTCGTTGCCGTCGACCCGAAGCCCGGCGATGCCATAGCCGACCGCGCGGCTGGCAAAGGTCGCCTGCTCGGCCCCGGCAATGCCGCTGAAGCTGGAGATCGCCCACTGGTTGTTGACCACCGCGAGGATCACCGGCGCCTGGTAGACCGCGGCGAAGGTCAGCGCCGAATGAAAGTCGCCTTCCGCGGTCGCCCCGTCGCCGATCCAGCCCATCGCGATCCGGCTGTCGCCCTTGATCGCGGAGGCCATCGCCCAGCCGACCGCCTGCGGATATTGAGTCCCGAGGTTGCCGCTGATCGAAAAGAAGCCGTGCTTCTTGTCCGAATACATGATCGGCAACTGGCGGCCCTTCAGCGGGTCGCTCTTGTTCGAATAAATCTGGCACATCATCGTCACCAGCGGATAGCCCCGCGCCACCAATAGTCCCTGCTGGCGATAGGTCGGGAAGTGCATGTCCTCGGGGTCCATTGCGGTGGCCGCGGCAACCGCGATCGCCTCCTCCCCGGTGCACTTCATGTAGAAGCTGGTCTTGCCCTGTCGCTGGGCACGATACATGCGATCGTCGAACACGCGCACCGTCTTCATGTCGGTCAGCATCTTGCGCAACGTGTCGGCGTCGAGCCGCGGATCCCACGGGCCGACCGCCTTGCCGTTGTCGTCGAGTACGCGCACCAAGTGGGTGCACAACGGGAAGGTTTCTTCCGCCTCGGCGGCGACATCGGGGCGGGGCGCGCTGCCCGCGGCGGGGACGGCGATCGACGAGAAATCGGGCGCGTCCCCGGGCCGGTACTTCGGCTCGGGGACATGCAGCGCCAGCGCCGGACGGTTGGCGCGGTCGTTGGGGGAGTCGGTCATTGCCGACCGCGCTTAATGAAGCATGCGCGGGCGGGCAACCTTAGTCGGGCGCGTAAGCCAGCAGGTCGCCGGGCTGGCATTCCAGTTCACGACACAGCGCCTGCAAGGTGGAGAAGCGGATCGCTCGCGCTTTGCCAGTCTTGAGGATCGACAGGTTTGCTAGCGTGAGATCGACGCGTTCGGCGAGCTCGGTGAGCGTTATCTTCCTGTCGAGCAAGCGGTCGTCGAGTTTGACCCGGATCGCCATCAGACCGTCCCTTCTAGCTCGTCGCGCATCTCGGTGCCGACACGGAACACACGGGCAAGGACGAACAACAGCAGCGCGAGGATCAGCCCCCCGAAGGAGTTATTATCGACATAGTGAACGTTTGCCTTGTGCGGCAGGGCATCGAACCAGACGACCAGGCCCATAATCGGGATCACCGCAGCCTGCATCGCGAGCGCCAGCCAGGCCATATTCCGGAGGCGGTCGGCGTTGACCGGGACGAAGGGATCGCCTTGCGACACGCTGTCGACGATTCGGCAAGGTGACGGAGGAAGCAGAAGGCCAGCACTGACAGCAGGACACCGCCAAGCATCAGCCCCACCACCCATGGGATCGATTCGCGTTCGATGCCATTTGCCGCCATCTTGGCCGCAACCTCTTCATATCTGAAATAAAGGATTGGCAACGTCATCAGGGCGGTCACGGCGACGAGGATGGTCAGCGCCATCAACAAAGTCAGGACGAGCCGCGTAATCTTCAGCAGGCGGTCATTCATCGGTTCGATCGGCATTGAGACCCCCAAAACAATGGAATATCGATAAACGATAAACCAATGTGCTCATATTGTCAATCGATATTATCGAAATTCGATAAGGCAGGAGTTAGACGGGTTTGACGAACGCGACGGGGGTCGGCAAAGGCGCGTCCCATGACCGACAAAAAAGCCAAGACCGACGACAGCGCCCCCGCCCTTCCCGATCACCTCAGCCTCGATCCGCGCAGCGAGCATTTCAACCAGGACGTGCTCGAGCGCGGGGTGGGGATCCGCTTCAACGGGGTCGAGAAGACCAATGTCGAGGAATATAGCGTGTCCGAAGGCTGGATCCGCGTCGCCGCCGGCCGCAGTCGCGATCGCTTCGGCAACCCGATGACGATCAAGCTGAAGGGCGTGGTCGAGCCTTATTATGAAGAGCAGGCCGCCGAGGGCGAAGAGTCGGAATAGCTTTCAGTCGTCGTTGCGAAGCGCGCAACGACGAAGCAATCCAGCGACTGGATGGCTTCGCTCGCTCGCAATGACGGATAGTCAGGTCCGCGGACCAAGATCCGACGGATAGACCGGCGCGCGACCGGCCTGGCGCTTCTCGTACAATTTCTTTGCTGCCCATCCGGCGCCCAGTGCAAGCCCGAGCGGGCCAAGCCCGCGGCGTGCGAGCGCGGCTAGGCCGACGCCGAGTAACGCGCCCTTGGCGCCCGAGTGGCGGCCAGCGACCCTGCTGCCGATGAACGCGCCCGCGATTTTTCCAAACATGCGATTCTCCTGACATTCGTTGCCGCTCAAGCGCGCGACGCGAAGGTTCGTTCCTTGCGCATGGCCGGTCAACATGAACAGTTGGTCAGCTTTCCCAACTGGTGGTGGGAAAATCCGCCAATTGCCCGCGCCGAGTCAGGGTCTAACGCGAAAATTGGCGGAAAACCGCAATTGGCACGGCCCTTGAATAGTAGGCTGCATGAGCCGCCGACCTTGGATGGCGGGTCACAAAGGGAGATAGACAATGTTTGGTTCAAACCTTCAGCGCCATCTGGTCGCTGCCTTCGCGGCAGTCCTGATGAGCACGATCGCGGTCGGCGCCGCGGTCGGCCCGGCGGCGGCGGTTGCCAACCCGGCGGTCACCATCAGTGCATAAGCTCGAACCGATCGAGGCCAAGGCGCCGACCCGCACGCCGCGGATGGCCGAGCCCCAGGCGCAAACGGACACCGCGACCGTCCGTTTCGCGCCGCTCGCCAGCCTGCTGTCGGGTCCCATCTTCACCCGGACGCGCGACATCATCGCGGCGAACGTCACCGAATTGCTCGACCGGTCGGAAGATCCGGCACGGATGATCCGGATGATCATCGTCGAAATGGAAGAGACGTTGGTCGAAGTCCGCGCGACAGCGGCCCGGTCGATCGCCGACATGAAGGAAATGCGGCGCGCCATCGATCGCCTCGACGGGATCCAGGACAATTGGACCGGCAAGGCCCGGCTGGCGCTGGAAAAGGACCGCGAGGACCTTGCCCGCGCCGCGCTCGGCGAAAAGCAGAAGGCCGCCGACATGGCTGCCGGACTGCGCGAGGAAGTGGCCCAGATCGAGGCGGTATTGCGCGGCTACGAAGCCGACATCGCCCGGCTCCAGGCCAAGCTCGCCGAAGCGCGGTCGCGCCAGGCAAGCATCGCCAATCGCATCGAAAGCGCGGTCCACCGCGCCCGGGCGAGCGAGATGCTGCATGGGCCTCGGACCGAGGATGCCTTCTCGCGCTTCGAGGTGCTCGAGCGCCGCGCCGACCTTGCCGAAGGCTATGCCGAGGCACTGGGGATGACCGGGCCGAAGAGCCTCGAGGAAGAGATTGCCGAGCTTCGCGCGGCCGACCAGGTCGACGCCGAGCTGGAAGAATTGAAGGCCGCGCTCGCGGCGAAGAATTAACGGGGAAGGACAGCGTATCATGCCGTCAAATTATTCACTCGATCGCCACGACAAGAAGATTGCGGGCGTCTGCTCGACCTTCGGCGACATCTTCAACATCGACCCGACCATCCTGCGCATCGGCCTGATCGCGATCGCGATCCTGGTCAGCTGGGAAATGGCGCTGGTCGCCTACATCGGCGGCGGCATCTACCTTCATGCGCAGAAGAAGAAGGCGAACCGCGGACTGGGTGGCGGCACCGATCGCCGGTCGGATTACGAGCGGATGGGCGACGTCGGGAGGACCCGCACCAGCGTCCATGCGATGCGGACCGAGCTCGACGAAACCGATCGCAGGATGATGGCGATCGACCACCATATCGCATCGCAGAAGGACCATGAGCTGGCGCGGGAGATCGAAGCGCTGCGGGAGAAGAACAATGGCTGACTTGACAGCAACCGGATTGATTGCGGCGAGCTTGATGATCGCAGTCGCCATCGCCGCCTGGGCGACGCTCAAGGGCTGGCAGGGCTGGCTCGAGCTGAAGCGGCTGGAACTGGTCAACGGCCGGGCGGAGGCGACTATGCCCCCCGCCGGCGGCCGGATCGAGATCGCGGACCTTAAGGAACGAGTCCGCAAGCTTGAAGCGATTGCAGCCGGGATCGATCTATAAGCCCCCGCGACGGCTTTTCCCCGAACCGTCGCACCTTGGAGCGGCCCGGACCCCCACCGTCCGGGCCGCTTTTGTTTAAGGGAGGCAATCGCTTGACGACAGGAGGGCACTCGCTATCCGATTGACCGATGGGCGCCGGGCACAATCACGATGGACATGGTCATGCCGGTCACAGCCATGGGCACGGTGGCGGGAATTTCGGGCGCGCTTTCATCATCGGAATCGTCCTCAACCTGGCATTCGTCATTTTCGAGACGATCTATGGCTTCGCCGCCAATTCGATGGCGCTGCTGGCCGACGCCGGGCACAATCTGTCGGACGTGCTTGGGCTGGTGGTCGCCTATGTCGGGGCGTTGCTGGTCAAACGCCGGCCGAGCCCGCGCTTCTCTTACGGGCTCAAGAAAAGCTCTATCCTCGCTGCATTGATCAATGCCTTGCTGCTGCTGGTCGCGGTCGGCGGGATCATCGCCGAGGCGGTCCGCCGGCTGATCGCGCCCGAACCGTCCAACGGCAATATGGTGATGGCGGTGGCGGCGGTCGGGATCTTGATCAACGGGCTTACCGCCTTGATGTTCGCGCGCGGTCGCCACGGCGATATCAACATCCGCGGCGCCTATCTCCATATGGTGGCCGATGCCGCGGTGTCGGCGGCGGTCGTGGTCGCGGGCCTTGCCATCCTGCTCACCGGCGAGCGCTGGATCGACCCGGTGGTCAGCCTGGGTGTCGCTGGGGTGATATTGTGGGGGACATGGGGGCTGCTACTTGAATCGACCTCGATGACACTGGCCGGCACGCCCAAGAATATCGAAGCCGACCAAGTCGCCCGCGCGCTGGAGAAACTGCCCGGCGTGGTCGGCACCCACCATCTCCACATCTGGTCGCTGTCGACCACCGAAACGGCGATGACCGTCCACCTGCAGGTCGACGACGCGGTCAACCGCGACCTCATCCTCCGCCAGGCCAATGCCTACGTCCACCAATTGTTCGGCATCGACCATTCGACCATCCAGGTCGAACGCGCGGTCGAACGGGGTGACGATTGCGACCATTGCTGATCCCTGCGCGAGTGCCCGCATGTTCATGACCCACCTCGAATGCTCGCTGACCGGCGAGCGCTACGACGCCGACCGGCTGCACAATCTGTCGCGGGCGGGAAAACCGCTGCTGGCGCACTATGATCTCGATGCGGTCAAGCGGGCGCTGAGCGTCGACGTGCTGGAGGGGCGCGCGCCGGGAATGTGGAAATGGCGCGAATTGCTGCCGCTGCCTCGGGGCGCGGAAGCCATCAGCCTGGGCGAACCCGAGACGCCGCTGGTTGCGCTCGACGTGACGGGCAAGCGCCACGGCGCTCGCGCCCCGCTGGTCAAGGACGAGGGGCGGCTGCCGACCGGATCGTTCAAGGCGCGGGGCCTTGCGATGGCGGTCAGCATGGCGAAGCATTTCGGCGTGCAGCGGATTGCGATGCCGACCAACGGCAATGCCGGGGCGGCGCTGGCGGCCTATGGCGCGCGGGCCGGGATCGAGACGATCGTCATCTGCCCCGCCGAGACACCCGCCATCAACATCACCGAAACCGCCGCCTATGGTGCCAAGGTCTATGTCGCCGACGGCCAGATCGACGAATGCGGGGCACTGGTCGGGAAAGGCGCCGCGGAAGGACGCTGGTTCGACTGCTCGACGCTCAAGGAGCCCTACCGGATCGAGGGCAAGAAGGTGATGGGACTGGAGCTGGCCGAGCAGCTTGGCTGGCACTTGCCCGATGCCATCTTCTACCCGACTGGCGGCGGGACCGGGCTGATCGGCATGTGGAAGGCGTTCGACGAGCTGGAGGCAATCGGGCTGATCGGGCCCGAGCGGCCGCGGATGTACGCGATCCAGGCCGAGGGCTGCGCGCCGATGGTGCGCGCATTCGATGCCGGGGAGGAATTCGCCGAACGGTGGGAGAATGCAGCGACGATGGCGACCGGGATCCGGGTCCCCAAGGCGGTTGGCGATTTCCTGATCCTGCGCGCGGTCCGGGCCAGCGGCGGCGCGGCGCTTGCGGTGCCCGAGGCAATGATCGGCGAGGCGGTGCGCCATGCGGCGCGGGACGACGGCTTCCTGCTGTGTCCCGAAGGCGGCGCGGTGCTCGCCGGGTGGCGGTTGGCGCTGGAGCGCGGACTGGTCGGGAAAGACGAGCGGGTCGTCCTGTTCAATTGCGCCAACGGCAATAAATATCCGCTGGCCGACACGTCGGCGCGGATCGAATTGGCGAATGTCGAGGCGGGGGCGCTTTAGCGCGGATACAAATAAGCCCCGGTTACCGAAGTAACCGGGGCTCCATGGTTCGCCTCCGAAGAGATGAACCACGAGAGTACAACGGGAAACTAGTGAGCCGGTTCCCGGCCATTCGAAAAAAACCGTCGCGCCCTTTTACGGGCACGAAAAAGGCCCCGCCAGCGAATGCCGGGGAGCCTGAAAATGGAAAGCCCCGGATACCGAAGTATCCGGGGCTCCATGATTTCGTTCCTAGTCTCTCTGCGCTCTGGCCCGAGGGCCTCGCCGCTTCGATCCGAGGACCGCAACCACCTGATTGTTAGAGCAGGGTCCAAACCGATTCGCTAGGGTTTAAATGGCCCTCACAAACGAAATGCGGGGGTGTTCTGGTGCATAAGCCTGTGGATAAGTACGCAGGCTCGAAATTGGTGGTGCCGGATTCAGGAATCGAACCCGCGACCTTCGGTTACAAAAACGTAGGTCACCGTTAGATCATCTGCGGCCGGATGCGTCGGTTAGGCGCCTCAGCTGGACCGCGATCCCGGCCATCGCGGTGATTGGCACTGGGTCGAGATTCTAGCGACCAAGCCAATCGCCGGGCACCGGCGCGGCCCTGCAATAGGGCATCCACGGGTGAGGCGCGGCCAGGCTCATCAGCCCGTGACGGCCTGTGCGGACGACGGCGGCTGCTCCTGCGTTTGGGTCGGCGCGACGCGCCAGATGGTATTCGACAAGTCGTCGGCAACGATCAGTGCGCCGCGCGGGTCCACCGTCACGCCAACGGGTCGGCCGAACGTTTTGCCGTCGACTTGGAACCCGGTGACAAAATCGATCGGTTTGCCCGCCGGACGCCCGCCGCCGAACGGCACGAACACCACCTTGTAGCCGACCGGTGTCTCGCGATTCCAGCTGCCATGCATGCCGACAAAAGCTCCGTTAGCAAAGCTCGCGCCCATGGTCGGGGTTGAGAAGGACAGTCCCAGCGGTGCACGATGCGAGCCAAGTGCATAGTCGGGGCGCACCGCGCGCTTTACCATGTCTTCCTTGAACGGCTGAACGCGACGATCTGGATTGGCGCCCCAGTAACTGTAGGGCCAACCGTAGAAGGCCCCTTGGCGCACCGACGTCAGATAATCGGGCACCAAATTGGCACCAAGCTCATCGCGCTCGTTAACGACCGCCCAAAGCTGGCCGATGCCCGGCTGGATCGCGAGCGCGGTGGGATTGCGCAGCCCGGTCGCGAATTGGCGTGCCGCGCCGGTTGCAGTAACGACTTGCCACACCATCGCGCGTTCTTCTTCGACCGCCATGCCGCGTTCGCCGATATTGCTGTTCGAGCCGATGCCGACGTACAAAAAGCGGCCATCGGCGCTTGCCGCCAGCGATTTGGTCCAGTGATGATTGATCGCCGCGGGAAGCGCGGTGACCGTAACCGGGGGGCCGCTCGCGCGGATCTGGCCGGGCTGATAGTCGAAGCTGACCAGCGCGTCCTGGTTCGCGACGTAGAGTTTGTTGCCCGCAAGCGCGATCCCGTAAGGGGCGTTCAAATTCTCGGCAAAAATCGCGCGTTGCTCGTAAACCCCGTCGCCATTGGCATCGCGCAGCAAGGTGAGGCGATCGCCGCCTTTCACTGGGCTTGTGCCCTTGCCGATGAAATAGCCTGCCAAAAGATCCTTGGGCCGAAGTATCGGGCGTTTCGCCGCCGCCTTTGCCTTCGGCGACCAGGATGTCGCCGTTGGGCAGCACCAGTGTCTGGCGCGGGATTTTGAGGTCGGTGGCGATCGGCGTGATTGTATAGCCCTCGGGGACGACAGGGCGTCGGTCTCCCCAGCCGGCGGACTGGCGATCGTCATGCTCGGCAGCAGACCACGCTGCTTGCCCGGAAGGTCTGGGTTTGGACCATATTGGTTGACGTCGGAATCGACGCCGCAACCGGCAAGGAGGAGCGCCGTCAGCGTCAGCGCGAAGGGACGACAGTTCACCGGCCTTCTCCTGTTCGCGACTTGGCGAAACCTGCCCAGATCGTGGCTACCGCCAGAAGAAAGATGATTAACGAAAGGATCAGTCCCAGCGGCATCGTCGCCCAGCCATCCTTCGCGTGAACCAGCGCATTGATGAATCCGAGCACCAACGTTGCCGCCAGCAATCCGACATAGATCCATTTGCTTCGGCCGGGCGGCACGTCCGCGCGAAGTGCGTCGATTAATCCCCACAGCAGCGCCAGACCTGTGAATATCAACGCGCCCACGATCAGCCATGCGGCGAAGTTGAGCCATTGAATTTCGAAGCTGCTGAAATACGCCCAGTCACCGAGCAACGCCCCCAGAAACAAGGGCAGGCATGACACGAGCAGCACCGCGTGCACAGGATGAATGTCTTGGCCGTTTCGCCAGCGCGTGTCCGTAGTCACGGCAATCCCCTTTATCGTCGTGCGAAGTTTCCGGCTTCAGAATGGATCAGTCGCCCGAACTGCTCGCCCCTGCGAACCGATCAATCATTTGATCAAATGCAGAAATGAGTTCTCGAGTTCCAGTGGCCCCCTTCCGCGAAGGGTGTCCGGGCCCGGGGTCGGCACATATATGTTCAAACCTCGACAAGTCGTTTTCTTCCGTCCGTTTCGCCCCTAGCGGTTTTGGAGCTGCGCCCACCCTTTGAATTCGTTCAGAGCTTGGACTGCTTGTCACCAACCACATCCGGCCTATTCGCTCGGTCAGCAAAGAGACTGCGGTGAAGCAAACCGCCGATGATCCCCCCGGCGAGTGGTGCCAGCCAGAAAAGCCAGAGCTGTTGAAGGGCCAAACGACCAACGACGAACGCTGGCCCCGTGCTCCGTGCCGGGTTTACTGACGTGTTCGTGACAGGGATGCTGATCAGGTGGATTAGGGTTAAGGCCAAGCCGATCGCGATGGGCGCGAAGCCCGCAGGTGCTCGGCCATCGGTCGAACCCAGGATAACAAGCAGAAAACCGCCAGTCAGGACGATCTCAATCGTCAATGCGGCCGCAATTGAATATTGCCCAGGCGAGGCGGCCCCGAACCCGTTTTGCGCCAGACCGTTTACTGAAAGATCGAAGCTGGGGGAGCCGCTCGCGATAGAGTACAACAGGTAAGAGGCCACAACTGCTCCCGCGACCTGCGCGATCAAATAGGGAGCGATGTCACGAGATGGAAAGCGCCCAGCCGCCCAGAGTCCAATGGTAACCGCCGGGTTGAAATGCGCGCCGGATACATGTCCCACGGCGTAGGCCATCGTCAGCACCGTAAGGCCAAACGCTAGCGAAACTCCGAGTAGGCCGATGCCCACATTCGGAAACGCTGCCGCCAATACAGCGCTGCCGCATCCACCAAAAACGAGCCAGAATGTACCAATTGCTTCCGCGCTCATCCGGTTTGTCAATTTCATCATGCTTCCCCCGATATATTCTTTAGCGGCGGCGTCTCTATCGGCAGTTTCGCTCATAAGCGCAAAGAATTTGGGGGCACCGCGAACGCGGCACCCCCAGTCAACACTTAGCTATCGCGATTTAGTGCGTTCTCTGCACGGTCGATGGGGCCGCGATTAGGGTCATCGGTGCCATCAAGAGTGTTGGCTGCGCGATCCACTGGGCCACGGTTGGGATCGTCACGACCATCAAGCGCATTGGCAGCCCGATCCAGCGGGCCCTTATCTGGGTCGTTTGTGCCACCAAAAGCACTGGCTGCGCGATCTAGCTGGCCCTCGTTCGGATCGTCCGTACCAGCAAGAGCGTTGGCTGCGCGATCGAATGGGCCACGATTAGGGTCATCATGACCGTCAAGCGCATTGGCCACTTTGTCGCCCAAGCTATCGTTCGGCTTTTGCGAAACCTGGTTTTCCATATCGCGTTCGTTCATGGTTTCAGTCCTCTCCAGATTGACCCGTCTATCGGCCGCACTTTCAACGATGCGGACCCACTGGAGTTCCTGAGTTGGAGGCCGTGCTGCGGCCGCCGCATTGCGCTAGTGTCCGGTTTGGGTCGGGAGCCGAATGGCGCTAAATGACGTGCAGGGTTGAAGGTTGGGATCAGCGCCCGCCATCGTACACGACGATGGGGATGGCCATTTGGGTCAGTAAGGTAGAGGTACGTGCTGCCCCAAGGCCTCACCAAAGGTCCGCGGCATGCAATGGTCGCCGGCACGACTCCGCCTTGAACGCTGAAAGATTTTGAGTTCGAAACTGCAAGCTCAGTCCAGAAAAACCCTCGGCGTGTTTTCCTTCATATACTTCAAGCAGCGCCTCTCTACCGTCGCTGGCGAGAGCGAGGATGCACCCGACATCATCCGCTTCTTGCCACGCCTCCTCGACAACTTGCATGCCAAGGCATTTGACGTAAAACTCGCAAGTCTCCGCTAGTTTTGGAGTTACGATCTTCGTCTTTAGCGCTGAAGGAAGCACCAGGTCCTCCACCATCCTTGTCCCCGGAAAGCAGCAACATCGCTAAAAAAGAGTTCGCTGTCATCCTCGCTGGTCGGCTCGAAGGGTTTTATACTCCTAGTGTCCGAAATGGGCTCGAAGCGGACACCAGTGCTTGGTAACCGGAACTGAGAAGAACCGACCATTGAGATAGCCGTCATTGTTGAGCTAAACTTTGCATGGTTGCCTCTGGGCGCGAGGACAAGGAACTTCCCGGTCTCAAAATTCGCTACGCTCACGGCAGCTTCTCCCCGGCTGCGCCCCATAGGAGCGGATCAACATGGCAGCACCAGAAGACCTCAACGACCTTTACACTGGCGAACTGCAGGACCTGTGGTCGGCGAATGACCAGATGAGCCGGGTCCTCAAGAAGATGTTGTCGAAGGTTAGCGATCCGTCGCTTAAGTCGATGCTCACCAAGTCACAGGAAGGCATTGCGAAGCACACCGATATTCTAAAACAGCTGCTCGCGGACTAAGACGAAAAAGTGAAGAAGGAGCATTGCAAGGGCATGGAAGGGCTGGTTACCGAGGCAGTCAAGCACACAACCGAGGAAGCGCCCGAAAAGGGACCAGTGCTCGATGCGGTGATCATCGCGCAATACCAACGCATGTCGCATTACGGCATTGCTGGGTTCGGCACGGCGGCCTCATATGCCGGAACGCTCAAGCTGAAGGATGCCCAGAAGCAACTTCGCCAGGCCACCAAAGAGATCTACGGCGGCGACGAATATATGACCAAGCTCGCCGAAACAGCGGTCAACATCGACGCCAAGGACGAATAGACCGACTTGGGGCGGGAGCGCGCGAGAGTTTAGGTCCCGCCCCAGCCGTACTTTGCCGCTAGGTGCCGAAATCGGACGGCCTGCTAATGTCCGCTGTGGGGAAAGCTGAGATTGCCAGGGGCCGACGACGTGACCGGGTTTGGCCGTTAGCAAACGGTCTGTTTCGAGTTCCAGACCGAAGAAATGTCTATGTGGCCGTTCCGCGCCAACGCCGGTTGTGCATCAATCGGTGAAAGCCTGTTGTTTTGATCTGAAACATTAGACCGACGATCGTTTCGCAGATACAACTTTTTGAATGCCTTTGGAATTGTCCCTGAAAGTCCTTCTCGAGAACGTTCTCGACGTCGTCGTGATCATGTCCCGTGAGGGAAACATTCTAGGATGGAATGCGATTGCAGAGCGAACGTTCGGTTGGAGCGCTGGTGAAGCAATCGGCCAGTCGCTCGGCAATTTGATAGTTCCCCCGGCGTTTCGAGAAAATGCATCGTCGAGGCCTCGAACGTTTTAATAACGGCGGCGAAGCGCGTGTCCTGAACCAAAGGCTGAAGCTTCCGGCGCTGACCAAGGACGGCAAGGAGATCCCGGTCGAGCTTACGATCACATTGGTCTCAGCCTCAAACGACGAGGCATTTGTCGGTTTCCTTCGCGACATCAGTGACCAGGACTTGGCCGAGAGACAGGCTCAACAATTGGCGCTCGAGAGTAAGCTGATGTTCGAACTCAGCGCACTTGCCGCAGGGGGTGCCGGCCTCGACGAGGCATTTCAAGCGACGCTGGAAGCGGTTTGCGAGCTTGCCCAATGGCCTCTCGGTCACGCTTACCGTGTCTCGGACGATGGGGAGCGCCTCGTGTCTCGCAATTGGAGTTCTAGGACGCCGCAGAAATCGCTCCGGATTTCGTCGCAAAGACCGAACAGATGCACTTTGCCAGGGGCGTCGGATTACCAGGCCGTATCCTGGATAGTGGCAAACCATTGTGGATCGAGCGTACAAGCGAAGACTTCAATTTCCCGCGAAAGGGGCTGGGGGTTGAGGGTGCCTTTGGCTTCCCGGTGATGAGCCACGGCAAGTGCATTGCCGTATTCGAGTTTTTCGCGCCGCTGTCATCGCCACCGGACTCTGCGCATTCTCCAACTCGTTCAATCTTTGGGAGCTCAGGTCGGCCGGGTCTTCGAGCGGCGGCTTAGCGACGAACGCCGCCAGGTATTGATGGGAGAATTAGCACATCGCACGAAGAATTTGATTTCGGTGATCCAAGGGATTGCTCACCAATCTTTCACTGGTCGCCCTGATGCCAATCCAAAGGAGGCGCTGAGCTTATTCAATAGCCGGCTTGGCGCGATTGCGACTGCACAAACGGTCCTGTTCGAACCACAATTTGAGTCACTGATGCTGCACGATCTCATCACCCGCTCGCTCGAAGGATGTGGAGTGGATGCTCAACGCGTCGGTGTGTCTGGACCGCATGTTCTTCTTTCACCGTCGGTCGGACTGATGCTTTCCCTCGCTATCCATGAGCTGTGTACAAACGCATTTAAATATGGCGCTCTTTCGGTGTCGAACGGTGCAATAGCCATCACCTGGCAGGTTGATCGGGAAACACCGCAGCGTTTTGACCTCAGATGGGAAGAGTCTGGGCGGCCCGCAGGTGTCACTACCGGAGGCCAGCGGCTTCGGAGAACGAATATTGCGCCGCGCGATCGAAAGCGAGACGGGCGGCAAGGCTGCGCTTCATTACTTGCCGAGCGGTTTCGTTTACGAATTGAAGGATGCGGGTCATCTGTAACCCGGCGCGCCTCGGCCTTAGCCCCCGGGCATCGCGGCTTTTGCGGGCCTCCCCGCAGACCGGCCGGAATTCACAGCAATCAGCTGGCAAAGCTGCCAATCAAACGCTGAAGCTAACTTCTCACCGCCATTATTTTTGAGGCTGAAGGCGAGCCCTTGCGCCTACCCATTGACCAATTGGCTTGGAGCCGGATTTGCGGGTTGGGAACACACCAGATTTCTCCGCCATCATCCAAGCCAGTCACCCATAGAAGATCGAACTCTGGACCATAATCAATCACAGCGAAGGCTTGCCCAGAACCACGCTCCACAACGTGAACTGGTATCGGCGGATCGAGCTGCGTGAATGCCATGCTGCACAAACTGGTGTTCAGTCTGGAGGTTCCTTGTCACTACAAGTGACGGTGCGATTTCAAAACAAAGCTAACATTAGCACGTATACTTTTGTCGCGCCTTTCCTCGCTTCATGAGCGAGCTTTCCTGAACCGCTTGAAGCGATCGATTAATCTCTGCCGGCCCGTCAGCGCTTCGCACTTGGCGTCGTCTTCGCCACCTGGATCAAGTAGATTATGGGATGCGACAAACTCTGCGAGTTCGGCGGTATCCTCATGCACATATGGCCGTAGCGAGCGCCCCTGGCCGCGAAGTGTCTCGATAGCTTCAATTATGGAGCCCTGGGCGCATCGCAGAGCAACGTCTTTCGTGTCGCAACCCAGGTGTTCCGCGATCAAACTATCTCGGATCTCCGTTATTCTGGCACGGACGCGATCACCGCCGCTGTCATCCGCATCAATCGCCACGTCACATTCGCTGTCAAAGCCGAGCGAGCGATTATTCATGTTGGAGGAACCTATGCGGAGGATCCTATCATCAACGATCGTCAGCTTTGCATGTACGTAGATGGCTGTCCCCCCACTGGTAAATGGATGGTAGATCCTAAATCGGTCCTTGGCGTCGAACTTTCTTATCATGGCCACGAGTTGGCTCCGCGCCGTATCCATCGCGACTTGCTCCAGCCAACCATCGGCTGACTCGGGCATCACAATCACAAATTCCGGCGGATCATCCTCCTGTAGTCGGCGTGCAATTGCGGCGGCAATCACTCGCGAAGCGAAATACTGGTTTTCGGCATAGACGCAGCGTTTCGCTGTCGCGATCATATCGAGAAACAGCGCCTCGTTTTCTCTGATCGCCGGAGCGTCTTTATGCTCGCCGCGGGTACGCGCGAATGCAATGTCGACGTTTTCAAAGGTTGGCGATCCCTCGAACGGCCATTCCGTCGATTCACTGACCTTTGGCAGGGCCTTGCCCGTCGCGCGTTGCCAACGTTCGGATGCAATTTCGTGCGCTTGTTGCGCGGCCTCACCGTCAAAGACCATTGAGAGATCGTGCCAGGGTTCAGCGTCGTCGCCATTCGGAGTAACTCGGCGCGGGTCTTTATCGTCGTGCTCGCGAGTGTCCCAGCGCCCGCTGGTGGCATCGATCCCGCCACAAAAAGCCAAGCTGCCATCTATCACAACAAGTTTCTGATGGTGGCTCGCGCCCACGGGATGCACGCCATCGAGCTTGATCCGCAGGCGATTGCTGATCATCCAACGAGCAATCGTAAATATCATCCGGCCACGGAATAGGATCTTCAGCGCACCGAAATTCCATTTCAAAATGTAAATTCGCAAGGATTTGTTACGGCGTAGGAGGCTGACGATAAATGCTCGGAGTGTTTGTCCTCCCGTGCCACCCTGCAAGTTGACCCGCGTATCGAAATCCCACCCCACGAAGACAATTTGGCTCTTCGCGCTCTCTAGGGCTTTCTTTAAGTCCGCAAAGTATTGCTCGCCGTCGATGATCACCGACGCCCGGTTGGCCCGATCCACGCTTTTACAGTTGGTGCCCGGATTGAACATGCCTTGAGCGAGTTTAGATTTGACGTTCATCGCATGCCATCTCCTCGAAACCGCAAGCTTATCGCAATGGTTCTGCGCGTCTAGGCTTGTCGCGGGTTGATGGCCACCAGCTCAGTCCCGGGACACAAGTGCCGCCCCTACGTCCACTTGGGGTGGACATTGACGAGCCTCGCCGAGAGGACACATTTTTACCAAACGCGGGCCCAGCTTTACAGTCGACACTGATGAAGGCCGGACGATCACAGCTCTAGCGGATGCTCTTCCCGACAGCCGAGCATGCGCTTGAGACTTATTTGTACTCCGCTCTAAAATTCCGGACCTTCCTTTCTCGCGGGTCGTTGCTCGGCCATCCCCATGAACGGAGCGTCCCATGGCCAAGCAACCGACTTCGACCCTACCGGATTTGACCACCACCACGGGTAACGGCGGCGAAACCCACCAGCAGGGCGGCGGCCTGACCACCAATCACGGGGTACCTATCAGCGACAATCAGAACAGCCTCAAGGCGGGCGCCGCGCGGCCCAACGCTGCTCGAGGATTTCGTGCTACGCGAAAAGATTTTCCACTTCGACCATGAGCGGATCCCCGAGCGGATCGTCCACGCCCGCGGCTCGGGCGCGCACGGCGTGTTCGAGGCGACCGACGACATCACCGACCTGAGCCGGGCGGCGGTGTTCAAGAAGGGGCAGAAGACCGAGGTCTTCACCCGCTTCTCGACCGTCGCCGGCGGCGCAGGGTCAGGTCGACACGCCGCGCGACGTGCGCGGCTTCGCGGTCAAGTTCTATACGACCGAAGGCAATTGGGACCTCGTCGGCAACAACATCCCGGTGTTCTTCATCCAGGACGCGATCAAATTTCCCGACCTCGTCCACGCGGTGAAGATGGAGGCCGACCGGGGCTATCCCGCAGGCGGCGTCGGCGCACGACACCTTCTGGGACTTCAGTCGCCTGATGCCCGAGAGCGACCCACATGATCATGTGGGCGATGAGCGACCGCGCGCATCCCGCGTTCGTTGCGCACGATCGAAGGCTTCGGCGTCCACACCTTCCGCCTGGTCAACGACGCGGGCAAATCGACCTTCGTCAAATTCCACTGGAAGCCCGTGCTCGGCCTGCAGTCGACCTGCTGGGACGAGGCGGTCAAGATTTCCGGCGCCGACCCCGATTTCCACCGCCGCGACCTCTACGAAGCGATCGACGCGCGGCGACTTTCCCGCAGTGGGACCTCGCGCATCCAGGTGTTCGACGAGGAATTCGCGGCCAGCGCTAGCCGTACGACGTGCTCGATGCGACCAAGCTGATCCCCGAGGAAGTCGCTCCCGCGCGAGATCATCGGCCGGATGACGCTTGAACCGCAACGTCGACAATTTCTTCGCCGAGACCGAGCAGGTCGCGTTCCTGCCGACCAACGTCCCGCCCGGCATCGACTTCTCCAACGATCCGCTGCTGCAGGGGCGGCTGTTCTCCTACCTCGACACGCAGAAGTCGCGGCTCGGCACGACCAATTTCCACCAGATCCCGATCAACGCGCCCACGTGCCCGTTCGCCAACTTCCAGCGCGACGGGATGATGCAGACGATGGTCCCCAAGGGCCGCGCCAATTACGAACCCAACAGCCTGGGCGAGCCGGCGAGGACGGCGGCCCGCGCGAAAGCGAGCAACGGGCTTCACGCACGCGTCGCGGCGAATGACGAACGCAACGACGCGCAGCGAGAAGCTGCGCATGCGCGGTCGAGACCTTCGCCGACCATTATCAGCCAGGCGCGGCTGTTCTTCCGCTCGCAGACCGAGATCGAGCAGGCGCATATCGCCTCCGCGTTCGTGTTCGAGCTGTCGAAGGTGACGATCTCGAGCCGGTCCGCACGCGCATGCTCGGCAATCTGCGCAACGTCGACGAGGACCTGGCCAAGCGCGTCGCCGACGGCCTGGCGATGCCGCTACCCGCCGCGAACAAGGCCGCGAAGGCGCCGATCGACATGACGCCGTCCGACGCGCTGTCGATCGTCAAGCAGGGCGACCTGCCGATGAAGGGCCGCAAGGTCGCGATCCTGTTCGACGAAGGGTCGGACAAGGCCGCGATCGACAAGCTCAAGGCGGGGATCGAGGAGGCCGGCGGAACGGCGCTTCCTCGTCGCGCCCAAGGTCGGCGAACTCAGCGTCAAGGGCGGCACGCTGAAGGCCGACGGCCAGCTCGCCGGGTCGCCCTCGGTGCTGTTCGACGCGGTCGCCTGCGCGATCATGCCCGACCAGGCCAAAATGCTTGCCAAGGACGGCGCCGCGCTTCAGTGGTTCATGGACGCCTACGGCCATTGCAAGACGATCGGCTATTGCCCTGCGACAAAGGAATATCATCCTCGACAAGCTCGGGATCGAACCCGACGCCGGGGTGATGCCCTAAGGCGCAGTTCCTGGGCGTCGCCCCCAACGCCACTGGGACCGCGAACCAAAGGTACGGATGTTGGCCTAGCGCCAACCATAAACGCCATCTGACCGCTTTCTGTATCGGATTTACGCTCGGGTCCTATCGGCCGAAAGCGGGCTGTCTGCTAACGTCCGGAAAGGTGGAAGCTGACGCTAGACATCGCTGGAAGAACGACGTCGGCCAGCTAGGTTGCAGGATCACCATTGCGAGGATCTGGTGTCAACAATGAGTTCAGTTAGTTTTTCCCGCATCAAGTCGGCCCCAAAAGGCTTAGGCAGGCGAGGGCGCTCTGCGAATTCCTCGGGCATAGTCCAATCCGCGTATCCGCTACAGATGAGGTAAGGAATTCCACGCCGCTCGAGGATTTTCAGGAGCGTGAATGTCTTGCTACCGCGGATGTTCAAGTCAACTATAGCCGCATCGAATTCGCCTTCCTCAGCCAACTCTAAGGCAGTTGCCATGTTGGCTGCAGGGCCCACCGTGACGCAGCCGATCTGGTCAAGCATGTCGCCTGTGGCCATCGCTACAACCGGAGAATCTTCCACGAGCGATACGCGAAGCCCCGTTAATTCGTTTGGCATGACCACTCCAGTTTGACCGCTCCAGGCAAGATCCGACATTTCCCACCGATAACGCAAATGGTCCTGCGGCCTCCACGCCGGCCAACGTCCGCAACGGATGGAAAGCGGACATTTCAATTGAGTGCCTAGAAGTCGTTTTTTCCGATTCCCAAGGCTTCGGCCACCGCCACTTGCAACGAAGTCACGTCGTAAGGTTTCCGAACGAACACCGTCTCGGTTGGCGATGCGCCGATCAGGTCATCACTATAGCCAGAGGTGAGAATCAGCGGAGTGGAGAACCTTGCCGCGAGCATGGCGGCGGCCAGCTCGAGACCGCCCATATTTGGCATCATGACGTCCGAAAAGACCAGGTCAAACCCCTTAGAGCGGAGCATTGCCAAGCTTGGACTCCGTCACTTAGCCGCATCAACCCGGCACCCAAATCCTCCAATAGTTTGCTGGCAACTCTGAACGTGCTGGTTGTCTTCGACGACCAACACGCGCAGCTCGCCGAGAAACGGGGTTAAAGGTCTAGGCGCTAGCCAGCAGGAACCGGCTTGTCAGTGCGCGGCAGCCGGATGCGCACCAGCGTGCCTTTGCCGGGCTCCGACTCGATCTCAGCCTCTCCGCCTGCCTGGGCTGCAAAACCATGGAGCTGCGACAGCCCAAGTCCCGTGCCTTTACCGGTAGGCTTCGTCGTAAAGAAGGGCTCGAAAACTCTTTTGAGATCCTCAGAGGCGATGCCAGTGCCCGTGTCTTCGATTGTTAGGCAGACCGCGGGCTTTTCGTCCAGTTTGCAATTGGAGGTGGCCAGATGCAATTTGCCGCCACTTGGCATTGCGTCTCTCGCGTTCACGGCGACGTTCAGGAGTGCAGTGTCGAGCTGCGAAGGGTCGACTTCGACGAAAGGTTTGTCCGCCCTGTTCTCGATTGTCACCTGCACTTTTGAGCCCAAAAGACGGCCAACCATCTCACCGAACGCATCCACCCGAATGTTGAGGTCAACCACTTCGGGGCTGAGTGACTGTCGGCGAGCGAAAGCCAAAAGATGGCTTGTTAGGTCGGTAGCTCGTTTGGCTGTTTGATCAATGGACTCCAGATACTTGCGCTGCTTCGGTATCGGCAGATCAGGGTTCTTGAGCAGGAAGTCGCTCGACCCGACGATTACGGTCATTAAATTGTTGAAGTCGTGAGCGATACCGCCGGTGAACTCGCCTAGCGTCTGGAGTTTTTGCGACTGCGCAATGGCCTCTCGAGCTTGTTCAAGTTCAAGCTCGCGCTCCCTTCGCTCCGTGATATCGCGGGTGATTTTTGCAAAACCTATGTGCGCGTTGTTTTCATCAAAAATTGGATCGATCACGACGCTTGCCCAAAACAGTGATCCGTCTTTTCGCACTCGATGTGCCTCACGCTCATATATATGCCCTCGGCGAGCGCCGTCTGTAGCGCATGCTCTGGCTCGCGATTGGCTTGGTCAGTTTCCGTATAGAAACGAGAAAAGTGTTGCCCCACTATCTCTTCAGCCGAATAACCTTTGATGAGCTGTGCACCGGCATTCCAATTTGACACGGTGCCGTCCGGAGCGAGCATGTAGATCGCGTAGTCACGAACACCTTGGACAAGTAAGCGAAACCTTTGCTCGCTTTCGAATATGGCTTGCTGGCGAAGGCGTTCATCCGATTGGGTTTGGTGCTCGTGGGCTCTAAATAGGGCTTCGATCAAGGCAGTAACTGTCCCCGTGACGACGACATATAAACCGACCGCTATGGCACCCGATGGCATGCGCATCTCGAATGTGCCTATTGGATCAAGCAGAAAGTAGTCGGCCATGAGCGCGGTAATGATGATGGTTATCAGCGCGGGAACAGCGCCGCCAAAAAATGCGACTAAAAACACTGCCGCGAAAAACGTTAGGAAGGGGACCCCGCTGAGAGTTGTCGCTAGTTCCAACCTGATAACCAACGCAAACACGCTGAGCAGTGCGGCAAGCGCAAATCCGATCCAGGAATGTTGTCGGACGCTACTTGCAAGAGACAAGATGCTCATCGACACGGCATATGTGTGAATCTGGATTGGGCCAAGTTAAATCAGGCCGACTGTTATGCTGCAACGGCCTCAAGAGGCTCACAATGGCCCCTCCAGTGGAAGCCCAGTCGCTTGAGCCTTTAAATTCTAGGATCATCTCAATCGACTGATAATCCCTGCAGGGTCACGCAGGTCTGAGCGGCTCCTATCGGGTGGCGTGCTAACCTAGTAGTTTTGGTAACCCGGGGTTACGGAACCTGATGACGCGGGGTCATGCTTGGGCGAGTAAACATTCGCCGCGGCCCAAGTCCTGATCGCCGCTCTTCTCCGAATTTCCACTCACGTCCGCTTTCTACCCATGAACGTCGTTTAGCTGACCGTCAGCCTTCATCCCATTGCGGACATTCGATTGCTTAACCTGCAAAGGCGATCCTGGGGGCTCTCGGACGCCTGCCAGCGACCCATCCGTGCCATGCGATCCCGACGCTAGCGACCCCAGATAGAATGAGGAGTAATGGCAGATTCAAGTAAGATAGACTGGCGAAGATCGGCGCCCAAGCAGGGATTCTACCCAAGGTCTCAAATGTGATCGCTTGCGCGATGATGAAACTAGCGGCGACCAGATATGGTCGACCATACTTCGGCGCTTGGCGGTAGAGGTAAAGCGCGATCGCCAAAGCCAATAGGTTTCCACCAGCCATCGCGTACGAGAAATTCTCATCGCGACCGAGGAATGGGACCATCATGGCGAGCAATCGGAAGCCGATCGGAGAAATCACGAACAACAGCGTCGCGACCATATAGCGAGCGTGTAATTGGACTTTGTACCGATACTTGAGGCCCTCCCAGAACAGCAGCGCGAATGCGATATTGGCCAGTGGGTCAAAGAAGCCAAACTGTGCGCCCTGGACTCCTGCAAGACTGGTCAAGTCGCCTGCCAGAGT
This sequence comes from uncultured Alphaproteobacteria bacterium, assembly GCA_963768955.1. Taxonomy (GTDB): domain Bacteria; phylum Pseudomonadota; class Alphaproteobacteria; order Sphingomonadales; family Sphingomonadaceae; genus Sphingomicrobium. The sequence goes on from CAVYJV010000001.1 coordinate 69,466, forward strand.
CGTCGCCTCGACATGGATTACCCACATCCCGGCAACGAGGAAAAATGGGAATAGCAGGAAGGTCGAGAGGCCAACCTTCCGGTGCAAAGCGAGCTGATTGTTGTGGACCGTCCAGCTCTGCGCGATGGCAAGGACCATCCAGAGTACCGAACTGGCCGCATGATAGTGGTGCGCAACTTTCTTGTCGGGCAGTTTCGAGAAATATCCCGGCCAGAAGGCGACGAAGGTGAGTGCGAACAGCACAAGCACCCAAAACCATGCTCTGCGATAAGGCATTTTCCCCCGCCTTTCTTGCCGAACCGTCGCACTAACAGACAGCCAACGCAATGAGCATCATCCCGAAGCTCCGATTGCGGCGATTGTCCGCTTTCCCCCCTAAACGTTGTTTGACGGCTCATCCTCTTCTGACCCATTTCGGACATGATGCGCCAGGTCACCTCGGCCATTTCCCCAATATCGAGAGTATTTTTGCGGGTTGGCGGGCCTTACTGTAGGCTGCTCCGGACTTGAACCTCAACCGGCTGCAGAGAAGGCAATGTGCGCTTAATACAGATAGCCGGTTTGGCGCTGCTCCTCGTGGCCTGCGACGGCAGCGAGAATCGGCCACGCGCCCCATCTCCTGCGACCCCGAGCTATTCATCTCCCCCGGCGCCGTCGACCATCCCTGATGGCCAAAAAGCATCCGGGAGACGCTGGGATCTGCAGGCGAGCGGCGAGGGCGTTGCACTTACCTTACTCAGGGGTTCGGGCTCAATCATCCGTCTGTTCTGTCCCACCGGCGACAATAGATTGCTCGTCAACGTCAACAGCTTTCAGCCGGTCGGCAGCGAAGAGCGATTGTCGTTCGGGAGCGGTGGCGAGGCCGTTGCACTGGTCGCCGACGCGCGCGGGGATGAGCGGCGAGGCGGAGTCAGCGGAGCCGGCGCTGCTCCGGCAAATTTAAAGGAGATTTTGGCTGGGCCAGTTTCGGCCAGCTATGGCTCACAGACAACCGGTCCGCACGCGGCCGCCCCCGCGAACCTATCGCGTCTCTTCGTCGCTGCTTGCCTTGGCGATGCCAAGACTCAAGTCGGCGGCGTTTCGCAAACTTCAGCGAGCGCCTGCCTGATGCAGGGCAACGAACGCCTAAGTGGACCCCGTTTTCGAGCGATTGGCACGGAGCCCTTCTGGGGTGCACGAATCGAAGGGCGTTGTGTGACCTACTCCCATCCGGACGACCAGAACGGAACTCGCGTGTGGACCCGCTACAGGGATACAGTGGAGGGCGGTAGCTGGTCCGGCGCGCTTAACGGGAAACCTTTCAACTTGCGGGTGCGCGCACGATCGAATTGCTCTGACGGCATGTCTGATAAAAGCTATTCCTACGCCGTCAAATTAGGGATCGGAGCGGAGAAGCTCACCGGTTGCGCCGAAAGGCTTTAAACGTCCAGCGGCGATGCAGTTCGCCCTGCGGGCGGGAGCAGCTCCACGGCAAAGTGAAAATCCATCGTGAGCTTGCCAACGGTGCATTGATCGGCCGTAAGACGGACTATAAGGGCGTGTTTGGTCACAACGGAGCCTCGGATCACGAAATTGTGATGGACCGAAGGACCATCTACAGCGAGGTTGTTGGATAGCGCTAAGCTCGAGGCTCTGATTTCCGTCTTCCACCCAACGCGGACACTTGGATCGCCTTGAACCTCGTTGATGATAGGCAGCGGAAGATGATAGGTTGCGCACCGCGCCGAAGCATGAATGGACCCAGCGCAACCCCATTCTCTAAGCGTCCCTGGAGGGTCATCGTGTTAGCACGTACTCTGCCGCTGTAACGGACATGATAACTTGGTGGCGTCTGCCCTGCGATCTCCGGTCCGCCCCAGCCGGGCGTGTGGATTCCGGATGCAGTGAAACTGCCGTCGGATTGTAGCAGCAGGGGACCGTTTATCGTCCCAGCAGCGCAATCGTAATCAAGCGTGCCGCCGTTCGCGGTGAGGCTCAGGCCAATGTGAGTGCCGCCCCACTCGCCTCTGACCGGCTGGCTCCCTGGCAGCAGTGGTGCGCAGGCAGCGAGCAGCGCCGGCATCAAGAATATGTAGCGTATCACGGGCACTCCACCCTCAGTGGTAGACATCCGGCTTCACCGGATTCGTCAACCGCAACCGACTGACGTCACAAGTCCTGTTTTGTCATCATATACGATGTTGAGCCGACGGTGACTGTAAGAGATATCGACCGGGCATGAGGAGCATGTCACACGCCATGTAGCGCCAGCCGGCGGCCGCGGGATTACCGAGCGATGCTGTCCCACCAGATACCGATACCTACCCGCGTTACAGAGGCCGCCCGCGCCATTCTGTTCGACTGCCTGCCCTACTCGGGATGGGCGCAGCCGCAGCGCCGGCCGAACTGGATTGCCAATCAGCAGACTGCCATCTGGCGCGAACTGAACTTGGTTCGGCACGGACACCACCTGCAGGAACCGACCCTCCTGCCGATCAATCTCCTCCCCGCACGATATTTCGGTCATCGCAATTGGTCCGATGATAAGACGCTGCCGCTCGAGCCGATATTGCCCGCCTAGCCGGTTGCATGCCTGGCCACTGACTGTCCCATTGCGGTCGAACCTCAGAACGAAATGCCTGCCGAGTTGGGCACCGGCGAATACGGGCCGGCCATCTATATCCGTGAGCTTCCATTCACCACTGCTAAGCTGCGTCGCCCATTCCTTGGATGTCAATTCGTTCGGAATGGTCGGCTGCGCGGGCGCGCATGATCCCAAAGTAAGTAGAGCTGTAATCAGGAAAGCATCTCGCACAATCGCCATTGGTCGCCTTGCGTAGGTCAGCCCAGCATGGGCCGAAGGCAGCATACCGCAGACTACCTTGCGTGAGAACATAATGTTCGCTTTCCAACCATGAACGCCGATGAGCGGCTGGTCGGACCTCGAGCCAGAGCGGACATTAGCCTTTCCATCCAGCCGCCGCTCGGGGGAATGGATGAATAGCATCGCAATTTAGGCCGAATCCTGGACTTGCGCGTTGGCGCATCATGACACTTCCGAAAGCGATACCGCTCACAATTGCGCTGCTGTCCGCTTGCTCCAGGCAAGATGCGTCACCAATCCCTCCGGCCTCAGAACCAAAATCGACTCGAAGCGGCTCCGAAGATCAGGTCCAACCAGCCAAATCCAGGCCACCTGCGCAATCCGCGCTCGAAGAATCGATCAAATTAACGCTGAAGTTTCCGCGTGGCGTGGCGCTCCGAACCTTGCCCAAGCCAAGCGTCATGCCGAGGCGGCGCGCAACCTGATCGTCGGTCCTGCTGGGCCGGGCTACGGCGATGTCGATGGAGACGGAAGGGTTTCTGGTGCCAATCAAATTGGGCTCCTGCCGGGGTTGAACGGCGGCGCAGCGTTGGCAGTACCTGCGGCGAACAGTTGCGTTACACGGGACCTACTCGGTGGCAGCTGGGAAGAATCCGACCGAAGGTGGGCAATCTTCGATGCCAAAGTTGCGGCTTGGCAACCAGGCAATAACACATTTCCGACGCTGCCGAGCCATGCTCAACGGATCGTCGGCTGGGCCAGCCTAGCGCTGGGTTCATCGAAATTGGGAACGGCCACTGAGTATGCCTCACATGCTAAGTTGCATGTCGATGTCAGCCGAACTGCCTTGACGCGCTGCTAATCAGCAGCCCAATCGTTGGCCCGCTCAACGACGCTTTCCACCCGACGAGAACATTCGAACGACCGGTCTCGCTTTATCTCAAGTGTCCTCAAAGAAGAGCTTGTCGCCTACGAGAGGTCGGATCACCTTCTGCGGCTTTTGCCGAAGCGCCTCGGCTATGAAGACTTCTCCCGTGCAATGCATAGGCACGATGTACGTCGGGCCGATCTGCGCGAACTCGGCGACCGTGCGACGACTTCGTCCTCCGTCCGCGGCCGGACCAAGTGAAAACGGCCCACCACAGCATGAACTTTGCTGATCCCCGAGACCGACTGTGCTTAGCGGACGGAGTTAAGGACCCCGCGATGGCTGCAGTTCCCCCACAAGATTGGCTAGCACGCGATCCGAGCGCTCCTAACGCAAAAAAGGCTACAATGTCCGCTTTCCACCCATGATCGTCGTTTCAGCCGCGGGTCGCGCTCCGAACCATCGCGGACATTCAGCAGTTGAAGCCGAATGACAGCTACCGCCCCAAAGGCGGTCCGTCCGCTAACTCGGTCATTTTGGCAAAAGCGTGTCGGAGATCACTCCCTTTGTGGGCGGCAACCGGGTGTTCCGCTGGGTGGCCGTTCTGCCCAAATTTCTTTACGATGGTTGGTGAATTGATACCCTAGTAAGGTGATAAGGGGGCCGGTATGGACGAGCTGAACAAAAGCCGGAGAGTACTATTTGCGCCGGGGAAAAATTGCAGAAGCGTAGCCAGCGTCAATCACGCATGCGAACCGCAGACTCGCCCTCGGCGTCTGCGCGAGCGGTTTAGAAGACACGCGAGCAAACGTTCGTGACCACCAACCGCAAACCAGTCAAATTCGCCGGCCGGGTCGCGTGGTTATTCAACCGCATCCGGCGCAAAATTTGGTTCAGGGCCGCCCTGTTCAGCCTCGCCGCAATCTCGATCGCGGCGCTATCCGCGCTTGCCGGTGATTACATACCGTTCGATTACAGTCTCTCACTTGCTGCGGGCTCGGTCGACAGTATCCTTAACGTGATCGCCACCAGCATGCTCGCGGTCACAACGTTTTCGCTGTCGATCATGGTCGCTGCCTATGGTTCTGCCACATCGAACGTAACGCCGCGTTCGACCAAAGTGCTTCTCGCCGACCCGACTGCGCAAAACACACTGTCCACTTTTTTGGGAAGCTTCATCTTTTCGATTGTTGGAATCATTGGCCTTTCGGCAGGACTGTACGATGAGCGAGGCCGCGTAATACTATTCTTCTCTACCCTCGCTGTCATAGCAATTATCACGATCACATTGTTGCAATGGATTTCGCAGCTCGGGCACTTCGGACGTGTGGGCGATACTATACGAAGGTTAGAGGAAAGCGTTCTCCCGGCAATGCAAGCAGCCGGTCGGTCTCCTGGACTTGGCACCATGAAGGAAATTGCGGTGCCATCGGGTTTTGTGCCGGTTTATGCAAAAATGATCGGCACCGTGACCCATATCGATGTGTCTGAGCTTCAGCAGCTGGCCGAGGATGAGGACGTCAGCATTCACCTGCGGGTGCTCCCCGGTTCGCTGGTTCATAATGCGCGACCGGTTCTGATGGTGCCCGTTAGCCTGCAAGGCTCTGCCATTGAAAAAGTGCGGGATTGCGTAACGATCGACAAAACCCGGGAGTTTGACCAGGATCCACGGTTCGGTCTCGTTGTCCTAGCTGAGATAGCGTCACGCGCCATGTCGCCAGCTGTAAACGATCCCGGGACAGCGATCGACGTGCTCGGCTCCAGCCTGCGCCTATTCTCGGAGTTTGCTAAATCCCGCGCCGATGCGCCCGTCGAGGTGGCCCATGATCGGGTCTACGGGCCATGGCTCGCGGTAGACGATCTCTTCTCGACCGTGTTTGATCCCATCGCTCGAGATTCGAGTGGGACACTCGAGGTCATAAACCGGATGCTGTTCGTCCTGTCCGCACTATCCCGCACGGACCCGACCCTGTTTAGCAAATGCGCGGACACCGCAGCCAAGCATATGCTCGAGGTGGCTTGGGCGGACGAGACTGAGAACTGGTTCCGTCGGGAGTTGCGGACCCGAGCCGAATATCACAGTTTCAGCCACCTCATTCCTTCCGGCCAATGATGACATATCACACCAGCCAGTTGCGCTTGGCTGACGTTGGGAGGGGTAGGTTCGAATGTTCGTTTTCCACCCATCCCTGTCGTCTCGCGGTGGGTCGGCTTCTGACCCGTTTCGGCCATCAGCAGTCCGCAATCGCCCCAACTGTGGTCACTGGAAGCGAAGAAGCGAGGAGACAATTACCGGTGTCCGCTTATTTTACGGACCAAGGTCTGAAAAGTTGAAATCGAGTTCCGTCGAGTAGCCGGTATAATCCTGTGTTGCGGTCATCGTACCTCCGAGTTGACGCACGGACGCCCGGAGTATTTTGAGGCCTAGACCGACGCGTCGGTGCGGATCAGGCGGTTCAACCTTTTTGGGTCCGGCGTCATCTCTGCACGTGAGGCGATAGCCGGAATTCGGCCACGCGCTTCCCATTCAGGATTATCGTCCCGGAAGGCATCGTTAGGGAGTGCTTTGACGCGTTCGTTGCAAGTTCGTTGACGATTGTAGCCACGATTGACGCTTCGCGCGGCGAAACTTCAACACTCTCGAAATTCCCTTTGACCGAGGTGCTTTTCGCCAAGGTTGAGTCAATAAGCTTCACTGCTTGGTCAAGGTACGGCCCGAGTTGGATCTGCTCGCCGTCGCCTGCACGGCCCAGATGATCGTGGAGGGCGGCAACAAGTCCTACCTGACGTTCAACGCGCTCAAGGGAAATGCGCGCTTCGGCGTCTTGAGACGCGCTCCGTTCCAGGGAGACAAATGCTCCGACGGTCTGCAACGAGTTTTTAACCCGGTGATCGATCTCGCTTCTCAGTATTTTTTCGTTAGCGATGACAGCCCGCAAATCGAGCTGTGTCATGACCTGTTGAGCGAGAACGTTAATCGCTTCGCGTTGCAGTGAGCTGAGCTTCCTTGGGCGAGTATCAAGGACACATAAGGTGCCGATTGGATAGCCGCGCTTCGACTTCAACAACGCCCCCGCGTAGAAGCGAAGCCCGCCATCGGAAGTGCACAAGGGATTGTCAGACATTCTCGCGTCGGCCAACGTATCGGGAATTTCGACGAAGTCGTTTTCCAAAATAGCATGGGCACAAAGTGAAGTGTCTAACGGAGTTTCACGTACTCCAAGACCAACCTCTGCCTTGAACCACTGACGTTTCTCGTCAATCAAATTGATGACGGAAATCGGGGCGTGGCAAATCCGCGAAGCAAGCATGACGATTTGATCAAAATCAGCTTCTCGTGGCGTATCCAGGACATCATAGGCGCGGAGCGCGGAAAGGCGCCCGGTTTCAAAAGGATGATGCTCGGCTTTCATGCCGCTAACGAGCGCAAGCCGAACCAAAAAGCAAGCCTGCCTGGCGAGAACAGAGGCGACGTCTCGCCGTGAAGACGAGGCAGTCCCACAACGGGCAGAAGCTTTCCTTCAAGTGTTTTTACTAATGTCCGCTTTGGACCCGTCCGATCTTGACCGCCGGATCGGATATCGGGCCCGACGGCGGCATTTCGCGGGGGCAGAAGCTAGAGCAGCGCCCGGACCTTAGGTTCATTCACAAGTCATTCCAGCGGGGAGCTGTTACCGCTTTTCACCCATGATTGCCGATTAGCTGCCATTATTCTCTCAACCGATTGCCGACACTCAGTAGCTCTAAATGCTGATAAACTTGAGGTGGCGAAAAGTATTTTGACACTTTGGAGCCGCCATCGAACTGGAGAATGATCGGATCGGTTGGGCGTGCGTTATAGGGTAATGTCCCCCATGTTTTACGATAGCGCAGCAGGCCTAGCTAGGGTCTTGCTTGTCGGCATCGGAGCGTATGTCGCGCTCGTTCTTCTTCTTCGGGTGACGGGTAAGCGCACGCTCTCGAAAATGAACGCGTTCGATCTCGTCGTCACAGTCGCGCTCGGCTCAATTCTGGCCACAGTGCTGCTGTCGAAAGATGTGGCGCTGGCGGAGGGAGTGCTCGCCTTCACACTCCTCGCCTTTCTGCAGTTTGCAGTGACCTGGATATCCGTACGGTCAAAGCGGTTTCGTGCCTGGATCAAGTCCGATCCCCGCACCCTGCTGCGCGACGGTGTTTTCTTGGAAGGCCCCATGCGCGTCGAGCGCATCACACGAGACGAAATCATGGCCGCAATCCGCCAAGCGGGGCAGGACAACCCGGCTCGCGTAGGTCTGGTTACGCTCGAGACCGACGGCAGCATGAGCGTGGTAATGGCCAGCGCGCCATCAGAGCATCAAAGCTGATCTCGCTATTGGCGGACGTCTATTCACAATGAATTTTTAGTCCGCTTTCCACCCATTGGCGTCATTTAGCGGCCCGTCAGCGCACGACCCATTGCGGTCATACGGGTGAGCCCTCCGGAGCGGACGGTCATGGCCGTGAGAGGACGGTCCGCTTTGGGTGTTCCAGCCGGGAACCTGTCGTTTTTTTGAATGAACTTCGCTTTGTCCGCAGGGAATGCAAAGTGGACATTATTAGAGCCCGCCGACATCGCAGTGGGCGTCCCAATAAAGGGGCACGCGCTTTGGCTGCGCGTGCCCCTGCAAAGTCCATCCGACTTCAAATGCCCTAGATGCCGAATAGATAGTCGAACAGCGACGGGTACTGGCGGTTGCCGTCGCCGTAGCTGCCCATGTTTCTGGAATTTCGGTAGCGGACCTCAAGCCGGTTGAAGCGTGCGTTCAGGTCATTGCGCTCGGCATTAGTAATGCCAGGACGGCTTTGACGATACTGCCGCTCAAGCCTGGCTATTGAGTTGAACTCAGCCCGAAGGCGGGTGGCCTCCCACCGAGTCACGCGTCGCTCGTTTACGGCACGATTCAATCGTTGGTTAAACTCGTACTGGCGCTGGTCCAAATTAGTCCATCGACGATCGTTGTCGTTGCGGTTGTACTGGATTCGGCTCGACAGCTGATCGAAGCGCCGTTGCAGATCGGCGCGTTCCGCCGGGGTCACATAGCGTCCGCTGACTCGATATTGCATCTCCAGACGAGCAATGTCTTGATACTCCGCGCGCAACTGGCTCGCTTCGGCAGGGGTCAGGGAACGGTCACGGACGCCCGCATCAATACGCGCGAAAAGGGCGGCCTGACGGTCGTTGATGCTGGGTCCTGCAGCGATCGTTGTCGTTGCGGTTGTACTGGATCCGGTTCGACAGCTGATCGAAGCGCCGTTGCGAGATCGGCGCGCTCCGCCGGGGTCACATAACGTCCGCTGACGCGATATTGCATCTCCAGACGAGCAATGTCCTGATACTCCGCGCGCAACTGGCTCGCTTCGGCGGCCGTCAGCGAACGGTCACGGACGCCCGCATCAATACGCGCGTAGAGCGCGGCCTGACGGTCGTTGATGCTGGGTCCTGAGCGATCGTTGTCGTTGCGGTTGTACTGGATCCGGTTCGACAGCTGGTCGAAGCGCCGTTGGAGATCAGCGCGCTCCGCCGGGGTCACATAACGTCCGCTGACGCGATATTGCATCTCCAGACGAGCAATGTCCTGATACTCCGCGCGCAACTGGCTCGCTTCGGCGGCCGTCAGCGAACGGTCACGGACGCCCGCATCAATACGCGCGTAGAGCGCGGCCTGACGGTCGTTGATGCTGGGTCCTGAGCGATCGTTGTCGTTGCGGTTGTACTGGATCCGGTTCGACAGCTGGTCGAAGCGCCGTTGGAGATCAGCGCGCTCCGCCGGGGTCACATAACGTCCGCTGACGCGATATTGCATCTCCAGGCGAGCAATGTCCTGATACTCCGCGCGCAGCTGGCTCGCTTCGGCGGCCGTCAGCGAACGGTCACGGACGCCCGCATCAATACGCGCGTAGAGCGCGGCCTGACTGTCGTTGATAGACTGCGGTTGATTGCCGGTCTGGGCCTGGGCGAACGCCGGTGCCGATGTAACAAAACTCGAAGCTAACATGTATAAAATAATACGTTTCACTTTGGAAAGTCCTCAACTTTTAAATTTCTGGTCAAAAAGGCACGCAGTCTTCTAAACCGTCGTCAGAGTTACCTTCTCAAGAATAATAACGTACGGCATCTAAATTGGGTTCCAAACTTGTAGGCGTCGCGTCGTGTGAATGTCCGGTTTGGGTCGAAGCACATTAGCGTGGCGCGTGAACGAACGTCCGCTTAAGGGTGCCAGCGAGAAGCCTGGAAATAACCACAGCGGGCGCCTAGCTGCCATAACTCCGTCGGTCGAAAGTGCTGGGGCAAGCAGAGGTGCACCTCGGCCCGTATACCAAATCGCGGTAGAGGAGGGTGCTCGAATACGATTTTGGCGCTTACTTGGTGATTACCCTGGCCGAACCGCGCGGAACGAAAAGACCAACGATGGCGGGTGAGTCTTTGATCTAATTGGTGCCGGATGCAGGAATCGAACCCGCGACCTTCGGTTTACAAAACCGCTGCTCTACCATCTGAGCTAATCCGGCGCTGGTCCTCCGATACGGACAGCGACGGCGGCCTTCAAGTGCGGCGCCGTGATCGCGGATAGCCTAGAAGGCCTTGAAGGCCGAAACAAAGCCGCGCACCGACTTCTTCTCTCCCTGGAGATGAAGCGGGACCCCCAGTTCGGTCGAGAAGGCGATACCCGCCAGCGAGAACCGGCTGCCGACACCGACCGAGGCCAGCGAGCGGCGTTTCGGAAGCCCGCTGGGCGATCCGGCTTGCCACGCGGACCCGCCGTCGACAAATCCGAACAATTCGAGTCGGCTGACTGCCTTTTCCAGGCCCGCGGGCCGGTACGCCAGCTCGAGCCCGGCCCCCATCCCGCGATCGCCGGTCACTTCGTTGAAATCGAACGCCCGCCCGATCCGATTGCCGCCCAGCGCGAATTCCTCGACCGACAGCAGGGGACGTTCGGAATATTGCCCGGCGACGACGGCTTGCACGGTCACACGCTCGGACACCGGCCGCGCGATCTGAACGTTGAAGCTGAGCTTGGTAAACCGGCCGCTCGCGTCGGGCCGTGAGGCTAGCGGATCGCCGACCCGGGTCATCTCGCCGAAATGAAGTCCCTGCGAGAGGGCGATATCGCCCGTCAGGCGGGTGGTTGCCTCACTGAAAAAGTCGAACCCGATCCGCGCGACACGCAGTCGGTCACGCTGGTTCCGGTCGCTATTCTGGTCACCGACGTTGCGCCAGTCATTGATCGCCGCCTTGCCGACCAGCGACAGTGACCGGCTGCGGATGATCGGATAGCTCAATTGCGCGGCCAGGTTGGTGGAATTGCCGTCGATCCGGTCGCCGGACTGATGCTGGCGATTGTCACCCGCAGACGCCGACAGGCCCAGTTTCCAGCCAGCGCTGCCAAGCGGGAGGCTCGCAGCGATCTGGCCATAAACGTAGTGATAGTGGCGGCCCGGAATCGCGAACAGATCGACCCGCAGTTGGTCCCCCGGCGTGAGCAGCGAGGCCAGCGAGGCCGACGAATAGAGACGCAACCGCCCCGCCGGATCGGTCCCGCGATTGTCGACATAAGCGAGGGCGCTCGCCCGATTACTCCGGACGATAATTTTGAGCTGGTGTCGGGTCGGGTCGTCGGGCAGCCGAGCCAGACTGACGTCCGCCACGACCAGTCCATGGAAGTCGCGCACCAGCCCCATCGCCCGTTCGAGTGCCGCGGTCCGCAGCGGACCATCCTCAATCAGGGGCCGGGCGATCGCCTCGATGGCCGACTTGCTTGCGCCGACGCCTTCGACCTCGACCTGGCTGATTCGCCCCTCGACCACGACGATCCGGACGATCCCGGCGTTGACGTCCTGCGGCGGGACCGTGGCGTAGGACAGGAAATAGCCGGCGCGACGATAATGGTCGGTAATCTGTGCGGCGATGGCGGCGAGGATCTTCTCGTCGACTTCGGTTGCTAGATAAGGCTCGAAATACCGGCTCAGCACGGCGGGTGAGAACAGGGTGGCGCCCTCGATATGGACGGCACCCAGCGTGAAGCGCCCGGCGCCGATGGTCGGTCCGACCACGGCTTGGGCCGGCGATTCGACCTGCACCGCCGGCCGCGTGTCAGGCAGCGCCTTGGGGATCGTTCGCTCGATAGCGGCGGCGCCCCCCGGCATCCTGCGCAACGGCGGCCGACGGCAACAGCATGGCTGCACCGACCGTCGCGCTGATAGCCACAAGGTTTGGCCTCTCAAAGTTCACAATGCGCCCCCGCAACAAGTCGACCGGCACTGAAGTGTGCGAACCGTCGATTAACCGCGAATGGTTAAATTCTGCTCAAAATGGGGCACTTAGCGGCTAACCATTTGCTAACCATGTCCGGTGCATTTTCGTTAGCGACGAAAGGATAAATTACCCTGATTGTAAGGGGTATCGGTCATGCAACGCTTCATCCTGATGGTTTTCGCGACTTTCGCTTTCCTGTCGGCACCGGCCACTGCGGCCGGCGCGGCGGCGGAGGTGTGGCGGGTCAGCCAGAAGAGCGGCGACGTGCGCGTGATCCGCAATCGCCTGCAGCCGGCAGCCGCGCGGGTCGATGCGACCCTTTCCCCGGCGACGTCGTTCTAACGGGTGCGACCGGCCGGGCGACGCTGACCCGCGCCGGCGATTATATCGTGCTCGCCCCCAGCAGCCGGTTGCTTTTGCCGGCGAATAGCCAGCAGGGTGGATGGACCAGCTTGATCCAGGAAGTTGGCACCATGCTGTTCAAGGTGCGCAGCACGGGCAAGCCTCACTTCCGGGTCGACACGCCGATGCTGGCGGCGGTGGTCAAGGGCACGACATTCACCGTGATTGTCGGGCCCGATCGGAGTGCAGTCCAGGTGATCGAAGGTGCGGTCGAAGTTTCCGCGGTGCAGGGTGGCATGTCGCGCCTGGTCCAGGGGGAAAGACTGTCTTCATCGCCAACGACAACCCCAGCTCATTGATTACGGCCGACGGGGCTACCCTCCAGAACACGAGCACAACGCCAGGTGCGGCGATCAAGCTAGGTGGCTCGGGTGACGTCGCCCTGGGCACGGTGGCAAGCCTGACCGACGGACTGGTTCGCGCCGACGTGCTCGTTACACCCGCGAAAGCCGTAACCACGGTCGCCCCCCTCGTCGCATCGGGCGCAACCAGCAGCACCGGCGCTGCCGCAGTCGTTACCGGATCGACGGCGAGCAATACCGTCGTCTCCGTCGCCGCCAACGTGACCACAGGAGTGACGGAGCTTGTCCAGGCCGCCGTGACGGCGCCGGTTAGCTCGGTCGTCGAGGCAGTCATGCCGACGGTCGCCAGTGTTTCGCCGACCCTCGTCGAACCGCTCGTCACCGCGGTTACCACCGTTGCGACCGTCACCTTGCCGACGGTCACCATACCGACGGTCACCGTACCGACGGTCACTGAACCGACCGTCACCGTACCGACGGTCACCGTGCCGACCGTGACCGTGCCGACCGTGACCGTGCCGACGGTCACAATACCCACCGTCACCGTGCCTACCGTCACCGTGCCCACCGTCACCGTGCCTTTGGTGCCATGCCTTGGCTGCCCGTGAACGATTGAGCGGCGCGGGCCGCTTTCTGACCTTCCGCGGCCGGCAATCGCGGCCGGCTGGGGTCGAGAATGACACTGGGATCGTCGTGCGCGGCCACCGATTGGGGTTGGCCGCGCTCGCCGTTTTCCTGTCGATCCTCCTCTATGCAGCGGGGGTGTTCGAGCCGATCGACCATCGCCTTGCCGAGGCGCGGACCCGCCTCCTCGACCGGCCGCCGACGGGCGAGATCGTCATCGTCGAAATCGACGCGCGGAGCCTGGCCGAACTTCGCACCTGGCCGTGGTCGCGGCGCTATCACGCGACGTTGGTCAACAATCTTCACGAGCGAGGAGCGGCCCTGATAGCGTTCGATGTCGATTTCAGTTCGCGGTCGGAGCCGGTCGGCGATCGTGCCTTCGCCCAGGCGGTGCGAAACGCCGAGCCGGTCATCCTGCCGATTTTCCAGCAGCGATCGTCCGACGCGTCGACCGCTACGGCGATCGTCGAAAGTCGCCCTGACCCGCTGTTTCGCGCAGCATGGGTCGGCGGCGTAAACATCTTCCCCGACGCGGGCGGGACGGTCCGCGATTATCCCGCCGCAACCGTCATCGGCGGGGAGATCCGCCCCTCGATCGCGACGCTGCTGGCCGAGCGCGGCGGGCTTGGCGACCGCATCTTCCAGCCGGACTGGTCGATCGACGCCGATCGCATTCCCCGCCTGTCGTTTGTCGACGTCATGCATAATCGCGTCCCGCGATCGGCGATCGCCGGCAAGCGCATCATCGTCGGCGCGACCGCGGTCGAGCTTGGTGATCGCTATGTCGTGCCGCGCTACGGCAACATTCCCGGCGTAGTCATCCAGGCGCTCGCCGCCGAGTCGATCCTCCAGGACCGTCCGATCGCGCGGTCGGCCCCGTTGGTCGCCATCGCCGGCATTCTGCTGGTGTGTGGCTCGCTCGGGCTTGGCCGCTTCGCCCGGTTCAACCGCAGCTTTCCCGCCGCCGCGATTGCGGCGTGCGCGATCGTCGCGATCCTGCCGATCGTGGTCCAGTCACGCTGGCCGATGTCGCTCGACAGCGCGGCGCTGTGGTTCGGCATATTGGTCTGCGTCGCCGGTCGGACAGCGATGGAAATTCATCGCCGGATTGCGCTTCGGGCGACGGGTGGACAGCGACACCGGAGCTGCCCAATCGCCGCGCGCTGGATGCCGTCCTTGCGACGAATGCCGGGCCCATCGACCATTGCGGTCGCCGCGATCGATCGGTTCGACACCATCCGCGATGCGATGGGGATCGACGGTTGCGACGACGCTGGTCGGCGAAACCGCACGCCGAGTTGGGCAGCACGTCGGCGGGCCGGTTTATCGGATCGGCCCCGATTGTCCTGGCGTGGATGTCGCAGGGCGACATCCATGACGATCCCGACGACCAGCTCGACCGGCTGTTCCAGCGACTTCAGGGAGCCGGTGGCTACTTCGGACGGACCGGTCGATGTGCAGCCTAACGGTTGGCTTGCATGGCAATGCGGCGGCCAGCGGGACCGAATTGAGTGTCGAGCGGGCGTTGGCCGCGGTCAGCGCTGGCCCGCGCCGCTGGTCAGCCGTATCAATGGTATTAGGGCGCCGACCCGGCGGCACGGCGCCAGGTGTCGCTGATGGGCGATTTGCGCCGCGCGATGGTCGCCGGTGAGGTCAAGCTGGCTATCAGCCCAAGGTAAGCCTTGCGACCGGCGAGATCGGCCATGTCGAGGCGCTGGTGCGTTGGGACCATCCGGTCGACGGGCCAATCTCGCCCGACCGTTTCATCCCGCTTGCCGGAATCGACCGGGGTGATCAGCGAATTGACCGAATTCGTGCTCGAACAAGCGGTTTCGGATTGCGCTCGCTTGGCGGCAATGGGGTGGAAGCTGTGCGTTGCGGTCAACGTGTCGGCGGCGGACCTGGCGGATGCCGGTTTCGCGGATCGGGTCAAGGCATGTCGCTTGCCCGACTACGAAGTCGATCCGCGCAGTCTGGCGCTCGAAGTCACCGAAAGCGCGATCATCCGTTCCGCCGCCACCGCGGTCAAGGTGCTCGAAGCCTTGCGTGCACACGGCATTCGATTGTCGATCGACGATTATGGCACCGGCCAGTCGGCCTTGTCCTATCTGAAGGAACTGCCGGTCCACGAACTGAAGATCGACAAGGCGTTCGTGTCGTCCATGGCGTGCGACGACAGCGACCGCGATCATGGTCCGGTCGACCATCGACATGGCGCATCAGCTCGGGCCTGGAGGTGGTTGCCGAAGGGATCGAGGATGCCCAGACGCTGGCCCTGCTGCGCGCATTCGGCTGTGATTTCGCGCAAGGCTATTTCCTCGGCAAGGCGGTCTCGTTCGACGACATGTCGGCGCGGTTGAGTGAGGAATTGAGCAGCCGGGACTGCGCCTGACATTCGATCGACCCTTGCCACACCCGGCAAAACACAATTGAGGCGCGCGGCGGTTCCTGCTTGAGTGGAACCGTGGACCGCGGCTGGACCTTTGCGATCGATCGCGGCGGGACGTTTACCGACATTATCGCGCACGACGAGCACGGCCGGCGGCGGGTGATGAAATTACTGTCCGACAACCCGCGCGCTTATGGCGATGCCGCGCTGGAAGGTATTGCGCGCATTCTCGCCGAAGAAGGTGGAACGCTTTCTGCGGTGAGAATGGGGACGACGGTCGCGACCAACGCCCTGCTCGAACGCAAGGGCGAACGGGTCGCGCTGGCGATCACCCAAGGGTTCGGCGATGCGCTGCGCATCGGCACGCAGGCGCGACCGGAGATATTCGCGCGTCACATCGTGATGCCGACAATGCTGTACGAGGCAGTGGTCGAGGTCGACGAGCGGATCGGGGCGGACGGGGCAATCGTTCGTCCACTCGACGAAGCCGCCGCGACCGCTGCCTTCGAGCAGCTGCGCGCGACCGGCTATGACGCGATCGCGATCCTGTTGATGCACGGCTGGCGCACTCCCGATCATGAGGCACGGCTGGCGGCCATCGCACGCAATCTCGGCTTCGCGCAGGTGTCGGTCAGCCACGAGGTCGCACCGCTGATCAAGCTTGTCCCGCGCGGCGACACGACCGTGGTCGATGCCTATCTGTCGCCGATACTCCGTCGCTACGTCGACCGGGTGACCGAGGGGCTAGGGGAGGCTCCGCTGCAGTTCATGCAATCCAACGGCGGGCTGACCGACGCGGCGGCGTTTCGCGGCAAGGATGCCATTCTTTCGGGGCCGGCCGGCGGGGTCGTGGGGATGGTCGCGGCGAGCCGACCGCACTTCGGCGACGGCGAGGAGGCCCGGCTGATCGGCTTCGACATGGGCGGCACTTCGACCGACGTATCGCATTATGCCGGGCGGTTCGAGCTGGCCGAGGAGAGCGTTGTCGCGGGAGTCCGGATCCGTGCGCCAATGATGCAATTGCATACCGTCGCCGCGGGGGGCGGGTCGATCTGCCGCTATGACGGCATGCGCTTTCGCGTCGGGCCGGAATCCGCGGGCGCGCAGCCGGGGCCTGCCTGCTATCGCGCCGGCGGCCCGCTGACGGTGACCGACTGCAACCTTGTGCTGGAGCGGATCGACGCGGCGCATTTTCCCGCGGTATTCGGCGCGCGAGGCGACCAGCCGCTCGACATCGAGGCGGCACGGGCGCGCCTGCGGGCGGTGGCAGAGCAGCTCGGCGACGGACGATCGATCGAGGCCATTGCGGAAGGCTTCATCACAATTGCGGTCGACAATATGGCCGCCGCGATCCGCAAGATTTCGATCGCTCGCGGGCATGATGTGACACGTTACACCATGGCCTGTTTCGGCGGGGCGGGCGGGCAGCATGCCTGCGCGGTGGCGGATGCGCTGGGGATCGAGCGAATCCTGATCCACCCGCTCGCCGGGGTGCTGTCGGCGCACGGCATCGGCCTGGCCGACGTCAAGGCGATCCGCGAGGCGAGCTGGATCAAGCCGCTCGACGTCGATTTCGGCGGGGCGTTGGCGGCGCTTGAACAAGCGGTGGTTGGCGATCTGGTCGGGCAGGGGATTGAACCTGCCGCGATCACCACCGATCGTCGCGCAAGGCTCCGCCTGCCGGGAAGCGATTCTTCGATCGAGGTCGATGTCGGCAAGGGCATGGGCGAGACCTTTCATAAATTGCACCGCCAGCGATTCGGCTATGCCGAGCCCGAAGCGATGCCGGTGGTCGAGGCGCTGGTGGTTGAGGCGATCGCCCACGAACCCCTTTGCCAGCCTGCGGCCGCCACCTCCCCACATGGGGAGAAGCTTAGCGGCCCCGCGCTCATCCACGATCCGTCCTCGACCATCGTCATCGACACCGGCTGGAGCGGCCGCCGCGCACCGGACGGCACGCTGGTCCTGACCCGCACCTCCCCCGCGCAACGCCGCCACGCCGCGGGGACCGACGCCGATCCGGTTCGGCTCGAGATTTTCAACAATTTGTTCATGGCCATCGCCGAAGAAATGGGGGTCGCGCTGCAGGCCACGGCCACGTCGGTCAACATCAAGGAACGGCTCGATTTCAGCTGCGCCCTGTTCGACTCGACCGGCGCGCTGATTGCCAATGCGCCACATATTCCGGTCCACCTCGGATCGATGGGCGAAAGCATCCGCGTGATCATCGAGACCCGGGGTGCCGCGCGGGATGGGCGCGGCATCCGGCGCGGCGATGCCTACGTCCTCAATGACCCGTATCGTGGCGGCACGCACCTGCCCGACATCACGGTGATCGTGCCGGTGTTCTATGATGGCGCGACCGACCCCTCCGCCTATGTCGCCGCGCGCGGCCACCATGCCGATGTCGGCGGGATCGCGCCCGGATCGATGCCGCCCGACAGCCGGACCATCGCCGACGAGGGCGTGCTGATCGACAATGAATTGTTGGTCGACGAGGGGCGGTTCCTGGAAGCGGAAATGCGCGCAATCCTCGGCGGCGGCGCGAACCCCGCGCGCAACATCGACCGCAACATTTCCGACCTCCGCGCGCAGCTCGCCGCCTGCGTGCGCGGGGCCGACACGCTGGTCCAGACTGCGCGCGAACAGGGCAGTGCGATCGTCGCGGCCTATATGGACCACGTTCTCGCCAATGCCGAAGAGAGTGTCCGTCGCCTGCTCGACCGATTGGACGATGGCGAGTTCGCCTATGCGATGGATAACGGCGCCGAAGTCCACGTCGCGATCCGCATCGACCGAGCGTCGCGTTCGGCAACCTTCGACTTCACCGGCACCAGCCCCCAGTTGGCCGACAATTTCAACGCCCCCCGCTCGATCGTCCGCGCCGCCTCGCTCTACGTCGTACGCACCCTGATCGACGACGTCATCCCGATGAACGACGGCTGCCTCCGCCCCATCACGCTGCTCGTCCCGGACAAATCGATGCTCAGCCCGGTCTTCCCCGCGGCGGTGGTGGCGGGCAATGTCGAGACCAGCCAGGTGGTGACCGACGCTCTGTTCGCCGCCACCGGCAGGCTCGCGCCGAGCCAGGGGACGATGAACAATTTCACCTTCGGGAACGAGTCCTACCAATATTATGAGACTATCGCCGGGGGCTCGGGCGCGGGGCCGGACCATGACGGGACCGACGCAGTGCAGACCCACATGACCAACAGCCGCCTGACCGACCCCGAGATATTGGAGACGCGGCTGCCGGTGCGGCTCGACCGGTTCGCGATCCGCCGCGGGTCGGGGGGCAAGGGCGCGCATCGCGGCGGCGACGGGGTGGTGCGGGAACTGACCTTCCTCGAACCGATGCGCGCCAATATGCTCGCCAACCGCCGTAAGGTGGCGCCTCGGGGGATTGCGGGTGGTGGCAACGCCGCGCCCGGCCGGAACTGGGTGGAACGCACGGACGGCAGTGTGGAGATGTTGTCGGCGACGGCTTCGGCCGAGATGCAGCGGGGGGACCGCTTCATCATCGAAACGCCGGGCGGCGGGGGATTTGGGGAGATTAGCGAATGATCGACTACTGGCCCCTGATCGGCATTCTGCTCGTCGTCGTCGGCTTCGCGCTGAAGCTCAATCCGATGCTGGTCGTCACCGCCTCCGCGCTCGCCACCGGTCTGATCGCGGGGATGGATTTGCGGGAGGTGATCGCGACCTTCGGCAAGGCGTTCAACGACAATCGGATCATTGCCATCGTGTGGATCGTGCTGCCGGTGATCGGCAGCCTCGAACGTTTCGGGCTGCAGCAGCGCGCGGCGCATCTTATCCGCTCGCTGAAAAACGCGACGGTCGGCAGATTGCTGATCCTCTATCTCGGGTACCGGCAGATCATCTCGGCCATCGGGCTTCATTCGACCGCCGGCCACCCGCAGACGGTCCGCCCGTTGCTCGCCCCGATGGCGCTGGCGGCGGCGGAGAAGAGCCACGGCGATCTGACCGAAGACGAGGCCGACAACGTCAAGGCGATGTCCGCAGCGACCGACAATGTCGGCCTGTTCTTCGGCGAAGACATCTTTTTCGCGATCGGGTCGATCGTGCTGATCCAGGCGACGCTCGCTACCTATGGCTACGACCTCGCGCCGCTTGAACTAGCGCTGTGGGCGATCCCGAGCGCGATCGGCGCGTTCGTCATCCACGGCTTTCGGCTGTGGCGATTCGAGCGCTCGCTTTGGAGGGCGGACCAATGATCACCCTCCATTGGCTCTATATTCTCGCCGGACTGATGTTCGGCGCCTTCGCGATCCTCAGCGCGACCGATCGAACCAACAAGAAACGCTTCGGTAATGCCGCTTTCTGGGGACTGATGGCGGTGAGCCTGCTCGCCGGCGACAGGATTGGCGATTTCGGCAACGGCTTGCTGGTGCTTGCGCTGGCGGGCCTCGCCGGTTTCCACTTCCTCGGTCGTGGCCAACCGCCGACCACCGACGAGGCGCAGCGCGAGGCCTTTTCGGCGGGGTTCGGCAACCGCCTGTTCCTGCCGGCCCTGATCATCCCCGCGACCGCTTTGATCGGCACCGTCGCCTACAATTATTCGCCGTTGGGGCAGGCCGGATGGATCGAGCCCAAGCGCGAAACCTATGTCTTCCTTGGCATCGGCGTGCTGCTCGCGCTCGCCACCATCTATGCCTGGCTCAGGCCGCCAGCACTGGCTCCACTGCAGGAAGGTCGCCGTTTGATCGACTCGATCGGCTGGGCCGCGGTGCTGCCGCAGATGCTCGCCGCGCTCGGCGTCCTGTTCGCCGCGGCCGGGATCGGCGACGCGATCGGCGCGCTGTCGGGGATGGTCATCCCGGAGGGTAATCTCCTCCTCGCCGTCGCCATCTTCACGGTCGGCATGGCGCTATTTACCATGGTCATGGGGAATGCTTTCGCGGCGTTCCCGGTGATGGCCGCGGCGATCGGGGTGCCGTTGCTGATCGTCCAGCATGGCGGCAATCCGGCGGTGGTCGGGGCGGTGGGCATGCTGGCGGGATTCTGCGGGACGCTGATGACGCCGATGGCGGCCAACTTCAACCTCGTCCCCGCGGCATTGCTCGAGCTGAAGGATCAATATGGCGTGATCCGCGCGCAGATCATGACCGCGCTGCCGATGCTGCTGCTCAACACCGTCATCATCTACGCGGTGGCCTTCCGGTGAGGATCGATCGGGCACTGGCCGATCGTATGGCGGGGATCGCGCTGGGCCATGTCACGCGTGAATATCCGCACAAGCTGGACCATGTGATCGGCGGCCCCGAGGATTTGCTCAGCCCGCGGGCGCTTCACCCGATCTTCTACGGCAGCTTCGACTGGCACAGCTGCGTCCACGGCTGGTGGACCCTGTTCACCCTGCGGCGGCTCTACCCCGATAGTCATTACGCCGCCGCCATTGCCGAACTGGCCGACCAAAGCTTTACGCCCGGCAAGGTGGCGGCGGAGCTGGCCTATCTCGACCGGCCGTCTTCGGCGGGGTTCGAGCGGCCTTATGGCTGGGGCTGGCTCCTCTACCTCCACCTCGAGGCGGCTCGCCACGAAGACAAAGGCTGGGCGTTCGAGCTCGAGCCGCTGGCCCGCGCCTTCGCCGAGCGGCTCCACCTCTATCTCGTCAAGCTGACCTATCCGATCCGCGTCGGCACGCATTACAATAGCGCCTTCGCCTGGACACTTGCGCTGGAATGGGCGGACCAGTTCAATCCAGCCTTGGCCAAGGCGATCCGTCTGTGGTCGTCGGAGAAGTTCGCGGACGACCGCGACTGTCAGGCGTGGGAGCCGGGTGGGGATGAATTCCTGTCGTCGGCCTTGATCGAGGCGCTGCTGATGCGGCGGTGTCTGCCGGAGGCCGAGTTCGCGATATGGTTTGCTGCCTTCCTGCCGCGCCTTGCCGATGGCGACCCTGCGACGCTGCTGACCCCCGCTTTTGTCAGCGACCGGAGCGACGGCAAAATCGCGCATCTCGACGGGTTGAACCTGAGCCGCGCCTGGTGCTGGCGGGGAATCGCTCCGGCGCTGCCCGCGGTCGAGCGATCAATGGCGCTGGCCGCCGCCAACGATCATCTCGACGCCGCAATCCCGCATCTTTCGGGCGACTATATGGGCGAGCATTGGCTGGCGAGTTTTGCGCTGCTCGCGTTGCTCGCCGACTAGACGATCCCGAAGGTCCAGCCCTCGGTGCGGGCGATGTCGGGGGTCAGGCCGGGCGGGTCGAAGGCTTGCGGATGGGCGAGATGGGCAAGCATTCCCGCGGCGGTGACCAGCGCATCGGTTTGGTGGTCGGTCGGGTTCTTGCGCAGCCTGACCGGTGGTGATCCGAGCGCAGCGAGCGCGACATTGAGCTCGCCGGTCGTGCGGATTTTCTTGCCCGGAAGGCCGGCGTTGCGGATGTATATCCGCGTATAGATTTCGACCACCGCGCTCTGCCCGTCGCGAAGATCATCCATCGGCCAGATCGCGAACGGATTGCCGTCGATCCAATGCAGCAACCGCATCCCCGAAAAGCTCGCCTTGGCGACCTGCGCCGCGCCGATCGCGTCATAGGCGCTCGCTGTCTTGCGCCCGCCCATCCGATTCAATTGCTGGTCGCATTGGCGGAAATGGACGAAATCGGCCTTCACCCCGTCAGCGATGCCGAAATAGAAATGCTTGCGATGCGCGGTCTCCAAGAAGCTTGCCGCGCCAAGGTCGGGATCGTCCGACATTTCGTCGACATAGGCCCAGAACTCGCGTGCATTGGTCGGCACATCCTCGCCCGGCAGATAGGAGCCGCGATCGATCAGCGGCGGGGCGAAGCTGAAGTCGAAGCCGAACAGGGTCGGCTCCTTGGCCGCCTCCGCCACCAGCCAGGACAGTAACTTCGAACCGCGACCAGATGTGAGCCGGGCGGACCAGGCGAGGAGCCTGTCCCGCCCGCGCCTCGGCGATCGCAATCCCCTTGTGCCGCGTCCCCTTCGCCCCCGACCAGTCGATCGCGACGGTGCGGGTGAAGTTCACACCAGTGGCGGCTGGCTGTCGTCGTCGATCGGTGCCGGTCGCTTCAGCCGGGGTGGAATCCGGCGCGCCGGCGGCGCGTTGCCGTCCTGCCATTCCTCCAGCATCCGCGCCGCGAAATCGCGCCCGCCAAGCCCGAAGGCGATGGCGGTCGCCACGGCCGCGCTGCCCAGGATCAACCCGAAGGCGATCATCACGATCTCGTTGGCCAGCCCCATGAAGGTCAGGCCAATCGCGGTGAACAAGGCGATGATGGCATATTTGACGATCGTCTGGGCATAGCCCGCCTCGCCGGTCGAGCTTCCCACCAGGCCGGCGAGGATCCGTGCCAGGAACAGCCCGACGACGATGATGACCGTGCCGAAGATCACTTTGCCGCCAAGCTCGGTGATCTGGAACAGCAATGCCGCGACGCTGTCGCCGCCCAACTGCCGCGCCGCCTCGATCGCGGCGCCGAGCAGGATCGCGGTCATCGCGATCGCGCCAACGATCCGCGAGGGATTGGACGAGGCCGGCATCACGCCCAAGCGCGCGGACACTATTGTCGAAGCCGAGGCTCGGCAGCACCGTTTCGATCAACGTCTTGACGAAGCGGGCGATCAGGAAGGCGACCGCAAGCCACAGCACCGCGCCGAACACGCGCGGGATGGCGAGCGCGATGGTGTTGAGCATGTTGGTCGCGGGGTCGGAAATTGCCTCGATCTTGAGGATTTGCAGCGCGGCGATGGCGGCGAAGATGATGATGATTGCGCTGACCGTCATCCCGACCGCGCGGGCGATGGTGCTGCGCGCCGGGGCGGTGCCTTCGCTAGCGGTGCCGGCGGTATCGACCGCGACCGGCGCCGCGCCAAGATCAAGCCCGGCCCGGCCCGCCAGCCGCTCGAGATTGAGCGCGCCCAGCGCCGCCTCGATGACATGGCCGACGATTCGCGCCAGAATCAGGCCGGCGAAGAAGATCAGCCCCGCGCCGAGCAGGTTGGGGATGAAGGCGAAGACCTCGTTGGTCATCACCGTGACCGGCGTAAGCACCTGGCTCAGCCCGAGCGGCCGAAGCGCCGCGATCAGCCCGACCAGCCACACCAGCCAATAAGCCAGCCGCCCTAGTTCCTTGCCGATGCTGTCCCCGCCGACACCGGGGTCGCGCTTCAGGATCGGCATCTTGTCGACCAGCCGCGCCACCGCCCATTGCACCGCCTTGGCGACGAAATGGGTGGCAATCAGGATCAGCAGCGCGAGGAGGACGCGCGGTCCCCACAGCATCAACTGGTCGCGCCAATAAACCGCGGGCTGGGCGTTCTGGTACATCGTCAATCTCCTCGCTCAATCTCTCGCCGCTTTTCCGCCCAGAAGGCAAGCCGCTCCCTGATTTTCGCCTCGAAGCCGCGGTCGACCGGCACATAATATTCCTGCCGCTCCATCCCCTCGGGCCAGTAACTGGCGCCGGAAAAGCCGTCTTCGGCGTCATGGTCATAGGCATAGCCCTTGCCGTAGCCGACCTCCTTCATCAGCTTGGTGGGCGCGTTGACGATGTTCATCGGCGGCATCAGCGAGCCGGTCTCTTTCGCCGATCTCCAGGCCGCCTTCTGCGCCTTGTAGGCAGCATTCGATTTGGGCGCGGTGGCGAGGTAGAGGCAGGCCTGGACGATCGCCAGTTCGCCCTCGGGCGAGCCGAGGAAGTCGTAGGCATCCTTGGCGGCGAGGCATTGGACCAGCGCCTGCGGATCGGCGAGCCCGATATCCTCGCTCGCGAACCGCACCAGCCGCCTGAGCACGTAGAGCGGCTCCTCGCCCGCGGTCAGCATCCTCGCCATGTAATAGAGCGCCGCCTGCGGGTCCGAGCCGCGCAGGCTTTTGTGGAGCGCGGAGATGAGGTTGTAGTGACCCTCCCGGTTTTTGTCGTACACCGCCACCCGCCGCTGCAGGAATTGCGCCAGCGCCGCGGGGTCGAGCGGATCGATGATTTCCACATCGAACAATGTCTCGACCTGGTTGAGCAGAAAGCGCCCGTCGCCGTCGGCGCTCGCCAGCAGCGCCTCGCGCGCCTCGGGGGTGACGGGAAGGGGCCGACCGACCTCTGCCTCGGCGCGAAGCAGGAGTTTCCCCAGCGCGCCCTGATCCAGCCGGTGGAGGATCAGGACCTGGCAGCGCGACAACAGCGCCGCATTGAGCTCGAAACTCGGATTTTCGGTTGTCGCCCCGACCAAGGTCACGGTCCCATCTTCGACGAACGGCAGGAAGCCGTCCTGCTGGGTGCGATTGAAGCGATGGATCTCGTCCACGAACAGGAGAGTCCGCTGCCCGACGCGCGCCGCGGTTCGGGCTTCGGCGAAGATCTTCTTGAGGTCGGCCACGCCCGAGAACACCGCCGAAATGGCGACGAACCGGAGGCCCACCGCATCGGCCAGCAGCCGCGCGATGCTGGTCTTGCCGGTGCCGGGCGGTCCCCACAGCAGCAACGACGACAGCTTCCCCGCCGCGACCATCCGCCCCAAAGCGCCCTCGGGCCCGGTGAGATGCTCTTGCCCCACCACCTCGTCCAGAGACGCGCGGGCGCAATCGCTCGGCGAGCGGGGCATTGGCGGCGGGCATTGCGCTCGGCGCCTCGCGCACCGCGTCGGGGAACAGGTCGGCCATCCCCTCCCAATAAGCCGCCCCTCGAAAAGTTGCACCTCCAGTCCTTCGCCCTTGAACACGACACAATCAAGATATATCTTGGAACAGTCGAGAGGAGACAAGATATGCGATTTGATCACGAATGTGGTGAACGCGGTCGGTGGGCCGGTCGCGGCGGGCGAGGGTTCAGCTTCGGTCCCGGCGGCTTTCATATCGATTTCGGGGACGGTCCGGGCGGCTGGGGCGGCCCGCGCGGACGCCGCGACCGCAAACGGATGTTCGAGGGCGGCGAGCTGCGCCTGGTGCTGCTCAAGCTGATCGCCGACGAGCCGCGTCACGGCTATCAGTTGATCAAGGCGATCGAGGATCTGACCGAGGGCGATTATGCTCCCAGTCCCGGGGTGGTCTATCCGACGCTGACCATGCTCGAGGACATGGATTTCATCGCCGAGAAGAAATCCAAGGATTCGAAAAAGGTGTTCGAGGCGACCGACGAGGGCCGCGCCTATCTCAAGTTGAATGAGGCCGAGGTCGACGAACTGATCGAGCGGCTCGAAGGCCATGGCAGGAAGACCCGCCACGGCCAGCGCCCCGAAATCGGCCGCGCCATCGGCAACCTCATGACGGCGTTACGCAACCGCGTTGCGCACGACGGCTGGAACGAGGCCTTGCTCGAGGAAGTGATCGATATCCTCGACGATGCGGCCCAGCGCATCGAGCGGGCCAAGTCGGACTACAAGGAGGGTTGAGCAGCAGGTTCCTCCCCCGGGGAAACGGGGGAGGGGCTGCTAACCCGGCAACCACCGATTCCCGTATCGTGCGACCATCCGCTCGCGGCGTTCGATTACCCTTGTGTAGAGCCGCATCACCGCGCCGTTGATCACGTCCCAGTCGCGGGTGCTGGCATAGGCCAGGCCGGCGGCGCCGTGGCGCGCACGAAGGGTCGGGTCGCCCGCATAAGCCGCAATTGCCGCGCCATATTGGTCGGGCTCCAACGGGTCGACCAGCACGCCGCTGACCCCGTCCTGGACCAGGCTGGTGGTGCCGGTGGCGCTGGCGGCGATCACCGGCAGGCCGCACGCCATCGCCTCCTGCGTGACATTGCCGAACGCCTCGGTAATCGACGGGTTGAGGAAGATGTCGGCGCTGGCGAGCGCGATGGCCAGGTCGGACCCGGTCTGCTGGCCGACGAACACCGCGTCTTTCGGAAGCGCGTCGGCGAACCAGTCGCGCGCCGGCCCGTCGCCGATCACGAGGACGCGTGGGGTTACCCCACGCCGGTTCGCGGCGTCAATCGCCTCGACGAACACATCCAATCCCTTTTCCATCACGATCCGGCCGAGGAAGGCGACCACCATTTCCTCGTCGCCGATACCGTGGCGGCGTCGCCATTCCTGGTTCCGCCGCTCCGGATTGAACTGGTCGCGGTCGACCCCCCGGCTCCAGATGCTGATGTCGCGGCTCATCCGCTGGGCGTGGAGCATCGCAGCGGTCGACTCGGCCGGCGCGACGATCGCGTCGCAGCGGCGGTAGAAGCGCCGCAGGATGGCGCGGAAGATCGGCTCGGCCCAGCTTAGTCCATAATATTGGAGGTAGGTCTCGAACATCGTGTGGACCGAGGCCACCACCGGGGTGCCGCGCGCCCGCGCCCAGGTCACCGCGCGATGGGCGACGACATCGGGGCTCGACACATGGACGATGTTGGGGGCGAACGTCTCCAGATCGGCGCGCACCTCGGCGCTGAGCGAGGAGGGAATGCGATATTCGGGCCGCCTCGGGATTGGCACCGACGGCACATTGATGAGGTCGCCGGTGGCTTCGAAGGCCGGGTTGGCGCGTACGGGCGAATAGACCCGCACCTGCGCGCCCTGACGCAGCAGATAGCCGACCAGCCGGTTGAGCGCCTGGTTGGCGCCGTCGCGGACATAATTGTAATTGCCCGAGAACAGGGCGATGCGCAGGTCGCTCGGCTCCATCGGCGGGGTCTTAGCGGTTGGATAGGCAAAGGCAAACCATGGCGGTCGAGGTGAAGCAGGGCATGCCCCCCGTCGGGTCGAGCGATGCGCGGCTGCTGATCCTCGGCAGTTTGCCGGGCGATGCCTCGCTCGCCGCGCAGGCCTATTATGCCCATCCGACTAACCAGTTCTGGCGCTTTGCTGGGCGGGGCGATCGGCGAGCCGTTGGCCGCGCTTGACTATGCTGCCCGGCTCGATCGCCTTGGCGCGCGCGGGATCGCGCTGTGGGACGTCGTCGCCGACGCTTCCCGCCCCGGCAGCCTCGACGGCGCGATCCGCGGCGCCCGGCCCAACCTGCTCGCCGAATTCGTCACCCGCCATCCGAACCTGCGCGCTGTCGCCTTCAACGGTCGGACCGCCGCCACCCTTGGCCGCCGCGCGCTTGGTTCGGTCAATGGACTGACGCTGATCGACCTGCCGTCGTCGAGCGCCGCCTTCACCCGCCCGATGGCTGAAAAATCGCTCGACTGGGCCGCGCTTGGCGACTTTGCAGCCCCGCCGATTTCGGCCACAGTGGTCCGATGATCGAAGACGAAAACGATATCGAGGATGACGAACTCGACCCGCGCCTGTCGATGGTCGACGAGGCATTGGTCGCGGGCAATATCGCCAATACCAATGGCCTGCTGGTGATCCTCGCCAAGCTGGTCGCGCGGGGCATCTTCGACAAGGACGACCTCAAGGCCTTCTCGGATTGCTACTCCAAGCCGCTCGATCACGAGGGCATGCGCGAAAATGAGCTGGTCAGCCAGATGCAGGACCAGATGGAATATACGCTGGCCGAACTGATGCGCTACATCAGCGAGCAGGAATGACCGCCGCACCTTTCGCTCTTCCGACCGATCTCGACCGCCTCGAAGCCGAGAGCATCCACATCATGCGCGAAGTGATCGCCGAGGCCGCGCGCCCGGTGATGCTCTATTCGGTAGGCAAGGACAGCGCGGTTATGCTGCACCTCGCACGGAAAGCGTTTGCGCCGTCGCCCCCGCCCTTCCCGCTGCTGCACGTCGACACGACCTGGAAATTTCGGGCAATGTACGAACTGCGCGACCGCATGGCGGCGGAATCGGGTATGCGGCTGATCGTCCACAAGAATCCGGAGGCCGAAGCGCGCGGGATCAACCCGTTCGACCATGGCGCGCTGCACACCGATCTGTGGAAGACCGAAGGGCTCAAGCAGGCGCTCGACGCCGGCGGTTATGACGCGGCGTTCGGCGGCGCCCGGCGCGACGAGGAGAAGAGCCGCGCCAAGGAACGCATCTTCTCGTTCCGCTCCGCAAGCCACGGCTGGGACCCCAAGAACCAGCGGCCCGAATTGTGGAACCTCTACAATGCGCGCATCGCGAAGGGGGAGAGCATCCGCGTCTTCCCCATCTCCAACTGGACGGAACTCGACGTGTGGCGGTACATCGAGCGCGAGAATATCCCGGTCGTCCCGCTCTATTTCGCCGCCCCGCGACCGACCGTGATCCGCGACGGCATGATCCTGATGGTCGACGACGAACGCTTCCGGCTCGATCCGGACGAGCAGCCGGTCGAGCGGATGGTACGGTTTCGCACCTTGGGCTGTTACCCGCTCAGCGGCGGGGTCGAGAGCGAGGCCGCGACACTGACCGATATCATCGCCGAAATGCGCGCCTCGACCAGTAGCGAGCGCGAGGGCCGCGCGATCGATCATGACTCATCCGGGTCGATGGAGCGCAAAAAGAAGGAAGGATATTTCTGATGTCCGACCTCCTCCGTTTCATCACCTGCGGCAGTGTCGATGACGGCAAGTCGACCCTGATCGGCCGCTTGCTCTACGACTCCGCCCAGGTGCTCGACGACCAGATGGCGTCGCTCACGAAAGACTCGCAGGCGGTCGGCACACGCGGCGACCAGATCGACTTCGCGCTGCTGGTCGACGGCCTCGTCGCCGAGCGCGAGCAGGGCATCACGATCGACGTCGCCTATCGCTATTTCGCGACCGAAAAACGCAGTTTCATCGTCGCCGATTGTCCGGGGCACGAGCAATATACACGCAACATGGTGACCGGCGCCTCGACCGCCGACCTCGCGGTGATCCTGCTCGACGCGCGGGCCGGCGTCCTGACCCAGACGCGCCGGCATTCGCATCTGGTTCACCTGCTCGGCGTGCGCCACATCGTGCTGGCGGTGACTAAGATGGACCTCGTCGATTACGACCAGGCGGTGTTCGAGAAACACGCCGCCGACTATCGCGCTTTTGCCGAATCGATCGGGATCGAGGAGGTCGTCGCTATCCCGACTTCCGGCGTCAACGGCGACAATGTCGTGGCGACCAGTGACGCCATGCCGTGGTACGACGGCCCGGCCTTGCTCGATCATCTCGAGCGCGTCGAACTCGACCGCAACTATGAACCTGCGTGGCCATTTCGCATGCCCGTGCAACTAGTCAGCCGTCCTGACGCGAGTTTCCGCGGCTTTGCCGGTCTGATTGCCTTAGGATCAATCGACTTGGGCGATGAGGTTCGAATCCTGCCATCGGGCAAGACCAGCCAGGTTGCGCGCATCCTGATCGGCGACCGCGACCACGATCGGGCGCAGGCGGGGCAGTCGGTGACCATCACGCTCACCACCGAAGTCGATTGCTCGCGGGGTGATGTGATCGCCGCCGCCGCTGACCCCCCCGAAGTCGCCGACCAGTTCGAGGCGTCGATCGTGTGGATGAACGAGGAGCCGTTACTCCCCGGCCGCGGCTATTGGCTCAAGCTCGCCACCCAAACGGTCTCGGCTTCCATCGCTGCCCCCAAATATGCGCTAGCGGTCGACTCCGGCGAGCATCTCGCGGCCAAAACATTGGAATTGAACGACATCGGCGTCGCCGAGGTGACTACGGACCGACCGCTGGTGTTCGAGCGCTATGCCGACAGCCGCGCGCTCGGCGGGTTCATCCTAGTCGACAAATTGACCAACGCCACCGTCGCCGCGGGGATGCTCCACTTCGCGCTTCGCCGCGCGCACAACATCCACTGGCAGGCGCTCGACATCAGCCGCGAGGCGCATGCGCGGCTGAAGGGCCAGAAGCCCGCCGTGCTCTGGTTCACAGGCCTCAGCGGCGCGGGCAAGTCGACCATCGCCAATCTGGTGGAGAAGAAGCTCCACGCCATGGGTCGCCACACCTTCCTGCTCGACGGCGACAATGTCCGGCACGGGCTCAACAAGGACCTTGGCTTTACCGACGCCGACCGGATCGAGAATGTCCGCCGCGTGGGCGAGGTGGCACGGCTGATGGCCGATGCCGGGCTGATCGTCATTACCGCCTTCATCAGCCCGTTCCGCGCCGAACGGGCGATGGCCCGGGCAATGCAGCGCGACGGCGAATTCGTGGAAATCTTCGTCGACACACCGCTGGCGGACGCGGAGAAGCGCGACGTCAAGGGCCTCTACGCCAAGGCCCGCGCGGGCGAGCTAGCCAATTTCACCGGCATCGACAGCCCCTACGAGGCGCCCGAAAGCCCTGACATTCGCATCGACACGCTGGCGCTGTCGCCCGAACAGGCCGCTGACGCGATCGTCAACCATCTGCTCGGCACCGGTTAGTCGGTCAGTTCGATCCACACTGGGGCATGATCGCTGGTCTTGGGCATGGCCCGCGCCGATCGATCGACTCCGGCCGACACCAGCCGCTTGGCCGCCTGACCATTAAGCAACAGATGATCGATGCGTAGGCCCGCATCGCGAATGAACGAATTCCTGAAATAGTCCCAGAAGGTGTAGATCGTCTCTTGCGGATAGGTGGCGCGAAGCGCGTCGGTCCAGCCCTGGTCGAGCAACGCCTGATAGGCGTCGCGGACCGGCTGGAAGAATAAGGCGTCCTCGGTCCAGCGCTCGGGCTTGTAGACGTCGCGCGGGGTCGGGATGATGTTATAATCGCCCGCTAGCACCACCGGCGCATCGGTCGCGATCAGGTTTTGCGCGTGCGACGCAAAACGCTCGAGCCAGCGCAACTTATAGTCGAATTTGGGTCCCGGCCGCGGATTGCCGTTGGGGACGTAGAGGCAGCCAACCAGCACCCCTTCGACCGCTGCTTCGATGTAACGGCTGTGCGTGTCGTCCGGTCCGTCTGGCAGCCCGCGCCTCGTCTCGGTCAGAGTGCTGCCGCGCGACAGGATCGCCACCCCGTTCCAGCGCTGCTGTCCGTGCCAGATGGCGCCATAGCCGGCTTCGCGCAGTGCCTGCTCGGGAAATTTTTCGTCGGGCGCCTTCAATTCCTGCAGGCAGACGATGTCGGGAGCGGTTGCCTCGAGCCACGCCAGCAGCACCGGCAACCGCCCGTTGATCCCATTCACATTATAGGTTGCGATCCGCATCCATGCGCAATCCGCCGGTCGGGCTGGGGTTCCAATCACGGGATTGCGCGTTGGATGGCGATGGACGCCAGGATCGGCACCGCAGGGTGGAATATCGCAAAGGGCGACGCCGCGCACTTCGCGGCTGAAGGCAGCGCGCTTGAGCGCTACGCCAGCCGTTTCTCAATGGTCGAGATCAACAGCTCCTTCCATCGACCGCATCGCCAGTCGACCTGGGCTAGGTGGGCGGCGGCCGTGCCCGACGACTTCCGCTTCGCGGCCAAAATCCCCAAGCAAATCACGCACCAGCGCAAATTGGTCGATTGCGACGATCTGCTCGGCACCTTTCTGGACGAGATCGCCGGGCTGGGTGAGAAGCTGGCCGTGCTGTTGCTCCAGCTTCCTCCCAAGCACGAGTTTCAACCCGAGGTGTCGGGCACTTTCCTTGGATCCCTGGTCGCCCGAGCGCCAGCAGCGGTCGCGTGTGAACCGCGCCATCCGAGTTGGATGAGCGCCGACGTCGACGCTTTCCTCCGGGACCTGAAGGTCGCTCGTGTTGCCGCCGATCCGCCGATCGGTGAACCCGGCGCTCACCCGGGGGGCTGGCAGGGCCTCCGCTACTGGCGGCTACATGGTTCGCCAATTGTGTATCGATCGAGCTACGCGGACCGGATCGAGGAATTGGCGAGGTCGGTCATCTCCGGCGGCCCGCGCGAACACGGCCGCTGGTGCGTGTTCGACAATACGGCCTCGTCAGCAGCCACCGGCGACGCACTCACCCTGCAGCGCTTCTTGCAGCAAAGGTGGTGACCCCTACGGGAATCGAACCCGTGTTACCGCCGTGAGAGGGCGACGTCCTAACCGCTAGACGAAGGGGCCAGATGGCAGGGCGGCCCTATGGTCGAGCCGGGCCGGCTAGTCAATCTTACCCGGCCCGCCGCAGCGCTCCATGCCGCCGCTCGATCCAGTTCGCCATCGCCGCCGCGATCCGCGGACCCGACCTGCCGTCCCCGAACGGCAGGCTCGGCCGGCTCATCGTTGCCCGGACCGCCGGATCGGCGAGCCGCATGACGAGCGCGATGATCCGGTCGCGGTCGGTCCCGGCCAAGATCATGTTGCCGCTGACGACCCCCTCGGGCCGCTCGGTCTTGTCGCGCAGCACCAGCAGTGGCTTGCCGAGCGCCGGTGCTTCCTCCTGCACCCCGCCAGAGTCGCTGAGCAGCAGGTCGGCGCGGCGCATCTCGGCGATCATCTCGCGATGGTCGAGCGGGGGGATCAGCGCCACCGCCGGGCCCGGGCAGCAGCGCCTTGCGCATGGTTTCGGCGACCGACGGGTTGGGGTGGAGCACGACCCTGATCTCGGCCGCCCCCTGCCGGGCCAGATGGTCGAGCGCCGCTGCGAGGGCGCGCATCGGCCGCCCCCAATTCTCCCGCCGATGACAAGTGACGAGCAGCCGCAGCCGATTGCTTGCGGCCTGCGGCCCGGTGGGCCCCAGCCGCTCGACTACCTCGAACAGAGCGTCGATCCCGCTATTGCCGGTGATCACGATCTCGCCCGCCACCCCCTCACCGCGCAGATTGGCCGCGCTGGTTGCGGTCGGCGCCAGGAGCAGGCTGGCCAGACGGTCGATGGTGACTCGATTCTGTTCCTCGGGCCACGGCATCGCGGGGTCGAACGTGCGCAGGCCTGCCTCGACATGCGCGATCGGCACCCCGGCGGCAAAACCGGCCAAGGCCCCGCCCAGCGCGCTCGATGTGTCGCCCTGGACCACCAGCAGGGCCGGTGGATCGGCCAGCGCTGTAGCCATGGCCCGGGCCACCGCATCCGCATGCACCATCGGATTGGGTTCGCCGGGGCAAGCAAGGCTGATTCGATCATAATCGGCAAGGCCGTGGTCGGCGGGCGCGAGCGGGTGCTGGTCGGTGAATAACAGGCGCGGTACCAGTCCGGTACCCGACAGGGCAGCGGCCACCGGCGCAAGCTTGATCGCTTCCGGGCGGGTTCCGACCACAAGGTCGACACGCGGGTGACGCACATTCCCCCTAGCTCGGCCCGAAGATCATGGCTCGGTCGACAACAATTGGCAAGCTGGCGTTGACGCGCGGCTCGCTATAGGAAGGGCGCATTGACCCGCATCACGCGACGGGTCTTCGGGGGGATGAATTGCTTTCCAGTTTGTCGACGGCGGCTGCGCCATGCTGATCGCGCAGATCACCGACCTCCACATCGGCTTCGACCCCGACAATCCGCACGAGCTCAATGTCCGGCGGTTGAATATGGTTATCGACCATATCAACGAGATGAGCCCCAAGCCCGACCTGCTGATCGTCAGCGGCGATTT
Source organism: uncultured Alphaproteobacteria bacterium (assembly GCA_963768955.1). GTDB lineage: Bacteria > Pseudomonadota > Alphaproteobacteria > Sphingomonadales > Sphingomonadaceae > Sphingomicrobium. Next base: position 103,420 of record CAVYJV010000001.1, read on the forward strand.
GGTCGAGCATGGCGACGACAAACGCGCTTACCGCCACATGGAAGCGCTGGTCAAGCGATGGCAGGGGCCCCTGCTGTGGGCGGTCGGCAATCACGACAGTCGCGACGGCCTTCGCGAAGTGCTGCCCGAGGTTCCCGTCGACGAGAATGGCCACATCCAGTACGAGGTCGAGCATGGAGGGCTTCGCTTCGTGGTGGTCGACACGCTTGATCCCGGTCGCCACGGCGGGATGGTGTGCGAGGCGCGGGCCAAATGGCTGCGAACGCGACTGCGCGAGAAGAAGGACATGCCGACGATCGATCGTGATGCATCATCCGCCGGTCGATACCGGAATCCGCTGGATGAGCGCCCTGCCTTGCGAGGAATGGGTCCAGCGGGTCGAAGAGGCGATCCGTCCGGCAAGACAGGTCGTCGCGATCCTCGCCGGCCACGTCCACCGCCCCATCGCCACCGGTTTTGCCGGCAAGCGCCTGGTAGTTGCGGCGTCGACCGCGCCGCTGGTCGCGCTCGATCTCGACGATGTCGATCCGCTTCACCCCGACGGCCGCGCGCTGATCATCGGCGACGCGCCGGCCTTCGCCATCCATTACTGGGATGGCACGACCCTGCTGAGCCATTTCGAGGTCGCTGGCCCGCGCAATGTCATCGCCAGCTACAACAGCAACCTCCAGCCGATGATGAAGGCGTTTCTCGAAGAACGCGGGACGGGCTGAGCCCGCCTAGCGGCTGAACACCGCGCCGTCGGGGATATCTCATCGCCCGAGGCTGCGCCCTCCGAAAGGGAAGCGCAACGAGCAATCGATCAGCGGAAATTGTCGGCGTAGGCCTGGAGCTTGAGCGGGATCGGCGCGGCGGGGACGATGTGCACCTCGAGCCTCCCTGGACTTGGCATAAGCGAGCGCTTCATCCTTGCTGTCGAAACTCAGGCGGATCTGGGTCTCGGTATCGCCCGATACCGGCCCAGCCGGTCAGCGGGTCGGGGCGGAGCGCTTCCTTGCGCTCGTGTTCCAGCGTCCAGCGGCCGACCTTCGCCTTGCCCGACTGGGTGGTCTTGCGCTGCTCTTCGATGATCCGGGCGATGCTCATGAACGAGCGATTGGCGCAAGGCGCTGCGGGAATCAAGCACTCGCGCGCTTGGTGCGCAGCGTCGGCGGGGCATTGGCCGGGTCGTCGGGCCAGGGATGGCGCGGATAACGGCCACGCATTTCCTTGGCGACGTCACGCCACTGACCCGGCCCAGAAAGCGGCGAGGTCCTTAGTGGTCTGGATCGGGCGATGGGCGGGACTGGTAATGGCGATCGTCAGCGGCACGCGGCCGCAGGCCACCGTCGGATGGTCCTTAAGACCATAGAGCGCCTGCGCGCGCACTTCGACCGTGGGGCCACCGGTCGCCGTGTAATCGATGGGATGGGCAGCGCCGGCGGGGGAGTGGAAATGGGTCGGGGCGAGACGATCGATCGCGCGGCCGGCATCATGACCGAGCAGACCGTCGAGGGCATGACGAAGCGCGCCTGCGTCGATTGAATCGAGGCGGCGACTGCCGGTCAGCAGCGAGGGCAACCACTCGTCGATCCGTTCGATCAGCGCACCGTCGCCCAGGTCGGGGATCGCGGGATCGTGTTCGGCAGCGAAGGCGGCGCGGCGGCGAAGCGCGATGGCGCTGTCGCTCCACGGCAGGATGTCGACACCATGACGCCGCACCGCCTCGAGCAGTCCGGCTTCGATCGCGGCCTGGTTGGGCTTAGGATCTGGGGCGGAGGACAGACGGACCGCGCCGAGCTTGCGGCCTTTGGTCGCACTGATGGCATTGGTGGCGGGGTCGAAGCGGACGTTAGTGAAATGCTCGATGCGGTCACCGTAGAGCGCCTCGATAGCGGCAAAGTCTATCCCGGCGGCGCTGAGGATGCGCGCACCCGAGGCAGCACCGGCCACCTCGGCCACCGCAAGCCACTCGCTCCGTGCCAGCGGGGAGGTGGGGTCGAGCCGGAAGCCGCGGCCGCCGACCGACTGCCACTGCTCGCCCGATGAGTCGCGGCGACGGGACAGGCGGTCGGGGAAGGCGAGAGCGATGGCCTGGGCCAGGCTGCCGGGGGGTGAGGGGGCGGCTCGATCCGCCCACCGCGCCGCCATTCGCCGCGCCGCCTCGGCGCGGGGGCCGCGGTCGGATCGCCAGCGGCGGTGCCGGACCTCGAGGTCGGGATCGTTGCCACCAAGGCCGCGCTCGGTCAGCAGGACGGCGACGTCGGCGGCGGCGGACCGGGCTTCGGGTCGCACTGCGAGCATCATGTGCGCGAGTCGTGGGTCAAGCGGGATGGCGGCGACCGCGCGGCCGTGGGGTGTGAGATTTCCGTCTGAATTCAGGGCGTTGATGTTAGTCAGACGCTTCCGCGCTTCCTCGAGCGCGGGGGCGGGAGGGGGATCGAGGAAGGGGAGGCGTGCGGGATTGGCCTCGCCCCACAGCAGGCAGGTGAGCAGCAGGCTGGAGAGATCGGCCTCGAGAATTTCGGGCGGGTCGTGGGCAGGCAAGGCGGCGGTCCCGGCCTCCTCCCACAACCGGATCGCGACGCCCGGCGCCTGGCGCGCGGCGCGCCCGGCCCGCTGGGTGACGGCGGCGCGGCTGGCGCGCTCGGTGACGAGACGGGTCAGGCCGGCACCGCGATCGTAGCGCGGGCGGCGGGCGAGGCCGCTGTCGACCACGATGCGGACGTCGTCGAGCGTCACGCTGGTCTCGGCGATGCTCGACGCGAGCACCAGCTTGCGCGTGCCCGGCAAGGGCGGGGCGAGGGCGGCGCGCTGGGCGGCGGGGTCGATCTGGCCGTGGAGGCGGTGGAGCACGACGTTCGGCGGCAGATTGCCGAGCGCCTCGGCAGTGCGCTCGATCTCGGCCACGCCGGGCAGGAACGCGAGCAGCGAGCCCTCATGATCGGCCAGCGCGCGGCGGCAGGCGGCGGCCATCTGCGGTTCGATCCGCGCGTGGGCATCGCGGCCCTCGTAATGCACGGTAAGCGGGAAGCTCTTGCCCTCGCTTTCGATCAGCGGCGGCTGGCCGAGCAAGGTCGCGAACCGGTCGCTGTCGAGCGTGGCCGACATGGCGAGCAGGCGCAGGTCGGGGCGCAGTTCGGCCGCGGCGTCAAGCGTCAGCGCAAGCGCAAGATCGCTGTCGAGGCTGCGCTCGTGGACCTCGTCGAACAGCACCGCGCTGACCCCCGTCAGTTCGGGGTCGGCCTGGAGCCGCGCAAGGAACACGCCGTGGGTCATGGCGATGATCCTCGTCGCCTTGCCGACCTTGCTGTCGAGGCGGGTCTGATAGCCGATGGTCCCGCCCGCCGCCTGCCCAAGTTCGCGCGCCATGAACTCGGCGGCGGCGCGGGCGGCGAGTCGGCGCGGGACGAGCAGCAGGATCAGGCCAGTGCACCAGTCTTCGCCGAGCAGGGCGGGGGCCACCCGCGTCGTCTTGCCCGCCCCCGGCGGCGCCACCAGCAGCGCGCGCGGCCCGTCGTGGAGCGCGACGAGGAGGTCGGGCAGGACGGTGTCGATGGGTAGCGGCTTGGCTATTGCGGCACCTCGACATGCCCGCCGAAGCCGAAGCGCATCGCGCTGAGCAACTGGTCGGCGTAGCTTTCCTCGACCCGGCTTCGGTAGCGCGCGAACAGGCTGGCGGCGAGGACGTCGACTGGCACGGCTTCCTCCATCGCCGCGTCGATTGTCCAGCGACCTTCGCCGCTGTCGGCAACGCGACCGGAGAATTTGGCCAGCGACTGATCCTCGGCGAGAGCGATCGAAATCAGGTCGAGCAGCCAGGACGAAATGACGCTTCCGCGCCGCCAGACCTCGGCAATGTCGCTGAGGTTCAGGTCGTAGCTGGTGTCGAGTTCTTCGTTGGCGCGGGCGCGCAAGATGTCGAAGCCCTCCGCATAGGCCTGCATCATGCCATATTCGATGCCGTTGTGAATCATCTTGGTGAAGTGGCCCGAGCCTGCGGGGCCACAATGGACATAGCCATGCTCGGCTTTCCATTCATGCTCCGACGTGGCCCGTTTGGTCCGCTCGACCGTGCCGATCCCGGGGGCGAGGCATTGGAAGACGGGATCGAGCAGGTCGACCTGCGCCTTGGGGCCGCCGATCATCATGCAATAGCCGCGTTCCAATCCCCACACCCCGCCCGACACGCCGACATCGATGAAATGCAGATCGCGTTCGCCAAGATATTTCGCGCGCGCGATGTCATGCTTCCAGAAGCTATTGCCGCCGTCGATGAGGATGTCGCCGGACTTCGCGATCTCGGCGATGTCACGCATCACCTGGTCGGTAATTTCACCGGCCGGGAGCATGACCCAGTAGATCGCCGGGCTGTCGAGCTTGGCCGCAACCTCCTCAAGGGAGGCGGCGGGAATCGCGCCGTGCCTCGCTGCCTCGGCGACGGCCTTGGCATCGCGATCATAGGCGACCACCTCATGCCCGCCGCCAATCAGCCGCCGCGCCATATTGCCGCCCATCCGGCCGAGGCCGATCATGCCGAGTTTCATGCGTCACGCTCCTGTCCGCCGAATCGCGATAGGCCAGATCGGCCCTGGCGCGGTAGTGGGCGTGCCGGCGTCGGGCAATCGCACGCCAATGCCTTGACGATCAGCCGTGCCACCCCAACTACCGACCGATGGACGATCGCTATTCACCCTATCCGCCAACCCCGTTCGACGACGGCATTGCAAATCTGTGGCGCCAAGGGCTGCGCTTCGCGCGCAATGTCGCGATTGCCGGTGCGCTAGCCGGCCTGGGCGGGATCGTGCTCGGTGCGGTGCTGACCGACGGCTGGCTGGCGCAGATTTTCGTGACCCTGTTCGCTGCCTTCGTGCTGTGGCTGCCGATGCTGGGGGTGACGATGTGGGCAAGCCGGCTGCTCGGCGGGCGCCGTCGCACCGGGCCGGTGACGGTCGATGTCACCCCCAACAAGGTCGATAGCCGGCTGGAATCGAGCTGGCGGCGGCTGAGCGTTGCCGCCCCGCGCCAGCGAGACCGAATCGTCACGCTGCAGCGCTCGCTAGAACGGTCGCGGAGCAGCTGACAGGCGAAGGAAATGGACAGCGACGCGGGTGAATTGTGCGCGATGATCGACAAGCGCCTGCCCGACCTGATCGATCACGAACTGGATTCGCTCGCCCCCGACAGCCGCGGCCGCGACAAGCAGGTTGGCGAGCTGGTCGACCTGGTCGAGCAATTCGTCCGCCATTGCGGCGCCAAGCGCGACGGGGCGGTGGACCACAGCGCCTATCAGGCGGAAGTCCTCAAGCGCCGGTTCGAAGCGCGGCTGAACGACGACACGCCGTTCCTGAACTAGATCTCTAGTAGCTCCGCGCGACGGCGAATTCGGCCGCTTCGACCATCGCCGCCTTGGCGCGGCCGGCGAGGAAAGAGGGCGAGCGCGTCGATCGCGCGGCGGGCGTAGAGCCGGGCGCGCTCCATCGTGTCGGCCAAAGCGCCGCTCGATCCGACCAGCGCGATGGCCTGGGCCAGGTCATCGTCCGAGGTGCGGCTTCCGGCCATTGCCGCCGACCAGAATTTGCGATCGGCATCGCTGCCGCGCGCGTAGGCGAGGATCACCGGAAGCGTCATCTTGCCGTCGCGGAAGTCGTCGCCCTGGCCCTTGCCCATGGTCGCCGCGTCGGACGAATAGTCGATCGCATCGTCGACCAACTGGAACGCGATGCCCAAGTTGCGGCCGAAGCTGTCGAGCGCTTGCTCGGCCTCGTCGCCGGCCTCGGCCACGACCGGCGCGATGCGGCAGGCGGCGGCGAACAAAGCCGCGGTCTTGGCGGCGATGATGGCGAGGTAATGCTCCTCGTCGGTGTCGATCCGGCGCTGGGCGGTCAGTTGGTCGACCTCGCCCTCGGCGATCACGGCGCTGGCGTGGCTGAGGATCTTGAGCACCTTGAGGCTGCCATCCTCGACCATCAGTTCGAACGCGCGGCTGAACAGGAAATCGCCGACCAGCACGCTCGCCGGATTGCCCCAGATCAGGTTGGCGGCAGTCTTGCCGCGGCGCATGTCCGACCCGTCGACGACATCGTCGTGGAGCAGGGTGGCGGTGTGGATGAATTCGACCGCGGCGGCGAGCTTGTGGTGGCGCGTGCCCGGATAATCGCACAATGCCGCGCTGGCCAGGGTCAGCATCGGCCGCATGCGCTTGCCGCCGCCGGCGATGAGGTGACCGGCAAGCTCCGGGATCAGCGCGACCTTGGACTGCATCCGGTCGAGGATGACGGCATTGACCGCATTCATGTCGGTCGCGACCAGTTGGACCAGCGGATCGAGGCCTGGGGCGGGTCGCCCGGTGATGGGGTGGATGGTCGCGGTCACGGGGGGTGCTTTAGTGAGGTGAGGGCGGATTGGCCAGCGGGGCTCAGCCGGCGACCGGCAGCGACAGCGTCGCTTCGAGGCCGCCAAGATCTTCGCTCTCCCCCAAGTGAAACCGTGCCGCCGTAGATCTCCGCGACGTCGCGGACGATGGCGAGGCCGAGGCCGGTGCCCGGCTTGCCGGTAGTGTCGAGCCGCGCGCCGCGATCGAAAATCGCCTGCGCGTTCGGCCTCCGGAATGCCGGGGCCGTCGTCCTCGACCGCAATCTCGACCGTCGATCCGGCGCGGGACGACCGTGACGAACACGCGCCCGCCGCCATATTTGGCGGCATTCTCGACCAGATTGCCGAGCATCTCGTCGAGGTCCTGCCGCTCGACGCGCACCTCGGCGGTCTTGTCGCCGTCGATGTCGACCGTCACCGCTCGGTAGAGCCGCGACGACCGCGCGCTCGACCGCCTCGAGGCTGTCCCAGACGGTCGCGCGGGCCTGGGCCGAAGCGCGGCGGCCGATGGCGCGGGCACGGGCGAGGTGATGATCGACCTGGCGGCGCATGGTCGGTCGCTTCGCGGCACACCGTGTCGGCGAGGTCGGGCGCCTGCGCGGTGGCGGCGTTGGTGATGACCGTCAGCGGGGTCTTGAGCGCGTGGGCGAGGTTGCCGGCGTGGCGCCGCGCTTCCTCGGCCTGCTCCTCGCTGTGGGCCAGCAGCTCGTTGATCTCATCGACCAGCGGAAGGACTTCGCGGGGAAAATTCTCGGCGATGCGGCTCTGGCGGCCGGAGCGGATGGCGATGACTTCGCGTCGCACCCGGCGCAGCGGCCACAGGCCGTAGATCGCCTGCAGGGCGGCCAGGACGAGCAGGCCCAGGCCAAGCGCGGCGAGGCTCCAGATCAGGGTCGTCCGCAAATCGTGGATCTGGCGGTCGAGAATCTCGCGCGACTGGGCGACCTGGAACCGCCAGCGGGTCGGCGATCCGGGCAGGATCACGTCGCGCTCGACGATGCGCAGCGGTTCGCCCTCGAACTCGTCGCTGTCGTAGCTGTGCAGCTTGACGTCGTTATGGTTGGAGTCGACCTGCAATCGCCGATCCCACAAGGACCGGGACGGAAAGGTATCGGTGCCTTCCCCGCTGATCTGGAAATAGACGCCCGAATAGGCTTCGAGAAAGCGCTGGTCGGCCGGCGGGCGGTTGAACCGGACCTCGCCGTCCGGGTCGATCTCGGAGCTGGCGATCATCGCGTTGAGGACATATTCGAGCTGCTCGTCGAAATTCCCGGTCGAGCGACCGGGTCAGCACCCGGTCGAGCGCATAGCCGCCGCTGAGCAGCAGCACACCGATCCACAGCGCCGCGACGCCGATCATGCGCCGGGTCAGCGAAGTCAGCCGCGCGGCGGTCCCCGCACGACCGGCTTGGCCGCGACGGCGGATCGGTCACGCGCCCGGATCCTCGAGGCTGTAGCCGAGGCCGCGGATGGTGGTGATGACGTCGGCGCCGAGCTTCTTGCGGATGCGGGTGACGAACACTTCGATGGTGTTCGAATCGCGGTCGAAATCCTGGTCGTAGATATGCTCGATCAGCTCGGTCCGGCTGACCACCTTGCCCTTGTGGTGCATCAGGTAGCTCAGCAGCTTATATTCCTGCGCGGTCAGCTTGACCGGCTCGCCGCCTTGGTGACCTTGCCCGAGCGCGTGTCGAGGCGGATGTCGCCGGCGATGAGCTCCGACGAGGCATTGCCCGAGGCGCGGCGGATCAGCGCCCGCAGGCGGGCGATCAGCTCCTCGGTCTGGAACGGCTTGGCGAGATAATCGTCGGCGCCCGGCATCGAGGCCGGCGACCTTGTCCGACCAGCTGTCGCGCGCGGTCAGCACCAGCACCGGCATCTTGCGGCCTTCCTTGCGCCAGCGGTCGAGCACGGTCAGGCCGTCGACTTCGGGCAGGCCGAGGTCGAGCACCACCGCGTCATAGTTTTCGGTGCGAGCCGAGATAATGGCCGTCCTCGCCGTCGGTGGCGAGGTCGACGGCATAGCCCGCGCCTTCCAGCGTGGAGCGCAACTGGCGGCCGAGATTGGGTTCGTCCTCGACGATCAGGACGCGCATTGAGATATTCCCCTGAAAATCGTTTCGCCCCTCAAACACGCTGGCAAGCTGAACGGTTGCTTGGGCGAACGCAAGGCTGGACCCCCGAGAGAGGGACAAGGTAAGGCGTCGATGCGGTGGCAAAAGGGCTCAGCGCCCCGATCGGCCGACGATTCGACCGGTCGCGGCGTCGACGTCGACCCAGATGACGCGGCCGCCGCGCATGAACTTCAGCCGATAGGTATCGCCGCGGAATTCAGGGCCGAGATAGTCGGCGGCCGAAATCGCGCGCCATCTCGGCATCACCTCGTCGCTCGATCTTGCGGCAGCGGCATCGACGCGGCCCTCGCGTCGTGGCACGGAACGCCTGGTCCTGGTCGCGCGGCGCGGTCGGCCAGCGCCGGGCTGGTCAGCGAGGCCGGCTGCGAACGCAGCGGCAAGAAGGGGACGGAACGATGGTCATCGCGGGAAACTTTCTGCGCCGCCTTCCTAGCACAAGGCATTGAATGCCTTATGAATGGTCGTCGATGGGCCTTGTTCAGACGCGTTTCCAGGCCCGCGCGTGACGACGGGCGCGCATGCTACGCTAGGTCGCGCCGCCATGGCACCCCCAATCTTGTCTTTCGAAAACCTCGGCCTCATCCAGGGCGAAGGCTGGCTGTTCCGCGGACATCGACCTCCACGTCGGCGCCGCGCGACCGGCTGGCGCTGATCGGCCGCAACGGCGCGGGCAAGACGACGCTGCTGAAATGCCTCGCGGGGACGATCGACACCGACGAGGGTCGCCGGACGATCGTCCCGGGCACCCGAGTCGTGCTGCTCGAGCAGGATCCGGATCATGACCGGCTATCGCCACGCTGGAGGACTGGGTGCTGGGCGGGCGAGAGGCCGCCCGAGGCCCACGAGGCCGCGGCGATCGCCGACCAGATCGGGATCGACCTCACCCGTCCGACGCGCGACCGCGAGCGGCGGCGAGCGGCGGCGGGCGGCGATCGTCCGCGCGCTGGCGCAGGAGCCCGACGTGCTGCTGCTCGACGAGCCGACCAACCATCTCGATCTCGGCGCGATCGACTGGCTCGAAGAGTGGCTCGATGCGCTTCAAGGGCGCCTTCATCGTCATCAGCCACGACCGCACCTTCCTCACCCGGCTGACCAAGAGCTGCCTCTGGCTCGACCGCGGGACGCTGCGCCGCGCCGAGATCGGCTTCGGCGGGTTCGATGCGTGGACCGAGGCGGTCTATGCCGAGGAGGAGCGCGCGGCGCGACAAGCTCGACGCCAAGCTCAAGCTGGAACTGCACTGGCTCCAGCGCGGGGTCACCGCGCGGCGCCGGCGCAACCAGGGGCGGCTGGCCAAGCTGCACGAAATGCGCGCGCAGCGCGCGGCGATGCTCGGCGCCGCCGGCGCGGCCAAGCTCGGCGCTGGCGCGACGACGATGTGAAGACCAAGGTGGTGATCGACGCCGAGCATGTCACCAAGGCGTTCGGCGACCGCACCGATCATCCGCGACTTCTCGCTGCGCATCACAGCGCGGCGACCGGATCGGCGCTGGTCGGGGCCAACGGGACCGGCAAGACGACCCTGCTCAAGCTGCTGACCGGCGAGCTCGCGCCCGACAGCGGCAAGGTGACCATGGCCAAGACGCTTGTCCGGGATCGTCATCGACCAGCAGCGCAAGCTGATGTCGCCCGAGCAAGCGCGTCCGCGACGTGCTGGCCGAGGGCGGCGACTGGATCGAGGTGCGCGGGGTCAAGAAGCACATCAAGGGCTATCTGAAGGAATTCTGTTCGACCCGTCGCTGACCGAGGCGCCGGTCGGCTCGCTGTCGGGCGGCGAGCGGTCGCGGCTGCTGCTGGCCCGCGAATTCGCCCGCGCGTCCAACCTGCTGGTGCTCGACGAGCCGACCAACGACCTCGACCTCGAAACGCTCGACCTGCTGCAGGAAGTGATCGCCGATTATGACGGCACGGTCCTGATCGTCAGCCACGACCGCGACTTCCTCGACCAGACGGTGACCGTGACGCTGGGCCTCGACGGCTCGGGCAAGGTCGATATCGTCGCCGGCGGCTATGAGGATTGGGGCGCAAGCGTCGGTCGCGTAGCGGACGTGCCTAAAGACAAAGAAAGACAGGCCCTCACCCCAACCCTCTCCCGCAAGCGGGCGAGGGGGCGAGCAAGAAGCTCACCTACAAGGACCAGCGCGATCTCGACCGGTTGCCGGCCGAAGTCGAGCGGCTCGAAGCGCGAGATTGCCGCGGCAGAGGATGCGCTGCACGATCCCGATCTCTACGCCCGGAACCCCGCCAAGTTTGACGAACTGACCCGCAAGGCGGCATCGCTGCGCGCCGACAAGGATGCGGCGGAACTGCGCTGGCTGGAGGTCGCGGAAATGGCCGAGCAGATGACGGCAGCGCGGTGAGCGAGATCGAATCGCTGATCGCCCACTACGGGCTGATCGCGATCGTCATCGGCGCCGCGCTGGAGGGCGAGACGGTGGCTATGATCGGCGGCATGAGCGCCCACCGCGGCCTGTTTGCGCTACCGGCGGCGTGGGCGGCGGTGCTGGCCGGGACGATGATCGCCGACCAAGGGCTGTACTACGCCGGTCGCATGCTGAAGGACCGACCGCGGATCCTCCGCTTGCGCGCGACCGACCGCTTCCAGAAGGCGCAGCGTCTGTTCGAACGGCATCCGCAGAGCTTCGTAATGCTGTTCCGATTCCTTTACGGAATGCGAACCGTCAGCCCTCTGTTGATCGGCACCAGCGGCTTTCCGCCGGCCCGCTTCGCCGTCCTCAACCTGATTGCGGCAATGTTCTGGGCCACGCTGTTTGTGGGCGTCGGATTCATGTTCGGGATCGGCATCGAACGGTTGTTCGCCCGCGGCGCCGGGTTCGCGCAATGGTGGCCCTATCTGCTGATCCCGGTCGGGGTGGGGCTGTTGTGGAAGCTCTCGGTCCGAGCCCGCCGACCCTGAGTCCCTTTTCGGGCCATTCCACGATTCCAGTGAAATAATTGCGCAGGTTGACTAACTTGCATTAATCCGCCTACGGTTAAAGTTTGGTTAACGAGTTGCATTTGGCGGCGGCTATTGGCGCGCGGGGGTCGAATGAATGAAAACGATCGCGGCCTTCGCAACCATTGCGACTGCGCTGATCAGTAGTGCGGCGAGCGGGCAGTCGAATTTCACCGGCGCCACGGTCAATTACAGTTACCTCTATCCGACCAATTTGAACGTCTATAGCAGTGGCGGCTACGTGGTGGGTTCCGGGGTCGAGATTCTCAACGTGGCTGGAGATCCGGCAATCACCCTCGATATCTCCAGCAACAGCCTGCTGGTCAGTTTCAACCGGACCTCGGTCTGGACGAACTATCGCCTTCAATGGATGGACCCTTTCCGATCAAGTGAATGGTCTGAACGACATCACGGACGTGACCATCAACTCCGCGTCCAACTGGGGCTCGTTCAACCTGTCGAACATATCCTTCACGTCGAATTCGATCACCGTGAACTGGGCGGGGCTGGCATTCGATCCGACCACGACCTTGCTGCTCGATGTCACCTTTGCGTCGGCGGTGCCCGAGCCCGCGGCGTGGGCGATGATGCTCGTGGGCTTTGGCGCGATTGGTTACGCGCTGCGCCGACGTCGCAGGTCGATGCCTTCGGCGCTGATCACCTGATCGGTGGCGATCGGGCGTAAGCCCCAGCCGCGGGCCATGGCTCAACCCATCGCCGCAGTCCGCTCCTTGATCCGCCGCTCGAGGATGGTGAGCGGCATCGCGCCCTCCTTGAGCACTTCGTGGAACTGCTTGAGGTCGAACCTGGCGCCGAGCGTCTTTTCCGCATCCGCCCGGGCGCGGATCCAGGCCATGTGGCCGACCTTGTAGCTGCAGGCCTGACCCATCTGGGTGCAGTAGCGCTCGACCTCACGCAGCGACGCGCGGGCGGGCAAAGCCGGTGGCACCGACCATATAATCGATCGCTTGCTCGCGGCTCCAGCCCTTGGCGTGAAGACCGGTGTCGACCACCAGCCGGCCGGCGCGGAACAGGAACGACTGGAGGATAGCCGGCGCGATCGATGCCCTGATAGGCGCCAAGCTCGTCGGCGACCTGCTCGGCATAGAGCGCCCAGCCTTCCGAATAAGCCGAGAAGCCACCGAGCTTGCGGATGGTCGGAATGTCCTTCGACTGCTGCGCCAGGCTGATCTGCAGATGATGGCCGGGCGAGCCTTCGTGATAGGTGAGCGCGGGGAGCGAATATTTCGGCCAGTCGCCGACGTCTTTCAGATTGATGTAATAGATCGCCGGACGAGAGCCATCGAGGCTGGCGCTGCGATAGTAGCCGTTCGACGCGCCGTCCTGGATCTCGACCGGCACGGCGCGGATCTCGAGCGGCTGGGTGGGCAAAGTGGCGAAGGCGCGTGGCAGGCGGCCTTTCATGTCCTCGACCCCGGCATTGAGGCTGGCGATCAACGCGGCGCGCCCTTCGGGGGTGTTGGGGTAGAGCTGGTCGGCACGGCGATTGAGCTGGTCGAGCCGCGCTCCGACGCTTCCCTGGGTCAGGCCGGCACCCTTGCAGGATGACGTCGAGCTGCCCGCTGATCTCGGCCACCTGCGCAAGGCCGAGGCGATGCACTTCGTCGGGAGTGAAATTAGTGGTGGTCGCCTGTTTCAGCGCGGCGGCGTAGATTTCATCGCCGCGCGGCAGGCGCAGCCGCGCCGTCGCCCGGCCGGGAGGTCGGCTTCAGCGCTTCCATCAGCGCGATCTGGCGGTCGAGCGCGGGATAGACTTCCTTCTCGACGATGGCGGTGGCGCGGGCCGCCCAGTCACCGGCGATATTCTTGGCGGCGGCGCGCTTGGCGATCGACTGCACCATGCCGCTGTCGGCCGCGGCGACCCCGCGTAGCTTCTTCATCTGGCCCAGCGTCAGATCGATCGACCAGGCGGGGGCGAGGAAACCGCGCGCCGCCTGCGACTTCTGCTCGGCGCTGTCATTGTCGAGCAAGGTGTCGACCAGCGCGAGGCGCGACAGATAGGCTTCGGCATCGGCGGCGGTGTCAATCGTATGGCTCGAATTGAGAAAATCGGGGGTCGAGAAGTAGACCCCGCCCTGCTGGAAGATGGGATAGGGACGCTGGACGCTGTCGATGCCGAACTGTTCGCGCGCCACGAGGCCGGTTTCGCCCTGGTAGAGGACGACTTCGCGGTTGAGCTTGCCGGCGGTCGACAGGGTCGCCGGGTTGACGGCGCGGACCTGTGCGATCTCGCGCTTGAGCAGTAGCAGATCCTCGCGCCGCGCCTGCGCTGCCGGGCGGACATCGAATTGCGACTTCAGGGCCGCCAGCGGTCCCTTGTCGAACCCGAGCCCGGTGGCGAAGCTCGGGCTACGTTTGACCCGATCCATGAAGATCTTTTCGAGCAAAGCGTTGAGCCTGGCATCTCCCGGGGTCGCGGCAGTGGCGGGCTTGCCTTGCGCGAACCCCGGGACGGGGGCGAGGACGGCGCCGGCGGCAAGGCCGGTGGTGGCGAGGAACTGGCGGCGGTCCATTGGTCTCTCCCGATCTGATTTCCGGGAGAGACTAAGCGCCGAGCGGCGGACCGCAAGGCCGTTGGTCGAAGGAAAGCCTACGCTTGCAGTTGATATTGCTTGATCAAATCGTAGAGCGTCGGTCGACTGATGCCGAGCAGTTTGGCGGCGCTCGATATATTATTGTCGGTGCGGGCCATCGCCTGGCGAATGGCGCGGCGGTCGGCGATTTCGCGCGCAGCGCGCAGGTTGATGGCGCGCGACTCCTCCGGCGTCTGGGCCGGGCCGAGATCGAGGTCGGCGGCGGCGATGGTCCGCCCGTCGGCCATGATCACCGCGCGCTTCATGCGGTTTTCCAGCTCGCGAACGTTACCCGGCCAATTGTGCGCGTCGATCGCGTCGGCGGCGTCGGGGGCCAGACCCTGCACCTTGGGGTTCATGGTCGCGTGCAAAGCGGGCGACGAAATGACGCGCCAGCAGCACCGCGTCGCCGGGCCGTTCGGCGAGGCACGGGATCATCACCACGATTTCGGCCAGGCGGTAGTAGAGATCGTCGCGGAAGCGCCCGCCGGCGATCATCGACTTCGAGATCCTGGTGGGTGGCGCAGACGATCCTCGTGTCGACCGCAATGGTCGACCTGCCGCCGATCCGCTCGATCACCCGTTCCTGCAGGAAGCGCAGCAATTTGACCTGCAGCGGCAGCGGGATGTCGCCGACCTCGTCGAGGAACAGCGTGCCGCCCTGCGCCTGCTCGATCTTGCCGGGCGTGGTCTTGACCGCTCCGGTGAAGGCGCCGCGTTCGTAGCCGAACAATTCCGCTTCGAGCAGATTTTCAGGGATGGCGGCGCAGTTGATGGCGACGAATTCGCCCTTCCTGCGCGGGCGACAGGTCGTGAACCGCACGGGCCAGCAATTCCTTGCCGGTGCCGCTCGCGCCGAGCAGCATCACCGACACGTCGGCCGGCGCCACGCGCTCGACGGTTCGCGCGACCTTGAGCATCTCGGGCGAGGCGGTGATGATCGATCCCAGCACGGTGGCCGCGCCGCCGCCGTCGCCCGCTTCGAGCCGGCGATTTTCGGCCTCGATCTCGTGCAAATGGAAGGCGCGGGCGACGATCAGCCCGAGGTCGTCGATGTCGACCGGCTTGCGGTAGAAATCATAGGCCCCGAGCGCGATCGCCTTCAGCGCGCTTTCGCGGGCGCCATGACCCGAGGCGACGATCACCTTGGTGTCGGGCTTGAGGGTCAGGATCTCGCTCAGCGTGGCGAACCCTTCGGTCGTGCCGTCGGGGTCGGGCGGCAGGCCGAGGTCGAGCGTGACCACCGCCGGTTCGTGCAGGCGGACGAGGTCGATCGCCTGCGCTCGGTTGGTCGCGGCGACCACGCGATAGCCTTCATAGGCCCATTTCAGCTGGCGCTGCAGGCCCTCGTCATCCTCGACGATCAGCAGGATGGGGAGGTTCTTGTCGTCGGTCATGCGCGTTTCCGTAGTTTTTCGGCGGCCGGCCTGGCCTCGGCCATGTGGATGGTGAATCGGCTACCCTTGCCGGGGCGGCTATCGACCGTCAGCCGACCGCCCATCGAGGCGATCAAGCTGCGCGCCTCGAACGCGCCGACGCCAAAGCCGCTGTCCTTGGTCGAGGCAAAGGGCTGGAACAGGCGGGTGCGGACGAACTCGCTGTCCATGCCGCAGCCGTGGTCGATGATGGCGATGGTCACTTCGCTGCCGTCGCCGCCCATCCGCACGGTGACCGGCTGGGTCGCGGTGCTGGCATCAAGCGCGTTCTGCAGCAGATGGCCGATCGCCTGTTCGAGCAGCAATGGATCGGCCATCACCCAGTGATTGCCGTCGCCGCTCAATGTGACGTCGTGACTGGCCCGCCGCGCGGCAACCAGAGAGGCGACGAGCGGCCGGAGGGCGATCGGCTCGAGCCGGGCGGCGCGCTGGTCGGCGGCCGGGGTCAGCCGGGCAAGCAGATCGGTCATCTTGCCGACCGACCCGCGCAAGGTGGCGATCATGTCAGCGCGGAATTCGGGGTTGTCGGCATGGCGCTCGGCATTGCGCGCGACCAGCGACAATTGGCTGACGAGATTCTTCACGTCGTGCAGGATGAAGGCAAAGCGGCGGTTGAACTCGTCAAAGCGCTGGGCCTGGGCAAGTGCCTGCTGGCCGTGCGCCTCGGCAAGGCTCGATGCGGCCTGGCGACCAGCGGTCTTGAGCAGGTCGAAATCCTCCCAGTCGAGCGCACGGCGGAACTCGGGCGCGGCGAGAAGGACAAGGCCAATCAGCCGGCCGCCGTGCATCAGGGGCACGCCGCACCACGCCTGATCATCGAGCCACGGCGGGATCGGCAGCGACGATCCGCCATGGCCGTCGCCGCGGCGAAGCGCGTCAAAATCGAGGATCTGCGGTTCGTGCTCGAGTTCCACCCAGCGCGCCAGATCATCACGGTCGGAAATGAAGCCCGCGCCGTGCCAGTTCCACTCCGCTGCCTGTTCGACCTGGCCCTGGTCGTCCGATACCAGTAGCAGGCCGCCAGGGCTGTCGAGGATATCCGCGAAGGCCTTTACCAGCCGCTCACCGAGCGGCGCGACGTCCGATCCCGACCGGCCGATAGTGTCGGCAAAGCGCAGCCATTCGGTGCGATAATCATAGCGATGCTCGAACAGATGCTTGGCCAGCTTGACCTTGGCCCAGCTTCGCGCCCGCTGGCTCGGCAGCAGCACCATCGCGACAACCGTCATCGTCGCCAGCATCGCCACCAGGATCGGCCGCGACCAGTCGAGCCCTGATCCGCGCAGCGCTGTGGCGAGCAGGGTCATAGTCGCGAAATAGGCGCAGATTGCGAGCAGCGAGAGCGACTGGAACGTGGCGGCGCGCGACAGGCGGATGCGCCAACCATCGGCCCGTCCGGCGCCGATCGCGAACAAAGGCACGGTTAGCGCGACCATCACCCCGCGCCATTCGCCGAGTCCGACACTCGACGACGGGTCGAGGTAGGCAAGCGTGTAGAGATTGAGGTCGTAGCCCCAGGTCGCGACCAGCGCGAGCATCGCCATGCCGATCGCCGAGCGGCTGGCCGGATCGGCCTGGCCGAACAGGTTGTGCACCAACACCAGCAGGCCCGCCGCGGCGGTGATCCGAAGCAGAATGGCGGTGGCAGCCATCGTCGGCTCCGCGCCCAGCGCCAGCGGCAGCAAGTCGGCGACCATCTGCAGCCCGAGCACCGCGCCAACCGCGCCGTAGACCAGGCGAACGCCGCGCTGGCGCTCGACCGCCTCGCCCCCGCCCGACAAACTGTGGAGCAGGGCGAGCCAGGTAAAATTGCGGAACGTCTCGGCCAGCTGGGTTAGCGGCGCGCCGGGCGCGATCGCCCCGAGCCACGCCCAGCAGGCCGTCAGTGCAAAGCCCGCAAGCATCAGCCGCTGCGCCGGCAGCCGGACGCCGGCCTTCAACCGCCACAGGATGAGGGCGATGAACAGCAAGGCCGCCATGGCCTGCGCCGGAAAGGCGATCCAATCGTTCATCGGGCCGAGTATGTAAATTCCACCGACATTTCGCGTAGTGTCGGATAAATTTACAAACAAACCCTGAAGACGCCGCTATGTTTGGCAAATGAGGAAGATCGAAAAGCGACAAGTGGGCAGTAGCGGCCTTTCCGTGGCGCCGCTCGCCCTGGGCGGAAACGTGTTCGGCTGGACCGCCAACGATCAGGTGAGCTTCGACCTGCTTGATGCGTTCGTCGATGCCGGCGGAACCATGATCGACACCGCCGACGTCTATTCGGCCTGGGTGGCAGGCCATGTCGGCGGCGAAAGCGAGACGGTCATCGGCCGCTGGCTGAAACGGGATCCCGCCAAGCGCGACAAAATCGTGATCGCGACCAAGGTCGGCTTCATGTCGGGGCTGTCCCCTGACACCATCGCGGGCGCGTGCGATGCGTCCTTGCAGCGGCTCGGAATCGACACGATCGACCTCTATTACCAGCACAAGGACGACGAGAGCGTGCCCCTGGCCGACAGCCTGGGCGCGTTCGAGCGCTTACGCGCCGCGGGTAAGATCCGCTCGACCGGTCTGAGCAATTTCTCGGCCGCGCGGGTCGAGCAAGCGCTCGACACCGCGGTTCGTGCCAGGATCGAACCCGCGGTCGCGGTGCAGGGCTGGTACAATCTGGTCGAGCGCGGGAAGTTTGAGGGCGAGTTGCAGGACGTGGTGACTGGGCGCGGGCTCGCTTTTTTTCCTTACTATAGCCTCGCCAATGGCTTCCTGACCGGCAAATATCGCTCGGAAGACGACCTCGGCAAATCGGTCCGCGGCGGCCGCAACCGCGAATATGTCGATAGCCCCGCGGGCCAGGCGGTGCTTGCCGCGCTCGACGATGTCGCAGCCGAAACCGGGGCTTCGCTCGCCACCGTCGCGCTGGCTTGGACCAAGGCCCAGGGCGGCGTCACTGCGCCGATCGCAAGCGCCACCAGCATGGCCCAGGCCAGAGAATTGATCGCCGCTCTGACGCTCGACCTTACACCAGGTCAAATCGACGCGCTCAACGCCGCGAGCGACTAGCCCCTCTTCATCACGTCCAGCGCCAGCGCGGTCATGGCTTCGGTGGCGGTGGAAATGACCGTTTCAGCTTCGGGTGCCCAGAAGGGCGAGTGAAGTGAAGGCAGCTTGGCCGCATTGCCACCCGCTGCGGCCCAGGTTGATTTGGGGGTGCCGCCGACCCAGAAGATCAGGCTCTGAATTTCCTTGTCGGCGAGCCAGAAGCGGCTGAAATCCTCGCCGCCCATCACCGCCGGGGTCTTGACCACGCGTTCCGCGCCGAACCGCTCCGCGAACAGGGCAAGCGCACGGTCGGACAAGCGGTTCGGTGTTGAAGGTGGCCGGCGTATATTCAGCCTCGCGGATGGTAACCACCGGCATCCTGTCCTCGGGCATGCCGGCGGCGATCGCCTCGCCGCGGGCGATCCGCTTGATCCCGTCGAGCAGCAGCTTGCGCACCTCGGGCTGATAGCTGCGCACCGTCAGCTGGAGCCGCGCTTCGTCCGAGATGATGTTGTGCTTGGCCCCCGCCTGGAAGCTGCCGACGGTCACTACCGCCGGATTGGCGGGATCGTTCTCGCGGCTGACCAGCGTCTGCAGCGTGGTGACGATGCGCGCCGCCAGGACGATCGGATCCTTGGTGGTCTGCGGATAGGCGCCGTGGCCGCCGACGCCCTTCACGCTGATGTCGACGCTGTCGACGTTGGCCAGCGCATAGCCGGGCGTAACCCCGATCACGCCGGCCGGGATCGCCGCGGCATCGTGGAAAGCGATCACCGTCGAGGGCTTGGGGAAGCGCGTGTAGAGCCCGTCGTCGAGCATCGCCTTGGCGCCCTCGCCGGTTTCCTCGCCGGGCTGGGCGATCATCACCAAGGTTCCCGACCATTCGCCCTTGCGCGCCGCCAGCAGGCGGGCGGTGCCGATCCAGCTGGTCATGTGCGTGTCGTGCCCGCAGCCATGCATGACCCCGGTTTCGACGCCCGGATCGCGCCATGGCACGGACCTTGGAGGCATAGGGCAGGCCGGTCTGCTCGACGATCGGCAGGCCGTCCATGTCGGCGCGGATCATCAGCGTCGGCCCGGCACCGTTCTTCAGCACCGCGACGACGCCGGTCTTGCCGACCTTTTCGGTCACGGTGAAGCCCAGCTTCTTCATCTCCGCCGCCAGCTTGGCAGGGGTGCGGACCTCCTGCATGCTGAGTTCGGGGTTGGCGTGGAGGTCGCGATACATCGCCATCAGCGAGGGCATGTCGGCTTTGACCGCTTCGCCGATCGTGGCGGCGGGCAGCGGGAGTCGCGGCGATCGCGGCGGCGGTGGCGGTCAGCAACAGGTGGCGCATGTCATTTCCCTTCAGCGAGCCGGAACCAGCTCGATCACGTCCGATGTCGATTCAAAGGCCGGGCGCGGCAGCACCATGCCGCCACCGCTCGGGACCGATCCGCTCGACGAAGCCGGCGACATCGCGATCCGGATCGCGGCCATATTGCATCGCCCGGCTTTCGTCGCCGAGCACCAGCGTGCCGAGGAACACCTGGCGCATCGAATCGCCGGGGAAGATCAGTCCGACCGGCCGCTGCGACCCGCTCAGCTTGGCGAACCCCTGCCAGCGCCGGTCCTGCTGGATCCGGCAGGTGAAGGCAGGATAAGCGACATAATCGAGCAGCCCCGGCTGCTTGGCGCCCAGCTTGATCACCCGGCAGCGATAATCGCCGTTGGGGATCGGCGGCCCGCCGATCGCCGCATCAGGATCGAGCAGCGCGCCCTCGGCGGCGATGGCCGCGCCGTGACCGCGCCGTGCGCGCCTTGGCCAGCGCCTCGACGAAGGCGTCGCGCCAGTCGCGCAAGCGCTCGCGGTCGGCGCCCGTGGCGGCGGCGCGCCAGTTCGGCGGTCGGGGCGGGAATGATCTCGCGCGGACCGGTGAGCAGGGCGCAGCCGGGCGAGGGCGAGGCAGATGACGATGGCGAGGAAGCGACGTCATTGCGGCCAGCCTATTGGCGCCGTCCAGCCGCCGTCCATCGACAGGTTGGCCCCGGTGATCGACCCCGCGCCGTCGCCGCGACAGATAGAGGGCGAGCGCCGGCGACTTCCTCGGGCGTGACGAACCGCTTGGTCGGCTGGGCCGCGAGCAGCACGTCGTTCATCACCTGCTCGCGGGTCAGTCCCCGCGCCTTCATCGTGTCGGGGATCTGGTTTTCGACCAGCGTGGTCCAGACATAGCCGGGCGAGATGCAGTTGACGGTGATGCCGTCCTTCGCGGTTTCGAGCGCGACGGTCTTGGTGAAGCCGGCGACGCCATGCTTGGCGGCGACATAGGCGCTCTTGTTGGGGCTTGCGACCAGGCTGTGTGCCGACGCGGTGTTGATGATCCGTCCCCAGCCGCGGCGCGCATCTCGGGCAGGGCAAGGCGGGTGGTGTGGAACACGGCGGTCAGGTTGATGCGCGATGATCGCGTCCCATTTTTCGGGCGGGAAGTCGGTCGACCGGGCAGACGAACTGGATGCCGGCATTGTTGACCAGGATGTCGGGCGACCCGATTTCCGAGGTGCAGCGCGCGATCATCGTGTCGATCTGGTCGACCTCGCCGAGGTCGGCGCCGTCGTGGAGCGCGGGGGCACCCGATGCATTGGTCAATTCGGTGCAGATGCCGTCGATTTCATCCTTGTCGCCGAAGCCGTTGATCATCACCCTGGCGCCCTCGGCGGCAAAGGCGCGGGCGATGGCGAGCCCGATGCCGGAGGTCGATCCGGTAACCAGCGCACCCTTTCCTTCAAGCAACATGGGCAATCCTCTCGATGGTTGGCGGCGCTGTTGCCGCTAGCGCCGGGCTTTTGCAACCGTTACGCTCGCTCAAGCATTGGGCGGACGACGAACAGCGGGAGAGAGACGATGCGGCTTGACGGACCGGACAGCGGCAATTTCGAGGATCGGACCGGCCAGGGCGGCTTCGGCGGTCGGCGGCATGGGGGGCGGAATTCTGGGCCTGTTGTTGCCGCTCGTCGCGTCGCGGTTCGGGATCGTCGGGATCCTGGTCCTCGCGCTCGGCTATTGCGCGCTTGTCCTCGATGCGGCGGGCTTGGCGGCGGGGGCGGATCGCCGACCACGACCGGCAAGTCCACACTGACCCCCGAACAGACGCGCGTGCTGACCGGCGTGCTCGGATCGACCGAGCAGCGTGTGGGGCGAGATTTTCCAGCAGGCCGGCGCGACCTACACGCCGACACGGCTGGTCGCCTATAGCAATGCCAACCAGTCGGGCTGCGGCGCGGCGCAGGCGGCGATGGGGCCGTTCTATTGCCCGACCGACCAGAGCATCTACATCGACCCGGCCTTCTTCGACGAGCTTGCCCGCCGCTTCAGGCGCCCGGGCGACGCCGCCCAGGCCTATGTCATCGCGCATGAAGTCGGCCACCACATCCAGAAGCTGGAAGGCACGCTCGACCGCGCCCAGGCGGCGCAGGCGCGGACCGGCAAGGCCGAGGGCAATGCGGTCCAGGTCGGAGTCGAGCTGCAGGCCGATTGCTATGCCGGCGTGTGGGCCAAGCGCTCGGGCGCGCTCGAGCCGGCGATATCGAGGAAGGCATGCGCGCCGCCGAAGCGATCGGCGACGACACGCTGCACCAAGGGCCGGCGTCGTCGCCCGACAGCTTCACCCACGGCACCTCGGCCCAGCGCCAGGAAGCGCTCAACCGCGGGCTGTCGACCGGCAATCCGGCGGCCTGCAACTACGCGCGCTAGGCGGCTTACAGTTTCACCAGCATCTTGCCGGTGTTGGCGCCGGTGAACAGGCCGAGGAAGGCGTCGAGGGTCTGGTCGAGCCCTTCGACGACGGTGTCGCGCGACTTCAACTGCCCCGCGGCGATCACGCCGCCCATGTCGCGGTAGAAATCGCCCAGCTGGCCGAGATAATCGGTGTAGATGAAGCCCTGCAGGCGGATGCGCATGGCGATGATCCGCATGATGTAGCGCAAGCACGTCGGCTCGCCGCTGTTGTAGCCGTCGATCATGCCGCAGATCGCGAAGCGCGCATCCTTGCCGCGCCAGCGCCAGCGCGGCGTCGAGATGGTCGCCGCCGACATTGTCGAAATAGACGTCGATGCCCTTGGGCGCGGCCGCGATCAAGCGACTTGACCAGCTGGTCCCGCCTTGTAATCGATCACTGCGTCGGCGCCGAGCGAGCGGACGAAGTCGCACTTGTCGGCGCCGCCCGCCGAGCCGATCACGGTCATGCCCTTGGCCTTGGCGATCTGCACCACCGCCGACCCGACCGCGCCGGCGGCGGCCGAGACGAAGACGATGTCGCCTGCCTTGGCCGAGGCCGCGTCGAGCAGCCCGAAATAGGCCGTGCCGCCGGTCAGGCCGAGGTTGCCGAGGAAGGCCTGCGGCTCGACCCCGGGCATGGCGGGAAGCTTGTTGAGGCTCTTGCCGCTCGCACCACCGCCTCGTCGCGCCAGCCGGCCATGTGCAGCACCATGTCGCCGGGCGCGAACGCCGGGATCGCGGCTCTCGACCACCTCGCCGACCGCGCCGCCGTCCATCGGCTCGTCGATCTGGAACGGCGGGACGTAGCTTTTCACGTCGTTCATCCGCCCGCGCATGTAGGGATCGACCGACAGCCAGCGGTTGCGGACATGGACCATGCCGTCGCCGAGTGCGGGCAGCGCGACGTCGGCGAGCGCGAAATTGTCACGCGTCGGCATGCCCTGCGGGCGGCTCATCAATTGCCAGGCACGGGCCATTATCATCTCCTGATTGGGTTTCGAAACCGCACTAAACCGGATCGGGCCCACAAAAAAGGCCCGGCCGCGACGCTGCGACCGGGCCTTCCGGGGAGAGTAGGTCGATCGCCTAGTAGGTGCCCGAGAAGCTCCGGTTGAGCATGTGCGGACCGTCTTCGCCCTGGTCGTCGCGTTCGAACAGGGCGCGGTTGCGCAAATTCCTCGCTCGAATTCGCGCTTGGCCTCTTCGGCGGTCATGTCGAGGAACACCTTGCCCTCCTCGACCCGGTCGATCTTCGCGCAACTGATCGAATGATGGCGCGCCGTCGGGGCTGTCATTCTTGGTCAGGATGATGCGGTCGCCGCGCACGTGGTCGACTGTTCCGACCGGCTGATCGTCCGAGCCGACCACATCCATATGTTCGCCGACGTGGCCGAGAAGCTGGCGCTTCGTCTGCCGTTGGCCGCGCCAGGTCGAGAAGTCGCTCTCGAAGCGCGACTGGTTCTCGCGGCGATACTCGTCATAGTCGCGGTCGAGCTCGTCGATCTGGCGGCGACGCCACTCGGAATAATCAGTGTCGTGGCGACCGCCGCTCGACATTGCCGGGAATGTCCCCCGCGCTCGTACTGTGATCCTCCGCGGTCGAAGGCCTGATGGCGGTCGAGGGCCTGCGGGCCTTGCGAGCGGTCGAACTCGTCGCGGAACGTCGACCGACCGGTATAGGGCCGGCGCGCCATGTCGTCGCGATCGGACCAGTTGCGCTCGAAGCGATCCTGCCCCTGCTCGCGACCGAAGCGGGCGTCGTCGAAGCGGCCATCGCGGTCCCGGCGGCGTTCGGCATCGTCATCGCCGAACCAACTCGACACTTCGTCGCGGGCACGATCGAAAAAGCCGCGGTCGTCGCGGCTCGAACGACCGTACCGGTCATTGCTGCTGGGCGGCGAATCATAGCGTCCGCGGCGGCCGTCATAGCGTCCATCGGTCATTGGAAACTCCTCTCGTTTGGAACTGAGCCTTCTGGCTGAAGACCTTGGTGACAAAACGATCATCGGCGTGCGGCCGTTCCATCCGAGCGGGTGTCGGGCGGGCACGAAGCGGCCAACCGAAAAACAGGCAAGCTAGGGCGTTGCGTGAGGGCGGAAGCGCGGCTATTGGCGCTTGGCCGAAGGCGAGGGGCTGTAGCTCAGATGGGAGAGCGCTGCAATCGCACTGCAGAGGTCAGGGGTTCGATTCCCCTCAGCTCCACCAGCCCTCGTCGTTGCAAATGCCCACTATATTCCTCGACAGCAGGCCGAGCCTTGTGGGCGGCTGGCAACAGGTGTCAGCGCTTTCGCCGCATCCAGCCGAAATCGTGCCGCCACATGGTCCGGAAAAGAAGCCAGAAGCCGGTCACCGCAAGCCATGACATGGCGAAGCCGACCATGATGATCAGCGGGTGATTGAAACTGGTCCGCTCGGCATAATCCATATTGTGGAGCATCCAGAAGAAGTCCCACCAGCGCCAGCGTGTCGTTGCGGCGTTCGAGCATGTCTGCCCGTCCGACCCGACACATAATAGCTGCTGTTCTTGGCATCGCGCGAAGTCGACCCGCCAGATCGGCAATTCATGCTCCCGGACAGCAAGGGTCAGTTCGGCCAAGGGCGTCACGCGCGCGGGGGCGGCACCGTCGGATGCATGGCTTTCGCAATCGCCGCCGCAGTGGTCGGGTCGATGCTGATCGGCTGCCCATTCGCCCGTCGAACAGGGTCACCCCGGCGCGGTCGTTATTGAATGGCGTTGCGACCGGGGAGTTCGCGGAGGCTCATCGCTTCCACCCGCTCGTCGCCCAATCGCCGCTGCACCGTCGCCCAATCGGACGCGCGCGGAAGCGGCGCAGGCTCGGCATGCTCGGCCATCTCGCCGCCGGCGACCTCGTCCATGTCGAGCAGCGCCATCGCGGTGCCGCTGATCGCCCAGAGCAGGAACTGGAGGCCAATGACCAGCCCGATCCACTTATGGATCTTGCGCAGCCAGATCGACTTGACGGTCATGCGCCCGCCGCCTTCTTCTTCTTTTTCTTCGGGGAAGGAATAGAACAGCATCCAGATGCCCGAGAGCGCCATCAGCACCGCGCCCCAGGTGAAGATGCGCAGCAGAAGATTGTTGACGTTCTCGCGCTCGTCATAGTCCATGATGTGCAGCATCCAGACGAAGTCGAAGATGCGCCACAGCTCGTGCCGCCGCGAAAGCAGTTCGCCGGTGACAGGGGACAGGTAGAAGGTCGGCTTGTTCCAGTGATCGAATTCGACTCGCCATAGCGGTGGCTTGCGCCCGCGGATCTCGCCGGGAATATCGGTGATGAGTGCGGTCGACGCGATCGGCTCGCGACCGGTGTAGGATGCCATGGCCAATTTGCGGATCGTCGCCTCGTTCGGCGCAGGAACCTGCGCGCCATTGCGTGCATCGATCGCGATTTCCCCGGTTTCTCCCCTGGCGACGTAGATCGGCTTTGCCATCGAGCCATGCCAGCCGGATCGATTGCGCACCATGCGATGCTGCAAGGGCGATCGGGTCGGCGAGCGACGATGCTTCAACCGATTGCTTCGGGGCGTTCCGAACCAGATGGTCGCCGTGGATCGTGTCGATGTGGACGACGGTCATGTAGAGGCCGCTCAGCGACCAGATGACCACCTGCAGACCGACGAACAGTCCAAACCATTTATGCGTCTTGCGGGCGATGACATGGGTGCGCATGGTTGATGGAGCATTCCCGGTTGGACGATTGAGAGCTAGGCCCGGCGAGCAGTTCGCCGGGCCGTCGAGCTGAGCCGGATCAGCAATGCCCCAAAGCGCGATGCTCAGGAAGACAGGTCGGTGCCGGAGGCTTGGGCTCGGCCGGAGCTGCCTTGGGCTTGGCCGGGGCCGGCTGGGCAGGGGCCGCCTTCGGCAGCCGCGGGCTTGGCCGCTGGTCGGCCGGGGGCGACGCCTGGCTTGCAACGGCGCGGCGCGCATCGCCATCGGCTCGCCGCGGAGCATGGCTTCGACCATCGCGACTTCCTGCTGCTGACTCGGCCCTGGTCTTCTCGATCTGCGCGCGGACTGCGCCGGTCGCGCCATTGGCGAGCGCGATGTCGGACATGGCGACCGCGCCCTGATGATGGGCCAGCATCTTGCGGAGATAGGTCTCGGAAAGATCGGCACCGGTGGCGGCCATCATCGCGCTCGTGCATCTGCTCGTTGCCGGATTATATAGCGCTCGGCGCTCGCCGGATCGGGGGTGCCGGTGGCGATCAGTTTCTCGAGCGCGGCGATTTCCTTGCCCTGCTTGTCGATCGTCATCTGCGCCATCTTCGCGACATCGCGCGATCGGATTGTCCCGCCAAGCACGATCCGCGACATGTCGATCGCGCCCTGGTGGTGCGCGATCATCTTGCGCACCCAGCTGTCGGCGGCATTGACCCCGACCGCAGCCTTCATCGCCTTGTCCATGGTCATTTCGGACTGGGCGAAGGGGTTGTTGGGGTCGGCCATGGTCGCAGTCATGTCGTTGGCGACGACATTGTTCGAAGCCTGGTCGGTGCCGCCACAGGCGGCGAGGGTGGCGGTCAGGGCAAGTGCGCTGAGGCCGGTCATTAGTCTGCTCATCATATTCTCCAATTCTTCCTCGGGGCGTCCCCGCCCTCAACAAGTTCGGGCCAGTTGTGACCCTGGTCCCGCCGTGCGACCGGTCGCTTCATTGATTTCCTCAGAACACCAGATGTTCCATGCCATGGGTGACGGCGGCGCCCAGGAACCCCTGCACGGCGATCGCCAGCGTCATGACCGACAGGCCGAGGATCATTCCCGCGCCGCGATCCTCCCACGGCCGCCGCCAGGCCCACACGCCCAGGCCGGCACCGCCGATCCCGATCACGACGCCCAGCCAGCGGTGGACGTCGAGGATGGGGTCAGCATTGGTCGACATGCCCGCCACCCAGCCGGTTGCTGCGGCAAACGGTACAAGCAGCCCGCCGGCAACCACCAGGAACTGGACCGGGGCCGAAAACGCCGGTCGCCGACGCCCGACGATCGCCGTGAACAAGGCTGCCGGGAAAAAGGCGATCGGAAAGTGGACCAGGAAGGGATGCAGCTTGCCAAGCCACTGCACGAGGCGTTCCAGGAACGGCATGGTGGAGCGCTCTGCCTCCATGTCCATCGCGCTCATGTCGTGCGCCATGGGTTGGGTCGGCCCCGGCTGGCTGCCCGCCGGCGCCGCGCGGCCCGCAATGGCGGCCTGTCGTGCCACCTGCTCAGCCTGCGCCTTCTTCTTGTCGTGATCCTGGTGCGCCAGCGCCGGCGCTCCGGCGATTGCCACGCCAAGCACCATTGCGACGGTCGCGATTATGCGGAGCAGACGCTGCGCAATGCCGGGCCCGCAATTGCTCGGCGCCATCTCAACTTCCTTTCGGCTTGCGGGCGGAATTGTGCATCGACAGGATTTTCCATTGTCCGCTGATCTTCTTGAGCACACTGGTGGCGACGCCGCGACGCAGGGCGACTTCGCCCGATTTGGTTTCGATGCGGTAGTTGTAGGTTTCCGTGGTCAGCGCGACCGGCCCCTCGAAGCGGACGCTCACTTTGTAATCGGAGAAAGCGAATGTCTTGAACGCCTTCAGTTCGGGGCCGAGGTGATGATCTAGATATTGGGCGTAGGTTCCTTCGACCCCGCCCGTCTCGAAGATGGCCGAGTCCGGGGCGAACAACGCCTCGGTGCCGGTCGCGTCGAGCCGCTCAATCGCCGATTTGTAGCGCGACAGGACGTCCTTGACCGCCGCCTCGTCGGCGGTTCGGGTGGCCGCGGAGTGGCCACGCAAATGCTGAACCGGTTGTGCGATGGCCACCTGGCCAAGCAGGCTGGCCGCGGCGAGTGTGATGGTCAGTTTCATGTTGTCCTCGCTGTTCAGAACCACATCCGGACGCCGGTCAGCAGGCTCCACCCGGCTGCATCCTCGCCTTCCTCCTTCAGGAAGCGGCGCGTGTCGCCGAAGGCGCGGCGGTACTGGACGCCGACGTAAGGCGCGAATTCGCGGCGGATGTCGTAGCGCAGGCGAAGGCCGAGTCTCGGCGTCGCTGAGGCCCTTGCCGACCCCAAGTTCGCGGCTGCTCTGGGCCGCGAAATTGAGTTCTGCGCGCGGCTGCAGGATCAGGCGCTGCGTGATGCGCTGGTCGTAACTGCCCTCGAGCCGCGCCATCAGCTCGCCCTTGTTCGACAGGAACAGCGCGCCTTCGACATCGAAGAAGCCCGGCGCGAGCCCCTCGAAGCCGATCGTCGCATAGCCCCGCGACGGGTTCGGTCTGACGTCGTAGCGGACCCCGCCCTGGAGGTTGAAGTAGGGACCGACGGCGCGGCTGTAGAGCGCCTGCAGTTCGACCTTCTCGATCGACTGGCCGAACGCGCCTTCGCCCTCGCTCTTGACCCACAGGCGATGGATGTCGCCGCCGTACCAGGCTTCGCCGTCCCACTCGTAGCTGTCGCGGCCGTTGCGAATCTGCGCCTCGACCACGTTGAGCATCACCTGAGAGAACTTCTGGTCGCCGTGAAATTCCTTGAGATGGTGGCGGCCCATTCGCCATCGCCGCGGCGCCATATACAGAGTCGCCGGCATGATCGGTCGGGATCGGCGGCGGCGGCGCATTGCCCGCCGGAAGGTCGGTCCCCTCGCTCGTGCGCCGACGCGGCGAGTGTGCAGTGCCCCATGGCGGCATGTTCGGGCGAGCAGCTTGCCGCCGTTGCCGGAGGCGCGGGCGAGGGCGCGGGCAGCGTGCAATGTCCCATTGCCGCATGTTCGGGCGTGCAGGTCGATGCCGGTGCCGGGGGCGCGGACGATGGCGTCGGCAGCGCGCAATGCCCCATCGCCGCATGTTCGGGCGAGCAGGCTTGCGCGCCGGTGCCGGGTGGCCGCGGGCGTTGGCGTCGGCAGCGTGCAATGCCCCATCGCAGCATGCTCGGGCGTGCAGGTCGACGCCGGGCCCGCAGGCGAAGCCGGCGCGGTCCCCGACTGGGCCGGTGCCGCTGTCGGCACCGCAAGCACGCGACGGGCGCCGCGGCAAGCATGAGGAGCGGTACGGAGCGAGGTCATCTTACGCGTCTCCCTCGTCGGGACGGACGGTGACGACACGCATCATCCCGGCGTGCATGTGGTAGAGCATGTGGCAGTGGAACGCCCAGTCGCCCTGCGCATCGGCGGTGACGTCGAAGGTCGACCGTGCCGCCCGGCTGCGACGTTCACCGTGTGCTTGCGCGGGGCCTGAGCGCCATGCCCCGTCACCAGCTCGAAGAAGTGGCCGTGCAGGTGGATCGGGTGCGCCATCATCGTGTCGTTGACGAGCGTCACGCGCACCCGCTCGTTCTGGCGGAACGGGATCGGCTCGGCCGGCTCGCTCATCTTCACCCCGTCGAACGACCACATGTAGCGTTCCATGTTGCCGGTCAGGTGGATGTCGAGCTGACGCGGCTGGGCGCGCGCACGTCGGGATTGCGCGTCGAGCGCCACGAGGTCGCGGTAGGTCAGCACGCGGTGGCCGACGTCCTCCAGACCCGCCCCGGCTCGCCCGTGCGGTCGACCGGCATCGGCGAGATCGTCTGCACGCCCGGGGTTCTTGTCGACCTGCGGCGCGTTGGCGAAGTCGCGCATGCTGTGCCATCGAGCCATGGTCCATCGGCGGCACCGCTGGCCGGCGCCGCGGCGTGCCGATGACCCATCGCGGCGTGATCCAGGTGCGCCGCGTGATCGCGGCAGCCGAGCCACTGCGCCGTCGGCGCGTGATCCTGCGCCATGGTCGGCCGCAGCGCCGCCTTCCAGCCGGTCAGCTTCCACAGGTTGCCGCGAGGCATTCTGCTCGGCGGTCGGATCGACGCCGCGGACCTGCGGCGGCATTCGGTGCATCGCGGCCCATCCATGCCCTGTCCATGCCGGCATGGTCCATGCCGCCCATGCCTCCCATGTCCTTCATGGTCAGCAGCGGGCGCGGGCGCAGCGGCGGGACCGGCGCCGCCATGCCCTCGCGCGGCGCGAGCGTCGCGCGCCCCAGGCCCGAGCGGTCGATCGCCTCGCTGACGAAGCTGTAGGCGCGGTCGCCGCGGCGTGACGATCGACGTCGTAGGTTTCGGCGACGCCGATCTGGAACTCGTCGACCGTCACCGGGCCGCACGTTCAGGCCGTCGGCCTGGACGACCGTCATCGGCAGGCCGGGGATGCGGACGTTGAAGGTCGTCTGCGCCGAGGCGTTGATGATGCGCAGCCGCACCCGCTCGCCCGGCGCTGAACAGCCCGGTCCAGTTGTCGAACGGGCCGAAGCCGTTGACGGTGAAG
The DNA here is from genome assembly GCA_963768955.1 of uncultured Alphaproteobacteria bacterium. GTDB lineage: Bacteria > Pseudomonadota > Alphaproteobacteria > Sphingomonadales > Sphingomonadaceae > Sphingomicrobium. Next base: position 133,967 of record CAVYJV010000001.1, read on the forward strand.
GTGTAGGTCGATCCGGTGACGTCGGCGATGTCGGCCGGGTCCATCCGCATCTTGCGCCCATTCGCAGCCGCTCCGTCGCAGTGCAGGTCGCGCCCCGCCAGCAGCCCCGACAGCGTCATGCCGCTGGCAGGTTGAAGTAGGGGCCGCCCATCTGCTTCAGCTTGCGGTAGATGGTGGCACCTGCGAGCGGGCTGTGGTCCGACAGCACGATCACATGCTCGCGGTCATAGGCGACCGGGTCGGGGCCCGCGGGATCGATCACGATCGGGCCGTAGACGCCATCTTCTTCCTGATAGGCGCTGTGGCTGTGATACCAGTAGGTGCCCGACTGGATGACATCGAACTCGTAGTCGAAGGTCGAGCGCGGCATGATGCCGGGGAAGCTGACGCCGGGCACGCCGTCCATCTCGAACGGCACCAGCAGGCCGTGCCAGTGGATCGAGCTCTCCTCGTCGAGCTTGTTCTGGACGCGGAGGCGGACGCTTCTGCCCTTCCTTCAGGCGGATCAGCGGGCCCGGCACCGTGCCGTTGATGCCGATCGCGCGGCTGACCTTGCCGTCGACCCGGACGGCGACCTTGCCGATGCTAAGCGCGATCTCGGTGCCGCTGACGGTCGGCAGCGGCCGGACCAGGCCAGTGGATGCTGGCTGGGCCCAGGCGGGCATGGCGGCGGCAAGCCCGGTCCCGGCGCCGCCCAGCGCTGCGGCGCGCAGGAATGCGCGGCGTTCGAGCGCGAGTTGATCGATCATGTTATGTCCTTGCTTGGTCACGGACGGATATGCCGGTCCCGACGTCGAGCGTACTCACCCGACGGCGGGAATTCGGCGGCCGCTAGTGGTCGTGGCTGTCGTGCGTGTCGGCGCTCGGCGCCGCGTTCGGCGAAGGCGACTTGGCGTGACCCGAATGGGAATCCGCTCCGGCTTTCTTGCCATGCTGGCTATGGTCCATTCCGGCCATATCCTTGCAGCAGTCGCACGCCTCTTTCATCTTTTCGCAGCAGGCCATTTTCTTGGGTGCGGGCGCGGGCGCCGTCTGCGCACTTGCAACGGCGGGAAGGGCGATCGACATTGCGATCGCAATCATCATCTTGGTCATGTGGTCACTCCGTGAAAATCGGTTGAAATCGATTTTCATGCGCTCCGCGGAGGAGGTGTCGGCAGTTCCCCGAAATAGCCGAACTGGAAGTCCTGCGCCGTCGCCCGTCGCAGGGTCGGTTCGAAGACATGAGGTTCAAGCGACACTGCAGGCGAGAGGGCCGCCGCGGCGCACATCGCCACACAACAGCTTTTTGTCGCCTCGTCCTTGTCCGCGTCTTGCGTGTCGCTCGAAGTGGTGCCGCAATGCCCAGTTTCCATCATTTGCGACTGATGGTCGCCCGGCGCCATCGCCATCGCGGCGCCCGACTGCATTGCCAGCGGCGCGAGCAGCATCGCGGCGGCGATAAGGACGGTGAAGATGGCTCGAGGGTTCACGCGCAGCGATATGGGCGCAAAATGGCTGAGAAACAATGACCTGGACGGCAACGCGGATATCATGATCGCTCCGCATCCAGTTCATCGATAATGGGACAGTCGGGTCGATCGTCGCCGTGGCAGGTGTCCGCCAACCTTTCCAGGGAGCGCTTCATGCCTTGCAAAACCTTGATCCGCTCGCCCAGTTCCGTGGCTCGCGACATGGCGATCTTTTTAACATCCGCGCTCGATCGGTCGGTATCGCTCCACAGCGTCAGCAACTGCCGAATCTCATCGATCGGAAAACCCAGATCGCGGGCGCGGCCGATGAACCGCAGCGTGTGGAGATCGCGATCGTCGTAATCCCGATACCCCGAATCCCGCCGTGCAGCCCGTGATATCAGGCCGATCTTCTCATAATGACGGATCATCCGCTGGCTAACGCCGGACTTACTCGACGCCTGACCGATTTTCACAGCCGCACCCGATTGAGTCGCAGCGAGTTGCCGATCACCGCAACCGAGCTGAAGGCCATTGCCGCCCCGGCGATGATCGGGGACAGCAGGATCCCGAACCAGGGATACAGCACGCCGGCGGCGATCGGCACGCCCGCTGTGTTGAAGATGAAGGAAAAGAACAGGTTCTGGCGGATGTTGAGCATCGTGGCCCGGCTTAGTCGGCGCGCGCGCACGATGCCGACCAGGTCGCCCTTCACCAGCGTCACGTGAGCGCTCTCCATGGCCACATCGGTGCCCGTGCCCATCGCAATTCCGACATCGGCAGCCGCCAATGCAGGCGCGTCGTTGATCCCGTCGCCCGCCATGGCCACACGCCTGCCGCCTGACCTGAGTTCCTGAACCTTCGCCTGCTTCTGAGCGGGAAGCACATCGGCAATGATGTGATCGATACCGACCTTTCGACCGACCGCTTCCGCAGTACGCCTATTGTCGCCGGTCATCATCACCACCCGGATCCCCGAAGACCGCAGTTCGGCGACCGCCGCCTCGGCGGTGTCCTTGATCGGGTCGGCGACGATCAGGAGCCCGGCGAGCTTTCCAGCGACGGCGACGAACATCGCGCCCTCGCCCTGAAGTCGGTGTTCATCGGCAAGTTGATCCAGGCGATCAGTATCGACGCCGAGGTCGGCGAGTAGGGCCTGGTTGCCCAATGCCACCTGCTGACCGCCCACTGTCCCGACAACGCCTTTGCCGGTGATCGACGTGAAGTCGCTGCTCGCCGCCAGGTTAAGATCACGGTCCCGCGCGCCTTCTAGGATCGCGTCCGCCAACGGGTGTTCACTGCCGCGTTCAAGGGACGCTGACAGACGAATGATCTCGCGCTCGATCGAAGCCTTCGAGCACCTCGACCTTGACGAGCTTCGGCTTGCCGACCGTCAGCGTGCCGGTCTTGTCGATAACGAGCGTATCGATCTTTTCCATCAGCTCCAGCGCTTCGGCATTCTTCACCAGTACGCCGACCGACGCGCCGCGGCCGGTGCCGACCATGATCGACATCGGGGTGGCCAGACCGAGGGCACAGGGACAGGCGATGATCAGAACGGCGATCGCGTTGACCAGCGCATGCGCGAGCCGTGGTTCCGGCCCGACCAAACTCCAGACGACGAAGGCGACGATCGAAACCAGCACGACGGCAGGCACGAACCACGCCGAAACCTGATCAGCCAGCTTCTGGATCGGCGCTCGCGACCGTTGGGCATCGGCGACCATCCGCACAATCTGGGCCAACATGGTGTCGCGGCCGACCCGTTCGGCGCGCATCAACAGGCTGCCGGTCCCATTGACAGTCGCGCCGGTGACTTTCTGTCCGGGGAGTTTTTCGACCGGAACGGGCTCGCCGCTGATCATCGATTCATCGACCGAACTGTGGCCTTCGACGATCACCCCATCGACCGGGACCTTTTCACCAGGGCGGATCCTCAGCTGATCGCCAACCTGGACATGCTCGAGCGGAATATCCTCTTCGACGTCATCGCGAACCCGCCGTGCAGTCTTGGGCGTCAGTCCAAGCAGGGCCTTGATCGCGGCTCCGGTCGCGCTCCGCGCGCGCAGCTCCAGCACCTGACCAAGCAGCACCAGCGTCGTGATGACCGCCGCCGCCTCGAAGTAGACGGGCACAAGACCGCCCATCGTACGCAGCGACGCCGGAAAACTCTCGGGCGTAATCGCGGCCACGACGCTGTAACCATAGGCAACCCCGACACCGAGCCCGATGAGGGTAAACATGTTGAGGTTACGGGTCTTGAGGCTTGCCCAGAAGCGCTCGAAGAACGGCCATCCGCCCCATAGCACGACCGGCGTGGCCAGCGCGAACTGGACCCATATCGAATTCCGCATCGATAGTAGTTCAATGCCAAGCAGCTCGGCAGTGACCACCAGGACCGCCAGCGGGATCGTGAAGACGGCGCTCACCCACAGGCGCCGGCTCATGTCGATCAGTTCGGGGTTCGGCCCGTCGTCCAGCGATGGCTCCAACGGCTCCAGCGCCATGCCGCAGATCGGGCATTGTCCCGGCTTGTCGCGCCGGATTTCGGGGTGCATCGGGCAGGTCCAGATCGTCCCTGCGGCCGGTTCCTGGACTGATCCCGTCCCATCATCTGCCACGGACTTGATGGTCGCGGCCTTGAGATAGGCGTCGGGCTTGGCCCTGAACTTGTCGAGACAGCGCGCACTGCAGAAGTAATATGGTGTGTCGTCCAACTCGTAGCGATGCTGCGCAGTTCGCGTATCGACCTGCATCCCGCAAACGGGATCGGTGACCATCGTTCCATGGGCAGCGTCGATGGCTGAGGCGTGGTCGTGGTGACGGCACTCTGACATCGCGGATTCCTTTCAATCGGCTGATCTTGCGCCTTGATGGACCTTGACACCATGTCAGGGTCAAGCGCCGTCATTGGACCAGCCGCAACGAGCCTCGGTCGGAACCGGCTATTCGATCGTGAGGCGCGGCCGAGCGCGGGCCGCGCTTATTGCTCCGACGCGATCACCGTCGTCTGCACCCCGGTGGTCTGGGTGTCGACCCTGGCGCTGGTGATCAGCACGGTCGTTCCGGCACCCATCGCCGCCCGCATCCGCTCGACGAAGGGCTGCGGCAATTGCATCCGCTCGACTCCTTGCGTGCTGACGATCGCGGCATCCTCGGCCTTCAGATTGTTAACCCCGACCTGGATCCACTCGTTCCGGCCGCGCGTGTCCTTGGCCAGGGTCAGCACCTGCGATTCCGAATCCTGCTCGGCGACGACGGCGCGGGCGCGACCAATCTCGACGCCATTGCGGAGAACCACCACCACTTGGTCGCCGGTCGAAATGATGATCGATACCGGACCCGTCGGCGCGGCGTCGGGGTTCCAGCGATAGGCTTCGCTGTTGAGCAACGGCCGCCGGGCAATCGACTGGCCGGACGCGGCATGCGGCGCGAGCACGCCCGCCGGTGGGCGCTTGTAAGGGTCCGCCTTGCTGTTGGCGATCACCACCGTCCCGCCCTTCGATGTCGTGGCGAACAGCAATTTGGAAAATTCCATCGGCAGGCGGACGCAGCCGTGGCTCGCGGGATAACCCGGCAGGTTGCCGGCATGCAGCGCCACGCCCTTCCACGTCAGTCGCTGCATGTTGGGCATCGGAGCATTGTTGTAGGTCGAGGAAAAGTGGGTCTTGTTCTTTTCGAGGATGGTGAACACCCCGCCCGGCGTGTCGTGGCCCTCCTTGCCGGTCGAGACAGTGCTGACCGCGATGCGCACCCCGTTGCGATAGACGGTGGCAAGCTGCCGGTTGAGTTCGACATAGACCAACACCGGCCCGTGCGGGGCGATATTGCCGGCCCACACCCAGTCGCCCGGTTTCAATTTCTCGGCCTGCTTGGCGAGCGCGAGGGGGGAGGACACTTTCGAACCACTGGCGAGCACTGGTGACGCGGCCAGCGTCAAGGCCAGTCCGAAAGCGAAAGCAACACGATTCATCGATGATCCCCCATGCCCGAGTTCTCAATGCAAACTTAATCCACATCAAGGCGCGAGCGCAAAGGGTCAGGTTCGGCGGGTGGCGGCCTTCATTCGCTGGCAAAAGGCGCGGACCTGTTCGGGACCGTCGGGCAGCTCGGCGCGCTCCACGATCGCGCTGCCGCTGATGACGCCTGCCGCGCCCGCTGCCATGGCGTCGCGGACATGTCCGGGGGTCGAGATGCCGAACCCGAGCACCGGCGGCGGCGCGCCCAGCCGGGCGAGGTCGGCGAACAGGGGGCGATGGCCCATCGTCGGTGCAGTCCCGCTGCCGGTCACGCCAAGGCGGGCCACGCAATAGGTGTAGCCGCGGCCGAGCCGGGCGATGGTTTCGAGCGCTGGCGCCGGGGTGGTCGGCGCGGCGATGAGTACCGGGTCGACCCCTGCGTTCATCGCCGCTTCGGCCCACGGCGCCGCCTCGATCGAGGGGACATCGGCGACCAGCAGGCTGTCGGCACCCGCCTCGGCCAATTCGCTGCAGAATTGCTCCCGCCCGCGCGCGACGACGATGTTGGCGTAGGTCAAGATGCCGATCGGCACCTCCGGATGCCGGGCGCGGAAATCGGCGATCATCGTCAGGCAGTCGCCGGTTCTGACCCCGGCCTCGAGCGCCTGCTTGGCCGCCTTGGCGATGACCGGGCCGTCGGCCACCGGATCGGAAAAAGGGATCCCGACCTCGACCATGTCGCACCCGCCCTCGACCAGCGCATCGAGCAGGTCGGCGGTACGATCGGGGGTCGGATGGCCGAGCATCAGGAAACCGCCGAAAGCGATTTCGTCGCGGCTGGCCAGCCGGTCGAACATGGCGGCATAGCGGGTCATTCCGCGACCTCGAGCAATTTCTGGACCTGGGACATGTCCTTGTCGCCGCGACCCGACAGGCCGACGACGATCACCGCCTCGGGCCGTTCCTCGGCGATGCGCAGCGCCTCGGCCATGGCATGAGCGGATTCGAGCGCGGGAATGATTCCTTCGCGCCGCGACAGCGCCTTGAACGCCGCCAGCGCCGCATCGTCGGTGCAGCCGACATAGGATGCGCGGCCGATGTCCATCAAATGCGCGTGCTCGGGCCCGACCGCGGGATAATCGAGTCCCGCTGAGACCGACCAGCTGTCGGACACCTGTCCGTCGGCATCCTGCAGGATCAGCGTCTCCGACCCGTGGAGGATCCCCGGCGTACCGCGTTGCAGCGTTGCGCCATGGTGATCGCCATCCAGACCCTTGCCCGCGGGTTCAACCCCGATCAGCGCGACACCCTCGTCATCGACGAAATCGGCGAACAGCCCAATCGCGTTCGACCCGCCGCCGACGCAGGCGATGACCGCATCGGGAAGGCGCCCGGCGGCGTCGATGACCTGCGCGCGTGCTTCCTTGCCGATGACGCGCTGGAACTGGCGGACCATCGTCGGGAAGGGGTGGGGGCCCGCGGCCGTGCCAAGCAAGTAATGGGTGGTCTCGAAGCTCGCCGCCCAGTCGCGCAGCGCCTCGTTGACCGCATCCTTCAAGGTGCGGTCGCCGCTGGTCACCGGGATCACCTCAGCCCCCATCAGTCGCATGCGATAGACGTTGAGCGCTTGCCGCTCGATGTCGTCGATGCCCATGTAGATTTGCGTCGGAAGGTCAAACAAAGCGCCGACCATCGCGGTGGCGACGCCATGCTGCCCGGCGCCAGTCTCGGCGATCAGTCGGGTCTTGCCCATCCGTTTGGCGAGCAGCGCCTGCGCCAGCACCTGGTTGGTCTTGTGCGCCCCGCCGTGGAGCAAATCCTCGCGCTTGAGGTAAATGTTTCCGCCTAGGTTGCGGCAGCGGGTCAGCGGAGTGGGGCGGCCAGCATATTTCGTTAGCAGTTCGTCGAGTTCGACCCGAAAAGCGTCATCCTCCTCGCTGTCGAGGAACGCGGCCTCGAGCTGCTCGAGTGCGGGGAGCAGGATTTCCGGCACGAAGCAGCCGCCATATTTTCCGAAGCGGCCGTCTAGGCGCATGGCTCAGTCACTTTCTGGCGGGAGGTGGGGCGGAGGGTGTCGAACAGTGAGGCGATCTTCGCGTGCGATTTCACGCCCGGAGTTTCGTCCATCGCTGAACCCACGTCGATCGCATAAGCTCCGAGGGCCTGCGCGGCTTTGGCGTTATTAATGCCGATCCCGCCGGCGAGGAGGGCCCGGGGGAGTTCTTCGCGACCCACGATGCGGGACCAGTCGAAGGTCTGGCCGGTGCCGCCGGGGCCGTTGTCGAAGACGATTCGGTCGGCTTGGCGGACTCGATCGCCCTGGGATTCGGCGAACCAGGTTTCGACTCCGGTCGCACTGCGAGCATCATATGCGGGGTGGTGGAGCTGGATTGCCTTCAAGCGGTAATTCACTAATGATGTCAGAGACTTGATCGCGGAACACGGCGACGAGGGGAGGGGCGTTTCTGGCGCCGTCGATCGCATTTAGCGCGGCGTCGAGGGTGAGGTCGCGCGGGGTGCCGGGGACGAACACGAGACCGGCGAAGGCGGCCGGGGCGGCGGCGTCGAGATCGGCGGCGGTGCGCAGGCCGCACAATTTGACGCGGCCGAAGGCGAGGGCGCGGGCTTCCCCGTGCGGATCGCCGCTGCGCATCGGGGTGGAGCCGATCAGGAAGCCGTCGACGTGGGGCGCGAGCCGGTCGATGTCGGCGCGGGTGGCGATCCCGGATTCGGAGATGACCAGGGCGTCGCCCGCGAGCCCCGCGAGGCGCTCGGTAACGGAAAGGTCGGTGCGGAAGGTCTTCAAGTCGCGATTGTTGATGCCGATGAGCGCCGCCCCCAACGCCACGGCGCGGCGCATTTCGGGCTCGTCATGCACCTCGACCAGCACGTCCATGCCGAGCCGCGCCGCCTCGTCCATCACGGCGCGGGCCTCGGCGTCGCCCAAGACCGACAGGATGACGAGCACCGCATCGGCCCCCGCGATCCGCGCCTCGGCCACCTGGCGCGGATCGACGATGAAATCCTTGGCGAGGATCGGCCCGTCGAAGGCGGTGCGCGCGGCGGCGAGATCGGCCAGCGACCCGCCGAAGAAGCGGCTGTCGGTGAGCACGCTCATCCCGTCCGCGACCCCGGTGTAGGCGCGGGCGACGGCGGCGGGCTCGAGGGCGTCGCTGAGCATCCCCTCGGACGGCGAGCGGCGCTTATATTCGAAGATGAACCGCGCACCCGGCTGGCCCATCGCCGCGACCAGGCTGCGCGTCGTCGGGCGGGCGGCGGCGAGGTCGACCCCCGCCAGCCGCTCCGCCACCTCGATCGCGCTTGTGGGCGATGATCTCGCCCAGCTTGCCCAGACGATCCAAAGTTTCAGCCATTGCTCGCCTCGACATAGCGGTCGAGCAATGCCCCCGGCCTTGCCCGACAGCAGCATCTCGCGCGCCTGGCCCGCGCCCTCGGCGAGGTCGGTCGCGCGTCCCGCGGTCATCAGCAGCGCGGCGGTGTTGAGGATGACGATGTCATTTTCCGCCTGCGTCCCCTGGCCGGCGAGCAGCAGCTTCAGCCGCGTCGCATTCTCCGACACGTCGCCGCCGGTGACGACCTTCAAGGGCGCGCGCTCGATCCCGGCATCCTCGGGCGATATCTCGATCTCGGTCATCGTGCCGTTGTCGAGGCGGATCGCGCGGGTCTCGCCGTGAAGCGCGACCTCGTCGAGGCCCGAGCCGTGGACCACCAGCGCCTGCTTGACGCCGACCGCGTCCAGCGTCTGGGCGATGCGGCGGAGCATGGTCGGATCCGCGACCCCGAGCAGTTGCACCGGGGGCCGCGCCGGGTTGATGCAGGGGCCGAGCAAATTCATCACCGTGCGCACCGCGAGCTGGCGGCGGACCAGCGCGGCATGCTTCATCCCGGGGTGGTAGGCGGGGGCGAACAGGAAGCAGAAGCCGATCTCGTCGAGCATCTTGCGCGAGGCCGCGGGCGAGACGTCGATCTTCGCGCCGACCGCTTCGAGCACGTCGGCCGAGCCGCATTTCGAGCTGACCGAGCGATTGCCATGCTTGGCGATCGGCAGCCCGGCGGCGGCGGCGACGAAGCCGGTCGCGGTCGAGACGTTGATCAGCCCGGAGCCATCGCCCCCGGTGCCGCAGCAGTCGGCGTAGAGGGTAGTCGGGGCGGTCGAACGGGGTGGCGGCGGCGCTGAGCGCGTGGGCGGCGCCGATCATCTCCTCGGCGGTCTCGCCCTTCATCCGGAGCGCGATCAGCATCCCGCCGATCTCGCCGGGCTCGAGCTTGCCGAGCACGAGCCGCTCGAAGAGGTGCTCGCTGTCGTCGATGGTCAGATCCTCGCCCGAGAGCAATTTGGGCAGGGGGTTGAAGGGGCCGTGGTCCGCCAGGGGGGCGGGGGTGGTGGCGGTGGCGGTCGAGGTCGCGCTCGGCGACGGCGTTGTTCAGCATGATTGCAGTTCCTCTGGTCGGGAGGCGGGCAACAAAAAACCCGCCGGAAGGGCGGGCTTCGAAGGTCGTTCTGTTTGTCAGTCCTAAGACATCAAACCCCACGCCATCGCGCCGCCAGAAAAGCGGTCGAGCGCCACCAGGTGGTGGTCGAGGGTCGAGGTGGCGGGCGTGGTCATCGGGGGGGTGTGTCGGGGAGAATAACCTCCCCGTCAAGGCTGGTCCTCGCCGGAGAACACTAAAGGATGGCAGATAATTTCCGCCCTTCACTCCCGGCTCGCCCATTGCGAGGCGGCTATTCTGGCGTCTCCATATTTGGTGAGGCAATGCATGTAGCGCGGGTGAAATTCGATCGGCTTGTCGATTTTCTCGTCCATTTCCTTCCACTTACCGCACGTTCGTTTCTCATTGTCGGTGGGCGTGTGGCTGATCGAGGCCCGGAAATCGAGCACGTCATTGCCGATTCGAAGCATTTCGACGGTGAAGCCGCCCAATCGCGCTTTCTCCCGAATTCGCGAATTGGAAAATCGATAAATTTGATCGATCAGGATCGAAACGGACCGCCCGGCTAGCGAAGTGATTTTCCAGTCTTTGTGTCGCCCGACCAATTCATTCGAATTGCTTTTGCATAGGTCTTCAACGACCTTCCCGCATTCGGCCTCCAAGTCGAGGTCGCCGTTGATGATGACGTACATGTACGGATAGCCGCGTGACGCATCCTGTAGCCGGGAATGCGTGGGCGACAGGCCGATGGCTTCCGCGCCGCGTGCGATCTCATTCGCGAGAAGCCCGAAGCGAGCGCCGCCGTCGATATACATGCGATTGTCGATAAAGGTTGGGGGCGCCGCCAAGGGCACCGACGAGGAAGCCACGATCGCATCCAGATAGCAATTGCGAAGCGTTCGCCGGCGATCCACTTGCTTTTCAAACTCCTCGGCGAGCTTCGTAAGATCGAACACCGTCGCCTTGCCGCTATCGACATCGACCGCACCGATGAACAGCCTGCGTTTGAACTCGCGGCTTTCGCGAGCGACATCCAGAATGACCTGATCCGTGATCTCCTTTCCGAGGAATGTCTTCATCGGTTGGAGATTGCCGAACGCTCCCTTTTTGGCGATTGCGATGCCGTCGGAGAATTTCCGGCTTTTTCGCACTCTTCACATGGGCATCGAGAACGTCGCGCTCGTGGTCGATTTGATAGCTGGCCAATATTCGGTCCGTGCAATTCAGAAAGGCGTGGGTCGCCATGATCGCGCCCGTGCTGACTTCCCGTCACGACCTGGAACCGGGGGAGGCCGCTAGGTCTTAGCCGCGCCCATTTTTCTAGTGCGCCGGCACCGAAGGCGCCGTGCTGGCTTCCCCCGGATAGAAATAGCATCAACTCACTGATCGGCACCGTCATATCCAGCCGCATCGACCGCGCCTGATAGGCTGAGGCCAGCTCCTGCGAAAAGGAATTGCTGTCCTGAAGCGGTTGGCTGTCACCGGATTCAACCGCGAGAGGAAACTGGGGAATTCCGCATAGGTCAGTCGTTAGAACTTCGGGACCGGGGGAGATTGCGCAACTCGTGACGGCCCAGGCCATGAGCGCAACGGCAAAAAGACGGATACGCATTTGCTTGTCCCCCGTTTAGGATTTACTCAGTTTTCAGTCGATCAGATTCCTCGCCGACAAAATGGCGGGATCACGCCCGGCACGAGCCGGCAGCGTGGCGCGTTCGAGTATCTCGCGCCGTGTGTGGCCGTGGAAAGCGAACTGAATCGAGTTTCTTTCGATCTGGAACGATGCGAAGCCCGCGCGGCGGTGGAAGCTGTTCCAGACCGGTTTTCCGTCGGGATTGGACGGATCGGGGCAGTCGCTGGCCAACACGCATCCCGATGCAGCGCCGCCCGTGTAGTCCCCCAACATCTCGGACCCACCGCCCGAGCAGATGTAGTGAAAATTTTCCTGGCGAATTCGATAGAGGCAGTGATCGTGCCCACAAATGTACAGGGTCACGCCGGTACGTTTCATCAGGCAATCGAGGTCTTGGAGCTGTTTCGATCCGCCGTGGTGTCCCACCGAATAAATTGGGTGATGGCCGACAACGATTTTCAGCTTGGCGGTCGATCTGCTTAGCTCCTCCTCCAGCCACCGTTTCTGCATCGAACTAAAGTGAGCCGGGATTTTTGCTCCACTGAGGAAGTAGGGAAAGTCTTCCTTCACTTTCCAGATGACCGTATCGATCATGAAAATATCGAGGTCAGGTTGCTGATGGTCGGCGTAGCCTAATTTGTACCACAGCCCGCGCATGCGCCACCGATTGTCCGTGCGATCAAGCTGCGCTTTGACGTCGCCGCCCCAATCGTGGTTCCCAAGGATTGGGTACCAGGGCATGCCGAGCGCGACCGGGGAATAAATGTCCTCGTAGCTTTCGCGCCAGTGCGAATCTTTCGCGGAAGACACCCCGAAATTATAGAAATTGTCGCCCGTCGTGAGGACGAATGACGGTTGTCGCTCGGCCGCTACGCTTGCCATCTCATTGGCGACCGGGATTTGGAAATCGCCGCCTCTGCGCCCCCAGTCGCCGAGCACGAAGAAATTAAATGGCTTGCGCGGTTGCGCCCACGCCATTTTGGGCACGATGATCGAGCCGAGAGCAAGCGGCCCAATGCTCAGTATGTCACGTCGAGTTGACCGCAATGGCCCAATCCGTCCATTCGCCTACCGAGCGTGCGCAAAGTGCCAGAAGCAAAGACTGATGTAAATCAATAAAAAGGCCCCGCATTGCTCCGGGGCCTTGTTGCTTTTTCGAAGTTGAGCGCGTCGGAAGTAAGACAGGCCCTCACCCCGCTCGCCTTCGGCGAGTCGCCCTCTCCCGCGAGCGGGAGAGGGTTAGGGGTTAGTCGTCGTTCCGTCGGTTCAGGAACGCCGGGGCGAACTCGGGCGCGGGGCCGTCATTGTCCGCCGCGCTCGCGACGGGGGCCGCGGTCGCCGCCTTCGCCGCGCGGGCCACGGTCGCCGCCGCCTTCACGACGCGGGCCACGGTCACGGTCGCCGCCGCCGCCGCCTTCGCGACGCGGACCACGGCCACGGTCGCCGCCGCCGCCGCCGCCATCACGACGCGGGCCGCGATCGCGGTCGCCGCCACGCGGACGGTCGCCGCGGTCACCGCGCTTCGCGCGGGGGACGGGTGTCCTCCAGCTCGGCGCCGGTTTCCTGGTCGACGACGCGCATCGACAGGCGGACCTTGCCGCGCTGGTCGACCTCGAGCAGCTTGACCTTGACTTCCTGGCCCTCGGTCAGGACGTCGCGGACGTTCTCGACCCGCTCGTTCTTGATTTCCGAGACGTGGACGAGGCCGTCCTTGCCCGGCATGAAGGTCACGAACGCGCCGAAATCGACGATGTTGGCGACCTTGCCGGTGTAGATCGTGCCGACTTCGGGCTCCTGGACGATGCCGAGGATCCACTGGCGGGCGGCCTCGATCTGGTCGAGGTCGGACGACGAGATCTTGATCACGCCCTCGTCGTCGATGTCGACCTTGGCGCCGGTGGTGGCGACGATCTCGCGGATCACCTTGCCGCCGGTGCCGATCACTTCGCGGATCTTGTCCTTGGGGATCGACATCGTCTCGATGCGCGGCGCGTGGGCCGACAGCTCCTCGCGGGTGTGATCGAGCGCCTTGGCCATTTCACCCAGGATATGGGTGCGGCCTTCCTTGGCCTGGGCGAGGGCGACCTTCATGATCTCCTCGGTGATGCCCGGCGACCTTGATGTCCATCTGCATCGTGGTGATGCCCTCGGACGGTGCCGGCGACCTTGAAGTCCATGTCGCCGAGGTGATCCTCGTCGCCGAGGATGTCGCTGATGACCGCGAAATCCTTGCCTTCGAGGATCAGGCCCATGGCGATGCCCGCGACCGGGCGCTTCAGCGGAACGCCGGCGTCCATCATCGACGAGCGAACCGCCGCAGACGGTGGCCATCGACGAGGAGCCATTGCTCTCGGTGATGTCGCTGAGAACGCGGATCGTGTAGGGGAAATCCTCGTTCGACGGCAGCATCGGGCGAAGCGCGCGCCAGGCGAGCTTGCCGTGGCCGGTCTCGCGCCGCGACGGGGCGCCGAAGCGGCCCACTTCACCGACCGAGTAGGGCGGGAAGTTATAGTGCAGCATGAAGCGGCTGTAGGTCAGGCCGTCGAGGCCGTCGATCATCTGCTCGCGATTCCTTGGTGCCCAGCGTGGTGGTGCAGATCGCCTGCGTCTCGCCGCGGGTGAACAGGGCCGAGCCGTGGGCGCGGGGCAGGAAGCCGACCATCGCCTCGATCGGGCGGACGGTCTTGGTGTCGCGGCCGTCGATGCGGCGGCCTTCCTTGAGGATCGCGGTGCGGACGATGTCCGCCTCGAGCTTCTTGACAGCCTTGCTGGCCGACATCTGCTCCTGCGCGTCGGCATCGGCGAAGGCTTCGGCGGCCTTGGCGCGGGCGAGCGGTGAGGGCGGCCGAGCGCTCCGACTTGTCGGTCAGCGTAGGCGGCGTCGATGTCCTTGCCGATCGATGCCCTTGAGCTTCTCCTTGGCGGCCTTCTTGGCGTCGCCGGTGGCGAGCTCCCACGGATCCTTGGCGGCCTTTTCGGCCAGCTTGATGATGCCTTCGACAGACCTTCTTGCTGGCGGCATGGGCGAACATCACGGCGCCGAGCATGACGTCTTCCGACAGCTCATTGGCTTCGGATTCGACCATCATCACCGCGTCGAGCGTGCCGGCGACGACGAGGTCGAGGTCGCCTTCGGCGATCTGCGTCGTGGTCGGGTTGAGGATATATTCGCCGTCGACATAGCCGACGCGGGCGGCGCCGATCGGGCCCATGAAGGGAACGCCCGACAGGTCAGCGCGGCCGAGGCGGCGCATCATGGCGACGATGTCCGGCTCATTCTCGCCGTCGTAGCGAGAGGACCTGCGCGATCACGAGGACTTCGTTGTAGAAGCCTTCCGGGAACAGCGGGCGGATCGGGCGATCGATCAGGCGGCTGGTCAGCGTTTCCTTTTCGGTCGCGCCGCGCTCACGCTTGAAGAAGCCGCCCGGAATGCGTCCGGCGGCCGAGATATTTTTCCTGATAGTGGACGGTCAGCGGGAAGAAGTCCTGGCCCGGCTTGACGCTCTTGGCGGCGGTGACCGCGCACAGGACGACGGTTTCGCCAAGCGTCGCCATCACGGCGCCATTGGCCTGGCGGGCGACGCGCCCGGTTTCGAGCTTCAGCGTCTTGCCGCCGAGGTCGATTTCCACAGTTTTGATATCGAACATTTCATTTCCTTTGCCCAGCGGCCGAATGCCGGCGGGTTCATCTTGGTGCGGGCAATCCGGCCCGCGGCGGGGTGGGGCATTTCTGGCCCCATGGGCGCCCCGCCGGAATGCGGGAACGCCCGATAGCGAAAGGGCGCCGCGAAGGCGCCCTTGGGTGAATTACTTGCGAAGGCCGAGCTTGGCGATCAGCGCGGTGTAGCGCTCGTGATCTTCGCGCTTGAGATAATCGAGCAGCGAGCGGCGCTTGTTGACCATCATCAGCAGGCCGCGACGCGAATGATTGTCCTTCGCGTGGGCCTTGAAATGGTCGGTCAGCGTGTTGATGCGGTGGTCAGGATCGCGACCTGCACTTCGGGCGAACCCGTGTCATCGTCGGCGCGGGCATTGTCCTTGATCACTTCGGCCTTCTTCTCGGCGGTAATCGACATCGTCATACTCCTTAGATTTCGAGGTTGAACCCGCGCACGACCTTGCAGCCGTCCTCCGAAAGCTCGACCAGCGCGACGGGCGTTTCCGCCTCGGTCGCCAGATAAAGCCCCGACTGTGCGGGGATCCCGAACAGCATCTGTCCTTGTCGGAGCAGACTGGCCTGGTCGGGGGTGACGGGGAGGGCCGGGATGTCGTCCAGCCCCGCGTCTAGCGGGAGAACCATCCTCGTCAAGTGCGCGCGCCTTAGCGGCATCGTGCAGAAAGTCCAGCGAAATCGCCTGTTCCAGGGTGAACGGCCCGGCCTTCGTGCGCCGGAGCATGGTGACATGGCCGACCGTGCCCAAGCGCCAGCGCGATGTCGCGGGCGAGGCTGCGGATGTAGGTGCCCTTGGAGACGCGTGGCGGAGAGGGTGACGCTCGGCGTCCGCGGCGCCGTCGGCCTGCACGATGCGAGAGCTCGTGGATCGTCACCGACGCGCGTCTTCAGTTCGACCTCGACTCGCCCTTGCCGGGCGAGATCATAGGCGCGCTCGCCGTCGATCTTCAGCGCCGAATAGGCCGGCGGCACCTGCTCGATCGGGCCGGTGAAGCGGGGGAGGATCGCTTCGATGTCGGCCAGCGTCGGGCGGATGGTCGCTGGTGGCGATGACCTCGCCTTCGAGGTCGAGCGTGTCGGTCTGCGTCGCCGAACGGATCGTGAAGTCATAGGCCTTGGTCGCATCGAGCATGCGGCCGGCCAGCTTGGTCGCCTCGCCGAGCGCGATCGGCAGCACGCCGGTGGCCAGCGGGTCGAGCGTCCCGCCGTGGCCGACCTTGGTCTTCGGCTCGCCCGCCTCGCGCAAGCGCGCGCTTGACCGCGGAGACGGCCAGGTCGAGCCCAAGCCCGAGCGGCTTGTCGAGGATGATCCAGCCGTGAAGCATCACTGGCGGGCGCGACAGGCCGAGGTTGAGCTGCCGCGCCTCGCCCTCGCGCAGCGCTCGAAGAAATGGCGGCGGCACAGGGCGACGTAGCGGTCGTTGCCGCCGATCTCGGTCTGCGCGCCCGCGCGCGACCGCGAAGCCGTCCTGGTCGACGCGCAGGTTCATCGTCGCCTTGCGGCCGCATTCGCACACCGCCTTCAGCTCGACCAGCGTGTCGGCCAGCGCGAGCAGGGCGGCCGAGCCGGGGAACAGCTTGGCCTGGAAATCGGTGCGCAGGCCGTAGCACAGCACCGGGATCGACAGCTCGTCGGCGACGCGGCACAGCTGCAGCGACATGGCGCTGGGTGAGGAACTGCGCCTCGTCGACCAGCACGCAATGCACGTCGCGGCGCTTGCAGTTCCTCGCCGATCGCGTCGAACAGGTCGATGCTCGTCCGAAAAGGTATGCGGCCGGCGCGGACAAGGCGATGCGCGAGCCGATCGTGCCGCTCGCCCGAGCGATCGTCGAACGCCGCGGTCCACAGCATCGTCTCCATGCCGCGCTCGCGATAATTGAAATCGGCCTGCAGCAGGGTGGTCGATTTGCCGGCATTCATCGCCGCATAATAGAAATAGAGCTTGGCCATCAGGGACACAGCGATCCAGCGGGGGCGGGGCGGAAGCGGTCGAGGCGGACGGCGGCGACGGCCTTGGTCCAATGTTCGATCGCGACCCGGCCATTGGCGGGGACGGCGCAGGCCTTGGCCGGTCCGGGCTTGCCGCCGGGAAGGACCAATGTCGCGCGATAGGCATAATCGAAGCGGCTGTTGTTGGTCATGGTCATGGTCGCTGCCGAGCATCGGGCTGGAGCGTGACCTTGAACTGGCCGGGTAGCGGGCGCGGCGGTTGCGCGCGACCTTGCGCGCGTCGACCGGCGATCCGCCGCGCACCGCGAACAGCCAGGTTTCGCCCATGCGCACGGTCAGCGGCTTGGCCGACAGCGGCGCAGCGAGCGCGGCAAGAATCAGCGCGGGGACGAGGCGGCGGAGCGAACATCGGCATCGAATTAGCGGCAATGACGCGTTCATCGCCACTCGTCCTTGAGGATCGAGAACAGCACGGTGTCGCGGACGATGGCCGGTCCAGGTGATGCGGTCGGCGCGCATCACGCCTTCGCGGACGGCGCCGAGCTTGGCCATCGCGGCCTGGCTGCGCGCGTTGCGGGCATCGACGCGGAACTCGACCCGGCGGATGCCGCGGTCGAAGGCGCGCTCCAGCATCATGTCCTTGACCCGGCGGTTGAAGCCCGGTGCCGCGCGATCGACGGGCGATAGTAAGTGCTGCCGATCTCGAGCGCCTGGCGGCCGTCGTCGATGCCGAGGAAGCAGCTCATGCCGGCGCAAGTCGTCGCCGTCGTAACAGCGCGAAGCGGTGCCGAGCCTTCGCGGCGCCATCAGCGCGTCGAAACTGGCGTCGAACGCCGGACGCGCCGAAGTCGGCGTAATAGAGTTGCCACAGATGTCGGGATCCTCGGCGCAGGCAGCGCGCAGCGGCTCGCGATGCGCCTCGGTCAACGGCTCGCCGCGGACAGCCGTCGCCCGTCATCGGCGCGGCGAGATCGCTCACTCGGCGTCGTCCGTCGTCGATATCCTGCGCGACATGCGGCTTGCGCAGCAGCTTGTCGATCTTGCCGCCTTCGTCGAAGCTTTCGTCGGCACGGAACTTGAGCTTGGCGGCATATTTGATGCTGGACGCGGCTGGCGACTTCGCGCTGGAAGAAGGCGGTGTTGGTGCGCAGCGCCTTCAGCACCGCCTCCTCGTCCTGGCCGAGCAGCGGCTTCACGAACACCAGTGGCATGGCGCAGGTCGGGCGACATGCGGACTTCGGTGACGCTGACGAGATGGCTCTGCAGCGTGTCGTCATGCACGTCGCCGCGCGACAGGATGTCGCTCAGGATATGGCGCACCTGCTCGCCGACGCGGAGCAGGCGGACCGAGCGGCCTTCGGGGGTCTCGACTCTTTGCGCATCGACGCCTCCGCCTAGAGGGTGCGGCCGCGTTCCTCGACCTCGAACACTTCGAGGTTGTCGCCCGCCTTGATGTCGTTGGTATCGGCCAGCAGCACGCCGCATTCCAGGCCCGCGCGGACCTCGTCGACATCGTCCTTGAAGCGGCGGAGCGAGGAGATGGTGGTCTTGGAGACGATGACGTCGTCGCGCGTGAGGCGGGCGTGGAGGCCCTTGCGGATGACGCCTTCGAGCACCAGCAGGCCGGCCGCCTTGTCGTTCTTGCCGGCCGGGAAGACTTCCTTGACCTCGGCGCGGCCGACGACCGTTTCGATGATCTCCGGACCAAGCTCGCCGGCCATCGCTTCGCGCACCCAGTCGGTGAGGTGATAGATGACGTCGTAGTAGCGGAACTCGACCTTGGTGCGGTTGGCGCCTCGCGCGCCTTGGCATTGGGGCGGACGTTGAAGCCGATGATCGGCGCACCCGTGGCCGCGGCCAGCGTCACGTCGCTCTCGGTGATCGCGCCGACGCCCGAATGGAGCACGCGGACCTTGATCTCGTCGGTCGAGATGCGGTTGAGCGCGTTGACGATCGCTTCGACCGAGCCCTGCACGTCGGCCTTGATGACCATCGGGAATTCGATCGCCTTGACTCGAGCGGTTGGCGAACATATTCTCGAGGCTGACCGGCGCCGAGGTGGTGCGCTTCCTGTCGAGCAGGCCCTGGCGATAGAGCGCGACTTCGCGGGCGCGCGCTTCATTCTCGACCACGGTGAACGGATCGCCGGCCGACGGCACGGCGCCGAGGCCGAGCACTTCGACCGGGAAGCGACGGGCCGGCTTCCTTGACCTGCTTGCCCTTGTCGTCGATCATCGCGCGGACCTTGCCCGACTTTCGGCGCCGACGACGAACACGTCGCCGACGCTCAGCGTGCCGCGCTGGACCAGCACGGTGGCGAGCGGGCCGCGGCCCTTGTCGAGCTTGGCCTCGATCACGGTGGCTTCGGCGGCGCGGTCGGGATTGGCCTTCAGTTCGAGGATTTCGGCCTGAAGCGCGATCGCTTCGAGCAAGCCGTCGAGGTTGGTCTTTTCTTGCGCCGAGACTTCGACGTCCTGGACGTCGCCGCCCATCTCCTCGACGATGATCTCGTGCTGGAGCAGTTCCTCGCGGACCTTCTGCGGCGTTGGCGTCGGGCTTGTCGATCTTGTTGATCGCCACGATCATCGGCACGCCGGCCGCCTTGGTGTGGTTGATCGCCTCGATCGTCTGCGGCTTCAGCCCGTCGTCGGCCGCGACCACCAGGATGACGATGTCGGTGACGTTGGCGCCGCGCTGCGCGCATTTCGGTGAAGGCTTCGTGGCCCGGCGTGTCGAGGAAGGTGATCTTCGACTTGTCCTTCAGCGTGACCTGATAGGCGCCGATATGCTGGGTGATGCCGCCGGCTTCGCCCGACTGACGACGTCGGCACCGCGCAGCGCGTCGAGCAGGCTGGTCTTGCCGTGATCGACATGGCCCATGATCGTGACCACCGGCGGACGCGTCTTCAGCGTCTCGTCGGCATCGACGTCGACCGACGTGTCGATGTCGACATCGCTCTCGCTGACGCGCTTGATGTTGTGGCCGAACTCGGTGACCAGCAGTTCGGCGGTGTCCTGGTCGATCGTCTCGTTGAGCGTGACCAGCATGCCCATCTTGAACAGCGACTTGACCAGGTCGGCGCCGTTCTCGGCCATGCGGTTGGCGAGTTCCTGCACGGTGATCGCCTCGGGCACGACGACGTCGCGGACCTGCTTGGCCGCGGACCGGCCGACTGATGGGCGCGCTTTTCCTTCTCGCGCGCACGCTTCAGCGCGGCGAGGCTGCGGGCGCGGCTGTCGTCTTCGCCGGCAGGGCGCGGCGTGACGGTCAGCTTGCCCGACTGGCGGCGATCGTCGCGGCCACGGCGCCGGGCGGCGCCGGCTCGGGGCGCTTGGGCGCATGGGCCGGGCGCGGCGCGGCGACGGGTGAAGCGGCGCTCGTCGTCGCTGGCTGTCGCTCGGCTCGGCGGTCGGCGGCGGCGGCTTCCTCGGCTCGGGCTCGGCGCTCGGGCGGCCGGGCGCGCGGCTTCCTCGGCGGCGGCGCGGGCGGCCTCTTCCTCGGCCTTGCGATTTTCCTCGGCGCGGCGCTTTTCTCCTCGGTCTGCGCCTGCTTGGGCTGGTCTTCGCGGCGGCGCGCTTCCTCGAGCGCTCGCCATGCGCGCTTCTTCGGCCTCGCGCAGCAACTGCGTCCTGCAGCTCCTTGCGCGCGGTAATGTCGTCGACCGGGCGGCGCTGCGGCGCGGGCGGCGGCGCGGCTGGGCGCGGGGGCCTGGGCGCGGGCGGCGGGCGGCGGCCTCGACCTTGGGCTCGGGCGCGGCTGCGGGCGCTTCGCCGGGCTTGCCGAGGATGCGGCGCTTCTTGACCTCGACCACGACCGTGTTCGAGCGGCCGTGGCTGAAGCTCTGCTTGACCTTGCCGGTCTCGACCGTGCGCTTCAGGCCCAGCGGCGGCCGGGTACCAAGCTTCGGCTTGTCGCTCTGGTCGCTCATGAATTTCCTTCGTCTTCGTGCGTCAGCCGAGCCTGCGGCAGCGAGCGGCGTCGCCGCCCTCTAGCCCAGCATCGGGATCAATGAAAGCAAGCCACCGGTCGATGGCGCAGTCGGACCCGCCGCGCGGCGGCAGGGTCGGTCAAGCGCGACATGTACCACATTTTCGCGGCCCAGCGCCATCGACAAGATGGTGCGGTCCTCGGGAAATACCAGTCCCCGCTGCCTTCGCCGTCCGCCGACGCGCCACGCCTGGTCGAGCTTGCGGTTGCCGTCCTCGCCGGCGTCGGCGGCGTGGATGAGCAGGTGGACCTTGCCCGCGCGCGCGGCGGCCTCGATCCTTTCCGAGCCCGTTGAGCAGCGTGCCGGCGCGCGCTTCGAGCCCGAGCCGGTCGAGCGCGGCCTGGCGAAGCGCGGCCTCGATGCGCGTCGCCGAGATCGTCGGGGACGGTCGAC
Source organism: uncultured Alphaproteobacteria bacterium (assembly GCA_963768955.1). Lineage (GTDB taxonomy): Bacteria > Pseudomonadota > Alphaproteobacteria > Sphingomonadales > Sphingomonadaceae > Sphingomicrobium. The sequence continues at coordinate 155,469 of CAVYJV010000001.1, forward strand.
GTCGCTGGTCTTGAAGGCGCGGGCGAGCGCGCCCTTCAGCTTGCCCTTGGCGATCGCGGCTTCGAGCGCGGCGCGGCCGACGCCGATCCACGCGCCGCGCCCGGGCGCCTTGGCGCGAACGTCGGGCGCGACCTCGCCGTCGGGCGACAAGCGCGAGCCGGATGAGCTCGTCGCGCGGCGCGGTGCGGCGCGAGCAGGACACAGGTCCGCTCCGACCGGCTTCGTCGGCGCGCACGGGCTTCGGTCGGAACGCTCTAGCGTGTCATTCCGGGGATTCCGCAACGGCGTCCTCCCCAGCCTCGGCGGCCGGACGCCTCGTCCTCGAACCAGTGCGCGCGGGCGGCCATGATGATCTCGTTGCCCTGCTCTTCGCTCAGGCCATATTCGCCGAGCACGCCGCCCTTGTCCTCGGGCGCGGTTGGTCGCGCGTCGCGGCGGCGCGGCTCGGCGCGCTTCTTCTGGATCAGCTCGTCGGTGGCGAGATCGGCGAGATCGTCGAGCGTCTTGATGCCGGCCTTGCCGAGCGTGACCAGCATCGCCTCGGTCAGGTGCGGCAGTTCGGCCAGCGCATCCTCGACGCCGAGCGCGCGGCGCTCCTCGCGGCTGGCGGCTTCGCGGCGCTCGAGCGCTTCGGCGGCGCGGCTCTGCAGCTCGCCGGCGAGTTCGTCGTCGAAGCCTTCGATCGAGGCGAGTTCGTCGAGCTCGACATAGGCGACTTCCTCGAGGCTGGTGAAGCCTTCGGCGACCAGCAGCTGCGCCAGCGTCTCGTCGACGTCGAGCTCGTTCTGGAACATCTTCGAGCGCTCGACGAATTCGCGCTGGCGCTTCTCGCTGGCGTCGGCCTCGGTCATGATGTCGATCTGGCTGGCCGGTCAGCTGGCTGGCGAGGCGGACGTTCTGGCCGCGGCGGCCGATGGCGAGGCTCAGCTGGTCGTCGGGGACGACGACTTCGATGCGGCTTTCTTCCTCGTCGATGACGACGCGGCTGACGGTCGCCGGCTGGAGCGCGTTGACGACGAAGGTCGCGGTGTCTTCGCTCCACGGGATGATGTCGATCTTTTCGCCCTGCAGTTCCTGCACGACGGCCTGGACGCGGCTGCCCTTCATGCCGACGCAGGCGCCGACCGGGTCGATCGAGCTGTCGTGGCTGATCACGCCGATCTTGGCGCGGCTGCCCGGGTCGCGGGCGGCGGCCTTGATCTCGATGATGCCGTCGTAGATTTCGGGCACTTCCTGCGCGAACAGCTTCTTCATGAAGTCGGGGTGCGCGCGGCTGAGGAAGATCTGCGGGCCGCGCGCTTCGCGGCGCGACCGGCGAGGATCAGCGCGCGGACGCGATCGCCGACGCGGACCACTTCGCGCGGGATCTGCTGGTCGCGGCGGATGACGCCCTCGGCGCGGCCGAGGTCGACGACGACATGGCCGAACTCGACCGACTTGACGACGCCGGTGATGATCTCGCCGGCGCGATCCTTGAATTCCTCATACTGGCGCTCGCGCTCGGCGTCGCGGACCTTCTGGAAGATGACCTGCTTGGCGGCCTGCGCGTCGATGCGGCCGAACTCGATCGGCGGCAGCGGATCGACGATGAAGTCGCCGACCGCGGCGTCCTTCTGGAGCTTCTGCGCGCCCTTCAGATCGACCTGCTTGAAGTAATCCTCGACCTCCTCGACCACCTCGACGACGCGCCACAGGCGCAGGTCGCCGGTCTGCGGGTCGAGCTTGGCGCGGATGTCGTTCTCGGCGCCGTAGCGGGCGCGGGCGGCGCGCTGGATCGCGTCTTCCATCGCCTCGATGACGATGGCCTTGTCGATCAGCTTCTCGCGCGCGACGGCGTCGGCGATCGCGAGCAGTTCGGCCTTGTTGGCGGTCGGGCCGCGGTCGGGGCGGCTGGAGCGGTAGTGGCCATCAGTCGATCAACCTTCTGTCTTGATCGTGTCGGCGCCGTCGGTGCTGAGCGGCGCGGTGGCGTTGATGAGCTTGTCGGTCAAGGACGAGCTTGGCCGATGCGATATTGGCGAAGGCGACCTCGCGGTCGCCCTTGGTGGTGTCGATGCGAGACGGTCTCGCCGTCGATCCCGACGATCTCGCCGGTGACCTGCTTGGCGGCCGTCGACCGGCGTCGACGAACTTGATCCGCGCCTCATGCCCCGCCCAGTCGGCAAAGTCGCGGGCGCGGGTCAGCGGGCGGTCGATCCCGGGCGACGATGACTTCGAGCCGATAGGCGCCGTCGATCGGGTCGTTGCCGGCTTCTTCGAGCGCGTCGAAGATTTCCGAAATCGCGCGCGACAGGTCGGCGCAATCGTCGATCGTCAGCTGGCGCGTGTCGGGCCGCTCGGCCATCACCTGCAGCGTCGGATCGCTCGTCCCGCCGATCATCGCCACGCGCACGAGATCGAAGCCCAGCGCCGTGACGGCGGGCTCGATCAGTTTCGAAATGGCGGCAGTGTCGGTCAGATCTGGCCTCGAAAATCAACGCTTCTCGGCTGCCGGACCGACCCGGCCCGGCCCCAACGTCTTGACGATGTCGAGGAGAAGTGAGGGCGATATAGGCGCGTCGGGGGTGAGTCGCAAGCGGGGAGTGGAGGGCGGTGGGTTGGTGCGGCAAATGGCCCGATCGGCGCAAATCGAAGAGCGGTTAAATGTCTGATTTGGGTGGAAAGCGGACATTACGCTGCAACAGGCGCGGACTACTCCGTAGCATCTGATCGCCAACCTTGCTGCCACAGCAGCAGTTCCGAATGCCACACTGACGCGGTTGATCTCGAGACATGGCTGAGCGAATGCAGCCGCACGCAGCGCGCCGGTAGAACTCCGGAGGTCGAAGCATATCGCGGCAATGTCAATGACGGCGGCGTCCACCACACGAAGCTGCCTTGCGATCCTCCTCGAGACCGGTCGCAGCAAGAACGATCGACCATGAAGCAACAGCCTTGCGCGCCGAGACGATCGATCGGTGGCCGCGCCGGCAGATGATTCAACAGCGGACCACGGCAGAGCTATAGCTGATCCGACGACGTGGATCCGCTACGCTGCGCAAGTCTCGATGTAAGACAGCGCGATGGTGTCCAAGGCTGTGCACATGCTCAGCTACGCAGCAGCCGAACCGCCAATGTCCGCAATGGGTCGAAAGCGGACATTCGAATTAACCGACTCAGCTTCATCGCCGCAGTCCGCGACAGGCGGGCCGAAACTAACGGCTTCCCCAGGGTGGCGGCGGCGCGGCGACCGTCTTCGTCAGATCGAATTCCACCCGAAAGAAGCGGTTCGGGCGGCGGAGTTCGTAGGCGAAGGTGCGGCCGGGGACTGACTTCGACCGCCCAGACGTTGCTGGCGCCGGCAGTGTTGCCTTCGCGGATCAGCAGGTCCTTGGTGAATTGGTCGGCGGGAAACTCCTGCCGCGCGGCCCTTAGCGGCGTTACCGAATCGCCGCCATATTGGGTGACCTTGTCCTCGCTGCCGTCCTTGTGGCGATGGTCGTGCTTCAGGCGCAAGCCGGTCGTCGTGCGGGTGATGACCCAGGTGCGGCTGTGATCGTCGGCGACGTGGAACGGCACGCGGATCGTGTCGGCGCTGCATTCCCGTACCTGCATGACCATCGCCTTGCCTGCGAAATCGGCGTCGGCGGCGGCGGGCGGGCTGGTGATGCGGCCGGCGAAGGACTTGCCGCACAGGCTGCGACAGATCGGTGAAGAAGTCGCGTTGCGGAACGGGCGTGGTTGCGCAACCGGCGGTGACGAGCAGGGCGAGGGCGGCGAGCATTTTCATTTGCGAATACTTTCCAAGGCGCGGTTTTCGGCGCGGATTCTCACGGTCAGGATCATGGCGTTGAGCAGAGTGAACAGCAATGCGATCTGCCAGAGGCCGAACACCAAAGGCAGGATCAGCAGTTCCGCCACGACGACCAGGTAGTTCGGGTGGCTGACGAAGCGATAGGGGCCGCGCGCGACCAGGCGCTCGCCAGGAACGACGATGATCCGCGTCGTCCAACGGGGGCCGAGCGTCCGGAGCACCCAGATGCGGGCGAGTTCGACCAGGCCGAACAGGATCAGCAGGGCGATGTGGATCGGTTGACCCAGCGCGAACACCCAAAGGCAAACGAGCCAGGCGGCATGGAGCGCGACGATATAGGGATAATGGCCCGGCGCGACCTCGCGGCCCCCCGCTGCCAGCAGGCGGGCCGTGTTGGCACGGGCGATGGGCAGTTCGATCAGCCGCTGGGCGGTGACGAAGCCGAGGATCGCGATGTGCGGCCAGAGCGGGGTCATGCCTCCAGCACCATGCCCGCGCAGGTAAAGCCGGGGCCGAACGCGGTCATCATCACGCGTTCGGGGAGTCCGCGAGCGATGAGGGCGTCGAGCACGAACAGCACCGTCGGGGCGCTCATATTGCCCTGGTCGCGGAGCACCTGGCGTTCGAGGTCGAGCGTGCCGGCGGGAAGGGCGAGCGCGGTCTCGATCGCGTCGACCACCTTGGTCCCGCCGGGGTGGCAGCAGAAGCGGGCGATGTCGGCGCGGGTCAGGTCCAGTTCGGCGAGGATATCGTCGATCGCTTGCTGCAGCTCGGCCTCGACGAACGGCGGGATGGCGCGGTCGAAGATCACCGCGAGTCCGGGATCCTCGACCCGCCAGCCCATGATGCCGAGCGTATCGGGCCATAATTTCTCGCCCGCGCCGCGAATGGTGGCCAAGCCCTGGCCTTCGGTCGAGATCACCGCCGCCGCCGCGCCATCGCCGAACAAGGCGGTGGCGACGATCGCCGCGGGGTCGTCGCTGTCGAGACGGATCGAGATCGAGCAGGTCTCGACGGTGACGAACAGCCAGTTGCTGCCCGGCTCGGCCGCGGCCAGCCGCGCGGCGGTGGCGAGCCCGGTCACCCCGCCCGCGCAGCCGAGGCCGAAGACCGGCACGCGGGCGATATCGGGTCGGAAGCCGAGCCGCGGGGCGACGCGGGCATCGATGCTGGGGGTGGAAATGCCGGTGGTCGAGACGAACACGATGCCGTCGATTGCGTCCGGGGCCAGTCCGGCGTTGGCCAGCGCCTTCACCGCCGCATCCTCGAACATCGCCTCGGTCGCGGCGACGTACAGCTCGGTCCGCTCCTGCCAGCCGTGGGGCGCGCGATACCAGTCGATCGGCGCGACGGTCGAGCGGCGGTCGATCAGCGCATTGTCGAACACGCCCGACAGTCGGTCGAATAGCGCGGCCCGGCCCTGGAACATTGCGCGCGCGGCGGATTTCGCGTCAGACTGGGTTACCACATAGGGCGGCACCGCCGTCGCGATCGAGAGGATTCGGGGATATGTCAGGCGAAAACTTCCTGGAGTTGGACGGCAAGACACAAACGAGCGCGACCGGCCATCGGACGCATCGCCGTTTTTGGCAAGCCGCGCTGCTGCTCCTCCCCGCGACCGCCGCCTGCGGGACCGCGGCGACCAGCAATGCCCAGACCGCCGCGCCGCCCTTCACCGTCAAGGAAGTAGCGACATTCTCGACCCCCTGGGCGATCGATTTCCTGCCCGGTAGCGGGGTGCCGCTGACGAAAATGGCGCTGGTCAGTGAGAAGGAAGGCAAGCTGTGGCTGGTCGACACCGCGACCGGGCAGAAGCAGGCGGTGGCGGGGGTTCCAGCGGCCAATGTCGCGGGGCAGGGCGGGCTCGGCGATGTCGTGGTCCATCCCAATTTCGCCGCCAACCAGCGGGTCTACCTGAGCTTCGTCGAGAAGGGCGAGGGCGGCAACGGCGCGGTGCTCGGATACGGGCGGCTGGTGCTGGGCGGTCCGCCGCGGATCGAGGGGTTCAAGATCATCTGGCGGCAGGCCCCCAAGGTGTCGGGCAACGGCCACTTCGCGCACCGCATCGCTTTCGGGCCCGATGGCCTGCTGTACCTCAGCTCGGGCGACCGGCAGAAATTCACCCCCGCGCAGGACATGGGGGGCAATCTCGGCAAGATCCTGCGGCTGACCGACGAGGGGCTGCCCGCGCCGGGCAATCCGTGGGCCGCGCAAGGGGGGGTCGCGGCGCAATTCTGGTCGATCGGCCACCGCAATCCGCTCGGCCTCGCCTTCGCGCCCGACGGCAAATTGTGGGAAAGCGAGATGGGCCCCGAGGGCGGCGACGAGGTCAATCTGATTGTCGCAGGCAAAAACTACGGCTGGCCCAAGGCATCGAACGGAAGCAATTACGGCGGCGGCGACATCCCCGATCACAAGGCGGGCGACGGCTATGAGCCGCCCAAGGTGTATTGGACCCCGTCGATCTCGCCCGGCGGGCTGATGATCTACAACGGCGATACATTCGCCGCCTGGAAGGGCGATGCGCTGGTGCCCGCGCTTTCGGGCGAGGCGCTGATCCGCCTCGACCTCGACGGCGACAAGGCGACCAAGGCCGAGCAATGGCCGATGGGTGCCCGCATCCGCGCCGTCGAGCAGGGACCCGACGGGTCGGTATTCCTGCTCGAGGACTCGGGACGGCTGGTGCGGCTGGAGCCGGTCAAGCGTTAGTCGGCGGGCTGCCCGATGGTCCGGAGGTAGGGCTTGATCGTCGTCCAGCCGTCGGGATATTTTTCCTTCGCCGCTTCGTCGCTGACCGACGGCGGGATGATGCAATCCTCGCCCGGCTTCCAGTTGACCGGGGTGGCGACGCCCTTGCTTTCGGTCAGCTGGACCGAATCGAGCAGGCGCAGCACCTCGTCGAAATTGCGGCCGGTCGACATCGGGTAGAGCAGCATGGCGCGGATCTTCTTGTCCGGGCCGATGATGTAGACGGTGCGGACGGTGGCATTGTTGGCCGCGGTGCGGCCCGCGGCGCTGTCGCCCGCAGTCGGCGGGGAGCATGTTGTAGAGCTTGGCGACGTTAAGGTCGCTGTCGCCGATCACCGGATAGTCGACCTTGTTGCCCGACACCTCCTCGATGTCCGGCAGCCAGCGGTTATTGTCGTCGCTGGTGTCGACGCTAAGCCCGATGATCTTGGTGTTGCGCGCGGCGAAGTCGCCTTCGAGGCCCGCCATATAACCGAGCTCGGTCGTGCACACCGGGGTAAACGCCTTGGGATGCGAGAAGAGGATCGCCCACCCGTCGCCGATCCAGTCGTGAAAGTGGATCGGGCCTGGGTGGTCTCGGCGGTGAAATCGGGGGCGATGCTGCCGATCGAAAGCGTCATGTCGGGTCTCCTTATTCGACGGGAAGGTAATCGGGCTCGATGGCGGCATGGGGCTCGAGCCAGCGCGGTACGGGCAGTCCCTTGGACCGCAGGAATTCAGGGTTGAACAGGCGCGACTGGTAGCGGGTGGCAGGGTCGCACAGGATGGTGACGATGGTCTTGCCGGGGCCGAGTGCCTTGGCGAGGCGGATCGCGCCGGCGACATTGACCCCCGACGACAGGCCGAGCGCGAGCCCTTCCTCCTCGAGCAGGCCGAAGGCGACGCGCACGCTCTCCTCGTCGGGGATCAGGAAGGCGTGGTCGACCTTGAGCCCCTCGAGGTTGGCGGTGATGCGGCCCTGGCCGATGCCCTCGGTGATCGAGCTGCCCTCGGACTTCAATTCGCCATTGGTGAAGTAATTGTACAATGCGGCGCCCGGAATGTCGGCGATGGCGATGGCGATGTCGGGCTTGCGCTCACGGAGCGCGGCGCGACGCCGGCCAGCGTTCCGCCGGTGCCGACCGCGCAGACGAAGCCGTCGATTCGGCCCCCGGTCTGATCCCAGATTTCCGGCCCGGTGGTGCGGACATGGGCGTCGCGATTGGCGACATTGTCGAACTGGTTGGCGAAGATCGCGCCGTTGGGGTTTTCCGACGCCAGTCGCTCGGCCAGCCGCCCGGCGATCTTCACGTAATTGTTGGGATTCTTGAACGGGACCGCCGGCACCTCGACCAGCTCCGCGCCAAGCAGCCGCAGCGTGTCCTTCTTCTCCTGGGTCTGGGTCTCGGGGATGACGATCACCGTCTTCATGCCCAGCGCATTGCCGACCATCGCCAGGCCGATGCCGGTGTTGCCCGCGGTGCCGTCGACGATCGTCCCGCCGGGGCGAAGCTGCCCCGCGCGATCGCGTCCTGCACGATGGCCAGTGCGGCGCGGTCCTTGACCGATTGGCCGGGGTTCATGAATTCGGCCTTGCCCAGGATCGTGCAGCCGGTTTCCTCGGACGCCCGCTGCAGTTTGATCAGGGGCGTATTGCCGATCGCGGCGAGGACATTGTCGGTCATGTCCGTCATTTAGGGATGACCACCACCCGGCGAAAGGGGTGCATCGGTCCGCCGATAGCGAAACTGGTGAGGCGTGCGGCCTTCGCGGCGGGCCTTGGCGGCGTAGCGCGTCTCGATCCAGCCACCGGGATAGTCGAGCCAGTCGCGCGGCCCCGCGACCAGCCAGTCGAATTGATGGCGGTGCCGCTGCATCACCATCAGGGAATGGGCGAGATAGACCGGATGATCGGTCGCCATGCGGAATTCGCCGCCGGGCTTGAGCTTGGCCGCGATCAGGTCGAGCGGGCCGTCGTTCATCATCCGCCGCTTGGCGTGGCGGTTCTTCGGCCACGGATCGGGGTGGAGGAGATAGACGAAGCTGAGCGCCGCATCGGGCAGGCGGCGCAGCACGTCGAGCGCGTCGCCCGTCCACAGCCGGACATTGGCGAGATGCTTGTCGCGGACATGGGTCAGCGCGGTGGCGACGCCGTTGATGAACGGCTCGCAGCCGATGAAGCCGTGATCGGGCAGCAGATCGGCGCGGTAGGCGAGATGTTCGCCCGACCCGAAACCGATCTCCAGATGCAGCGGGGCGTCCTGTCCGAACAGGCGGACGGCGCTGATCTCGCCCTCGGCCGGGACCGAAATCTGCGGCAGCAACGTCTCGACCAGCGCCGCCTGCTCGACGCGCAATTTATGTCCCGACGAGCGGCCGTACAGGCGGTTGATCGTGGTCGGGTCAGGGGCGGTCATGCCGCGCCGCCTATCGCGCGGAGCTACCGGCTGCAACCGGCGTTGAACGGGCATGGCCAAAACCAGATCCCAACCTAAGCGCGCGCTTCGAAAGGTCGAACGCACCGACAAGGCGGTCGCCGAACGCCTTGCGCTCGACGGCCGGACGCGCGCCGCCAAGGGGACGAGTGCCTTTGCCGAGGCAGGCGACCAGCCGCCGCTGGTCATTCTGTCGCTTTCGGTGGTCGCGGCGGGGCTGGCGGGCGGGAATGCGCGGCTCCGGCGGACGGGCATGCGGATGCTCACCGCCCATTCGCTCAGCACCTTGTTCAAATCGATCATCAAGGACCGGATCGATCGAACCCGCCCGAGTGAAGATGGCTACCGGCTGGAAACAGGCCGAAGCCGGGACGGGCGGCTGCGGTCGATGCCGTCGGGGCATAGCGCCGGGACGGTCGCCATCGCCGGGGCAATCCTGCCCGATTATCCGGGCGCGGCAGCGCCGGTTACACTTGCGACGACTGCCATCGCTTCCGCGCAATTGCCGAGCAAGAACCACTTTCTATCCGACGTGCTGGTCGGCGCGGCCTTGGGCGTGGTCGCGGCCGGTATCGCGCGCCTGCTCATCCCGCCGATCGAAGATTAAGCCGCCAGCGCCGCCTTCAGATCGTCGCCCAGGTCGGTCTTTTCCCACGGGAAGAAATCGCCTTCTGCGGCGCGGCCGAAATGGCCATAGGCGGCGGTCTGGCCGTAGATCGGCTTGTTGAGCCCGAGGTGGGTGCGGATGCCGCGCGGGGTCAGCTCGCCGAGCTTGTCGATCTTGTGGATCGCGGCTTCGAGCGCGTCGTCGCCGACGGTGCCGGTGCCGTGCGTGTCGACGTAGAGCGACAGCGGCTCGGACACGCCGATCGCATAGGCCAGCTGGATCGTGCAGCGCGTGGCGAGGCCCGCGGCGACGATATTCTTGGCGAGGTAGCGCGCCATGTAGGCGGCCGAGCGATCGACCTTGGTCGGATCCTTGCCGCTGAACGCGCCGCCGCCATGCGGGGCCGCGCCGCCATAGGTGTCGACGATGATCTTGCGGCCGGTCAGCCCGGCGTCGCCGTCGGGACCGCCGATCTCGAAGCTGCCCGTCGGATTGATGTGATAGACGGTCTCGTCGGTGAGCAGGCTCGGCGGGCAGGATGTCGGCCACGACCTGCTTCACGTAGGCGTGGAGTTCGGCTTCGTTCTCGCCCTCGTCATAGCCCTTGGCGTGCTGGGTCGACACGACGATCGCGGTCGCCGCGACCGGCTTGCTCTCCTCGTAGCGCAGCGTGACCTGGCTCTTGGCGTCGGGCTCGAGGAACGGCGCCGCGCCCGAATGACGGTCGGCGGCCATCCGCTCGAGGATCTTGTGGCTGTAATAGAGCGTGGCGGGGAGGAAGTCGGGGGTCTCGTCGCTGGCGTAGCCGAACATGATGCCCTGGTCGCCCGCGCCTTCGTCCTTGTTCCCGCGGCGTCGACGCCCTGCGCGATATGCGCCGACTGGCCGTGCAGATTGTTCTCGAAGCGGAAGCTCTCCCAGTGGAAGCCGTCCTGCTCGTAGCCGATCTGCTTCACCGTGGCGCGGACCGTGGCCTCGATTTCGTCGGGAATTCCGGCGCCCACTCGTCATTCTCGTAGATGCCCTTGCCGCGGATTTCACCGGCCAGCACGACGAGCTGCGTCGTGCACAGCGTCTCGCAGGCGATGCGCGCTTCCGGATCCTTGGACAGGAACAGGTCGACGATGGCGTCGCTGATCTGGTCGGAGACCTTGTCGGGATGGCCTTCGGAAACGGATTCGGAGGTGAAGAGATAGTTGCTGCGCATGGGCGCTACGGTCCTTCGATTGAGATATAAGGAAAGCTTTATATGTCGGTGCTGTAGCGACGGCGCCGGCCCAGTGCAATCGCCGCGAACAGCAGGAGGAAGCCGAGCGCCAGCGGTATGACGTTGCCGAAGCGCGCGAACGGCGCCGAGCTGCGCGACGGGTCGCGGCAGTTCGGCCCGATGATCCCGGCTCGATGCCACGGGATCGAGTCGATGCATCCGCCCGCGCGCATCGATCACCGCGCTGATCCCGGTGGGCGTCGATCGGATGACCGGCAATGCCTTCCTCGGCCGCGCGCAGCCGCGCCTGGGCGAGATGCTGCGGCGGGCCCCAGCGCCGAACCAGGCGTCGTTCGACGGGTTGAAGATGAAGTCGGGGCGGTTGGCGCGGTTCGACGACTTCGCCCGAGAAGATGATCTCGTAGCACAGCTGGAAGCCGCGCTGCCCCAGCCGCCGGGGAGCGCGAGCGTCTCCGGTCCGGGCCCGGCGTCGAAATCGCTGTCGCCCGGCGCAAGCCGCGAAAGGCCGATCGCCGACAGGATCGGGCGCATCGGCAGATATTCGCCGTAGGGGACGAGGTGCGCCTTGTCGTAGCGGCCGACGAAGCGCCCGCCTGCGCCGAGCACGAACACGCTGTTGGCGGCGCTCGAAACTTCGCGTCCGTCGCTGGAGCGGAGCGCGATGCCGCCGGTCAGCAAGATGTCGCGGTCGCTAACGTTCGGCGGTGGTTGCGCCGCGCTCGGCATGGACCATGGGCGCGGCAGCGGGCCGCTTGTCGGACAACGGCGCGGTCACCGCCGCCTCGGGCCAGAAGATCAACTCCTGTCGAGCGGCGCGTGGCCGGGTGAGATTGTTGAGCCGGGCAGTGGCGACATCTCTCGAATCCCGGCTTCCCATTTGACGTCCTGACCGATGTTGGGCTGGACGATGCGGATCGGGCGCGGCTCGCCTTTGGGCTGTAGCGCAGGCGTGGGAAGCAGGGTGAAGGCAAGCACGCCGGCCGCCACCAGGGCGCCGGCTTGAACGCCACGCCGCCACGCCAGCCAGAGCGCACCGCCGCTCAGCACGACGATGCGCTGAGGCCGTAGGTTCCGATCCAGCGGCTCGCCCCGAGCAGTGGCGAATCGACCAGCGCCACGCCGACCGGGTTCCACGCGAAGCCGGTGAACATCGTCGCGCGAAGCCATTCGGTGATCGCCCAGCCGCCGGCCAGCGCGAGCACCAGCGCGACCGGGCGATCCTTGCCGAAGCGCCACGCCAGGCCCGCGGCGAGCATCGGATAGACCGCGAGGTAGAAGGACAGCAGCACGACCGCGATCCAGCCGAGCCAGGCCGGCATCGCCGCCTGGAAGGTGAAGGCGGTGGCGATCCAGTTGAGTCCGACGACGAACTGGCCGACCCCGAACAGCCAGCCGACCAACAGCGCGCGGCGCAGGCCGGGGGCGCGGGCGATCAATTCGCACAGGCCAGCGAAGGCCAGCGGCATCAGCGGCCACAGCGCGTAAGGCTGGAACGCGAAGGCGGAGACAAGCCCGAGCAGTGAGGGCAATCAGAGCGGTCATGGCGTGTCGCTAGCGTGTGGCGACCTTCTGGGGAAGCGTGCCATTGCTGACCCGCCACACCTTGATGCCGACATCGTCCGCCACCAGCAGGCTTCCGTCCTTGCCGAGTCTGGACGCCTAGGCCTTGGGCTCGGGTGCGTGGAGCCGGACGCGCAGGATCCGCCTGCTGTCCGAATCGACGCCTCGAGCCGCCAGCCGCTGGAGTGGATCGACGCATTCGCCCTGCACCGGGATATGGCCGGCGAGCAGGAACACCAGCCCGCCCAGCGTGTCGACTTCGTCCTCGTCGAGACCAGCCGCGCGTCGACCGCCGCGGCCAGCTCGTCGAGCTCGATCCGCGCGTCGGCTTCCCACACGCCCGTCTTCCAGCATCACCAGGCTGCCGGCTTCTTCCTCGTCATGCTCGTCCTCGATGTCGCCGACGATTTCCTCGACCACGTCCTCGATCGTGACCAGTCCCTCGGTGCCGCCGAATTCGTCGACGACGATGGCCAGGTGGATCCGCTCGCGACCGCATCCGCGCCAGCAAGTCGAGCACGCCCATCGATTCGGGCACGAACAACGGCGTCGCGCAGCAGCGCCGCGATCGACCGGTCGATGGCCGGGGTCGACGGCTGGCGACGAACACGTCCTTGATGTGGATCATGCCGACGACATCGTCGAGCGACCGCCGCGTAGACGGGCAGGCGGCTGTGTCCGGCGTCGGCAAAGGCCGCGACCAGGTCGTCGAACGCGATCGTGTCGGGCACGGCGATGATGTCGCCGCGGGTCACCGCGACCTCGCCCGCGGTGCGGTCGCCGAAGTGCAGCAGGTTGCGCAGCATCTGCCGCTCGTGCGGGGACAGGTCGCCGCTGATCGGGCGCTCGCCCTCGGCCTCGTCGATCGCTTCCTCGATCTGGTCGCGCAGCGTCGGTCTCGCCATCGTCGCCGAAGATCAGCGCGCGCATGCCGCGCCACAGCCGCGACGGCCCTTCGTCGGGGTGCGGTCGCCATCAGCCGTGCGCCTCCATCGCGATAGGGATCGGCGATCCCGATCCGCGCCAGCGCCCGCACTTCGCGCGCCTCCATGTCGGCGGCCTGCGCATCGTCCTCATGATCGTAGCCGAGCAGGTGCAGCGTGCCGTGGACCATCAGATGCGCCGCGTGGCGCTCGATGCGGCATCGCCTTGTCCGCCGCCTCGGCGACGCAGACGCCATGCGCCAGGATGATGTCGCCGAGCATCAGTTCGGGGCCACGGATGGCGGCGCGTCAAGTTCGTCCGCCGTCGGCCATCGGGAAGGACAGGACGTTGGTCGGCTTGTCCTTGCCGCGCCACTGGGCGTTGAGCAGCGCGCACCTCTTCGTCGCTGGCCAGCCGCAGCGACAATCTCGACGCTGCGCGCGCCCGTCGCCAGCTGCGGGAAAGGCGCTTTCGGCGATCGCGGCGGTGGCGGCGGAACGAGCAAGCTCGTCCCACCCGGTGCTACTGTCCCACTCCGGATCGGCGTCGAGCGATGATGTCGAGGGTCATCAGTCGCCCGGTCCCTCATAGGCTTCGACGATCCGCCCGACGAGCGGATGGCGGACGACGTCGCCTGGCCGAGAAGCGGATCATCGACAGCTTGGGAATGCCCTCGAGCTTCTCGACCGCATCGTTGAGGCCCGACTCCTGCCCGCGCGGCAGATCGGTCTGGTTGGGATCGCCGCAGATCACCATCCGGCGTCGCATGCCGAAGCGGGTCAGGAACATCTTCATCTGCTGCGGCGTGGTGTTCTGCGCCTCGTCGAGGATGATGAACGCGTCGCTCAGCGTGCGTCCGCGCATGAAGGCGATCGGCGCGATCTCGATCTCGCCGGACGCGATCCGCCGCTCGACCTGCTCGGTCGGCAGCATGTCGTAGAGCGCGTCGTAGAGCGGGCGGAGATAGGGATCGACCTTCTCCTTCATGTCGCCGGGCAGGAAGCCCAGCCGCTCGCCCGCCTCGACCGCGGGGCGCGACAGGATCAGCCGGTCGACCTGGCCCGAGATCAGCATCGCCACCGCCTGCGCGACCGCGAGATAGGTCTTGCCGGTGCCCGCCGGCCCGAGCGCGAAGATCATGTCGTCGCGCGCCAGCGCTTCCATATAGCGCGTCTGGATCGCCGAGCGCGGGACGATGGTCTTCTTGCGCGTGCGGATCATCACCGACGGCGGCTGCGCCACCTCGGCCGAAATGATCCCGTCCAGCGCCGGCTGGTTGGCCATGCCGATCACCGCCTCGACCGCGGCGGCATCGACGTCCTGACCCTGGTCGAGCCGGTTGTAGAGCCCGATCAGCACGTCGCGGGCGCGGGCCGCGGCGTCGGGCTCGCCCTCGATCATCACGCGGTTGCCGCGCGCATCGATATGCACGCCGAGCCGGTCCTCGATCATCACCAGGTGACGGTCGTAATCGCCGAACAACGGCCCGAGCAGATAGGGCTGGTCGAACTCCAGCTCGAGCCGGGCGCGGCCCTCGATGATATGGTCGTCGAGCGCCGGGGGAAGGTCGCGCTTGGCCATCAGGCGGCGGCCTCCAGTTTACGCAGCACGCCACCCAGACTGTTCGGCAAGCGCATGGGTGACGGTGACATCGACCATGTCGCCGATCGCGGCGTCGGTGTGACGAAGATCGACTGCAGCCACGGCGACTTGCCGATCATCTGGCCGGGCTGCCGGCCCTTGCGGTCGATCAGGATGCGTGTGTCGCGGCCGATCGCGGCATGGTTGAAGGCGAGGCTATGCTCGGCGAGGCGGGCCTGCAGCCGCTGCAATCGTTCGTCCATCACGTCCGGCGTCAACCGCTCCTTCCATCGTCGCCGCCGGGGTGCCCGGCCGGGCGACTATATTTGAAACTATAGGCCGAAGCGTAACCGACCGCATCGACGATGGCGAGCGTATCGGTGAAATCTTCATCGCTCTCGCCCGGGAAGCCGACGATGAAGTCGCCCGAGATGGCGATATCGGGGCGCGCGGCGCGAACCTTCTCGATCGTGCGCAGATAGCTGTCGACCGTGTGACTGCGGTTCATCGCCTTCAGGATCGCGGTCCGATCCCGACTGCACCGGCAGATGGAGATAGGGCATCAGCTTGTCGACTTCGCCATGCGCCGCGATCAGCTCGTCGGTCATGTCGGCCGGGTGGCTGGTGGTGTAGCGGATCCGCTCCAGCCCATCGATCTCGGCGATGGCGCGGATCAGCTCGTCGAGCCCGCCCGTCGTCCAGGCGTTCACGTTCTGCCCGAGCAGGGTGATCTCGCGCGCCCCGCCCTCGACCAGCGCCTGCGCCTCGCCGACGATGTCGCCGAACGGGCGGCTGATCTCGGCGCCGCGGGTGTAGGGCACGACGCAATAGGTGCAGAATTTGTCGCACCCTTCCTGCACCGTCAGGAAGGCGCTCGGCCCGCTCCGCCGCCGCGCCGGCAGGGCGTCGAACTTGGAGATCGCCGGCATGTCGGTATCGACCGGGCGCTCGCCCCGCGGCGACCGCGCGACCATGCCGGGCAGGCGGTGATAGGCCTGCGGCCCGACCACCAGGTCGATCGTCTTCGATCGCCGCTGCGCCTCGGTCGCCCTCGGCCTGCGCGACGCAGCCCGGCCAGCGCGATCATCGGCCGCGTCCCGTCGTCGCGGCGTCAGCCGGCCGACGTCGCGAATACGCCTTGTCGACCGCTTTCTCGCGGATGTGGCAGGTGTTGAGCACGACCAGATCGGCGTCGTCGCCCTCGGCCGCGGTCATGCCCTCGGCGGTCAGCAGTTCGGCCATCCGCTCGCCGTCATAGACGTTCATCTGGCAGCCGAAGCTCTTGACGCGGAAGGTTTTGGGGAGGGCACGCTGTTCATCGGCGCGCCTATAACCGAGCCGGGGCCGACGCCGGAAGGCGCAAGCGCGGCCGCCACCGCATCGTGCGCGGCGCGGGCGATGACCTTGCGGTCGGCGGAAGGGGGCATCGGGTCGAGCAGCCGCACCGTCACCGGCAGCCGACCCTTGCGGCCGAGGATGCGCAGCGCATTGTCCAGCCCATGCTCGCCCGGTGCCCAGCCGAAGCGTCGATGCGCGCCCGTGATAGTCGATCGCGACCGGCCGCAGCGTCACGCCCGGGCGGCGGCGGCGCGACCGCAGACAGCAGGCTCGGCTTGAACGGCAGCAGGGTGCCGCCATCGCCGACCGTGCCTTCGGGAAAGAGCGTGAGCGGCTGGTCGCGGTCGAGCGCCGTCGGCGATCGCTGCGACCTGGCCATGGATCGCCGCGCCGGTCGGCGCGATCGACGTAGATGGTGTGGTTCTGGTCGGCGACCCAGCGCAGGAAGCGGGTGGCCGCGAATCTCCGCCTTGGAGACGAAGGCGCAGCCGGTCGCCCCGGCCAGCACCATGATGTCGAGCCAGCTGACATGGTTGGCGATCAGCAGGTCGCCCGATCGGGCGGGCGCGCCCTCGGTTCGCACATCGGCACCGACGATCCACGCGACGCCGCCCAGGAAACGGCGCGGCCAGCGTGATGCGGCCAGTCAGCTTCGGACAGCAGATGGGGGATGACGCAGACGAGCAAACCAGCCGCCCATCGCGGCGATTCGCAGCGCCGCGCGACAACGTCGACTGAAGGTGGGCTCAGCGGCCGCGGTCGCTGGCGACGCCATAGAGCTCCATGCGGTGATCGACCAGGCGGAAGCCCAGCCGCTCGGCGATCCGCCGCTGCAATTCTTCCAGTTCCTCGTCGACGAATTCGATGACCTTGCCGGTCTCGACGTCGATCAGATGGTCGTGATGCGATTCGGACGCGGCTTCATAGCGCGAGCGCCCGTCGCCGAACTCGTGCCGCTCGAGGATGCCGGCCTCCTCGAACAGGCGGACGGTGCGATAGACGGTGGCGATCGAGATATTGGGATCGATCGCCGCGGCGCGCGCGTGCAGCGTCTCGACGTCGGGATGATCCTCGCTCTCGCCCAGCACCCGCGCAATGGTCCGGCGCTGCTCGGTGATGCGAAGGCCCTTGTCGGCGCAAAGTTGTTCGATGTCGATCGTGCGGTGCATGGATGCTAGGTTAGTCGGAGATGCCCGGATGTCAAAGCAAGACGTCATCGCGAGGACCGAAGCGCCGACCTTCGAGGCCGTTCGACCGAGGAAGGTGCTCCGGCTTCGCCTCGGCAATGACGGCTCAGTGCCGTTACTTCGCCTTGCGGCGCTTGCGGCGCTTGGTGCCCAGGCCGATCGCCTTGGCGAGCGTGCGGCGCTGTTCGGCATAGTTGGGGGCGACCATCGGATAGTCGGAGTTGAGGCCCCACTTCTGGCGATACTGGTCCGGCGTCATCTGATAATGGGTCATCAGATGCCGCTTCAGCATCTTGAGGTTCTTGCCGTCTTCAAGGCAGACGATGTAGTCGGGCTTGATCGACGAGCGGATCGGAACCTTGGGTTCCTGCTTGGCTTCGGGCGCGGCGCCGGCCCGACAGTCCGGCAAGCGCGCCGTGCACGTTGTTGATCAGTTGCGGCAAGTCGTTGACCGCGACGCTATTGTTGCTGACGTGCGCGGCGACAATGTCGGCCGTCAGCGTGATCAGCGTATCGTCATTGGTTTCATCGGACATTTCGTTGATTTCCCCGAGCTGGATTTCGACGCATTACGCGAGCCGCCAGATGGCGGCTGGACAACCTGAGCACTTAGTCCGCAGCCGAATAAGCGTGCAATGGTCAAGAATTAAGCGCTAGATCTACGCTCGTTTCAAGTCGAGCACCATGGTCAGGGCATCGAATAGGCGGCCGTCACTTCCGCGATAATAGTTGCGTGCGACGCCCGGCGGGCTAGAATCCGAACGTCCGGTACATGACGATCGCGGGGTTGCCGTCGCGCACCTCCAGATGCAGCCGGCGTGGCCCCGGCGTCGCGACCGGCGTCGATGAAACTGGTCGAGCAGCGCGTCCGCCGATGCCGCGCCGCTGGGCCGAGCGGTGGACCGCCGAGCAGCAGCAGTTCGGCTTCGTCGGCCACGGTCCGCTGCAGCGAGAAGCCGCGCGACCTCGCCGATCGTCGTCGCGGGCGACGGCGCAGGATCACCCCCGACATCGGCAGGATGCCGGCGCATTGCGAGCGCGACCAGCCTTCGCCGAAGCCGGCTCGAAGGCGTTGCCCATGACCTCCATCACCCCGTCGAGGTCGTTCGAGTCGCCGCGGTCGCCAGATTGCACCGGCAGGGCGCAGGAGCTGCGACGCCGTGCTCAAGCCGCCACCGCGGCCGCGCGTCGGGCGCGCGGGCATAGACCGGGCTGCGGGGCAAGCGTGCGCAGCGCCTGGGGCAGGCCGAGCGCATCGGCGGCGGCTGGCAAGAAGGTCGATCGCCTCGCCATGCCCGCGCGCCGCGACCAGCGCCGCGGCGCCGCTGCCGACGACCAGCGGCGCGTCGATCAGCGCGCGCCGCCGCGTCGGGCGTCGAGGTTGGCGACCGGGCCGAGTCGGCGGTGAGCCCGGGCCGCGCATATTGGGCGACGAACAATTCGCCATGCCCGCCGCTGCATCGCCACCGCGACCGGTCCGTCGCCCGGCGCGCCGGCCGCGATCAGGGCCAGCGAGTCGATTCCGATGGACCGGAATTTCCCAGCCGATCGCCAAGCCTTGCGCGCGGCGATGCCGATCCGCAGGCCGGTGAAGCTGCCCGGCCCGACCCCGACGCAGATGATGCTCGGAGTATGACCCGACAGCAGTTCGGCGATCATCGGCACCAGAAATTCGGCATGGCCGCGCCCGATCACCTGGTCGGCCCGCGCGAACAACGACCCGTCGGCCGCGAACAAAGCCGCAGTGCAGGCCGGGGTCGACGTGTCGAGGACGAGGATCAAAGATTGCGCTCCGCTCGGTCAACGAGGGATTTGGGCACAGGCCATTCAAATCGGCAAGCGAATTAGACCGCTTCGACGGTCTCGACCTCGGGCACATAATGCTTGATCAGGCTTTCGATCCCGCGCTTCAGCGTGACCGCCGACGACGGGCAGCCGGCGCAGGCGCCCTGCATGACGAGGTAGAGCGTGCCGTCGCGATAGCCGCGATAGACGATGTCGCCGCCGTCTTGGCGACCGCCGGGCGGACGCGGGTTTCGATCAGATCCTTGATCTGTTCGATGATGTCGGCGTCGGCCGGATCGTCCTCCCGACCAAGCCGTCGTCGGGCGCGATCTCGATTCCAGCGGCGGTGCCCTGCCGGAACAACGGCGCATCGAGCGTGAAATGATCGAGCAACAGGGTCAGGACATCGCGCTCGAGCACATGCCAATCGACATTGGGCTCGGCCGAGACGGAGATGAAATCGCGCCCGAAATAGACCCCGTCGACCCCGCCGATCGCGAACAGGGCCTCGGCCAGCGGCGACGCCTCGGCGGCCGCCGGCGTTGGGGAAGTCGCGCCCGCCCGTCTCCATCACGGTACGGCCGGGCAGGAATTTGCGGGTCGCCGGGTTGGGCGTCGGTTCGATCTCGATCAGCATGGCGGCGATGTGGGGCTGCGGAGGTTCACGGATCAAGACTGTATCGGCTTCGGCGGCTCCAGCTGTCGTCGATCATCTTGATCAGCCCGGAGAAATCCTTGTCCGCCGCCGCCGCGGTCGACAAAGCGCTGGTAAAGTTCCTCTGCCTCGCCGCCCATCGGGGTGTAGGCGCCGGCTTCCTTCGCCGCCTCCATCGCCAGCTTCAGATCCTTGAGCATCAGCGCCGCGGCGAAGCCGCCGTCGTAATTGCGGTCGGCGGGGGTCTCGGGACCGACGCCGGGGACGGGGCAATAGCTGGTCATCGACCAGCTCTGGCCGCTGGCCTTGGACGAAATGTCGTAGAAGGTCTGCGGGTCGAGCCCGAGCTTCTCGGCCAGCACGAACGCCTCGCAGGTCGCCGCCATGGTCGCGCCGAGCAGCATGTTGTTGCAGATCTTGGCCGCCTGGCCCGCGCCCGCGTCGCCGGCGTGGATCACCGCCTTGCCCATCTTGTCGAGGATCGGCCTTGGCGCGCTCGAAGCCCTGCGTCGAGCCCGCCGACCATGAAGGTCAAGCGTGCCCCCGTCCGCCGCCGCGATCCCGCCCGACACCGGCGCATCGACCATCGTGTAGCCCGCCGCCGCCGCCTCGGCCTCGACCGACTTGGCGGTGGCGACGTCGATCGTCGAGCAATCGATCAGGATCGCGCTGGTCGGCGCCTTGCCGAGGATCGAGTCGCGATAGACCGAGGCGACATGCTTGCCCGCGGGAAGCATCGTGACGACCACATCGGCTCCGGCGACCGCCTCCTCGGCGCTGTCGGCGATCGAGCAGCCATTGCCCTTGGCCCGCTCGAGCGCTGGCGCGGCAAGGTCGAACGCCACGACCTCATGCCCCGCCTTGGCCAGGTTCGCGGCCATCCCGCCGCCCATGTTGCCAAGCCCGATGAATGCTACGCGTGCCATGTCATGCTCCTTACTTCCCCGTCCAATTCCCCGGCCGCTTCTCGACGAAGGCGGCCATGCCTTCCTTCTGGTCCTCGGTGCCGAACAGGCCGTGGAACAGGCGGCGCTCGAAGTTGATGCCCTGCGCCAGCTCATCTCGAACGCGGCGTTGACCATTTCCTTGGTCGCGATCGCGGCGAGCGGGGCCATGCCGGCGATCGCCTCGGCGGTCTTCAGCGCTTCGTCGAGCAGGTCGGCGGCGGGGACGACCTTGGCCACCAGCCCGCTGCGCTCGGCCTCCTCGGCGCCCATCATCCGGCCGGTCAGGCACATTTCCATCGCCTTGGCCTTGCCGACCGCCAGCGTCAGCCGCTGCGATCCGCCCATGCCCGGCGTGACGCCGAGCTTGATCTCGGGCTGGCCGAACTTGGCGGTGTCGGCGGCGATGATGAAGTCGGCCATCATCGCCACTTCGCAGCCGCCGCCCAGCGCGAAGCCGGCGACCGCCGCGATCCACGGCTTGCGGGTCGCGGTGACGTGTTCCCAGCCGGCGAAGAAGTTGCTGCCGATACATGTCGGCGAAGCCCTGTGCCTGCATTTCCTTGATGTCGGCGCCCGCGGCGAAGGCCTTTTCGGAGCCGGTCAGGACCAGGCAGCGCTGCGCCGCGATCGGCGTCATAGGCGGCGAAGGCGGCGATCAGTTCCTTGAGCACGGCCGAGTTGAGCGCGTTGAGCGCCTGCGGCCGGTTGAGCGTGACCAGCGTCACCGCGCCCTTCTGCTCGACCAGGATGGTTTCGTAGCTCATCGATGTACTCCTAGAAATCGAACGGCCGCCACTCTTCCTCGATCGGCAGCGGCTCGAAGAAGGCCTCGACATCGCGGTCGCCGATCGAGGCGGGGTTGGACGGATTCCACTGCGGCTGCATTGTCCTTGTCGATCAGCAGGGCGCGCACGCCTTCGCGGAAATCGGGGTGACGGATCAGCCGCACCATGATGCCATATTCCATCCGCATCTCGTCGACGAAATGGAGCTGGTAGGGGCTTTCGACAGCAGCTTGAGGCTGACCTTGCAGGCCATCGGCGATTTCGCGCGGATCGTCGCCGCCTCGTTCGCGGCCCATTCGTCGCCCTCGGCCGCCCCGGCGTCGAGCGCGTCGAGGATGTCCTCCAGCCGGTCGGAGGCGAAGTAGCGGTCGATCTTGCCGAGATTGCCGGTGATCCGCGCCTCGGGGACATGGTCCTCGCTCAGCTCGTCGAGGATCGCCTGGACGCGGAACGGCTGGGCCATGATCCGCTCCTTGGCTTCCTCGAGCCGGTCGGAGGGGAGATAATGCGTCGCGAGGCGCAGCTTGAGGCATTCGGCGCCGTCGAGCCGCGCCCCGGTCAGCGCGAGGAATTGCGCGAGCCGCCCGCGCAGCCGCGACAGGTAGCGCCCGCCGCCGACATCGGGGAAGATGCCGATCGTCGTCTCGGGCATCGCCAGGACCGTGCGCTCGGTCGCGACGCGGTAGCGGCACGGGCAGGCGATGCCGACCCCGCCGCCCATCGTCACCCCGTCCATGAAGGCGACGCCCGGCTTGGGGTAGGTATATTCGAGGTGGTTGAGCCGATATTCGTCGAAGAAGAAGGCGCGCGCCGCGGCTTCGGCGCCCTCGACGCTCTGCGCGATGTCGACCACGTCGCCGCCGGCGCAGAAGCCCCGTCCTTCGGCATGGTCGATCAGGATGATCCGCACGTCGGGATCGTCGCGCCATTCGATCAGCGCGCGCGCCATGTCGCGGACCATCTGGCGGTTGAGGCTGTGCAGCGCCTTGGGGCGGTTGAGGCGCAGGCGCCCGGCGAAGCCTTCCTTGGCGTCAGGACGTCGCGCGATGTCGCATCGTCGTCATTCATCAGGGCATCATCACGTAGCTGCCGGGGGCGGGCTCGATCCCGTCCTTGATCGCTGCGCGCGGCGACCGTCTTGCCGCCGCCATGGCCGTCGAGCCAGCCGGTCCAGAGCGGCCACCAGCTGCCCTCGTGCCGGTCGGCGCCTGCCAGCCATTCGTCGGCGCTCTCCGGGCCGTGCCGTCGCCGGTCCAGAAACCATGCTTGTTGGCGGCCGGCGGGTTGATCACCCCGGCATTGTGGCCCGATCCGCCGAGGATGAAGTCGGCGCCGATGTCGCGCGCGCCGCGATAGACCGCTTCCCACGCCGAGACATGATCGTCCTTAAGCGCGATGACCAGCATCGGCGTCTCGATCGCGGCGAGGTCGATCGGCGTGCCGCCGACCGCGAAGCCGGCGGGCTCCTTGAGGCGGTTGTTGAGCAGCAGGTCGCGATTGTAGCTCTTGAGGAAGGCGGCCGGGATGCGCGCGCCATCCTCGAACCAGTAGAGCAGGTCCGACGGCGGCGCGGGCTTGTCGAGCAGGTAATGGTTGCACCACGCACGACCAGATCAGGTCGTTGGCGCGCATCGCCGCGAACAGCCGCTGCAGCTCGAGGCTGTCGATATAGCCCTGCCTTCTCGAGATGATCGTCGAGCGCGTCGAGATGGCCTTCGTGGACGAACGCCGACCAGTCGCGCATGTCGGCGAAATCGACCAGGCTGCCGATCAGCGTCGCCGAATTGACCTCCTTGCCGCGCCCCTTGGCCGCGAGCCACGCCAGCGCGATCGCGACCAGTGTCCCGCCGAGGCAGAAAGCGAACAGGTCGGGCGCGGCCCTGGTCCGCTGGCCGGACCTGCTCGATCGCCTCGACGATGCCGTCCAGGACATAATCCTCGACGCCCTTGTCCTTGATGCTCGGGTCCCGGATTGACCCAGCAGATGACGAACACGGTGCGGCCCTCGTCGACCAGCCATTTGACCAGGCTCTGATCGGGGCACGAGGTCGATCATGTAGTAGCGGTTCACCAGCGGCGGGACGTAGAGCATCGGCTCGGCGGCGACCTTGGCGGTCGTCGGCGTGTACTGGATCAGCTGGAACAGCTCGTTCTGGAACACCACCTCGCCCGGCGTCGCGGCGATGGTCTTGCCCTTGACGAAGGCGTCGGGGTCGGTGCGGCGCTGGACGATGCCCTTGCCGCTCGTCGCGTCCTCGAGCAGGTTGGCGAAGCCCTGGACCAGATTGGCGCCGTTGGTTTCCTTGGTCCGCTTGATCACTTCGGGGTTGGTCAGCGCGAAATTGGTCGGCGAGACGGCGTTGAGATATTGGTCGAGCAGGAAGCGGCCATCGCCTTGGCGCTGCTCGTCCCCGTCGCCGACCGCGACCAGCTCGCGCAGCTGCTCCGACGCGAGCAGATAGGCGTCGCGAACCGACGGTAATAGGGATCGTCCTGCCAGTCGGCCGAATGAAAGCGGCGGTCGCGCGGCTTCTCGCCCGCTTCGCCGGTCAGCGCCTCGGTCCAGAACTCGCCCCATTGCTTCGCGGCGGCGACCTGGACCTCGAGCAGATCCTGCGGCCGCATCGCGAGCCCAGCGCGAATCGCCGTCGCCTGGGCGATCGCGAACGGGTCGAAGGGCAGGCGTCGGCGATCGCCCGATCATCGTCTTCTGTCGACGGCCTCGGACAGCGTCGGCAATTGCGGCAGGTCGGCGATCACTGGCGGGTCAGCTCCCGCCCGACGATCATCCGCATCACCTGGTTGGTGCCCTCGAGGATCGAATGGACGCGCAGGTCGCGCCAGAAGCGCTCGATCGGATAATCCTGGAGATAGCCGTAGCCGCCGTGGAGCTGCAGCGCGCGGTCGACCACCGAGCTGCCGGTGTCGGTCGCGAGCCGCTTGGCCATCGCCGCGAACTTGGTCTTGTCGGGCGCGTTGGCGGTGACCTTGGCGGCGGCGACATAGAGCAGATAGCGCGCCGCCTGCAGCTCGGTCTCCATGTCGGCCAGCGTGAACTGGGTGTTCTGGAAATCGGCGATCGCCTTGCCGAACTGCTTGCGTTCCTTGGTGTATTTGATCGCCTCGTCGAGGCAGCGCTGCGCCCCGCCGAGCGAGCAGGCGCCGATGTTGAGCCGCCCGCCGTCGAGGCCCATCATCGCGATGCGGAAGCCTTCGCCCTCGCCGCCGACGCGGTTGGCGACCGGCACGCGGACCTCGTCGAAATTGACCTGCGCGGTCGGCTGCGAATGCCAGCCGAGCTTCTTCTCGTTGGCGCCGAAGCTGACGCCCTTCATGTCCTTTTCGATCACCAGCGCGGAAATGCCCTTGGGGCCGTCCTCGCCGGTGCGGACCATCGTGACGTAAATCTCATTCTCGCCGCCGCCCGAGATGAACGCCTTGGAGCCGCTGACCACATAATGGTCGCCGTCGCTGCACCGCCTTGGTCTTGAGCGCCGCCGCGTCGGATCCCGAGCACGGCTCGGTCAGGCAGTAGCTCGCCGATCTGCTCCATCGGGATCAGCGACGGGAGATACTTGGCCTTGACCTCGTCGCGACGCCGAAGCGGTCGATCATCCAGCTCGCCATGTTGTGGATCGAGATGAAGGCGCTGGTCGACGGGCAGCCATAGGCCATCGCCTCCATGATCAGCGCCGCCTCCAGCCGCCCAAGCCCGATCCCGCCGCTCTCCTCGGAGACGTAGATCGATCCGAAGCCCAGCTCCGCCGCTGCGCGGATCGTGTCGCGCGGGAAGATATGCTTCTCGTCCCACTCCGCGGCGAACGGGGTGATCGCGTCGGCGGTGAATTTCTGCGCCATCTCCTGGATCTGGCGCTGGTCGTCGGTCAGGTCGAACTGGCTCATGGGCGAGCCTCTAGCTCGCGTCGGCCGT
This sequence comes from uncultured Alphaproteobacteria bacterium, assembly GCA_963768955.1. Classification (GTDB taxonomy): domain Bacteria; phylum Pseudomonadota; class Alphaproteobacteria; order Sphingomonadales; family Sphingomonadaceae; genus Sphingomicrobium. The sequence continues at coordinate 180,952 of CAVYJV010000001.1, forward strand.
CTCTGCCAGCCCCTCGGCCCGCATCACCGTCTGGACGGTCGGCCGCTCCTCCATCCGCTTGCGGAACGCGGTCAGCCTCGGCCAGCGCGCGAGGTCGATCCCCAGCTTGCCGGTCCAGCCGAGCATCGCGAACAGATACGGGTCGGCCACGGTCATCGCGGCCCCAGCAGATAGTCGCGCCCGTCGAGCTGGCGTTCGAGAAAATCAAATTTCTTGCCGACCTCGTCTTTCCAGCCCTGCCGCGCTTCCTCGCCAAGCGCCGGGTTGAACAACGGGCTGAAGCTCTTGTGGACGTCGCTGCCAAGATAGGCGAGCATCTCGATCACGCGATACCGCTCCATGCCCGATCCGGGCAGCAGCGTGTCATTGCCCGCCTTGTCGCCGATATATTGCAGGATCGCGCCATTCTCGGTCAGCACCTCGTCGCCGATCTGCAGCGCCGGGACCGCGCCCTTGGGATTGATCGCGAGATAATCCGCGCCGCTCGCGGTCCGCTTGGCGCGGATGTCGACCGCCTCGCTGTCGTGCGGCAGCTCGGTCTCGTGGAGCAGGATATGCGCGGCCTGGCTGCAGGCGCCGGGGGAATAATAGAGTTTCATGCGTCGTCTCCCCTCATATCACGGACAGCGGGTATAGGTGAAGCTGCCTTCGCTGTCGGCGCGCTTCAGCGTATTGCCGGTGCGGGTCAGGGTCACCACCCGTTCCCAGGTCTGGCCTTCGCCGGTGAAGCTGTAGGTGCCCGAGAAACTGGTCGCGATCGCCGGGCGCTGCTCCTGCAGGCTGGCGGTCGATTCGTAGAAGCGGATGCTGTTGGCGCGGATCGTCATCAGCCCCTTGGCGTCGCTGCGGCTTGGGTCGCAGTCGTTGGCATTCATCCCCCAACGCCCGCGATATTGCGCGGGGATGATTGCGGTCGAGGGCGAATTTTCCGAATCATCTTGGGCCTCGTTGACCGGCAGACCCGGATCGCCGGTCGGTGCCGGCGCGCCGCCTTCCTCGCTCGGCGGCAACGTCTCGATCTCGGCATTGGCGGCTTCGGCCGCATTGACGCCATTGTCGATCGCAATGTCGGTATCGTTGGCGGGCTGCTGGCAGGCGGCGAGCGCGAGGATGAGCAGGGCGGGGCCAAGAGGCTTGGCGAACCAAGGTTACGCTGGATCATGCCCAACCAATGCTTGCCCCCCGAATTCGATCCCGATCAGGCTGCCGGCTCGATCAGGTCCCAGCGATTGCCGAACGGGTCGCGGAACACCGCGACGGTGCCATAGGCCTCGGCGCGGGGCTGCTCCTCGAACAGCCCGCCGCCGTCCGTGATCCGCTTGTGCGCCGCCCCGAAGTCGCTGGTATGGGCGAACAGTCCGACCCGTCCGCCAAACTGCTCGCCGACCGCCGCGATGCTCGGCCGGCTTCGTCGCCCTGGCGAGCAGCAACGCCCCGCCGCCCGCGCCGCCGATCACCGACCCAGCGCTTTTCCCGGCCCAGTATCGGTGTCTTCGAGCAGGTCGAACCCCATCGCCCCGACATAAAAGGCGATGGCCGCGTCATAATCGGGGACCAGCAACGCGGCGTAGGCCAGTTTCACTTGGCGCTCACCCCATCGTCGGGATGACGAAGGCATTGGCCGCTTCGCCCACGCCGCCATCGGGCCAGCGCTGGGTGATGGTCTTGACCTTGGTCCAGAACTTCACCCCTTCCATGCCGTGCTGGTTGGTGTCGCCGAAGCCGCTGCGCTTCCAGCCGCCGAAGGTGTGATAGGCGACCGGCACCGGGATCGGCACGTTGATCCCGACCATCCCGACATTGACCCGGCTCGCGAATTCGCGCGCGGCGTGGCCGTTGCGGGTGAAGATGGCGACGCCGTTGCCATAGGGATGCTCGCTCGGCAGCCGCACCGCTTCCTCGAAATTGTCGGCGCGGACGATCTGCAGCACCGGGCCGAAAATCTCCTCCTGGTAGCTTTGGAAGCTGGGCTTCACATGGTCGAACAGGGTCGGGCCGACGAAGAAGCCCTTCTCATGCCCCTGCAGCGTGAAGCCGCGCCCGTCGACCACCAGCTCGCCGCCCTCGTCGGCGCACATCTGGATGTAATTTTCGACGCGCTGCTTGTGCGCCTGCGTTGACCACCGGGCCGTAATGCGCCTCGGGATCGGACGACACGCCGACGCGCAGCCCCTCGATCGCCGGGATCAGTTTGGCGCGCAGGTCGTCGGCGGTCTTCTGGCCGACCGGCACCACCACCGGCAGCGCCATGCAGCGCTCGCCGGCCGAGCCGAACGCCGCGCCGGCAAGGTCATTGACCACCTGGTCGAGGTCCGCGTCGGGCATGACGATGCCGTGGTTCTTGGCCCCGCCGAACGCCTGCACGCGCTTCCCGTTGGCCGTGCCGCGCGAGTAGATATATTGCGCGATGTCGGACGATCCGACGAAGCTGACCGCCTTGATATCGTCATCGTCGAGGATCGCGTCGACCATTTCCTTGTCGCCATGGACGACGTTGAGGATACCGTCGGGAAGTCCGGCCTCGGACATCAGTTCGGCCAAGCCGCACCGGCACCGACGGATCGCGCTCGCTGGGCTTCAGGATGAAGGCATTGCCGGTCGCGATGGCGACGCCGAACATCCACATCGGGATCATCGCCGGGAAGTTGAACGGGGTGATCCCCGCGCCGATGCCGAGCGGCTGGCGCATCGAATAGACGTCGATCCCCGGCCCCGCGCCCTGGGTATATTCGCCCTTGAGCGCGTGCGGGATGCCGCAGCAGAATTCGATCACTTCCAGCCCGCGCTGGATGTCGCCCTTGGCGTCGGCGATGACCTTGCCATGCTCGGACGAAAGCAGGGCGGCCAATTCCTCCATGTTGCGCTCGACCAAATCCTTGAACGCGAACATCACCCGCGCCCGGCGCTGCGGATTGGTCGCCGCCCAGGCGGGCTGCGCCGCGCGCGCCGCATCCATCGCTTTGGTCAGCGTGGCGGCAGTGCCGAGCCCGACGGTCGCCTGCACTTCGCCATCGGACGGGTTCCAGACATCGCCCTGATCGCGGCGCGTCCGTTATGGCTCGACCCGTTGATGAAATGCTCGATGGTGCGCATGGGATAACCTCGTGATGTGATTTGCGGCTGCCCTAGCCAAGCCGCCCAGCGAATGCCAGCATGGCCGTACGAGGAGTTTTGCCCATGCGTTCAATGATCTTAGCCGCCTTGCTGCTGTCCGCCCCCGCCACCGCCGCCCAATCCCCGCAGGATGCCCGACTCGCGAAGATCGCCGCAGCGGTCGATGCCGCGCGGATGAAGGCGATTGTCGAGCGGCTGGTCGGCTTCGGCACCCGCCACACTCTGTCGTCGCAGACCGACCCGAAGCGCGGGATCGGGGCGGCGGTGCGCTGGGCGGAGGCGGAGATGAAGAAGCTCGGCCTCGACGACGCTGCAGACCTGCGACACCGTCACCGGCCGCCGCGTGCCGACGCCGACCAAGGTGTGCAACGCGGTCGCGATCCAGCGCGGGACCGAGCGGCCCAACGACGTGGTGATCATCACCGGCCACATCGACAGCCGCGTCACCGACGTGATGGATTTCACCAAGGACGCGCCCGGCGCCAATGACGACGGCAGCGGCACCGCGGCGGTGATGGAGGCGGCGCGGGTGCTGTCGAGGCACAAGTTCCCCGGCACGATCGTCTATGCCGTGCTGTCGGGGGAGGAGCAGGGGCTGCTCGGCGGCAAGATCCTGGCCGATTACGCCAAGGCGCAGGGCTGGAACGTCATCGCCAATCTCAACAACGACATCATCGGCAACAGCTGCGGCTCGGACAAGGTGTGCGACGCCAAGACCGTGCGCGTCTTCTCCGAAGGCCCGCGCTGGCAGGGGCGCGAGGAGCTCGCGGCGCAGCAGCGCAGCCTCGGCGGGGAGAATGACAGCCCGTCGCGCAACCTCTCGCGCTTCCTCGACAGCCTGGCCGAGCGCCATCCCCGAGATCGGCCTCGACGTGCGGCAAATCTGGCGCAACGACCGCTTCGGCCGCGGCGGCGACCATACCGAATTCCTCAACGCCGGCTTCCCCGCGGTGCGGTTCTCGGTCGCGGTCGAGGATTATGATCACCAGCACCAGGATCTGCGGGTCGAGAAGGGCGATCAAGTACGGCGACACGGTCGACGAAATGGATTTCCCCTATCTCGCCAAGGTGACGAAGCTCAACGTCGCCGCGCTAGCCGCCCTGGCCAGCGCCCCGCCGCCGCCCGAGCCGACGGTCGAAGGGGCGGTGAGCACTGATACGACGGTGACTTGGCGAGGCATTGCAGGTGCTACGACTTATATTCTCCGGTGGCGGCGTACAGATTCAAATGGCTGGCAAAATCAGCAAAGCAGTGGCCGGGACGTGACATTCTCCGGACCCGTTCGGGTCGTAGGCACGGACAAAGTTCGTTTCAGCCGAAGATTGGAAGTCCGTTTTGAAAGGCATCCGCGTCGACGATTGGGTGTTCGGCGTCTCCTCGGTCAGCAAGGACGGCTACGAAAGCCCGGTCGCCTCGGCGGTGCCGGGCGGCGCCTTCAAACCCTATGTCGCGCCGCCACCGAAGCCCTGAGGGAACAGGTCTGCTAACTGTGCTTTCTCCCAGAGAAGGGAGAGCACAACATGGCCGGTGGATGGACGCGCGACGGCGCGGTGCAGGACCAGATCGACGATAGCGTGACCGATGCGGTGCTCCGCGCACGGGCACTGATGCCGCATGGCGACAGCGCCGAAGAATGCGACGATTGCGGCGAGCCGATCCCCAACAAGCGGCGCGATGCGCTTCCCGGGGTCCGCACCTGCGTCGCCTGCCAGTCGGTCCGCGACCGGTCGGTCCAGCACAGCGCCATCAATCGCCGTGGCAGCAAGGATAGTCAGCTCCGGTGAGGCTTCGCTTCCTTTCTGCTTGTCGCTAGGGAAGGCCATGCCCCGCCAAAACCGCCCGGCCACCGGCCTCCCGACCCCCAAGCAAATCCTCGAGTTCATCGAGCAATCCGGCGCGCCCGCCGGCAAGCGCGAGATTGCCAAGGCATTCAACTTGTCAGGCCATGACAAGATCATGCTCAAGAGCCTGCTCAAGGACATGGCCGACGAGGGGCTGATCGACTCCGCCCCCGGCCGCGCCTTCCACAAGGCGGGCGGAGTGCCGCGGGTGACCGTGCTGCGGGTGGTCTCGGTCGACGACGGGCAGGTGTGGGCCCAGCCCGAGAGCTGGCACGCCGACACCCCCGCGCCCAAACTCCGCGTGATCGAGAAGGGGCGGCGATCGGCGCTGGCGCTCAACGACCGCATCCTGGCGCGGACCGAAGACGCGGGCAGGGGCCATGTCGCGCACATCATGAAGAAGCTCGAGCGTCGCGCCGACCTGGTGCTCGGCGTCGTCCGCCGCGAGGGCGACGCGCTTCTTCCTCACCCCGGTCGACAAGCGCGAGCGGCGCGAACTGCTGATCTCGGACCTGGCAAGGACGCGCGCCCGGCGACCTGGTGCTGGCCGAACCGTCGGGCCGACCGCCGCGCGTGACCGCCCGGATCGATGCGGTGCTCGGCGATCCGTTCGCGCGCGCGCAGTTTCTCGATGATCGCCATCGCACAAGCACGGCCTGCGCGACGAATTCGACGAACGCGGCGATCGAGGAAGCGCACCGCGTCGCCAAAATGCCGCTCGGCGAGCGCGAGGATCTCACCAATCTGCCGATCGTCGCGATCGACCCCGAGGATGCGCGCGATCACGATGACGCCATCTGGGCGAGCCCGCGCGACGACGGCGAGGGGTGGGACGCGATCGTCGCCATCGCCGACGTCAGCTTCTACGTCCGCGAAGGCATCGCAGCTCGACCGCGAGGCGCGTGCTGCGCGGCAACAGCGTCTATTTCCCCGACCGCGTGGTGCCGATGCTGCCCCACGAACTGTCGTCCGACATCTGCTCGCTGAAGGAAGGCCAGGTCCGCGCGGCGCTCGCCTGCCACATGCACATCGACAAGGCGGGCGAACTCAAGAAATGGAGATTCTCACGCGCCAAGATTTGTGTCGCCGCAAACATTGCCTATGAGAATGCACAGGCTGCGATGGACGCCGCGAGCGAGCAAGTCGTCGAAGTTGCGTCATCTCCCTGCTCGATGCCGCCGGTCGAGAGCGTCGGTCCCGCCGAACTGGTCGAGCAGGCGCTGAAGCCCTTGTGGGACTGCTGGCGCGCCCTGCTTGCCGCGCGCACCAAACGCGAGCCGCTCGAACTCGACCTCCCCGAACGCCGCGTCGTGCTCGACGAAAAGGGCCGCATCCTCTCGGTCGCCCCGCGCGAACGATTGGACGCCCATCGCCTGGTCGAGGATTACATGATCGCCGCCAACGTCGCCGCGGCCAAGGCGCTGGAGAAGAAGAAGGCGCCGGTGATGTACCGCGATCCACGAAGCGCCGAGCCGCGAGAAATTGACCGCGCTCAAGGATTATCTCGCCACCTTCGACATCCAATTCGCGCTCGGCCAGGTGATCAAGCCGTCGGTGTTCAACCACATCCTCGACCGCATCGGCCCCGACCATCCGTCGCGGCACGAGATCATGGAGCAGGTGCTTCGGACCCAGATGCAGGCGCGCTACTCCCCCGATCCGCTCGGCCATTTCGGGCTTGCGCTCGGCAGCTACGCCCATTTCACCTCGCCGATCCGCCGCTACGCCGATCTCATCGTCCACCGCTCGCTGGTGCGCAGCTACAAGCTGGGCGAGGGCGGGCTGGCCCCGGAGAAGGTCGAGAAATTCACCGAGATCGGCGAGAATATCTCGATGCTCGAGCGCCGCGCGATGGAGGCCGAGCGCGAGACGGTCGACCGCTATGTCGCCGCCTTCCTCGCCGACCGCGTCGGGCAGATCCTCAAGTGCCGCATCACCGGCGTCCAGTCGTTCGGCTTCTTCGCCACCGTGATCGATCTCGGCGGCGACGGGCTGGTCCCGGCGTCGATCCTCGGCAACGAATATTTCCGCTTCGACGAGGCGGCTCGGGCATTGATCGGCGAGGAGACCGGCGAGACCTACCGCCAAGGCCAGTTGATCGACCTCAAGCTGGCCGAGGCCAATCCCGCCTCCGGCGCGCTGCGCTTCCAGCTGCCCGAGGGCTCCTTCGGCGGCGGAGAGCGGACGACCGGCCCGCGCCGGGACCGCACCTTGCCGCGCGGCCCGCGTCGCGGCCGTCCCGCCAACATCCGCCATCAGGGTAAAACGCGCCGCTAGGGACGATAGTATCATGGATCGTCACAAGATCGCGATCATCGTCGGCTCGCTCCGCAAGGACAGCGTCAACCGCAAGGTCGCGCAATCGATCTGCGCGATCCGCGACGACAGCCTCGACTGCACTATCGTCGAGATCGGCGACCTGCCGCTCTACAATCAGGACATCGACGGGTCGCCACCCGCCGCCATGGATCCGGTTCCGCGAGCAAATCGCTGCGGTCGATGGCGTGCTGTTCGTCAGCTCCGGAATATAATCGCGCGCATTCCCGGCGCACTCAAGAATGCGATCGATGTCGGCTCGCGCCCCTATGGTCAGAGCGTGTTCGCGAAGAAGCCGGCGGCGGTCGTCACCGCCTCGCCTGGCGGGATCGGCGGGTTCGGCTCGCAATCACCAGCTTCGCCAGTGCTGCGTGTTTCTCGACATGCCGGTGATGCAGCAGCCCGAGGCCTATCTCGGTCACGTCACCGACGACAGTTTCGACGCCGATGGCACGCTCAAGGACGAGTCCGTTGAACGACGTCGTGACGAGGCTTGCCCATGCCTTTGCCGACTGGGTCGACCTGATCATCAAGGGCCGTGCGGCGCTCGTTTGACGGACGTCAGATGACCTTCGAGCGCGCCTGAAATCGCGGATCGTCCCATAGGCCATTGTCGAGGAGTCCAGCCAGCGTCTCCGCCGCGCGAAACGCTTCCTCGTGACTGTTGTAGAGCGGTGCGAAGCCGAAGCGGATCAGGTCGGGCATGCGGACGTCGCCGATCACGCCCGCGATCGATCAGCGCCTGCATCACCGCATAGGCCTGGGGGTGACGGAAGCTGACGTGGGCGCCGCGCCGGCTGGGATCGCGCGGGCGAGGCGAGCTCGAGCGTTGGGCAGCGCGCTTCGACACAACGCGATGAAGAAGTCCGTCAGCGACGCTGCCTTGGCTTCGATCGCGGTCATGCTGACCCCGTCGAAGGTTGCCAGACCCGCCGCCAGCGCGGTCATCCCGACGATCGGCGGCGTGCCGGCGAGGAAGCGCGCAATGCCCGACGCGGGGCGATATTCGTCGTCGAACGCGAACGGCGCGTCATGACCCATCCAGCCGGTAAGCGGTGATTGCAGCCGGCTCTGAAGCGCGGCGGCGACATAGAGGAAGGCTGGCGCGCCCGGCCCGCCGTTGAGATATTTGTAGCCACAGCCAACTGCCAAGTCGGCACCACTAGTCCTGAGCTGGACGTCGATCGCCCCCGCGCTGTGCGACAGGTCCCACAGGCTGAGCGCGCCGGCTGCGCGCGCGGCAGCCGACAGCGCCGCCATGTCGTGCCGCTCGCCGCTGCGGTAATCGACCTGGGTCAGCATCAGCAGCGCGACATCGTCGTTCAGCGCCGCGGCAATCGCGTCGTCGATCGACCGTCGCGAACCTCGGCCCCGGGCAGTAATCGGGCGACCCCTGCGCGATGTAGAGATCGGTCGGAAAATTGTCGCGCTCGGTCAGGATCACCCGCCGCCCTGGCTGCGCGCCCAGCCCCGCAACCAGCAATTTGAACAAATTCACCGAGGTCGAATCGCACACCAGCACCTCGTCCGCCGCAGCGCCGATCAGCGGGGCAAGTGTCGCGCCGAGCGTGGCCGGCGCGTCGATCCAGCCGTGCTTGTTCCAGCTGGTGATCAGGTCCGCGCCCCATTGCCGCTCGACCAGATCGCCGATGGCGGCGGGCACGGCGCGAGGGAGGGCACCGAGCGAATTGCCGTCGAGGTAGATGATGCCCTCGGGCAGCGCGAACCGGTTGCGCAGTCGAACGCCAGCGGATCGGCCGCGTCGAGCGCACGCGCCTCGTCGAGCGTCACAGCTTGGGCAGGGTCACGCCCCTCTGCCCCATATATTTGCCGGCGCGGTCCTTGTAGCTCGTCTCGCACCGCTCATTGCCCTTTCAGGAACAGGAACTGGCACGCGCCTTCATTGGCGTAGATTTTGGCGGGCAGCGGGGTGGTGTTGGAAAATTCCAGCGTCACATGCCCCTCCCAGCCGGGCTCCAAGCGGGGTCACGTTGACGATGATCCCGCACCGCGCATAGGTCGATTTGCCAAGGCAGATCACCAGCACATCCTCGGGCACGCGAAAATATTCGACCGTCCGGGCGAGCGCGAAGCTGTTCGGCGGGATGATGCAGCACGTCGGTCTTGCGATCGACGAAGCTGTTGGCCGCGAAATCCTTGGGATCGACGATGGCGCTGTCGACATTGGTGAAGATCTTGAACTCGTCGGCAACCCGCGCGTCATAGCCGTAGCTCGACAGGCCGTAGCTGATGCACCCGTCGCGCCGCTGCGCCTCGACGAATGGTTCGATCATCTGGTGGGTGGTGCGCCTGCTCGCGAATCCAGCGGTCGGATAAGATGCTCATGGGCCACCGCTAGCGGTTGCGACGGGCGGCGCGCAATGCCGATGCTTATCCACAGCCCCGCCCACCGAAATTTTGTGGATGATGCTCGCGGCGCGGCCATTTTGATGTAGGGTACCGCCATGGCCGAAATCATCCGACTCAACGAACAGACCGACGCGCCCGTGACCCCGGCGCTCCCCCAGAATATCGAGGCGGAGGCGGCGCTGCTCGGCGCGCTGATGATCGACAACCGACTGGTCGAGGATGTCCAGCTCAAGCTCCGTTCGGACCATTTCTTCGAGCCGCTGCACGGCCGGATCTACGATTCGATCCTGCGCATGACCGACAAGAACATGGTCGCCAATCCGGTCACGCTGCGGCCGATGTTCGAGGCGGACGAGGCGATGAAGGAGGTCGGCGGGTCCGGCTTATCTCGCCCAGCTGACCGGCTCGGGCGCGGCGATCATCGGCGCGCGTGATTTTGCGCAGCAGGTCTATGACCTTGCCTTGCTCCGCTCGCTGGTCGCGGTCGGGCGCGACATGGTCGAAGGCGCGCTTGACACGTCGGAGGAGGTCGCACCGCTGTCGCAGATCGAGCGCGCCGAGGGCGAGCTGTACCGCGTCGCCGAGCAGGGCGGGGGCGAGGGCAAGGTCAAAAGCTTCGGCGAAGCGACCAAGCTGGCGATCGAGCAGGCCGAGCGCGCGCTCAATTCGGGCGGGCATTTGTCCGGGCATCACCACCGGGCTCGACGGCTTCAACAGCAAGATCGGCGGCCTTCACCGCTCCGATCTCCTGATCCTCGCCGGACGCCCCGGCATGGGCAAGTCCTCGCTCGCCACCAACATGGCCTTCGCCGCCGCGCAGCGTTTCGTCGCGCGACCTGGAAGACGGCATCGAGCCGGCCAAGTCGGCGGGTGCTCCGGTTGCCATCTTCAGCCTGGAAATGTCGGCCGACCAGCTTGCTACCCGTATCCTGTCCGAGGAATCGGGGATCAGCAGCGAGAATCTGCGCATGGGCAAGATCAGCCAGCAGGAATTCCGCCAGCTGGCCCGCGCCGCGGCCGACCTCCAGACGTTGCCGCTGTACATCGACGACACCCCGGGCCTGACCATCGCCGCGCTGCGCACCCGCGCGCGCCGCCTGAAGCGGCAAAAGGGCATCGGCATGATCGTGATCGATTACCTCCAGCTGCTCCAGGGATCGGGCGAGGGATCGAACGACAATCGGGTCCAGGAAATCTCCGAGATCAGCCGCGGCCTCAAGCAATTGGCCAAGGAGCTTGATCTGCCCGTGCTCGCGCTGTCGCAGCTCAGCCGCGCGGTCGAGCAGCGCGAGGACAAGCGTCCGCAACTGTCGGATCTGCGCGAATCCGGCTCGATCGAGCAGGACGCCGACATCGTCCTGTTCATCTATCGCGAGGATTATTACGTCGCGGCGCGCGAGCCCAAGCGGCCGATGGATGGCGACGATGCCAAGATGTTCGAAGCCTACGAGCAGTGGCAGCGCGACATGGAACGCGTCTATGGCACCGCCGAATTGCTGGTCGCCAAGCAGCGCCACGGCGCGACCGGCAAGGTGCAAGATGAAGTTCGACAGCCGGATCACCAAGTTCAGCGATCTCGCGGACGACAATTTCCTCCCCGAACTTCGAAGTTAGGGGCCGCCGGGCGCCGCTGACGCGGGCCTGGTGCGGGGGCGGATGAGGGCGCTGGAAGTTCCCCCTTCCGGCGCCCTCATTTGTAACCGGCGGTAGCAAGAAAACGGCCGGCCATCCCGAGGATGACCGGCCGCTTTCCTTAGGCTCAGCGCTAGCGATTAGCCGCGCTCGGGTTCCGGCGCCGGCGGCGGCGGCGGCGGCGGGGGCGGGCACATGTCCGACGCCAGGATCACCGAACCATCCGCGCAGGTCTGCGTCGGCGGGGGCGGCGGCGGAGGCGGCGGGGGCGGGGGCGGCGGCGGGGGCGGCGGCAAGAGCCTCTTCGCCACCACCGAAGTTGAAGATCAGGCTGGCCAGCAGGCTGTGCGAACGGAACTTCTGTTCGAAGTCGGGCAGCAGCACGGCGTTGGTCGTGGTGACCACCGGGGTGGTGCCGACGACGACTGCATCGCCATTGCCGTTCACGGCGATGGGATCTTCCGAGAAGTTCAGCTTGCCGGTCTGGAAGTAACGATACTTCAGGCCGAGGTCGACATTACGGCTGACCGCGTAGCGCGCACCGACGATGCCCTGGAACGCCCAGGCGCTGTCGCTGTCGCCAAATGCCTTGGCCTTGGCACGACCCGCACCGCCACCGACGTAGAAGGACAGGCCGTCTTCGTCGCCGAAGTCGATGAGGCCGTTGACCATCGCCGACCAGACCTTGACGTTGCCGTTGAGGTCGAAATCGTCCGACGAAAGAGCCGGTAGACCCGGTGCACCCGGATCGCCCGCGCCCGACGGACGGTTCAGCGCCGCGTTGAGCGCCGCGATGTCGCTGTTGTCGATCTCGAAGTCGTCGACCTTGGCCTTCTTGTAGCCGATTTCGCCTTCGAGGCGGAACATGCCGAAGTCGTAGCCGATGATCGCGTCGACATCGATGCCGCGCTTGTAATCGATGCCGAACATGTCTTCGAACGTGGTGTCGGCCGGGGCAGGGCCGTGGGGCGTCGTCGGGACCTGGGTGGTGGTGAAGTCGGCGAAGACGTCGGCATCATTGTCCTTGGGGAACAGGATGCCGCCTTCGATTCCGACATAGACCGAACCGTCGCGGGCCATGGCCGGCGTGGCCATAACCGCTGCGGCCGCGGTCGCGGCCAATAGGTATTTACGCATGATTTCTCCTTGATCGCACTCCGCTTGCGGGAGGCGTGCGGTAAACCCTCGCAACGTGCAGCAAAGTTTCGTCGCTCGGAGGATTAAACCCGTTCCTGTGGCATTCATGTCACAGCTCTTAACCATAGCCCTCTCGACCAGCGTCATGATCCGGCGTTTTGGCGTTGGATTGGCACAAGGGATTGAAGCGCATGGCAGATTCCGGCAATATTGGCGCTTCCAGTTCTCCATCCGGCTTTAGGGGACGATGATGCGCGTTCGGGCTTTTCTGACTGACGGCGGTTGCCGCTACGATCATCGCCTCGGCGCCCGGCCGAAGCCAAGAAAAAGAAGCTTGCCGCCGGCACCGCCGCCGGCGCCGCAGGTGGCGCTCCCGGCGTCGGCCAATGGCCTTACGGTGCGTTATTATTACGAGCGCCGCCAGTATCCGCCGATCTGGTTCGGCGCCAAAGGCGGCGATGCGGCCATCGCTCAACTGATGACGATCCTGCGCCGTGCGCCGATCGACGGCTTTGCCAATGGACCGAGCATTGCCGCGACGGTCGAAGCGACGGTAGCTCGCGCCCGAGCGTCCAACGATCCGATGCAGATGAAGGCGGCCGAGCTGGCGCTGTCCGCCGCCTGGGCCGATTATGTCCAGGCGCTCAAGCGTCCGTCGTCCAACGTCATTTATGGCGATCCGGCACTGGCCGATGACCGCTGCCGCACGTCGATCGCACGCTGGCGCTGGCCGAAGCCGCGCCCTCGCTCGCCCAGCACATCGCCTCGGTGTCGGCGGTCAATCCTTATTATGCCGCGATCCGCGACGTCGCCATCGCCGAAGCCGCCGCCAATGGCGGACGCGCCTCGGACAAGGCGAGCGCTCAACCTGGAACGCGCGCGGATCATCCCTGGCACCGGCAAATACATCCTGGTCAATTCGGCCGAACAGCGGCTCCACATGATGGAAGGCGGACAATCGGTCGGATCGATGAAGGTCGTCGTCGGAAGCAAGAAGAAATATGGCCTGCCGACGCCGATCGTCGCCAGCACCATGTATTATGCGATCGCCAATCCTTACTGGCATGTGCCCGACCATCTGATCCGCAAGACCACCGCGCCCGGCGTGATCAAGGGCGGCGAGGCCTATCTCAAGGCCCGCGGCTACGAGATGATTTCCGATTTCAGCGAGAATCCGCAGATCCTGCCGGCCTCGTCGGTCGACTGGAAGGGCGTGGTCGCCGGAACCTCCAAAGTGCTGCTGCGTCAGAAGCCGAACGGCCAGAATTCGATGGGCAAGATGAAATTCCCCTTCCCCAACAAGGAAGGCATCTACCTCCACGACACGCCGACGCGGGAATATTTCGCGCTGGCCGATCGTGCGATGAGCAACGGTTGCATTCGCGTCGAGGACTATCGTCGACTCGCCAACTGGTTGTTCGGTCGCGACGTCGCCGCGGTCGGAAGTGCGCCAGAACAGCATATCGCGATGCCTCGCGGAGTGCCGGTGTTATGTCACCTATCTGACGATGGTGCCAGGCGCCGACGGGCATGACCTCGTTCGAGGACCGCTACGGTTGGGATCGTCCGGGCGTACTGGCGGGCGGAATGGACACCACGGTCGGAACGCCGATGGCAGTGGGCGTCGGCGGAGGCGTCGGAAGCGCCAACTAAGCCTCAGTTCATCGGTCGGCACATAAGCGTCGCGCAAGCCCTCGGGGATCGCGACGCGGTGCATCTCGCTTTCGCTGCTGGTGACCGGGTAGGCGCAATAATCGGCGGCGTAGAACGCGCTCGGGCGGTGGTTGCCGCTCAGTCCGATGCCGCCGAACGGGGCGTTGGACGGTGCGCCGTTGGTCGGCTTGTTCCAGTTGATCACGCCGGCGCGGACATTGGCCCAGAACTTGTCGTACATCGCCGGCGTGCCGCCGACCAGGCTCGCGGCCAGCCCGAAGCGGGTATTGTTGGCCTCGTCGATCGCGGCGTCGAAATCCTTGACCCGGATCATCTGCAGCACCGGGCCGAACATTTCCTCGTCGGGGCGATCCTTGGCGTCGGTCACATCGATCAGCGCGGGCGTCAGGTACGGCCTCTCTTCGAAGGACGGTCGAGCCGCCGGATCGGTTTTCCGCCCTTCATCATCAGCGCCATATATTGCGACTGCAGATGGTCGGCGGCGGCAAGGTCGATCACCGGCCCCATGAATGGCTGCGGATCGGCATGGGGATGATCGACGATGATCCGGTCGATCAGCTTGCAGATCGCCTCGACCAGCGGCCCCTCGGCTCCGTCTTCGACGATCAGCCGCCGCGCCGCGGTGCAGCGCTGGCCGGCGGACAAGATAGGCCGACTGGACCGCAATCATCGCCGCGGCGTCGATATCCGCCGCCTGCCACACCACCAGTGGATTGTTGCCGCCCAGCTCGAGCGCCAGCATCTTGTGCGGCATTTCGGCATATTGCTTGTGTAGCGCCATGCCGGCGCGCGCCGATCCGGTGAACAGCAGGCCGTCGATTCCCGGCTGCCCGGCCAGCGCCTTGCCTTGCTCGGGGCCACCGATCAGCACCCGCACGACGCCCTCGGGAATTCCCGCGGCGCGCAAACAATCGACCAGGAATACGCCCGTCGCCGGAGTCTTTCTCGGACGGTTTGAAGACGATCGCATTGCCCGCGATCAGCGCCGGTACGATGTGGCCGTTGGGCAGATGCGCGGGGAAATTATACGGGCCGAGCACCGCCAGCACGCCATGCGGCTTGTGGCGCACCGCGACCTTGCTGCCGAGCGCCGCCTCGACTTTGCGCATCGGGGTGCGCTCGAGATAGGCATTGGCCGAAATCTCGACCTTGTTCACCACCGCGCCGACCTCGGTCCGCGCTTCCCAAAAGGGCTTACCGGTCTCGCGACTGATGATGTCGGCGAAGTCCTGTTCGCGCGACGCGCACTTCGTTGGCGAAGCGGCGCATCGTCTCGATCCGGTAGGACACGCTGTGCGCGGCCCATTCCGGCCAGGCAGCGCGCGCCGTCGCGACCTCGGCCGCGGCATCGCCGATGTCGCCCGTCCACACTTCGTCGCCGGTCGCCGGTTCGGTCGAAATCAGCCTGTCGGTCAAACCTTCACTCCGGGAGGATATCGCGGCGCTCCACCATGCCCGCGGGCTTGGGTCAAGCGCAAGACGGCGTCATGGCATCGTCTCGGCGACCGTCATCGCGTCGCCCATTCGGCGGATCGCTGCAATCTTGGTCTCGAATGGCCTCCAGTCGTCGGCCGTCGGCGATCGCCGCCCAGATCGGCCTCGACCTCCTCGATCGGCATCGAACATGGTCCATTATCGTGCCAATAAGTCGTGGCCGAGCGCTCCGGGCAGCGGCTCGCGCCCGTCGAGTAGGCCGGCCAGCGCCGCATCGCCGGCCTCGGGCACCCGCCCGCCGCGCCAGTCGAAGAAGAAGCGGTCGATCGTGACCTCTTGCCGCCGCAGCACGGCCAGCATCGCCGACACCAGCGGGCGATCGTCGGCACGTCGGTTCACGATCCCGAGCCGGCGCACCATCGCCGCCACCAGTGCAGCCTCGAAACGGGTCGGCCAGTCGTTCAAGCATCTCCGCCAACGCCGGCCCTTCGGCGACCAGCGCCAGGCAACCGCCGAGTTGCGCCAGGTCCCAGTGGATCGCCTCGGGCTGGCGACCGAAGGCATAGAGCCCGCCATGATCGAAATAGGCCGCGACGAATTGCTCGTCCCAGGTCGGGGCGAAGCGCCACGGACCATAATCGAAGCTTTCGCCGGTGATGTTGATATTGTCGCTGTTGAGCACGCCATGGACGAAGCCCGCGGCCAGATAGGATGCGGCGAGGTCGCGGTTCTCGTCGGCGACCAGGTCGAACAGCCGTACCGGATCGTCGCTGTCCTCGCCGAACAGGTGGCGCAGGCTGTAGGACACCAGTTTCGCGATTCCGGCTCGGATCTTCGAAGAAGGCCAGCCGCTGGAAGGTGCCGATCCGGATGTGCCCGTGGCTCAGCCGGGTCAGCACCGCCGAGCGCGTCGGCGACGGTTCGTCGTTGCGCTGAAGTTCCTCGCCGGTCTCGATCAAGGCAAAGCTCTTCGAAGTGTTCGACCCCCAGCGCTTCGAGCATCTCGGTCGCCAGTACTTCACGAACTCCGCCCTTCAAGCGTCAGCCGACCGTCGCCGAAGCGGCTGTATGGGGTCTGCCCCGAGCCCTTGGTGCCGAGGTCGAGCAGTCGCCCGCGATCGTCGCGCAACTGAGCGAATAGAAAGCCGCGGCCGTCGCCGATGTCAGGATTATACTGGCGGAACTGGTGGCCGTGATAGCGCAACGCGAGCGGCCGGGTCAGATTGTCGGGCAACGGATCGAAGCGCCCGAAATGCAGCAGCCAGCCGGCGTTATCGAGGTCGAGCCCGACCCGCGTCGGCCCAACGACGGTTCGACGAAGCGCAAAATCGTGCTTCGGAAAATTCGCCGTCTCGACAGGGTCATAGTAGCCATCGCCAAGCGCCAGGATCGCCGGGTCGGCGCGATAGGGTTGCGTGTCCGCCATCGTCTCGCGATAGGGGAGGGCGATGAGTGGGGGAAGCGTGATGGCGACATGGACCGATCGATACTGGAACAGCGCCGACGGGGTGAAGCTCCATTATCGCGACCATGACGGCAGCCGCGAGCGCCCGCCGATCCTGTGCATCCCCGGCCTGACCCGCAATGCGCGCGACTTCGAGCCGGTCGCGAACCGCTTCGCCGGCGACTGGCGAGTGATTTCGATCGATCTGCGTGGCCGTGGCGGCAGCGCCTTCGATCCCGATCCGGCCAATTACACGCCGGCGGTCTATGTCGCGGACATATTGAAACTTCTCGACCAGCTGGGCATTGCCGACGCGGTCTTTGTCGGCACGTCGCTGGGCGGGATCTGCACCATGGCGCTGGCGCGGACCGACCGCGAGCGAATCGCCGGCGCCCTGCTCAACGATATCGGGCCGGTGATCGACCAAGCCGGGATCGAACGTATCGCGCACCTATGTCGGGCGCGACGTTCGCTTCGCCGGCTGGGACCGATGCGATCGACCAGATATCGGTACGCCTCCACGACGTTTATCCCGACTACGACCGGGCCGAGTGGGAACGTTTCGTCCGCCGCGTTGCTGTGCGAGGAGGGCGGCACGGTGCGTTTCGATTATGATATGCGGATCGCCGACAATTTCGAAAGCGCGGCGGTCGCGCCCGACATGTGGCCGATGTTTCAAGTCGCTCGACGGTCGCCCGGTGACGATCCTGCGCGGTGAATTGTCCGACCTGTTGACGGATGACGTGGCGAACTTGATGGCCAGTGCGATCGACGATGTCGAACTGGTCACCGTGCCGCGCGTCGGCCATGCGCCCAGCTTCGACGAACCCGAAAGCCTCGCCGCGCTCGACCGCCTGCTCGATCGCGTGCTCCAGGCACAAAAAAAGGGGCGGCCGAAACCGCCCCTTCGCTTTGAGCTGACGCCGCTTAGAAGCGGAAGCCGGCGCCGATCACCGACTGGTGCAGGTCGATGCCATACTCATAGTTGCCGTAGCGCTGTTCGAGCTTGACGAACGCGTTCGAGCCCAGGGCGAGTTCGCCACCGACCGCGAGACGGAAACCGTCGACGCTGACGCCATAGGCGCGGAGATTCGAATAGCCACCGGCAACGTAGAGCAGGCCATTGCTGCCAACGCGGCCACCGGCACGCGCGGTCAGGGCGAGGGCGCGGGTCAGGTCCTTGCTGTCTTCGATTTCCGCGGTGATGCCGAGGACCGCGCCGCCGGCGGCGAAGTCGTAACCGACGTCGGCGCCATAGGTGAAGGCGTCGGTGCTGAAGATCTTGTCGCCGGCAAAGCCGACGTTCACGCCAATGCGCGGACCGGTGAAGGTGGCGGCGGCGTCCTGCGCCATCGCGGGAGTGGCAACAAAAGCGGTCGCGGCGAGCGCGAGCGAAAGAATACGGTTCACAAATACCTCATTAAATTTGAAAGTTGAGCCACAGGATAGCGGGCTCGCCCGGCCCCTAGGGCCACACCCGGTCCACGTCTACCGCCGTTGGTCGAAAAGACACAGCGATGCGCATGCGTCACTGTTCGTTATGCACCCGTGCCTAAACTGTCAGACGCTTTAGCTTGGCGAGCGCCGCGGCGTCCCCTTCGCTCGGGGATATGGTGGCAGAAAATGCGCCTGCCCTGTCGACCAGGAACACGGTCGCGGTGTGATCGACAGCATAATCCGCGCCAGACTGAGGCACCTTTTGCGAATAAACGCCGAATTGCGTCTTCACTCCCTCGATCGCGGGGGTTGAGCCCGTCAGCGCAATCACCGGCGTTCCAAACAGGCCACCATAGCGGGCCATTTCGGCGGGCGTGTCGCGTTCGGGATCGACCGTCACCAGGACGATGGCGAAAGCCTCGTCGCCCTTGCCCAATTGATTCCTCAGTCGCGCTAGCCGCGCCAGCGTGGTTGGGCAGACGTCGGGGCAATGGGTAAAGCCGAAGAACAGTGCGTAAGGTTTGCCGGCAAGTCGCTCGCTGGAAAACGGGCGGCCGTCGCTTCCCGTCAGTAGGAAAGGCCCGCCCACGTCGCTCATCGACTGGCTACTGGCGATTGGCGCTTCGGTCGGCGGGGTCCGTAGCGCCAGTAACACCCCGGCGATCGCCGCCAGTCCGACCAATCCCCACAAGACGATCCTGATGTTGCTCAGTTTCATCGCGGTCCGCTCACCGGGGCACTGATTTCGACCAGCCCCTGTCGTTCGAGGCGCAGCGACAGCCGAACGTTCGATCCCTCGGCCAGCGGCGTGGCGAGGTCCTGGATCATCACATGCTTGCCGCTGGGTGACAGCAACACTTGCCCGCGCGCCGGTATTTCGATCCCGTTCTCGATCATTCGCATCCTTAGGATATCTCCGTCCATCGTGGTTTCATGAAGGCTTGCCTTGCCAATGCCCTCGGCAGTGACAGACAATAAGCGGTCACGCCCGCCGCTGTTGGCGAGCGTAAAATAGGCCGCGGCCGACGTGGGCAGGGCCATGACCCGGGCCTCGCTGACAGTGACCAGCGGTGCCGGTTCCTCGACCGCGCAGCCGCCAAGCAACGTCGCTGCAAGCAGGATGGTCGCAGTCCTCGCCATCGTCGCGCCCTAGTCCAATCATGAAAACGATGAGCGACCAGTACGGCGTCGCGGTTTCTCCGCAAGTCCAAATTGGATCGACACCTAATCAACTGGACGACTTTGCCTCGGAAGTACGTCGAAAGACAGATCAATGCCGTGCTTCGCTCCCGTTCGTCGACCTTCAGAGAGCTCGGCGCTCGCCGAACCCCGCCACCTCGCCGCCGCCTCGAAACGGGGCGGCGATTGCTATTTCTCGGGATTGATCTCGATCCCGAACCCGTCTAGTGGCGTTTCACTGTTATATCACGATGGAACAAAAAATGACTCCTGTATCGACCTTGTCGAAGGCCCGCGCGGCGCTGATTGACGATCTCGCCAAGGCGATCGTCTCGGTCGACAGCTTGGCGCAGGCGCGGGCGTTTCTGTCCGATTTGTGCACCCCTGCCGAGGTGCACACGCTGGCCGAGCGCTGGCACGTCGCGCAGCTGCTTGACGAGGGCAGTCTGACCTATCGCGAGATTCACGATGCGACCGGGGTCAGCACGACCACGATCGTCCGAGTTGCGCGGTTTCTCCGGCAGGAGTCCAACGCCGGCTATCGCGCGGTGCTGGACCGCCGGAAGGCAGCCGACGCATGAGCCCCAATCGCGCCCGGCTGCACATCGCCATTCAAAAAAGCGGTCGCCTGTCGGAGCAAAGCATGGCGCTGCTCAAGGGCAGTGGCCTGAGGCTTAGCCAGGGGGGCAAGAATCGCCTGTCCGCTCGGGCGGAGAACTTTCCGCTCGATATCATGTTCGTTCGGGACGACGATATTCCCACCTTCGTTTCGCAAGGCATCTGCGAGCTCGGCATTGTCGGCCAGAATGTCCTCGCGGAATATGCGCTTGGGCTCGCCGAACCGAAAATCGAAGAGATTGCCCGCCTCGGCTACGGACGTTGCTCGTTGAAGATCGCCACGTCGGAGTCGCTGGAAGATTTCCGGCTGGACATGCTTCAGGGTCAGCGGATCGCGACCAGTTATCCGCGCCTCCTGGCCCGCTTCCTAAGCGAGAATGCGATCGAGGCCGAGGTCGTCACCATGCATGGCGCGGTCGAACTGGCGCCACGCCTCGGGATCGCCAGCTTTGTCTGCGACCTCGTGTCGACTGGCGCCACGCTGGAAGCGAACGGCCTGGTCCCGGTCGCCGACGTCTTCGCCAGCGAAGCGGTGTTGATCCGCACGCTCCAGCCGGTGGATCGCCCGCACGCGGAAAAGATCGACGCGCTCAGGACCCGCATCGATGGCGTCATTGCGACCGCGGAATCAAAATATATCGTGCTCAACGCCCCCGAAAGCGCGCTCCCGGCCATCACCGCCATCCTGCCTGGAGCCGAAGCTCCGACAGTGATCCCGCTGGTCGGCCGGACGGGGCATGTCGCGGTGCAGGCGGTGTGTCAGGAATCGGTGTTCTGGGAGACGCTTGAACGCCTCAAGGCCGCTGGCGCATCGGCGATTCTCGTCATGCCGATCGAAAAGATGATGATGTGATGAAGCTGTTTGACTGGACCTCCGCCAGCCCTGCCGATCGTCGCCTAGCACTGGCGCGACCTGATGGCCGCGAGGATCGGGCCATGCTCGAGACGGTCCGGGCGCTCGTCGAGGACGTCCGCAATCGCGGCTGGGACGGCCTCGTCGCCCAGGCCCGCGCGATCGACGGCATCGCTCCCGAGCGGCTCGACGTTGCACCCTTCGCGGCCGCCGCGCGATCCCAACTGTCCGACGAGGCGCAAGCGGCGATGACGCTCGCGGCCGCCAACATCCGCGCCTTCCACGAGGCGACCCGGCCCAACGATGTCGAGCTGCAGACCATGCCCGGCCTGACCGTCGCCAAGCGCTGGACCGCGCTTGACCATGCCGGCCTCTACATCCCGGGCGGCAAGGCGCCATTATTCTCGACCTTGCTGATGCTGGCGATCCCCGCCAGTGTCGCCGGCGTCGGCCGCTTGACGGTCGTTACTCCGCCGCGCCTGGGAGGTGGTCTTGATCCGGCGCTGGCCTTGGCCGCCGAGATCTGCGGGATTGCCGAAATCTGGACGGTCGGCGGCGCCCAGGCGATCGCCGCGCTCGCCTTCGGTGCCGGCGCGATCGAGCGCGTCGACCTGATCTGCGGACCCGGCAACAAATGGGTCTCCGCCGCTAAGGCGCTGGTCGCATCGACCCCCGGCGGTCCCGGTATCGATCTTCCGGCCGGACCGTCCGAGCTGATGGTGATCGCCGACGACAGCGCCGATCCGGGGGTCGTTGCCGCCGACCTGCTGAGCCAGGCCGAGCATGACGCCGATGCCCAGGTCATCCTTGTCAGCCCCTCGATAACGCTGATCGACCGCGTTGCGACCGAGCTCGACCGCCAGGCGTCAACCTTGCCTGGTACGCTTGCGCCTGCGCGCGCCATTCGCTGCACCGACCTGGACGAGGCGGTGGCGATCGCCAACGACTATGCGCCCGAGCATCTCAGTCTGGCGACCGACGAGGCGGCCCTGCTGGCGCGCCGGATCCGCAACGCCGGGGCGGTCTTTGCCGGGCATGGCGCGGCGGAGACCTTCGGCGACTATCTCGCCGGGTCGAGCCACGTCCTGCCGACAGATCGCGCGGCGCGCTTCACCGGCGGGGTTTCGACCCTGACCTTCATGAAGGCGATCACCGTTCAGACCGTCAGCCGCGATGCCGCCCGGAAATTGGCGGCGCCGGCCGCGGTTCTCGCCCGGCTCGAGGGGCTCGAAGCGCATGCCCGGGCCGCCGAGGCGCGGGCATGACGCTGGCCGAACGCCTTGCGCGGCCCGCGGTCCTGGCCTTGCCTCCCGTCGATATCGCCGGCGCGCCGGTAACAGGGACGATCCGCCTCGACGCCAACGAAAACCCCTATCCCTCGCTCGTGCAGGGCGAGCCTGCGGCCAATCGCTATCCCGAGCCTCAGCCATTGACGCTGCGCCGACGGATGGCCGAGCTATACGGCGTCGACGTTGCCAACCTGTGGGTCACGCGCGGAAGCGATGATGCGATCGACCTGCTGATCCGCGCCTTCTGCGAGGCCGGCCGGGACAAGGTGGCAATCGTCGAACCCACCTTCTCCGCTTATGCGCAATTCGCCCGCATCCAAGGCGCCGACGTCGTCACCATCCGGCTCGGCGAAGACTTCACGTTCGACCCCGACCAGCTGCTTGCCTTCGCGCGCGAGCAGCAGCCCAAGCTCCTGTTCCTGTGCACCCCCAACAATCCCACGGGCACCACGATTCCCGGCTGCTCGATCGAACGCCTCGCCGCGGCCTTGCCAGACACGTTGGTCGTCGTCGACGAAGCCTATGGCGAGTTTGACGATGCGCCGAGCATGGCGCCCAGCACCGGATCGGTCGCCAATCTGGTCGTCCTTCGGACGCTGTCCAAGGCCTATGGCCTGGCCGGCGCGAGGATCGGCAGCGCGATTGCCTCGCCCGAGATTGTCGACCTGCTGGCGCGGGTTTCGCCCCCTTATCCTCTCCCCGGGCCGTCGATACGCGCGGCGCTGGAGGTGCTGGGCTCCGAACGCATGCCGGCCCACGCCGAGCGCATCCGCCTGATCCTGGCCGAGCGCGGGCGCGTCGCGGCGGCACTCGCCGCCAGCACTGAAATCAGCGCGATCCGCGAAGGCGGCAACTTTCTGTTCGTCGAGGTCGACGATCCCGAGACCCTCGCACGGCGCCTGGCCGCGGCCGCGGTGCGCGTGCGCTTTCGCCCCAATGCGGCACCGGGCGGGGTACGGATCACGATCGGCACGCCGGCCGAGAATGAGGCGCTGCTGGCGGTGTTCGGACTGGCTACCGGCGGCAGGCCGGGCCGCCGGGCGGAGATCGTGCGCGACACGAAGGAGACGCGGATCGTCCTGGCGATCGATCTCGACCGGCCCGAACCGCGCCGGATCGAGAGCGGAATACCCTTCTACGACCATATGCTCGACCAGGTCGCCGCCCATGGCGGGTTCAGCCTTTCGCTGGCGTGCGCGGGCGATCTCGGGGTCGATCCCCATCACAGCATCGAGGATATTGCGATCGCGCTCGGCGCTGGATTGCGTCAGGCGCTTGGCGACAAGCGCGGGATCGGCCGCTTCGGCTTCGCCTTGCCGATGGACGAGACTCGGGCCGAGGTGCTGATCGACCTTTCCGGTCGACCGTTCGTCAAATTCGAGGGGACCTTCAAGTCCGCCGCCGTCGGCGGCTTGCCCACCCAGATGGTCCCGCATGTTTTCCGCAGCTTAGCGGACAGCCTGGGCGCCGCGATCCATGTCCGTGTCGAGGGCGACAATGATCATCACAAGGTCGAGGCCTGCTTCAAGGCGTTCGGGCGAGCGCTTCGCCAGGGCCTGGCGATCGAGGGAACGTCCGACGGACTTCCCTCGACCAAGGGGGTGCTATGACCTCGCTCGCCATCCTCGATCTTGGCTATGGCAATACCGAATCGGTCCGCCTCGCGTTCGCTCGACTGGGCGCCGAAGCGATCCTGACCAGTGACCCGGTGGAGGCCGAAGCCGCCGACCGTCTCGTCCTTCCCGGCGTCGGCGCGGCGGGGTTTGCGATGGACCGCCTGCGGGCGAGCGGACTGGTCGAGCCGCTGCGCCGCCGATCCAGGCCGTTGCTCGGCATTTGCCTGGGCATGCAATTGATGTTCGACCGCTCCGAGGAAGGCGGGGTCGATTGCCTCGGCCTCATCTCCGGCGCGGTGCGCGCGCTCAGGCCTGCCGACGGTTTTCCGGTGCCCCACATGGGCTGGTCGCGGATCGACGCCTGCCGACCGGCCCTTGGCCTTGCGACTGATGACTACGTCTATTTCGCACACGGTTTGGTCTGCGACGACGGCCCGGCCACCGCCGCGACGGTGCGCTACGGCGATGCCCTGCTGCCGGTGGCGATCCGGTCCGCGAACCTGTGGGGCGCGCAATTTCATCCCGAGCGTTCGTCCGCCGCCGGCGCGCGATTTCTCCAGGCGTTCCTCGAGTCATGATCCTGCTTCCCGCCATTGATCTGATCGACGGTCGCTGCGTCCGCCTCCGCCAGGGCGATTTCGACACCGCCGAAGCATATTCCGACGATCCCGTAGCGGCACTCACTGGCTTCGTCGGCGAGGGCGCGACCGAGGTTCACATCGTCGATCTCGACGGGGCTCGCTCGGGCGAGCCGCGCCAAACCGCAATCCTCCGCAAAATGGCTGGTTCGACCACAGCGAAACTTCAGGTGGCGGGCGGCCTTCGCACCGCCGACCAGGTCGGGCAATTGGTCGATGCCGGGGTCGCCCGCGCGGTCATCGGCAGCCTTGCTCTCACCGACCCTTCTGGCTTCGCTGCAATCCTCAGCCAATTCGGCCCGGACCGCATCACGCTTGCACTCGATGTCCGGATGGACGGCGAAACGCCAGTGGTGGCGACCCACGGCTGGGCCCGGGATTCGGGCCGCAGCCTCGCTGAAGTGCTGACGGATTTCCCCTCCGTCCGCCACCTGCTGGTGACCGATATTGCGCGCGACGGCATGCTCGACGGACCCAATGTCGATCTGATGACGCAGATCGCTGCCGCCTTTCCCGAAGTCGAGTTGCAGGCGTCGGGCGGTGTCTCGCAACTTGGCGACCTCGATTGTCTGCGGCGCAGCGGCGCGCTTCGGGCGGTGGTCGGCAAGGCGATCTGGGAGAAGCGCTTCAGCGTTGCGGAAGGGATTGCCCGTGCCCGCGGCTAGGATCATCCCGTGCCTCGACGTGGCCGACGGTCAGGTCGTCAAGGGCGTCCGGTTCCGCGATCACCGGGTGGTCGGCGATATCGTCGAGCTCGCCCTGCGCTATCGCGACGAGGGCGCCGACGAGATCGTCTTCTACGACATCACCGCCAGCGCCGACCGACGCGCGCTCGACCTCAAGTGGGTGTCGCGGGTCGCCGCGGTCATCGACATTCCCTTCTCGGTCGCCGGCGGCATTCGCAGCGTCGAGGCCGCACGCATGGTCCTGTCCGCCGGTGCCGACAAGGTGAGCATCAATTCCCCGGCGATCGAGCGTCCCGAACTGCTAACCGAACTGGCCGAAGCGTTCGGGCGTCAGTGCGTCGTTCTGGGCATCGACAGTTTTTGTGCTCCGGACGGCAGCCTTCGCGTACGCCAGTATAGCGGCCGACCCGAGGCGATGCTCGATACCGCGCTCGAAACGCTGGCCTGGGCCCGACGCGCTACACGTCTGGGTGCCGGGGAAATCGTCCTGAACTGCATGAACAATGACGGGGTGCGCGAAGGCTATGACATCCAACAGATCGCCGCGCTGGTCGCGGCGGTCGACGTTCCCGTCATCGCGTCGGGCGGCGCGGGCCAGCCGACCCATTTTGTCGAAGCGTTTCGTGGCGGGGCCAGCGGCGCGCTCGCCGCCTCGGTCTTCCACGACCGGATGATGACCATCGCCGACGTGAAGGAAGCGCTGGCCGGCGCAGGGATTGAGGTCCGCCGATGATCGACCCGGACACGCTGGACTGGACCAAGATGGGCGGCCTGATCCCCGCAATCGCGCAGGACGCGTGGAGCGGCGAGGTCAGAATGCTCGGCTATTGCAACCGCGATGCGCTGGAGGCGACGATCCGCACCCGCCTGGTGACCTTTTTCAGCCGGTCGCGCGGCGCGCTGTGGGTCAAGGGCGAGACCAGCGGTAACACGCTCGACCTGGTCGACGTCCGCGCCGATTGCGACGGCGACGCCCTGCTCTTCCTGGTGCGTCCGCGCGGGCCGACCTGTCATCTCGGGACGGCCAGTTGCTTCGGCGATCAAGGGGCGCCGGGCGTCGGCTTCCTGGCCGCGCTATCTGAAATACTTGCCGCCCGGGCTGTCGCCGACCCGGCGAAAAGTTATACCGCGCGCCTGCTAGGCGAAGGCGTGAAACGCATTGCCCAGAAAGTGGGCGAGGAGGGGGTCGAAACCGCCTTGGCCGCGGTCGCTGGCGACCGCGCCGAGCTCGAGTCTGAAGCGGCCGACCTAGTCTATCATCTGACCCTCTTGCTCGAAGCGTCAGGGTCCTCGTTGGAAAAGGTGGTCGGTGAGTTGCGCCGGCGTCATTCGGCAAGCAGCGCCACGGCCTCGTCGTAAAGCGTCCGGCTCGAAGCCGCGATCACCCGACCACGGCTGAAGTCCGCGCCGCCCTCCCAGTCGCCAAAATGCCCGCCGGCCCCGCGCACCACTGCAACCAGCGCGTCCAGGTCGTGCGGTGCAAGCCTGTTCTCGATCACCAGATCGAGGTCTCCGGTGGCAACCCGGGCATAGGCGAGCGCGTCGAGCCCGAAACGCGCCACCAGCGCCGATTTCCTGACCCGATCAATGGCCTCTGCTTCGGCCCCGTCGAATAGGTAGGGATCGGTGGTCGACCAGCGCGCCTGGTCGATGCTCGTGCGGCCGCTGGCCCTGACCGGCTTCCCATTGCGCGTCGTCCGCCCCTCGATCGCGATCAGGCATTCGTCCAGATCGGGCAAGTCGATCATCCCGGCGATGTGGCTTCCACCATCGAGCAATCCGACCAGCACCGACCAGCTGGGCAGCCCGCACACCAGCGCGCGGGTGCCATCGACCGGGTCGAGGCTCCACCGCATCGGGGCGTTGGGCCGGGTCATGCCATATTCCTCGCCCCAGATGCCGTGGTCGGGGAATTGATTCTCGATCGCCGCGCGCATTGCCAGTTCGGCCCCCCGATCCGCCTCGGTCACCGGATCATAGTGGCGCTGATCCTTGCTCTGGGCGTTGAGGCCGGCGTTCAGCGCATCACGTATGGCCCGCCGCGCCACGCCGGACAATTCGAGGAAAAAGTCGATATCCATCGGCGACGTCACAGCAGGAGCGGCATCGGATAGCAATGGACCCCGGACCCTCTGGGGACCAGTCCGGCCATTTCCTAGCCTTGCAAGAATGTGGGTTTTCATCTCGACGGAGGATGATGCCGAGAAAGAAGTGGAGGCCCGAGCCGGAATCGAACCGGCGTGCGAGGATTTGCAGTCCTCTACGTAACCACTCCGCCATCGGGCCTCACGGAGCGCGGCAAATGGGCGGACGCTCTCGCTTGTCAACCGCCCGACTCCGTCCGGCTATTGCCAGCCGCATGCTGCTTTTCGACGGGCGGCGGTGGGTTCAGCTTGGCGCAACGCCACCGGCCGATAAGAGCGATCTTGAATGCCGACTGTATTACTGGCATATAACAGTCGAAGCGAAGAGGTGACATGTCCGATTCCGCCACCAATTTTGATGCCGCCCGCCGCGTAATGGTCGCCAGCCAGCTGCGTCCGCAGGGCGTGACCGATGCGCGCGTGCTCGCCGCCATGGCCGCGGTCCCGCGCGAAGATCATGTTCCGGCCGGTCAGCAGGCGCTCGGCCTATGGCGATCGGCCGCTCCAGCTCGCCGACGGCTCGCCGATGATGCCGCCGGCCGAACTCGGCCTGCTTGCTCGACCCGGCTCGCACCACGTCCCGGCGAACGCGCGCTCGTGGTCGGTGGAGGCGGGGGCTATGCCGCAGCGCTGCTCCGTCACATCGGGCTCGACGTCGACACCGTCCGCGGATGGCGACGTCTGGCCCGGTCGACCTGATCCTGGTCGACGGCGCGATCGAGCAGCTTCCCGCATGCCCTGTCGCGCCGCTTGTCGCCCGACGGCCGAGTCGGCGCGGCGATCGTCGAGGACGGGGTCACCCGGCTTGCGATCGGTCGCGTTGCGGCGTCATCGGCGGGCCAGTCGGTCGGTTTCACCAGTTTCGCCGAAGCGCAGGTCCCCGTCCTGCCCGGCTTCAGCAGCGCTCCGGCGTTCGCTTTCTAGAGCATTGGAGATCAAGTGAAGCGTCACCTTCTGACCGGCACGCTGATTGCCGCACTCGCCGTTTCCACCGCCGCGTCGGCCGACACGCTGCGCGAGGCGCTGAACGCCACCTATCGCGCCAACCCGACGCTGACCGGCCAGCGCGAGGCGCTCAAGGTCGACCGATTCGACCGTCGCCATCGCTCGCGCCGCGGGCCGCCCGCAGGTCTCCGCCACGGTCGGGGTCAACCGCGACCTGACCTCGCAGCGGCTGCGCTCGCGCGGCTCGGCAAGGGGCCCTATCTCACCGGCGGGGTCGATCTGAGCTATCCGCTGTTCAGCGGCGGCAGCGTGCGCAATTCGATCACCGCCGCCAAGACCCGGGTCGAGGCCGGCCGGGCCACCCTGCGCGCGGTCGAAGGCGATGTCTTCACCGAGGCGGTCGCCGCCTACATGGACGTGATCCGCGACCGCGTCGATCGTCGAGCTGAACGAGAATCAGGTGCGCGTGCTCGGCACCAATCTCGAGGCGACGCGCGACCGGTTCCAGATCGGCGACGTCACCCGCACCGACGTCGCCCAGTCCGAGGCGCGCCAGTCGCTCGCCCGCAGCGATCTGGAGACGGCGCGTGGACGGCTGACCGACGAGCGAGGAAAATTACCGCCGCGTGATCGGCCAGCGGCCCGGCGTGCTCGCGCCGCCGCCGCCGCTGCCGCCGCTGCCGACGACGCGCCGATCAGGCGGTGCAGATCGCGCTTGTCAACAATCCCGACTTCATCGCCATCACCCGCCAGGCCGAGGCCGCGCGCTACGACATCCGCGTCGCCGAAGCGGCGCGCCTGCCGACCGTGTCGGGGATCGCCTCGGGCGATTATGTCAACACGCTGGCGGGCGAGACCGGCGGCGCGCCACGCTCCGGCACGGCGACCAGCGTCGGCGTCCAGGGCCGAATCCCGCTCTACCAGGGCGGGCTTCCCGCTGCCCGCATCGCGCAGAGCGTCGCGCTCGAGGCGCAGACGCTCGAACAGCGCGTCGCGACCGAACGCGCGGTGATCGCCAACACCCGCTCGGCTTTCGCGACCTATGCATGCCGCGCAGACTGGCGATCGCCTCGAACCAGGTCGCGGTGAAGGCCAACGAACTCGCGCTGGAGGGCGCGCGCGCCGAGAATAGCGTCGGCACCCGGACCATCCTCGAAGTGCTCAATGCCGAGCAGGAATTGCTCAACGCGCAGGTCGCGCTGGTGACCGCGCGGCGCGACAGCTATGTCGCCGGCTTCCAGCTGCTCAACGCCATGGGCCAGGCCGAGGCCGACGATCTCGGGCTCGACGGCGGGCCGCTCTACGATCCGCTCGGCAATTATCGCAGTGTCGCCGGCAATTGGAACGACTGGTCGACCCCGCGCCGCCGCCCGGCGACCGCGCCCAGCACCGCGACCCCGCCGGAACAACCGCAGGCCTTGGCTCCAACGCCGCGATAGGCGATAGAGCGGCGATGCAGAGTCCGCGCGAGCCATCGATGGAAGACATCCTCGCGTCGATCAAACGCGTGATCGCCGAGGAAAAGGAATTGCGCGCCGCGGTCCCGCCGCCGGCTGCCAACGCTCCGAGTCGACGGACGAGGAGGACGACGTGCTCGAGCTCGACCATCCGGTCGAGGAGGCCGTCGAGCCCGCGGTCGACACTCGGCCCGCCATTGCTGACGAGAACTGCCGCCGACACCAGCCGCGCGACGGCTCGAGCAACTGACCAGCGTCGCCGCCGCCGCGCCGCCGCCGCCCGCGGTCAACCCGCTCGAGGAAATGCTGCGCGACATGCTCCGCCCGGCGCTCAAGCAATGGCTCGACGAGCATCTCCCGCGCATCGTCGACGAGCATGTCCGCCGCGAGATCAGCCGCATCACCGGCAAGCCGCTCTAGCGCTGGTATTTTCAGCCGACGCTTGCTAGGCTTCGGCATATGAACCGCATCCTGCTCGCCGCCACCGTCGCGGCCGCCGCCCTCGCTGCCACCCCGTCGCTCGCGCGCCCGATGACCGCGACCGACATGCACATGATGCAGCGCATCGGCGCGCCGAGCGTCTCGCCCGACGGGCGCACCGCCATCTTCACGCTGTCGACGCACCGACCTTGAAGGCGAACAAGCGCAACAATGTCGCTGCAGATGCTCGACCTGACCCGGCCCGGATCGGCGCCGCGGCCCGTCGCCCGGCCTGCCCAAGGGCGCCAATAGCGCGGTGTTCGGCACCGATGGCGCGATCTGGTTCCTCGCGCCGGTCGAAGGATCGCGACCAGCTCCACCGCATGCCGCTGGGCGGCCGGCCCGTGCTGATGTCCGACTTCGGCGCCGACATTTCGGGCTTCAAGGTCAGCGACGACCGCAGCCGCGTGATCGTCTGGGCCGACACCCGCGATTGCCCCGACATCGCCTGCGCCGCGACCACCTTCCCCGCCAAACCCGAAGGCTCGGGCCGCGAATATGACCAGATGTTCGTCCGCCACTGGGACACGTGGGTCGAGCCCGGCGTGAAGTCGCGCATCTTCAGCTACCCGATCGTCAACGGCAAGCTGACCGGCATGGGCACGCGCGTCACCGGCCCGCTGGTCGGCGACACGCCCTCCAAGCCGTTCGGCGGCGGCGAGGAAATCGACATCTCGCGCCGACGGCCGCACGGTCTATTTCGCGCTTCGCGAAGCCGGGCGGATCGAGCCGACCTCGACCAACCTCGACATCTTCATGGCCCCCGCCGACGGCAGCGCCGCGCCGGTCAACCTCACCGCCCCCAACGACGGCACCGACACGCTGCCGACGCTGTCGCCCGACGGCCGCACCCTGGCCTATGTCTCGATGGCTCGCGCCGGCTACGAGGCCGACCGCCAGGTGGTCATGCTGCGCGATCTCGCCACCGGCCGGACCCGCGCGCTCACCGCCGGCTGGGACCGCTCGGTCAGTTCGCTGGCCTGGGCCCGCGACGGCCGCAGCCTGCTCGCCACGGCCGAGGACGTGATGGAAGATCCGGTGTGGCGGGTCGACGCCGCCAGCGGCGCGATCACCCGGCTGACCGGCAATGGCACCTCGGGCAATGTCGTCCCGCTGCCCGACGGCGGCGCGTTCTTCACGCAGAACAGCATCATGACGCCCGACGATCTGTTCCGCGTCGACGCGCGCGGCCGGCTCGTCCAGCTGACCAACGTCAACCGCGCCCTGCTCGCCCAGCTCGACCCGGTGACGCTTCGAGAAGTTCGCCTTCAAGGGCGCCAACAACGACCGGTGTGGGGCTTCAAGCTGAAGCCGCGGCGCACGCCGCCGCGACGGCAAACTGCCGATCGCCTTCGTCGTCCACGGCGGACCGCAGGGCAGCTTCGGCAACGGCTGGTCCTACCGCTGGAACTCGCGCCTCTTCTCCGCGCCCGGTTACGCCGTGGTCAGCGTCGATTTCCACGGCGCGACCGGCTACGGCCAGGCCTTCACCGACAGCATCACCAACGACTGGGGCGGCAAGCCGCTCGAGGATCTGAAGCGCGGCCTCGCCTTCGCCACCGCGCAGCCGATCCCGCAGCTCGACGCCAACAACGCCTGCGCGCTCGGCGCCAGCTATGGCGGCTACATGATGAACTGGATCGCCGGCCAGTGGCCCGACCGCTTCAAATGCCTGGTCCAGCACGACGGCGTGTTCGACGCAGCGCGCCATGGCCTACGAGACCGAGGAATTGTGGTTCACCGAGTGGGAACATGGCGGCAAGACCTATTATGAGGATCCCGCGGCCTACGAGCGCTGGAACCCGGTCCACCATGTCGCCAAGTGGAAGACCCCGATGCTCGTGATCACCGGCGAGAAGGATTTCCGCATTCCCTACACGCAAGGCCTGGCCAGCTTCACCGCGCTCCAGCGGCGCGGAATCCCGTCGAAGCTGCTGGTCTTCCCGGACGAGAACCACTGGGTGCTCAAGCCCAAGAATTCGATCCAGTGGTACGACAATGTGTTCGGCTGGATGAACCGCTGGATGGGCTCAGGAGCCGCCGAGCGCAGGTGAGCGATTGCGCAAGCAATCGGGAAGCAGCGCGAGGAGACGGCGAATGATGGATTTATTCCGCGTCGGCCCCTCAAGGTTGATGCTGCAGCGCGGCACGGCTAGTCGCTGGCCATGACCGAGCTCGCCAAAACCTTCGACCCCGCCGCCATCGAGTCCCGCTGGTATGCCCATTGGGAGAGCGAGGGCCTGTTCCGCCCGTCGCGCCCCGACGCCGAGCCGTTCACCATCGTCATGCCGCCGCCCAACGTCACCGGCAGCCTCCACATCGGCCATGCGCTCGACAATACGCTGCAGGACATCCTCACCCGCATCGCCCGCCTGCAGGGCAAGGACGCCTTGTGGGTGGTCGGCACCGACCATGCCGGGATCGCCACCCAGATGGTGGTCGAACGCCAGCTCGACCTCGAGCAGAAGAAGCGCACCGATTTCAGCCGCGACGAGTTCATCGACCGCGTGTGGGAATGGAAAGCGCGAAAGCGGCGGCCAGATCACCCAGCAGCTCCGCCGCCTCGGCGCGTCTTGCGACTGGTCGAACGAGCGCTTCACGATGGACGAGGGCTTCTCGAAGGCCGTCACCCACGTGTTCGTCGAGCTGCACAAGCGCGGGCTGCTCTACCGCGACAAGCGCCTGGTCAATTGGGACCCGCATTTCCAGACCGCGATCAGCGATCTCGAGGTCGAAACCCGCGACACCGCCGGCAAGTTCTGGACGCTGCGCTACCCGCTCGCCGACGGCAGCGGGCCATATCGAGGTCGCCACCACGCGGCCCGAGACGATGCTCGCCGACATGGCGGTCGCGGTCCATCCCGACCGACGAGCGCTACACGGCGCTGGTCGGCAAGATGATCACGCTGCCGATCACCGGCCGCGAGATCCCGATCGTCGCCGACGAACATGCCGATCCCGAGCTTGGCATCGGGCGCGGTCAAGGTCACCCCGGGCCACGACTTCAACGATTATGAAGTCGGCAAGCGCGCCGGCTTCAAGCCCGCCGAGATGCTCAACATGTTCGACGCCGCCGCGCGCGTCGTCCAGAGCGGCGGCATCCCCGACGCGCTGATCGGCCTCGACCGCTTCGACGCGCGCAAGGCGGTGGTCGACTTGCTCGATGCCGAGGGCGCCTTGGTCAAGGTCGAGGACCGCCAGCATCGCCACCCCCTACGGCGACCGCTCGGGCGTGGTGATCGAGCCGTGGCTGACCGACCAATGGTATGTCGACGCCGCGACCCTGGTGAAGCCGGTGATCGAGGCGACCCGCGTCGGGCAAGATCAAGATCGTCCCCGAAACCTGGTCCAAGACCTGGTTCAACTGGCTCGAGAATATCCAGCCGTGGTGCGTCTCGCGCCAATTGTGGTGGGGCCACCGCATCCCGGCATGGTTCGATGACAGACGGCAATATTTTCGTCGCCGAAACCGATTGAGGACGCGCAATCGCAGGCCGGCGAGGGCGTTTCTCTGCGCCAGGACGAGGACGTCCTCGACACCTGGTTCTCCTCCGCCCTGTGGCCGTTCGCGACCCTCGGCTGGCCCGAGCAGACCCAGGACCTCGCCCGCCATTACCCCAATGACGTGCTCATCTCGGGCTTCGACATCCTGTTCTTCTGGGATGCCCGCATGGCGATGCAGGGGATGGAGTTCATGGGGGAGGTGCCGTGGAAGACGCTCTACCTCCACGGCCTGGTCCGCGACGCGCACGGCGCAGAAAATGTCCAAGTCGAAGGGCAATACGGTCGATCCGCTCGGCCTGATCGACCGCTACGGCGCCGACGCCTTGCGCTTCACCATGGCGGCGATGGAAAGCCAGGGCCGCGACATCAAGCTCGATGAAAAGCGCGTCGAAGGCTATCGCAACTTCGCCACCAAGCTGTGGAACGCCGCGCGCTTCCTGCAGGGCAATGGCGTCGGCGCGATCGCCAGTCGATCGCCGCGCCCGAGGCCACGCTCCCGGTCAACCGCTGGATCATCGGCGAGGTCGTCGAGACGCTCGACGCGCTGAACAAGGCGATCGCCGACCTCCGCTTCGACGACATGGCCGCCGCCATCTACCACTTCACCTGGGGCACCTTCTGCGACTGGTATGTCGAGCTGGTGAAGGGCGCATGGGACGACGAGACCAAGCAGGTCGCCGCCTGGGCGTTCGACCAGATCCTCGTCATGCTCCACCCGTTCATGCCGTTCATCACCGAGGAATTGTGGCACTCGATGGGCAGAGCGGCCGCGACGATTACCGCTGATCATCGCCAAATGGCCCGCGCCCGAAGCCACGCGCGATGCCGCAGGCCGCGAACCGAGATCGACGGCCTTGATCGACATCATCGACCGAGGTCCGCGCGCTGCGCGCCGAGCTGACCATTCCGTGGAGCGCCGCGCTCGTGCCCGCACGTCATCGGCGGCGACGCGGCGACGATCGATCGCTTCAACGCCAATGCCGCGACGCTGTCGCGCATGGCCAAGCTCGACGCCGCCGGTCGCGGCCGACAGCGGTGCCCGCCGGGCTCGGCCCAGATCGTCGATCGGCGGCGCGACCGTCGCCTTCCCGCTCGAGCGGCGCGATCGACCTCGACGCCGAGAAAGCGCGCCTCGCCAAGGCCATCGCCGCCGCCGAAAAGGACCGCGACGGCCTCGCCGCGCGCCTCGCCAACCCCGCCTTCACCGAGCGCGCCAAGCCCGAAGCGGTCGAGAAAGCCCGCGCCGACCATGACGCCCGCGCGGCCGAGGCGGAGCGGCTGGGCGCGGCGCTGGCGCGGCTGGGGTAAACTTACTTCGTCCCGGGCGTAGTCGAGGTGGCGATCTCCGCTCGCGAACGGCTCACGCTCGATACAACGGGTAGGGGCGTCCTCCGCGGCGCCGCCACCTCGATCGCGCCCTCGGCCACGCACACCGTCACCGGGGTCTTCGCGGCAATTTCGCCGTCGATCGAGATCTTCTGCCGCGGCCGCGCTTCGAGCCGCAGCTTCTGGCCGCGCCATTCGGTCACCGTCGTGTCGCGGCGCGACGCAGCTTGAACAGGGTCGCGAACCAGCTCCACGCCAGCCCCCACAGGCTCTTGCCGGTCACCGCCTGGATGACGATCTCGCCGCTGTCGATCTCCTGGCTCTCGACCAGCTCGACCCCGCCGTGGTGGGTGCCGTTGGCGATCCGCGCCTCGGTCGCCCACACCTTGTACCATGCGTGCCGTCGTCGAGCGTGACGCGCAGCCGGAACGGGCGGAAATAGAAGCGCGCATCCGCGCCGCCCAGATCAGATAGCCGACCATGCCGAGATAGCGCTTCAGCTTGTGCGGCACGGTGTCGGCGATCAGCGGCGACAGGCCCGAGCGCCGCGGCATTGACGAAATAATCGCCGTCGATCACGCCCAGGTCGATCCGCTCGCCGCCGCCCGTTGGCGATCACGTCGACCGCCGCAGTCGAGGTCCGTCGCCATGCCCATCGATCCGGCGAAGCTGTTGGCGGTGCCCAGCGGCAGGATCGCGAACACCGTATCCTTGCCGACGAAATGGTCGATCGTGCTCGACAGCGCTGCCGTCGCCGCCGCCGATGATCACCATCGGCGCGCCGTGCGACCGCGTCGATGACGGTCTTGTCCATCGTCGTCGGGCTCGTCGACCGCGATGCGCGTCGATCAGCTCGACCCCGGCCAGCTCCAGCTTGGCGCGCACCTCGTCGAACACGTCGGCGCCCCGGCGGCTCATCGCGTTGACGACCAGGATCGCCTGTTTGGGAAGCGTGTCATTCATGGTCGCTCAGCTGCTCGCGGGGCTGAGCGTTTCGTTCGTCACCGACCGTCGTCAGGGACTGCTCGACTTCGCTCGCAATGGGTATGAGCAGACCATGTCCTCCTTCCCGCCTGCCGCCTGCGCCGCGGTCGCTCCGCCCCGTGGATCCGCGAGCCTGCTCGCCGAGCATCGCCTCCACCCCAGCGACCTCATCTGGCCGTTGTTCATCGCCGACGGGCAAGGGCTGCGAGGAGCCGATCGCCTCGCTGCCCGGCGTGTCGCGCTGGAGCGTCGACCGGCTGGCCGCGCAAGGCCCGCGAGGCGCGCGATCTCGGCATCCCGTGCATCGCGCTTTTCCCCAATACGCCCAGTGACTTGCGCACCGACGACGCGCGCGAGGCGCTCAATCCCGACAACCTCATCTGCCGCGCCATCCGCGAGATCAAGGATGCGGTTCCCGAGGTCGGAATCCTCACCGACGTCGCGCTCGACCCCTACACCGCCCACGGCCATGACGGGCTGCTGTCACATGATGCTCGGCAGCGTGATCAATGACCCGACCGGTCGCGATGCTGGTCGACCAGGCGCTGGTCCAGGCCGCCGCCGGCGCCGACATCGTCGCCCCGTCGGACATGATGGACGGCCGCGTCGGCGCGATCCGCTCCGCGCTCGAAGCGCGAGGGCCATTGCGATGTCGCGATCATGGCCTATGCCGCCAAATATGCCTCGGCCTTCTACGGCCCGTTCCGCGACGCGGTCGGATCGCGCGGGCTGCTGAAGGGCGACAAGCGCAGCTACCAGATGGACCCCGCCAACAGCGCCGAGGCGCTGCGCGAAGTCGAGCTCGACCTCGCCGAGGGCGCCGACATGGTGATGGTCAAGCCCGGCCTCGCCTATCTCGACATCGTCGCCCGGGTCCGCGACGCGTTCGGCGTTCCGACCTTCGCTTATGCGGTGTCGGGCGAATATGCGATGATCGAGGCCGCGGCGGCGGCCGGGGCAGGGGACCGCGATGCGCTGATCCTGGAGACGTTGCTCGCCTTCAAGCGCGCCGGCGCGACCGGGGTCCTGACCTATCACGCGCCCGACTGCCGCCCGGCTGATCGCGGGGTGACATCGCGCCAGGAGGGTCGCCGCTGCGGCGCGCGGATCGGCCTGGTGGACGCATCCTTCATCGCCTCCAACGGCACGATCGGCACCGGCATCTTCGCGCTTCCCGGCAAGCTCGACGACGCCGTCGGGTCCTTCGCGCCGTGGCTGCTGCTGCTGGCGCGGGGCTGCGGTCATGCTGGTCGCCTTGTGCTTCGCCGATCTCGCCGCGCGCTTCGATCGCTCGGGCGGACCGCAGTTGTACGTCACCGAAGCCTTCGGCCCGTTCGCCGGGGTTCCAGGCATCGGCTGGCTCGATCTATGTCGCTCGCGATCGCCGCCACCGCCGCCAATGCCACGGTGCTCGCCGCTCATCCGTCGCTGTTGTGGCCGGCGCTGCCGAGGCGGATGGTCGCCGCCAGCGCGCGATCGTCATCGTGTACCGCCATCAACCTGCTCCACCTCCACCGGGTCGTCCGCCGCGCCTCGGCCTGTCTCGGCGGAATCCGTTCTGAAGCTGCTGCCGATCCTGGCTGCTGGTCATCGCCGGCATCGGCGTCGGTCCAGTCCCGACGTGACCCTGCCGGACTTTCGGCGCGGTCGAGGGCGTCGCGCTCGCCGCGCTCTACGCCTTCGTCGGGTTCGAGGCGGCGTCGATCCCCGCCGGCGAGACCCGCAATCCGCGCCGCGCCATCCCGCTCGCCTTGCTCGGCACGGTGTCGCTGATCACCCTGCTCTATGTCCTGGTGCAACTGGCCTATCAGCGCGTCGGGGATCGGCGGCAGCGACACGGCCACTGGCGGACCTCGCCGCGCACGGCTCGGGCGGTGGGGCGCGACGGCGCTGATCGCGGTCACCGCCATCGTTTCCGTCTTCGCCAACATGCACTAGCGCGGTCGCCGCCACCCCGCGGCTTGACCGCGGCGCTGGCCGACGAGCAGCGCTGTCCCGCCTGGTTCGGCCAAGCGCTCCGCCACTACCGCCACGCCGGTCGTGTCGATCCTGATCTATGGCGCGCTGGCATGGTCGCTGGCGGCCAGCGGAACCTTCATCTTCCTCGCTGTGGTCAGCTCGCTCGCCCGATTGTTCGTCTATGCCGCGTCTCGCCGCGGCGGTCGCCGGTGTTCGACCGCCAGCGGGCCGCCTCCGCCCGATCATGGGCATCGCCTGCTGTCCCGCTCGTCGTGCTGATGCTGTGCGGTTGGGCGGCGGCGCAATCGAGCGGCAAGGAATGGGCCACGCCTCGGCCGCCTTCGTCGCCGCTGGCACTTTGCTCTATTTGATCGCATCGAAGGAGCGGCCATGACCGACATCACCACCTGACCGACCGACTGATCCTGCGCGACTGGCGGACCCGCAGGACCGCGCCATCCTTCATGCAGCACCTCAACAGCACCGGCGGTGATGCGCTGGCTGGGCGGGGTGCAGGACGACGCGCACCTACGCCGCCGCCTTCGACCGGCTTCTACGGCTACGCGCGCGACTATGGCCACACCTTCTGGATCGTCGAGCGCAAGGCCGACGGCGAGGTGCTCGGCTTCTGCGGACTCAAAGCGGGTTAATT
Organism: uncultured Alphaproteobacteria bacterium; assembly: GCA_963768955.1. Taxonomy (GTDB): domain Bacteria; phylum Pseudomonadota; class Alphaproteobacteria; order Sphingomonadales; family Sphingomonadaceae; genus Sphingomicrobium. The sequence goes on from CAVYJV010000001.1 coordinate 219,682, forward strand.
CGGAAGGGCGCCAGAAACCCCGGCGACATGGAAGTCGGCTGGCGGTTGCGCGAGGATGCGTGGGGGCAGGGCTATGCCAAGGAAGCCGCGATCGCCAGCCTCGACTCGCCTTCGGTCGCTTCGCCGCGCCGCATGTCGTCGCGTTCACCGTCGCCGGCAACGTCGGCAGCTGGGGATTGATGGAACGGCTCGGCATGAACCGCCGCCCCGATCTCGATTATCACGATCTGCGCTTCGGCCCCGATCTCAACCCGACCATTACTTATGCGATTGACGCCGCCGACTGGCCCGCCGCGCGCGAAGCGGCCCGTTAACCGCCGGCGCGTAGAAAGGGGCCGATGACCGCAACCACCGCCCAGCAATCCGCGCCCCGGACCCTGCCGTTCGGTCGCCCCCTCTGGTTCTTGGCGACGATCTTCACCAGCGCGTTCCTGCTGTTCATGGTCCAGCCGATGATCGCCCGCATGGCCCTGCCGCGAGTCGGCGGTGCGCCGTCGGTGTGGAACTCGGCGATGCTGGTTTACCAGGCGCTGCTGCTCGCCGGCTATGCCTACGCCCATGCCCTCGGCCGGCTGTCGCCGCGCGCGCAGGCCCGGCTCCACGTCACCCTGCTGGTCCTCGCCGCCATCACCCTGCCGATCGGCCTGCTCGACTGGTCGCCGCCACCCGACGCCAACGGCTTCCTGTGGGTGCCGTGGCTATTCCTCGCCAGCATCGGCCCCTTGTTCTTCATCGTCTCGGCCCATGCTCCCTTGCTCCAGCGCTGGTATGCACTGTCGGGCTGCGGCGATCCCTATCCGCTTTACGCCGCGTCCAATTTCGGCAGCTTTCTCGGGCTGATCGCCTTTCCCCTGCTGGTCGAGCCGCTCGTTCCGGTCGGTGCCCAGAGCGTCGGCTGGTCATGGGCCTATGGCCTGCTCGCCCTGCTTGTCGCGGGCGCCGCCTATCGCTTGCCCGCGACGGTCGATCGAGTCGCCGAGCCCGCCACCCCCGCGCCCTCGTGGCGGCGGATGGCCTATTGGTCGCTGCTCGCGGCAATCCCCTCGGGGTTGATCATGTCGACCACCCTCCACCTCACCACTGACATCGTCGCCATGCCGATGCTGTGGGTAATGCCGCTGGGGCTGTATTTGCTCAGTTTCTCGCTGGCCTTCGCCGAACGTCGCCGCGCCGCCGTGGATGTCACCCGCATCGCGCCAGTCACCTTGCTGATCTGCGCCTGCGGGGTTGCGACCGATTCGGTGCCCTATCCGCTGGCCGTCCTGATCGCGGCCCTGCTTGGCCTGTTTGCCATCTCGGTCGCGCTCCATGCCCGCTTGTTCGACGATCGGCCCGCACCCGACCAACTGACCCGTTTCTACCTGATCATGTCGATCGGCGGCGCGCTCGGCGGACTATTCTCAGCCCTGGTCGCGCCGATGCTGTTCGACTGGACCTATGAACATCCGCTGCTGCTGCTCGCCGCCGCCGCCCTGCTTCCGCTTGCCAATCCGTTCGATCGCCTGGCGCGCCTGTGGGAATCGCCCGCCGGAAAGCGCGCCTCGTTGGTGCTGATGCTTGTCGCCATCGCCGCGATGATCATCGGCATCGCCTCTGCCGATGCCAAGCTCGTCGCGATGCTGGTGCTGGTGGTGATCGGGGTCGTCGCGATCGGCCGCCGCATCGCCTATCTGGCGGCGGTGATGGGGGTGATGCTGGTGGCCGGCGGGTTCGGCAAGCTCGCGCTCAGCCTCGAGCCGGGCAAGATGACCCGCAGCTATTTCGGCATTTATACCGTCCGCTCGGGGGACAATGGTTCGCGCCAGCTGGTGCACGGCACGACCTCCCACGGGGTCCAGAACCTGGGCTCGCCCGATCGCGAGCGCACCGCCACGGCTTATTATGCGCCGCGTTCCGGAATCGGCCAGGCGATGCTCGCCAAGCAGGCGATGTTCCCCGGCGCGCGCGTCGCGGTGGTCGGGCTGGGGGCGGGCACGCTCGCCTGTTATTCCCGGCCCGGCGAGCAATGGCGATTCTACGAAATCGACCCAGCGATCGTCGCCATCGCTGAGGACCGGCGGCGATTCACTTTCCTGTCGCGCTGCCTGCCAGGGGTCGAGACAAAGGTCGGCGATGCGCGGCTGACGCTCTCGGCCGATCCGCCCGCGTCCGCCGATCTGCTGGTGATCGACGCCTTCTCTTCCGATTCGGTGCCGATGCACCTGCTTACCCGGGAAGCGTTCCGGCTGTATCGCCGCAAAGTCGCACCCGGCGGCCTGCTCATGGTTCACATTTCCAATCGCTACCTCGACCTGATGCCGGTGGTGGCGGGGGCGACCGCCGACGGCTGGGTGGGGATGAGCCGGCTCTATGTGCCCAGCGACGCCGAGCAGCGCGACAATGCCAATGCGTCGCTGTGGGTCGCGCTCTCGGACGATCCGGCGACGCTTGCCGCGCTGGCGCGTGCGGCGGGGCCGGGGCAGTGGCGCACGCTCGATCGCGAACCCGGTTTCGCGCCGTGGACCGACGATCGCGCTTCGATCCTCCCGCTGATCCAATGGCCGCGCTGAGCGCCTAGCGCGCGAGCCGCGCCGCCAACTGGTCGAACACCGCCGACAGCCGGCGGGACACCGCGCGCAATTCGGCCGCGGCTGCCTCGACCGCGGTTTGGTCGCCCGCTGTCAGGGCACCGCGCTGGATCCGCTCGGCGGCCAGGGCATCGATGTCGGACAATGCGCGCGCGGTGGCGGCGCGCGCGCCCTCCAGGCCGGACAGGGCTTCCTGTGCGACGATCCAGCTGTCCGACTGGGCCGGCCCGGCAGCTTCGGCCAGCGCTTGCGCCTGACCGACCTCGGCATCGAACGCCACAGCTCCCGCCTTGCCCTCGGCCACCAGCTGGGCCAGCCGCGCCGACAGTGCCACGTCGGCCGGTCCCGGGACCGGATCGGACGGGATCGGGAGCCGTGGGTCGATTGCTTCGGCGGGGCGCCGGGCGAGCGACGGTTCGGTGGTGGTGGTGGAGGTTGCGCAACCGGCCAGGCCAAGCGCGATCAAGGGGGCAAATGCTCTCATCGTGGCGCCGGTGTAAGGCCGCCCGCGCCCCCGCGCAACGCGGTCGCATTTGGCACTTCCAAGGGGTTGCGCGGTTCCGAGCCTTCCCCCTATGTCACCCCTGCCGCGCGCCCGTAGCTCAGCTGGATAGAGCATCAGACTACGAATCTGAGGGTCGGACGTTCGAATCGTTCCGGGCGCGCCAATTTCCTGAAATTTGGGAGAATGGGCCGGCGTCGGTTGCCACCGCGGGCCGCTGCAGCCTGGGGTCAGGCGGTGAGGGCGCTCGGCACGCAGGCTTCGGCGCGGCTGGCGAAATCCTGTGCTAGCTTGTGGTGCCAGTCGCGAGCCTGGACCGTCACTGCGCGTCGAGCCGCGGTCCGCTCTTCGGCGGCGCGTCGTTGGTAATAGCGCAGGTTCGAACTCCATGTACGTCACTCCCCAGGACGGCACGAAGATGCGACTCATGCCCTAACACATGGTTAATTTCCACAGACTTATTTCGCGTCAATAACGACACTTACGAATCCGCTTTGCGATTCGTTAAACCGGCATTATTTTCCAAGGCGATATGGAGCGGTTTCTGCCATTCGCCTTGGCGTTGTCATGCGTTTCGATGCCGGCTCCCGCAGGTGCCGGGGCATCGAGCTTTTCGGTCGTCAACGGTTCGGGGGCGGATATTGCGACGCTGGCGATTCGTCGCGTCGGCAGCGGTCAGTGGTTACCGCTCGGGGCAACCGCCCCGGCGGGGAAGGCTGCCGCGATCATCTTTTCCGATCCCGACTGTGCGTTCGATCTGCGGGCCACGCTGGCCAGCGGCGCGACGGTCGTCTGGACCGGGGTCAATCTGTGCGACGTGAAACTCGTGACCTTGCGGCGGAATGCGGCGGGGCTCGTCTGGGTCGATTACGACTGATCCGTCGGCGCGGGCGGATGGTTCGCACCGGCACCGACATGGGAGCGGCTGCCATTTCGGCTGGGCGCACCGAATCCAGCAACTTGGCGCCGGCGACGAACACCACGCCGGTGGCCAGCGCCGCGAACACCCAGCCGAGATTGCCGGGATAGATTTCCAGATAATGGCGGCCGCGTTCGACCGCGCCCATGGCGATCGCGAAGATCACCAGATACGCCTCGAAGCGAGTCTTGATCGTGAATAGTCTGGCGATACGCTTACCCATCGTCATGGTTAAGCAAACGCCGTGCCATCCCCGCAGTTCCGCCAAAAAAGTGTTAACGGCGTCGGCAAACTGTTAACCTTTCCGACACTCGGATCAGGCGAGCACTCGCCAGGTCAAGCGTGGTCGAGCAGATTGCGCCGCGCGCTTGCTCGACCATCGGCGATTAGCCTGGGCTGTTGCAGGTCGGCGGCGGCGATCTCCTCAGGCCAGTGCGCCGCTACCGTCGCCGCGATCCGGTCGAGCTTCGCCTCGTCGACCAGGAAGCGCGGATCGACCGACTGCGGGTCGCATGCCACGCGCAGCCGCAGGCAGGCCGGCCCGCCGCCGTTGGCCATCGACTGGCGCACATCGACCACCTCGACCCGCCGGATCGCACCGTTCGACGCAAGGTGCCGCTCGATCCACGCCCACACCGACTGGCGTTTCGCGCGCCTCCTCGGCACGATCAGCGATGGCCGCGCCGTCGGGCGTGGTGACCAGCTGGGCGTTGAACAGATAGGATTTGATCGCGTCGGCCAGCGGCACCTCGGCGTCGGGCACTTCGACGATCTCGACGTCGGGCATCAGCGCGGCGATTGCGGCATAGGTGCGGTCGCGGTCGGCGAAGGCCTTCTCATGCGCGAACAGCACCCGCTCGTTGGCCACCGCGACTACGTCATTGTGGAAAGCTCCCGCGGCAATCGCTTCCTCGGACTGCTCGACGAACAGGGTCCGCGCCGGATCGAGCCGGTGAAGCCGCGCGATCGCCTTCGACGCCTCGATATGCTGGCGGGCGGGGAAGGGACCGCCGGTCCGCCCGTAGACGAACAGTCTCCATGCCCGGCTCGCCGTGGCGCGACGTCAGCCGCATGTGATTGGCCGCGCCCTCGTCGCCGAACGCCGGCGGCACCGGACCAGTGCACCGCGAACGCCGGATCGGCGAAGGCCAGCTCGAGCTGCGCCAGCGTCGCCGTCCATTCGTGGCTGCGGTGCGGCATGGTGCGCAGGTTGGCGACGGTCAGGTGGCACTTGCCGTCCGCGGTGTCGGGCGCGGGGCTGACCGTCGCCGCATTGGCCGCCCACATCGCCGACGCGCTCATCGCATTGGCGGCCAGCTCGGGCGTCGGCTTCCTCGATCGTCGTTGCCAAGCGCCGCCAGCCAGTCGCGCGCCGGGCGCGGCTGGGGCACGAACAGGCCCTGCACCAGCCCCAGCGTCAGGTTGGCACGCATCTTGTCGATGCCCTGCAACGCCGCCGCGCGGGGCTGCGACACGTCGCCGCGCATTGCGCATCGCGGCGAGGTTGCCGAGGCTCAGGCCCGCATAATTATGGCTCGGCCCGATGATCCCGTCGAAATTGATCTCGCGGACGGTCATCAGCGCGGCGTCGCCAGCACGTTGTCGCCATGGTCGAGGCGCAATTTCTCCGCCACCTCGTCGTCGAAGTGGATGCGTGCCGTCGTCGCCCCGCAGCGCCTGGCCATAGCAGGCAACGAACCGGCTCAGCCGCCCGGTCGCAAGCATCATCGTCGCCAGCTTCGCGCCCTTCGAGCGGCGGCCCGGCGTAGCGCAGCCACTGGCTGGTCGCGATCGTCTTGATCCGGTCGGTCGAGGCGGTCACCGTCGGCCCGCCGTCGAAGATGTCGATGTAGCATTCATAGTCGAAGCCCTCGGCCTCGAGCATGCGCAGCGCCGCGCGGCCGGTCGGGTGCGGCTGGCCCATGACCGATTTGCGCGCTGTCGGGCAGCATCGCGACATAGATCGGCGTCTTGGGCATCAGGTCGGCGATGAACTGCGTGCCGTGGACCGCGTTGAATTCGTCGGCTTCGGGAAAGCTCATGCCGAAGAAGCGCCCGGCAAGCGCGTCCCAGAAGGGCGAATGCCCCGCCTGGTCCATCACCCCGCGAAGCTCGGCCAGCACGCGCGGCCCGAAGCGCGGCCGATGCTGCTTGATGAACAGATAGCGCGACCGGGCGAGCAGCATGCCCAAGTCCACCGGCGCGCTCGTGCGGGTGGAGGAACAGCCCGCCGACCTCGGACGATCCTTCGAGGTCGGTGCACAGCGACAGCGTCTGGTTGCGGAAGATGCGCCCCAGTTCCTCGCTCTTCTGGGTCAGCGTCGAGATGCGATAGCTGTAGAAGGGCCGATCGTTGCCGACCTTGCCGAACACCTGGCAGGTGCCGCGGATCGCCTTGGTCGCGACATTCTCGAGCACGAACAGGAATAGATCGTCGTCCTGATTCTCGCCCTCGCGCTCGAACCCGGCCTGCGATTTGGCCAGCTTGGCCTCCAGCGTGCCCTTGTCGGCGGGCAGGTTGGTGAAGCCGCCGCCGGTCAGTTTGCTCAGTTCGTACAGCGCGCGCAAGATCGTCCGGGGTCGCGGCGCGGATCCGAAAGCTCATCGCTCGCTCTCCGCGGCCAGCCGCAAGATCGTCAGCGCCGACAAGGCGGCGCGTTCCCCCAACTGACTCGACGATCAGAAATTCCTCCATCGAATGAATGCTTCCCCCGCGTGCGCCCATCGTGTCGATCACCGGCACGCCGCAGGCCGCGATATTGTTGCCGTCGCACACCCCGCCGGTCGATTTCCAGCCGATCGACTGGCCAAGGTCGGCCCCCGCCTGCGCGACACGATCCCGAACAACGCCTCGAGCTCCGCCGTCATCGGCTTGGGCGGCCGCGCGAAATGGCCGTGGACGTCGATCGCGACATCGTGGCCGTCCGCGACCTCGGCCACCGTCGCCTCGATCAGCGCTTGCGCCCGCGCCTGGTCCGCGACCGTCGCGGGTCGCAGATTGACGCGCAGGATGGCCAGGTCGGGCACGACATTGTTCGGGCTTCCGCCGTCGATCTTCGCCGGGTTGACCGACAGGCCGGGCCCGACCGCCGGCCTTTAATCGAAGCGCCAGGTCGGCGGCGGCGATCAGCGCGTTGCGCCCGTCCTCGGGATTGCGCCCGGCATGCGCCGAGCGGCCGCGCACCGTGAAACTGAAATTGCCGCTTCCCGGCCGCGCCCCGGCCAGCGTCCCGTCGGGCAAGTGCCGACGGCTCGTAGGTCAGCGCCGCGCGCTTACCCTGCGCCGCCTGCGACCAGCAGCGCGGCCGACGCGAGGCTGCCGACCTCCTCGTCCGAATTGATCACCACTTCATAGCCGATGGCGGTCGGCGAGCGGGGCTCGCCTCGACCGCCCGAAGCGCCGCCAGCATCACCGCGATGCCGCTCTTCATGTCGGCCACGCCCGGCCCGCCCAGCGTGCCTCGCGTCGAGCCAGGTCAGCGCCTGAAACGGATGGTCGACGCGCGAACACCGTATCCATATGCCCGGTCAGCAGGATCTGCAGCGGAGCCTCGGGCCGGACCGTCAGGTGAAGGTGCTGGCCATGCGGCAAGTTCGTAGGGCCGCCCGGCCGCATCCACCGCATCGACCGGCGCCGGATCGACCAGCCGTGATCTCGCCCGGCAAGCACCGAGAAGGCATCGCCGATCAGTCGCCGCGACGCGCGCCAGCCCGGCGCAGGTTGCGCGATCCGCGAATTGACCGCCGCCCACGCCTCGACCTGCCCCAGCATCGACCCTGCGCCGCCACGGCATGCTCCACGCAATCGCGTTCCTGAGATGTCAGCCCCGTCATCGTGCCGCTGCCTAGCGCGGGAACGGTCGTCAAAGCCACTCCCCGAACCCGGCGACGATCGCGCGGTACATGTCGCGCTTGAACGGCACGATCAGGTCGGGAAGGTGGGCCGGATCGACCCATTTCCAGGCATTGAATTCGGGATGCTTGGTGGCGATGTCGACGTCCGCGTCGGTGCCGGTGAAGCGCATCAGGAACCAGTCCTGATCCTGCCCCTTCCATTTGCCCTTCCACAATTTGCCCGCCAGCTCGGGCGGCAGGTCGTAGCGCAGCCGCTGCGGATGGCAGGCGACCTGCTCGACCAGATGCGGCGCGATCCCGGTCTCTTCCTCGAGCTCGCGAAACGCGGTGTCCAGCGGCTCCTCGCCCTCGTCGATCCCGCCCTGCGGCATCTGCCACGCCTCGTCGCGTATTATCGATCCGCTTGCCGACCCACACTTGGCCGTCGGCGTTGATCAGCATCACGCCGACCCCGCGGCGGTAGAGATGGTCGTCGGTCATGAGCGCACTAGCGCCTTAGCCGGACCGTCCTTGAAGCCGTCAACCCTCGAATCGCCGCGATCCGACCGCTGCAGGTTCTTGGTGGCGAATTCGAACGCACCGAGATTCGACAGGATCAGCGCCGCTTCGGCCGCCATGTGCCAGTGAAGGTCCTGCACCAGTTCCGGATGCGCGCGCAGGATCGCGGCGGCGTCGGCAGCCTCTTTCGTGCGCAGTTTCACGTCGCAGGTTTCGGGCAGATATGGTGGTCAGGCTGTTGTCGCTGGCCGGTCGGTCGCCGCACTGGTTGCGGATCGCATCCTGCATGTCGATCGGGATCCAGCGCCGCACATTCTGCCGATAGGGCGTGTTGACCGCAGCACGTATCGAGGATGCGAATAATCGGCCGACATCAGGAACGACAGATCGTTGCGCGATTGCGAGGTCGTCGATCCGGCGCAGCTGGTCCGCGCCAAGCACGGTCGACCAGGTCGAGCTGTTGGTGGCGATGCCGATGATCTGGCTGGCCTGATAGGCGGCGATGACGAAGTCGGCGTCGCTTATCTTGGGGTCGCGGCGCCAGCCAGCGAAGGCGATCGGTCGCGTATCGCCGCGTGGTCGCATAATAGGTTCGCGCATTGTCGAAAATAGTCGATCAGCGACCTGCAGATTCGGGCTCAAGCTGCGCCAGCATCCGCTGCGTCTCGCGCTTCTCCAGCCGTTCAGCGTTCCAGTTCGACACCTGCGTGCCGACGAACACGCCGGCGACGACGATCGCAAACTCGATCCCGATCGCGAACCAGTTCTGCGCGCGCAGATTGGCGGCGAAGCGCTTGTAGATCATCTTTTCAGTGCCCGTTCCAACCGCGCCGCTGCCGTATCGTAAATGCGGATGTCGTTGAGCATGCTCGACACCATTGCCAGGTGAAGCCGTAACAGGCCGATCAACTCGACGTGGCGGCGTAGCTCAGCCGCGGTTGCCGCCACTTGTCGTGGATCGAGCGCCAGTGAACAGGTTTCGTGAATCGAAAAATCAAGCGCGTCGGGCGTTGCGGCATAGTCGCCGCAGCGGCTTCTGATCTGCTGCTGGATACCGTCGGGGATCAGCGTTCGGACTTTGTTGCGATATTCGCTCTGAACGCGCTCTTGCCCAAGGTTCGCATCGGGGAAGGTCATTAAGCGCAGCATCGGTTCTCGAATGGCCGGATCGTCGATGTTGCGCAGCTGGTCGGCGCCAACAATTGCCGCCCAACTCTGGCTCGTCGAAACCATCCCCTTGACCTGGCTCGCCTGATAGGCGGCGATGACGAAGTCGTGGTCGCTGATCGATTCGGATCGCCTTCCCACGCGGCGAAGGCGGTTTCCGCGTAGCGTCGTGTCGTCGCATAATATCGGCGCGCGATGTCCGCCCGCGCTCGGATGCGCTGCAGCTCGGGCTTCAACTGTTTCAGGCGATACCCCGCCTCCGCGCCTTCCAGCCGCTGCTGGTTGGCGTTGGCCACCAACGTGCCGATGAACACGCCGACGATGACGATCCCCAGCTCGATCACGATCGCGCTCCAGTTCTGCGCGCGCAGATTGGCGGCGAAGCGTTTGTAGATCATCGTCTCTTTCCTGCGCACCGGCGGTCATTCGATCGACTTGCTCAGCGCGGTTGAAAAGGTGCGCAACGTGTCGACATTCTGCAACTGGGTGGCGATTCCGCCTGGTGCCAGTTGAGTTCGCGGATCAGGTCGGGGCGTCCGCGAAGCGCCGCCGCTGTTTGCGCCGCCTCGGTCGCGGGCAAGCTGAGATTGCATGTCGCCGGCAGCACCAGATTTCCGTTGCGGGTCAATATGTCGCCGCAACGCGCCCGGATTGCGCGTTGCTGGCCGTCGGGAATGACTTTTCGAACTTCCTCGCGATAGCGCGACATCGCGGCGCTGAGATCGACCGAGATCGTAATCGAACGTCATCACGCGCCGCAAATTCTGCCTGAGGGCTACGTCGTCGACGTTGCGGAGATTGTCAGCTCCGAAAATCTCCGCCCAAACCGCGCTGTTGGTGCCGACCCCGTTGATCTGGCTCGCTTGATAGGCGGCGATCACGAAGTCGCTGTCGCTAACCGCCGGATCACCGCGCCAGCCGGCCAAGGCGCGCGTCGCATAGCGGCCACTCACCGCATAATAGTCGTCCATACTGTCGCAGTCGGCCAACACTTCCATTAGCTCGGTATCGAGCTGCGATAGCAAACGTCCTGTCTCCTGCCGCCCCACGCGTTCGATATTCCAGTTGGCGGCGAGGATGCCGAGGAACACGCCCAGCGACCAGCAGGACGAACTCAATCGCAATCGCGGTGCCAGTTGCTGGGCACGCAGGTTCGCAGACAGTCGGCGCAGCGATCATAGGCTTCCCCGTCGCGCACTCATGCGCCTCGTCGGCGCCATGAACCAGCGGCCGTCGAATGCGTCGCCATTCCTCGCCGACAAAGGCTGGAAACCGGTTCGCCACCGGCCTAAGAGCGAATTGAAACCTGATTTCACCGTTCGAAGGACCAGCATGACCCAGTCGGCGACCCATCTCATCACCGACGAAGAAGCGACCGCCCACCCGCCGCTCGAAGCGATGGTGGTGCGCTTCGCCGGCGACAGCGGCGACGGCATGCAGCTGACCGGCGGGCAGTTCACGCTGTCGACCGCGCTGGCCGGCAACGATCTTGCCACCTTCCCCGATTTCCCGGCCGAAATCCGCGCGCCGCAGGGGACGACGTTCGGCGTCTCGGCCTTCCAGATCAATTTCGGCTCGACCGCGATCGACACCGCCGGCGACCAGCCCGACGTGCTGGTGGCGATGAACCCGGCGGCGCTCAAGACCAACGTCAAAAGCCTTCGCGACGGCGGGCTGATCATCGCCGACGAGGGCGAGTTCGGCCCGCGCAACCTCGCCAAGGCGGGCTACGACGCCAACCCGCTCGAAGATGACAGCCTGGCCCGCTGGCAATTGGTCAAGTTCAACATTTCGCAGCTGACGCTCGATGCGGTCAAGCCGTTCGGCCTCGGCAACAAGGAGGCGCTGCGCTGCAAGAACATGTGGACGCTCGGCCTGGCGCTGTGGATGTTCGACCGCGACCGCGCGCCGATCGTCGAGTGGCTCAAGACCAAGTTCGCCAAGGCGCCCGAGCTCGCCGAAGCCAATATCGCCGCGCTCGAACGCCGGCCATGCCTATGGCGAGACGGTCGAGATTGGCGGGCAGGTGCGCCAGCATCACATCGCCGCCGCGCCCGGCCGAGCCCGGCCTCTACCGCACCGTCACCGGCGCCGAATCGCTGTCGATCGGGCTGGTCGCGGGGGCGCAATTGGCCGGCCTCAAGATGTTCTTCGGCGGCTATCCGATCACGCCGGCCTCGGCCATCCTCCACCACCTCAGCCGCCTCAAGGAATATGGCATCACCACCTTCCAGGCGGAGGATGAGATCGCCGCCATCTGCGCCGCGATCGGCGCCAGCTATGCCGGCCAGCTCGGCGTGACCTCCTCCTCGGGTCCCGGCATCGCGCTGAAGGGCGAGGCGATGGGCCTTGCGGTGATGACCGAAATGCCGCTGGTCATCGTCAATTCGCAGCGCGGCGGCCCCTCGACCGGCCTGCCGACCAAGACCGAGCAGAGCGATCTCTACCAGGCGGTCTATGGCCGCAACGGCGACGCGCCGATCCCGGTCATCGCCGCCGCGCTCGCCCGCCGATGCGTTCGATTGCGCGATCGAGGCGGTGCGGATCGCGACCCGCTACATGACCCCGGTGCTGCTGCTGACCGACGGCTATATCGCCAATGCCGCCGAGCCGTGGAAGGTGCCCGACATGGCCGATTATGCGCCATTCCCGGTGACCTTCGCCCCGGCGCAGGAGCCGGGCACGCCGGTCCTGCCGTACGCCCGCAACGACGATCTCGCCCGCCCGTGGATCAAGCCCGGCACCCCGGGCCTCGAGCATCGCATCGGCGGGATCGAGAAGGCGCCCGGCACGGGCAACATCGATTATTCGGCCGAGGCCCATGCCGAAATGACCCGCATCCGCGTCGCCAAGGTCGCCGGCATCGCCGACTCGATCCCCGACCAGGACGTCGTCCTCGGCGAGAGCTTCGGGCAAGCTCGCCATCGTCGGCTGGGGCTCGACCTACGGCCCGATCCACCAGGCGGTGCGCCGCGCCCGGCTGCGCGGGCTCGACGTCAGCCACATCCACATCCGCCACATCGCGCCGATGCCGAGCAATATGGCCGTCCTACTCAAGGGCTTTGAGCATATCCTCGTGCCGGAGATGAATACCGGCCAGCTGAAGACGATGCTGCGCGACCAGTTTCTCGTCGATGCCCGGCCGCTCAACAAGGTGAGCGGCCAGCCGTTCACCATCGCCGAGATCGCCGCGGCGATCGACGGCGTTGGGCGGCGCGGCATGATTGGCTTAAGGTTACAAAAGGCCCCCGAAAAGCCGTCGACAGTGGCGAAACTTAGTCAGCCTAAGGCCGGGTTCATGAAGCCGATCAACGCCTTTCCCTATATCGCGATGCTGGTCATCGTCGTCCTGCTCATCCTCATGTTCGGCGGATATTTTCAATGAACGAAGTCACCGCAATCCCGACCACCACCGCCAAGGATTGGGCGAGCGACCAGGAAGTCCGCTGGTGCCCCGGCTGCGGCGACTATGCCGTGCTCAAGGCCGTGCAGCGGACCATGCCCGACCTCGGCACCGCGCGCGAAAAGACGGTGTTCGTCACCGGCATCGGCTGCTCCAGCCGCTTTCCTTATTACATGGCCAGCTACGGCTTCCACACCATCCACGGCCGCGCCTGCGCGGTCGCCACCGGGGTCAAGCTCGCCAATCCCGAGCTCGACGTGTGGATCATCACCGGTGACGGCGACGCGCTCAGCATCGGCGGCAACCACACGATGCACCTGCTGCGCCGCAATCTCGATTGCCAGCTCCTGCTGTTCAACAATGAGATCTACGGCCTGACCAAGGGCCAATATTCGCCCACCTCGCGCATCGGCACGCGCTCGCCCTCGACCCCGTTCGGCTCGGTCGATCGTCCCGCGTCCCCGTGCGCCTTCGCGCTTGGCCGCGGCGCGCGGTTCGTCGCCCGCGGGATCGACGTCCACAAGAGCCTGCCCGACGTGCTCAAGGCCGCCCACGCCCACCGCGGCGCTAGCTTCGTCGAGATCTTCCAGAATTGCGTCGTCTATAACGACGACGTCTTCGCTCCCTTCACCGACCGTGCGGTCGCGGCGGACAAGCAATTGTGGCTGAAGGCCGGCGAGAAGATGCTGTTCGCCGGCGGCACCAAGGGCATCGCGCTCGATGTCGCCAATCTGACCTGAAAGTGGTCGACGGCGACAGCGACGAGGTCATCATCCACGACCCCAAGAACCGCGGTGTCGCCCACATGCTGGTCGAAATGCCGGAAGCCGGTTTCCCGGTCGCCTTGGGCGTCCTTTACGACGACCCCCGCCCGACCTTCGACAGCGCGGTGATCGAGCAGAATGCCGCAATCGCCAAGGGCAAGACCGCCGATCTCCAAGCCCTCGTCGCCAAGGGCCAGACCTGGCAGGTCGAAGAAGGAGCCGCGGGCTGAATAAGGGCTGCGCGGCGTCGAATGGATAATTTCACCCACAGTCTCGCCGGCTGGGCGCTCGGACAGGCGGGACTGAAGGCCAAGACCCGCAAGGGCCTCGCCGCGCTCATCCTCGGCGCCAACATGCCCGACATCGACGTCTTCTTCGGCTGGGTGCCGTGGGAGCCGCTGGCGATGCATCGCGGCTTCACCCATGGACTGGTCGGCGGGGTGCTGGTCATGCCGCCGATGCTGGCCGGCCTGCTGTGGCTGCTCGACCGCTGGCAGGTGAAGCGCGGTGCGGTCTTCAAGAGCGGGCTGGACGATGCATTTCGGCTGGCTGCGTCGCGCTTTGCTACCTCGGCGCGATCACCCATCCCTTGCTCGACCTGCAGACCACCTATTCCGTCCAACTGCTCTCGCCGTTCGACTTCGCCTGGTACCATGCCGACAGCCTGTTCATCATCGACGTCTGGCTGTGGACCCTGCTCGCCGGAACGATCGCCTGGAGCCGCTGGCGCGAGAAGCGCGGCGCGTGAATGGCAGCGCCCGGTGCAGGGCGCGATCGCCGCCGCCCTAATCTACGTCGCGTTCAATCATCGGCCTCAGCCAGACCGCCACCGAGACGCGTCCAGCGACGGATACGCCGGCGGCGCACGTCGATCTTCGCCTCGCCGCCGCCGGTCTGGTTCTGGCACCGGTCGATGAGCTGGCGTCGAGGGCCGATCGATCGGCCGCGCCGAATTCGAGCCGTTGGGCCGCGCGACTCAGCTGCCATCCAGCCGCTCGCGACCCGACGGCATGGACGATCCATTGGTCCGCGCCGCCATCGCCCGCGATCCGCGACCTGCGGATCGTTCCTCGGCTGGTCGATTCTGCCGGTCGCCACGATCGAGCGCGGTCGCTGCTCGGCGAAAGTCACCATCGGCGATGCCCGCTACGTCGATCGGCTATCGCATCGCTCGCGCCTGTCGCGCGAAACGATCGTTCCGCTCGAAGGGCCCGGCTGTTGACCGCCCCGAGCATCCTGTGGCTCCGCCGCGATCTTCGCCTTGCCGACCAGGCGGCGCTGGTCGCGGCGGCGGGGGAGGGGCCGGTGGTCGCCGGTCTACGTCCTCGACGACGAGACGCCCGAAGCATCGCAAGATGGGCGCCGCCTCGCGCTGGTGGCTGCATCACAGCCTGGCCGCGCTCGGGCAAGGCGCTCGAAGCCAAGGGTTCGCGGCTGATCCTGCGCGCGCGGCAAGTCCGACGAGGTGCTGGCCGCGCTTGCCAAGGAAACCGGCGCGACCCGCGTCCATGCGCTCCACCATTACGAGCCGTGGTGGCTGAACGCCGAGCGCGCGATGGCCGAGCCAGCTCGACCTCGTCCTCCACGACGGCAATTACCTCGCCCCCGCCGGCAGCGTCACCACCGGATCGGGCCAGCCGTACAAGATCTTCACGCCGTTCTGGCGCGCGCTCCGCGAGCGTCTGCCGCCGGCCGATCCGCTGCCGGCTCCGGCGCAAGATCGAGGCCCCCGCCAAATGGCCCGACATCGGACAAGCTCGCCGACTGGAACCTGCTCCCGACCAAGCCCGACTGGGCAACCGGCTTCGGCGAGGAATGGACGCCGGGCGAGGCGGGCGCGCGCGACCGGCTCGACGATTTCGCAGACGCAGGCGGCGCGCTATGACGAACCAGCGCAACCTGCCGTCGATCGAGGGCAGCTCGCGCCTCTCGCCGCATCTCCACTTCGGCGAGATCTCGCCCGCGACCGTCTGGCACGCGGTGTCGGACAAGCGCGGGTCGGTCGAGACGTTTCTTGGCGAGCTTGGCTGGCGCGACTATGCGCAGAATGTGATCCTGCAGCTGCCCGATTACGGCAAGACCAACGGCCGTTCGCAGCTCGACTCGATCGAATGGCGGTCATCAAGAGCCGACCTCAGGGCCTGGCAACAGGGGCTCACCGGCTACCCGATCGTCGATGCCGGAATGCGGCAGTTGTGGGCCACCGGCTGGATGCACAATCGCGTGCGGATGATCGCCGCCAGCTTCCTGGTGAAGCATCTGCTGATCGACTGGCGCGAGGGCGAGCAATGGTTCTGGGATACCCTGGTCGATGCCGATTACGGCACCAACAGCGTCAATTGGCAATGGGTCGCGGGCACCGGGATCGATGCCAACATGTTCGTGCCGGATCATGGCGCCGCTGACCCAGTCGGAGAAATTCGACGCGGCCGGGTATATTCGCGAATGGGTGCCCGAACTGGCGCGATCTCGACGACGCCGACGATCCACGACCCGCCCGACGACCGGCGCGGCAGCTATCCCGCGAAGATCGTCGACCATCGTGAGGCGCGGGAACGCGCGCTCGCCGCCCATCGAGCGATCAGATAGCAGCCGGCTTGGGGGCTAGCCGACCCGCGATCCAGGCCGACAGCAACGGGATCAATATTCCCGCCGCCATCATCCACGTCGGGTGCGGGATGACGCTGAAATTATAGGCGGTGAGCAGGATGAAGATCCCCGCGACGATCCAGCCCGCGATCGGGTTGCGGGCGATTTTGTCCGCGGTCCAAGCCCCCGCCAGGCTGCCCAGCAACCAGCCGACCAGCACCATCACCAGCGCACCTGTCGGAAGCATCGAGATCAGCTGCTTCATGTCGTCGGGGTTGCTCAGGTCCATCCCGACCGGCGGAGGAAACACGCTGTGTCCAACCAATTCGACGGAGAACACGATCAGCCCGCCGACTACGACGCCGGCGATCACGCCAAGAATCTGGCGCACCAGTGGATTGTCCATTGCTTTTCTCCCCCTGCCACGCCGCGATCCTACCATAGCGCTGCGGGCCCTCAAACTGCGGCACCGCTTGCCAAGGTTTCGCCCGCGCCCGATAGGCGGGGCATGGCGTCGCGTGGTTCTCATCTTGTCCGGGCGGACCGCGGGCTTTGCCACCGGTGCCGGGGTGATCGGGCGGGTCGCCGCGCCGGCGTTCGCACGGGTGCTCGACCGGCTCGACGAACGACTCGAACTGGGCGGGATCGAGGCGACCCTGCCCGACGGGACGCACCGCCGGATCGGCTTCCGGCGTGACGGCCCGGTGGCGAATCGTCCGGCTTCACAACTGGATGCCGCTGGTGCGCCTCGCGACCTCAGGATCGGTCGGCTGGTACAAGGCGTGGGCGGCGGGCGAATGGTCGTCGCCCGACCCGGTGCCGCTGTTCGCCCTGTTCATGGCCAATGCCGTCGCACTCGGCGATGTTGCGCGTGCCAAGGGGCCGATGCGCTGGGTCAATTCGCTGGCCCACCGCCTGCGCGACAATGGTCCCGTCCGCGCCCGCCGCAACATCGCCGCCCATTATGATCTCGGCAATGATTTCTACTCCGCGTGGCTCGACCCGAGCATGACTTATTCCTCGGCGCGGTTCGTCCCCGGGGACGACCTGGAGCGGCCCAGCATCGCAAGATCGCGATGTTGCTCGACCGGCTCGATCTTGAAGCCCGGTGACCGCCTGCTCGAAATCGGCTGCGGCTGGGGAACGCTGGCGATCGAGGCGGCGACAGCGCGGCGCATCGGTCGTCGGGCTGACCCTGTCGGACGAGCAGAAAAACTGGGCCGAAGCGAAGATCGCCGAAGCCGGGGCTGGGCGACCGGATCGAAATCCGCCTGCAGGATTATCGCGCGATCGACGAGCGGTTCGACGCCATCGCCTCGGTCGAGATGGTCGAAGCGGTGGGCGAGCGCTGGTGGCCCGCCTATCTCGATTGCATCGCCCGCAACCTCGAACCCGGCGGCAAGGCGGCGCTGCAGTTCATCAGCATCGACCATCGCCTGTTCGACGCTTATGCGACGCAGCGCCGACTTCATCCAGGCCTATATTTTCCCCGGCGGCATGCTGCTCGACGAGCCGACGTTTCAGTCGCTCGCGGAGGATCGCGGGCTCAGTTGGAGCGATCGCGACGGCTTCGGCCGGGATTATGCGGAGACCTTGCGGCTCTGGCGTGAGCGCTACGACCGCGCCGGTGCAGATGGTCGCCTGCCGGGCTTCGATGAGCCGTTTCACACACTGTGGCGTTACTATCTGATGTATTGCGAAGGCGGTTTCCGCGGCGGCGGGATCGACGTCGCGCAGGTCACGCTCAGTCGACCCTGAAGCGGGTTCCGGTCGCCGCCTCACCGAGCAATCGGTCGATGATCGCCGTCGCAACCACTTCCGGCCCCTTGAGCGACTCCGGTTCCTCGCCGGGAAATGCCAGTTGCCGCATTCGGGTGCGGGTCGCGCCGGGATCGACGATCTGGACCCTGAGCTTGCCGGCATGAGCGGTTTCGTCGGCATAAGCTGCGAGCAGGGTTTCGAACGCCGCCTTCGATGCACCGTATCCACCCCAGAACGCGCGCGGCTCGCTGCCGACCGACGAGGTGAGGCCGATCACGTCGGCCTTTTCGGCGCGGCGGAGCAGCGGGTCGAACGCCGCGATCAGCGCCTGGTTGGCGTGAACGTTGAGCGCGAACACTCGGGCGAGTTCCTTCGCGTCGAGATGCTCGACCGGGCTCAGGCTGCCGAGCATCGCCGCATTGAGGATCATGATGTCGAGGCTTCCCCACCGCTCGGCCACGGCTTCCGCCAGTTTCTTGACATGATCGGTTTCGTGAGGTCCATCGGCGCGATCGTCGCACTTCCGCCCGCGGCGTGGATTCGGTCCTCGACCTCTTCGAGCGCCGACGCAGTGCGCGCGGTCAGGATGACATGAGCGCCGGCGGCGGCAAGCGCTTCGGCCGTGGCAGCGCCGATCCCGCGGCTGGCGCCGGTGACGAGCGCGAGCTTGCCGTCGAACGGCTTCGAATCGGGCATTCATGATCCTCTTAGCGGCTGGCGACGAGCGACAAGGGCCTGGGTTTGCCGTCGCTGTCGCAATCGGTCAGCGTGGTCGGATAATCGCCGGTGAAGCAGGCGTCGCAGCGCTGCGGACTGGCCGCATCTGCGGCATCGCCCATCGCACGATACAGTCCGTCGATCGAGATGAAGGCCAGGCTGTCGGCGTTGATGTATTTGGTCATTTTCGCGACGTCCATCTGCGCCGCGAGCAGTTTGGACCGCTCGGGCGTGTCGACCCCGTAAAAGCAGCTGTGCTTGGTCGGGGGCGAGGCGATCCGCATATGGACCTCGGTCGCGCCGGCATCGCGCATCATCTGGACGATCTTCAAGGATGTCGTGCCGCGCACGATGCTGTCGTCGACCAGGACGATCTTCTTGCCGCGGATCAGCGCGCTAGTTGGCGTTGTGCTTCAGCTTGACGCCGAGGTGGCGCACGTCCTGGCTTGGCTGGATGAAGGTGCGGCCGACGTAGTGCGAGCGGATGATGCCGAGCTCGAACGGGATCCCGCTGGCCTGGCTGAAGCCAAGCGCTGCGGGGACGCCCGAGTCGGGGACCGGCACGACATAATCGGCCTCGACCGGCGACTCGCGCGACAGTTCAGCTCCGATATTCTTGCGCACTTCATAGACCGACTTGCCGTCGGCGATGCTGTCGGGGCGCGAAAAATAGACATGCTCGAAAATGCAGGGCCGCGGGTTCAGCCGGCGCGAAGGGACGGAAGGAGCGGATACCCTTTTCGTTGACGATGATCAGCTCGCCCGGCTCGACATCGCGCAGATAGGTCGCACCGATCACGTCGAGCGCGACGCTTTCCGACGCGAAGATGGTCGCTTCGCCAAGCTTGCCCATCACCAGCGGGCGAATGCCGAGCGGATCGCGGCAGGCGACTAGGCCTTCGGGGGTCAGGCAGAGCAGCGAATAGGCGCCTTCGACCTGCTTGAGCGCATCGGTCAGCCGGTCCATCGGCGAGGTGAAGGAGGAAGTGGCGACGAGATGGATGATGACTTCGGTGTCGCTGGTCGACTGGAAGATCGAACCGCGGCGGATCAGCGCCGAGCGCAGAGTCATCGCGTTGGAGAGATTGCCGTTGTGAGCGACCGCAAAACCGCCCGAGGCGAGTTCGGCGAACAATGGCTGGACGTTGCGCAGCGCGGTTTCGCCGGTGGTCGAATAGCGGACATGGCCGATGCCGACGCTACCGGATAGCTTGCGGATGATGTCGTCGCGGTCGAAATTGCCGGCGACGTGACCCATGGCGCGGTGGGCGTGATAATTGCTGGCCGTCGAAGCTGACGATCCCGGCCGCTTCCTGACCGCGATGCTGGAGCGCGTGAAGGCCGAGCGCGACGAAGCTGGAGGCGTTGTCGGCGCCCCAGATTCCGAACACGCCGCACTCCTCGCGGAGCTTGTCATCGTCGAAAGGATGAGTGGTCAGCATGGGGCATGCGAATCCGTGTCTGGTCGGCGGTTTGCGCGTGGCATATAGGTCGCGCGACATCGATTTGTCGCCCCTATGCGATTTGACCTTTACGGAAACGTAAGGTATGCGCGCATGCAGGTCATGCTATCGACCGACAGCCGCAGCGCCCATTATTCGATCGGCGAATTGTGCGACGAGTTTCGACGTCACCGCACGCGCGCTGCGCTTTTACGAGGATGAAGCGCTGATCTCGCCTGAACGGCGCGGCACGACGCGACTCTATTCGGAACGCGACCGGGCGCGGCTGGCGTGGATCCTGCGCGGCAAGCGCGTCGGCCTGAGCCTGGCCGACATCAAGGAATTGCTCGACCTGTACGACATCGGCGACGGTCGAAAGACGCAGCGGATGAAGACCATCGAACGCTGCCAGGCGCAGGCCGACAAGCTGGAACAACAGCGCGTCGACATCGATGCGACGCTTACCGAACTCAAAAGCTTTATCGCGCTGGTGAAGGCGCAGGTCCAGGAGAGCTAAATGCCCGTCTATTCCGCCCCCGTTCGCGACACGCAGTATGTCCTCGAGCATATCGTCGAGCTCGGCAAATATGACAATCTGCCGACCTTCACCAACGCATCGAGCGACATCGTCGAGGCGATCCTGACCGAAGGCGGGCGCTTCGCCGGCGAAGTGCTGGCGCCGCTCAACCGGGTCGGCGACGAGGAAGGCTGCACCCGCCACGCCGACGGATCGGTCACGACCCCGACCGGCTTCAAGGACGCCTACAAGCAGTTCTGCGAAGGCGGCTGGACGACGCTGAGCGCGCCCGAGGAATATGGCGGGCAGGGCCTGCCGCAGGTGCTGGCGAGCGCGGTCAGCGAATATGTACTGTCGGCCAACCAGGCGTTCGAAATGTATCACGGCCTGACCGCGGGAGCGATCGCGTCGCTGCTGGTCAAGGGCACGGACGAGCAGAAGAACATGTACGTGCCCAAGATGGTCGCGGGCACCTGGACCGGGACGATGAACCTGACCGAGCCGCATTGCGGCACCGACCTCGGCCTGATCAAGACCAAGGCCGAGCCCAACGACGATGGCAGCTATGCGATCAGCGGAACGAAGATCTTCATCTCGTCGGGCGAGCATGATCTGAGCGAGAACATCATCCACCTGGTGCTGGCCAAGATCGCCGGCGCGCCCGACAATGTGAAGGGCATCAGCCTGTTCGTGGTGCCCAAGTTCCTGGTCAACGAGGATGGCAGCGTCGGCGAGCGCAATCCGGTCAGTTGCGGCTCGATCGAGCACAAGATGGGGATCCACGGCAATTCGACCTGCGTGATGAATTACGACGGCGCCAAGGGCTGGCTGGTCGGCGAACCCGAAAAGGGCCTGGCGGCCATGTTCATCATGATGAACGCGGCGCGACTGGGCGTCGGCATGCAGGGCCTGGCGATGGGCGAGGTCGCCTACCAGAATGCCGTCATGTACGCGAAGGACCGCAGGCAGGGCCGCGCGCTGAAGCCCGAGGATCGCGACCCCGACGCCAAGGCCGACAATCTGTTCGTCCATCCCGACGTCCGCCGGATGCTGATGGAAGGCAAAGCGTTCAACGAGGCGGCGCGCGCGCTGATCCTGTGGGGATCGCTGCAGGTCGATCTGTCGCGCAAGGCGCAGACCGAGGAAGAGCGGACCGCGGCCGACGATCTGATTTCGGTGCTGACCCCGGTGATCAAGGGCTATCTCACCGATCGCGGGTTCGAGACCGCGGTCAATGCCCAGCAGGTGTTCGGCGGCCACGGCTACATTCGCGAATGGGGCGATGGAGCAATTCGTCCGCGATGCGCGCATCGCCCAGATTTACGAAGGCACCAACGGCGTCCAGGCGATGGACCTGGTCGGGCGCAAGCTGGCCAAGGACGGCGGCCGCGGGGTGCGCGCCTTGTTCGACGCGATCGGCCAGGACATTGCGGCGGCGAAGGCGGCGGGCGATCCGGCCGGCATCGCCGGACCGCTGGAAGAGGCGGTCAAGCATCTGCAGGGGGCGACGATGTGGCTGGCGCAGAACGGCATGGCCGACCCCAACAATGCCGGGGCCGGGGCCTACGCCTATATGCAGCTGATGGGGCTCGTCAGCCTGGGCTGGATGTGGCTCAAGATGGCGGGTGTGTCTGACCGACTGAAGGATCAGACCGGGCGAGGACAAGGAGCTTCCACGAGACCAAGATCGTCACCGCACGTTATTTCGCGCAGCGCGAACTGATCGCGGCGTCGATGTTGCGGCAGCAAGGTCGAGGCGGGCGCGGAGAGCGTGATGGCGTTACCGGTCGAGGCGTTCTGAAGGTAGCTCGGATGCGCTCAGTGACGGGCGCTGACAACAGCAAGCCGTGTTCCCGAGGAGCCAAGGGTTAGCTCGCCGAGTTTTCCCCGGTCACCGACGTACCAGGGCGAGAGCATCGTGACGTCGTTCAGTTTCTCGCGGCGCGGGGCAAGGCGGCTGATCTCGAATTGACTTCGGCGAACAGCATACCGAACCGATTGGCTTGAGCCCAGCGGACTGTACCGACCACCGGTCCGACGCCGACGATGTCGATCGTCAGCTGGGTGCCTGGTGCGACCGGGTTGTTCGCATTCGACCAGCGCACCCATCGCCGAAATGTTGCGCAGGCGAATTTCGATCATGTCGCCGTTGATGGCGGTGATCGCGCGGCGCATCAGGCTCTGTCGCGGCTCGCGCACGCAGGCGAAACCATCGGCTTCGACCGTCTGCTGCAGGGCGAGTTCGCGCGCCGCCGCGCCATCGGCCGGACGCCCGAAGATGTAGCCCTGAATCTGGCTGACCCCAAGTTCGCGGATCAACTGAAGATCGTCATGGGTTTCGACGCCCTCGGCCGTGGTATCCATGCCCAGGCTGTCGGCGAGCGTGACGATGGCGCGAATGATCGCCGAGTTGCGATTGTCGCGTGAGGCAGCGCCGCGCACGAAGCTCTGGTCGATCTTGATCTTGTCGAACGGCGCCTTCTTCAAATAGCCAAGTGACGAGTAACCGGTGCCGAAATCGTCGAGCGCAAGACGCACCCCGAGCGCTTTCAAGATTGGCGAAGGTTTCGTCGGTCGCGTCGCTGTCGGCGAGGAACACGCCCTCGGTAATCTCCAGCTCGAGCCGCTCGGCGCGCAATTTATGCTCAGCCAGCACCGCCGCGACGGTGGCGACGATGGCCGGATTGTTGAACTGGATCGGCGACAGGTTGACCGCGATCCGGACCTGGTCGGGCCAGTGGCTGGCTTCCTCCACCGCGGTGCGCAGGACGAAGGTGCCGATCTTTTCGATCATGCCGCATTCCTCGGCCAGCGGAATGAACTTGTCGGGTCCGATCGGCCCGCGCGCGGGGTGTGTCCAGCGCACCAGCGCCTCGAACCCGCAAACCTCCTCGCCCGCAGTACGGACGATCGGCTGGTAGACGACCGACAATTCGCCGCGGTCGATCGCCTGGCGAAGATCGTTCTCCAGCGCCTGACGATCGGTCGCCTCGCTGTGCATCGACTGTTCGTAGAAGCAATGCACGCCGCGACCGGCAGCCTTGGCGGCATAGAGCGCGAGATCGGCATTGCGGACCAGAGCGTCGGCGCAGGCCCGACCGGGATCGCCGATCGAAATGCCGACCGAGGCGCCGATGGTGACCTTGTGACCTTCGATCATATACGGGCGCGAAACTTGTTCGATCAACGTCTTGGCGAGCAATTCGAGCAGGCCGGTCTCGACCGTGCCGGGGAGCACCGCCTTGAATTCGTCGCCGCCGAGGCGGCCGACCTGGCCGTGATTGCCCATCACCGATTTCAGCCGATCGGCGACCTGGCGGAGCAGGGCGTCGCCGATCGGGTGGCCGAGCGTATCGTTGACATTCTTGAACCGGTCGAGATCGATCAGGAACAGGGCGCAGCCTTTTTGCCGGATCGCGGCGTTGCGCAGCGCCTCGTCGAGCGTTTGTCGCATCATCGCCCGGTTGGGCAGGCTGGTCAGCGAATCGAACCGCGCGAGACGGGTGATTTCCTGCTCCGAGCGGCGCTGCTCGGTGAGGTCGGTGCCGATGCCGCGGAAGCCCATGAAGCGGCCGTTGTCGTCGAACACCGGATTGCCCGACAGCGACCAGTGAACGTCGTCGTTGGTGGCGGCGCGGACGATCACGTCGGAGAAGGGGAACCGAGCCGACAGGTGAAAGCCCAGGGTGCGCTCCTCGCGGATCAGCGATTGATCGGTGCTGGCATCGACCGACAACAAGGTGGTGAATTGGCGCCCGAGGAGGGTTTCCGGTCCGGTCTGGAAATCGTCGGCCAATTGCTGCGACACGTAGGACAATGTGCCCTGGCTATTGGTTTCCCAGAACCATCCGCGGCCGCTATTCTCGAACTCGTTGACGAAGTGCAGCGCCTTGTGCGCCTCATGGTCGAGTTGCAGCCGTTCGTGCGCGGTGGCGATCATGGTGCGGGCGGTGACCACGCTGTAGCCGACGACGACCATCGACATGGTGCCGATCCCGCCGACTACCGAGGGATCGCCGCTGAAGATCGCCGCACCGATCGTGCCGACAAAGGCGCAGGCGACCGCGAGCGGGGGCGAACTGCTGACGGCCACGGCGCTGGCGATAACCACCGTCCCGATGACGATCGGTAGAATTCCCGACTGATCGTGGTTGGGAAGGGTCGAGGCGGCATAGCCGAACATCGACCACAGGCCGCTCGACACCATCACCACCAGCGACATCACCAAGGTGACGTTCTTGGGCGTGACCTCGATCCTGTCTCGAACTCGCATGAAGGTGAGCGCGGCGAGATCGAACAACACCGCCAGCGCCATCGGGCCGAACAACAGAGGTGCCGCGCGGGCGGGAATGGCAAATCCATAATGCAGCAGGATTGCGATCGACGAAATCAGGTGCGCGACGCCAAGCAACAGGGGAACGAAGGTCAATTGGGCGACGCGCTGCTCGGCGATGGCCGATTCGTCGCCGGTGAGCGGCGTGCGTACGTCGAACGACAGGGTATCGAGCCAGCCCGCTCGATCATCCTGCTCACTGGTCTTTACCGCCGCTGCAAATCGACTACGCCGCATCTGTCGCTTCCTCGAAAGATGACGGTTATGCGACGGAGGAGTTAACAGGCCCTCAAATGAACAGGGTGATCGTTAATTTAAGTATTTTCTTCGGGCAGGAAATCGGCGACCGAGAGATAGCGTTCGCCGGTGTCGTAGTTGAACGTCAAGACGCGCGGGTTGGGGCCAAGTTCGGGCAGTTTCTTTGCGACCGCGGCGAGACTGGCGCCCGACGAAATGCCGACCAGCATCCCTTCCTCGCGCGCCGCGCGGCGGGCCATTTCCTTGGCATCGTCGGCCGCGACCTGAATGGTCCCGTCGAGGATTGACGTGTCGAGATTGGTCGGGATGAAACCCGCGCCGATGCCCTGGATCGGATGGGGCGAATGCGTTCCGCCCGAAATGACCGGAGAGAGTTCGGGTTCGACCGCGAACACCTTGAGCGACGGCCAGGCCTGTCTTGAGCACACGGGCGCAGCCGGTGATGTGGCCACCGGTGCCGACTCCGGTGATCAAGGCGTCGATCGGCGCATTCGGCGAAATCGGCAAGGATTTCGCGCGCGGTCGTGGCGCGCGTGGACCTCGATATTGGCGGGATTGTCGAACTGCTGCGGCATCCAGCTGTCGGGAGTGGACTCGAGGATCGCGGTGGCGCGGGCGATGGCGCCCTTCATGCCTTCCGCGCGAGGGGTGAGGTCAAAGGTCGCGCCATAGGCCAGCATCAGCCGGCGGCGCTCGACCGACATCGAGTCGGGCATGACCAGGATGAGCTTGTACCCCTTGACCGCGGCGACCATCGCCAGGCCGATCCCGGTGTTGCCGCTGGTCGGCTCGACGATCGTCCCGCCGGGCTTGAGCGCGCCCGAGGCCTCGGCAGCCTCGACCATGGCCAGGGCGATACGGTCCTTGATCGAGCCGCCAGGATTCGCCCGCTCGGACTTTACCCAAACTTCCGCACTGTCGAACAGGCGGCGCAAGCGGATGTGCGGGGTGCCGCCGATGGTGTCGAGGATCGAAGTGGCCTTCATTTGGCTTCTCCTGGCAAGTCGGTCCGGCGGCGGGAGCGGCGGGGGATCGAAAGTCCGCGCTTTCCTCAGCTCCGGGAAGAATATGGCCCATGCCCCGGCAATCGCAATGGCCGCGGCACCGCCGCCGACCACCGCCAGCACCGGACCGAATAGGCCGGCGGCGAGCCCCGACTGTAATTCGCCCAGCTCGTTGGAGGCCGAGATGGCCAGTCCCGACACGGCCGAGACGCGGCCGCGCATCGCATCGGGGGTGTGGAGCTGGACCAGGCTGGAGCGGACATAGACCGACAGCATGTCGGCCATGCCGAGCAGAGCGAGCGCGGCCAGCGATAGGATCATGCTGGTCGAGAGACCGAAGACGATGGTCAGCGACCCCGAACGCCGCAACGGCAAGTAGCATCTTGACCCCGACATTATGCTTGAGTGGGACCCACGCGTAATAGAGCGCAAGGATCGACGCCCCGACCGCAGGGGCGGCGCGGAGCAGGCCAAGGCCTTCGGTCCCAACCTCCAAGATATCGCGGGCGAACACCGGCAGCATCGCCGTCGCGCCGCCGAGGAGGACGGCAAACAGATCGAGCGTGATCGCACCGAACAGGAAGCGGTGACGGCGAACATAAGTCAGGCCCTCGATCATCTGGCGAAAGGGATGGGCGTGGCCGGCGATCGGCGGGGGGGTGATCCGGCGGACTGGCGAGAGTGCCACGATGGCGACCGCCATCAGGCTTGCGGCGACCCAATAAGGCAGTGCCGGATCGGCGGCGTAAAGGAAGCCGCCGAGCGCGGGGCCAAGCACCGAGCCGACCTGCCATGCGATCGAACTCATCGCGATCGCCTCGGGCAGGATCTTGGGCGGCACGATGTTGGGCGCGATGGCCGACATCGCCGGGCCAACGAATACCCGCGCAATGCCATGTAGCGCGGCGAAGACGAACAGGATGGGCAGGGTCAGCGAGTCAGTCGCGGTGAACCAGCCGAGCGCCAGCGCGACGCTCATGTCGATGCCATTGGCGAGGCGCGCGACGGTGCGCCGCTCGAACCGGTCCGCGACCCAACCTGCCACCGGGGTGAGCAGCGCCAAGGGGACGAACTGAGCCAGGCCGAGCAGCCCCAACTGGAAGGAAGCCTGGCGGATCGACATGCCATAGCCGCCAGCGGCAACGTCAAGGCGCGCGAGGTCGTAGACCTGGTAGCCGATGATCACGACCATCCCCATCGTCGCAAGCACGGCGCAAAACGGGCGATCCAGTAGAAGCGGAAGTCGGCGATCCGTAGCGGGGCGGGGAGGACAGCCATGATCCGCCGCGTAGCGGGCAAGCGCGATATCGACAAGCGGCGCACTTGCGTTCTTGCTTCGTTCACGGCAATATCGACCGATGGCCAAGCCCAGGAAAGTATATGTCTGTCAGGCATGCGGGACGTCGAGCCATCGCTGGCAGGGACAATGTCCCGACTGCGCTGAGTGGAATACGCTGGTCGAGGAAGCGACCGTAACCAGCATCTTTGCAGCCAAGCATGATTTGTCGACCGGCGGGCGGGCGGTGACCCTGTCGTCGCTCGACGACGAGGTTGCACTGCCCGAGCGGCTGGCCTCAGGGATCGCAGAATTCGACCGCGCCATTGGGGGCGGGATCGTATCAGGATCGGCGATGCTCGTCGGCGGCGACCCGGGGATTGGCAAATCGACCCTGCTACTGCAAGTCGCGGCCCGGCTGGCTAAGGCAGGATCGCGAGTGGTCTATGTGTCGGGCGAGGAAGCGGCCAATCAGGTTCGGCTCCGCGCGCTCCGGCTGGGGCTGGGTGGGTCCCCGGTCGAATTGGCGGCGGCGACCAGTGTGCGCGACATCCTAACCACGCTGGCTGAGGGTGAACCGCCAGCCCTGGTCGTGATCAACTCGATCCAGACCATGCACAGCGATCTGATCGATGGCGCGCCGGGAACGGTTAGTCAGGTCCGCGCCTCGGCGCAGGAACTGGTGCGTTTCGCCAAGCAGAGCGACCTCGGCGGTGGTGTTGGTCGGTCATGTCACCAAAGACGGGACAATCGCGGGGCCGCGCGTGCTCGAGCATATGGTCGATACGGTGCTTAGCTTCGAAGGCGAGCGCAGCCATCAGTATCGGATCCTGCGTGCCGTCAAGAATCGCTTCGGCGGGACTGATGAGATTGGCGTGTTCGCGATGGAGGAAGGCGGGCTGGCCGAGGTCGCCAATCCATCGAGCCTGTTCCTCACCAGCCGCGATGACGCGGTCAGCGGTACCGCGATCTTCCCTGCTTTGGAGGGCACGCGGCCGGTGTTGGTCGAAATCCAAGCGCTAACCGTGCGGCTGGCAAGCGGAGCGACACCGCGCCGCGCGGCGGTCGGCTGGGACAGTGGGCGGTTGGCGATGATCCTTGCGGTGCTTGAAGCGCGCTGCGGCGTCAGCTTTGCAACTGTCGAGGTGTATCTGAATGTTGCTGGCGGCTATCGGCTGACCGATCCGGCGGCGGATTTGGCGGTGGCTGCTGCTTTGGTGTCGGCAATGAGCGAGCGATCGGTGCCGCAGGAAACGATCGTGATGGGGGAGATCGCCTTGTCGGGCGAAGTTCGTCCGATCGCTCATGCCGCGCTGCGGATCAAGGAAGCGGCCAAATTGGGTTTCGAAAATGCGTGGGTGCCGACCGGAACCGACGGACCCAGGGGGCTGAAGCTCGAGCGATATGCCAATTTAAGACAGTTGGTTGACCGACTGCTGGGCCGGTAAAAACCCCAGAATGGTGTATTATTGAGCTCGATCCGCTCGAATGGCAAAGAAAACGGCCCCGGATCGCTCCGGGGCCGTTTCCGTTTCCAGCCCTTAGGCCGCGCTGCTTAACCGCGCTCGGGTTCCGGCGCCGGCGGCGGCGGCGGCGGCGGCGGCGGGCAAGCGTCCGTCGCCAGGATTACCGACCCGTCGGGGCAAGTCTGCGTTGCTGGCGGCGGGGGGGGCGGCGGCGGCGGGGGCGGCGGGGGCGGAGGCGGAAGCACCTCTTCCCGGGCTCCGCCGAAGCGGAAGCCAGCCCTCAGACCGAAGCCCTTCTTGTCGCCGAGGTCGGCCCAGGCAGCGAGGATCGGACCCGACCCAAGCTGGGGAGCGAGGCCAGCTTCCAGTCGGAACCAAGTGCCTTTGCCGTCCGAAATCGATGTCGTAGAAGCTGGCGCCGTCGAACAACTCGACATTGCCGTCGCCATCGAACTCGCGCAGCACCATGCCTTCGGCGTAGAAGCCGAGATCGCCGCCGAACGAGGCACGCAGCCCGGCCCGACCGCGGGTCGAGGTGACCGTGCCGATGTCATAGTCGAAGCCGAAGGCGGTGATGTCATCCACCTTGGTCCGTACATGGGCGAGGCCGACCTTCGCATCGAGGGTGGCCGCGCCACCGATTCCGAAGCGATAGCCCAGCGAGCCATCGACACCAGTTGCCTTGAGATCGCCGTCGAAGCCTTCGAACGCTCCACCATCGAACTCGAGGTCATAGCGATCGTGCTTCAGCAACGCCGACCCGTGGAAGCCGGTGAGGCCACCAAAGGCGCCGTAGACGCCGATGTTCCAGCCCTTGGCTTTAAGGTCACTGCCGAGGTCGTTGTCCGACTTGGCAACACCGTAACCGCCGGTCAGGCCGAAACGTCCACCGCCAAAGCCATATTCCACACCCAGCTGGACGCCATAACGGTCCGTCTCGAGCTCATTGTCGACCGCGAAGGCGACGCCGTCGATGACCGCGACCTCGTCGTCGTCACCGAACTTGTCCTGGCTGTAGTAGACCTGACCCCAGGCACCGAAGCCCACCAGGCCCGACGGAAGGTCGGTCTGAGCGACGACTTCGTCAGCGCTCTGGTACCAGATCGAGCTGGCTAGATTGCTGATCGCGACCGGGTCAAACGCTTCCGGGTTGGGAGTCGAGGTCAGGAAGTAATCCGTCCCGATCTGTACCAGATTGTAATCGACCAGCGGGCTGGTGTTGCCGCCGACCGAACCCAGGATGAAGGCGTTGGAGGTAGTTGCGGTGGTATCGACCACCAGAACACCGTCAACGTCGATCAGGCCGGCACCCACATAATTGGCATTGACCGTTGTGGATCCACTGGCGGCAAGGGTCAGCAACCGATCGGACTGGGTGTCGTTGAAATCGATCAGCAGATTTGATCCGCCCGAGCCGACATAGGTCGAGTTGATCGTCAGTACGTCATCGGCGACGCCGTCCTGAAGATCGATCGTGCCCGAGTTGGCAAAGTTGGTCTGACCGGTGATCGTCGTCGAACCTTCATCGGCGAGGATCGTGCCGGTGTTGGTGAACACCACCGCCGGAACGGTGAAGGTCCCCGCCGCCAGATCGAGAGTGCCGCTGTTGTTGAAGGCAGTGATGCCGGCAATGGCAGCATTGCCTGACGTGTCGATCGTGCCGGCATTGGTGAACGGCGTCCCCGACAGGGTCAGCGTGTTGGCGTTCAGGTTGATCCGGCCGTTCTGGTTGAACGTCTCCAGATTGGCGAACGTTGTCGCGCCCAGAATGTTGATCACGCCGGTCGCATTGTTGTTCAGCACGTCGGCGGCGGCCCCGAAGTCGGTCGTCCCCTGCGTGTTGAAGGTGCCGGCGTTGGTCAGCGTGTCGGCATTGGCGGTAAGCGTAAGCCGGCCGTTGAGCGTTCCGGCGGCATTGTTGGTGACCGTCGTCGCCCCAGCGCCGGTGGCCTGCACGGCAAGCCCGGTCGACGCCGCACCGATGGTGCCGCTGCTGCTGACCGACGCGGTGCCGGTGTTGGTGAGCAGGATCGCCTGGGTAGTTCCGGTCACGTTACCGGTCGAACCGACCATGATGGTCCGCGCGGCCGTGGTGTCGGAGTGAATTCCAGCCGTCGCCCCCGTCACCGCGGCATTCGCAGTGATGGTCTGCGTTCCTGTGGTGGCGGCCTGGATGCCGAAGGACGTGCCGGTAACCGCACCGGTCCCGGTCGTCACGGTCGTTGCACCCGTGCCCGCGTTAACGACGATGCCGACACCACCAGCGCCGCTGGCAGTGACCGCGCCGGCCCCCGTGATAACGGTTGTCGGTCCGGTCGCGCTGAGAGCACGAATGCCGAAGGCTCCGGTGGAATCGATCGGACCCGAATAGTTGACGATGTTCGACCCGGTCCCGAGGTTGTTGTTGATGATGCCGGTTCCGGCCGTGAAGATCGCGCCGGTGCCGGTGGTGCTCAGGGTCGCGGTCGAGGCACCGTTCGAAATGACGTTGAAGATGCCTTCCGTGACGGTGCGATCGGTGGTGGCACCGATCGTGCCACTGTTGAACACGGTGGTCGCGCCGGTCCCGGCATTCTGGATACCGATCCCGAAGTCGAGCGTGCCCGGAGCACCGGTCAGGCTTGCCACGGTCGAGTTGTTGTTGAGCGTCTGGGCGCTGGCGTTCGCGGCATTGGTTTGCGAGACCCAGGCCCCGACGAGATCGCCGCGAAGCGTTGTGCCAGTCGCGGTGGTGATGCTGTTGGCACCCGTGCCGGTGCCGGCGGTGGTGAGGAAGATTGCGGTCCCGCCAACCGCCGAGGTTGCGTTTCCGCCCACGTTTGCAGTCAGGCTGCCGCTGCCGCCCATCGTGAATTCAAGGCCGTTGCCGGCGGTGCCCAGATTTGTCACGCTGCCGTTGCCGCCGTAAATCACCGGCGTGGCACCAAGAGCATTGATGCTGAGGGCGCCCGAGCCACCCGCGGTGGCGAGGTTGCCGGCACTGACCGTAACAGAGCCATTGTTGGTGACGGTGGTGGTGTTGGTGCCGGAAGCTGTCGGCGACCAAGCGAGGCCGAAGCCGGTAATGTTCTGGCCCGTCGGGATGACGAGGAAAGTCGGGACGCCGACCGAGTTATACTGACCGTTGCGGTCGACCGGGCCATTACCGGTCGTGTCGGTCGTGGGCGTCGTCAGACACGTTCGCGTATCGCCGACGGTGGCGCATTGCGCCGACGCGGCCTGTGGCGCGATCATTGCCAAGCCGCCGATAAACGTTGTTACCGTGCTCGCGAGCAATCTCTTACGATAGGAAATCATCAATACACTCCCTTGTTGAGTCCATAAGCCAAGCAAAGACCAGACTAGCTAAGCGCCTGAGACCGCCAAACGGAAGCAAATCCATATCGGTTCTGGGCACTTTTTGTTCATTGTTGTATTATTGCTGCAGGTTTATTTTGCGATGCTGCAAAATCACGGAACTAACTTTGAAGTTGTGAATCAAAACCAATTCCAAAGGCCCCGTTGCCCCCTCGTCCAGCCTCGGCTAGCGCACGCATCATGACCGCGCTCGATATCTTCGTCATCCTTTTACTCGGCGGAAGCGCCATGGTTGGTTTCGTCCGCGGTTTTGCTCATGAGGTACTGGCGTTGCTGGCCTGGGTGGCGGCGATCCTGGCGCTGAAATTCCTTCATGCGCCACTGGCCGAGCGGCTTGTCGGGTCCGTCGAGAGCGAGACCGGGGCAGCGGCGGTGTCCTTTGCCGTCCTGTTCCTGCCGACCTACATCGCGGTAAAGCTGTTCGCCCGCGCGGTCGGGAGCAAGGCGAGGCGCTCGACCCTGGGACCGCTCGACCGGGTGCTGGGCGGCGGCTTCGGCATGGTCAAGGGGTTGATCGGTGCAACACTCTTCTTCCTGCTCGCGCATCTCGCGACCGACATGGTTTATGGCCCGACCACCGAGCGACCGGAGTGGATGACCAGCAGCCGCACTTATCCCTTGCTCAACGCTACCTCCAAGGCGGTGGTCGACTGGGTCGAAACGAGGCATCGGCCCAGGGGAACCGGAGTGCCGCAGTGAGCGGGCATCCGATCCGGCTGTACGACACGCTGGCCCGCGCCAAGCGCGAGTTCGTCCCCGCCGATCCCTGTGCGATCACCATGTATGTATGCGGGCCGACGGTCTATGGTCGCGCGCATATCGGCAATGCCCGACCGGCGGTGGTGTTTGACACACTGCGGCGACTGATCGTGCATCATTATGGGCCGAACAGCCTGACCTATGCGCGAAACGTCACCGACGTCGACGACAAGATCATTACCGCGGCGAAGGACGAAGGGGTCGAGCCGTCGGTGATCACCGAGCGGTATGAGCGTTTCTATCTCGAGGACATGGGCGCGCTCGGAGTGCGCCCCGCCCGACATCGCGCCGCATGCCACGGCGGAAATCCAGGCCATGGTGGCGATGATCGAGACGCTGGTGGCGAAGGGCCACGCCTATGCGGCCGAGGGGCATGTGCTGTTCGACGTGGCCAGCGACAAGGACTATGGCAGCCTGAGCCGCCGCGACCGCGAAGCGATGCTCGCCGGGGCGCGGGTCGAGGTTGCGCCCTACAAGCGTGACGGCGCCGATTTCGTGCTGTGGAAGCCGTCGGCCGAGGGCGTGATCGGGTGGGAAAGCCCATGGGGACGGGGGCGGCCCGGTTGGCATATCGAATGCTCGGCGATGATCCGCGCGCATCTGGGCGAGACGATCGACATCCACGGCGGTGGGCTCGACCTGATCTTCCCGCATCATGAGAATGAGATCGCCCAGAGCCGCTGCGCGCATGGGGGCAAGCCACTGGCGCGATACTGGGTGCATAACGGCTTCGTCGACATGGGCGCGGAGAAGATGTCGAAGAGCTTGGGCAATGTGGTGACGGTCGACCGGTTGCTGGAAGCCGGGCATCGGGGCGAGGTGCTGCGGTTTGCGTTGTTGTCGGGACATTACCGGTCGCCGCTGCCGTGGACCGAAAGCCTGATCGCGCAGTCGAAGGCGACGCTCGACGGGCTGTATCGCAAGGCTGGCGATGCGGTGGGCGGCGGGATCGATGCGGGGGTGATCGAGGCATTGTCGGACGATTTGAATACGCCGCTGGCGATTGCGCGGCTGGGGCAGATCGAGGATGGAGCCACACTGCGAGCATCATGTGGATTGCTTGGACTGCTGACCGTTTCGGAAGCGCAATGGTTTCAGCGGCGAGGGTGACAGCAGCGGGATCGAGAAGCGGATCAAGGCGCGGACAAAAGCCAAGCAAAACCGTGACTTCTGCCGAGTCAGATCGCATTCGCGACGAGCTCAAGGCGGAGGGAATATTGCTCGAGGACGGGCCGGACGGGACGACGTGGCGGCGGGCGTGACCGTGCCGCTTTATACGCGCGACATCCTTCGCCTCGCGGCGTCGATTCCGGGGCAGCGGTCGTTCGATGAGATGAGGCGACGCGGTAGTATTGCGCTCGCGCACCTGCGGCAGCCGGGTAGCGATGCGGGTGGCGCTGGATGAGGCAGGGCGAGTGATGGCGATCGAGCAGGCGGTCGAGGCCTGCGCGTTCGGGCAGGCCGCCGCCGCGCTGGTCGGGATGCATGCGTTGGACAGGAACCGCGACGACGCAGCAGCGGCCCTCGCTGGGGTCGAGCGGTGGCTCAATGCGGCAGAAGCCGAGCCATGGCCCGGTCTGCTCGACACTTGACCCGGCGCGCGACCGCCTCGGACGGCACGGGGCGATATTGCTGCCATTCCGAGCCCTGGTTGCGGCCATCGAGGAAAGTCATTGACCGACGCCCAAACCACTGCCCATGCGACCACCGCGTTGCTGGAAGCCAGCGCGATCCTGCTTGGCGCCGGACTGGTGTTCGTCCTCCTGTTCCGCAAACTGAAGCTAGGCGCGACGCTGGGTTATATCGTCGGCGGTGCGGTCATCGGCCCCCACCTGCTGGGCTGGGTCGAGGATCCCGAGCGATTGTCGGGCCTCAGCGAGATCGGCATCGCGCTGCTGTTGTTCATCGTCGGGCTTGAACTCGATCCAGGGCGACTGTGGCGGCTCCGCAAGAATATTTTCGGGCTTGGACTGGCGCAGGTGGTGCTCTCCGGGCTGGCCCTGAGCGGCTTCATTTTCCTGGTATTCGATCCCTCCTGGCAGGTGGCGCTGGCGATCGGCCTTCCGCTGGCGCTGTCGTCGACCGCGCAGGTTTTGCCCATGCTGCGGTCGAGCGGGCTGCTCAATACCCCGCGCGGCGAGCGGGCCTTTTCGATCCTGCTGTTCCAGGACCTGAGCATCGTCCCGCTGATCACGATTGTCGCGGCGCTGAGCCAAGTGAACCCCAATCCGGAAGCGCCGACCGGCTTCACCCTGGCGCTCTATACCGTCATTGCGGTGGTCGGGCTGGTGGCGGCGGGAAGATTCCTGCTCGGACCATTGTTCCGCCTGGTCGGGCGAATCGCGGAGCAGGAATTGTTCGTCTTCGCAGGCCTGTTCGTGGTCATCGGCGTGTCGGCGCTGATGCATTACTTCGGCCTGTCGGTGGCACTCGGCGCGTTCGTCGCCGGGGTGATGCTTGCCGAAAGCCCCTATCGGCACGAGCTGGAAAGCGACATCGAACCGTTTCGGTCCTTGTTGCTCGGCATGTTCTTTTTGTCGGTCGGAATGCTGCTCGACCTGAGGGTGATCGCCGATCGACCGCTGACGGTGATCGGGATCGCGCTTGGCGTGGTGGTCATCAAGGCGGTAGTGCTGATGCTGTTGGGCCGTGCCTTCCGGCTGCCGTGGCGGCGGTCGGTCCGGCTCGGGCTGTTGCTCAGCCAGGCCGGCGAATTCGGCTTCGTCCTGTTCGCCCAGGCGGCGGCGGGCCAGTTGCTGAGCGCGGAATCGGCGGCGATGTTCAGTGCGGTGGTAGTGCTGTCGATGGCGACGACGCCGTTGCTGATGCGGCTGACCGACGCACTCGACCGCTTCGAAGAGCGCCGCACCGACCTCGACGGGCCGGAAAAATCGCCCGACACGCCGGTCATCGTCGTCGGCTATGGCCGGTTCGGCCAGACGGTCGGGCAAATGCTGATGGCCAAGAGGATCGGGGTAACGATCATCGATCTGGATGCCGAGATGATCGATGTCAGCAGCGAATTCGGCTGGAAGGTCTATTATGGCGACGGCACACGCGTCGATCTGTTGCGGACCGCCGGCGCAGCGGAGGCTCGGGCGATCCTGTTCTGCAACAATGGCGACAGTTTGAACCGTGGGTCGCTGGAGCGCGTGCTGGAGGCGTTCCCACAGGCGAGTGTCATGGCGCGGGTGTTCGACCGGCGGCAATTGATCGAACTTCGTGGACTAGATCTGGATTACGCCCAGCGCGAACTGTTCGAGAGCGCGGTCAAGATGGGCCGCAAGGCCCTTGCGCGATTGGGCATCGATCCCGAGGAAGTCGATCGAGTCGAGGAAGCTTACCGGCTGCGCGATTGCGAGCGGCTCGAGCGGCAGCGCGAAGCGGGCGATTATCGCGCGGGTCGGGATCAAATTATCGCCGAAAATCGAGCACTCGCCGACCCGGAAGACGAGACCGGGCTCTAGGCGAGAGCCGCCGACAGCGCGTCCGCCGGAGCCTGGACGTAATGGTGGCGCGGCCAATGCCGTGCGCCAGGACCAAGGTGAACTGGCCGGACCGGTTTTTCTTGTCGCCGCGCATTTGCTCGACCAGCGCCTCGCCCGCACGGGCGAGCCCGACCTGGTCGAGGTTGGTGGGTAGTCCGACACCTCGCAAATGGGCAGCAATCCGCAGCGCATCGGGCTCGGGGCATAGGCCAAGCCGGACCGAGAGGCGGAAAGCGAGCACCAGCCCGATTGCGACCGCTTCCCCGTGCAACAGGCGCCCGAGGCCGGCTTCAGCTTCGATCGCATGGGCAAAACTGTGGCCGAGGTTGAGCATCGCACGCTGGCCGGTCTGGTCAAACGGGTCGGCGGTCACGAATCGGGCCTTGGCGCGGATGCAGGTGGTGACGGCGTGACGCCGGGCATCGCGGTCGCCCGCAATCAGCGCCGCGCCGTGGTTTCGCACCAGGCAAAGAAGGCCGGATCGTCGATCAGGCCATATTTGACGATTTCGGCATAGCCCGAGCGCAATTGGCGCTGGTCGAGCGTATCGAGGAAAGTCGGGTCGACGACGACCAGGGCGGGCATATGGAAGCATGCCCACCAGATTCTTCTGTCCGGCGGCGTCGATCGCGGTCTTGCCGCCGATTGCGCTGTCGGCCTGCGACGAGCAGGGTGGTGGGGATTTGGATCACCGGGCAGCCGCGCTTGAACAGGCCGGCCGCAAGACCGGTCACGTCGCCGACCGAGCCACCGCCGAGGCGAGATCGGCGTTCCGCGCCGGACGTTGCGCCGGGCGAGGCCGTCGGTGATCGCGGCCAGTGTCGCCCAGTCCTTGGCCGCTTCACCTTCGGGAATCAGGATCGGCGGCTGGAGCGCGACCGGGGCGAGGGCGGCGCCATGAAGAGCCAGAACATGCGCGTCAGTGACGAGCGGCAGGGGCTGGCCATCGGCAAGCTCGACGATCCGGTCGAGCGCGGCCGACAGATCGCCGACCAGGACGTCGTACGCGCTTTCACCCTGGCCGACCGTGACGGTGATCATGTCGACAGATGCTGGTCCAGCGCGGCGATGATCGCCTCGACCACCTCGCCATGGCCGCCCGACCCGCTGCGGATGTGGATATGGGCCTCGGCGTAGGACGGGCGGCGCTCGTCGGCGAGCCGCGCCGAGCGTGCCCTTGGGATCGGCATTGCGAAGCAAGGGACGGGTGTCGCGGCCGCGCGGTCCGCTCGGTCAGCACGTCGACCGTCGGCGTCGAGCCAGACGGTGATCGCGCGGGCATTGAGCAATTCGCGGGTGCGCGGATCGATGAATGCGCCGCCGCCGGTGGCGATGACCCCGACATGGCCTTCGACCAGCCGCGCCACCAGCCGCCGCTCGCCGTCGCGGAAATCCTTCTCGCCATAGCGTTCATAGACTTCGGCGGCGGTGAAGCCGGCGGCATCCTCGATCGCCGAATCGCTGTCGACGAAGGGCAGGTCGAGGCGCCGGGCAAGGCGGCGACCGACGGTCGACTTGCCGACGCCCATCAGGCCGACAAGGACAATCGGTTTATCAAGGCGTTCGGTCAGCGTGTGCATGGGCAAGGGGGCTATACATGGGGATGCATGGTCGGGCAAAAGGCCGTCGATCTCATACCTTTGACGCAGTGGAAGCCCATGCCGCGCGGCGTAATTTTCCTGATCATCCTGGTGCTGCTGCTGGTCGGCGGCGCCTATTTCCTGTCGATCGAGCGCCCACGAAGTGCCGCTGACCAAGATCGAGGCCGACGTCAGCCAATGCACCGACCGCGCAATAGGCTGCTGCTGGCGGCGGCTGGCGATTCGCAGTCGCGATCCCGGCGCTGGCGCAGGACCGGCCCGAATCGATTCTCCCGCCCGGCTTCGGCGAGCCCGCGCCGGCGCCGACAACCAATTCGCAATCGCCCGCGCCGGCGAGCAACAGTTCGACCAGTGCGCCGGCCTGGAGCCGAGCGAAAGCGGCGGCGTGGTCGAAAGCGACTGGCCGGACGCTGGCAAGAAGCGGCCGATGCGATGGTGGTCGAAATCGCGCCGCCGATCGAAATGCCGATCCGACGCGCGCCGCGACCCGTACGATGGTCGGGCCGCTGCCCGCGGCGCAGACCGGATTCGGCGAACGTCCGTGGGGTCGGATCGAGCGGGAAGTTCCTGTCGATCCTGATGCGCCGGACCGATACGCCTCTGGCCTCGCGCTGGGGACATATCCTGCTGCGCAATGCGCTGCTGACCAAAGCGCGGGCGCCGGCCGACGTGCACCCGGCGGACTGGGTCGCCGAGCGCGCCTGGCTGCTGATCCGGATGGGCGAGGCGGATGGCGCGCGGATGCTGGTGTCGGGCGTCGATGTCGATGATTTCACGCCGAAGTTGTTCCAGGTCGGGGTGCAGAGCGCGCTGGCCAATGCCGATCCCGTCGGCGCTGTGTCCGCTCGAACGCGGGATCGGCAAGGTCGAACGCGGTCAATCGCCCCGCTGGCGCGGGCGATGTGCGCGTCACTGTCGGGCAATAGCGCGGTCGCAGCGGCCGATATCGAGGCGGCGCGGCGGCGCGGGCGGTTCGACCCGATCGACCTGGTGCTGGCCGACAAGGTGGTCGGGGCCGGGGCCGATACGGCGCGCGCGGTGACGGTCGAATGGGAGCCGGTCAAGCGGCTCAATGCGTGGCGCTTCGGACTGGCGACGGCGACCGGCATGGTGCCGCCCGCCACGCTGATCGAATGCCGAGCGCCGCCGCAAGTGCGTGCGTGGCAGGCAAGGGCGCCGGTGCTGAGCGCCGAGCAGCGGCTGGCCTCGGCGCGGATCGCGACCGGGCTGGGCGTCTTCTCGTCGCAGGCGCTGATCGATCTCTATTCCGAAATCTACGACCTGACCGATCCCAGCGACCTTGCCGAGACCGACGCCTGGCAAGCTGCGGCTGGCGGTGATCGGCAAGGAAGCTGGACGACAAGATCGGCGCGATCCGCAAGCTTGCTCGACGGCGCGCAAGGGGCCGATCGAGCGCGAGGCGACCCGGGCGCTGCTGGCGCGCGCGGCGGTGCGGATCGCGCCCGATGCCGATCTGCAGGAGGTCGCGCCCGACCTGATCGCGGCGATGCTGGCGGGCGGATTCGATCGCGAAGCGGCGCGCTGGGCGCAAGTGGTCGACGACATGGACGACGAATTTGCCGACCGCTGCTGGGCGATGCTGGCGCTTGGCGCGCCGACCACTCGGGGACTCGACCTGGCGGCGGACGGATCGGCGATTTCATCGACCGCGACACCAGCGCGTGGCAAGCAGCGCAGCGCCTTGCTGGTGGCGGGGCTGGCCGGGCTGGGACGGATCAGCACCAGCGCGGCCGGGCAGCTCAGCCAGCGCCACGGGCTCGGCCTGGGCGGCCGGTCGGAATGGACCAGGATCGATCGACGGCGCGTCGATGCGGCGGCAGGCGGGGACGGTGGCGCTGCTCGCCGCGGTCGGCCTGCAGGCACCGGGGTTCGACTCGGTGCCCGGCTTTCACCAGTTCCACCTGATCACCGCGCTCAGCCGCAACGGGCAGGAGTTCGCCGCGCGGATGATCGCCGCCGAGGCGTTGTCGCGACATGAAGCTCTGGCGTGACGGCTGACGACGCCGGGCTGGTCGATCGATTTCTCGACATGCTGGCGTCGGAAGCGGGGGCGTCGCGCCATACCTTGTCGGCCTATCGCAGCGATTTGTGCGCGGCGGGCGGCGCTGGTGCCGTCGCTTGGCGAAGCGTCGATGGAGCAATTGGGGGCGCTTGCGCCGGCCTGGTCGCGAGCTTGCCGCATCGACCCTGGCGCGGCGATCGGCGGCGCTTCGGCGGTTTTACGGTTTCCTCCAGGAAGAAGGATTTCGCGACGACAATCCGGCGGCTGCGCTGGCGCGGCCGCGGCAGGTGCGGCCGCTGCCGCGGATCCTCGACAGCGACGAGGTGACGCGCGATGTTCCGCGCCGCCGAGGACAAGGCGGCGAGCGACGAGCCGGGGGCGTTGCGCAACCTGGCGTTGCTGGAATTGCTCTACGGGTCGGGGCTTCGCGCGACCGAACTGGTCTCGCTGCCGCGCCGGGCGTTCCGGCCCGGCCAGCCGTTCCTGATCCTGCGCGGCAAGGGCGACAAGGAGCGGCTGGTCCCGGTCTCCTCGCGCGCGGCGGCGGTGGTCGAGCGCTGGTCGGCGACATTGCCGGCGAGGGGCAATGTCTGTTCCCGAGCCGCGACCGGGCATATCAGCCGGGTGCGGCTGTTCCAGATCGTCCGCGCCATGGCCGCGCGAGGCGGGGATCGCGCCCGAGCGGGTCAGCCCGCACGTCCTGCGCCATGCCTTCGCGACGCATCTGCTGGCGGGCGGTGCGGACCTGCGCGCGCTGCAGACCCTGCTCGGCCATGCCGACATCGCGACGACGCAGATCTACACGCATGTCGACAGCGACCGACTGGTGCAGCTGGTCAACGAGCGGCATCCGCTGGCGCGCAAGCGCTGCCACGTTGACGGTGCGCCGATCGCCCGCCTAACTCCCGCGCCGACCATGCATGACCTATCTCGATTTCGAAAAGCCGATCGCCGAGCTCGAACGGCGCCTGACGCGAACTGCGCGAGACCGCGAGCGAGGGGTCGATCGACATCGACGCCGATGTCGAGCGGCTCGAGGCCAAGTCGGCCAAGTTGCTCAAGGACACCTATGCGCGGCTGACCCCGTGGCAGAAGAGCCAGGTCGCGCGGCATCCCGATCGGCCGCACTTCAAGGATTTTGTCGCCGGCATGGCCGACGATTTCGTGCCGCTGGCGGGCGACCGCGCGTTCGGCGACGATCCTGCGATCATCGGCGGACTGGCCCGGATCGGCGGCACGCGCGTGATGCTGATCGGCCATGAGAAAGGCGACGACACCGCGTCGCGGCTCCGCCACAATTTCGGCATGGCCAAGCCCGAAGGCTATCGCAAGGCGATCCGGCTGATGGAGCTGGCCGACCGCTTCGGGCTGCCGGTGGTCACGCTGGTCGACACGCCGGGCGCCTTTCCCGGCGTGCAGGCCGAGGAGCGCGGCCAGGCCGAGGCGATCGCGCGGTCGACCGAGCAATGCCTTGGCGCTGAAGGTGCCGATGATCGCGGTGGTCGTCGGCGAAGGCGGGTCGGGCGGCGCGGTGGCGCTGGCCGCGGCCAATCGCGTGCTGATGTTCGAGCATGCGGTCTATTCGGTGATTTCGCCCGAAGGCTGCGCCTCGATCCTGTGGCGGACCGCCGACAAGGCGGCGGACGCGGCCGAGGCGATGAAGATCACCGCGCCCGATCTGCAGGCGCTCGGCGTGGTCGACCGGATCGTGCCCGAACCGATCGGCGGCGCGCATCGCGATCCGGCGGCGGCGATCGCATCGCTGAAAGAGGCAGTGGTCGAGGAAATTGCCAAGTTGCAGGCGCTCGGACCCGGACGAACTGCTGGCCCAGCGTCGCGCGAAATTCCTCGCCATCGGCTAGGACGCCAGTCGTTCCGGAACCAAGTCGCGTTTTTGCCCGTTCATTGGGGAGAAATCCCGCCATTCGAACGGAGTGAATATGCGTCGCCCGATCTTCCTGCTCGCCGCCAGCGCGGTCGCCTTGACCCCGCATCGCGGTCGAGGCCCAAGTCCGCAACCTCAACCCGCGCGACGTCGCCGAGGCGCAGCACCAGCATCCCGAACTGGTACGCGAATATGGCGGTGCGGAAGTCGGTGCGCGCGCGGCCTATGTGGAAGGCGTCGGGCGGCGCGTCGCGGCTTATTCGGGTGTGACCAATCCGGGCCAGGCCTATCGCTTCACGACGCTCAATAGCGCGGTCGAAAATGCCTTCGCGGTGCCGGGCGGCTATATCTACATCACGCGCCAGCTGATGGCGCTGATGGACGACGAGGCCGAGCTTGCCTTCGTGCTCGGCCATGAGACCGGTCACATCGCCGCCAATCATGCACAAGCGCGGCGGTCAGCGCAGCAGCGCAATTCGATCCTTGGCGTGCTCGGCGCGATTCTGGGCAGCGCGGTCGGCGGTAATGCCTTCGGCAATTTGCTGGCGCAGAGCGCGCAGTTGCGCACCCTGAGCTTCTCGCGCGAGCAGGAATATCAGGCCGACACACTGGGCACGCGCTATGTCGTCGCGGCAGGATACGATCCGCTTGGCGGGGCCAATATCCTGGCCTCGCTCGGCCGCGCCGATGCGCTCGCAGTTACGGATCCAGGGCAAGGGACAATCGCTCGCTTCCGGAATGGGCGAGCACGCACCCCAATAGCGCGAATCGGGTCCAGCGCGAGCGCCAGCTGGCGATCCAGAGCGGGCGCGCGGGCAAGGGATTGCGCAACCGCGATGCCTTCCTAGCGCAGATCGAAGGGCTGACGGTCGACGACGATCCGGCCCAGGGCATCATCGACGGGCGCAGCTTCAGCCATCCCGACCTCCGGCTGCAGTTCGTCGTCCCGACCGGCTATCTGATGCAGAACGGCACCAGCGCGGTGACCATCGAGGGGTCGGCCGGCAAGGCGCAATTCAGCGGCGGCGGCTACACCGGCGACGCTCGACAGTTATTTGCAGCCGCGTGCTGTACCAATTGACCGGCGGGCGGCAGCAGGTGGCGATGGGGCAGCCGCGCCAGACGACGATCAACGGACTGCCCGCGTTGTACAGCATCGGCCGCGCAAACACGTCATCGGGCGCGGTCGACGTCAGCGTCATGGCCTATCGCTGGGATCGCGACACAGTCTATCATTTCGTCATGCTGACCCAGGCGGGCGCGGGGATCGGGCCGTTCGCGTCGATGGTCGATTCGTTGCGTCGGCTGACCCCGCAGGAGGCGGCTGCGATCCGGCCGCGGGTGATCGACGTGGTCACGGTCGCGCGCGGCGACACGATCCAGTCGCTGTCGCAGCGGATGGCCTATCGCGATTTCAGGGACGAACGCTTCCGCTCGCTCAACGGACTTGCGCCGAATGCCACGCTGATCCCCGGGCAGAAGGTCAAGGTCGTCGTATATGGCACGCGGCGAAGTTAGGACTTCGGCGCGCACTACATATACGTGTCTGCACCTTGTTACCGACTTTGCCCCACATGCCGTTGTTGCCGCCGCCAAGCGTCTTGAGGCCGCCGATCATGGCGACGACGATCAGCGCGGCAATCAATCCGTACTCGATCGCGGTTGCGCCGCGCTCAGACGCACACAAGGTGCGCAAAATGTTTACGGATAGCAGTCACGCCACCCTCCTCTGGTCTTGGTCCACAATGCAAGGAAGTAAGCGAGAGTGGTTAAGAGAGTATTCCCACGACACGGTTAATTGCTGCGTTGCCGCAATTAAATTTGCGGTGCCCAAGCGGCGAAGTGAAGCAATTCGAACCGCTCGGAT
Organism: uncultured Alphaproteobacteria bacterium; assembly: GCA_963768955.1. Taxonomy (GTDB): domain Bacteria; phylum Pseudomonadota; class Alphaproteobacteria; order Sphingomonadales; family Sphingomonadaceae; genus Sphingomicrobium. The sequence goes on from CAVYJV010000001.1 coordinate 263,700, forward strand.
GCCTGCTCTTCGCCCGTCGAGAAACGCGCCGCGGGCGGCAGTCGAGGCCGCGGCGGCTGATCGGGCGGCGCGAGCGCTCGGCGAGGATGTTGGTGCAGCCCATGAAGCGAAGGTCGCCGACCAACCGGTCCAAGTTGGGGTAGCTGACCGACACACGGTCGACATCGATCACCGGTTCGACTGAACCCGACCGATGCGAGCAGCGCCGCGAGCGACGGACCGTCGATGCTCGGGTGAAGGCGCGGCGCTGCGCGCCGCCGTCGACGCGGTCGGCGGCGAGCATGGCGCTGGCGCAGGCGCGGAAGACTGTTGCCGCCGACGATCGCGCCGAGCAACAAACCGCCGGGGCGAAGCACATGGCGAAGCGCGAAGGCCGCGGCCTGGACGTCGTTGGTCGATTCCAGTTCGCCGATCGACAGGCACAGGTCGACGCTTGCGCGGCGCCATATCTGCCAGATCGCCGACGCGAACGTCGGGCACGATCGCCGCCAGCCGATCGCGCCACTGTTGGTGGCAGTCTCCGACGATCGCCGCCGTGTCGAAGCGGGCGCGCACGTCGGCAGAGCCGATCGAGGCAATCGTCGAATGCGCGATGGTGGAGGAAATCGTCGCCGCCGAGGCGCGCGGCGCGCTGCGCGCCGCATGGCGCGGGCATGATCATCGAACAAAGGCGGCTTCACACGCCGCTTGTGCAGGGCTGCGCGGGCGGCAACAAGGGGGCATGGCGGCGATTGCGGCAGGGAATGAAGTGGCTGGGACGCGCGGCGCTCGATTTCGCGCTCCCTGCCCGTTGCGCCGGATGCGGGACGATCACCGATCTGCCGCACCAGTTTTGCGGCGTCATGCTGGCAACAGGTCGAATGGCTGGGGCAGGGCGGCTGCGAGCAGTGCGGACTGCCGCTGGAAGCCACCGAGATCGATCAGTGCGGGCGATGCCTGGCCGAGGCCGCCGCTGATCGCCCGGAGCTCGCGCGGCGATGGCCTATGGCGACATTGCCCGTTCGCTGGTGCTGCGACTGAAATATTCGCGGAAAGTGGCGCTGGCCGCGACGATGGCGCGGTACATGCGGCCGCTGATCGAGGCCGACGCCCGGGCACGATCCTGGTACCGGTGCCGCTGCACCGCAGCCGACTGTGGTGGCGCGGGTTCAACCAGTCGGGGCTGACTCGCCGCCAATCTGGCGAAGTTTAGCGGGCTGGAGCATCGACCGGCCCTGCTGACCCGGGTCCGGCGCACGCGGTCGCTCAAGAATATGAACGCGCGGGCGCGGGCGACGAGGTGAAATCGGCGTTCCGGATCGACCCGGGAGCCGGAGGTGAAAGGGCGTCACTTCCTGCTGGTCGACGATGTGCTGACCACCGGGAGCACGTCGGAGGCTTGCGCCAAGGCCCTGCTTCGCGCAGGCGCGGCCCGGGTCGACCTGATTTGTTTCGCACGGGTGGTGCGGCCGTCGCTGCTCGAGCGTTAGGAGGCACGGAAATGTCTGGGAGTGAATTGGTTGGCGAAGGTTGAAATCTATACCAAGGACTGGTGCGGCTATTGCGCGCGGGCCAAGCGGCTGCTGGCCGAAAGCGGCGCCGAAGTCGTGGATATTCCGGTCGACATGGGCGGCGAGCCGCAAAGCCGAGATGATCCAGCGAGCGGCGGTCGGACGACGGTGCCGCAAATCTTCATCGGCGGACAGCATGTCGGCGGGTGCGACGATCTGCTCGCGCTCGAGCGGTCGGGCAAGCTGGCCGAATTGCTGGCGGCCTGACGTTGGCCCGGATCGCCATTTTCCAGTCGCGCACCGGGATCGATCCCGGCGGCCAATGCCGCGGCACTGGTCGAGACGGTCGGACAGGCGGCGGAGGGCGGGGCGGCGATGCTGTTCACGCCGGAAATGTCGGGACTGCTCGATGGCGATCGCGAGCGGTCGGCGAGGGTCGATCCGGAGCGAGGAGGAGGATGTCGTGCTGGCCGCAGTGCGCGAGGCGGCGGCGAGCGCACGGCATCTGGGTGCATCTGGGATCGCTGGCGCTGAGCGGCGAGGACGGCAAACGCGTCAATCGCGGCGTTCGTGATCGATGCTGAGCGGCGCGATTGTCGCGCGCTATGACAAGATGCATTTGTTCGATGTCGATCTGCCGACCGGCGAAAGCTGGCGCGAGTTGGCGGTGTATCGCGCGGGCGATGCTGCCGGTGGTGGTGCGCGGGACGCCGGTGGGCAACGCTCGGACTGACGATCTGTTACGACTTGCGCTTCCCGGCGATGTTCGAGCGGCTGTGCGAGGCGGGCGCGCAAGTGATCGCGGTGCCGGCAGCCTTCACGGTGCCGACCGGACAGGCGCATTGGCACGTGTTGCTTCGCGCCCGGGCGATCGAGGCGGGGCTGTTCGTGGTCGCGGCGGCGCAATCGGGCGTGCATCAGGATGGCCGGGCGACATTCGGGCACAGTCTGGTGGTCGATCCGTGGGGCGAAGTGCTGGTCGATGGCGGCGAGGGCGAGAAATTGCTGTTCGCCGAAATCGAACTCGACCGGATCGCCGAGGTGCGGTCACGGATCCCGGTGCTTGCGCATCGCCGGCCGATCGCGCCGGTGGGCGATTGATTTGGCGCGGACGCGACCCCTATTCGCGGGGGCCACGGCCCCGTAGCTCAGCAGGATAGAGCGGCAGATTCCTAATCTGGAGGTCACAGGTTCGAATCCTGTCGGGGTCACCATCTCCATTGCATCGGAGAACATCATTTGCGCGCCACTGAGCATGAAACGCAGGTGGCGATCGTCGGCGGCGGGTTTCGCCGGGACGATGGCAGCGGTGCAGCTGGCGCGGCGCGGGATCGGGGTGATGTTGGTCGGCCGGCCGCCGCAGATCGGCAAGGGCGTGGCCTATTCGACCGACGATCCGGCCCATCTGCTCAACATTCCGGCGGCCAAGATGAGCGCCTGGCCCGACCGGCCCGACGATTTCGTCGTGGCGATCGCGGACGCCGGGCTCGGCCCGGAAGATTATGTCCCGCGCCTGCTGTTCGGCCATTATTTGCGCGCGATCCTGGACGAATCGTCGGCTCAGGTGATCGCCGGGGACGCGGTGTCGGCCGAACCAGTGGAAGGCGGATGGTCGGTGCGGCTCGATGACGGGCGCGTGGTTCAAGCCTCGGCGCTGGTGCTGGCGCCGGGGAACCAGCCGCCCGATGCGCTGCCATTCGCGCGTGATCTGCCCGAGCAGTTGTTCGCCGGCGATCCGTGGGGCGACGCCGGCCGGGCGGCGATCGCCACCGCGGTGGCGAGCGGCGGCGATCTGCTGGCGGTCGGCACCGGCCTGTCCATGATCGATATCGCGATGTCGCTCGATGCGGCTGGCCATCGAGGGGAAACTGGTCGCGGTGTCGCGGCGCGGACAGCGGCCGCGGGTAAGTTTTCCGCTGCGCAGCGAGGTGCCGTCGTCGGCTTCGGCACCGACCGGGTCGCTGGCGGGACTGTGGCGCTGGGTGCGGCAGCGGACGCGCGAGGCCGACTGGCGCGACGTCGTCGAACTCGGTGCGGCCGCGCACGCACGAACTTTGGCAGTCGCTGAGCGAGGCCGACCAGCGGCGCTTCATGCGCCATGCGCGCCCGTGGTGGGATGTCCACCGGCATCGCATCGCGCCCGAGGTCGGGGCGGTGATCGAGCGGATGATCGAAGAGGGAAGACTCGAGGTTCTGGCCGGGCGAATTCAGTCACTGGATGCCGTCGCTGGCGGGCTGGAGGCGGTGATCCGGCGGCGGGGCAAGACGGAAAGCGAAGTGCCGCGGCGGTTTGCGTCGGGAATCAATTGCACTGGCCCGCTCCACGATATCCGCCACAGCCAGCGAGCCCGCTGCTCCGCTCATTGCTCGACACGGGACTGGCCGAGCCCGATCATCTCGGCATCGGGCTCAAAGTGGACGACGAAGTGCGGGTAGTCGGAGCGGAACGCTTATGGGCGATGGGCGCGCTGAGCAAGGCGCGCTATTGGGAGATTATCGCGGTGCCTGACATAAGGGTGCAGGCGGAGATGGTGGCCGAGGCCATCGCGAAGGAGCTGAACGTCAATGCCAGCCGACGAGGTGACTCGATCCCAAGATCGCGGTGCCCGACGAGGTTGCGCAAGCGGTGCGGACGATGATCCGCTGGGCCGGCGACGATCCCGACCGCGAAGGCCTGCTCGACACGCCGGCCCGGGTCGCTCGGGCGTGGAAGGAATATGCCCGCGGCTATGAGGAGGACCCCGCGATCCACCTCAGCCGGACCTTCGACGAGGTCGGTGGCTATGACGAAATCGTGCTGCTGCGCGACATTCCGTTCCAGTCGCACTGCGAGCATCACCTGGCGCCGATCATCGGCAAGGCGTCGATCGCCTATCTGCCGCGCGACCGCGTGGTCGGAATCTCCAAGCTTGCCAGGGTGTTACACGGATTCGCCCGCCGCCTGCAGGTGCAGGAACGACTGACCGCGCAGGTCGCCGACTGCATCTGCGAACACCTCCAGCCCAAGGGCGTCGCGGTGGTGATCGAGGCGAGCCACGCCTGCATGACCGCGCGCGGCGTCGGCACCCCCGGGGTGATGATGACCACCAGCCGGATGATGGGCACCTTCCGCAGCGACGAACGATCAAGACGCGAAGTGCTGGCGCTAATGGGGTATTAAGCGGGCAATTCAAAAACGGGAGGATCTTATGCGCACATTGACTGTCTTGCTGACGACGCTGGCCGCGACCGGGCTGGCGGGATGCGAATATCAGACGACGCCCGAGCAACCCCCGGCCAATGCGGTCGAGGCCAATGCCGCCGCGGGGCCCGCGACCGACCCTTCCGCCACCGCCGCCAATGCCGCCGCCCCGGCCCCTGCCGCGGCCACCTCCGTCGACCGAGGCCCCGCTGGTCAAGGCGGCAGGCGACCCGACGCTCAAATGGGGTCCGTGCCCCGCGCCGCTGCCGACCGGGTGCGAGCTGACCGCGCTCCACGGCGATCCCGCCAAACCCAATGCCGACGTGCTGCTGCGCATCCCCGGCGGCTACCAGATCCCGCCGCACCGCCACAGTTCGGCCGAGCGGATGATCCTGGTCAGCGGCCAGCTCGAGGTGAAATATCAGGGCGCCGCGGCGGCCACCCTCAACCCCGGCAATTACGCCTATGGCCCAGCGAACCTGCCCCACCGCGCCACCTGCATCGGCACCGCCCAATGCCAATTGTTCATCGCCTTCGAAGGGCCGGTCGACGTGGTCGCGGTGGCGGGGGACATTCGATAGCGACCCCAGGACGGTCATGCGCCGCGACGACCGAGCCGGCGGGAGGCGCTGGCATTGATGGGCTATTGATCGCGATCAATCGTCTTGCACGCGGCGGGGACGCTGACTAGCATTGCCCCAGGATGTGCGGGGGGTTGCGTGATGCGTAAATGGTTTGCTTTGCCGGCGCTGGCCATCGGGCTGGCGGTTGTTCCGACGTCTCCGGGCGAGGCGCAGTGGCGCGATCCAGCTCCATATTATTGTTCGATCAGCGCCGGACCCTATGGCTCGGCGCGCCCAATCGCGGTGACCGAAGTTGCGATAACCATCAATTCGTCCGACCAGCTGAACTATAACCTGCAAAGCTATCTCTACGACGCCAAGAAGGGGCGCATCACGGTACCCTTCGATACATCGCAGGACCTGTGGGCTCATTGCGTATTCGGCGACAACACGGCCCGCAATCGCCATATCGCCTATTACGGCAGCCTGATCAGCTTGAAATCGCCACTGGACGAGCGCGGTTGGTGGCGGCGGCCGAAGACGGGAGGCTCGGTGAAGACGGTGGCCAAGCCGGCACCGGCCAAGCCCACTGCCGCCGCGCCGCGCACGGTGGCAGCGGTGCCCACTCCCGCGCCGACGCCCAAGGGCCCGACCCCCAACCAGCTGAAATATCAGCGCGAGCTGGGCGAGCATCAGGCGCGGCTGGCGGAGATCGAGCGGATCAAGGCCGACACCGCCGCCAAGCATGCCGCGGGACAGGCCGCGGCCGCCGCCGAGCTGGCGCGGCACGATCGCGAAAAAGCCGCCGCCGACGCCGCGCGCCGCAAATATGAGGCCGATCTGGCGGCGCATCAGCGGCTGATCGACCAGCGACAGACCAAGCAGGATCGCGAGCGCAAGGTCGACTGGCGCGAGGCGGTGGTGGTGTGCAATCTGAACCCGAGCGACGGGCAGAGCCGGTTCGGCAACTGGCGCTGCGACGGGCCGCTGCAGATGACCTATGCCAAGCTGGGCGGGACGGGCGGGCTGACCCGGCCGGTGCTGGTCAATCTGAGCCAGGCGTGCGGCGGCAAGCCCGAATTGGTGCGCGACCTGGGCATGGTCGGCGGCTCGCGGATTTTCGGCTGCAGCTTTGGCCTGCACCCCAAGTCGACCGGCCCGTTCCCGCTCGACGCGGCGCGCAAACATGGCATCGGCTATGTCCCCGGCCGGGCCACCTACCGCTGTCCCGACTATCACTCGGGTTGCCGGACGCAGTAGGGGCGCGGGCTTTGTCGAAATGATGGAGCAGGCGCCGATCGACCCCGCGTTCTTCGACGACGTTCGATTCAATTCAGCTGCGGCATTTGCCCCTGTCCCACCGCGGCACGCCCCGATCTGGCTGGTGGCAGGGCTGTGTCTGGCGCGGCACAGTCGCGCTTCCATTTGATGGGAGTGTGGCGATGCGTGTTTTGGGGAAGCTGTTCAACGACCGGCGCGGGGCGACCGCTGTCGAATATGCGCTGGTGGCCTCGCTGATCTCGATCGCGGCGGTGCTCAGCTTCGACAATCTCGGCAACGGGGTCGACAACCGCTACCAGGCGATCGAGCAGAAGCTTTAGGGCGGCCACGGGCCAAGGGTCCCGGCGGGCAATTGGTAGCTTCCCTGAGCGCGGTGATGCCGACGCCGCTGGCAAGCATTCGCTTCATCGCGGCGTCGACCCAAGCCGCCGTCTCTTTCGCCGAGTAAGTGCCGCCGCTAGCCTCGTCAGTCATGGACGAATCAAATTCTCAATGATGCCATTTTTCAAGCCAGGCTGAAGGTCTATCGGGCCAACCACCACATTCAAGAGGCTCAAAGCTGGTTCGCCGCTCATCTGGAAAGCGACTTCTACTCGCTGGTCGATGATACGGACGCACAGACTGGGCATCAGCTTATTCGGCTGGAGACGGCCCGCATTGAGGGGCACCTCGTTCTCGCCATTGGCGACGCCTTCGATTGCATGAGCTCCGCGCTGGATTACGTAATGTCGGGCATGATGCGGGCAAAAATGGCCAGCTCGAAACGAATAAGCTTCCCAACCGAGAAGACTAGGAGCGCCCTCCGTAGGTCCTTTATGAAGCCCAGACCCGGCAAAAAAGCTCCATCGAACAGACGAATAATGGAGGCTTTCCCTTTGCTCGTGCTGGAGGTGCTCAACGTCATAAAGCCGTATGAAGGAGGGGATTTCAAACTTTGGGAGATTAGGAAGGCCGACAACATCGACAAGCACAACCTGCTCATTCCCTGCATCACGGTCGTCGAGCTTGCTGACGTAATTTTGGTTGATGCCGTGCATAATAACACCATGACCACCACGACTCTCGGTCGGCCCCGGCGGCTTCCTAAATTGCTTCGATTATTTCCAGACCGATGGCAGTCGTTTGGAAATCAAGGACAAAGGAAGGGCGACCGTCAGCATAACTTTTTCCGAATTGTCGGAGGTCTTTGCTCGTGAACCCGTTTTCCCAACGCTCTCGAAGTGCAGCCAGCTTACCGCCGAAACTATCAATAGCCTCGAACGTCTCGCACGGCGGTATCTCCCGGACCATACTGGTTAGCCACCTGTCGCATCGTCCGTGTGGCGAATACCGGCGCGCACGGTTCATTGATTGTCCGTTCGGACCCGAAACACCGATTAGAGTTAACCAAATAGATTAAAAATAGCTTGACATCGTCACGCTATCTGGTTAGACATCAGGAACAGTCAAGGATTGCGAGTCGCGGCGAGCGGGGCCGCTGACTTGCATGGACGAGGGGTCCGCCAGCGCTTCGGTGCCGGCGGGCCCCTCGTCGTTCTGGCGCTCGGGGAGAATGTATGGCGGGTTCGGAACTGATGCTGATCGACGGCGGGGCGAAGGCGCGGCGGCGGGGGCCGCGGGGGCAGGATGTCAGCCCGGAAAAGATCGAAACCTTCCTGGTGACGCTGGGCATGACGTGCAACGTGTCGATGGCGGCGCGCAAGGCGGGCTTCTCGTCCAGCTGGGCCTATCGCCTGCGCAAGCGCGACGCGGCTTTCCGCGCCGGCTGGGCCGAGGCGGTGCGCGAGGGCTACGCCAAGCTGGAGCTGGTACTGCTCGAGCGGGCGATGAAGGGCACGCCGCGGCCGATCTTCCGCCGCGACGGGAGCGAGCGGATCGTCCGCGACTATTCGACCGCGCTGGCGGTGGCCTTGCTCAAGAAGCATGCCGATGCGGCGGCGGAGGCGGCTCAGGAGCATGATCCCGACGAGCTGTGCGAGGTACGGAACCGGATTTTGGAGAAGCTCGAGCGGGTTCGACAACGCGACGCGGCGCGGGGCGCCATCGAAACCAAAGGGATCGACCGCATCGGGCTGATCATGTGGGCGCTCAAGCGAATGCCGGACGGGCAATGAGGTTCGACCTGACGCGCGACCAGATCAAGCGGTTCCACGGGCTGCCCGCCGAGGATCAGCGCGAGGTCATCAATGGGATGACCGCGACCGACGCGTTGCTGGTCGATGCCTGGTTCGAAATGTGGGCCGAGGACAATCAGCTGCTGCCCGACGGCGAGGGATGGCGGGTGTGGCTGATGCTGGCCGGGCGCGGGTTCGGCAAGACCCGGGCGGGGGCCGAATGGGTGCATGCGCTGGGCTCCACGCGGGGCAAGAGGATCGCCCTGGTCGCGGCGAGCATCGACGAGGCGCGGAGCATCATGGTCGAGGGCGCGAGCGGGCTGCTGACGGTGGCGCGAGGCCGCAAGGTGAGTTTGCGGTGGGAGCCGAGCCTGAAGAGACTGACCTGGCCGAGCGGGAGCGTGGCCGAGCTTTATTCGGGGGACAGCGCCGAGGGGCTGCGCGGGCCGGAGCATCATTTCGCCTGGT
>CAVYJV010000002.1:0-310000 GCA_963768955.1 uncultured Alphaproteobacteria bacterium
GGATCCTCGGTGATGTCGAGCGGCTCACCGTTCGCGATCTTGAACTGCTGCAGCACCAGGTCGATGCCCGCGGTCTCCTCGGTGACCGGGTGTTCGACCTGCAGGCGGGTGTTCACCTCGAGGAACGAGATCAGGCCGTCCTGGCCGACCAGGTACTCGACGGTGCCCGCGCCGTAGTAGCCGGCCTCCTTGCAGATGCGCTTGGCGGACTCGTGGATCTCCTTGCGCTGCGCGTCGGTCAGGAACGGCGCGGGCGCCTCCTCGACGAGCTTCTGGAAGCGACGCTGCAGTGAGCAGTCGCGGGTGCCCGCGACGACCACGTTGCCGTGCGTGTCGGCGATGACCTGCGCCTCGACGTGACGCGGCTTGTCGAGATACCGCTCGACGAAGCACTCGCCGCGACCGAACGCCGACACCGCTTCGCGGGTGGCAGAGTCGAACAGCTCGGGGATCTCCTCGATCGTGCGGGCCACCTTCATGCCGCGGCCACCACCGCCGAACGCGGCCTTGATCGCGATGGGCACGCCGTACTCCTTGGCGAAGGCGACGATCTCGTCGGCGTCCTTCGACGGGTTCGGAGGTGCCGGGGACCAGCGGGGCGTTCGCCTTGGCGGCGATGTGGCGCGCGGTGACCTTGTCACCGAGGTCGCGGATCGACTGCGGGCTCGGCCCGATCCAGATCAGACCGGCGTCGATGACGGCTTGCGCGAAATCGGCGTTCTCGCTCAGGAACCCGTAGCCGGGGTGGATCGCATTGGCGCCGGACTTCGCGGCGGCGTCGAGGATCTTGTCGAACACCAGGTAGGACTCGGCGGAGGTCTGACCGCCCAGGGCGAATGCCTCGTCGGCGAGACGAACGTGGGGCGCGTCGGCGTCCGGTTCGGCGTACACGGCCACGCTGGCCAGCCCGGCGTCCTTCGCTGCCCGGATCACGCGGACGGCGATCTCGCCGCGATTGGCGACCAGCACCTTGGAGATCTTCGAGCTGGCGTGACTGGGCACTGGGGCCTCCTGATGGCGTGTCTCTAAGAAACGTCTTTAAGAACCTATCCGGGGGCAGTTTAAGGGGCGGACCCCGGTACCGAGCGAACCGGTATCCATTACTCGCCGGTAAGTTTTCGGACGGCTCAAGCCGATTCGCGGAGACGCCTCTTGATCCGGGCCAGCATCGCCGACATGCCGCGCAGTCGCAGCGGGCTGATCAGCGCGGCAAGACCCGAGATCGGTGTAGAAGTCGTCGGGCACGGCGAGGATCTCGTCGGCCGACTGGCTCGTCGAGGCCCGTCGCCAGGATCGCGGCGAAGCCGCGGGTGGTCGGTGCCTCGGCCGGTGCGCTGAAGTACAGCCGGACGTGCTCGCGGTCGTCGGCATCGACGTGCAGGAACAGCGGCGACTGACATTCGGGCACCGGCTCCATCGCCGCCTCTTCGAGATCGCTTGGCAGCGGCGGCAATTCGTCGGCGAACTCCAGGAGCAGCTGAAGCTTGTCCTGGCCCTCCATCTCGGTGAAGTCCGACACCACCTCGGCCAGGGCGGCCGGCATGCTCATGAGGCCGGGCGCCTCTCCTGGCTCGTCCCCGACCGCGACGGGAACGCGCACGGCGTTGCCCCACTCGGTCCAGGAGCCGTCGTAGTTGCGCACGCCGTCCTTGCCGAGCAGATGGGTCAGCACGAACCAGGTGTGGCTGGAGCGCTCACCGATGCGGCAGTAGACGACGGTCTTGTCGTCGGCGCTCCAGGTAGCCGTACAGCTCGTCGAGTTCGGCGCGGCTGCGGAACCGGCCGCTGTCGTCCGCGGCCTTGGCCCACGGGATGGACACCGCGGTGGGGATGTGACCGCCGCGCAGCGCGCCCTCTTCGGGGTAGTCCGGCATGTGGGTGCGCTCGCCGGTGTACTCCTGCGGCGAGCGGACGTCGATCAGCGGCTGCGTGCCGAGGATGTCGAGGACGTCCTCGCTTGTAGGCGCGGATCGCGGCGTCGTCGCGCTCGACGACCGGGTATCCCGTGGTCTCCTTGGACGGCACGTCGAGCGTGGTGTCGCGGCCGTCGGTCATCCACAGGTTGCGGCCACCGTCGAGAAGGCGGACGTCGGGGTGGCCGAACAACGTGAACACCCACAGCGCGTAGGCCGCCCACCAGTTGCTCTTGTCGCCGTAGATGACGACGGTGTCGTCGCGGCGCGATGCCCTTGCGGTCCATCAGCTCGGCGAACTGGGCGCCGTCGATGTAGTCGCGCACGTGTGGGTCGTTGAGGTCGGTGTGCCAGTCGATCTTGACGGCGCCGGGGATGTGCCCGGTGTCGTAGAGCAGGACGTCCTCGTCGGACTCGACGATGGCCAGGCCAGGGCGGCCGAGGTTGCCCGCGAGCCAGTCGGACGTGACCAGCCGGTCGGGGTGGGCGTAGTCGCTGGAGCGCGGGGCTGGGATCTGCAGGTAACGGCACGGTGACGAGCCTACCGTCGGGCGAAAATGCCCGGTTCACTGCCAGAAGGCGCTCACCGAAAGATCCAGCCGCTGAAGCATCCGTCGCGTCAGGGGCAGGCTGATCCCGATGACGTTCGACGGATCACCTTCGATGCGGTCGACGAACCAGCCCCCGTAGCCGTCGAGGGTGAAGCTGCCCGCGACGGCGAGCGGCTCGTCGGTGGCGAGGTATGCCTCAAGCTCAGCCCTCTCGGGGCGCGCGAAATGCACTGTCGTACTTCCCGTTTCGGACTCACGCCGGATGGAGCCGCGGTGCAGGCGATGCACTGCGTGCCCGGTGTGGAGCACACCCGCTCTGCCCGCCATTCCCTCCCACTGGCGACGGGCTGCAGCCACGGTGCCCGGCTTCCCGCAGAGTTGGCCGTCCAGCTCGAGCATCGAATCGCAGCCGATCACCACACAGTCCTCGGCCACCTCTGCAGGCAATCGGGAGTGCACGTCGTCGGCCTTCGCGGTGGCCAGCGCGCTGACGACGTCCGGCAGCGGGGTGTCGTCGGGCAGCGAGGCGATGACGGCGTCCTCGTCCACGCCCGACACGATGACGAGAGGGTCGATCCCGGCCTGCTGCAATACGTGCAACGACATCGTCGCCACCTACGCCCCCGCCGGCCCGGTCGAGACCGGCACCTACGTCACCACCCCGCCAAGCGAGCGCGAGACGGCGCGCCAGCAAGCCATGGCGGACGGCGGCTGGTGACAAGCCTCACGCTCTACGTCCATCCGTTCAGCAGCTTCAGCTGGAAGGCGCTGATCCCGGCTGTGGATCGATGGCACGCCCTTTACCTATCGCAACGTCGACCCGTCCCATCCCGGCGTCATGGACGAGCTCAAGGCGCACTGGCCGCTCGGCAAATTCCCGACGTTGGTCGACGGCGATCGGGTGATCCCCGAGGCGACCTGCATCATCGAGCATCTGGCCGCCCGCCATTCCGGTGCCAACCGATGGATCCCCGATGGCGAAGAAGGCCGCCGCGTCCGCTTCCTCGACCGTTTCTTCGACCTTCACATCCAGGGCAACATGCAGCCCTCGGTCAACCACGCCATCTGGCCCGATGGCGAGGGGCTGGCCGCATTGCGCGGCCGCGAGGCGCTGCTGGTCGCCTATGACTGGCTCGAAGCGACCCTGCGCGACGACGGCTGGGCGGTCGGCGATAGCTTCCACCCTCGCCGATTGCGCTGTGCCGCCGCGCCCGCCTTGTTCTACGCCGACTGGGATCGAGGCCGATCGGCGATCGACGCCCCCGTCTCGCGGCGTACCGCGCCCGTCTGCTCGCCTACCCGCCGGTCGCCCGCGCGGTCGACGAGGCCCGGCCTTACCGGCACTATTTCCCGCTCGGCGCCCCCGACCGCGACTAATTCACAGCTTGATGTACCATTGTAACACTCAAGCAAACGCCCGCGCCGCCTTAAGCAATTGATACGCCTCGATCACCGCGCCCAGCTTGCCTTCAAACCCCCGGTCGCCGCCATTCCGGTCGGGATGATCTGCGCGCCAGGCTTCCGAATAGCGCCGCCGCAGCGCCATCCGGTCGGCATCGTCCTTCAACCCCATCACGCCCAGCGCATGACGTTCGCTCGAGGTGAAGCGATCGACCGCGGGCCGCGCCATGCCCGGCCGGAAGCGCGCCGAAATCGCATCCAGCGGGTCAGTGAAATCGCTCCACGCCGGCCCCGGCGCCGCCCCCGCGGTCGCAAAGGCCCGCGTCTGCCGCTCCCACCCCGCGATCGGCGATTGCGCCGCCTCGATCTCGTCCGGGGTCATCCCCGCGAAATAATTGTAGCGCGCATTGTGGGCGCGGACATGGTTGAGGCACAGGTAGAGATAGTCGCCCGGCCCGTCGAAATCGCCAGCCCGCAAGGGCGCTCGAAATTCGCCCGCCTCGTCGCAGCCCGGCACGGCGCAATGCGCCGCCGCCCCCTCAATCCGTCCGTGAAACTTGCTCTCTCTGGTCGCCACTTGCCGTCTCTTGCTTCAGCCCCTCTATATAGGCGCGATGACCAGCACCGCTACCGGCCACGAAACGGGCCCCGTCGCCGCAGAAATGATCCGCCGCTTGGAGCGGGCGCTTCACCCCGTCCGGCTCGACCTGGAGGACCAGAGTGCGCACCACATCGGCCACGCCGGCCACGACGGTCGCGGCGAAAGCCACTTCGCCCTGACCATCGAAAGTCCCGCCTTCACTGGCCTGAACCGGGTCGCCCGCCAGCGCGCGATCTACGCCGCGCTCGGCGACCTGATGCGCGAACGGGTCCACGCCCTCACCATCAAGGCCATCGCCCCGGGCGAGTGACGACACAATGGCCGCTTTCGACCCGCGGCAATTGCTTATCTGACATTCCGGTAGCGACCCATTGCGGACATTGACCGAGCCGTGCGGTAAGGTCAGTTTCGAGCAAGAATGGAGACGAGCTACGTGGATGGGCTTTTGCACTTTCTCGATAGTCGCTTTTGGCCGCCTTGGGTCATTCTGTTGTGGGCGCGCAGTGCCATCGTTTTGGGATCAATTTTGCTATTGATCGCCGTCGTTACGGCGGTGGCGCACTACTTCTTGGGACGCCCAATAACTGTGGTGAACACTCAAACTCTAAAGCCGTTGACAGGTGTCGGCTTGCAATGGTGGCTCTTTGGCATGGCTGGGGGAGGAGCGCTTTTCCTCACTCTCGGCATATTTAAACACCCATGATGCTCCGGCTGACCAATGTCCGTTTTCCACCCATGACTGTCGTTTAGCAGCCGTTCGACTCCCGACCCATTGCGGACGCTGCATTGCCGCTGCAAACTGCCCGCATGAAAGTTAGATTGACTATCCCAGTGGCCGGATTGCTGCTCGGAGCCTGTGCCTCGAATGGTTCTGGCAAATACCTAATGGTTATGGAAACTTACCATGGCCCAGTAACCTGGCATAAGTTCCGTAGCTTGGCTGAGTGCGAGGGTGCCGTACGCAAGAACGCAGAGAACAAAGAAAACCCACCATTGCGTTGCGCCACCAAGGAGCTGCTGCATTCCCAATACTCGATCAGCTTCAAATTACAGAGTAGCAAGCAAGCAGCTTAGAGTCCGCTTTCCACCCATATCCGCCATTGGGCGGCCGGTCGGGCTCCGTCTCAATTCTGCCATTCGATCTTGCTGTCCTACAGGTCGCTGAATGTGACACACTTCGCGCGGCTCTTTCCCATGGTCGATCCGACTCGTGCACGATGCATATTAAAGCTGTCGCTCGGCCGCCTTCCTAAGTTTACAAATCGCCCCAAAAAGCCGTCGAAGTGGGGAAACTTTGACAACTTAAGCCCGCGCCCGGGGCGTGCTAGAGGCCGGTCATGATCGAGATTGTCCCCGTCACCCACGACCTCGGCGACTTCAAGGTCCGCCGCGCGCTTCCGGCGAAAACCCGGACGATGGTCGGGCCGTTCATCTTCGTCGACCAGTTCGGTCCCGCGCGGCTCGACCCGGGCAAGGGCATGGACGTCCGCCCGCACCCGCACATCAACCTCGCCACCGTCACCTATCTGTTCGACGGCGCGATCCGCCACCGCGACAGCGTCGGCTCGGACCAGGTGATCCGCCCCGGCGCGATCAATCTGATGACCGCGGGCAGCGGCATCGTCCACTCCGAACGCTCCCCCGACGCCGAGCGCGCCGACGGCCCGAGCTTCTACGGCATGCAGACCTGGCTCGCTCTGCCCGACGGCAAGGAAGAGATCGCCCCCGCCTTCGAGCATGTCGGCCCCGACGCCTTGCCATTGATCGAGGGCGATGGTGTCACCGCCCGAGTGCTAATGGGGAGCTTGTGGGGCCAGACCTCGGCCGTCACCCAGCATGGCCCGACCATCTATGCCGACATCGCGCTTGCACCCGGCGCCAGCCTGCCGATCGACGCCGACGCCGACGAGCGCGCGGTGATGCTGACCGAAGGCGCGGCCAGCCTCGACGGCACCCCGCTCGCCTTGTTCAGCCTCTACATCCTCGCCCCCGGCGAGATGCTGACCCTGCGCGCCGACACCGCCGCCCGCGCGCTCTTACTCGGCGGCGAGGCCTTCGCCACCAAGCGCCATGTGTGGTGGAATTTCGTCAGCTCCAGCCGCGACCGGATCAACCAGGCCAAGGACGACTGGACCCAGCGCCGCTTCCCGCTCGTCCCCGGCGACGAAGAGGAATGGATCCCGATCCCCGCGATCCCCAAGACGGTCAGCTATCCATGATCGAACAGCGTCGGCTCGATCTTGCCACCGGCATCACGATGAATGTCGCGCTCGCCGGCCCCGCCAATGCGCCGCCGGTCATCCTGGTCCACGGCTTCCCCGAATCGCACCGCACCTGGGCAAAGCTGTTGCCGTTGCTCGAGGGCGACCTCCGCCTGATCATGCCCGACCTGCGCGGTTTCGGCGCGACCGACAAACCGCAGGACGTCGCCGCCTACGCCACCGAGATCCTGCTCGCGGACCTGTTCGCCCTCGTCGACGCGCTGGGGATCGACCGCTTCGCTTTGGTAGGTCACGACTGGGGCGGTGCGATCGCCTGGGCCGCGGCCATCTCCGGCAATCCGCGAATCGAGCGGCTGGCCATCATCAATTCGCCCCATCCCGCAATCTTCCAGAAGAGCCTGATCGACCATCCGGGGCAGCGCGCCGCCTCGCAATATATGAATGCCTTCCGCACCCCAGGCATGGAGGCAGGCATCGCCCGGATGGGGCTCGATACCTTCTTCGAAAAAAGTTTTTCCAAGCATGTCGACCTCGCCTCGATCCCGCTCGAACAGCGCCAGGCCTATATCGGCGACTGGAGCCAGCCGGGCGCGCTCACCGCGATGCTCAACTGGTACCGCGGCGGCCGGATGATTGTCCCCGCGCCGGACGAGGCTGCGACGGTGCCCGACTGGGTCGACCACGTCCCCAAGATCCGCATCCCCGTCCGGATCATCTGGGGCCTCGAAGATGCTGCTCTGCTCCCCGTCCAGCTCGAGAATATCGGCGAGGTCGGCGACGACGTGGAGGTTTTCCCGCTGCCCGGCGTGGGCCATTTCGCCCCGTGGCAAGCCCCCGATCAAGTCGCCGCTGCGCTCCGGCCCTTCCTGCTGGCGGCCTGAGCGGCTAGGGGCGCCACCATGTCTACCCGATCCAGATCCCGCTCCGCCGCCCGCCTCGCCGCGGTCCAGGCCCTCTACCAGATGGAGATGGAGGCGACCCCGCTCGCCAAATTGCTCCACGAATTCCACCAGCACCGCCTCGGCGCGACGATCGAGGATGCGACCTACGCCGACGCCGAGATCGACTTTTTCGATGATGTGGTGAGCGGCGCCGACGCCCGCCGCGACGAGATTGACACATTGATCACCGGCCGCCTCGCCGAAGGCTGGAGCCTGGCCCGGCTCGACAAGCCAATGAAGGCTATTTTGCGCGCCGGCACCTATGAATTGCTGGCCCGCCCCGACGTCCCCGCCGCGACCGTCATCTCGGAATATATCGACGTCGCCCACGCCTTCTTCGACAAGCGCGAGACGGGTTTCGTCAACGGCTTGCTCGACGCCATCGCCAAGACGGCCCGGGGCTAGCGTGACCGAAGCCGAGGCGATCGCCCGGCTGAAGCGGATCGCCACCGGCGACGAGGCGCGCGGTCTGCTCGACGATGCGGCACTGCTCGGCGACCTGGTCCTGACCCACGACAGCATCGCCGAGGGAATCCATTACCTCCCGGGCGACCCGCCTGAATCGGTCGGGTGGAAGCTCGCCGCGGTCAACGCCAGCGACCTCGCCGCCAAGGGCGCCGAGCCGCTTGCCGCCTTGCTGTCGCTGACGCTGCAGCGGCGACGGCGACTGGGAAGCCTGCTTCCTCGACGGTCTCGAAAGCGCCTTGTCGGAATTCGGCCTAAAGCTGATCGGCGGCGACACCATCGCCTTGCCCGCCGGCGCCCCCGGATCCTCGGCCTTACCGCCATCGGCCGCGCTGGACGGGCCACCCCGTCCCGCTCCGGCGGCAGGGCGGGCAACCGCCTGTGGCTGGTCGGCACGCTGGGCGACAGTGCGGCGGGGTTGGCCCAATTGCTCGACGACCCTGCCGCCATCGGGCCCGCTGGTCGAGGCCTATCGCCGCCCCAACCCGCTGCTCGCCGACGGCAGGGCGCTTGCCCCCATCGCCTCGGCGATGATGGACGTGTCTGACGGCCTCCTGCTCGACGCGTCGCGCCTCGCCGCGGCCAGCGGCCTCGCGGTCCGCATCGACCTGGCGACACTGCCCCTGTCCGCCGCCTTCCTCGCCAGCCGAGGCGAAGATCGCCTGTTCGCCGCGACCGGCGGCGACGATTACGCACTGCTCGTCGCGCTTCCCGAAACGGTCGACCCGTTCACCCTTTCTTTACCATCGGCGACCAGAGTGACCGCGATCGGACGGCTGACCGGGGTGCGGGATTGTCCCTCACCGACGGCGAAAGGCCGGTGCCGATCCCGGAGCAGCTGGGACATGAACATCGCGGCCTATAGTACCCGCCAGTGGATCGTCGCCCTCATCGGGCTGGCGTCGGGCATGGCGACCGCCGTCCTGCTGCATTAACAGCCCGCTAGACACACGCTTTTCCACCCCGTAAACCTCCCCCGTCTTTCGGGCGGAAGGGCCGCTGCACGCGCCGCCAAGCTCCACGGTTACCAGGGGAAGTTCACCAATGAATTTGGTTCTTATCGCGATCGCCTGCGGCGTTGTTGCGCTGCTCTACGGCATTCTCACCAGTCGGCCAGGTGCTTCGCGCCTCGGCCGGCAATGCGCGGATGATGGAAGTCGCCGCCGCGATCCAGGAAGGCGCCTCGGCCTATCTCAAGCGCCAGTATATGACGATCACCATCGTCGGCGTCGTTGTCGCCGCGATCGTGTTTTACTTCCTCGGCGGCCTGTCGGCGGCGGGCTTCCTGCTCGGCGCGATCCTGTCGGGGGCGACCGGCTTCGTCGGCATGAACATCTCGGTCCGTGCCAACGTCCGCACCGCCGAGGCCGCCAGCCAAGGGCTTCAGCAGGGCCTGACCATGGCGTTCCGCGCCGGGGCGATCACCGGCATGCTCGTCGCCGGTCTCGCGTTGCTCGCGATCGCCGTCTTCTTCTGCTACCTCGTCGGCATCGCCGGCCATGCCCCCAATGACCGCATCGTCATCGACGCGTTGGTCGCACTGGCCTTCGGCGCCTCGCTGATCTCGATCTTCGCCCGCCTCGGCGGCGGGATCTTCACCAAGGCCGCCGACGTCGGCGCCGACCTGGTCGGCAAGGTCGAGGCCGGAATTCCCGAGGACGACCCCCGCAACCCGGCGGTCATCGCCGACAACGTCGGCGACAATGTCGGCGATTGCGCCGGCATGGCGGCCGATCTGTTCGAAACTTATGTCGTCACCGTCGGTGCGACGATGGTGCTGACCGCACTGCTCGTCACCGGCGGCGCGGCTGGCGATCTTCTCACCTGATGGCGCTACCGCTGCTGATTGGCGGCGTGTGCGTGCTGACCTCGATCCTCGGCACCTATTTCGTCCGTCTCGGCAAGGGCACCAGCATCATGGGGGCGATGTACAAGGGCTTCGGGGTGACCGCCGTCACGCTCGGCCATCGCCATCTACTTCGCCACCCAGTTCGCGCTTGGCGATCTCAACGCGCCGATCACCGCGGGCGAAACCACCTTCACCGGCATGGCGCTTTACTGGTGCATGTTGCTCGGGCTGGTCGTTACCGGGCTGATCATCTGGATCACCGAATATTACACCGGCACCAACTATCGCCCGGTCCGCTCGATCGCCAAGGCGTCCGAGACCGGTCACGGCACCAACGTCATCCAGGGTCTGGCGATCAGCCTCGAATCGACCGCCATGCCGACGCTCGTCATCTGCGCCGGGATCATCATCGCTTATGCGCTCGCCGGCCTGATGGGCATCGCCTTTGCGGCCACCTCGATGCTGGCGCTGGCCGGCATGGTCGTCGCGCTCGACGCCTACGGACCGGTCACCGACAATGCCGGCGGCATCGCCGAAATGTCGGGCCTCGACGACAGCGTCCGCGCCAAGACCGACGCGCTCGACGCGGTCGGCAACACCACCAAGGCGGTGACCAAGGGCTATGCGATCGGATCGGCCGGCCTTGCCGCGCTCGTGCTGTTCGCCGCTTACACCACCGACCTGAAGGAGTTCTTCCCGAACCTGACGGTCAACTTCAGCCTCGAAAATCCGTACGTGATCGTCGGGCTGCTGCTCGGCGCGCTGCTGCCCTATCTGTTCGGCGCGATGGGCATGACCGCGGTCGGCCGTGCGGCGGGCGACGTGGTCAAGGACGTGCGCGAGCAGTTCCGCACCAACGCGGGATCATGGATGGCACCTCGCGGCCCGACTATGCCCGCACCGTCGATCTCGTCACCAAGGCGGCGATCAAGGAAATGATCATTCCGTCGCTGCTGCCGGTGCTTGCGCCGATCGCGGTCTATTTCGTGATCACCGCGGTGGCCGGACAGGCCGAGGGCTTCGCGGCGCTCGGCGCCTTGCTCCTCGGCGTGATCGTCTCGGGCCTGTTCGTCGCCATCTCGATGACCTCGGGCGGCGGCGCTTGGGACAATGCCAAGAAGTATATCGAGGACGGCAACCACGGCGGCAAGGGCAGCGAAGCCCACAAGGCCGCGGTCACCGGTGACACGGTCGGCGATCCGTACAAGGATACTGCCGGTCCGGCGGTCAACCCGATGATCAAGATCACCAACATCGTCGCCTTGCTGCTGCTCGCGGCACTGGCCGGACATTCGGCCGTCTACGTCGTCCGCATTGACTCGAAACGCCCCGCCCGGCCAGCGCCGCGGCGGGGCTTTTCGTTTACTGGTTCGATGTTAGGCTGACCATGCTCGGCGGTTGTTGGGGGGAGTGTGATGCGTAACTTGGATGGTCTGGCGGCGAGCGCCGTTTCCTGTGTCTGCCGCGCCCGTTGTCGGCGGCACCGTTGCCCGACGCTGTGCCGATCGAACAATTTGCTGCACTTCCCGTGATCGAATCCCCGCGCCTGTCGCCCAACGGCACCAAGGTTGCGGCCAAGGTCGCGATCAACGGCAAGCAGTCCCTGGTCGTCACCGGCCTGTTCGACAATGGCGCCGCGCAAGGCGCTTCCGCCGGGCAAGGTCGACATCAATTGGTGGCGCTGGGTCAACGACGATTGGCTCGTGGTCGGGCCTTGGCGACAAGGACAAGATCTACGATGAGGACGTCTATGTCACCCGGATCGCGGGCGTGAAGGCCGACATGTCGAAGATCGTCCCCCTCGGCTGGACCAAGACCGGGCTCGATGCCGACGACATCTTGTGGATTGCGCAAGACGGCATCGACCCGGATCCTCACTTCGCAAGTCGACCGGCTATTTCGTCGAGGAGGATTATCTCCCGAGCGTCTGGGAGGCCGATGTCGCGACCGGCGAAATGACGGCGTATCCTGAAATCGGAAAACAACGTCGTCGACTGGGATGCCGACGGCGACGGCAATGTCCGCATGGGCTATCTGCCGACCAGCGACGATCGGCCTGGCGTGCTGTACCGACGAGACGGCACCAGCAAATTCGACAAGGTCATGCTCAAGCGAGCGAAGGACACAGTCGATCCCGATCCCGCAGGTCTATCGCCGCGACGGCACCGCGATCGCGATCGCCGACGACGGCGGGCGAAATGAAGTCTACGAACTCAACCTGCCGTCCTTCACGTTCGGCAAGAAACTGTTCGGCGACGCCCGATATGATGTCGATGATGTGATCGCCAATTCGCCCGACGACGACTTCGACGGTATCGTCGTCGTCGACCGCAAACGGCGGGTCGACTGGCTCAACCCCGAATTTGAAGGCGATCCAGGCGGATCTCGACAAGTCGGTTGGCGTCGGCAATGGCCGGATCATCAGCCTAAGCCGAGACCGCAAGAAGATGCTGGTCGAGGTCGGCGATCCGTCGCAGGCCGGGTCGCTCTACTTCTGGGATACCAGCGGCGTCGCGGATGGATCGCATCGGCTACAATCAGCCGGGCCTGAAGTCGCGCAAGCTGTCGCCGGTGAAAACGATCAATTATGCCGCGCGCGACGGGACGTCGATCGAGGCCGTGCTGACCTTGCCGCGAGGGCGCGCGGCCAACCAATCTGCCGCTCATCGTTATGCCGCATGGCGGCCCGGCAGCGCGCGACATGGAGGCGTTTGACTGGTGGACCCAGTATCTCGCCGAGCAGGGGCTATGCGGTGATCCAGCCCAATTATCGGGGATCCTCGGGCTATGGGGTTGCCTTCCAGAAGGCGGGCGAGGGCGAATGGGGCCTCAAGATGCAGGACGATCTGCTCGACGCAATCGATCACCTCGCGACGCCAGGGCATCGCCGATTCGCAAACGGGTGTGCATCGTCGGCGCCTCCTACGGCGGCTATGCGGCGATGCGCGGTGCCCAGCGCGATGCCGCACATTACAAATGTGCCATTTCCTACGCCGGCGTCTCTGACCTCTCGGCGATGAAGCGCTACGACACGCAATTCCTGCTCGGCAGATATGCCAAGAGCTA
This sequence comes from uncultured Alphaproteobacteria bacterium, assembly GCA_963768955.1. Taxonomy (GTDB): domain Bacteria; phylum Pseudomonadota; class Alphaproteobacteria; order Sphingomonadales; family Sphingomonadaceae; genus Sphingomicrobium. Next base: position 13,010 of record CAVYJV010000002.1, read on the forward strand.
CTGGAAGAAGCAGGTCAGGGATTTCACCGCCGTCTCGCCACGCTTTCAGGCGGCGGGGTTTGGCGTACCGATCCTGATTGCCCACGGGGTCGAGGACAAGCGCGTTCCGGTCAAGCAGTCGCGCTGGCTGGTCGAAGCACTCAAAAAGGCCGGCAAGCCGCATGAATATCTCGAGCAGAAAGAGGGCGATCATCACTTCAGCCGGGCCGAGGACCGGCTGGAATTCCTCAAAGCGACCAAGGCGTTTCTCGACAAACATAATCCGGGCTAAGGCGGTCGCCCGTCACTGCCGGGCCCGCCCCACACGAGGATGATCATGCCCAACGCCATTCACGTCGACCGTCCGGGAGATCCGGACGTCCTGCTTTGGGGGCCGGTCGAGGTCGGCGATCCGGGCCCGGGGCAGGTCCGCCTCCGTCAGCATGCGGTCGGGCTCAATTACATCGACGTCTATCATCGCACCGGCCTCTATCCGCAGCCGCTGCCCTTCATCCCCGGGGTCGAAGGCGCGGGCGTGGTGGAGGCGACTGGTCCTGGTGTTACCGGGATCGCCCCGGGGGACCGCGTCGCTTATGCCGGGCCGATCGGAAGCTATGCCGAGGAGCGGCTGATTGACGCCGACCGCCTGGTCCGGATGCCCGACGACATCGACTTCGATCATGCCGCGGCGATGATGCTTCAGGGCATGACCGCGCGGATGCTGCTTCGCTCGGTCGTCCGCATCGAGCCGGGCGACACGATCCTGGTCCATGCCGCAGCCGGCGGGGTCGGGCTCATCCTGTGCCAGTGGGCTGCAGCGCTCGGCGCGACGGTGATCGGCACCGTCTCGACCGAAGCCAAGGCTGAACTGGCCCGGACGCACGGCTGCCACCACCCAATTCTCTACTCCAACCAGGACTTCGTGGTCGAAGTTCACCGCATCACCGGCGGCAAGAAGGTCCGCGCGGTCTATGATTCGGTCGGCAAGGAGACCTTCCTGCGGTCCTTCGACTGCCTCGCGCCGCGCGGGATGATGGTCAGCTTTGGCCAGTCATCGGGGCCGATCGCGCCGTTCGAACCGGCGCTGCTGGCGCAAAAGGGGTCGCTGTTTCTGACTCGCCCGACCCTCTTCACCTACATCGCCGACCCGGCCGAGCTCCAGGAGTCGGCTGCCGAGCTGTTCGCCATGGCGTTATCGGGCAAGCTCCGGATCGAGATCGGCCAGCGCTTCCCACTCGCCGAGGCCGCCCGGGCGCACCGAGCGCTCGAGGCCCGGCAGACTACCGGCTCAACCGTGCTCACCGTCTGACTTCCTTTTCCGCCGTCTTGCCGCTAAGGGGACGCAACTTTTTCGACTTATCTCCCCCGAAGGATTTGAATGGCCAAGGAAGAACTTCTCGAGATGCGTGGGCGCGTGGTGGAACTGCTGCCCAATGCGATGTTCCGCGTCGAGCTGGAGAATGGCCATGAAGTGCTCGGGCATACTGCGGGCAAGATGCGCAAGAACCGTATCCGCGTGCTGACCGGCGACGAAGTGCTGGTCGAATTGACGCCCTACGATTTGACCAAGGGTCGTATCACTTATCGCTTCATGCCCGGGCGCGGGGGCCCCGGCATTCCCGCCTGATGCGCCTGATCCTGGCGTCGGCGAGCCCGCGTCGGCTTGACCTGCTCGCCCGCATCGGGGTCGTGCCCGACGCCATCCATCCCGCCGACATCGACGAGAGCGTGCCGAAGGGCGAATTGCCGCGCGGCCATGCCGAGCGACTGGCGATCGAGAAAGCCGCCGCGGTCGCAGCGCAGTTCCCGAATGATCTGGTCCTCGCCGCCGACACCGTGGTGGCGGTCGGGCGGCGGATCCTGCCCAAGGTCGAGGATGAGGCGACGCTGCGCGGGTGCATGGCCCTCCTTTCCGGCCGCCGCCATCGCGTCATGACCGGCGTCGCGCTCGCTTTCCCCGGCGGCATCCGCAGCCGCCTGGTCGAAACGATGATTGCCGTCAAACGCCTGTCACCCGAGGAAGTCGACTTCTACGCCGCCCACGGCGAATGGCGGGGCAAGGCCGGCGGCTATGCGCTGCAGGGCTATGGCGAAGTTTATGTCCGTCACATCGCCGGAAGCTATTCCAACGTCGTCGGCCTGCCGCTCGCCGAAACCCGCCACCTGCTCAAGTCCGCCGGTTACCCGCTTGCCTGAGTGGATTACCGAATTCGGCATCGGTGAGACCCGCGCTGCGCTGGTCGAGAATGGCGACATCGTCGAAGCCCGCGTCCGCCGCGCAGGCGTGACCCCGGCCGGCACGATCTTAGAAGCCACGCTGGTTGCCATCGCGCCCCGCGTGACGGTCGCGGCGCAAGGCGAGCAATTCCTCCTGCCCCACGGCGTATCGGGCATCAGCGAGGGCAGGACCCTCTTCGTCGAAGTCACGCGCGAGGCGCTGGGCGGAAGCGAGCCGTGGAAGCGCGGCCTTGCTCGCCGCACGGATTCACCGCCCCGGCCCGCCCCGCCGCTAGCCGACGGAAGCCCCGGAGTGATCGAGGGCTGGGACGATCTGCTCGACGAGGCGCGCAGCGGTATCATCCGCTTCGACGGCGGCGAGCTACGCATCGAGCCGACCGCGGCGATGACCATGATCGACGTCGATGGCTGGCTGGTCCCCGACAAGCTCGCCCAGATGGCGGCCTGGGCCTCGGCCCGCGCGATTGCCCGCCTCGACCTCGGCGGATCGATTGGGATCGATTTTCCCGGCCTGCGCGGCAAGGCGGATCGCATCGCGGTCGATGCGATCCTCGACGATTACCTCCCCAAGCCCTTCGAGCGCACCGCAATGAACGGCTTCGGCTTCGTCCAGATTGTCCGCCCGCGCGCCCGCGCGTCGCTGGTCGAGCTGGCCCGCGACCGCGCCCTGTTCGAAGCCCGAGCATTGCTCCGCCGCGCCGGTTCGTCGATTGGCGAAACCGCAATCACGGCCCATCCCGCGGTTATCGCCGCGGTCCTGCCCGAGTGGATTGCAGCGCTCGAGCGCCAAGTCGGCGGCCCGGTTACCTTGCAGTCCGATCCATCGCTCGCCATGTCCGCCGGGCATGTCCACTAAATCTTGCCCCTTATGCGGCAAAGCGCCGCAGCCCGACCACGCCCCCTTCTGCAGCCGCGGCTGCAAGGACCGCGACCTGCTCAAATGGCTCGGTGAAGGTTATGCCATCCCCGGCCCTCCCGCCGACACCGACGGGCTGGACAGCGACGAGAGCGGCGGTTAGGGACCGCCTCGCTCGAACGGACGCTCAGTCCCGACGGTGCGCCCGGGTAGCTCAGTGGTAGAGCAGGCGATTGAAAATCGCCGTGTCGGTGGTTCGACTCCGCCCCTGGGCACCATCCTTTCCAAAACGCGATCCGGTCACGGGTTGGGCATGGATTCCCCCCGCGATCCTGCTACTTGGCGGCCCGTGTCCGCGCGCTTCCAGTCCAATAACCGCATCATGAACGGCCCCGCGAGATGATCGCCGAGGCCGGACTAGCTGCACTGTGGCTCGCGGCCGCGCTGGCGGCGTTGCAGTTGTTGCTGGCAGCGACCGCAATCCGCCAGTCGCACGGCGATTTGATGGCCGCGGTTCGCCCGGTGGCGACGGTTCAGGGCCTTCTCGCCGCGCTGGCGATGAGCCTCCTCATTATTCTGTTCCTTCGATCCGACATGAGCGTCCTGCTGGTCGCGACCAACAGTCATTCAGCCAAGCCGTGGCTATACAAATTCGCCGGCGCGTGGGGCAATCACGAAGGGTCGATGCTGCTGTGGGTGACCGTGCTCGGGCTGGCCGGCGCGGCAGTGGCCCTGTTCGAGCGGCGGCTGAAGGCGGCAACGCTAGTTGCGACGCTCGGGGCGCAGGCGGCGATCGCGCTCGGTTTCTACGCCTTCCTGCTTTTCTCCTCCAATCCGTTCGCGCGGCTAAACCCGGCCGCACCCGACGGTCAGGGCCTCAACCCCCTGCTTCAGGACCCCGGCCTCGCCTTTCATCCGCCGACGCTCTATTTCGGCTATGTCGGTATCTCGATCGCCTTCTCCTTCGCTGTCGGGGCGATGGTGACACGCGATGTCGGTCCCGCCTTCGCCCGCGCGATGAGGCCGTGGATTCTCGCCGCGTGGATCTTCCTGACCCTCGGCATCGTCGCCGGCAGCTACTGGGCCTATTACGAACTGGGCTGGGGCGGCTGGTGGTTCTGGGACCCGGTCGAGAATGCCTCGCTGATGCCGTGGCTCGCCGCCACCGCATTGCTCCATTCGGTCACCGTGCTCGCGACTCGCGACGGGCTTCGCGCCTGGACGATCATGCTCGCGGTGCTCGCTTTCTCGATGTCGATGATCGGCACCTTCCTGGTCCGCTCGGGCATCCTCACCAGCGTCCACGCCTTCGCCGTCGATCCGGAACGCGGCAGCTTCATCCTCGCGTTGCTGGCGATCTACATCGGCGGCGCGCTGATCCTGTTCGCCCTTCGCGCCGGAACGATCCGCGAGGGTACCACCTTCGAGCCGGTCAGCCGCGAGGGCGCGCTGGTGGTCAACAACCTTCTGCTGACCGTCATCCTCGGGATCGTTCTGATCGGCACGCTCTATCCGATCGTCGCCGCTTCGTTCGGGGTGCAATTGTCGGTCGGCCCGCCCTTCTTCGACAAGACCACCGGGCCAATCGCGCTGCTGCTCGCCCTGTTCATGGGGATCGGGCCTTTGCTGCGCTGGCGCCGCGACCGGCTCGTCGCGGCGTTGCGGAGAGGGGCCATTCCCGGCGCGATTCTAGTCGCAGCTTTAGCCGCAGTCCTCCTGCTCGCTCCCGGCATTGGCATCCTGCCCTTGCTCGGGCTGGTGGTCGCCGCGGGAGTCTCCGTCGCCAGTATCGCTCCGCTCTGGGGCCGCGATCTCCGGCGCACGCCCTTGTTCACCTGGGGCATGGTGATCGCTCACTTCGGCATTGCGGTCAGCCTGGCCGGCATGGCGTCGGACAGCGCGTTTACCAAGGAGACGCTGGTCGCCGCGCGGATCGGCGAGACCGAGCGCGTCGGGCCTTTCACCGTCCGGCTCGACAATGTCGCGCCCGCGGTCGGCAGCAACTGGTCGGCGATGGAAGCCCAGCTCAGCGTGCAGCGCGGTGACAGTGCGCCCTTCACCATGCGCCCCCAGTCGCGCTTCTTCGCCACGCCGCCGATGGTGACCAGCGAATCGGCCATCGCCACCCGCCTCGACGGCCAGCTCTACACGGTGCTCGGTAGCCAGGATCAGGACGGGCGCTGGCAGTTGCGCCTGTGGTGGAAGCCGTTCGTGACGTTGATCTGGCTGGGGGGCATTCTCGTCTCGCTGGGCGGCACGTTGTCGCTGATTGGCCGCACCCGCCGCAAGGATCGCGCGATCCGCGAGCAATCGGTGCCTGCATGAAGCGCGCCCTTCTCTTCCTGCCGATCATCGGCTTCATCCTGCTAGGGGCGGTGCTCGCCAGCGGTCTGTTAAAGCCCGCCGACCGAACCGTCCGCTCGGCCCTGATCGGCCAGCCATTGCCGGTCTTCACACTGCCCGCGATCATTCCCGGTCAGCCCGGACTTTCCAGCACCGACTTCGGCAAGGGCGAGCCGCGGCTGCTTAACGTCTTCGCCAGTTGGTGCGCGCCGTGCATCGCCGAGGCCCCCGTACTGATGCGGTTGAAGCAGGCGGGCGTGAAGATCGACGGGGTCGCGATCCGCGATACCGCCCCCGCGTTGGAGCAATTCCTCACTCGCCACGGCAACCCGTTCGAGCGGATCGGCAGCGACCCGGAGTCCCGCGTCCAGATCGCGCTGGGATCGTCCGGCGTGCCGGAAAGCTTTGTGATCGATTCGAAGGGCCGGATCGCGCACCAGCATGTTGGAGACATCAGGGCATCGGATGTACCGGCCATTCTTGCCGCAATCGAGACAGCGAGATGATTCGCACCCTGCTCACCGCTTTGCTGATCTTGTGCGCGGCCCCGTCGCTGGCCGACTCCGGCCTCCCCCCTGCGCCCGATGCCAACCGTGCGCTCGCCGATCCGGCCAAGGAGGCCGAAGCGAAGCGCCTCATGGAGACGTTGCGCTGCTTGGTCTGCCAGGGGCAGTCGATCGCCGACAGCGACGCCGACATGGCTGGCGATATGCGCGCCTTGGTTCGCCAGCGGATTGCGGCCGGGGAGAACCCAGCCGATGTCCGCGCATGGCTCGTCCAGCGCTACGGCGATTATGTGAGCTACGATCCTCCGCTCAGCGCGGCCTCCGCGCCACTTTGGATCGCGCCTGTCGTGCTGCTTGTTCTCGGCGGGCTGATCGCCTCGCGCAGCTTCAAGCGGAAGCGCCCCTGATGGGCTGGATCTGGCTTTTCTTGATTGGTCTGGCCGCCTTCGCCCTGCTGCGGCTCGGCGACGTGAGGCGGTCGCTGTTCACGCTTGTTGCCGCGACGCTGCTGTTTGGCGGTGCCGGCTATGCCCTGCAGCAGAATGCGGCCCTGCCCGGCAGTCCCGCCAGCCCCGATGTGCGCCGGATCGAGGTCGATCCCGGGCTCGTCGCCTTCCGCTCGGCGATCATGCCGACATCACCGACGGACACTGCGACGCTCGCCGCGGCCGACGATCGCCTGCGCGACGGCGATCCATCCACCGCTTCGCAAATCCTGCTCGATGCGGTGGCCCGGCAACCGAACAATGCAGCGCTGTGGACGGGCGTGGGCAGCGTCCTCGTCGCGCATGGGGGCGGCAAAATGTCCCCCGCCGCACGGCATGCTTTTGCCCGGGCAATACAACTCGCGCCCAACAAGCCGGGTCCGCATTTCTTCCTCGGGCTGGCGCAGGTCGAAAGCGATGATCTGGCGGCGGCGAAAGCCAGTTGGCTGAGAGCGCTTGAGCGGACACCACGCGATGCGCCATACCGGATCATCATCGCGGAGCGGCTGGTGATGCTCGACCAGATCCTTGCCATGGGGACCAACGTTAAACGCTGAGCACCGCCGCGACCGCGCGATCCCAAAGCTCGAGCCGGGCCGCGCGTGAATCGTCCGCCAGTGCCGGACGGAAGCCATCTGTCGCCCCTCGCATCGCCGCCGTCGCTTTGTCCAGCTTGGAATATATCCCCGACCCGACCGCGGCCAGCATCGCCGCGCCAAGCGCGCTGCTCTCGACATTGGCGGGGCGCTCGACCGGGATGGCGAGCAGGTCGGCGAGATCCTGGGCGAGGAAATCATTGGCCGCCATCCCGCCATCAATATGCAGCCGCGACCAGTGAACCCCGTCGGCGGAAAAGGCGCGCTGCAGCTCGGCCGACTGGTTGGCGACCGCCTCCAGTGCGGCGCGGACGATGTGGGCGCGGCCCGATCCGAGCGTCAGCCCCAGGATCGCGCCTCTTGCTTGGGGCTGCCAATGCGGCGCGCCCAAGCCAGCGAAAGCCGGGACGATCTGGACGCCGCCGCTGTCGGCAACCGATCGCGCAAGTGCCTCGCATTCGGCCGATGCGGTGATCAGCCCCAGTTCGTCGCGCAGCCAATGGATCATTTGCCCGGCTACGAACAACGACCCCTCCAGGGCGTAGCGGCGCTCGCCGCCGAGCTGCCACGCCACCGTCGACAGCAGGCGATGCGCCGAGACCGGGGGCTCATCCCCGGCATGCGTCAGGATGAACCCTCCGGTGCCATAGGTCGCCTTGGTGTCGCCGACCGCGAAACAGCCCTGGCCGATCGCCGCCGCCTGCTGATCGCCCGCCATTCCCGTGATCGCAAGCGAGCGGCCGAAATGCTCGGGCAAGGTGAAGCCGATCGGTCCGGCGCAATCAATGATTTCCGGCAAGGCCGTACGCGGCACGCCGAACAGGTCGCACAGGCCGTCGTCCCAACCGCCGCGCAAGTCCATCAATTGCGTCCGCGACGCGTTGGTCGCGTCGCTGACGTGCAAGCCGCCGGTCAGCTTGAACACCAGCCAGCTTTCGATAGTCCCGACGCACAGCCGCTCTCCGGCCTCGCGCAGCGCGGGCCAGTGGTCGAGCGCCCAGCCGATCTTGGTCGCGCTGAAATAGGGATCGAGCAGCAGGCCGGTGATCGCCTGCACCGCCCCCTCATGCCCCGCGTCGAGCAGGCTATCGCAAATGTCGGCGGTGCGGCGGTCCTGCCACACGATTGCTGGTGCCAGCGCCTCGCCGCTGACCCGGTCCCAGAAGACGATGGTCTCGCGCTGGTTCGTCAAGCCGATGCCCGCGACCCGCGCCGCATCTTCACCAATCGCCTCGCGCGCCGCCGCCAGCGTCAGCCGCCAGATTTCCTCGGCATCCTGCTCGACCCAGCCCGGCTGCGGATAATCGGTGGTCAGCGCCCGCTGCGCCATCGCCCCGGTTCGTCCCGCCGCATCGACCAGCATCGCGCGCGTGCTCGACGTGCCTTCGTCGATGACCAGGATCGTGTCGCCCATGCGCTCCTTAAACCGCGAAGCCGCCCGCGACGCCAGCCCGGTTTGGGTCGACCGGGCGATGAGCCTTCGCTAGGCCGCAGCGATGAGTGCCAATTCTCAGCATCAAGCCATGCAGGACCGGCTCGCCGGGCTGCTGCTCATCGCGGGGGCGGGGGCGGCACTGCTGCTCGCCAATTCGCCCCTGGCCGACACATATCATCATGTCCTGGAAGCGCCGCTCGGCCCGCTGACCGTCCACCAGTGGATCGCCGACGCGGCAATGGCCCTGTTCTTCCTGCTGGTCGGGCTGGAGGTAAAGCGCGAATGGTATGAGGGTCGCCTGTCGACCCCCGACCAGCGCAAGCTGCCGATCATCGCCGCCGGCGCCGGCATGATCGTTCCGGCGCTTATCTTCCTCGCCGTGACCGGTCTTGATCCCTCGCTGGCCCCGGGCTGGGCGATCCCGGCGGCGACCGATATCGCCTTCGCGCTCGGCATCCTCGCACTACTCGGCGCCCGTGCGCCGCCCCAGCTCAAGTTGCTGCTCGTCACCATCGCGATCATCGACGATGTCGGCGCGGTCGTCATCATCGCCTTCGCCTACACCGCCGACCTCCACTGGCCCGCGCTCGCCGCATCGGCGCTGGTCCTGGGCGCGATGCTGGCGCTCAACCGCCGCGGCGTGCAGCAGCTGTGGCCCTATCTCGCGGGCTTTGTCCTGCTGTGGATCGCGGTCCACGAATCGGGGGTCCACGCGACCATCGCCGGGGTGCTCGCAGCGCTTGCCGTGCCGTTGCGCGGCCCGGACGGCCGCTCGCCGGTCAAGAGGCTTGAAAATCACTTGCACGAGATCGTCATGATCGGGGTCGTGCCGCTGTTCGGCCTGGCCAGCGCGGGGGTCGCGCTGAACGGCACCGACGGGTTGTTCGCGGCCCTGCCGCTCGGGATCGCGCTCGGCCTGCTGGTCGGCAAGCCGATCGGCGTGTTCGGCGCGATCTGGCTGGCCGACCACACCGGCCTGGCGGCGCGCCCTGCAGCGCTAAGCTGGCCACAGGTCGGGGGTGCGGCGATCCTGTGCGGCGTCGGTTTCACCATGAGCCTGTTCATCGGTGCGCTCGCTTTTCCGGGCGATCCGGCGCTGGTCGACGCCGCCAAGCTCGGCACGCTCGCCGGCTCGCTGATTGCGGGCGTCGCCGGTTTCGTGATGCTGCGCTTGACGACTCCGCTTCCGGGCAGCGACGATGACCGCGAGGAAGCCGGCGAGATTTTCGGCTGCGACGAGGAAGAGGAACAGGCGCGATGAGGACTTACGCACTGCTCGCCGCGATTGCCCTCGCCGCCTGCCAGCAATCGCCGCCCGACAAGTCGGGCGACACGCTGGATGCCATCGCGCGCGAATATGTGAAGCTCAGCCTGACGATCGGCGAGAAAGAGGAAGGCTATATCGACGCTTATTACGGCCCGCCCGAACTCCAGGCCGAAGCCAAAGCCGAGGCGCCCAGGCTTGCGTTGCCTGAACTGGCCAGACGGACCGACGCACTTGCGGCCCGCGTCGCAGCGATCAGGCCCGAGGGCCTTGACGCCCGCCGCGCCGCCTTCCTCGCTGCGCAGCTGACTGCCGCCAAGACTCGACTACTGATGATGAATGGCGCGAAATTGAGCTTCGCCGACGAGGCGCGAGGGTTGTTCGGGGTCGCGCCGGAACTGAAGCCGCTGACCGACTATGATCCGGTGCTGGCGAAGATCGAGGCGCTGGTCCCCGGCCCCGGCCCGCTGTCGGCGCGGGTCGATGCGTTCCAGAACCGTTTCACCATTCCCGCAGCAAGGCTGAAACCGGTGTTCGACGCTGCCATCGCGGAATGCAGGGCGCGCACGCTGCAGCATATCGCGCTTCCGGCCACCGAAAAATTCGACATGAAGTTTGTCACCGGCAAGAGCTGGTCGGGCTATAATTATTATCTCGGCAATTCGACCAGCCGGATCGAGATCAACACCGATCTTCCCATACGCATCAGCCGCGCGGTCGATCTCGGCTGTCACGAAGGCTATCCCGGCCACCATGTGCTCAACGCCCTGCTCGAGCAGAAACTGGTCAAGGACAAGGGCTGGATCGAGTTCAGCGTCTATCCGCTCTACTCGCCGCAATCTTTGATCGCCGAAGGGTCGGCCAATTACGGGATCGACCTCGCCTTCCCCGGGCCCGAGCGCCTCGCTTACGAATCCCGCGTGCTTTACCCGCTGGCCGGCATCCCGACAGCCGACGCGGCGCGCTATGCCGAGCTTCAGCAGGCGATGACCGCGCTCGCCGGCGCCCGCTTCACCATTGCTCGAGAATTACTCGAAGGTCGCATCGACGAGGCCGAGGCGGAAAAACTGGTGGAGCGCTACCAATTGGTCTCGCCCGAGCGTGCCAGACAGAGCATCGCCTTCACCAAACAATATCGCAGCTACGTCATCAATTACGGCCTCGGCATGGACATGGTCCGCGCCGATATCGAGCGCGCCGGCGCAGATCCTCAGGCGCGGTGGAAGCGGATGGAACAACTGCTTAGCGAACCCACGCTTCCGGGTGACCTCGGCAGATAGCAGTGTCGGACTATCGCGGCCGCAGCGGCAACAACAGTTGGTGCCACAGATTCTCGGCGATTAGGTCGTCAGGATCGCCCAGGCCGATCCGCTTTACCGGTTCGCTCGACGGGCGATACGTTCCGAACAGGCGATCCCAGACGATCGTCAGCGTCGCATAATTACTGTCGGTTTGCCGACGGTCCGCGCTGTGATGCAGCAAGTGCGTCTCGGGTAAGACGATCCACGGCTCGAGCCTGGCACGGGCCGCCGGTGGGAGCTGAATCGCAAGATGCTCCCAGTATGTTGCGGCGATCATCACCATTTCCGTCAGGATCGCGGCCCAGACAGGAAGGCCTAAAACGACGGCGAGGCCCGCAAATAGCAGGATGGCCGGAAGCAGTTCGAGCGGATGATGACGGAGGCCCAAGGTGATATCGACCTGAGGGTCGCCATGATGGATACGATGGAGCCGCCACAATAGCCCTACCCGGTGCGACGCCCGGTGGAGCCAATAGGCGGCGAAACTGCGCATGATCACCGCCACTGCCAGGATCACCAGCGCGGGCGCGGACACGGCGTTGAACAAACCGACCCCGCTGCGCTCCGCCCATGCGGCGGCACCGGCGATCGTCAGCGGGACCACCAGCGTAAGCAGCGCCGCGATCAGGTAAAGCCCGATATTGGTGCCAAACCTGCTGAGCGACGATCCCCCGACAGGCGCGCGGCCCACCGCCAACTCCAGTGCGCCCAACACAGCGAGGAGAATCATCGGAATCCACCCGCTCCATTGTGCAAGAAATTCAGTTAGGTGCGGCATCGATTCAACTTGATCCATTATGGCAAGTCATGCCAACTGTGATTTCTATCGCGTACAGGAGAATGAACATGAAGCTCAAATTGGCGCTGTTCGCTAGTCTTTCCGCACTGGCCGCCCCGGCGTTCGCCGGGACCGTGGTTCCGTCGCCTGAAATCGGTGCCGGCCTCGCCGCCATGGCCGTGATCGGTGCGGGATACGCCTTTTTGCGGCGGCGCTCTGCCCGCTAATCATTGACGGGCGGACGGGCGATCGATTGATGCGCCTCGACCGCGCCAGTCTGCTCGCCGCGACATTGGTCGCGGCCAGCCTCAATCGCCTGTTCGTGAGGATGGCCGACAGCGTAGCGCTGGGCGGCTGGTGGCATGCAATCGCGACGTTGTTCGGCGTCAGCGCGGTGATGTGGATCGCGCTGATTGCCTTGATCGACCTCGGCGGTGACGGGTCTGGCGCCAAACCGGACCACACCGACTGGGCGCTGTGCGGTATCGCAATTCTTTGCTGCTTCCTGCCGATCGGGTGGGAAGCGGGGATCGCGTTGCTCGGCCTGTCGGCAATCAATATCGTTCGATTCAGGGCGGGAAGCCGGGAGCGGCGGCTCGCGGTGATTGGTCTTTCCCTGACCGGACCGTTGCTCTTTGGGCCGTTCGCCTTGGCCTATTTCGCGCCCGAGATGCTGCGCCTCGACGCTACTCTCGTGTCCCTGATCAGTGGCTATCCCTCAAGCGGCAACGTGGTCGAATTTGCCGATCCGGCGATGCGTGCTGCGGGTAAGCAGATGGTGATCCAGACCGGCTGCTCGTCGTTTCACAACGTGTCGCTGGTCGGCGTGCTGTTCGCGGTCGTTACCCAGACGACCAACGTTCAGCTGACCCGGTCGATGTGGCTGCTGGCCGGCGCAATGGTCGCGGCGATTATCGCAATCAACGCCGCCCGGCTCACCGCCATTGCCATCTTTCCGCAGCATTATGACTTCCTCCATACCGGTGTTGGGGGGCAGTTGATCGGATTTGCCGGCCTGATGTGCGCCGGCGCGATCATCTTGTTCGGCGCGCTTCGAACGATCGAACCGCGGCATGCCTAGGCCGGCACTGGGTGCATTGCTCATTCTATTGCCCGTGACGCTGGGACTTCGGTTCCTCGCGCCGGGCGAACGGATACCCGATACCGACCGACTGTCGGTGGACGCGGCGGCAATGCTCGCCAGCCAGGATTGGTCGGTGCGGCAACGCAAGCACCATCTGGTCGGGCCGCTGATTGAAGGGGCGCGCGGCGACTGCCGGATTCTGGTTCACTTCGCCCCGCCGGAGGGAGCTTCCGACAACAAGTTCCGGATCCTGGCAAAGGCCGTAGGTCCAGTTTCTTATCATTATCGGGGCGGTATCAGCCACGCCCTGCCACGCCTTGTCCCGATGCTCGACGGCCATCTACAGCGTTATGCATGGAGCGTGGGACTGGCGATCCCGACCGCGCCTTTGATCGCAATTGCGCGGTCACCGTCGTGTGGCGTGACGAGTCCCGATTTCACGGCCCTGCGCCAGCATCTCCAGCACGCCTTCCCGACAGGTTAGAGCTTCTCGGTCAGCTCGGGCACGATCTTGAACAGATCACCGACCAGGCCAATGTCGGCGACCTGGAAGATCGGCGCGTCCTCGTCCTTGTTGATGGCGATGATGGTCTTGCTGTCCTTCATCCCCGCCAGATGCTGGATCGCGCCCGAAATGCCGATCGCGACATAGACTTCGGGGGCCACGATCTTGCCGGTCTGGCCGACCTGGTAATCGTTGGGCGCGTAGCCCGCGTCGACCGCGGCGCGGCTGGCACCGACGCCCGCGCCGAGCTTGTCGGCGAGCGGGTCGATCAGCGCGTGGAATTGCTCACTGCTGCCGAGCGCGCGGCCGCCCGAGACGATGATCTTGGCGCTGGTCAGCTCGGGCCGTTCGGACTTGCTGCAGCTCGGCACCGACGAATGAAGATTTACCCGACGCGGTGCCGGTGTCGACCGCCTCGACCGTTCCGCTGCCACCCTCGGCGGCAACCTTCTCGAACGCCGTGCCGCGCACGGTGATGACCTTCTTGGCGTCCTTCGACTTGACCGTGGCGATGGCATTGCCGGCGTAGATCGGGCGGGTGAAGGTATCTTCGCCCTCGATCGACATGATGTCCGAAATCTGCATCACGTCGAGCAGAGCGGCCACGCGCGGGGCGATATTTTTGCCGGTCGTGGTCGAGGACGCGAGGAAGGCGTCATGATCGGCCATCAGCGAGGCGGCGATCGGCGCGACGTCCTCGGCCAGCTGATGCTCGAGATGCGCGGCGTCGGCGACATGGACCTTGCCCGCGCCCGCGATCTTGGCGGCGGCTTCGGCAATACCGCCGACGCCCGATCCAGCAACGAGCAAATGGACTTCGCCCAGTTGCGCGGCGGCGGCGACGGTTGCGAGGGTGGCGTCTTTGACGGCGCTGCCATCATGTTCGACGAGGACGAGCGTCTTCATTTGGCAACTCCCATCGCCTTGAGTTTATCGACCAGTTCATCGACCGACGCGACCTTGATCCCGGCCTGGCGCTTGGGCGGTTCGACCACCTTCAGCGTCTCGAGCCGTGGCGCGACATCGACCCCGTAATCGCCGGGCGACTTGGTCGCCATCGGCTTCGACTTGGCCTTCATGATGTTGGGAAGCGAGGCATAACGCGGTTCGTTCAGGCGAAGGTCGGTAGTGACGATCGCCGGGGTGACAAGCTTCAGCGTCTCGAGCCCGCCGTCGATTTCGCGGGTGACGTGGAGGTCGCTGCCGTTGACCTCGACCTTGGAGGCGAAGGTGCCCTGCGGCCAGCCGAGCAGGGCGCCGAGCATCTGCCCGACCTGGTTCGAATCATCGTCGATCGCCTGCTTGCCGAGGATCACGAGCCCCGGCTGCTCCTCGTCCACCACACCCTTCAAGATCTTGGCGACGGCGAGCGGTTCGACCTCGTCGTCGCACTGGATGAGGATCGCCCGGTCGGCACCCATGGCGAGCGCGGTGCGCAGCGTTTCCTGCGCCTTGGCCGGACCGACTGAAACCGCGACGATCTCGGTCGCGGCGCCCTTTTCGCGCAGGCGAATGGCTTCCTCGACCGCGATTTCGTCGAACGGGTTCATCGACATTTTGACATTGGCGAGATCGACGCCCGAGCCGTCCATCTTGACGCGCGGCTTGACGTTATAATCGATCACCCGTTTGACCGCGACGAGGAGTTTCATGCCTATTCTCCGGAAGGATTAAGCTGCGACTTTGACTTCGGCGACGATCTTGCGGGCGGCGTCGCCCAGGTCGTCGGCGGTAATGATCGGCAGGCCGCTGTTGGCGAGGATATCCTTGCCCTGCTGGACATTGGTGCCTTCCAACCGGACCACCAGCGGCACCGAAATGTTCACCTCGCGCGCCGCGGCGACGATGCCGTCGGCGATGATATCGCACTTCATGATCCCGCCGAAGATGTTGACAAGGATGCCTTTCACCGCCGGATCGCTCAAGATGATCTTGAACGCCGCGGTGACCTTTTCCTTGCTCGCGCCGCCGCCCACATCGAGGAAGTTGGCCGGGAAGGCGCCGTTCAATTTGATGATGTCCATCGTCGCCATCGCGAGCCCCGCGCCATTGACCATGCAGCCGATGTCGCCGTCCAATTTGATGTAGGCGAGGTCGTATTTCGACGCCTCGATCTCCATCGGATCTTCTTCGGTGAGATCGCGCAGTTCGGCCAGGTCCTTGTGGCGGAACATGGCATTGCTGTCGAAGCCGACCTTGGCATCGAGCACGAGCAGCTGGCCATCCTCGGTCACCGCCAGCGGGTTGATCTCGATCTGGCTGGCATCGGTGCCGATGAAGGTCGCGTACAGCTTGGCCAATACGTTGGCGCATTGCTTGGCAAGATCGCCCGTCAGCCCGAGCGCCGCGGCGACCGCGCGCCCGTGGTGCGGCATCAGCCCGGTCGCGGGATCGATCGTCAGCGTCTCGATCTTGTCGGGCGTGTCGTGCGCCACCGCCTCGATATCCATCCCGCCTTCGGTCGAGGCGACGATCGCGATTCGGCCGGTTTCGCGGTCGACCAGCAAGGCCAGGTAGAATTCCTTGGCGATGTCGACGCCGTCGGTGATGTACAGCCGCTGGACCTGCTTGCCGTCGGCCCCGGTCTGGATCGTGACCAGGGTCTTGCCCAGCATTTCCTCGGAATGCGCGCGAACCTCGTCGATCGAATGGGCCAGCCGGACGCCGCCCTTGGCATCGGGACCGAGTTCCTTGAACTTGCCCTTGCCGCGGCCACCGGCGTGGATCTGCGACTTGACCACCCACAACGGCCCGGGAAGCTGCTTGGCCGCGGCGACGGCGTCATCGGCGCTCATCGCGGCATGGCCCGCGGGCACCGGCACGCCGAACTTCGCGAGCAATTCCTTGGCCTGATATTCGTGGATGTTCATGGGCGTTCCCGGAGAAGAAGGTGCAGGCCCTTAAGCATGACTCGCGCGCCAAGCCAAGCTAGAGAACAGCCGGTGAACACCGAACTGCCGCGCAAGATCATCCATGTCGATATGGACGCCTTCTACGCGTCGGTCGAGCAACGCGACGCGCCGGAGCTCCGGGGCAGGCCGGTGGCGGTCGGCGGCGGGCATCGCGGCGTGGTCGCGGCGGCGAGCTATGAAGCGCGCGCTTTCGGGGTCCGCTCGGCCATGCCCTCGGTCACCGCCAAACGCCGCTGTCCCGACCTCGTCTTCGTCAAGCCGCGGTTCGACGTCTACAAGGCGGTCAGCAACCAGATCCGCGCCATCTTCGCCGATTACACCGATCTCGTCGAACCGCTATCGCTCGACGAAGCCTATCTCGACGTCAGCGAGGATCGCCGCGGGCTCGGCAGCGCGCGCGCCATCGCCGAGGAAATCCGCGCCCGGATCCGCGCCGAAACCGGGCTCACCGCCTCGGCCGGCGTGTCCTACTGCAAGTTCATCGCCAAGCTCGCCAGCGACCAGAACAAGCCCGACGGCATTTGCGTCATCACGCCCGAGCGCGGCGCGGCGTTCGTCGCGACCTTGCCGGTCAAGCGCTTCCACGGGGTCGGGCCGGTTACCGCGGCGAAGATGGAACGGCTCGGGATCCATACCGGTGCCGATCTTGCCGCCTGGTCGCTGTCCGAACTGGAAGGCCATTTCGGCAGCTCGGGCGGCTGGTACTGGCGAATCGCCCGCGGCATCGACGAGCGCGCGGTGAAACCTGACCGGCCCTACAAGTCGGTCAGCGCCGAACGCACCTTCGACAGCGACCTGACCGATCCGCCCGCGCTCGCCGAACAGCTGGAGCGCGTCGCCGGCTTCGCCTGGACCCGCATCGAGCGCGCCGGGGTCAAGGGACGGACGGTCACGCTGAAGGTCAAGTTCGCCGATTTCACCCTCATTACCCGTTCGAAGAGCTTGGCCACACCGGTCGGCGATCAGTCCGCCTTTACTGCCGTCGGCCAGGAGTTGCTGGCCAAGCTGATGCCCGTGCCGAAGGGCATCCGGCTGCTCGGCCTCGGGCTGCATATGCTGCAAAATGATGACGCTTCGACACCGCTCCAGCTTGGACTGGAGATTTGAGCATTTTCATGCTATATAATGCGCACTGAAGGCGGTCGCATCCTGCGGCGGTCTCGTAAATTGCAGGAACACCGGACAAAGGGCACCTCGGCCGCGGGTCGTTTTGGGGGACGATGCGGCAGATTCGCGGTGCGCCGTCTGGCAACGGAAAGGTCAAATAATGGCAGCGAAAGCTTTGAGCTTCGATGTAGGTGATTTTGTCGTGTACCCCAAGCACGGCGTCGGCCGCGTGGTCGAGCTTCAGAATACCGAAATCGCCGGCACCAGCCTCGACCTCTATGTGCTGCGCTTCGAGAAGGAGCGCATGACGCTTCGCGTTCCGGTCGGCAAGGCCGACGCCGTCGGTATGCGCAAGCTCAGCAGCGACAAGACCATGAAGGACGCGCTCGAGACGCTGACCGGCAAGCCCAAGGTCAAGCGCACCATGTGGTCGCGCCGCGCGCAGGAATATGAAGCCAAGATCAATTCGGGCGACCTCACCTCGATCGCCGAGGTGACCCGCGATCTGTTCCGGGCCGACGACCAGCCCGAGCAAAGCTATTCGGAGCGGCAGATCTTCGAAGCCGCCTCGTCGCGCCTGGCGCGCGAACTGGGCGCAATGGAAGGGACCGACGAGAAAGCCGCTTTGGTCAAGATCCTCGAAATTCTGAACAAGGCCGCCGCGATCCACAACAAGGCCAAGGCTGAAGCCGCGTAAGCGCCTCGCTTTTACGCCGGAGACAGGAAGGGCGTCCCTCACGGGGCGCCCTTTTTCGTTTCGGCTTGCGTTCAAATGCGCCTGTAGTGTATTGCATGAATAATACACAAGGGAGGCTTCCATGATTCGCACGCTTACCGTCGCCGCTGCCGCGCTTGTCGTTTCGGCCTGTCATGTCGGCGCCGATGCCGAGGAGCGCGATCCTGGCACGAGCGTCAGCCGCAGCTACCAGCTCGGCGCTTTCGATCGGATCGAGGTCGCCGGGCCGTATGACGTCAAGGTTGCAACCGGTCGAACGCCGTCCGCCAAGGCGACGGGCGGCGACAAGTTGCTCGACGAGACCGAGGTCGTGGTCGAAAACAATGTGCTCAAGATCCGCGCCAAGAAGAAGAAAGGCATCAGCTGGGGCTGGGGCCGCAAGGGCAAGGCCGAATTCACCGTCACCACCGCCATGCTGCACGGCGCGGAAATCGCCGGATCCGGCGGGGTTTCGGTCGACAAGGTCGAGGGCGACTTCAAGGGCGGGGTCGCCGGATCGGGCAAGCTCAACCTCGCCGCGGTCAATGGCGGCGCGGTCGAACTGGAGATCGCCGGATCGGGCAAGATCACCGCCGCCGGCAAGGCCCAATCGACCAAGGTCGGGATCGCCGGATCGGGCGACGTCCAAGCCGCTGGCCTGTCCGCCAAGACCGCCGACGTGTCGATCGCAGGGTCGGGCAATGTCCAGGCCAACGCCAGCGACAGCGCCAAGGTCGATATCGCCGGATCGGGCAACGTCACCGTCACCGGCGGTGCGAAGTGCGATGTCAGCAAGGCCGGATCGGGCAATGTGACGTGTGGCTGATGAAAGGCGGGGCCCGGCTCAAGTGGCCGGGATGACGATGTCAGTAACTTGCTTTTAACCATAAGGCGGCGAGAGTGAGGGCATGAAACACCTCATCCTCGCCGCCTTCCTGTTGTCGGGCGCGTCCGCCGCGACCGCCGCCGATCGCAATTTCGGAGTTTCGGGTTTCGACCGGATCCGCGTCGATGGTGATTACAAGGTCGTGCTGACGGTCGGCGCGCCGCCGTTCGCGCGGGCCACGGGATCGATGCGCGCGCTCGACCCGGTGGATATCATCGTCGAGGGGCGGACCCTGGTGGTGCGGACCAAAAGCTCGGCCGCGTGGGGCGGCTACCCGGGCGAATCGGCGGGGCCGGTCGAAGTGTCGGTCGGCACGCATGAATTGACCGCGGCGTTCGTCAACGGCGCCGGCAGCCTGTCGATCAACAAGGTGCGCGGGCTGAAATTCGAAGCTTCGGCGCAGGGCGCGGGGGCGATCGCGATCGACAAGGTCGAGGTCGATCAGCTGCAGCTCGCGCTCGCCGGGGCGGCGAGCGCCAGGCTGTCCGGCACCGCCATCAAGCTGACCGCGACGGTGCGCGGGAGCTCCTCGCTCGACGGCGAGGCATTGGTGGTCAAGGATGCGGTGATCGGCGCGCAAGGCCCGGCGATCGTCAAGCTGACCGCCACCGGCACCGCCAAGGTCGACGCGCTTGGCGTCGCCGCGGTGACGCCTGACCGGCAAGCCGTCATGCGTCGTCACCACCAAGGGATCGGCCAGCGTCAGCGGCTGCCGCTAGACCAGCCCTAACCCCGCCAGTTTGGCATACATGCGCGGTGGCAATTCGCTCATCCCGCTCTCGTCGGCGTCAGTCCCGGGGGCGGCGTCTTCCTCGAGGTAGCGCCAACCCTGGTGCGCGCGCTTGGGGGCCGGGCGCGACCAACACCAGCTTGTCGCTAAGGACGATGTCGATCCGCCCGTCCTTGCGATCCTCCAGCCGCAGGATTTCCTGTCGCGCGACGATGCGGTGCTTGACGATCCAGTGCAGCGCGCCGCCGATCAGTTCGTCGGCGCGCTTGGGACGCATCCGGGTCGGAACGCGCATTTCCCCGCCGACCGAGCGCGCGATGACACGACGCTCGAGCGTTTCGACGCTGGCGCAGGAGAAAGCGACCTTGGAGAGATGGAGCGGCACGCGGGCGAACTGGGCGGAAACCCGCGCGCTTTCAACCCTTAAGGAACGAGCCCCACCCATGTCGCAAGGCCAAGGAAGGCTAGAAATCCCATCGAATCGGTGACCATGGTGACGAAGATCGACGACGCCACCGCGGGGTCGGCGCCGTAGCGTTCCATGGTCAGCGGCACGAGCACCCCGGCGAGGCCGGCGACGAGGATGTTGGTCATCATCGCCGCGGCGATCACCAGCCCGAGCTGGACCGAGCCGAGCAGGAGCGACACGGCGGTCCCGACCAGCAAGCGCGATGGTCAGCCCGTTCATCGACGCGACCCGCATCTCGCGTCCGACCGCGCGCCAGCGGTTGGAGCCGGTCAATTGGTTGGTGGCGATGGCGCGGACGGTGACCGCCAGCGTCTGCGTGCCGGCATTGCCGCCGACCCCGGCGACGATCGGCATCAGCACCGCCAGCACCGCCAGCCGCTCGATCGAATGTTCGAACAGGCGGATGATCGACGAGGCGACCAGTGCGGTCATCAGGTTCGCCGCCAGCCAGCGAACGCGCGAGGTATAGGTTTCGAACACCGGCTCGTTGATGTCGCCGTCACCCGCGCCCGACAGCAGCAGTGCGTCCTCGCCGGCTTCTTCCTGGATGATGTGGACGATGTCGTCGACCGTGATCATGTCCGACCAGCCGTCCCGACGGATCGACCACCGCGGCCGAGATGAGGGCGTATTTCTGGAACCGCAGTGCGACCTCTTCCTGGTCCATGTCGACCGGGATCAAGGTTTGCTCCTCCTGCATGATGTCGCTCACGCGGATCGTGCGCGGGCTGCGCAGGATGGTGGACAACTTGCAGGTGCCGACCGGGTGGTGGATCGGGGAGACGACGAACACTTCCCAGAAGTCGTCGGCCAGGTCGTCGCCCGAGCGCAGATAGTCGATCACCTGCCCGACGGTCCAATGTTCGGGCACCGCGATCAGGTCGCGCTGCATCAGGCGACCGGCGGTCTCCTCCGGATAGGTCAGCGCCTCCTCGACCGCGGCGCGATCGTCGGGCTCCATCGCCGACAGCACCGCCTGCTGCTCGTCGCGGTCGAGATCCTCGATGATCGCCACCGCATCGTCGGTGTCGAGCTGTCCGGCGAGGTCGGCGACCTGGGCCGCGTCCATCTCGTCGATCAAGGTCTCGCGGACGTGCTCGTTGAGTTCGGCATAGACGTCGGCATCGACGATTTCGGCCAGCGCCGCGACCAGCCCCTCGCGCTCGTCGGCGGCGGCCAGCTCGATCAGATCGGCGACGTCGGCGGGGTGGAGCGGCTCGACCATCTGGCGAGCGGTTTCATTGTCGCCGGCCTCGACCGCGTCGAGCACCTTGGCGACGAAATCGGGCCGCAGCCGGTCGTCCTCGTCCATTACCGCGCGGCGTTCCGACGTCTGGGAACGGCAGGATCGGCACGGCAAGGGCGGCGATTTCGTCGCTTTCGCTCATCTGCCACTTCCCCTGCCGACGCGCCCAAAGGTCTGGGGCGCCCTCCTATGGCCGTGCCGCCTCTGGCGCAACCCAAGCGACTTGCTTAAAGGCCGCCGCGAACCCCTTTTTCGGAGATCGAGCAATGGCCGATGCCAACACCTTGACCCTGACCCTTTCGACCGGCGGCGACGTCGTGATCAAGCTTCGTCCCGACCTGGCGCCGGGCCATGTCGAGCGGATCGCGGGCCTCGCCAAGGACGGCTTTTACGACGGCGTGGTGTTCCACCGCGTCATCCCGGGCTTCATGGCGCAGGGCGGCGACCCGACCGGGACCGGTATGGGCGGCAGTCAGCAGCCCGATCTGAAGGCCGAATTCTTCGAGCCAGCCGCATGTGCGCGGCACCTGCTCGATGGCGCGCTCGTCGAGCCCCAACAGCGCCAACAGCCAATTCTTCATCTGCTTCACCAACGCCAGCTTCCTCGACAATCAGTACACCGTGTGGGGCGAGGTCGAGAGCGGCATGGAATATGTCGACGCGCTGCCGACCGGCGAGCCGGTCCGCAACCCTGGCAGCATCGTCAAGGCGACGGTCGCCTGAGCCACGCGATCACCCTGATCACCGGCGCGTCGGCCGGACTTGGCGTCGACTTCGCGCGGCAATGTTCCGCGAAGGGGCATCGGCTGGTGCTGGTCGCCCGCCGCAAGCCGCAGCTCGACGCGCTGGTGGAGGAACTCGGCAATGCCCGCGCGGTCGTCATGGATCTCGCCCGGCCCGGCGCCGCGGCGGCGCTAGCAGCCGATCTGGCGGCGCATGACGAGCATTGTCAACTACTTGTAAACAATGCCGGATTCGGCCTGTGGGGCAAGTTCGCGGCCCTCGACGGCCCCCGCCAGCGGTCGATGATCGACCTCAATTGCTCCGCCTTGGTCGACCTCTGCCATATGATGCTCC
This sequence comes from uncultured Alphaproteobacteria bacterium, assembly GCA_963768955.1. Taxonomy (GTDB): domain Bacteria; phylum Pseudomonadota; class Alphaproteobacteria; order Sphingomonadales; family Sphingomonadaceae; genus Sphingomicrobium. The sequence goes on from CAVYJV010000002.1 coordinate 35,522, forward strand.
CAGCGATGCTCGAACGAAAATCCGGCGCCATCCTTAACGTCGCCAGCACCGCCGCCTTCCAGCCCGGACCTGGCATGGCGACCTACTTCGCAACCAAGGCCTTCGTCCTTTCCTTCACCGAGGCGCTTCACGAGGAAGTGCGCTCCAGGGGGATCAAGGTCACGGCCCTCTGCCCCGGCCCGACCATGACCGAATTCGGCGCTGTCGCCGGCTTCACCGGCAATGGCGCCGTCGACAAGATCAGCGCCAGGTCCGAAGATGTCGTCGCGATCGGGCTGAAGGCGCTCGACAAGGGCCGGGCAGTGGCAATCCCCGGCCTGGTCAACAAGTTCGGCGCGCAGGGCCACCGCCTGCTGCCGCGCTGGCTACTGCGCAAGGTCACTGCATTGATCAAAGATTAAGCGGCGGTGCGAGCAGCGCGGACTTTCGTCATGAATACATCGAACCGCGGATCGCTTCGGATCGAGTCGAAATCGGAATCGCTCTCGATCCACGATTCCATCTCGCTGCCGCTGATTGCCGGCCCATTTCTCGAGCGCTGCAAAAGCTTTATCGACCTCCCTCAGCTGGGCATAGGTGCAAGCGGCATTATAGGCCACGATCGGGTCTTCTGGATCGATGAACATTGCCCGTTCCAGCCAGTCGATCGCTTTCTCCCGCTCCCCGAGCCGCGCTAGGGTCGGCGCGCCAAGCTGGGCCGGGCGTGAATTTTCCGGATGGAGCCGGAGTGCCTCTTCGGCGCGTTTGATCCCAATCCGCGCGTAGCGTTCGGCATCAACCTCGCGGTTGAGTGCCATCAGCACTGAATCGACAAGCATCGGACTTTGCCAGTCGTCGGGATTGAGATCGACCGCGCGTTCGAACAGCGGCACCGATTGTTCGAGATTGCCTTGCGTCACTTGGAAGCGGGCAAAAGCGAGATGCGCGTCGAAGTTATCCGGGTCGGCTGCAAGCGCTCGCTCGAACGAGGCCGTCGCCTCCGCGACCTCGCCGCGATTGCTGAGCGCCACACCGCGCGCGACATGCGCCTCAGCTAGGTCCGGATCGAGCGCGATTGCCTTGTTGGCGGCGGCCAGGATCGACGCGGGGTCGATGACGTCACGATACCAATTCTCAAGCCTCGCATCGCAAATCGCCATGCCCGCATAGGCACGGGCGTAAAGCGGATCGATTTCGACCGCCTTGGCGAACATTTGCCGCGCAAGACGTAGCAGGATGCGGGTCGAGTTGAAGAAGAACTGCCGGCCCTTCAGGTAATAAGTGTAGGCCTCGACATTGGCGGTCGGGGCCTGCGTAATGGCCTTTTTCTCTTTCGGCAGCAGCTTGATCTTGAGCTCCCCCACGATCGCCTGGGTAATCTCGTCCTGGATGGCGAAAATGTCGGTCAGGTCGCGGTCGTAACGGTCGGCCCAGACATGGCCGCCATGCGTTCCGTCGATCAGCTGGGCGTTGACCCGCACCCGCTGGTCGGCCTTGCGCACGCTGCCTTCGAGGATGAACTTGACCCCGAGCTCCGATGCAACTTCCTGAAGCTGGACCGATTTTCCCTTGTAGGTGAAACTGGTGTTGCGGCCGATTACGAACAGGCCGCTGACCTTGCTCAAGTCGGTAATGATGTCCTCGGTGATACCGTCGGAAAAGAATTCCTGGCCGGGATCGTCGCTCATATTGTTGAACGGCAAGACCGCGATCGACGGCTTGTCGGCGTCGGCGACCTCCTCCGTCGCAGCCGCCTTCGCCTTGGCTGAACCGGCGCCAATGACGACATCGAATACGCGCACCGGAAATCCAATATTCTTCAATTCCTGCTCGCCCCTGTCTTCGTAAACGAGGTCGAGCTTGTTGCCGACATTTTCGCGGACCGAACTCGACACCGACACGCCGCCGGGCTTGGCGACGCTTTCGATCCGTGCCGCGACATTGACCCCGTCGCCGAATATGTCGTCGCCCTCGACGATGATGTCACCCAGGTTGATCCCGATCCTGAATTCGATTCGCCGATCTTCGGGGATTGCGACGTTCCGCTCCCGCATCTCGCGCTGGATGTCGACCGCGCAATCGACCGCGCTGACCACACTGGCGAACTCGACCAGCATGCCGTCGCCGGTGAGCTTCACGATCCGGCCCTGATGACCGACGATGCACGGATCGATCATTTCGGCGCGATGCTGACGAAGCGCGGTCAGCGTGCCGACTTCATCGATCCCCATAAGGCGGCTGTACCCCACCACATCGGTCGCCATGATCGCGGACAGGCGGCGTTCCATGCTCAGGCCGTCGTCTCAAGGTCGAGCCGGGCAAGCAGGGCAGGATAACGCACGTGGTCGCGGATCGGGGCGAGGTCCGCATCCTCCATGAACCAGTTCTTCTGCTCCCCGCCGACATTCTTCGACCAGATTTCGAGCACGTCGATCGCCCGGTCGAGTTCACCCAGCTGGGCGTAGCAGCAGGCGGCGTTGTAGCGGCCATTATTGTCCTCGGGATCGATCGCCAGCGCACGTTCCATCATTGCAACCGCGGCATCCTTTTCCCCGAGCGCGGCAAGCGCGCAGGCAGCTCCCTGTGCTGGACGTGCCGATTCGGGGTAGGCACGAAGCGTTTCCTCGGCCCGCTTGACGCCGAGCCGGGCATATCGTTCGGCCTCGTCGAGCCGACCCATCGATCGCAGCACGGTCTGCATCAGCAGCGGAGGCTGCGAATCTTCGGGCTGAATTTCAAGGGCGCGCGTGAACAATTCGACCGCACGTTCGAGCTTGCCGTCGGTAACGCAGAAGCGGGCGAACGACAGATTGGCGTCGAAGCTGGCGGGATCGAGTTCGAGCGCGCGTTCAAATGCCGCCGCGGCCTCGGCGCGCTTGCCACTATTGGCGAGGGCGACCCCGCTGGCTGCATGGGCCTCGGCGAGGTTGGGATCGATCGACAGCGCCTTGTCGGTGATCGCGAGAATTTCCCACGATGCGATCGGGAGATTGTACCAGCCGCTCAATCGCGAGTCGCAATTGGCAATCCCGGCATATGCGCGCGCATAAGCCGGATCGAGTTCGACCGCCTTGGCAAACATTTGCCGCGCCAGGATCAGGAACGACTTGGTCGAATGGTGGAACAGCTGCCGGCCCTTGAGGAAGAAGGAATAGGCCTCGACATTAACCGTCGGATTCTGGCCGATCGCCTTTTTTTCCTTCGGCAGAAGCTTGATCTTCAACTGGTCGACGATGGTCTGGGTGATCTCGTCCTGGATCGCGAAGATATCGGTCAGGTCGCGATCGAAGCGGTCGGCCCAGATATGCCCGCCGCTCGTTCCGTCGATCAGCTGGCCCGTCACGCGCACCCGCTGGCCGGCCTTTCTAACACTGCCTTCGAGGATGAAGTTCACGCCGAGCTTGGCCGCGACCTCGGGGATATCGACCGACTTGCCCTTGAAAGTGAAGCTGGTGTTGCGGCCGATCACGAACAGGCCGCTGACCTTGCTGAGATCGGTGATGATATCCTCGGTAATGCCGTCGGAGAAATATTCCTGCTCCGGGTCGCCCGACATATTGTTGAACGGCAGCACCGCGATCGACGGCTTGTCGGCCTCGGCGGTTTCGGATGCGCCCTTGGCCGTGGCGGGACCGTGCGCGATCACGACATTATAGGCGCGGACCGGAAATTCGATATTCTTGAGATCCTGGTCGCCCAAATCCTCGAACACCAGATCGAGCTTGTTGCCGACATTCTCGCGCACCGAACTCGACACCGCCACTCCGCCGGGTTTCGCGACCCCTTCGAGGCGCGCCGCGACATTGACCCCGTCGCCGAAGATATCGTCGTCATCGACGATCACGTCGCCCAGATTGACTCCGATCCTGAACTCGATCCGCCGATCCTCGGGAATGGCGATGTTGCGCTCGCGCATTTCGCGCTGGACGGTGCAGGCGCATTCGACCGCGCTGACCACGCTCGGAGAATTCGACCAGCATTCCGTCGCCGGTCAGTTTGACGATTCGTCCCTGGTGCGAGGCGATGCAGGGGTCGATCATTTCGGAACGATGCTGTTTCAGCGCAGTCAGCGTGCCGACCTCGTTGCCCCCCATCAGGCGGCTGTAGCCGACCACATCGGCGGCCATGATCGCAGAAAGCCGACGCTCCACCCTGCCCGAGTCCCCTTCAGACTAAAGCGTCACCTAGCATATTGATCGAGGTTTCGATGGGAAAAGCGCGCTGCACCGCGATTTTGCACTTGCGAAGAAGATGTGTGCAGTGCAATATTCATCCTGCCTTTCGAGGCATCCTCTCCAAAACTTTAGGCCGGGTGGCGACGCCCGGCCCTTTTTTTGGCCGCCGCCGGGTCCATATTGAACCTCGCGCGGCTGCCCCCGTTCGTGCCATGCACGTTGCAAGGACGTGCGCGTGACCAATTTCCAAGCGACGAGGATGATCGATGGCGGACGCCGAAACCCCAAGCCAACGCCTGCAAGTGGCAATTCTGACCCCGGCCGAGGGTGGTCGCGGGATCGCCCGGATTCCCCACTGCCGTGATGCAAGCGCTGTCGTTGAGCGAAGGCGACGTCATCGAAATCGTCGGCAAGCGGTCGACCGCGGCGCGGGCAATCCGTCCCTATGACGACGATCATGGGCTCGATATCATCCGTCTCGACGGCTTGCAGCGCGCTAATGCGGGGGTGGGCAGTTCTGACTTCGTGACGATCAAGAAAGCCACTTCCAAGCCGGCGACTCGCGTGGTGTTCGCCCCGCGGTAAACAACATCCGGCTGCAGGGATCGTCCGAAGCGCTGAAGCGCAGCTTCCTCGGCCGGCCGCTGACGGCCGGCGATACAGTGGCGACGCTCGGCCACCAGCGCTCGACCGCCGACATGCCCGAAAATATCCGCCAGATGCTCAACGCGCCGGCCTTCTCGCTGCAGGAAGTGCGGATGACGATCGTGTCCGCCAGTCCGCGCGGGATCGTTCATATCGGGCCCGATACCGTGGTCGAATTGCTCGCCGAACATACCGAGAAAGCCGGGGAGCGCCGCGCCGACGTCACCTACGACGACCTTGGTGGCATGCGCGACACGGTCGATGCGCTGCGCGAGATGGTCGAGCTGCCGCTTCGCCACCCCGAACTGTTCCAGCGGCTGGGGGTGGATCCGCCCAAGGGCGTGCTGCTCCACGGCCCGCCCGGGACCGGCAAGACCCGCCTCGCCAAGGCAGTGGCCAATGAAAGCGACGCCCATTTCTTCCACATTGCCGGGCCCGAGATCATGGGATCGGCCTATGGCGAAAGCGAAAAGCGCCTGCGCGACATCTTCGAGGAGGCCGCCAAGACCGCTCCGTCGATCATCTTCATCGACGAGATCGATTCAATCGCCCCCAAGCGCGGGCAGGTCAGCGGTGAGGCCGAGAAACGGCTGGTGGCGCAATTGCTGACGTTGATGGACGGGATCGAGGCGCGGCAGAATCTCGTCGTGATCGCCGCCACCAACCGCCCCGAGGCAATCGACGAGGCGCTTCGCCGCCCCGGCCGCTTCGACCGCGAGATCGTGGTCGGCGTCCCCGACGAAAGCGGCAGGCGCGAGATCATCGGCATCCATACGCGCGGCATGCCGCTGACCGACGGGGTCGACCTCGATGCGCTGGCGCGGCGGACCTATGGTTTTGTCGGCGCCGATCTTGCCGCGCTTGTACGCGAGGCGGCGCTGGAGGCGGTGCGGCGGATTCTGCCCAGGATTAACCTTGAGGAAGCAACCATCCCGACCGAGGTGCTCGACGCGCTGTCGGTCGACAACGGCGACTTCGACAATGCGCTCAAGCGCGTCCAGCCCTCGGCAATGCGCGAGGTGATGGTCCAGGTGCCAAACATCAGCTGGGACGATGTCGGCGGACTCGACGAGGCCCGCGACAAGCTCCGCGAAGGCGTCGAATTGCCGCTCAAGCATCCCGATGCATTCCGGCGCCTCGGCATCCGCCCCGCCAAGGGTTTCCTCCTGTACGGCCCGCCCGGGACCGGCAAGACCTTGCTGGCCAAGGCCACCGCGCGCGAATCGGAAGCCAATTTCATCGCCACCAAGTCGAGCGATCTGCTGAGCAAATGGTATGGCGAGAGCGAGCAGCAGATTGCCCGTCTCTTCGCCCGCGCACGCCAGGTGGCGCCGACGGTCATTTTCATTGACGAGCTCGACAGTCTGGTTCCGGCGCGCGGTGGGGGGATGGGCGAGCCTCAGGTCACCGAGCGAGTGGTCAATACCATCCTTGCCGAAATGGACGGTCTGGAGGAACTCAACAATGTCGTACTGATCGGGGCTACCAACCGCCCCAATCTGATTGATCCGGCGCTGCTCCGGCCTGGACGGTTCGACGAGCTGATTTATGTCGGCACGCCTGATACCGCGGGGCGGCGGAGAATTCTGGCCATCCACACCAAGGCGATGCCACTGGCCAAGGACGTCGACCTGGAGGGGCTGGCCCGGCGAACCGAGCATTTCACCGGCGCCGATCTGGAGGATCTGACCCGCCGCGCGGGATTGTCCGCACTCCGCCGCGGGCTCGACTCGGCCGAGGTGACGATGGCTGATTTCGAGGATGCGCTGAAGGAAACGCGCGCATCGGTGACCGAGGAAATGGTCGCCGATTATGCCAAAATCCGAGAGACGCTGAAATCCGACGCGGTGCGGCCGACAGGCGGGATCGGCTTCGTCCTGCCCGGCATGCTCCAGCCGCGCGGTCCCAAACCGGTCGATCCTTAAAGCCGGGCGCGGACCCAGAAAGCCAGCAGCACCAGCAACGCCGCCGCAAGCGCAAACGGCAGTCGCGAATCAAGTCCGTAGAGCAGCATGCCGATCGCCGGTGCGGCGACGAAGGAAATGCCGTTGGCCGCGGTGATCACCCCGGCGACGCTGCCCTGTTCAGCGAGCGATACGGCGAGCGACGATCCGGCGGTGAAACCCGGGCGGGTGAAGCCGAAACCCAGGGACGACACCGCGAAGCCGAGCACTAGGCCGTAAAGATCGCTTGCGACGACAATGATTCCGAGACCGATGGCGGCGATGAGCGTGCCCCACAGCAGCAGCGCTCGCGGGCCGAAGGCGAGTTTCGGAATGAGTCCCCATTGAGCAGCGAGTCCGGCGGCGGCCCCGGCCATCATGACAATCGAGATCGGCCCTTCCGACCCCGACGGGGCGATGCCCAGCCGGTCGATGACGAAGAAACCGATGCAGGTCAGCGAGGCCGCCTGGGCATGGCCCGAGACCACGCCGGCGATGACCCATTGGCGGATCCGCGAGTCGCTCCATCTGACCGGCGCCGCGCTGTGCGGCGAGGTGGCGGCGACGACGCTGGCGCCGGTTACAGGCGAAGCGATCGATGGATAGGACATCGCCGCCCCGCGTCCGGCCCGGCGCCCGTGACGCGAGATGCTGTCGTCGGGAAGCCACGCGAGGATGGCGACAAAGGTCGCGGCACCGATCAGGGCGAACGCAAACAACGGCCCCGAAAGGCCGACCCCGGGGAGCACGAACAAGGGGGCAATCGCCGGGCCGAGGATCGTACCGAGACCGAATGACGAGGCCAGCGCCGACAGCGCCGTGACCCGCGCCGAGCGGCGGGTGCGCGAGGCAAGATAGGCTTGGGTTGCAGACGGAGTTGCGCAACCCAGCAAACCGTAGATGGCGCGGAAGATCGCGAAGATCGCGAAGGTCGCGGCCCCGCCGATCACCCCTTTGAGACCCGCGACTAGCGCCGCCCCACACAAAGTCATCGAGACAATGAACCCGCCCAGCCCTAGCAGAATCAGCCGCTTTCTGCCGTGGCGATCGCTCTTGGCGGCCCAAAATGGGGCAAAGGCGACCCACAATACTGCCGACCAGGTATAGGCCAGCGCCACCCATAAATCGGCGATCCCGATTTCTCGGCCGATCGCCGGCATGACCGATTGAAGCGCCGTATTCCCAGCGGCGGCAACCAGCATAGCGGCAAAAAGGAGCAGGAAATTGGGGGTGCTCATCGCCGTCCCGGCGACTTTGGGTTTGGGGGGTGAGACACGCATCGGCGTCCCTTAGGCCGCACTCGGCACACCGCAAACCCATGGATCAATCCTTGCCAAGGGATCGCTCATTTGCCAACGCGATGATCGCTCTATCCTCCCCTCGGAGACTTCATGACCATTTCGTCCGCTCGTACGCTCAAAGGCCCGCGTCGCTTCGTGTCCCGGGTCGCGCACCGGGCGATCAGCCCCAAGTGGCAATTCCTTCGCGGGTTCATCAAGAATCCGGTGATGGTCGGGTCGGTCATTCCGTCGAGCAAGGTGCTGATCGACCGAATGCTCGAGCCGGTCGAGTGGGACAAGGTCAAACTGTTTGTGGAATATGGCCCCGGCGTCGGCACCTTTACCCGTCCCATCCTCGATCGGATGGCGCCCGACGCCAAGCTGATCGCGATCGACACCAATGAGGATTTCATCAAGTATCTTGGCAAGGATATCGACGATCCGCGGTTAATCGCGGTTCACGGCTCGGCCGCCGACGTCGAGCAGATCGTTGCCGACGCCGGCTTCGCCCACGCCGATTATGTCGTCTCCGGCCTGCCTTTTTCGACCCTGCCGCCGGGCGTCGGGCAGGCCATCGGCGCGGCAACCTCGCGCGTCATTCGCGCCGGGGGCGCCTTCCTCGTTTATCAATTCAGTCCCAAGGTGCGCGATTTCATCGCTCCGCATTTCGAGCGCATCGACCGCGGCTTCGAATGGATCAACGTCCCGCCGGCCACTCTTTTCTGGGCCTATCGCGAGCCGGCTACCGCCTGACTCGTCATTCGCCTCCGAAATTCAGCCGCCGGGTGACGGTATAATCGGCGAGGCTGACCACGAAAAACGACAGCGCCCATTTGATCCGGTTGAGCAGGCTCGATCGTTCGGCATGAAGCGCCGGCGTGATCTCGATGCAGGCTTCGAGCTCGCCTTCGAAGTAGAGCCGCATCAGCGAGGCAAATTCCGGATCCTCGACCCGCAGCATCATTTCCAGGTTGAGGTAGATGCTTCGATAATCGAAGTTGGACGAACCGACGTGCGCAACATCGTCGAGCACTAGAAGTTTCGAGTGTAGCCGGGCTCGCTGATATTCGAACACCCGCACGCCGCGCTTCAACAGCCGACCATAGGTAAAACGGGCCGCGGCAATGGTCGCGAAATTGTCCGACTTGGCGGCGGTGATGATCCGCGCACGACCCTCGCGCCCGACCCGCGCGATCCGCCGCAGCATCCCGCCCGGCGGCGCGAAATAGGCCGCGATCATTTCCACATCGCATCCGCGCGACAGGTCACGACAGGTGGAATTGGCCCACGGGCTGAGCCGCCGCATCGGGCCGCCATATTGCCACTGCAGCTTGCCGCTGGTCTCGCTAAACTGATGGATGAGCGCGCGCAGGTCGCGGATCTTGCTGCGCCTGGTCACCGCCCAATCCATCAGGGCATCATAGTAAGGAGCCAGCCGCGCCGCCGCCGGCCCTTCGATCAGTAGCCCGGTATCGCGCCAGCCGCCCCTGTCGGCCGTGGTGAAATAATCATCCTCGATATTGAAGCCGCCAATCAGCACTTGCCGGTCATCGGCCAGTGCCAGCTTCTGATGATTGCGGATGAGGTAGCGGCGACCGAGGCTTGGCAGGAAGCGGCAGACGTGCGCGCCGGCCTCGCGCAATTCCCTGAAATAGGTTTGCGGCGTGCGCGCGCTGCCAAAGCCGTCGATCAGCAACGCCACCTCGACCCCACGGTTGACCGCATCGATCAGCGCTTCGCGCACCTGGCGTCCCGAATTGTCGTCGGCGTAGATATAATAAAGCAGGCGGAGGCTCTTGCGGGCCGAACCAATCAGGTCGAGCAAGGTCGCGAGCCGGTCCGGGCCATCGGGCAGGAAGGTGAGCCGATTGCCCTCGATGGTGACTGTGCGGCTGAAGGCCGGGGCCGGTGGGCGATCCATCACTTGTCTGTGGAGTGCCCCGGCCAGCGGCGCAAGCGGGCCTTTTGGTTGACTATCCGACCTCGATCTCCTATTTCGCGGCTTCTCCCAAATGGGCAAGCAATATTCGGAGCGACCAATGGCGCGCGTGACGGTTGAAGATTGTGTCGACAAGATCCCGAACCGGTTCGACCTGGTGCTGTCGGCAGCGCAGCGCGCGCGGCAGATCAGCGGCGGTGCCGACCTGACGATCGATCGCGACCGCGATAAGAACCCGGTGGTCGCGCTGCGTGAGATCGCCGAGGAAACGGTCAAGCCGAAGCATCTCCAGGAAGCGATCGTCGCCAACCTGCAAAAGGTTCGGGTCGACGAAGAGGATGAGACCGACGAGCTGGCGAGCCTGAGCGAATCGGCCGAGGCGCTGCGCCTGACCGCTGCCGCGCCGCCGCGCCCGACCCCGTCGGGCGGCGATTACGAATAAACGCGCTTCAGTAAGGTGCAAAAGGGCGGTCCGTCGGGCCGCCCTTTTTGTTTTAGGCGGTGCGCGGTCGCTTGAGTCCGACACCGCTGCTGCGGTCGACCCACATCAATTCGTGCAGTGACAGTTCCCGCCCGTCCTGGGCGTGGATCGCGATGCGCCGGATTGGTTCGCCGTCGCGCTGGTCGGCGAGCACGATGTCCTGCTGGCCGTGCCCCCAATCCTCGCCCCATTGGCGGAGTGCGATGACCACCGGCAGCAGCGCCTCGCCCTTCGGGCTGAGCGAATAGACAACCTTGCGTCGATCGTCAGGGTCGGAGCGCCTCTCGAGAATTCCGCCCTCGACCAACTTGCCGAGGCGATTGGAAAGGATGTTCCTGGCGATTCCCAGCCCGGCCTGGAACTGTTCGAAATGCTGCAAACCGTTCAACGCTCCGCGAAGGATCAGGAACGCCCATTTCTCACCGATCAGCTCCACCGCCGGCGGCAAGGGGCATCGCAGGGCGGCGGCGCGGAAAGCCTCCATGTCGGTATCGTCCGTCAGCACCTGTCGATTCAACGCGTCACCCTCCAAGATCCCGGATGATTGCATAGCTGCCCTCAAAATAACAGTTGCGATGTGCAACTAGATTCGCGTATTCGGTTGCAATCGAAAACGCAAATCGCAGGAGCAAGCCATGACCCGGATCGCCACCCTGATCGCCGCCACCGCCGCCCTTGCCGGCAGCCCGGCGCTCGCCGCAACCTACTCCGCCAAGCCCGCCGTTCAGCCCGAAACCGCCCGCATCATCGCTCGCGACATCAGCTGGAATTGCGGCCCGGCAGCCTGCCTCGGCCGAACCGAGGAAAGCCGCCCGGCGATCCTGTGCGAGGGCTTGGCCAAGCGCGCCGGCCGACTGGATAATTTCGTCGCCGACGGCCGCGTCTTTGGGCAGGCCGAACTTGCCAAGTGCAATGCTTCGGCCAAAGCGACGAGCACCGCATCGGCCGTCTCGGCGAGCGCCAACTGATCTCCCCGCCGCGGCCCCAATAGCGGCCGTGACCTGGGCCGGACGGCATTCTTCCGCCGTCTGGCCCTTTTTCGCACTTGCGAAGTGACCCCGCATCCCCCCACATGGGCCTATGCTTCGGCAATATGAGCTGATCGAAAAGGTCCGGGCCTATGATCCCGACGCCGACGAGGCCCTGCTCAACCGCGCCTATGTGTTCTCGATGAAAGCCCACGGTGCCCAGGTCCGCGCCTCGGGCGATCCCTATTTCAGCCATCCTATCGAAGTCGCGGGTATTCTCACTGACCTTAAGCTCGACGATGAAACGATCGTTACCGCGATCCTCCACGACACGATCGAAGATACCGTCGCGACGCACGAGCAGATCGAGAAACTGTTCGGCGCCAACGTTGCTCGGCTGGTCGATGGGGTCACCAAGCTCAGCAAGATCGAGGCCCAGTCGGAGAACGAGCGCGCCGCGGAAAACTTGCGCAAATTCCTGCTCGCGCTGTCCGACGATATTCGCGTGCTGCTGGTCAAGCTGGCCGACCGGCTACACAACATGCGCACCCTCCACCACATCAAGTCGGAGGACAAGCGCCGCCGGATCGCCAAGGAGACGATGGATATTTATGCCCCGCTGGCGGAGCGGATCGGCATGTACGAAATGATGACCGAGATGCAGACGCTGGCATTTCGTGAGATCGAACCCGACGCTTACGCCTCGATCCAGCGCCGCCTGGCCCAGCTTCACGCCAGCGGCGGCGACCTGGTCAGCCGGATCGGGCTGGGGCTTCAACTCCATCTCTCCGATCACGGGCTCGAGGCAGACGTCATGGGTCGAGAAAAACATCCCTACTCGATCTGGAAGAAGATGGCCGAGCGGCACATCAGCTTTGAGCAATTGTCCGACGTGATGGCGTTCCGGGTGATCGTCGACAGGCCTGAGGAATGTTACCACGCGCTGGGGCTGATCCACGAGCGTTGGCCGATGGTCCCGGGGCGGTTCAAGGACTTCATCTCGACCCCCAAGCGAAACGGTTATCGATCGCTGCACACCTCGGTAATTCATGATTCCAAGATGCGGATCGAGATCCAGATTCGAGACAAAGCGATGCATGCCCAGGCCGAACGCGGGCTGGCCGCGCACTGGGCCTACAAGGAAGGTAAGCCGGTCGATGAGGTCAAGGTGCCATGGATCGAGGATTTGGTCGAGATCCTCGACCATGCCGACAGCCCCGAGGAATTGCTCGAGCATACCCGGATGGCGATGTATCAGGACCGGATCTTCGCCTTCACGCCAAAGGGCGAGCTGATCCAGCTTCCCAAGGGCGCGACGCCGGTCGATTTCGCTTATGCGGTGCATACCGCGCTCGGTGACAAAACGGTCGGCGCCAAGGTCAACGGACGCGTGGTGCCGCTGCGTACCCTGCTCGACAATGGCGACCAGGTCGAAATCCTGATCTCCGACGCGCAGCATCCCCAGCCGAGCTGGTTGCGCTTCGTCGTCACCGGCAAGGCGCGCTCATCGGTCCGCCGCTTCGTCCGCCACAAGGAGCGCGACGAGACGATCGAACTGGGCCACAAGATTTACGACGAGATCGTCGCCCGCCTGCCCGCGCCGCTGGCCGCCGAGGCGCTTGGCCGCGCGATCAAGAAATTGAAGCTGGAGGATGCCGACGCGCTGATGATGGCGATTGCCCGCAAGCGCCTGACTGACGAAGCGGTGATGGAAGCGCTGATGCCGGGATCGGCCGGCAGTGATATCGCCCCGCGCCCTTCGGCGCAGCGCCAGGCGATCTCGATCAAGGGCCTGACCCCGGGCGTCGCGTTCAGCCTTGCGACTTGCTGTCACCCGATCCCCGGCGACCGGATAGTCGGACTTCGCCGCGAGGACGAGAGCATCGAGGTGCACGTCATCGGCTGTGATCAGTTGGCCAGCGGAATCGACGCCGACTGGCTCGACTTGGCGTGGGGCGACGAAAGCGACGGCGGGACCGCCCGGCTATGCGTTATCCTGCGCGACGTCGCGGGCGCGCTCGGCGAAATGGCCGGGATATTGGGCGCGCAGGGGGCAAATATCGTCAACCTCCACCTCGCCCACCGCGACGGCAGCTTCCACACCTTCCACCTCGACGTCGAAGTTCATGACCTCGGCCATCTGCACTCATTGCTCGCCGCGCTCCGTGCCGCCGACGCGGTGTCGAGCGCCGAACGGCTCTAGGTCGCGGGCAGGCGCGGGCGGCGGATGGCATCGGCTCCGCCGGAGGCCAGCACGGCCAGCGTCACCAGATCCGATGAGCTGGCGGTCATAGGTGCGATCTGCACCGGCAGCGCCATGCCCATCAGATACGGTCCGAGCACGCTTTCCCCGCCCAGCGCGCGCAGCAGTTTGGCAGAGATATTGGCTGACTGCAGTCCCGGCATGATCAGGATGTTGGCCGGGCCGCTCAACCGGCTGAACGGGTAGAATTTCTGCTGCATCTCATGATTGAGCGCGACATCCGGACCCATTTCGCCTTCATATTCGAAATCGGTGACGATCGTATCGAGCAGTTTCACCGCCTCGCGAAGCTCGGCGATGTGGCGGCCCGGTGGGTTGCCAAACGTGGTGTAGCTGATGAACGCCACGCGCGGCTCCTGCCCCATGCGGCGCGAGAAGGCCGCGGTGCGGATGGCGAAGGCGGCATATTGTTCGGCGGTCGGCCGCTCGGTCACTGCCGTGTCGGCGATCAGCACCGTTTGATGTCGGCCAACGACGATGTTGACCCCGAACGGAGTCGCGCCCTCGTCGTCGTCGATCACCGCGCGGACCTGGCTCAGCGACTGGCTGAACGGGCGCGTGGTGCCGGTGATCATCGCGTCGCCCTCACCCAGCGCGAGCATCGCCGCAGTGAACGTGTTGCGGTCCTGGTTGACCATCCGCTCGACCTCGCGGCGAAGCATGCCGTGACGCTGGCGCTTGGCGTAGATGAAATCGACCGCGCGACCGACGAGCGGCGAATTGCGGCTGTTGAGCACTTCATAACCCGACGGATCGTCGACCCCGAGCTCCTTGAGCTGGTCATAGACATCCTCGCGCCCGACCAGAACCGGGGTGCCGAAGCCGCCTTCCTTGAAGGCGATGGCAGCGCGCAGCACGTTGGGCTCCTCGCCCTCCGCGAACAGCACCCGCTTGGGGTTCGACCGCGCGGCTTCATAGGCCAGGCTCATCGCCGACACGGTCGGGTTGAGCCGCGCGCGCAGCGTCTGGCGATAGGCGCTCATGTCGGTGATCGGCTTTTGCGCGACCCCGCTGTCCATTGCCGCCTGCGCCACCGCCGCCGGGATCACCTCGATCAGGCGCGGGTCGAACGGCGCGGGAATGATATAATCGGGTCCGAAGCTGTGGCTGTGGCCGCCATAGGCTGCGGCAACTTCCTCCGGCACCGCCTCGCGCGCCAGTCCGGCGAGCGCGTTGGCGGCGGCGATCTTCATCTCCTCGTTGATCCCGGTCGCGCGCACATCGAGCGCGCCGCGGAAGATGAACGGGAAGCCGAGGACATTATTGACCTGGTTGGGATAGTCCGAGCGGCCGGTGGCAACGATCGCATCGGGCCGCGCCGCCTTGGCTTCGGGCGGAGTGATTTCGGGGTCGGGATTGGCCATCGCGAAGATGATCGGCGACGGTGCCATGCCCATCACCATTTCCGGCTTCAATGCGCCCGCGGCACTCAGGCCGAGGAACACGTCGGCCCCGTTGAGTGCCTCGGCCAGAGACCGGGCTTCGGTCGGGACGGCATGGGCCGACTTGAACTGGTCCATCGCCTCGCGCCCGGGGTAGAGCGGGCCGGTCCGGTCGCACATGATGACATTGCCATGGGGAACGCCCATCGCCTTGATCAATTCGGTGCAGGCGATCGCCGCCGCACCGGCGCCGTTGACCACCACCTTGATGTCCTTGAGCTCGCGGTTCGTCAGGTGGCAGGCGTTGATCAGCCCGGCGGCAGTGATGATCGCGGTGCCGTGCTGGTCGTCATGAAACACCGGAATGTTCATCCGCTCCTTGAGCGCGGCTTCGATAATGAAGCACTCCGGGGCGGCGATATCCTCGAGGTTGATTCCGCCGAAGCTGGGGCCGAGCAATTCTACGCATTCGATGAAGCGCTGGGCGTCTTCCGTATCGACCTCGAGGTCGATCGAATCGACATCGGCAAAGCGTTTGAACAACACCGCCTTGCCTTCCATCACCGGCTTCGACGCCAGCGCGCCGAGATTGCCGAGCCCGAGGATCGCGGTGCCGTTGGAGATGACCGCGACCAGATTGCCCTTGGCGGTATAGTCGTAGGCCTTCCCGGGGTCCTTGGCGATTTCCTCGACCGGGACGGCGACGCCGGGCGAGTAAGCCAGACTGAGATCGCGCTGGGTCGCCATGGGTTTGGAGGCGATGATCTCGATCTTGCCCGGGCGGCCGCGCGCGTGGAAATCAAGCGCTTCGTCGCGCGTGAATTTGACGTTGCTTTCGTTCATGGGGAGGGGCTTTAGCGGGAATGACGAGCAAGGGGAAACCCGTTACCAGTTGTGCATGGCTCGCAGCGACGCATCTCCCCAAACCCCGATGATGGCGCAATATCACGCGCTCAAGGCCGAGGCGGCGGACGCGCTGCTATTCTACCGCATGGGCGACTTCTTCGAATTGTTCTTCGACGATGCCAAGGCCGCGGCGGCGACGCTCGATATTGCACTGACCAAACGCGGGGCTGACGGCGGCGAGCCGATCCCGATGTGTGGGGTGCCGGTCCATGCGGCCGAGAGCTATCTCGCGCGGCTGATCCGCGCCGGGCATCGGGTCGCCATCGCCGAGCAGATCGAAAGCCCGGCCGAAGCACGGAAAGCGCGCGGTTCAAAAGCCTTGGTCAATCGCGCAATCGTCCGGCTGGTCACGCCTGGCACACTCACCGAAGAAGCGCTGCTTGCGCCGGCCGCGGCCAACTGGCTGGCAGCGGTGGCCAAGGTCGGCGACGAATGGGGAATTGCTGCGGCCGACATTTCGACCGGGCGGTTCGAGATGGTGCTGTGTGGGCCGGGCGAACTGAAGTCGGAACTGGCGCGGCTGGCGCCCGCCGAGACGATTGCCGAGGCCAAGGTGCCGGGAATTGCCACCGGGCCGGGCAAGGGCGGGTTCGACAGCGTCGCCGGTGAGCGGGCGCTGAAATCGCGGTTCGGGGTGGCGAGCCTCGACGGGTTCGGCGATCCGGGGCGTGCCGAGTTGGCAGCGGCAGGGGGATTGCTCGCCTATCTCGATGCGACGCAGAAAGCCGCCGGCCAATTCCTCTCGGCACCGCGGCGGATCCAGCGCGGAGCGCATGTCGCGATCGACCCCGCGACGCGGGACAGTTTGGAAATCTGCCGGTCAGTAACTGGCGGGGTGGCGGGGAGCTTGCTCGGCGAGATCGATCGCTGCGTTACTGCGGCGGGGCGGCGATTGCTCGGCAGCGACCTCTCGGCGCCGCTGACCGATCGAGCCGGAATTGAATCGCGGCTGCAACTGGTGGGGCATTTTTTCGACGATCAGGTGCATCGCGAAATCGTTCGCGTCGCGCTGCGAGCATCATGTGATTTATCCCGCGCAATGGGACGGCTGGTGGCTGGTCGGGGTGGGCCGCGGGACCTGGCGCAGTTGCGTGATGGATTGATCAGTGCGGCTCAATTGAAAACAGAATTGGAGAGAAAAGAGCAGCGTCCTCAACTACTTGATGCGCTGCTACCAGCGCTTGGCGGGCATTCGGCGCTGACCGACCGGCTGGGCCTGGCGCTGGTGCCTGAGCCGCCGATCGACGCGAGCAAGGGGGGCTATATCGCGGAAGGCTATGACCCCGCATTGGACGCGCTGCGCACCGCGAGCAGCGACGGGCGCCGGGCGATTGCGGCGCTTGAGGCGCGCTATCGGGACGCGACCGGGGTCGCCACCCTGAAGATCCGGCATAATGCGGTGCTCGGCTATCATGTCGAAGTTGCCGCGCGTCACGCCGACCGGCTGATGGCGGAGGACAGCGGCTTCACTCACCGCCAGACATTGGCCGGGGTGGTGCGGTTCAATTCGCCCGACCTCCATGCCGAAGCGAGCCGGGTGGTCGAGGCGGGCGGACATGCACTCGCGGCCGAAGCGGCCCATCTGGAGGAACTCACCGCGCTTGCGGTGGCCCAGTCCGCGAAGATCGGCGCGACGGCGGACGCAATCGCGCGGATTGACGTCGCCGCGGGCAATGCCGCGCGCGCCGCCGAGGGTGGGTGGAGCGCCCCGAGCCTGACCGAGCAGCCGTGCCTGGAGATCGAGGGCGGGCGGCATCCGGTGGTCGAGGCTGCGCTCAGCGCCAATGGCGAACGCTTCATCGCCAACGACCTCAGTCTCGGTCCCAAGGACCGGTTGTGGCTGATTACGGGGCCCAACATGGGCGGCAAGTCGACCTTCCTCAGGCAGGCGGCGCTGATCGTGCTACTGGCCCAAAGCGGTTGCTTCGTCCCCGCCACGCGCGCGAAGATCGGGCTCACCGATCGCCTGTTCAGCCGCGTCGGGGCGTCGGACAATCTCGCGCGGGGTCGCTCGACCTTCATGGTCGAAATGGTCGAGACGGCGGCGATCCTGGCGCAGGCGACCCCGCACAGCCTGGTGATCCTCGACGAAATCGGGCGCGGCACCTCGACCTATGATGGCCTCGCCATTGCCTGGGCGGTGGTCGAAGCAATGCATGACGAGGTCAGGGCGCGGACCCTGTTCGCAACCCATTACCACGAGCTCACCCGGCTGGCCGATCGCTGCGATGCCCTGTCGCTCCACCATGTCCGCGCCCGCGAATGGAAGGGCGACCTTGTCCTGCTCCACGAACTGGCCGAAGGGCCGGCCGACCGCAGCTATGGCATCGCCGTGGCGCGGCTCGCGGGGCTTCCCCCGGTGGTGGTGGCGCGGGCCAAGTCGGTGCTGGCCAAGCTGGAGGCGGGGCGCGACGCGACCGGCGGGATCGCCGCGGGGCTCGACGATCTGCCCCTGTTTGCGGCAATGGCAGCGCCCGACGAACCGGCCCGCGACCCGCTGTTGGCCGCCCTCGACGCGGTCCAGCCCGACCGGCTGAGCCCGCGCGAGGCGCTGGACGCCTTGTACGAATTGAAGCGGATCGCCGAGGCGCAGGACTGATGCCCGCCCCGCGGTTCGACCTGATTGAGAATCGGCGGGCGATTATCGACCGGCGAGAGGTGGCCGACCGGATCGCGGCGGCACCCGAGCAGCTTGGCATCATATTGCGGGCAGCGCTGGCCGACGGGCGGGCGGAGATCGAGCGGCGGCTGGCGGCGGCACCGGCACGTGGGCGGATGGCAGCCGCCTCCACCGCCTTTCTGGCCGACCAATTGGTTCGGCTGGCTTATGACGCGGCGGCGGCGCGAGTGGACGAGGACGTCGGCGCAAGGATCGCGCTGGTCGGACTGGGCGGGACCGGCCGCGGCGAGATGGCTCCGTACAGCGATGTCGACCTGATGTTCCTGGTCCGGCCCGACGACGTCGCGGCGAGCGCGCCGCTGGTCGAGGCGACGCTGTATAGCTTGTGGGACCTCAAGCTGAAGGTCGGCCATGCGGTGCGCACGGCCGACGAACTTATTGCGCTGGCCAGGAGCGATATGAGCATTCGAACATCGATGCTCGAGGCGCGCTGGATCTGGGGTGATGCTGGTCTGTTCGACGCCGCCAACGCGCGCTTTCGCCGCGAGGTGGTGGCGGGCAGCGGCAAGGCGTTCGTCGCGGCCAAGCTGGCCGAGCGCGACGCGCGCCACGTGCGCAGCGGGGACAGTCGTTACCTGGTCGAGCCCAACGTCAAGGACGGCAAGGGCGGCCTGCGCGATCTGCACACGCTGTACTGGATCGCCAATCATCTGTTCGGCATCGTCGCGCCCGAGGAAATGGTCGAGCGCGGGCTGCTGAGCGCTGCCGAATATCGCCGGTTCGAGCGCGCCGAGCGCTTCTTCTGGTCGGTACGGTTCCAGCTGCACCTGGCGAGCGGGAGGGCCGAGGAGCGGCTGGGATTCGACAGCCAGACCGGTATCGCCGCCGCGCTGCGCTATGCCGAGCGGCCGGGAAAATCGGCGGTCGAGCGGTTCATGCAATTCTATTTTCTGCAGGCCAAGGCGGTCGGCGATTTGACCGGGATCTTTCTCGCCCAGCTGGACGAGCAGGTGGCGGTCAAGGGACGCCGCTTCGCGCTGCCGACCTTCCGCCGCCGACCCGCCAAATTGCATGGCTTCTGCCTCGACCGCGGGAGGCTCTCGATCCCCGACGACAATTTCCTTGCCGCCGATCCGGTCCGACTGATCGAGATGTTCGCGCTGGCCGCGCGCGAAGGGCTGGAGATTCACCCCAAGGCGATGCGCGCGGCGCAGCGTGACGCCCGGAGCGTCGATGCGGTGCGCGACGATCCGGCGGCCAACGCTCACTTCATCGAGGTGCTGACCAGCCTGAAGGCGCCCGATCAGGTGCTCAGGTGGATGAACGAGGCGGGGGTGTTCGGGCGGTTCGTGCCCGACTTCGGCCGGGTCGTGGCGCAGATGCAATTCGACATGTACCACCATTATACGGTCGACGAGCATAGCATTCGCGCGATCGGCCTCCTGGCGAAGATCGAGCGCGGCGAGCTGGCCGAGGACCATCCTTTGTCGACTGCCTTGTTCCGCCAGCTGGGATCGCGCCGCGTGCTCTATGTCGCGGTGTTGCTGCACGATATCGCCAAGGGCCGACGTGGCGATCACAGCGTGCTTGGCGAGCAGGTAGCGCAGGAGCTCGGGCCGCGTTTCGGGCTCGACCCGGCCGAAACCGAGACCGTCGCCTGGCTGGTGCGCAACCATCTGCTGATGAGTGCCACCGCCTTCAAGCGCGACCTGGCCGACCCAAAGACGATCGACGATTTCGTGGCCGCGGTGCAGAGTCCGGAACGCCTGCGGCTGCTGTTGATGCTTACCGTGGTCGATATCCGCGCGGTGGGTCCGGGCACGTGGAACGATTGGAAGCGGCAGCTGCTGCGCTCTCTGTACGACGCCGCCGAGGAGCGAATCCGGCTGGGCCACAAGCAACGCGGGCGAAGCGAGCAGGTGGCGGCCAAACAGGCCGAGCTGGCGCGGCAGCTCGGCTGGTCGGCGGCGGCGGCGCGGGCCCATGCGCGGCGGCTGCCCGATAGCTATTGGCTGGCCGAGCCGCTCGGCTGGCAATTGGACAATGCACGGCAGATTGCGGCGGCGGAGTCGCGGATCGGCGAGCTGGCACCAAGCGTGGTCGCGGCGGAGGAACCGGGATCGGGCGCGACCCGCATCAGCCTGTTCGCCCCCGACCGGCCGGGCCTGTTCTACCGCGTCGCGGCGGCGCTGGCGGGCGCGGGAGCGTCGATCATCGATGCCCGGGTCCACACCAGCAAAGACGGCATGGCGATCGACAATCTGCTGGTCCAGGACAGCCAGAAGCAGCCCTATGCCGACCGCAAGTTGCGCGGGCGGCTGGTCGAGGCCATCGAGCGGGCGCTGGTCGCGGACGAACTGCCGCCACCGCCGGGGACGGTGCCGCTGCCGCGTCGCCGGGCGGCCTTTTCGGTCGCGCCGTCGGTGGTCATCGCGGAGCGCGCTTCGACCCGCACCACGGTGGTCGAGGTCAATGCCCGCGACCGCGAGGGGTTGCTGGCGCGACTGGCGCTGGCGATTCACGGGCAGGGCCACCAGGTGCATTCGGCCCATATCGCCACCTATGGCGAGCGCGCCGTCGATACCTTCTATCTGACCAATGCCGCCGGGCGAAAGCTGGGAGCGGAGGAGATTGCTGCGCTGCGCATCGCGCTGCTCGCGGCAACGACGCCAAGCGAACGATCGAGCAAGGCCGCCTGACGCGACCGCAATAGAAAAAGGCCCCGCCGGGTGGCGAGGCCTTTTCCTGTTTCAGCGAACTCGACTTAGCCGCGTTCGGGTTCGACCGGAGGCGGCGGGGGCGGCGGCGGCGGCGGGCAGGAGTCGCTCGCCAGGATCACCGTGCCGTCCGAGCAGGTCTGCGTCGGGGCCGGCGGCGGGGGCGGCGGCGGTGCTTCCACCACCGGCTCAACCTCGACCGGGCGCGCGGCGCGGAACTTGGCCTTGAGCGTCATGCCGAAGGTGCGCGGTTCGCCGAGGAAGGCGCCGAACAACTGGGTCGCCCGGTTGGGGAAGCCGGTGCCCGGCAGAAGCGCGGTGCAATAGCCATTCTGCGCGCCGCGCTCGGTGCAGCTGCCCTGCAACGGCATGTCGAAGGCGACCTGCTTATACTTGGTGTTGAGCAGATTCTGCGACCAGAATTCGACCGACCACATGCCGTCGCCACCGCTGAGGCCGATGCGGCCATTGACCACCGAGAAGCTCTTCTGCGTCTTCTCGATGTCGAGGTCCGACCCGGTGTTGAAGCTGCTGACGTGACGCGCGTCGAGATAGAGCAGGCCGCGAAGTCCGCTCGATCCGATCGGCGGGGTCCAGGAGAAGGAGCCGGTCAGCGAAAATTCCGGCGCGTTGGACAGGTTGCGGCCCGGCAGCTGGAACAGCTGGTTGGAGGTTGGCACGCCATTGGCGCCGACCAGATTGTCCCGATACTTGGTCTGGACATAGGTCAGGCCCATGTTGAGCCGCGCATCGCGGAACGGCCGGGTGAAGACTTCCAGCTCGGCCCCCTGCGACCGGACGCCGGATTTGAGCTTGCCGCCGCAGGCGCCGGTGGCCGAGCTGCTGTCCGAATCGGCGCCATTCAGCGAGTCGTTACAGCTGTTGATCGTCGCGACCTCGAAGTTCAGGCCATTGAAGGTGTTGAGCTGGAAGTCGTCGAAGTCCTGACGGAAGAGAGCGAAATTGGCATCGATCCGCGAGCCGTTATACTTCAGGCCCAATTCGTAGGCGGTGTTGATTTCCGGCTCGAACTGGAGGCTGCGCAGGGTCGAGTTGGCGAGGATCGCGCCATTGCCGCCACTGCGCGGGAGCGCCGAACGATCGAGGTTGAAGCCGCCCGCCTTGTAGCCGCGCGACACGCTGCCGTAGAGCAGGATCTCGTCGATCGGCTTCCAGCTGAGCGCGACCGTTCCGGTCCACTTGCTCTCCTTTTTGGTGTCGCTGTCCGAGAAGCTACCGCCCGGTGCCGACGGAATGACGCATGGGAGAGTCTGCAGCGAAGCCAGCGCCGGCTGGGAGAAGAAGGCACACAGGGTGTTGTTGTCGGTCAGCTGCGCATCGAGCTTCTTCTTGTCGCGCGTGTAGCGCACGCCGACGGTCAGCTTGAGGCGATCGGTCAGCGAAAAGATGTTGTGCGTGAACAGCGACCAGTTGGTATCCTTCTGCTCGAACCGGTCGTCGGTCTCCACCCCACTGAAGGTGCGAAGGCCGCCACCATTGGCGAGGCTGACGTTGGTGAAACCGCTGTTGGTGAACGGCGCACCGCCGAAGTTGGCCGGTACGAAGGCGTCGGCGGGAAGCCGGGCGAACGCGCTGAGCACGCCGATCTGGGCCGCGAGTGCCGCCTGGAGCGTCGGATTGCCGGCCGCCGCGAGGAACGCATTCTCGAGCGAGGTGCGGACCCCGGTCGCGACCGCGGTGTTGAAGCAGGTCGGATTGCTCGTCTGAAGCAGCGCCGCCTGGCCTGTCCCGTTGACGAAATTGTTGGCCACCAGGCAGTTCGCATAGCGCCCGTAATCGGCGCCATAAGCGAGGTTGTCCTTGACCCGCAGATTCTCCGACATGAAGAAGCCGCCGACCAGCCAGTCGAGCCGGTCGTCGAACGCCTTGCCCTGCAGGCGAAGTTCCTGGGTGAAGGTCTTGAAGCGGTTGGCCGAGCCGCCGCTGCCGTCGCGATACAGGATGTCGAGATTGTTGAAATCGGCGTCCTGGCCGCGCTCGAAATCGTTGAAGCGATAGGCGCTGATCGAGGTCAGCTCGGCACCGCCGAAGTCATAGTTGATCTCGGCCGAGACGCCGTAATCGACGACGTCGCTGTTATAGCTGCGACCGGGGGTGATCGACACTTCGCGATCGTAGGGGTCGTCATTGATGATCGCGCCGAGGCCGCGCTCGATCCGCGCGATCGTCGACGGCTGGGTGAGGCCGGTGTTTGGTCCGGTCGCGGTATAATCGCGCGTCGGCAGATAGACCGCCGAGCAGCATTCCTCGTTGCGATTGGTGTAATCGCCGATGATCCGGACCGAGAAGGCGTCGCTGGGTTGATACAGGATCTGGCCGCGCAGCAGCCAGCGGTTGCGATCGTTGACGCGGTCGCCCGAGATGACGTCCTTGAGGAAGCCGTCGCGCTCCAGATAGACGCCGTCGATACGGGCGGCGATCGAATCGGTGATCGCGCCGGTGACGCCGAGATCGATCCGGCGGAGATTGTAATTGCCGATCGTCGCTTCGCCATAGGCTTCGGTGGTGAACTTCGGTTTGGCGGTGATGACGTGGATCAGGCCCGACGAGGCGTTGCGGCCGAACAGCGTGCCCTGCGGTCCGCGCAGCACTTCGACCCGATCGACCGGCCCGAGCTCGGTCAGGCCGGTGCCGATGCGGCTGCGATAGACGCCGTCGATGAACACCGCGACCGAGCTTTCGAGGCCGGCATTGTCGCCGACCGTGCCAATGCCGCGGATGCGCGCGCCGCCGGCGCCGGCTTCCGACGAGGTGGAGGACACCAGGAGCGACGGGCTGACCTGGTTAAGGCCGCGAAGGTCGACCGCGCCCGAATTCTTGATCGTGTCAGCAGTGACCGCGGACACCGCGAGCGGAATGTCGCTCAGCGCTTCGCTGCGGCGGGTGGCGGTGACGACGATGGCAGCCTCGTCATCATCGGCTTCGGCCGCCTGACCGGCCGTATCGACCGAGGCTGCTTCGACCGGGGCTTCGGCCGGGGTCGAGGGTTGTTCGGTCGTGCTCTGGGCGAATGCCGGACCTGAAAAGGCGACCAGGCCAGCGGACAGCAGCCAAATGGATTTGCGCATAAATTCCTCCCCATTACCGATCGCGGCTTTTGTCAGGCGCGTTACGGATTGCTGGAGAAGCTAATGCAACGCGCCACTACAGGGAAGCGAGGCAAGCGTCAGGCCGCGCAAAAGCTTAGCTTTGCGACAAAAATACTACAGGTACGGTGAAAAATGCGCTTTCCGTAACGGCAGTTTATTTGGGTGAAAGCACCATCAGCATCTGCCGGCCTTCCATTCGCGGATGCGCCTCGATCTTGGAGATGCTCGAGGTCTCCTCAGCGGCGCGTTGCAGCACCGCCATGCCGAGTTGGCCATGCGCCATTTCACGCCCGCGAAAGCGCATGGTGAGCTTCACCTTGTCGCCCTCCTCGAGAAACTCGACGACCTTCTTCATCTTGGTTTGATAATCGTGGTCATCGATGTTGGGACGCATCTTGATCTCCTTGATCTCCTGCGTCTTCTGCTTCTTGCGCTGCTCGTTGGCCTTTTTCTGGGCTTCATATTTGAAGCGGCCGATATCGAGGAACTTGGCGACGGGCGGATCCGCGCCGGGGCTGATCTCGACCAGGTCGAGGCCGACTTCGGCCGCCTGCTCGATCGCTTCCTTGGTGAACATCACACCCAGATTCTCGCCATTCTCGTCGATCACCCGGACCTTGGGGACGTTGATGAATTCGTTGAATCGGGGACCGGACATGGCCGGCGGCGTCAGCGGACGCCTCATCGGGGGTCGTATGAGCTATTCTCCTAACATCGTTTAATCGCCGCGACGTAAGCCTTAAGCGCCGCGATGGAAAGAGCGCGCGCGCCGAGCGACCGATTTTGCAGCGGTCCTGTGGCGGCGTGGCGTCAGTCCCGTGAAATCCTAGCCCCTCACAACTGCGGCCCGGTGCGGTGTGCCTTAAACGCTAGCGCCGCGCATCGTTGGTGATTTTTGCCATTCGCTCGCGGATCGTTAGGCTGGCGGCGATGAGCGATGAGCCGACCTTCGACCTGCTGATCGTCGGCGGCGGCATCAACGGCGTCGGTATCGCCCGCGACGCGGCCGGGCGGGGGCTCAAGGTGCTGCTGGTCGAGCGCGACACGCTGGCCGCGCACACCTCGTCGGCGAGCAGCAAGCTGATCCACGGGGGCCTGCGCTATCTGGAGCAAGGAGCGGTCGGGCTGGTGCGCGAATCGCTGCGCGAGCGCGAGCGGCTGATGCGGATCGCGCCGACCCTGGTGCGACCAATCCAGTTCGTCATGCCGATGGACGGCGTGCCGCGGCCTGTGTGGATGGTAGGAATCGGGCTGGCGATTTACGACCGGCTGGGCGGCGGGAATTCGCTGCCGCGCAGCCGGAAGGTGGATCTGTCGGGCGGTCCGCTCGGTGAGGGGCTGGCTCGGCGCGGGGCGGCATTCACTTATTGGGACTGCCGGGTCGACGATCGGCGGCTGGTCGAATTGAACGGCGAAGATGCGGTTCGGCGCGGGGCGGTAATCAGGACCGGAACCGAATTGGTTGAGGCGCGGCGCAATGCGGGGCATTGGCGGGCGAGGCTTTCAAACGGTGAGACCGTTACCACCAAGGTGCTGGTCAACGCCGCCGGGCCGTGGGTCAACGAGGTCACGAAGCGCACCGGAGTCACCCCGCGCGGGCGGGCGCGTCTTGTGAAAGGCAGCCATATCGTCCTGCCGGCGCTGTTCCCCGGCGACCATGGCTTCCTGCTGCAGAATGACGATCGGCGCGTAGTGTTCGCCATTCCGCATTCGCAGGGCACGATGATCGGCACCACCGACGTGCCGGTCGATGTGCCCGATTCGGCGCCGGTCATCAGCGAGGCGGAAACGCGGTACCTGCTGGCGGTCGTGAACCGCTGGTTCGATCGACCGACGACGGCAACAGACATTGTCACCAGCTGGTCGGGCATCAGGTCGCTCTACGACGACGGCCGAAGCGATCCGTCGCGAGTCACGCGCGATTACAAGCTCGAAATCGACCGCGACGGTCCACCTCTCCTGTCGGTGTTCGGCGGCAAGATCACGACTTTCCGGCGACTGGCGGAAGATGCGCTCGACAGGCTGGAGGACGACCTTCCGGCCATGACCGGCGCGTGGACCGGTGACGCCCGGCTGCCCGGCGGCTAGGCCTAACGCAGATCCGGCGGCACGGCCTCGGCGGAGAACAGGGCGATCGCCTCGTCCAGGCTCATTACCTTCTGATGCTCGTCGGACCCAAGGCGGCGGATCGCGACGGTGCCTTCTTCGGCCTCGCGCTTGCCGACGACGAGCAGCAAGGGGACCTTGGCCAGGCTATGCTCGCGGACCTTATAGTTGATCTTCTCGTTGCGCACGTCGAGCTCGACCCGCAGGCCGGCCGTCTTGAGCTTGTCGGCGACCTCGTTGGCATAATCATCGGCGTCGCTGACGATCGTCGCGACCACGATCTGGACCGGGGACAGCCACAGCGGGAAGCGCCCGGCATGATGTTCGATCAGGATGCCGATGAACCGCTCGAACGTGCCGAGGATCGCGCGGTGGAGCATCACCGGGCGATGACGCTCGCCATCCTCGCCGACGTAGGTCGCGTCGAGCCGTTCAGGCAGCACGGTGTCGGTCTGGATGGTGCCGACCTGCCAGGTCCGGCCGATCGCATCAGTCAGGTGGAATTCGAGCTTCGGCGCATAGAAAGCGCCCTCGCCTGGCAATTCTTCCCACTGATATTGCTCGGTGTCCCGACCCGCGGCCTTGACCGCGTCGCGTAACGATTGCTCCGACCAGTCCCACATTTCGTCCGAGCCGAAGCGCTTGTCGGGGCGAAGCGCGAGCTTGATCGCATAATTGTCGAAGCCCAGATCCTGGTACACGCTGTCGAGCAGGTCGCAGAAATCCTTGACCTCCTCGATCAATTGCTCGCGGCTACAGAAGATGTGCGCGTCATCCTGAGTGAATTGCCGCACCCGCATGATGCCGTGCAGTGCGCCATGAGGCTCGTTGCGGTGGCAGCAGCCGAATTCGGCCATGCGGATCGGCAGATCGCGATAGCTGGTGATGCCCTGCTTGAAGATCAGGACATGCGCCGGGCAATTCATCGGCTTCAAGGCCATCATGTCGGCGGTGCCCGACACCACCGGGGCGTCGTCTTCGATGCTAGGGATCTCGTCGGGGACGACGAACATATTCTCGCGATACTTGCCCCAGTGGCCCGACTTCTCCCACTGGCGGGCGTCCATCAATTGCGGCGTCTTCACTTCCGCATAGTCAGCCGCGTCGAGCCGGCGGCGCATATAGGCTTCGAGCTGGCGCCACAGGATGAATCCCTTGGGGTGCCAGAAGACGCTGCCATGCGCCTCGGCCTGGAGGTGGAACAGGTCCATATCCTGGCCGATGCGGCGATGGTCGCGCTTGGCCGCTTCCTCCAGCCGGACGAGATGCTCGGCGAGCTGCTTCTTGTTGAGCCAGGCGGTGCCGTAAATCCGGCTGAGCATCGGATTGGCCTGGTCGCCGCGCCAGTAGGCACCCGACACGCGGGTCAGCTTGAACGCCTGCGGATCGAGCTTGCCGGTCGAGGCGAGGTGCGGGCCGCGGCACAGGTCCATCCAGGCATTGTCGGCCGACCCCGACCGATACATGGTGATTGCCTCGCCCTCGGGCAGCTCCATGACCCACTCCGCCTTGAAGCTTTCGCCCGTACGTTCGAAGAAGGCGCGCACATCTTCGCGGGTCCATTCCTCGCGGATCAGCGGCTCGTCGGCGGCGATGATTCGGCGCATCTCCTCCTCGATCAGCGGCAAATCCTCGTCGGTGAACGGGCCGCGACCAGCCGCTGGCGCGAAGTCGTAATAGAAGCCGTCGTCGGTCGCGGGCCCGAAGGTGATCTGGGTGCCGGGATAGAGTTTCTGCACTGCCTCGGCGAGGATGTGGGCAAAGTCGTGCCGCACCAGTTCGAGCGCATCCTTTTCGTCGCGCGCGGTGATCAGTTCGAGCCGCGCATCTCCGTCGAACGGGCGCATGATGTCGCGCACTTCGCCATCGACGCGCGCCGCAAGCGCCGCCTTGGCCAGGCCGGGACCAATCGCCGCGGCGACATCGGCGGGGGTCGAGCCTTCGGGCATTTCCCGAACCGAGCCGTCAGGCAGGGCAATCTTGAACATGTGCGTCATGGCGCCCGCCTCTAGCGGGGGCGGCGTCCAGTCTCAACCTCGGTCGGAGTTACCGGAAGCGGCTGAGGTTGGTACTCGGCTTGGACGCGTCGCCACACCCCCGCCATCGATTGACAAACATAGGCTCCTGCCGGCTTGACGAAGCATTAAGCGATCCAGCGACACTCTCATCAAGCGTCCTGGACAAAATGGAAAGTGTGCTTGACACTATTTCTCGAATTATGTAAAACTTCCTTTACATAGTGAAAAGGGAGGTTGACTAATGTCTCGATATTCCACCGCCATATGCTGGGCAGTCGCCATCATGCTGCTCGCCGCCGCCGCGCGGTTCGGGTTGGCCGATCGCGCCACCGCCGACTTGTTGCTGCTCGTCCTGCCCGGAATTGCCTTCATCACCCTGTTAAACGGCCGCAACTGCCGTCCGGCGGGCGCACGATGAGCCGCTACAGGAGTCCCGCGACCCGCCGCTATCTGGGCCGGATGGCGGTGCTGATGTCGCTGTACCTGATGACCCTATTCGCGGCGGTCTATGCGTTTCGCCATCAACTGGTTTCGGGGCTTTGGGCCTGGCCCCTGGCGATCCTGCCCGCCTTGCCGATCATTGGCGTTTTCTGGGCAGTCATGCGCTTGCTGATCGAGGAGCCTGACGAGTTCATTCGCCTGATGCTGGTCCGCCAGGCGCTGATCGCCACCGGCTTCTGCCTGACCGTGACCACGATCTGGGAATTCTTGCAGAATTTCGAGCTTGTGCCGCCCGGTAATGGCGGCTTCGGCGCTGCCTTCTTCTGGTTCGTGGGGCTCGGCGTCGGCGCGATCTACAACTGGCTGACCGTCGGCACTACCGGGGACTGCGCGTGAACAATCGCCTCAAGGTGCTCCGTGCCGAGCGCGACTGGAGCCAGCAGGATCTGGCCGACCGGCTCGCGGTGTCGCGGCAGAGCGTCAATGCGATCGAGACCGGCAAATATGATCCGTCGCTCCCGCTCGCCTTCCGCATCGCCGAACTGTTCGACCTGCCGATCGAGGCGATCTTCGCCAAGTAAAGGACGGCCGCGCTCGGCGCGTTCCTGAGGCCCTGAAAAATCCCGCCCGATGTTCCGCTTTTCTTAAACGAATCACCCGTTAAGGAAGGGGAAGGGGCAGCGTTGCGTACCGGGGGGATAGGATGAATGTGATGGGCCAGGCGCCGGCGGCGCACGAGCGGGCAATCCGCTTTACCGGGACGTGGCGCGAATATCTGCCGATCGCTGCGTCCAACGTGCTGCTGATCATCGTCACGCTCGGCATCTACCGTTTCTGGGCCGCCGCCCGCCAGCGCCGTTACCTGTGGAGCCGGACCGAGGTGATCGGCGACCGGCTGGAATGGAGCGGCACCGGCAAGGAGATGTTCATCGGCTTCCTGATCGTCACCGCCTTCCTGCTGCCCTTCTTCCTGTTCATTCAATTCCTCTTCCCGGCACTGATCGCGCGGGGGAAGATCGAGGCGGCGAGCGGGGTGATGCTGCTGTTCTACGTCGCCTTGCTTTACCTTGGCGGGGTCGCCGGCTTCCGCGCGCTCCGCTATCGCCTGTCGCGCACCTGGTGGCGCGGGATCCGCGGCGGCAGCAACGAGCCGGGCTGGAATTATGGCGGCGAATATCTCGGCCGTGTGGCGCTGTCGGGGATCACGATGTTCATCGCCTGGCCATGGATGGCGACCGCTTTGTTCCGCAGTCGCTGGAACGAGATGAGCTTCGGCTCGCTCAAATTCCGCTCGACGCTCGATGCCGAAGGGCTGGGGCGGCGCTGGGCCGCGGTTTACCTGGTACCGATCGCCCTGCTCCTGTTTGGCATGATGGGCGCAGGGGTGCTCGGATTCCTCGCCGTTTCGAGCGGCGAGGCCAGCGACGTAAAGCCCGGCCTCGCCGCGGTTGTTTTCGGCCTAGTCCTGCTGTTTTACCTCGCCATCCCGCTGCTCACGCTTCACTGGTACGCAAAATTTTATCGCCGTGCCGCCGAAACGATGAGCCTCGGCGACCTCGAGTTCGGGTTCGATGCGACCACCTGGCAGTGGCTCAAATTGTTCCTCGGCAACATCGCCCTGGCGGTATTCACGCTTGGCCTGGGACTGGCCTATTGGGGATATCGCAACTGGGCCTTCATGGTCCGCCACACGCATTTGTACGGCGAGATCAACGTCAGCGACCTCACCCAGTCGACTACCCGTGCGCCGACCGAGGCCGAGGGCTTTGCCGATGCCTTCGACATGGGCGCGATCTGAGGCGGGGATGGCGCAAGCGACCTATTATGACGGCCTCCATGCGGAGCGCTACACCGCCGAGGTGGTGGCGGCGGGGGGACGTTCGATCCGGGTCACTCCATCGGCGGGCGAGCCAGTCGAGATCGACGCCGACGAGCTGATCGTCGCCGACGAAGACCGGCAGCAATTGTTGCTGTCGCGGCGGGGGATGCCAGGCTGGCGGCTGATTCTCGACCAGCCGGTCGATCCCGAGCTTCGCTCCGCCCTGCCGGGTACCAGCCGTTATGGCGGTTGGATCGACCGCATCGGGCTGGGCAAAGCAAGCCTGATCCTGGCGGGAGTGGCCGGCGCGGTGGTCCTGATCGGCCATACCGCCCCGTTGTGGATCGCTCCACTCGTCCCGCCGTCGTGGGAACGCAACGTCGGCGATGCGATCGTCGGCGACTTCGGCGAATTGCGCTGCCGCTCGCCACAGGGGCAGGCGGCACTCGAAACGCTGGTCGAGCGGCTCGACCCGGGTGCCACCGCGGCCGGCCCGACCCAGATTCGAATCGCGGCGCTGGACGTCAACATGTTCAACGCCGCCGCCGTCCCCGGATCGAACATCATCATCTTCAAGGGTGCGCTTGACGACACCAAGGATGTCGATGCCCTGGCCGGGATCGTCGCGCACGAGATCGCCCATGTCCGCCGCCGCCACGTCACCGAGGCGCTGGTTCGAGAGCTCGGGATCGGCGCGCTGATCCGCACCTTCGCCGGCAGTGTCGGGGCCAATGCCGAGCAGGTCGTCGGCCTGAGCTTCACGCGCGCCAACGAGCGCGAGGCCGATGCCGATGCGATCGTCACGCTGCGCCGCGCGGGGATCGACCCGCGCCCGACCGCGGCGCTGTTCGCCAGATTGTCAAAGGAGTCGGGCGGCGACACCCGACCGGCGCTGCAATTCCTCGATAGCCATCCCGGCAGCAGGGACCGCGCCGCCAATTTCGCCCGTTCCTACGACCCGACGATCAGCTATCGCCCGGCGCTCGACCCGGCGGCCGCCAAGGCCATGCTCGCCGCCTGCGCGGTCGATCCCAAAAAACCCGAGCGGCCCTAAGCCCTGTTCGCGCGCCGGGCTTTGCGCCTATAGGCGCGCGATGACCGAAATCCTGACCCCCGACCCCGCGCCGCTGGCTTATCTAGACCCCGGCGACGGGCGCAAGATCGCCTATCGTCACCGCCCGAACGACCCGCGCGTAACCGGCCCGACCCTGGTGTTTCTGCCTGGTTACGGATCGGACATGGAGGGAACCAAGGCGGTCGAGATCGACCGCTTCGCCGCCGCCGCGGGGCTCGCTTATCTGCGGTTCGATTATTCGGGGACCGGATCGTCGGGGGGCGACTTCGCCGACGGCACGCTGACCCGTTGGCTCGACGATGCGCTGTCGGCGATCGACCTGTTGATCGAGGGGCCGGTGCTGCTGGTCGGATCATCGATGGGCGGGTGGATCGCGCTCCACGTCGCGCTGAATAGGCCCAAAAGGGTTGCGGCACTGGTCGGCGTCGCCGCCGCACCCGACTTCACCGACTGGGGATTCACGCCCGAGCAGCGCCAGTCGCTAATCGAGACCGCGCGCTTCGAGCGCCCAAACGCCGATGGCGGGCCGCCACTGGTAACCCACGCCCGCTTCGTCGAGTCGGGTGCCGCCCTGCGCATGCTCCACAGTCCAATCCTGATCGACTGCCCGGTGCGGCTGATCCACGGCGACAAGGATGAGGAGGTGCCAGTCGGGGTGGCGTTCAAATTGCTCGACTCGATCCATTCAGGCGATGTCCAGCTACACCTGATCAAATATGGCGATCACCGCTTGTCCAAGCCGCACGAAATTGAGGCGCTGATCCGCGCCATCGCCGTGCTGGCGGAGAAATTGTCATGATCCATTTGCTCATCGCTGCCGCGCTCGCCGCCGCCCCGTGCCCCACCGACGCGACCGGCGCGTCACAATTGTGTCGCGCCGTCGCGGCCCAGGCCGAGGGCAAATTCGCCGATGCCGCGACCGCCTTCGAGGCTGCCGCGGGCCTGGCCAGGCCGGGTGACCCCGCCGCCGACCGGATGCTCGCCGCGGCGGGCAATATGTGGATTGCGGCGGGCCAGCCGGGCAAGGCCGCGCTGGCGATCGACCGCGCGCTCGCCGGGACCGGGCTGCTCGCCGACCAGCGCGGACTGGCGTTGCTCGACCGCGCCCGCGCCGCCGAAGCGCAGAATGACCTCAAGACCGCGCGCTCCAAACTGACCGAAGCGGCCAAATCGAGCGCCGACGATCCGTTCCTGTGGTACTTCTCGGCGGCCTTGGCGATCCGCGAGAATGACGTTGCCGCCGCCAAGGTTGCGATCAACCGCGCGCTGGCGATGACCCCCAATGACGCGACGGTGCTGTTCGAAGCTGGCCATGTCTATCAGGCCGCCGGCGAAGAGAGCAAAGCCCGCGATTACTGGACCCGCGCCGTTGCCGCCGACCCCAATGGAGCGAGTGGCCAGGCTGCGCGGCGCGCGCTCGGCATGCTGGACGTGCCGCTCACCGTCACCAACCAGGTCGTGGCGCGACCCAATGGCGACGGCGAGGGGCCGGGGCACCGCTAGCTTTTAGCCGGCGACGTCATAATCGACCGTGGTCACCACCCGAACCTTCTGGAACGGGGAGTCGGTGCCGTCATCATTCCCGCCGTCGGACCCGTCGCGTGGCCCAACGGAGAAATATCCCTGGCTTGCGGTCTTGATCGACCCCACGCTCGCTCCGCTGTCCTTGGCGAACTGCTCCGCGCTGATGCGGGCGTGTTTGGTCGCTTCGGCGATCATCACCGGTTTCAAATCGTTGAGCCTAGTGAAGGTGTAATTGATGCTGCTGCCCGACAGTTCGACTCCGTTGCGCAACAGATCGGCCTGGGCAGCATAGGCCTTGCGGGACTTCATGACATTGTTGGTCCGCAGCTCGATCGATCGGCGCACGGTCACAGTTTGCGGCCCCACCGGCTTGCCGTCATTGTCCGTCGGCACCTCACGGCTCAGCGAGACTCCGCTGTCGGTGACCTCGTCGGGCCGAAATCCGGACCGCTCGAAAAAGGCCCGAACGGACCGCGCCTGCTGGTCGACCGACTGCTGGACGGATCCCAGTTCGGTCCCGGTGTGGGCAAAGGAAATGGTCCAGGTCGCCAAATCGGCTGTGACGTCGCGTTCGGATACGCCGCGCACCTGGATCGACCGTTGCTCGGCCAGCTTCCAGCGTCTGAGCCCATCGCTCAACGCATATCCGCTGGTCGTCAGGCCAAGGGAAAAGATGGCCACCGCGCCGAGCAAGACTGCTCGGTCACCTTGAAGTTTGCCGATCATGGAACGACACTCTCGGTTCGTCGTCTCTAATGGACGGCCACCGGGCACGATTGCCGGCTCGGACCGTCGACGAACCGTGCATATATAGCGACGAACGGAGTCAGCGCATAATGAAATTCCTCCACTCCATGCTTCGCGTGTCGGATCCCGACGCCACTGTGGCATTTTTTCAACTGCTCGGACTTGAGGAGCGGCGCCGACGCGAGGTGCCGGCCGGCAAGTTCACGCTCATCTTCCTCGGCTTCCCCGGCGACGAAGCGGAGGTCGAGCTGACCCATAATTGGGGCGAGCAAGGCTATGGTGGCGGTCGCAATTTCGGCCACCTCGCCTTCCTGGTCGACGATATTTACGCGACCTGCGCGAAGCTGGCGGAGGCGGGTGTCACCATCAACCGCCCACCTCGCGACGGCCACATGGCGTTCGTCCGCTCGCCCGACGCCATCTCGATCGAGCTGCTGCAAAAGGGCGATCGCCTGCCCCCCGCCGAGCCGTGGGCGTCGATGCCGAACTCGGGCGAGTGGTGATGATCGAGGTCAGCCCCGTCCCTGCCCTCAGCGACAATTATATCTGGATGCTGCGTGACCCTGCCAGTGGCACCGTGGCGGTGGTCGATCCGGGGCAGGACGCGCCCGCGCTCGATGCGGCGGCCGCGCGGGGCTGGCACATCGACCAGGTGCTGATCACCCACTGGCATCCCGATCACACCGGCGGGACGGCGGCGATCAAGGCCGCGACCGACGCCAGCGTCACCGGACCGGCCGAAGCGGAAAAGGTCACGCCGATGGACCGCATCGTCGGCGAAGGCGATCGGGTAACGGTCGGCGAACTGGAAGCTGAGGTGTGGGAGATTCCGGCCCATACCGCCGGACACATCGCGCTCTATTTCGCGGCGGCGAAGATTATCTTCACCGGCGACACCCTGTTCGCGATGGGGTGCGGACGGCTGTTCGAAGGCACCGCGGAGCAAATGTTCGCCAACATGGCGCGCTTCGCCGCGCTGCCCGACGACGTGCGCATCTATTGCGGCCACGAATATACGGTTTCCAACGCCCGTTTCGCGCTTCACGTTGACCCGGACAATGCGGCGGTCGCCGAGCGGCTTGAGCGAGTGACGGCAATGCGCGCGCGGGGCGAGGTCACGCTGCCGAGCACGATCGGCGAGGAGCGCTCGACCAACCCCTTTATGCGCGCCGCCGACGCGAGCGACCTCGCCCGCCTGCGCACCCTGAAAGACAGCTTCGGTTAATCCGCGAAGGAGCCTATTATCGTCGGGGATAATGCGACGCGAAGGAAGAACCACATGCGCCTCCTGATTTTCGCCACCGCCGCCATCGGCCTTGCCGCCTGTGCCACCGCCATGAGCGAGCCCTCGACCCGCAGCGCCAAGGCGCAGGCGACCTATGACCGCCTGCTCGCGGGCAAGACCGCCGGCAAGCCCGCCAAATGCCTGCCATTGCGCAGCTCGAATGACATGGTGGTGATCGACGACGAGACTATTCTCTATCGCGACGGACGCACCACTTATGTCAACAAGCCGCTCGGCAGCTGCAGCCTTCTGGGCCGCGGAAGCTATGCGCTGGTGACCCGCAGCGTGGGATCGCAGCTGTGCCGCGGCGACATCGGCACCGTCACCGACATGACCAGCGGAATGACGGTCGGCAGCTGCGCGATGGGCGATTTCGTGCCCTATCGGCCAGCCAGCTAGGCGCTGCTCGACCAGCCTATTTTTTGTATAGCGCGTCGAGCCGTTCGCCATATTTGGCGCGCAGGACGTGGCGGCGGATCTTGAGTGACGGTGTCATCTGCTCGTTGTCGACCGAGAAGGGCTCGTCGGCGAGGATAAAGCGGCGGACCTTTTCGATCACGCTGACTTCCTTGTTGACCCGATCGACCGCCGCTGACAGCCGTTGCTGCAGGTCGGGCTTGCCTGCGATTTCGGGGTCGGGGACCAGCAGCCCGACCAGATAGGGGTGGCGGTCGCCGTGGACCATCGCCTGGGCAATCTCGGGTTGCAGCGTCAGCATCCCCTCGACCCGCTGGGGCGAGACATTGTCCCCCTTGTCGTTGATGATCAGATCCTTCTTGCGGTCGGTGATGACGATCCGGCCCTTGTCGTCGAGATGGCCGACATCGCCCGTCGCCAGCCAGCCATCCTTCAACACCCGCGCGCTTTCCTCGGGGTTGCGCCAATAGCCCTGCATGACCTGCTCGCCGCGGACCATGATTTCGCCGTCCTCGGCGATCCGCACTTCGGTCCCCAGCATCGGCGGCCCGACCGTATCCATTCGGATCCCGCCGCGCAGGCGATTGCAGCTGATCACCGGCCCGGCTTCGGTCTGGCCATAGCCCTGGAGCAGGGTGATTCCCATTGCCTGGAAAAACAGTCCGACTTCCGGATTGAGCGGCGCCCCGCCCGACACCATGGCCTTGATCCGCCCGCCGAATTTCTTGCCCACCTTGCGCCGCAGTGTCAGCGAAAGGATGCCGTCCATCGGCAAGTCCCAAGGCACCGATTTACCGGCAGCGCGCTTGGTCTCGATCCCCAGCGCCCGGCTCATCAGATAGGCGGGCAGTCCGCCATCCTTGTCGACCTGCTTCATGATCTTGGCGCGCAGCATCTCGAACAGACGCGGCACCACGACCATCAGCGTCGGCCTGACTTCCTCGATATTGGCCGCGAGTTTTTCGAGGCTTTCGGCATAATAAATCTGCCCGCCAAGCGCGACCGGGAAATGCTGCCCGCCGCTATGTTCATAGGCGTGGCTGGCGGGCAGGAAGGACAGGAACACCTCATCGTCCCAGCCAAAATCATTGGCGATGATGTCGATGCAGCCTTCGACATTGTGGAGGATCATGCCGTGATGCTGGCAGACGCCGCGCGGCGCGCCGCCGGTTCCGCTGGTATAGATCAGGCAGGCAAGATCGGCGCGGCCGACTTTGGCCATCTCCGCTTCGAGCGCGCCGATGTCGGCAGGGCCCGAGACAAGGTCGTCCCACAAGTGGAAGTCGGCCACGTCGGACGATTGGCCGGCATCGATCTGGTCGATCGAAACGACATGATTGCACGACGACGCGAACAGCACCGCGGGGAGCAGCGACTTGGCCAGTTTCTGGGTCGACACGATCACCGCGCGCGCCTCGCTATTATTGAGGATATGCTGGTGATCACGGCTGGTGTTGGTGGTGTAGGTCGGCACCGTGACGCAGCCCGCGGCCATGATGGCGAGATCGGCCATCAGCCACTCGGGGCGATTTTCGCTGACCAGCATGACCCGGTCGCCCGGCTTCATGCCCAGCTTCTTGAGCCCCTGGGCAAGCGCCGCGACCCGGCGCGCGGCCTCCGACCAACTGACCGGCTGCCAGTGGCCGTCGACCTTGTCCCACAGGAATGGCGCGTCGCCTTTCTCACGCGCGCGGGTGAGAAACATCGTTACCAGGTTCGGAAAATGTTCGAGTCTCTTGTCCATTCCTCTCCCCGCCGGCTGAGGCCGCTCAGCACCATTTAACGCAATCGCCGCGGATCGCCACCGGCGCTTCGCGTGACGACCATTCGCGTGGACGTGCGCGTTACGCTGCGATAGGCGGAGGCGATGTCGATCCTGTTCCGCTTATTGCTGCTCGTCAGCCTGTCGCTTTCCGCCTGCGCTCCCGTCATCGACAGCACGCCTCCGCCGGCGGCTCGACCCGCGCAGGCGTTCGTGATCGCCGCCAACCCGCACGCCGCGCGCGCCGGGATGGAGGTGCTGGAACGCGGCGGCAGCGCGGTCGATGCGGCGCTTGCGATACAGGCCATGCTCAGCCTGGTCGAGCCGCAATCGAGCGGGGTCGGCGGCGGGGGGTTCGTCAACTATTATGACGCGCGGACCGCGCTCGATCACAATCTACGACGGTCGCGAGATCGCCCCGGCGCAGGCGACCCCCACGATGTTTCTCGGGCGCGACGGCAAGCCGCTGCCGATTCCGCGAGGCCGTGCTCAGCGGCCGCGCGACCGGCGTCCCCGGCGCGCTGGCGGCGCTGCGCATGGCGTATGCGCGATCACGGGAGGCTGCCGTGGAACAGCCTGTTCCGGCGCGCCGAACGGACAGCCGCCGAGGGCTTCATCGTGACACCGCGTCTGGCGCGGATGGTGCGGCAGCCGATTGCCGCAGAGCCGCGACGCCCGACACCAGGGCCTATTTCGGGCAAGGGCCAGGCGGCGCCTTAGTCAAGGCCGGCGACCGGCTCAGGAATCCGGCCTACGCCGACTTCCTTCGCCGGCTGGCCGAGCAGGATATCGCCGCCTTGTACACCGGCAGCACCGCCGCGAAGATCGTCGAGCGCACCCGCGCCGGGCCACTTGGCGGTTCGATGACCACTGGCGGATCTCGCTGCCTACAGGCCGATCAAGCGCACGGCCTTGTGTGCACCGTGGCGCAGCTATCGCGCCTGCGTCGCCGCCGCCGCCGTCCAGCGGCGTCGGGCTGCTGCAACTTCTCAAAATGCTTGAGCGCACCGATATCGCTCGCCGCGGGCCCGACCGACCCGCAGGCCTGGTACCTGTTCGCCGAGGCCAGCCGCCTGATGTACGCCGACCGCGACAAATATGTCGGCGATCCTGCCTTCGTCGGCGTGCCGGTCGAGCGGCTTGCTCGACCCCGCTATCTCGACCAGCGCGCGCAAGCTGATCGGTCGCAACCGCCGGACCGCCGCCGGTCGCGGGCACGCCCGCGCGGCGCGCCCGCGTTCGCGCGCCGACCGCTACCGTCGAAGTCGCCGGCACCTCACACTTCATCGTTGGCGATGCGGCCGGCAACGTCGTCAGCATGACCACCACGGTCGAGAGCGTGTTCGGCAGCGGGCGGATGGTCGACGGCTTCTTCCTCAACAATCAGATGACCGATTTCTCCTTCGCGCCGACCGACGCCAGCGGGCGCCCGCAGGCCAATGCCGTCGCGCCGGGCAAGCGCCCGCGATCGTCAATGACACCGTTAATCCTGATCGATGGCCGAGGCCGCTTCGCCGGAGCGATCGGGTCGGCCGGGGGCAACGCGATCCTGCCGTTCGTCGCCAAGTCTTTGGTCGCGGCAGTCGACTGGGAGATGCCGATGCAGCAG
The DNA here is from genome assembly GCA_963768955.1 of uncultured Alphaproteobacteria bacterium. GTDB lineage: Bacteria > Pseudomonadota > Alphaproteobacteria > Sphingomonadales > Sphingomonadaceae > Sphingomicrobium. The sequence goes on from CAVYJV010000002.1 coordinate 74,733, forward strand.
GCGATCGCACAACCCAACCTGGTCGCGCGGGGCAGCAGCTTCGGCGGCGAAATCGACAAATTCTCGCCCAGAGATTCTGGCGGGATTGCGCGCGCGCGGAATCGACCTCAAGCCCGGTCAGGGCGAGGATAGCGGCGTCCACGGCGTGCTGATCCGAAACGGCAGAATAGACGGCGGATTCGACCCGCGCCGCGAAGGCGTGGTGCTGACCCTACCGTAGGGTTTCGAGCCCGACCGCATCGGCGATGCTGGCGATCCCCTCGCGCTCGAGGATCGCGGCCAGCCCGTCCGAAATCCGCCGTGCCAGCCCGGGGCCATGATAGACCAGGGCCGAGTAGAGCTGGACCAGGCTCGCCCCCGCGATAATTCGCGCCCAGGCGTCTTCGGCCGAAGCGATGCCGCCCGCGGCAATCAGCGGCAAGTGCCCGCCCGAGACGGCACGGAAGCGGCGCAACTGGTCAAGCGCTTGGCGCTTGAGCGGCGCGCCCGACAGGCCGCCCGCCTGCCCCGCGAAGCGCGACTTGAGCGGCGGCCGAGACAGCGTCGTGTTGGCAACAATCAGCGCATCGATCCCGCCATCAATCGCGGCGCGAACGATGCGTTCGTGATCGCCACTTTCGAGGTCGGGCGCGACTTTCAGGAAGATAGGCACCCCCGCGACTCGTGCCTCGCGCACCGCGGCGAGCAACTCCACCAGTTCACCCCCGGCCTGCAGGTCGCGCAGCCCCGGCGTGTTCGGAGACGAGATGTTGACCGTCAGATAGTCGGCGTGGCGCGCCATCGCGCGCACCCCCGCCGCATAATCGGCGATGCGGTCTGCGCTGTCCTTGTTCGCTCCGATGTTGATTCCGACCACCCCGCGCGACCGGTCGCGCGCGGCCAGCCGTTCGATCGCCGCCGCCTGCCCGCGATTGTTAAACCCCAGACGGTTGATCACTGCCTCGTCCTCGACCAGCCGGAACAACCGCGGCTTTGGATTGCCGTCCTGCGGCTTCGGCGTGAGCGTCCCCACCTCGACGAACCCGAAGCCCAGTCCCAGCATCGCGTCGGGCACTTCAGCATCCTTGTCGAACCCCGCCGCTAGCCCGACCGGCGAGGGAAAGCCGAGGCCGGCGATGCTGGTGGTCAGCGATCCGGCGAACTTGGGCGGACGGCGCCTGGGCATCAGCTTGAGCGCCGCGATCGTGGCGCGATGGGCGCGCTCGGCGTCGAGCCGGAAGACCAGTGGGCGCAGTAGGCGATACATCGCTCCTTCTGTGTCATCGCGGTTGCAAAATGGGAAGCGTGAGCCTAAATCGGACTGGAAAGCTCCTATTCGATATGCGCCTCACCCACCTTGCCGACTATGCGGTCGTGATGATGACCGCCGCCGCCCGCCGGACTGCGGGCGCACGCCTGTCTGCGACCGAGCTGGCCGAGGAGACCGGCGTTCCCCTCCCCACCGCCCAGAAGCTGATGCAGCGCCTCGCCGCGCACGGCCTGTTGACCGGTACCCGCGGCTCCGGCGGCGGCTATGCCCTGGCGCGCGAGGTGACCGAGATCAGCCTGGCCGACATCGTCGAGGCAGTCGAAGGGCCGATCGCGATGACCCAGTGCAGCGGCTCCGACGAACCGAGCGATTGCGCGCTCGACGCCCATTGCCGGGTCAAGCTGCACATGGGGATCGTCGGCGCCAAGGTGCGCGGTGCATTGGGCGCTGTCTCGCTGCAGGAGCTGGCGCAATGACCGACCGCATTGACGACACCCCGGCCCCCAACGCCGAATTCCGCGAGGCGATCGCCAAGGATTATGAGTGGGGCTTCAGCTCGGACATCGAGCAGGAGTTCGCGCCCAAGGGCCTCAGCGAAGACACCGTCCGTTTCATCTCGGCCAAGAAGAATGAGCCCGAGTGGATGCTCGACTGGCGCTTGAAGGCCTATCGCGCATGGCTGGAGATGGAGGAGGTCGACTGGGCCAAGCTCGACATTCCGCCGATCGATTATCAGGACGCTTATTATTACGCCGCGCCAAAGGCCAAGCCCAAGCTCGGCAGCCTCGACGAGGTCGATCCCGAAATCCTGCGCGTCTACGAGAAGCTCGGAATCCCGATCGAGGAGCAGAAGGTGCTCGCCGGGGTCGAAGGCGCGCGTAAGGTGGCGGTCGATGCGGTGTTCGACAGCGTCAGCGTCGCGACCACCTTCCGCGAGGAATTGCTCCGCGCCGGGGTGATCTTCCTGTCGATCTCGGAAGCGATCAAGGAATATCCCGACCTCATCAAGAAGTATCTCGGCTCGGTCGTCCCGCAGCGCGACAATCTGTTCGCCTGCCTCAACGCCGCGGTCTTCTCCGACGGCACCTTCGTCTACGTTCCCGAGGGCGTCCGCTGCCCGATGGAATTGTCCACCTATTTCCGCATCAATGCCGAGAATACCGGCCAGTTCGAGCGCACGCTGATCGTCGCCGAAAAGGGCAGCTACGTCAGCTATCTCGAAGGCTGCACCGCGCCGATGCGCGACGAGAACCAGCTCCACGCCGCGGTGGTCGAGATTTACGCGGCCGAGGATGCCGAGGTAAAATATTCGACCGTCCAGAACTGGTATCCGGGCGACGCCGAGGGCAAGGGCGGCATCTTCAACTTCGTCACCAAGCGCGCGCTATGCGCTGGGGCGCGCAGCAAGGTCAGCTGGACGCAGGTCGAGACCGGCTCCGCGATCACCTGGAAATATCCGTCCTGCATCCTCAAGGGCGACGGCAGCGTCGGCGAATTCTACTCGATCGCCCTGACAAACAACCGCCAGCAGGCCGACACCGGCACCAAGATGATCCACATCGGCAAGGACACGCGCTCGACGATCGTGTCGAAGGGCATCAGCGCGGGGCGGTCGAACAATACCTATCGCGGGCTGGTCCGCGTGCTACCCAATGCCGAAAATGTCCGCAACTTCACCCAGTGTGACAGCCTGCTGCTGGGTGCCGACTGCGGTGCACACACCGTGCCTTACATCGAGGTCAAGAACCCGACCGCGACGATCGAGCATGAAGCAACCACCAGCAAGATCAGCGACGACCAACTGTTCTACGCCATGTCGCGCGGACTTGATGCCGAAAGCGCCGTCGCGCTGATCGTCAACGGCTTCGCCCGTGAGGTGCTCCAGCAACTCCCGATGGAGTTCGCGGTCGAAGCGCAGAAGCTGCTGGGGATCAGCCTTGAGGGGAGCGTAGGATGAGCTTCAGTCCGTTGCTAATTCTTGTTGCCGCCGGCGCAAGCTCGATCGTCCCTGCCCAATTTCAAGGCGAATGGCGCGTGACCCTTGCGGAATGCCCGCCAGAAATCACAGACCGGCCTGTTTGGATTAATGCGAATAGGATTCGCATGGACCACGCCATTGGCGAAATTCGGATGATCGAAAATGGGGGCAAGCGCGACATCACTGTTGCCGGCGAGCTGTCGTCCGACGGCGATCCTTGGAACGCCAGACTTCGGTTGAAACTTTCAAAATCCAAGAATGAACTGACGATCTCGGAAGGTGATTGGACGACGAGACTCCAGCGCTGCCCCGAAAAGAAGATGACCAGATAAATGCTCAAAATTGAAAACCTCCACGCAACCGTCGCCGACAAGCCGATTCTCCACGGGCTGACGCTCGCGGTGCCGACCGGCGAGATCCATGCGATCATGGGGCCCAACGGATCGGGTAAGTCGACGCTGGCTTATGTGCTTGGCGGACGGCCCGGTTACGAGGTGACGCAAGGTTCGGTCGACTTTGACGGCCGCGACCTGTTCGCGATGGAGCCGCACGAGCGCGCCGCGGCGGGAATGTTCCTCGGCTTCCAATATCCGGTCGAGATCCCCGGCGTCTCCTATCTCCAGTTCCTCCGCGAAAGCTTGAACTCGCAGCGCCGGTCGCGCGGCGAGCCCGAGCTGTCCGGCGCTGAATTCATCCGCCTTGCCAAGGCGCAGGCCGCGCTGCTCGGCATGGACTCCGACATGCTCAAGCGCCCGGTCAATGTCGGCTTCTCTGGCGGCGAGAAGAAGCGCGCGGAAATGGTCCAGATGGGGATCATGGCGCCGCGCCTTGCGATCCTCGACGAGACCGACAGCGGGCTCGACATCGATGCGCTGAAAGCGGTCGGCGCGGGGATTAATTCGATCATGCGGAGCCCCGACAAATCGGTGCTGCTGATCACCCATTACCAGCGTCTGCTCGATTACGTTCGCCCCGACCGCGTGCACGTGCTCAGCAAGGGCCGCATTACCCGCTCGGGCGGCCCCGAACTGGCGCACGAACTCGAGCGCGAAGGTTATGTGGAGGCCGCCGCTTGACCGCCCTTCCGACCCGCAAGCTAGAGGCATTTCGTTATGCCGACATCGACGCATTGGCGTCGGTGTGGAGCCAGCTTGCGACCCCCGAAATCATTGAAATTGCTGCGCAGCAAAAGCTGCAGCAAATCTGGTTGCCGGGCGATGAGGATGTGCAGGTCCGCCGCGTTGAAATGACGCTGCACGCGGGCGCGTCGGCGAGCATTTTCGCGCTCAACAATGCGTCGCGTTACGGCCGAATTGAAATCGACGTCACGCTTCACGACGGCGCCGACTTCCAGCTCGACGCGGCCAATATCGGCGGCGGCGATTCGACGCTCGAGATCGTCTCCATCCTGCGCCATGTCGAACCCAATGCCACGTCGCGCCAGACCATCCGCAGCGTGCTCGGCGGCAAGGCGGTGGGCTCCTATCTCGGCAAGGTCGCGGTGTCGCGCGGCGCCGATGGCACTGACAGCGTGCAATCGGTCAAGGCGATGCTGCTGAACCGCGGCGCGATCGCCAATGCCAAGCCCGAACTCGAAATCTACGCCGACGATGTGAAATGCGCGCACGGTGCGACGGTCGGTGAACTCGACCGCGAGCAACTCTTCTACGCCGCCGCGCGCGGGCTCGATCCGGCGTCGGCGCGGGCGTTGTTGCTCGAAGGATTCATCGGCGGATTGTGGGATGCGCTGGGCGACGATAGCGAAATCGCGGTCGCCGCCCGCAGCGCATTGAAGGCCATCGCATGAACGTCGAGACCCGCCTCGATTCCGCGCTCAGCGTCCGCGATCAATTCCCCGCCATTACCGGCTGGCATTATCTCGACTCTGCCGCCACCGCGCAAAAACCGCAGGCGGTGATCGACGCGATCACCAACGCCTATGGCCGCGATTATGCGACCGTGCATCGCGGCGTTTACGAACGCTCGGCGGCGATGACGCAAAGCTTCGAAGCGGCACGCGAAGCCGCCGCCAACCTGATCGGCGGGGACGAGAGCGAGCTCGATCTTCACCCGCGGTGCGACCGAGGCGATCAACCTGGTCGCCGCGCGCTATGCCAACGGCAACCGCAAGCGCGTTCTGCTGTCCGCGCTGGAGCATCATTCGAACATCGTCCCCTGGCAGCTCGCCGGCTATGCGATCGACGTCGTGCCGCTGACCGAGGACGGCCGGATCGACCTCGACGCCGCCGAGAAGATGGCGAGCGAGGAGCACGCAATCGTTTCCTTCGCCCACGTGTCGAACGTGCTCGGCTCGATCCTCGACGCCCCCCGCGCCGCGACGATCGCGCACAAGGTCGGCGCGAAACTGTTGCTCGACGGCTGCCAGGCCGTGCCGCGCCTTCCGGTCGATGTCGCCGCGATCGACTGCGATTTCTACGCTTACTCGGGTCACAAATTCTACGGCCCGACCGGGATCGGCTGCCTGTGGGGCCGCGCCGAACTGCTCGACTCCATGCCCCCCTACCAGGGCGGCGGCGCGATGATCGACCAGGTGACCTTCGCCAAGACCACCTTTCTCGACCCGCCGTCGCGGTTCGAGGCCGGCACGCCGCACATCGTCGGTGCGGTCGGGCTTCACGCGGCGATCGACTGGACGACCGACATCGGACTCGACGCGCTCCATGCGCACGAGACCGCGCTGGTGACCGAATGCCGCGCCGCGCTCCGCTGGAATCCCCGGCGTCACCCTGTTCGGCCCCGAGGACAGCGCCGGCATCGTCAGTTTCGCCGTCGACGGGGTGCATCCGCACGACATCGGCACCATCTTGGATGACGAACGGGTCGCGGTCCGCGCCGGCCATCATTGCGCGCAGCCGCTGATGGAAGTGCTTGGCGTCCCCGCCACCGCCCGCGCCAGCTTTGCTGCACACAGCGATGCAAGCGATATCGAGGCGCTGGTTCGCGGCCTGCACACCGTCAAACGGATTTTCGGATGAACGAGGAAAAGGACATCAGGATCGAGATCGTCGACTCGGTCGAAACCCCGCCCCGCGCCCGGTTGACGCCCGAGGTGGAGCGGAAGCGCGATTACCTTGCCGGCTTCCTCGCTGCCGAGAAGCCCGCACCCGATCCGTCGGGCCCCGGCGGTGACCTGCAGGAGGCCGTGGTCGAAGCGCTAAAATCGATTTACGACCCCGAGATCCCGGTCAACATTTACGAGCTTGGGCTGATCTACGATGTGACGGTCGATGCCGATGGCGACGCGATCGTGTCGATGACGCTCACTACCCCTAATTGCCCGGTCGCCGAATCGATGCCGGCCGAAGTCGAAATGCGCGTGTTGTCGGTCCCCGGCATTCGCGATGCCGAGGTCAAACTGGTGTGGGACCCGCCGTGGGATCCGTCGAAGATGAGCGACGAAGCGCGCCTAGAATTGGGAATGCTGTAATGAACGCTCCGACCAAACCTCGCGCCGAAAACCGCCAACGTCCGGCCGCGATCACCCTGACCCCGGCAGCGGAAGCCCGCATCGCCGACTTGATGGCGCGTGCCCCCGCCGATGCCATCGGGGTCAAGCTCAGCACCCCGCGCCGCGGCTGCTCGGGCCTCGCTTATTCGGTCGACTACGTCACCGAGGCGGTTCCGTTCGACGAAAGGATCGAAACCCCCGGCGGCACCTTCTTCGTCGACGGCGGCTCGATCCTTTACCTGATTGGCAGCACGATGGACTGGGTCGAGGACGACTTCGCCGCCGGCTTCACTTTTGTGAATCCCAACGCCAAGGGCGCCTGCGGCTGCGGCGAGAGTTTCACGGTTTAAGCGCGACGCATATCCCGCTAGGCGAGGCCGCGATGGACCCGCGCTTCTCCCATATCGATGACTGGATCTTCGATCTCGACAATACGCTCTACCCGGCGTCGACGCGTCTGTTCGACCTGATCGACGCGCGCATGACGGCCTATGTCGGGCAGGTGATCGGCTGCGAGGACCCGGTCGAAGCGCGGAGGGTGCAGAAAAATTACTTCCGAGATCATGGCACCACGCTAGCCGGGCTGATGAAGCATCATGATGTCGAGCCGAAGCATTTCCTCGACGATGTCCACGCGATCGAGCTTGATCGCGTCGCGCCGGACGAACGGCTCAACAAGGCGCTCGAACGCCTGCCGGGCCGCCGCTTCATCTTCACCAACGGTGATGCCGATTATGCCGGCCGCGTACTGGCCGCGATTGGGATCGGCGACCATTTCCACGGGCTCATCGATATCCATGCCTGCGATTATCTGCCCAAGCCGGACGCTCATGGCTATCGCCTGCTGGTCGACCGCTTCGGGATCGATCCTGCACGCGCCGTCCTGGTCGAGGACATGGCTAAGAATCTGAAACCCGCCAAGGCGCTCGGCATGACCACGGTGTGGGTCGACAATGGCTCCGACCACGGCGATCATGACGCCGATTTTGCCGCCATCGACCATGTCGTCAGCGACGTGGGCGAATGGCTCGACACTCTCTTCGAAGGACCAAATGCATGACCAAGCAGTTGCAGGCAACGATCGACGCCGCATGGGACAAGCGCGAATCGATCAGTACCGCCACCCAGGGCGAAACCCGCGAGGCGGTCGATGCGGCGCTGGAATTGCTCGACTCGGGCAAGGCGCGCGTCGCCGAGCTCAAGGGCGACAGCTGGCAGGTCAACCAGTGGCTCAAGAAAGCGGTGCTGCTCTCGTTCCGCCTCAACGCCATGGCCGAAATCCCTGGCGGGCCCGGTGGCGCACCTTGGTGGGACAAGGTCGACAGCAAGTTCAAGGGGTGGGACGCCGAGCGTTTCTCCGCCGCTGGATTCCGCGCAGTCCCGGGTGCGATCGTGCGCAAGGGCGCTTTCATCGCCCCCAATGCCGTGCTGATGCCCAGCTTCGTCAATCTTGGCGCCTATGTCGGCGAAGGGACGATGATCGACACTTGGGCGACGGTGGGCAGCTGTGCCCAGATCGGCAAGAACGTCCACATTTCGGGTGGCACCGGGATCGGCGGGGTGCTCGAGCCGCTCCAGGCCGGGCCGGTGATCATCGAGGATGATTGCTTCATTGGCGCACGCTCCGAGGTCGCCGAGGGCGTGGTGGTCGAGCGCGGCGCGGTGATCTCCATGGGGGTATTCATCGGCGCCTCCACCAAGATCGTCGACCGCCTGACCGGCGCGATCCAGTATGGCCGCGTGCCCGCTTATTCGGTGGTCGTCCCCGGCACCTTGCCGGCGCGCGACGGCGGGCCCAGTCTGGCTTGCGCGGTGATCGTCAAACGGGTCGACGAGAAGACGCGCAGCAAGACAAGCATCAACGAACTGCTACGCGACTAGTCGATAAGCCTGGCTTATCGGCGGCGACTGGGCTTTTGTTGGTTGTCGCAACGGCTACTCCCTAGTTTGAACGGTCAAGGGAGAAATGTCATGGCCCCGCGCGACCTCACGATCGACTGCCCGGTGACGGTCCCCCCGGTGCTCGCTGACGCCCCGCGCCTTGGCCGTGCGGAATGGGTATTGCTCGGATCGCTCGGGCTGATCTGGGGCTCGGCCTTCCTGTTCATCAAGGTGGCAGTCGGATCGTTCGATCCCTTTACGTACGTCTGGCTGCGACTGACCATCGCCGCGGTCGCTTTGGTCGTCATCCTTCGTGTCAGCGGTCGGCGACTGGCGCTTCCGCTCGGCGTGTGGGCAGCGGTAAGCCTGCTCGCCCTGCTCAACAACGTCGTTCCGTTCCTGCTGTTCGGCTGGGGCCAGAAACATATCGCCAGCGGCCTCGCCGCCATCCTCCAGGCGACCACGCCGATCTTCGGCGTGCTGGCCGCCCACTTCCTGACCGCCGACGAAAAGATCACCCCGGCGCGGCTGATCGGCGTGGTAATCGGGTTCGCGGGGGTCGCGTCGATGATCGGGCCGCAAATTGCCGGAGATGGCGGCAACCATCTGCTCGCCCAACTCGCCTGCCTGATCGCCTCTTTGCTTTACGCACTGGCGGGGATCTTCGCTCGGCGGTTCAAGGCGCTGGGGGTCGCGCCGATGGAATTGGCGGCCGCGCAGTTTGTCGCCGGCGCAATCCTGCTCGCCCCGGTGGCGCTGACCCTCGGCCAGCCGCTAACCGCGCTGCCCACCTCGCTGCACGCGTGGGGCGCAGTGGCGCTGCTGGCGATCGTCGGATCGGCCTTCGCCTACGTCCTGTTCTTCCGGCTGATCGAAACCGCCGGCGCGACCAATTCCATGCTGGTCACCCTGCTCGTCCCGCCGATCGCGATCACGCTCGGCGCACTGGTGTTCGGCGAGGTCTTCGGCCTGGCCCAGATCATCGGCCTGCTGCTGATCGCCGCCGGTCTCGCCGTGATCGACGGGCGGCTTCTTAAACGCCGGCCTCGGCCAGTAATTTAGCGGCCTCCGCCCCACTCCAGTCCAGATCGCCGGTGTAGCGCCACACTTCCTTGCCATCCGCATCGTAGAGGATGGTGGTCGGCATGACCTGGACATTGAGCGCGCTCGACAGTGTCATTTCCGGATCGTGATAGGCGGCGAAGCGGCCGATCCCCTTGCCCTTCAAAAAGGCGTCGACCGAGGTCTTGGGCGCCATGTCCTGACTCACCGCGATCACGCCCAGTCTGCCGTCCTTCGCCTGCGCCGCCTCCAGTTTCTGCAGCGTCGGCAATTCGGCGATGCACGGCGCGCACCAGCTGGCCCACAAATTGACCAGCACCGGACTCCCCTTGAACTTGGCCAGCTCGAACGGGCCGCCATCGGGATTGTTGAACTTGGACGTTGGCGCCGCTTCGCCCTTGTGGCTGCGGTCGACGCCCTTGCCTGTGGCCTCTTCCTCGCCCGCCGCAACAGGCTCCGCTTGAGGCGCCTCGGCCTTTTGCCTATCGCAAGCAGCGGCGCTCAGGCCGATGAGGAGCAGGACGATCAGCCGCATTGGTGACTCCAATCAGATGTGGGGCGGGCGCTTTGACGGCGGCCCGGCCGCGGTGATGCGTGAGATCAATGCCTCGATCGCGGTCGACAAAAGGCTATGGCGCGAGGATATCGCCGCGTCAAAGGCGCATGCCGCGATGCTCGGGCGGCAGGGCATTCTGACCGCCGACGAAGCGGCGCAGATCTTGTCGGGGCTCGACGCAGTCGCGGCCGAATATGCCGACGGCAGGCTGGTCGAGGATGCGGCGCTCGAGGACATCCACATGCATGTCGAGCAGCGTCTGACCGAGCTGATCGGCCCGGTCGCGGGCAAGCTCCACACCGCGCGCTCACGCAACGACCAGGTGGCGACCGATTTCCGCTTGTTCGTACGTGATTCGATCGACCAGTCGCTGGCTGGGATCGACGCGCTGGAGGAGGCGCTGCTGGCCCGCGCGGAGGAGCATGTCGGCACCGTCATGCCGGGCTTCACCCACCTTCAGTCGGGCCAGCCGGTGACGCTTGGCCATCACCTGATGGCCTATGTTGCCATGCTCGGCCGCGACCGCAGCCGCTTCGTCGATGCCCGCGCGCGGATGAACGAGCTGCCGCTGGGCAGCGCAGCACTGGCCGGAACCGGGTTCGATCTCGACCGCGACAGCGTCGCTACCGAACTGGGCTTCGATCGGCCGACCGCCAACAGCCTCGACGCGGTGTCGGATCGCGATTTCGTCGTCGATTACCTGCACGCGGCGGCGCTGACTTCGGTCCATCTGTCGCGGCTGGCGGAGGAGATTATCCTGTGGGCTTCGCAACCCTTTGGCTTCATCAAATTGCCCGATGCCTGGTCGACGGGGAGTTCGATCATGCCCAACAAACGCAACCCCGATGCGGCGGAACTGGTGAGGGGTCATAGTGCGAGCATCATATGCCACCTGACATCGCTGCTGGTTCTGCTCAAGGGGCTGCCGCTGGCATATTCCAAGGATTTACAAGAGGATAAGCCACCCCTGTTCGCCGCGCACGACCGGCTGAGCCTGGGGCTCGCGGCGATGGCGGGGATGGTCGCGGACTTGGACTTCGTGCCCGTGAAGATGCGCGCGGCGGCCGCGGCTGGGCACGCCACGGCGACGGACCTGGCCGACTGGCTGGCGGGGGAAGCGGGGGTGCCGTTCCGCGAGGCACATCATATCGCCGGGCGCGCGGTGGCGGCGGCGGAAAGCGCGGGCAAGGCGCTCGACGAACTCAGCCTCGAGCAATTGCAGGCGGTCGATCCGCGCATCGGCGCCGGCGTCCTGCCGCGACTGTCGGTCGAATCGTCGGTCGCGTCGCGAACCTCGACTGGCGGGACCGCGCCGATCAGGGTAGCAGAAGCGATCGCCGCGGCCCGCGCGGCGCGCCGGAGCCGGTCATGAAGTTCGCTTTCCCCCTTGCTGCCGCTTTGACCCTGACCGCGTGCGGTAGCGCGGGCTCGCTCAAGCCACCCGAGGGCCAGCCGCTGCCCGTCAAGCCGGCAACGGCGCAGGTCACTCCCACGGCGGAAGATCTGCTGGCCAAGCCGGCCTTCGCCGCGCCCGAGCGGATCGACGAATTGATGAAGAAGTCGATGCCGCGCAAGGCCGACCGCTTCGACCTGCCCCCGCCCGACGGCGGTGCGGCGCCCTTGCCTGAAGACGCAGCGCCGGCAACCGACGAAGCGGTCCGGATCCAGGAACCGCGATGAGCGTCAAGCCCGTTCGCAAAGCCGTGTTCCCCGTTGCCGGCCTCGGCACGCGGCTGCTGCCCGCGACCAAATCGTCCCCCAAAGAAATGCTGACCATCGTCGACAAGCCCTTGATCCAATATGCGGTCGAGGAAGCGCGCGAGGCCGGGATCGAGCAGATGATCTTCGTCACCGGCCGCGGCAAGGGCGCGCTGGAGGATCATTTCGACATTGGCTTCGAGCTGGAAACAACCATGCGCGGCCGCGGCAAGAGCCTCCACGCGCTCGAGGCGGCGCGGACCGGCTTCGGCGAGATTGTCTCGGTCCGGCAGCAGCAGCCGCTCGGGCTGGGCCATGCAGTGTGGTGCGCGCGTCATATTGTCGGCGACGAGCCGTTTGCGGTCCTGCTGCCCGACGATCTGATGTACGGAACGCCCGGCGCGCTGGCGCAAATGGTCGAGGCGTATGAAGCGCTTGGCGGCAACATCGTCTGCGCCGAGCAGGTCGATCCGGCACGCACCGCCAGCTATGGCATCATCACGCCCGGCGAGACAACGGGCAACCGCACCGAAGTGCGCGGCCTGGTCGAAAAGCCCGCCCCGGCCGACGCGCCGTCGAACCTGGGGATTGTCGGCCGCTACATCCTCCAGCCCGAAGTGATGGACATCCTCGACGCGCAGGAGCCGGGCGCGGGCGGCGAAATTCAACTGACCGATGCCATGGCCAGTCTGATCGGCTTGGCGCCGTTCCACGCGGTGACGGTCGACGCGGTGCGCCACGATTGCGGCGACAAGTTGGGCTTCGTGCTGGCCAATCTGGCGCTGGCGCTCGACGACCCGGAAATTGGCAGCCAGGTGGCGGACGCGGCGCGAGCCCATCTTGCCAGAGCATCGGGACAGGGCTGATCCCCTTAACCAGATCGCCTTACCCTCCGAAATTCTCCGTTCGTCGCAGTTACATAACGGTTGGTGGAGCGTGAAGCGCTTCCTTTGCCTCCCGGACCGTCCGGCGGCCTAAGGCGATCCGACCCGCCAGCCTCCGGCGGCTGCACGAGGTTGTCCGCGCCATGTCCATTGCCCGATTTCTCGACTTGGCATCGCGCGACATCGCGATCGACCTGGGGACCGCGAACACGGTCGTCTATCTGCAGGGCCAGGGGATCGTCATCGACGAGCCGTCGGTGGTCGCGATCGAATGGACCAAGGGCGTCCGGCGGGTGAAGGCGGTCGGCAACGACGCCAAGCTGATGATGGGGAAGACCCCCGATTCGATCACGACCTTCCGGCCGCTGCGCAGCGGGGTCATCGCCGACCTGCAGGTGGCCGAGGAGATGATCAAACATTTCGTCGGCAAGGCGCTGGGCAAGCGCAACCGCTTTTCCCGCCGCCCGCGGATCGTGATTTGCGTGCCGTCGGGGTCGACCACGGTCGAACGGCGCGCGATCCGCGACGCGGTGTCGAACGCCGGTGCCAGCCAGGTCCTGCTGATCGACGAGCCGATGGCCGCGGCGATCGGGGCCGGCCTACCGGTGCTGGAGCCAATCGGGTCGATGGTGGTGGATATCGGCGGCGGCACGACCGAAGTCGGGGTGATCTCGTTGCACGGCCTGGCCTACAGCCAGTCGGCCCGGGTGGGCGGCGACCGGATGGACGAGGCGATCTCCTCCTACGTTCGGCGGACCCACAATCTGCTGATCGGCGAGGCGACGGCGGAGCGGGTCAAGAAGGAGATCGGCATTGCCCGGAGCCCGGCCGACGGCGTCGGCCTGACGGCGATGATCAGGGGGCGCGACCTGGTCAAGGGCATGCCGCGGGAAATCACCCTCGACCAGGGCGAGATCGCCGTCGCGCTGAGCGAGCCGATGGCGCGGATCGTCCACGTCGTCCGGGTGGCGCTGGAGAATACCCAGCCCGAGATCGCGGCCGACGTCATCGACGAGGGGATCACCATGACGGGCGGCGGATCGCTGCTGCGCGATATTGCCGGAGTGCTGGCCGACGAGACCGGACTGCCGGTGCGGGTCGCCGACGACCCGTTAAGCTGCGTGGCGTTGGGAGCGGGCCGGACCCTTGAAGATCCCGACTATCGCTCGGCGTTGAGTTCGGCCTGACCGCCGGCCGTGGAGTGGCGCAAAAAATTGCCCCGGGGCGCTCGCCCCGGGGCAATCACCTGCCTGATCAGGCCGCCTGGGCTTCGGCGTCGATAGTCTGCGATGCCGGCTGGCGATCGCTGTCGCCGCCGATCGCCGGGCGGTCGCTGGAGCCGCCGATGTTGATCTTGCGCGGCTTCATCGCCTCCGGGATTTCGCGCAGCAGCGTGACCGACAGCAGCCCATCCTTGAGGTCCGCGTCGCGCACCTGGATGTGGTCGGCCAGCGCAAAGCGGCGTTCGAACGAACGGGTAGCAATGCCGCGATGGATGAAGTTGCTGTCATCGCTCTCGCCCTTGCGGCCCGCGACGATCAGCACATTCTGCTGCGCGGTAATCTCGATTTCGTCGCGCTTGAAACCGGCGACGGCGAGGTCGATGCGATATTCGTTCTCGCCAAGATTGACGAGATCGAACGGCGGGTAATTCTCCTGCGTCCCGCTGGCGGCGTTGGTTTCGATCATGTCGAACAAGCGGTCGAACCCGATCGCCGAGCGACGGTAGGGAGAAAAGTCAAAAGCACTGCGCATGTCATGTCCTCCATTGAGCAACGTGAAGGAGCGTTGGCCAAGGGCCGCCGCCCCCAAACCGGCCCCGAAATGGCGACCGGCGATCGCGAATCTAGGAACCGCGAAACGCGTTTCAAGGGGCGGGTAAGCGGTTCGCCCAATCCACCCGGCAAATTGACTTTTCGTTGATCATTGGAGATTAACTGCTGGAGTTTAAGGCGATTTATTCGAGGTAGTTCCATGATGTTGACCGCAATGGCAGTGGCGGCGAGCCTGGCCGGTGCGAGCACCCCGGCGGTGAACGAGGTCATCGCATTCCGGGCCGGCGATGCGCTGGTGGTCGATGCCGCCAATCAACCGTTGTTCCGTACCTCGCGCGACTATCTGCTCAAGATGGCGCGCAACCCTGCGGGCCAGGTGGTGCGTTACGATCCCCTTGCCCGGCGCGTGTTGGTGAGCAGCGTCGGCCCCGAATATTGGCTGCGCTGCGCTGATCTGGTGCCGATGCAGGCAAGCTGCCCGGCGCTCCCGCCGCGCCCGGCGACCCGCTCGATCAAGATTCCGCGCGGGGACGGATCCGATCCGGGGGTGGCGGCGCGCGGGCTTCCCGCCTGCCCGGGGGATCCGCGCTGTCCCAAATCCGATTGAGGTCAGGCCGCGGATCGTGATCCCCCGCGACACGCCACGCTGATCCACCCGACCTTCGCCAGATAAGCGACATCCGGAGGCGCCATCCGGCAGGTCAGGGTACGCCGTCCGTCACTGTGGAAACGCAGCGTGACCCGCGCCGTCAGGTCCTTTCCCCCAAGCATTCCGATGGCCTTGGCGAAACTGTCCGCCCGGCCGCACGCCTGCGGCCGACCCTGGCAATTCCATTGCACCGCCGGGAAGGACAGCTGGAAGCCACGCGCCGCGCCGCTGGGCAAGTCGAGGATTTCATCCGATCGTTCGACGATGAACAGACCGGGCAGAGTGAGGCAGCGAAAGCCTAGCTCGCACGGCGGGCTGGCGGCGGTCGAATTCCCCGCAAATACGGTCTTGATCGTACCCTGATATTCGAACGACGTGGCACCGCCGTCGAAGCTCAGCGTGGCGTCCTTGAGGACGTCGCCATAGCCGTCGGCGACATTGATGGCATCGATCCGCATCGCGGCGGTGAGGACCGACGCCGCGCCCGTTCCGTCGCGATAGAGGATCAGCTGGCGCGGCTGGTCGACCGCAATTTCCGAGCCGCGCATCGCATAATAAACGTTGATCAGGGTAATTCCGAGCGACATCACGAAAGCCGCCAGCGACAGCGATTGTTCGAGCTGGAGTGTGGGCGCGAAGCGCAGGCGGGAGCGCTTGGGTTTGTCCACACCGGCCATCGACACCCCCCGAAACTGCAAACCTGAGTCAAATCTGCAACAGGTTTAGATCAATCAAATACATTGTTGTAAATTATCAAAAACCCACTTTACAAATTTTTCCCCGCTGTCGATCTTTCACCGGACGCGTGATCGCGTTTTTGTCGTCCAGTGCTCCGGGGGTATTCAATGAACATGTTTGTAAAGACGTCGATGCTTGCCATTGCTGCGGGCATCGCGGCTCCAGCGCAAGCGGATTTTAGCATCTCGCCGCGCTTTTTCCTCTACTTCGACAACGCGTCGCAGCGTCAGTCGGGATTCGAGGCGATCGGCGGCCTCGCCGCCGGGCAGGATGCGATCGAATCCGAGCGCCTGTCGGAAGCGTTCGACACGCCAGTCGTGGTATCGACCGACAACGTCACCTCCGCCAGCATCAACAACCAGGTCGTCTATCCGTTGCTCGGCGGCGCGGTGACGATGGACCTCGACCGCGAAAAACGTACCCAGGTCACCTTCTCGGCGCTGTATGGCAAATCGGACAGCCAGTTCCGCACCCTGCAGAACATCGGCCAATCGATCTCCGCGCTCGGTTTCACCGCCAACGACATCCTGGCGCTGACGATGGAAGGGCCGGTCAAGACCAAGCGGCTCGACCTCGAGCTGACCTTCCAGCACCGGCTCAACGAGCGTTTCGCGCTGCTCGGCGGGCTGCGCTACGAACACCTCAAGAGCAAGGGCAAGTTCGACGTTGGCTTCACCTCGTCGAACAATGCCAGCAACCTGTTCCAATTGCTGTTCGGGGATGGCGACATCGAGCTCGGCCTCAACGAGTCCGAAGGCACGTCATTCGTCACCACGACCGACAACATTTATTCGGTGCGTTTCGGCGGCGCGGCGTTCGCGCCGATCGGCAAGCGCAACATGGTCTATGTCAACGGGCTGATCCACGTCACGCATACCGCGGATGCCAATGGAAAGACGCGGTTCGTGGTGCCCGAGCTCGATTTCGACACCAGCGATAATATCAAGGTCGAAGGGGAAACCACGCTTGGGCCCGATATTGCGGTGGGCTATCAGCATCGCTTCACGGACTCGGTCGGGATCGACGTGCGCTATCGCGGAATCTTCTACTTCCCGGTGTCGGGGACCAAGTCGTTCGACGATCCCCGGGTCAACCACGGCCTCAACGTCGGGCTGACCTTTGCTCTCTAGGACCCTTGGCCGGATTGCACTGGCAATCCTGCTGGTGATCGGCGCGAACCCCGCTCAGGCGGAGGTTCGCGCCCTCATCCTGGCGTCGGACTATGTCGCGGCAAGCGACACCGAATTGCGCCTGTCCAATCCGGTGGTCGACGGCCGGGCCGTTGCGGCATCGCTGCGCAAGGCGGGGGTCACCGACCTGCGGCTGGTCGAGGAGGCCAATGCCCAGCGCTGGCAGCAGGAGTTCGAATCCTTCACCCGGCGGCTGTCGCGCGACGACATCGCCTTGGTCTATTACGCCGGCCACGGCTTCCAGATCGCCGGGCAGAATTACTTCGTCACCGCCGATGGCGAGACGCTAATCGCGCTCGAGGAAGTGATGAAGCAGCTCACCGCGCGCGCCAAGGGCACGATCATGGTGGTCGATGCCTGCCGCGAGAATCCGCTGACGGCGCAGGCCGATCCATTCACCGTCCTGGGCATCGATCCCGGCACATCGCGGACAATGGCGACCGTGCGGATGGGGGACATCGAGGCCAAATCGCGCGGGCTCGCGCAGCTCGGCGACCTGCGCGGCCTGTCGGCGATCGTGCTATTCTCGACCGAGCCGGGCAATGTCGCGCTCGACGGTGATGCGGGACGGGGCAGTCCGTTTGCCAAATATGCGGCGAAGGAACTCGGCCGGCGTCAGTCACTCGATAGTGCGTTTCGTCGAATCGCGATCGAGGTCAATCGTGCAACCAAGGGCCAGCAATCGCCGTGGCGGCAGGGCGACCTCCCGTTCGACGTGTTCATCGCCGGAATGACCGACTTTCCGACCCCCTAGGGTAAGCGCCGCTGGGGGATGCAGTGCTGAACCGGCTGATCGGGACGGTCGGCCCGCGACAATGCCCAGACCTGCGGATCGCGGAGCTTGTAGAGGGTCAGACGGCCATCGCCATAGGCCGGGGTCTGCGGCACCGCGCGCGGCTCCGGCGATCGGCGTCAGGGTGGCGCGCTCGCCGCTTGCGGTCTGGACCACCAGCCGGCCGCCGCGCAACTTGGCGCGAAGCAGTTCCGACCCGCAGCGGAAGCGGACTTCGGGACCGGTCGAGCGGAACAATCGCTCGCCGCCGGTCGCGCTCGCGGCTGGCACAGGCAGGCCCCCGATGCCGACACTCACCAGAGCAAAGAACAACGATATACGCACGGTCATTCCCGACAATTGAGATCCCGCCATGCCGGGGCGCGGAGCGCTTCGCAAGCGATCAGGCCTCCAGCTCGATGTCCCAATAGAGATAATCGCGCCAGCTCTGGTGGAGGTAGTTGGGCGGGAAGCTCTTGCCGTGGTCCTGCAATTGCCAGCTGGTCGGGCGGATCGGTTCGCGGTGGATCGGCATGCCCGCCTGGCGCGGGGTGCGGCCGCCTTTCTTCAGATTGCACGGCGCGCAGGCGGTGGCGACATTCTCCCACGTGGTCCGACCCCCCTGGGCACGGGGAATGACATGGTCGAAGGTCAGTTCGCGGTGGCTGCCGCAATAGACGCACAGAGAAACGGTCGCGAAGGAACAGGTTGAACCGGGTGAACGCCGGATATTCGTTGGGCCGCACGAACTGGCGAAGCGCGATCACCGAGGGGAGCTTGAGCGTGTGGTTGGGCGAATGCACCTCGCGGTCATAATGGGCGACGACATCGACCCGCTCGAGGAACATCGCCTTGACCGCGGTCTGCCACGGCCACAGGCTCAGCGGATAATAGCTCAGCGGCGTATAATCGGCGTTGAGCACCAAGGCTGGGCAGCCATCGGGGTGTCGGATGAGGTCGGACTGATACACTTAGGCACGAGCCTTTCGTTCGGTTGCCCGAACAAACTCCCCCGGCCCCGTCGCACGCAAGGAGGAGAGGCCATCGTAGGCCGCTTCCCTTGTGACCAGCTGGATGCCAAGCCAGCGTGACAAAGTCATGAATCGCTCATTACGGAATCGCGGTCAAGAGTCTTGGATGGCAACAGTGAACACTTCGCGCTTCGCGCCCTCGCCGACGGGGCGACTGCATCTGGGCCACGCTTACTCGGCGCTTCGCGGTCGCGCTGACGGGCGAGCGCTTCCTGCTGCGGATCGAGGATCTGGACATTGGCCGGTGTCGGCCGGAATTCGTCGACGGGATCATCGAGGATCTGCGCTGGCTGGGGATCGCGTGGGATGGTGAGCCCGTACTGCAGTCGGCGCGGGTCTCGGCCTATACGGCAGCGCTGGAGAAGTTGCGGGGACGCGGGCTGGTCTATCCGTGTTTCTGCACCCGGGCGGACATCGCCGCATCGCTGACCGCTCCGCATGGCGACGCCGCCATTGCTTATCCCGGCACCTGTCGCGACTTGCCCGACGATCCGGCGCGGCGGGCAAGCACACCGCACAGCTGGCGGCTCGATAGCGCGAAGGCGCTGGCGACCTCGGGACTGCCGGGATGGAGCGAAGCCGACGGGACGCGGTTCGAGGCGCAGGCCAGCGACATCGGCGACGCGATCCTGGCGCGCAAGGATGCGCCCGCGGCCTATCATCTTGCCTGCGTGGTCGATGATTCGGCAAGCGGGGTTACCCACGTCGTGCGCGGCGCCGACCTGCGACCGTCGACGCCGGTGCAGCGACTACTCCAGCGGCTCCTCGACCTGCCCGAACCGACCTATCTTCACCACCCCCTCGTCGCCCATGCCGACGGGCGGCGCCTCGCCAAGCGCGACCTGGCCCCGACCCTGGCCGCGATGCGCGCAGGCGGGGGTCGACGGACCGGCGCTCGCAGCCGAACTTGGCGGCAAGCCGCCTCCCCCTAGGATTCGCGTTCATCGATGCCTAGATAGGCGTCATGAACACGCTGCTGATCATCGCCCTCGTGGTCGCCATGGGCGCGACCGCCTACGTCCTCGTGCGCGGGGTCATCGCCATGGCCTCGGGCAATGATTTGTCGGGCGAACGACAACAGAATTACATGCAGAAACGCGTGCTGTTTCAGGGGATCGCGATCGTCGTCGTGGTGATCATCCTGGCCGCCGCCGGAAGCCGGGGCTAGCCCCTTCCCGACCGCCGCCCGCACCGAATGGTCAAGCTCAACAAGATCTACACCCGCACCGGCGACGACGGATCGTCGGGGCTGGTCGACGGCAGCCGCGCCAGCAAGGCGGGGCTCCGGCTGACCGCCATCGGCGAGGTGGACGAAGCCAACAGTGTCATCGGCATGGCGATCGCGGCGCTCGGCGAGCACCGCCTGGCCGCTCAATTGCGGATGGTGCAGAACGAGATGTTCGACCTTGGTGCCGACCTCGCGACGCCGGACGGGATCGAGGGGGCGCTGCGCATCACCGCCGATCAGGTGGCGCGGATCGAGCGCGGGATCGACGCCATGAACGCCGATCTGGCGCCGCTGACCAGCTTCATCCTGCCCGGCGGCTCGGCGGCGGTGGCGGCGCTGCATGTCGCGCGCGCGGTGGTCCGTCGGGCGGAGCGGGCGGCGGTGGCGCTGATGGCCGCCGAGCCAGTCAATGCCCAGGCGGTGGCCTATCTCAACCGGCTTTCGGACCATTTGTTCGTCGCCGCGCGTTGGGTGGCGACATCAGAGGGAGGCGACGTGCTATGGCAACCCGGCGCTACCCGGACCAGCTAGCCGACAGTCTCGGTGAGCGGCTCGCCGCGACGCGGGCCCTGACGCTGGACCTCGCCGCGCCATTGTCCGACGCCGACGCGACCATCCAGCCGCACCCCGATGCGTCGCCCGCCAAGTGGCATCTGGCGCATACCACCTGGTTCCTCGAGACGTTCGTCTTGCGTGACCATGTGCCGGGCTACCAGCTCCATGACGAGCGCTGGCCGTATCTGTTCAACTCTTACTACAACGGCGAGGGCGAGCGCCATGCGCGGTGCCGACGCGGGATGATCAGCCGCCCGTCGCTCGACGAAGTCCTCGACTGGCGCAGCGCGGTCGACGAGGCGGTGCAGGGCGCGCTGCCCGCATTACCCGAAGCGGCACTGGCGCTGATCGAAATCGGCATCCAGCACGAGCAGCAGCACCAGGAACTGCTGCTGACCGACATCCTCGCCACCTTCGCGGCCAATCCGCTCGAGCCGGCTTATGGCGAACTCGCGCCCGCGCCGTGTCATTCGACCGAGCCGGTGTCGTGGCTGCCGGGCCGCGAGGGGATCGTGGAGATTGGGGCGACTGGTCCGGGCTTCGCGTTCGACTGCGAGCGGCCCCGGCACCGCGCCCTGCTCCACCCGCACGCCATCGCCAACCGCTGCGTCACCAATGGCGAATGGCGCCAGTTCATCGCCGACGGCGGCTATCGCGATCCTGTATTGTGGCTGAGCGACGGGTGGGACTGGGTCACGGCGAACCAGGTCGAGCGGCCGCTTTACTGGCACGAGGACGGCACCCAATTCACCCTCGCCGGTCGGCGCGCGCTCGACGCGGCCGCGCCGGTCAGCATGGTGAGCTATTATGAGGCCGACGCTTTCGCCCGTTGGGCAGGCGCGCGGCTGCCCACGGAATTCGAGTGGGAAGCGATGTTTGGCAGTGCCGACCCACATCTCGGTCACCAACTGGATGACGCCGGCCCCGTCCTGCCCCGCCCTGGCGGCGGGCCGTTTGGGGACGTTTGGCAATGGACGGGCAGCGCCTACCTGCCCTATCCGGGCTTCACCCCCGAGGAAGGCACGGTCGGCGAATATAATGGCAAGTTCATGTGCGGCCAGTTCGTGTTGAAGGGCGCATCCTGCGCCACGCCGCGCGGTCACAGCCGTGCATCCTATCGCAATTTCTTCCCCCCGGCCGCGCGCTGGCAATTTAGCGGAGTCAGACTTGCCCGAGACGCTTGAACCCGAGGTTGCCGTTGATCCGGCCTTCCGCACCGACGTGCTGCGCGGACTGGCCGAGCCGGTCCCGGCCATCCCCGCGCGCTGGCTGTATGACCGGCGCGGATCGGAACTGTTCGACGAAATCACCCGTCTGCCGGCTTATTATCCGACGCGGACCGAGACGGCGCTGCTCGAGCAGGTAATGCTCGACCTGCCTGGCCATGTCGCGCCCGGCGGCGCGGTGGTCGAATTCGGCGCCGGCGCCGCGACCAAGACCCCGCTGCTGCTGGAGGCGGTGCGACCGCGCGCCTATGTGCCGATCGATATTTCGGGCGAGTATCTGGAGGAAAGCGCGGCGACGGTCGATGACGATCATGCGCGGGTCGACGTTTATCCGGTGGTCGGCGATTTCACCAAGGACGTGACCATGCCGCCCGAGATCGACGGGCTGGAGCGGCTGGGGTTCTTTCCCGGTTCGACGATCGGCAATTTCGTGCCCAAGAGCGCCGCCGCCTTGCTCGGCCATTTCCGTGACATCCTCGGCACCGGGTCGAAATTGCTGATCGGGATGGACCGGATCAAGCCGGTCGACCGGCTGGTCGCCGCCTATAACGACCCCGAGGGCGTGACCGCGCAGTTCAACCTCAACCTGCTTGACCGGATCAACCGCGAGTTGGGCGCCGACATTCCGGTCGACGCCTTCCGCCACGAAGCGCGCTGGGCCGACATGCTGGGCCGGATCGAAATGCATCTGGTGGCGACGCGCGATGTCGAGTTCACCGTCGCCGGGCAGCGCTTCGCCTTCACCGAAGGCCAGTCGATCCATACCGAGAACAGCCACAAATATGGGCAGCGCGGGGCACGGCTGCTGTTACTCGCCGGGGGCTGGACCCCGATCACCGAATGGCTCGCCCCGCACGAGGCGTTCGTGATCATCCTGTGCGAGGCGCTGCCCGACCGGTTCGCGCCCTGATTGCCCGCGAAGCCGACGGGCGCTAGACGAGCCCCATGAACATCGTCCTCTCGCTCTTCCAGATCGCCATCATGCTGCTCAGCGTGTTGTGGTGGATCATCATCGTCCAGGCGATCCTGAGCTGGCTGATCGCCTTCAACGTGCTCAATACCAGCAGCAACGGGGTCCGCGCCTTCTTGACAGCGCTCGACCGGCTGACCGCCCCGCTCTATCGCCCGATCCGCCGCTTCCTGCCCGACATGGGCGGGATCGATTTTTCGCCGCTGGTGGTGCTGCTGCTGATCATGGTGCTTCAGAAACTGCTGGCCGGCGCCGCCGCGGATATCGCCACCACCGCCGTATGACCGCCCGGGTGATCGACGGCAAAGCCGCCGCCGCCGACGCTTGCGCGGCGCAGGTCGGCGCCGAGGTCGCCGGATTCCGCAGCCGACTGGCCGCCGCGCGCCGGGTCTGGCGGTGGTGCTGGTCGGGCGAGGATCCGGCGAGCGCGGTCTATGTCCGCTCCAAGGGCAAGGCGACGCGCGAAGCGGGGATGGAGAGCTTCGAGCACAGGCTGCCCGCCACCGCCATCCAGGCCGAGCTGGTGGCGCTGGTCGAGACGGCTCAACGCCGACCCCGCGGTCGACGGCATCCTGGTCCAGCTGCCGTTGCCGCCGCAGATCGACGACAATGCCATCATCACCCGGATCGACCCCGACAAGGATGTCGACGGCTTCCACCCGGTCAATGCCGGACGGCTGGCCATCGGGCTTCGACGGCTTCGTCCCCTGCACCCCGCTCGGCTGCCTCACATTGCTCCAGGCCGAACTTGGCGACCTCAGCGGCAAGACCGCGGTGGTGATCGGCCGGTCGAACATCGTCGGCAAGCCGATGGCGCTGCTGCTGCTGCAGGAAAGCTGCACCGTCACTATCGCCCACAGCCGGACGAAGGATCTGCCCGATGTCGTGCGCGGGGCGGACATCGTCGTTGCCGCGGTCGGGCGGGCGGAGATGGTCAAGGGCGACTGGCTCAAGCACGGCGCGACGGTGATCGATGTCGGCATCAACCGCACCGAAGCGGGATTGGTTGGCGATGTCGACTTCGCTTCCGCCAAAGAGATCGCGGGAGCAATTACCCCGGTCCCGGGCGGGGTCGGGCCGATGACCATCGCCTGCCTGATCCGCAACACCCTGGTGTCCGCCGCGCGCCGCGAAGGATTTGAAATGGAGACAGACCTGTGATCCTCGCCATCCTGCTCGCCGCCGCCCAGCCCGCGCCCAAGCCAGCGCCAATGTCGGCCATCGACGCCGAGCGGGCCTTTGCCGCCGATGCCCAGAAGATCGGCCAGTGGACCGCGTTCCGCAAATGGTCGACGCCCGATGCGCTGATGTTCACCCCCCAGCCGGTCAATGCCCGCGCCTTTGTCGGGAAGCTCAAGAACCCCGCGGTGCCGGTCTATTGGTGGCCCGGGCGGAGCTACGTCAGCTGCGACGGCACGGTCGCGATCAACACCGGCCCTTGGGTTCGCAACTTCGGCAAGCAGGTCGGTTATTTCACCACCGTCTGGCTCCGCCAGCGCGATGGCGGCTGGAAGTGGGTCTATGATGCGGGCGACGAGGAGAAGTTCGCGCGCGGCGAAGGCGGCGATATCGCGCCGGTTGTTGCGGCCTGCCCGACGAGCCTGCTGCCGCCGCCGCCACAGCGCGAGGTCCCCGCCGGGGTAAAGGTGGGCAGCGGATCGAGCGCTGACGGGACGCTGAGCTGGAACTGGACCGTCGAGGCCAATGGCGCGCGGCGCTTCTCGGTGCTGCAGTGGGACGGCAAACAGCGCCAGACGGTGATCGACGACAAGGTTGCGGCCGCCAAATGATCGAGCTGTTCACCTCCGCCTTCATCACGCTGGCCGTGATCATCGACCCGCCGGGCTGCGCGCCGATCTTCGCCTCGCTGACCAGCGGCACGGCAACAGCGCATCGCCGGGCGATGGCGATCCGCTCCGTGGTGGTGGCGTGGTTCATCCTGTTGTTTTTCGCGCTGCTCGGCGAGCCGCTGCTGCGAACGCTCGGGATCAGCCTCAGCGCGTTCCGCCTCGCGGGCGGGATCATGCTCTTCATGATCGCGCTCGACATGGTATTCGAGCGACGGACCGAGCGCCGGGAGGAACGCGTTCGCGAGATCGAGGGCACCCCTGAAGCGGAAGACATCAGCGTCTTCCCGATGGCCATTCCAATGATCGCCGGGCCGGGGTCGATCGCCACCATCATGCTGATGAGCGCGCGCGCCGAGGGCACGATCGAGGGACTGATCGTGTTGGCGGCGATGACCGCGGTGCTGGTGCTGACTCTGCTTGCACTGCTCGCCGCCGGCCCGCTGATGAAGCTGATCGGCGCCAAGCTGGAGGCGATGATCACCCGCATCCTCGGCGTGATCCTCGCCGCGCTGGCGGTGCAGTTCGTGCTCGACGGGCTGGAGCGGAGCCTGCCCGGACTGGCGGGCTAAGTCGCCTCGCGAGCTAGCGCTTCACCCGCCACAATCTGAGCGGGCTATCCTTGCCGAGGTCGACGGGCTCGAGCCAGGCCGGCACCTGGCCTTTGGCGAGCTGGACATAAAAGCCCTTGGGCGCCTGCGCCATGAACACCGTCGACTGGCTCATCATCGGGCAGGTCATGACGTAATCGGCGCGATATTTATCGACCAGCGCGCGGGCATTGTCGGGCGTACCGCGGAACATCAGCATCGAATCGACAATCTGCTGCTGGTTGCGGTGATAGGGCCCCATGATCGCGCGGTGATGGGTGACGGTGATCAGTCGCGGCGACAGATCGGCAAAGGTGAAGATGATCGCCGGCGGAAGCTTGGCCACCGGGCGCATCGCCTTGAGCGACGGGCATTGCGCGTTGGCCTTGCCGATCGCCTTGTCGCGCGCGGTCTCCGCCTTGCGCGGGGCGACGTAATCGATCGTCAGCGGCACCAGCGCGCCCAGCCCGGCGAGCACCGCGACCGTCGTTCCAAGCACCCGGACCACGCCGTTCCGTGACGAGAACGCCAGCGGGGCGAGCAGCGCGACAAGGGTCACCGCCCCGGGGATGGCGAGCATCTGCGCCGCCGGGCCGGTGCGCACCTGCCACGCCAGCAGCGCTACCGCGGCGAAGGCGGGCAGCGCCGCGCCAAGCGTCCGGCGGCACAGGTCGGGCTCGCCCCGATGGCGCCACGCCAATGCTCCCCAGCCGATCAGCCCCGCCACCGGCAGCGCGAGCAGCGACAGGGCCACCCGCCAGCCATGCTGGTAAAGCGGCTTGGCCTCGCGCACATTCTTGAGCCACAGCTCATAGGTCTGCGGGCTGATCCCCTCGAGCCGGGCAAGGCAGTGCGGCCAGGCCAGCGCGTGGAAGGCGATCACGACCAGTCCCGCGACGACCGCCCCGCCCAGCCGCACCGTCCAGCGCGATGGCGACCACCACGCCAGCCCGAGCATCAGCGCCCCGCCGAGCAAAGCATCGCCCAGCCACACCGGCGACAGTGCATCGCACACCGCGAGGCGGTTGGCGTAGGAAGCGAAGAGCAGGAAGCCGAGCGCGGTGCCGCCGGCAAGCGCCCCCGCATAAGTCGCGAGCCGCGTGCGTTCGTCGCGGTCGATCACCCAGAACAGGACCATCGTCCCGCCCGCCAGCGCAATATAGATCAGCGCCTCCAGCCCGACGCTGAGCGACAGCGCCGCGGCGATCCCCAGCACCACCCCGCCGCGCGCCCGCCGGGGGTCGGCAATCCCCGAAATGCCCAAAGCAAGGAAGGCAAGCTGCCACCCGTGATGGTCGATCCGCGTCGGCACGAACTGGCCGGTGGCCGAGGCGGCGAAGAACAGGCAAACGATCGCCAACGGCCACGCGGCGGGATGGACCAGCCGGCGTACGGTCAGCGACAGCGAGAAGATCAGCAGCAGGAATGGCAGCAAGGGCGCGACCGCGATCGCGAATTGTTCGGCATGCGGCCCGGTCAGGAACGTGCGCCCGAGCAGGATCAGCCCGGCGAGCGGCAGATCGACCAGCCGCGACCAGTGGATGTTCGCGCCCTCGGGCCAGTTGAGCTTGTACTGGCGGAGGTCGAACCAGCCCTGCCCGCCATTGAGCCAGGCGCGGACCTGGCTCATCCGCATATTGTCGTCGGTGTCATTGAGCACGAAGCCCAGCACATTGTTCCACTTGGAATAGAGCAGCCAGGCGGCGAACAGCGCCCAGGCGAGGACCGCCAGCCAGCGCCAGTTGCGATCGATAAAGTCCAATTGCCGCTCGAACACCGCTCATCCTTGCGCTAACTTAACTTTCGCGCTCTAGCGTGCATCCACTCAACGGCAAGGCTCTGGCGGCGGGACGCGATGATCGAGCATCAATATTCGCACGATTTCTACGACTATATCGACGCCGGTTCGCGCCGCTCCGCGCGCGCGGTGGCGGGGCTGTTGCAGCCCGAGATGCAAATCGACAGCCTGCTCGACATCGGCGCCGGCCATGGCGCGTGGGCGGCCGAATGGCTGGCCGCGGGCGTGAAGGACGTTGTCGCGGTCGATGGCGATTATGTCCAGCGCGACCAGCTCGCGATCCCGGCCGGCAATTTTCGTCGCCCACGACCTTGCTACGCCGCTCGACCTCAAGCGCCGCTTCGACCTCGTCCAGACTTTGGAAGTGGCCGAGCATCTGCCGCACGCCAAGGCCGATCTGTTCGTCGACAATCTGATCGCCCATGGCGACGTAATCCTGTTTTCGGCCGCGGTGCCGCACCAGGGCGGCGAACATCATGTCAACGAACAGCCACCCGAATATTGGCGCGCCAGGTTCGCCGCGCGGGGTTATGCGCCGTTCGATTTCATCCGCCCGGCGCTGGCCGACAAGCCCGACGTGATGCCCTGGTATCGCTTCAACAGCTATATTTACGCCAATGACGCCGGGCAGCAGCGGCTGTCGAAGGCGATCCTCGCCACGCGCGTCCCCGACGGCCAGAAATTGACCATCGGCGGCGACGTCAAATGGGCGCTGCGCCGCGCCGCGGTGCGGATGATCCCGACGGCGCTGGTCAAGCCGATCGCCATGGCCAAGGCCAAGATCGAAGCCGCCGCCCGCCGGTGAAACAGCATTTCGACCGCGTCGTTGCCGACCCCGAAGCACGCGCGACCTTCTTCCAGCTGGCCCGCTACGGCATCATCGGCGCGCTGATCACCGCCGGTGGTCAGGCGATCTATTACGGGCTCGCCGAAACCCGGACCACCTCGCCGCTGGTGGCAATCAGCATCGCGTGGATCGTCGGGGTCACGGTCGGCTATTTCGCGCATGGCTGGATCAGTTTCGCCGGTCACGGGACACGCGACGATCACGGCCGGATGGGGACCCGGTTCATCGCCGTCAATCTGATCGGCTATGCGCTCAACAGCTTCTGGGTGTGGTTATTGGTCGAGCGGCTGGGCGGAGCGACCTGGTGGCCGATCCCGCCCAATGTCATCCTCACCCCGTTGATGACCTTCTGGCTCCACCGCCGCTGGACCTTTGGCTGAGGCGATTAATCCCCAATCCTCTGCTGGAATGTCCGCTACCCGGCCTTGCCGTCCCGCCGCCAATCACGTCCTGCACGATATACAGCGGGCGATGCTTCGACTGGCTGTAAAGCCGGCCGATATATTCGCCCATCAGCGCCAGCACGAACATCTGCACCGCGCCGAGCGACACCACCACCAGCATCAGCGAGGTCCAGCCCTGGATGGTCTGGCCCGATGCCCAGGCGACGAGAATGTAGAGGATGATCAGCACCGACCCGAACGCCAGCGCGAGCCCGGCATGGCTGGCCAGCTTCAACGGTGCCGAGGAGAAACCGGTCAGCGCGTCGAGCGCGAAGCGGATCATCTTCGACAATGGATATTTGGTCACGCCCGCGAGCCGCTCGTCGCGTTTGTAGGGAAAGGGAATCTGCTTGAACCCGATCCACGCCACCATCCCGCGGATGAAGCGCGCCTGCTCGGGCATCGCCAGCAGCGCGTCCAGTGCGCGGCGGCTCATCAGCCGGAAATCGCCGGCGTCGAGCGGGATGTCGACGTCGGTGGCATTGGCCAGCATGCGATAGAAAGCGTGAGCCGTGGCGCGCTTGAACCGCGTCTCGCCCGCGCGCTGGGTGCGCACGCCGTAGACCACATCGGCACTCTCGCTTCGCATCGCCGCCAGCATCTCGCCGAGCAATTCGGGCGGATCCTGCAGATCGGCGTCGATGATCAGGATCGTCTCGCCACGCGCCAGGTCGAGCCCGGCGGTCAGCGCCAATTGGTGCCCGTGGTTGCGCGACAGGTCGATTGCGACGAGATGCGGATCGGTCACCGCTAGGTCGCGCATTAGCGACCAGGTCGTATCTTTCGACCCGTCATTGACCAGCACCAGCTCATAATCGTCACCGACCGCAGCGCTGGCCGCCGCCGACAGCCGCTGGTGCAAGGTGGGCAGGCATTCCTGCTCATTGTAGCAGGGAACGACGATCGAAAGCGCGGTCATGGCACCTCCTTGGCTTGGGTGCGCTCGATTGCATAGAGGCTGCTGCCGTCGCCACTCCACACCCGCCGATAGCCGGCGAGCGACGCCGGATCGAAGGTCGGCACGTCGACCAGCCAGACATAGTCGAACGCGCCCCGCGGAATGGCGCGCATCGCCTGGTCGGGGGTTGGCGACTTTCGCGTCCGGCAGGCTGGATCGCTGACCATCTGCGACGGGTCGGCGCGAAAATAACCGGCCGGCGGATAGGTGACGGTCAGCAGGTTCGCGCCTTCGATTCCCCACTGGTCATTGGCAAAGGCATGACGGCGGACAATCGCCATGGCACCAAGGTGCGACTGACGAAACAGCGGCCACAGCGTGTCGCAGCTCTGGCCCACGAGATACACCAGAGGCGCCCCGCGCGGCACCAGGTCGAGGGCCGCAAACTGCCGTTCCTGCCGGTCCGACGCGATCGCCAGGCTGACGGTGGTGACCGCGACCTTCGCCACGAAGAGTCCGACCGACGCGACGGCAAGCATTTGCGAAAGGCCTTCCGGCGGCTCACGCCGGGCGCGGATCGCAAGTGCGATCACCGCCATCGCGTAGGGCACCAGCCGCATGTCGGCATAGGCAGATCCGAACACGGTCCAGGGCAGGAAGATGAAGGCGAGCGTCAGGACCAGCGCCGAAAAGGCGAGGTTTCGCGACAGGGTGAAGGCACGGGTGACCAGCGCGAACAGGGCGGCGAGACCGATCAGGGCGAGGATCGTCAGGTCGATCGACTGCCACTGGTCGCGCAGCGCCCACACCAGCCACAACGACTTGATCCGCCAGTTGAACCAGCCGAACGTCGGCGCGCCACTGATCTCGCTTCGCCACATCAGCATGATCAGGATCGGCGCGGCCATCACCGACGCGTGCATCGCGGCCTTCAACCCCGCCTTCCACCAGCTGATCCCGCGGTCGTGCTGGCGGACCGCTTCCGCCGAAAAGCACAGCAGCCCGAGCATCCCCCAGCCGAAGGTGTGGCAGATGAAGACGATGAAACTGATCGGTACGAACAGTCCGGCGCGCAGCCGGAGCTTGCCCAGCCGTCCAAGCCTCAGCCACAGCCCGAAGGCGAGGAAGGCGAGCGCCATCGACAGGGTGTAGTTGAGGAACCCGAACAGGAAGGGGTGCGAGAAAGCGAACGGCAAGGCCAGCGCCGCCGTCGGCGGGAGCCGGTGGTGAACCTCGCGCGCGACCCACAGGAAGCCGGCCACCGTCAGGGGCGGGATCGACAGCGCAATCAGCTTGACCGACAGTTCGAGCCCAAAGATCTTGGCTAGTGGAACGATCAGCAGGTCCACCCCCAGATTGCCGATCAGCTGCCATTCGAAATCGAAATAGCGCTGCAGTTCGGGCGAGCGGGCGAGGTCGAGCTCGACCCGGTAGCGGCCCATATGGCCGAGCAGGTCGACCAGCGGCGGGACCGGCGGATAGATGAGCGGAACGAACGCGATCAGGATCATCGCCGCGACGAACCAGCGCGTTTCCCACCATGGGCGATCATTGCCGATGTCGCTGTCCCTGTTCACTTCCGCCTTTCGGCTCCCCTCGTCAGAGGCGCTCGCCTTTAGCCATTCCCGCGCGACTGTAAACGGCGCGCGTAAACCGGTTAGCCGCGGCCAATTCATACAATTTCATTAACCTTCTGCCGTTACCCCTTCGCCAGCTGCTGGCCGATGCCCGGCGCCGGGTTCGCCGGGCGCGCGCTTTGCCGGTGATAGAAGGGGAATGATCATGACCACGGTACGCCAGGCGGGCGCCTTCAGTGCCGGACTGCGGCACACCCCGATCCTGATGTATGGCGTGCTGGTGTTCTGCCTCGGGGTCGTAATGTACCTTGCCGGCGTGCTGCTGGTGTTTCCTCGCTATCTGCTCGGCCTTCGCGAGTTGCTCGACCCGGTGGCCGAATGGCTGGTGTGGTATTCGGGGCTGCCGATCGTGATCGGGATCGCCATGGCGCTCGTCGACCTGCTCTATTTCCACAGCCGTCAGAAGCCCGACGTGCCCGTCCGCTACCAGCCAGTGCGGCGCCATCGGGTCACGGTCGCGCTGACCGCCTACAATGACGAGGACAGCATCGCCGCCTCGGTCGCCGACTTCATCAGCCATCCGATGGTCGAACGCGTGATCGTGGTCAGCAACAACAGCAGCGACCTGACCTTCGACCGCGCCAAGGCGGCGGGCGCGATCACCTTCAACGAGCTCAAGCCGGGCTATGGCCAATGCGTCCACCGCTGCCTGACCGAGGCCGCCCGCTATGACGACACCGAATTCGTCGTGCTGAGCGAAGGAGACTGCACCTTCCTCGCCTATGACATCGAAAAATTGATCGCTTATGCGCCGCACGCCGATATCGTGAACGGGACGCGCATCGTCGAGCCGCTTCGCCAGTATCGCACCCAGCTGTCGACGTTCATGTATTACGGCAATCTGTTCGTCGGCAAATTGCTCGAGTTCAAGCATCTCGGGCGCGGCACGATCACCGATGTCGGAACCACCTACAAATTGTGCCGCCGCGATGCCTTGCTCAATCTGTTGCCGCGATCGAACCCGTCGGTGAACCTGGAATTCAACGCCCACTTCCTCGACACCGCGCTCGCCCACGAATTGGTGCTTGTCGAATGTCCGATCACCTTCCATCCCCGGGTCGGCTTGTCGAAGGGCGGCAATGTCAACAACTGGCGCGGCTTCACGGTCGGCACCAAAATGATCGCCGGGCTGGTCTTCGGGTGGCAAAGACAGATTGCATGAGCGTTGTCGGCTATCATGATTCGCGCCTCGTCCAGGATCGCAAGCGCGACGTCGTATGGAAGGCGCTGTGGCGTTATTTCTTCGCGAGGCGGATCGGCCAGGACGACTGCGTGCTCGACCTGGGCTGCGGCTATGGCGAATTCATCAACAATGTCACCGCCCGCCGCCGGATCGCGGTCGACGTATGGGAATCGATGCCCGCCCATGTCGATCAGGGAGTCGAGACCATCGTCGGCCCGGCGTCCGACTTGTCGGCGATCGACGACCATTCGGTCGATTATGCCTTTTCAAGCAATTTGTTCGAGCATCTAACCAAGCCCGAGCTGGCCGAAACGCTGCGCGCGTTGAAGCGGCAAATTATCGCCCCGTGGAACGCTCACCACGCTCCAGCCCAATTACCGTTATTGCGCCGACGAATATTTCGACGACTACACCCATGTCAGCGTCTGGTCGCATGTCAGCCTGGCCGATTTCCTCGACGCCAACGGCTATGAGGTGATCGAGGTGCGGCCGCGGTTCCTGCCGTTGACGGTCAAGTCGCGCTTGCCGGTGTGGCCACCCCTGATCGGCGCCTATCTCGCCTCGCCGGTCAAGCCGTTGGGCAAGCAGATGCTGCTTGTCGCCCGTCCCCGCGCCTGACGCCATGCCGCCGGTCGATCGCGTTTCCGTCAATGTCGTGCGGATCGGGCTGTTCGTGCTCGCCGCCCTGCTGGCGTGGCACAGCTACCATTTTGCCGCCGGGTCGATCCGCGGCGTCTTCTATCCGCACGAGCTCGATTATGGCGAGGGGATCGTCTGGTTCCAGGTCGAGCAATTGTTTGCCGGACAGGCGTTCGGCGACATTCGCCAATTTCCGACCGTGGTGTTCCATTACACCCCGCTCTATCATTTCCTGAGCGGTCTTGTGGCGGCGACCGGCATCGACGGGCTCGCCGCGGGGCGGATCCTGTCCCTGCTGTCGACCGCCGCGATGGTGGTCCTGATCGGGCTCATCGTCCGCCACATGATCATGCAGGCGGCGGGCGCGCGCTGGGTCGCCAATGCATCCGCGGCGATCGCGGGGCTGACCCTGCTGGTCGGTTTCCCGGTCAAGATTTGGGCGCCGCTGATGCGGGTCGACATGCTCGCGTTCGCGCTGGCCCTGGCGGGGATCTACGCCGGACTGCGCGCCATCCGCCGACCGGCGTATATCTATCCCGCCGCGTTGCTGTTCGTGCTCGCCGTCTTCACCAAGCAGACGATGATCGCCGCGCCGGCGTCGGTGTTCCTGGTGCTACTGTTTCACCGGCCACGAACCGCGCTGACCGGGATCGCGACCTGCCTGATCGTGGGATCGGTCGCGCTTGGCGCACTTGCCTATGCCACCGGTGGCGGCTTTCTGCGGCATGTATTCCTGTACAACGTCAACCGCTTCGACATTGGTCGGATTGACCAGATCGCGATCATCGGGCTGGGCCATATCTTCCTCGTCGCCGCCGCACTGATCGGATTTGCCGCTACCCTCCCCTCGATCCGCCGGTTTGTCCTCAGCCGCCGCGACGCCGACCCGGGGGAGGCGGCCAACGCCATGCTCGGCTGCTATCTCCTGCTGACGACGATCATGCTGCTTCTGGTCCTGAAGTCGGGCTCGAGCGCGAACTACTTCATCGAGTGGTTCGTCGCGTTGGCGATCTTCGCCGGGATCGCCGCGCGGGTCGCGGTCGAGCGTTCGTTCACCGTCGCGGGCACCGCGGTGACCGAAACCCCGGTCGCCGGGAAGCTGGCGATCGCGGCATTGTGCGCGCAGGCGATATTCATCGACCCGAACCAATTTTCCGAGCGCTTTTTTTCCGCGCGTGCCGACGGCCTGGCGCGATTGACCGACATGGTGCGCGCCGCCGACGGGCCGGTGATTTCCGACGATATGGTGGTGCTGATGCGCGCCGGGCGGCCGGTGTTGTGGGAGCCGGCGATTTTCACCGAGCTGGCCGCCACCGGCGCCTACGACGAGCGCCCGTTCGTGCGGATGATCGAACGGCGACGCTTCGCCTTCTTCATCATCTACCAGGGCCGGGGCGGCAATTTGTTCAGCCAACGCTACAGTCCGGCGGTCGCCGCGGCCATCGACAAGGCCTATCCGCGACGGGAAGATATCGCCGGCCTGACCGTCCATTATCCGCGCTAGGCGGTCATCGATCCCGCCGTCCGAGCAAACGCAGGCGCAGCGCGTTCAGCTTGATGAAGCCCTCGGCGTCGCGCTGGTCGTAGGCGCCGGCGTCATCCTCGAACGTCACGACCTTCTCGCTGTACAGGCTGTTGGGCGAGCGGCGGCCGGTGATGTGGACGCCGCCCTTGTAGAGCTTCATCCGCACCTCGCCGTCGACCTTGGCCTGGCTGAGGTCGATCGCCGCCTGGAGCATCTCGCGCTCGGGGCTGAACCAGAAGCCGTTGTACATCAGCTCGGCATAGCGCGGCATCAGCTCGTCCTTGAGATGCGCGGCGCCGCGGTCGAGCGTGAGCTGTTCGATCGCGCGATGGGCGGCGTGGTAGATGGTCCCGCCCGGCGTCTCGTACATGCCGCGGCTCTTCATCCCGACGAAGCGATTCTCGACCAGGTCGAGCCGGCCGATGCCGTGGCGCTTGCCGAGCTCGTTGAGCTTGGCGAGCAGCATCGCCGGGCGACATGCGCCTCGCCGTTGACCGCGACCGCATCGCCGGCCTTGAACTGCGATGGTGATGTCCTCGGGCGTGTCGGGCGCGGCGACGAGATCGTCGGTGCGCGAATAGACGTAGTCGGGCACTTCGTCCCACGGATCCTCGAGCACTTTGCCCTTCCGACGAGGTGTGCAGCAGGTTGGCGTCGGTCGAGAACGGGCTTTCGCCGCGCTTGTCCTTGGGCACCGGGATCTGGTTCTTCTCGGCGAACTCGATCAGCGCGGTGCGGCTGGTCAGATCCCATTCGCGCCACGGGGCGATCACCTTGATGTCGGGGGCGAGCGCATAATAGCCGAGCTCGAAGCGCACCTGGTCATTGCCCTTGCCGGTCGCGCCATGGCTGACCGCGTCGGCGCCGACTTCGCGCGCGATCTCGACCTGGCGCTTGGCGATCAGCGGCCGCGCGATCGAGGTGCCGAGCAGGTACAGCCCCTCGTACAGCGCGTTGGCGCGCATCATCGGGATAGACGTAGTCGCCGACGAATTCCTCGCGCAGGTCGTCGATGAAGATATGCTCGGGCGGACCCCCATCATCTCGGCCTTGGCCCGCGCCGGCTCGATCTCCTCGCCCTGGCCGAGGTCGGCGGTGAAGGTCACGACTTCGCAGCCGTAGGTCTGCTGGAGCCATTTGAGGATCACGCTGGTGTCGAGTCCGCCCGAGTAGGCAAGCACGACACGGCGGACCGATGGGTCGGAAGAAGCGGTCTTGGTCATCGCTCAGCCGCTTGCCACTGCGTCCCCCGCCATTCAAGCGCGATACAGATTCGCGGGCCTAGCCTCGCCGCTCCTGGATGGATGGAGGGAAGAATCATGAACCGGATAATCCTGGGCGCGACCGCGCTGATGTTGACCGTTCCCGCCGTGGCGCAGATGCAGGCGCCGCCGCCGAATGCACCGATGGCGCCGCCGATCGTGCACCGCATGGACGTGACCCAGACCCGCGACCAGGCGGTGGCTAAGGTCCGCGACCATTTCGCCCGCATGGATGCCAACCGCGACGGCTTTGTCGCCGCTGACGAACTGCAGTCGATGCGCGGCCATCGCGGCGGCATGGGCGAGCGTCGGGGCCGCGGCGGCAATCGCATGGCGAACCCGGGCGCCGCGTTCGACCGGCTCGACGCCAATCGCGACAACATGATCAGCCGCGAGGAATTCGGTCGCGCGCGCGAAATCCGCAACGAGCGCAGGCTCGCCCGCAACCACGCCCCGGCTGTTGGCGCCGACGGCGACCGCCGCGCCATGGGCAAGATGCACCGCATGGGCGGCAAGGGCGGCGCCCGCATGATGCGCCTCGCCGATCTCGACCGCGACGGCCGCGTCTCGCTGCAGGAAGCGACCACCAGCGCACTCCAGCGCTTCGACCGGATC
Organism: uncultured Alphaproteobacteria bacterium; assembly: GCA_963768955.1. GTDB lineage: Bacteria > Pseudomonadota > Alphaproteobacteria > Sphingomonadales > Sphingomonadaceae > Sphingomicrobium. The sequence goes on from CAVYJV010000002.1 coordinate 110,928, forward strand.
GACACTAACCGCGACGGTCGAATCACTCCCGAAGAGCGCAGGCAACAGCGCGAGCAACGCAAGGCCATGCGCGGCAATCGCGCCGGCTGATCGTTTTTTCCTCAGAAAATCAGGGCTCGGCGTTGCGCCGGGCCCTTTTTTTCGGGCAGTCAGGCCCGCGACCCTTTCCGGAGACCCCAAGTCCATGTCGAATTTCGCGCGCCTTGCCGCCACCGCCGCCGTGATTGCCTTGCCCTTCAGCGCGGCCCGCGCCGACGAAGGCATGTGGACGATCGACGCCTTCCCGACCGCCCGGATGAAGGCTGCGTATGGCTGGGCGCCTGACCAGGCATGGCTCGACAAGGTGCGCTCGGCGGCCGTCCGGCTGACCGGCGGCTGCTCGGCCAGCTTCGTCTCGCCCGACGGCCTGATTCTCACCAACCATCATTGCGTCGCGACCTGCGTCGAGCAGAACAGCGACCGACAGCAACAACATCCTCGCCACCGGCTTCACCGCCGGCACGCGCGAGCGCGAGCTCAAGTGCGCCGGACAGCAGGCCGAGGTGGTGACGTCGATCGCCGACGTCACGCCCCGCGTGAAGGCCGCGATCGGGTCGCTGACGGGCGAGGCCGCGGTCAAGGCGCGCCACGGCAATCACCGCGGAGATCGAGAAGGCCGGCTGCACCGACCTCGCCACCACCCGGTGCCAGGTCGTCAGTCTGTATGGCGGCGGCCAGTACAAGCTCTACACCTATCGCAAATATTCCGACGTCCGCCTGGCCTGGGCGCCCGAGGCGCAGGCCGCCCAGTTCGGCGGCGATCCCGACAATTTCAACTTCCCGCGCTACTCGATGGATGCCAGCTTCCTGCGCGCCTACGAAAATGGCCGACCGGTCGCGACCCCACAGCATCTGAAGTGGGCGCCGCGCGCGCCGGTTGATGGCGAGGCGACCTTCGTGGTCGGCAATCCCGGCTCGACCGCGCGGTTGCAGACGCAGGCGCAACTCGCCTTCCAGCGCGAACTCGCGTTGCCGATCACGCTCGCGACCCTGTCCGAGCATCGCGGCCGGCTGATCGCCGCGATGGCGCAAAGCCCGGAGAAGAGGCGCGAGGCGACCGAGACGCTCGGCGGGGTGGAGAATAGCCTGCAAGGTCCAGATCGGGCGGGTGAAGGCCCTCGGCGATCCCGTATTCATGGGCAAGCTCGCCGCGGCCGAGGCCGACCTCCAGCGTCGCTCCAAACCATCCGTCGACGCCAACCCATGGACCGACGTCTCCAACGCGATGCGCGCCTATCGCACCTTCTACGTCGCCGACCGCTTCAGCCTGCCGCAGGGCGACCTGTTCGGTTATGCCATGACCCTGGTCCGCGCTGCCGCCGAGCGCGGCAAGCCCAATGCCGATCGTTTTCCTGGTTATTCGGATTCGGCGCTGCCGCTGGTCGAGAAGCGCCTGCTCGACGAGCGCCCGATCTATCCGTGGCTCGACCAATTGACGATGGAATGGTCGCTGTCCAAGTCGCGCGAATATCTCGGCGCCGACGACCCCCAGACCCGGCTGCTGCTCGGCAAGGAATCGCCCGAGGCACTGGCCGCGCGGCTGGTCGGCGGCACGAAGCTGGCCGATCCGGCGGTGCGCAAGGCCTTGTGGGACGGCGGCGCCGCGGCGGTGCCGCCTCGACCGACCCGATGATCGTCTACGCCCGCAGCCTCGACGCCAACGATCGCGCGCTGCAGCAGCGTTATGATGCCGAGGTCGACGGCCCGCTGACCGCGGCGCAGGCGAAGCTCGCCGATGCCCGCTTCGCGGCTTATGGCGCGACCCAATATCCCGACGCGACGTTCACGCTTCGGGTCAGCTACGGCAAGGTCGCCGGCTGGATCGAGCGCGGCAAGATGGTCCCGACGCGCACCCTGATGGCCGGCACCTTCGATCGCGCCACCGGGGCCGAACCGTTCGACCTGCCGAAGCAGTTCGTCGCCAACGCCAAGGCAATCGACGGCAGCGCAACCTATAATTTCGTCACCACCAACGACATCATCGGCGGCAATTCGGGATCGCCGGTGATCGACCGTTCGACGGCGCGGTGATCGGCGCGGCGTTCGACGGCAACATCCACAGTCTCGGCGGCAATTACGGCTATGACGGGACGATCAACCGCACCGTCGTGGTGTCGACCGACGCGATCCAGGAAGCGCTTGAGAAAATCTATCCCGCCCCGGCGCTGGTGGCCGAACTGAAGGGTCGCTGATGCGTCGCCTCGCACTGCTGGCCGCCGCCGCCGCCCTCCCCTTGAGCGCCGCGCGCGCCGACGAAGGCATGTGGACCTTCGACGCCTTTCCGACGGCCAAGTTCAAGGCGGCGTATGGCTGGGCGCCCGACGGCAAGTGGCTCGACCGCGCCCGGCTGTCGAACGTCCGGTTGACCGGCGGCTGCTCGTCGAGCTTCGTCTCCGCCAGCGGGCTGATCTTCACCAACCAGCATTGCGTGGCCTCCTGCCTCGAGGATCTGTCGACCAGTACTGCCAACATCCTCGCCAACGGGTTCACCGCCCGCACCCGCGCCGAGGAAAAGCAATGCCCCGGCCAGCAGGCCGAGGTCGTCACCGCGATCAGCGACGTCACCCCGCCGTGTGAAAGCCGCGATCGGCACCGCGACCGGCGAGGCCGCGGTCAAGGCGCGCACCGCGATCATCGCGGCGATCGAGAAAGCCGCCTGCCCCGACACCGCGACCACGCGCTGCCAGGTCGTCACGCTCTACGGCGGCGGGCAGTACAAGCTCTACACCTATCGCAAATATTCGGACGTCCGGATCGTCTGGGCGCCCGAAGCCGCGGCCTCGACCTTTGGCGGCGACCCCGACAATTACAACTTCCCGCGCTACGCGCTCGATGGCGCCTTCCTGCGCGCTTACGAAAACGGCCAGCCGGTCGCGACTCCGCAGCACCTCAAGTGGACCGCGCGCGAGCCGAAGGAGGGCGAGGTGATCTTCGTCGTCGGCAATCCGGGATCGACCCAGCGGCTGCTGACGCAGAGCCAGTTCGCTTTTCAGCGCGAGGTCAATCTGCCGATCACTTTGGCGAGTCTGTCAGAGCTTCGCGGCCGCCTGATCTCGGCGATGCGGCAGAACCCTGACAAGGCGCGCGAAGGCGAACAGGCGCTCAACGGCATCGAGAATGACCTCAAGCGTGCCATCGGTCGCACCCGCGCGCTGGGCGACCCCCGGTTCAGCGCCATGCTCGCCGCCAACGAGGCCGCGCTGCGGGCGAAAAGCGCGGGCAATGCCGCGATCGGCGATCCGTGGGGCGAGATCGACCGCGCGATGGCCGAACTCAGGGCGATCGATGCGGAGATCCGCTACTCCATCCCCGACGGCGTGCTGATGAACTACGCACTGACCCTGGTTCGCGCCGCCGCCGAGCGCGCCAAGCCCAACGGCGAGCGCCTGCCCGGCTATTCGGACAGCGCGCTCCCGCTCAAGCAGAAGCAGTTGCTCGACGCCAGGCCGGTCACCCCGTGGCTCGACGCGCTGCGATGGAATGGTCGCTGCCCAAGGCGCGCGAATATCTCGGTGCCGACCATCCCCAGACGCGGCTTCTGCTCGGCAAGGAGTCGCCGGAGGGTCTCGCCGCTCGCCTCGTGTCCGGCAGCGGCTCGCCGATCCGGCGGTGCGCAAGGCGCTGTGGGACGGCGGCGCGGCGGCGATCGCCGCCTCGACCGACCCGATGATCGTCTACGCGAAAACCGTCGACGCCAACGAGCGGCGGCTGCAGAAAATCTATGACGAGCAGGTCGACGGACCGCTCATCGCCGCGCGCGCCAAGCTCGCCGATGCGCGCTTCGCCGCCTATGGCGACAGCGTCTATCCCGACGCAACCTTCTCGCTGCGCATCACCTACGGCAAGGTCGGCGGCTGGATCGAGAATGGACGCAAGACCGATTATCGCACCCGCTGGGGCGGCGCCTTCGACCGCGCCACCGGCGCCGATCCGTTCGCGCTCGCGCCCGCCATCCTCGCCAGGCGCAAGGCGATTAACGAGGCCGGGGCGCTCGATTTCATCTATGCCGCAGACACCATCGGCGGCAATTCGGGATCGCCGGTGATCGACAAGGATCTCAACCTGCTCGGCGCCAATTTCGACCGCAACCTGCCCGGCCTGCGCAACGATTATGCCTATGATCTGACCATGGCGCGCTCGATCGCGGTGTCGACCGCGGCGATCGAGCAGGCGCTCAAGGCGCTCTATCCCGCCCCGTCGCTACTGGCCGAACTACACGCCCGGTAGGCGCTCGCCAGTTTGCGCGCCCGCTTCGGTTTGGGTGCGGGCCGGGTGGCGGCGTCGAGGGTGCGATACTCTGCTCGGCCTCGATCATGTAGTCGCGGGTGATCGGCACCGCGTGGCGGTCGCGGATGTACTGCACCTGGTAATTGCACATCGAGCCGTTCTCGAACGCGACCACTCGCGCCGGCGAGATAGAATTCCCACATCCGGTAGAAGCGCTCGTCGTACATGGCGACGATCTTGGCCTTGGCCTTCTGCGTCCGCCGCAGCCAGTGATCGCAGCGTGTAGGCATAATGGAGCCGCAGCATCTCGACGTCGCTGATGATCAGCTTCATCTTCTCGGTCGACGCGGCCATCTGGCTGATCGACGGCAGATGATAGCCGGGGAAGATATATTTGTCGGTGAACGGGTCGGGCGCGGCGACCTTGCCGAATTTGCCGATGGTGTGAAGCAGCATCACCCCGTCCTCGGCCAGCAGATCGCGGCACTTGCGAAAAATTCGTCGTAATGCGCGGCCCCGACATGTTCGAACATGCCGATCGACACGATCCGGTCGAAGGTGCCGGTCGAGCGAGCGATAGTCGATCAGCTCGAACTTGACCCGGTCGGCCACCCCCGCGTCCTCGGCGCGCTGGCGGGCGACCTTGAGTTGCTCCTCCGACAAGGTGATCCCGAGCACGTCGACGTCGGCGACGCGGTTGAGATAGAGCGCCGTCCCGCCCCAGCCGCAGCCGATGTCGAGCACGCGCTGCCCCGGCTTCAGATCCAGCTTGGCGGCGATGTGCGCCTTCTTGTCAGCCTGCGCCTGCTCCAGGCTGTTGCCCGGATCGGTGAAGTAGGCGCAGCTATATTGCATGTCGTCGTCGAGGAAGAGCCGGTAGAGATCGTTGCCGACGTCATAATGATGCGCGACGTTCTTGCGCGAGTTGGCCGCCTCGTTACGGCGGAATAGCGCCCGCCATTTCTTCTTGCCCTTGTTGAGCGCCTTTCGCCCCGCGCCCTTGTCTTCCCAGCGATTGGCCCCGACCACCAGCCGCATGAGGTCGAGGATGTCACCGTCCTCGATCCGGATCCGGCCGTCCATATAGGCCTCGCCGAATCCCGAGCCGCGGGTTGCGGGCGATGTCGAAGGCAGTTTTGCGGTCAGCCAGATGGACCGTCAGCTCGGGGCCGTCGCCCGGTCCGAAATTGCGCGCGCGACCATCGGGCATGACGACTGTCAACGTTCCCTTGCGGATCAATTTGCCGAGCAATGTGTCGATCAGCGCCATTTTCGTCTCTCCCCAAGGGTGTTGTGACTCTGGCTGGCGCGGGTTTCAAGTTATACGGACGCGACGGCGCGGCGGACGGAGGCGGCGATGGGCAAATATGAAACCAAGACCAGGCCGACGGCGCAGTCGGTTGCCGACTTTATCGATCTGGTCGAGGACCCGGTCCGGCGCGCCGACGCCAAAGCCGTCGATGCGATCATGCGCCGCGTCACGGGCATGGAGCCGTGCATGTGGGGCCCGACAATCATCGGTTACGGCCAATATCATTACCGCTACGCCAGCGGGCACGAAGGCGATGCGATGCGGATCGGTTTCTCGCCGCGCAAGGCCGAACTGGTGCTCTACGTCCTCGCCTACGACGATGGCGATCACGGTGACGAAGAGGCGCTACTGGCCCGCCTCGGCACATACCGCCGCGGAAAGTCCTGCCTCTACGTCAGGCGCCTCGCCGCGGTCGACACCGGGGTGCTCGAGCAGCTCGCCGCGCTCAGCTGGGCCCGGATGGCCGAGCGTTATCCGGCCTGAGCGGCGGCTTCGCGGTCGAGTCTGCGCGCGGCTCTTCTTTTCCGCCGCCGTCTTCAGCTGGCCGCAGGCGGCGTCGATGTCGCGGCCGCGCGGGGTGCGCACCGGCGCCGAAATACCGGCGTCGAAGACGATGTTGGAGAAACTGCGGATGCGCTCGGGGGTCGAGCATTCGTAGAGCGCCCCCTCCCACGGGTTGAACGGGATCAGATTGACCTTGGCCGGCAGATCATACGCCTTGATCAGCCGCACCAGCTCGCGCGCGTCGGCGTCGCTGTCGTTCTTGTCCTTGAGCATGACATATTCGAAGGTGATCCGCCGGGCATTGTTGGCGCCGGGATAATCGGCGCACGCCTGGAGCAATTGCTCGATGCCATATTTGCGGTTGATCGGCACGATCTCGTCGCGCACTTCCTTGGTCACCGCGTGGAGCGAGACCGCGAGATTGACCCCGATTTCCTCGCCCGCGCGCGCCATCATCGGCACCACGCCCGAGGTCGACAGGGTGATCCGGCGCTTGGACAGGCCCAGCCCGTCGCCGTCCATGACGATCTTCAGCGCGTCGCGGACATTGTCGAAATTATAGAGCGGCTCGCCCATGCCCATCATCACGATGTTGGTCAGCATCCGGCCTTCATGGCTGTAGCCGCCCTCGCCCGGCTCGGGCCATTCGCCGAGGGCAGTCGCGCGCCAGCATCACCTGGCCGACGATCTCGGCCGGCTCGAGGTTGCGGACCAGCTTCATCGTCCCGGTGTGGCAGAAGGTGCAGTTCAAGGTGCAGCCGACCTGGCTCGACACGCACAAGGTGCCGCGGTCGGCGTCGGGGATGAACACCATTTCGAAATCATGGCCGTCGTGGGTGCGCAGCAGCCACTTGCGGGTGCCGTCGGTCGACACCTGCGCCTCGACCACTTCGGGCCGGGTGATCGCGAACCGCTCGGCTGAGCCAGGCCATGCTGCGCCTTGGCGATGTCGCTCATCGCCGAGAAGTCGGCTTACCCCGCGATTGTAGATCCAGTGCCAGATCTGCTTGGCGCGAAGCTTGGCCTGTTTCGGCTCCAGCCCGGCCGCCTCGAGCGCGGCGCGAATGGCCTCCCGCGGCAAGCCCACCAGTTCGACCCTGCCGTCGGCGCGCGGCACCGCCTTGCGCGGCACAGTCACGGGGTCGGCCGATCCGGGGATCGGCATCAGGGCGGTGTCGGCGCTCATGGATGGCCGCCCATGTAGGGCGAATGTGGCGAAATTTCTACTTCTTCCGAATGCACGCCGCTGCAGCCGCGTCGATTGCCGTCGGGGCGCCGCCCAGCGTGTAGCGATCGACCATCCGGCGACCCGCCCCGTCCCGCGCCTCGACCCGCATCCCGCCGGCGGCGCGGATCGCGGCGATGATGGCCTGCTCCTGCACCGGCCCGCGACTCCACGCATGGGCGCCGCGCGCCGTCAGCAGGAACGGCTGTTCGCCCACGGTCAGCACCACCGACGATCCGCCACGCACCGGTCGGCGAAGCGCGACGCTGATCTCGCCACGGCGCGGCCCGGCGCGGTCGAAGGCGATGGTGACATGCGGCTGTGGTTCGCCCTTGCGCGGCACCAGCAGCGATCGCGCCTTCGCCTCGCAGCTACGCCCTCGATCGAACGCCGCCCAGTCGCCGCTGGCGGCGATCGGCTGGGCAAGCAGGATGAGGGCGGCGAGCATCAGCCCACCGTCCGTGTAAACAAGCGCAAGTTCAAGCTTTTGCTGGCGTCAGCAGTCGGTGTTGACCGACGCGGTGGCAGCGGCGCACTCGGTCGGCTCGTCGATCGTGTCGGTAATCGCGGTCCCCAGTGCAAGCGCCCCAAAGGTCAGCGCCGCACCGGCAATCGCCAGCACCAGCGCATATTCGGCGGCCGCGGCCCCGCTGCGATCCTTGCCCAATCCTCGACGTCTGCTCATCCCAGTACCCCTGGTAACGCATGCGACCGGAAACCCGATCGCAACCACGACAATTGACGGAGTGGCCCGACCCGCGTGCCACCTCCGCCCAGTGCGGAATCGATAACAAAAAGTCAAGCGAGCTTGTTAATGAAGATTAACCCTGCCCTTTTTTGGGGCAGTCGGGAAACGGATGATCACGCGCCCCTGTCGCCGCTCAAACTTGACCGTCGACCGCTCCACTTTGGAAAAGATCGCACCATTTCGGATGATCTTGTTGTTCCGGCGCCGTTGTGACATGATCGCGTGGCTCGGTGTTCTGATCTCAACAATATTGGGGGCGTCCATGCGAGCAACTTCTTCTACTACTATGATCCGTCACGACTCCGCCTGACTGGCTGGAGCGACCCATGTCCCTTGCGTTTGTGCTGACTGAACTCGCGTCGGAGCTGGCATTATTCGCCGCTGCCGGCTTCCTGCTGTTCGCCATCGACGACCTTGCCGTCGATCTGATTTATTTCGCCCGCCGCGGCTGGCGCGCGATCGCGGTCTACAGCCGTTATCCGCGCGCCTTCGCCGACACCTTGCCCGCGCCCGCCAATCCGGGACGGCTCGCCGTGTTCATTCCGGCGTGGGACGAATCGGCGGTGATCGCCGACATGCTGCGCGCCACGCTCAAGCGCTGGGGCGATGGTGATTACCGGATCTTCGTCGGTTATTACGCCAATGACCCGCTGACCGAGGCCGCGATCGGCCAGGTCGACGATCCGCGGATCGAGGCGGTGCTGGTCGACGATCACGGCCCGACCACCAAGGCCGACTGCCTCAACCATTATATGATGCGCTGCTGGCCGCCGAGTGCCGCGAGCATTGGACTGCCAAAGCGGTCGTGCTGCACGATGCCGAGGATCTGGTTCACCCGCTCGAGATCCGCCTGTTCGATGTCATGACCGAGCGCGCCGCGCTGGTGCAATTGCCGGTGACCCCGTTGCTCGACCCCGATTCGCGCTGGATCGCGGGGCATTATTGCGACGAATTTGCGGAGAGCCACGGCAAGGAGCTGGTGGTGCGCGAGGCGGTCGGCGCATCGATTCCGCTCGCCGGGGTCGGCTGCGCCATCGCCCGCGATGCGATCGCCCGGCTTGCCGCCGACAATGGCGGCCGCCCCTTCGCCGCCGCGTGCATGACCGAGGATTATGAGCTTGGCCTGCGGATCGGGGCGTTCGCCGACAAGACCATGTTCGTGCGTATCCCGGCCGTCCCCGGAAGCCGCGCGCTGGTCGCCAGTCGCGGCCATTTCCCCGCGACGCTCGATGCGGCGGTGCGTCAGAAGGCGCGCTGGATCGGCGGGATCGCGCTGTCGGGGTGGGAGCGCCTCGGCTGGCGCGGCGGGATCGGCGAGCGGTGGATGCGCATGCGCGACCGGCGCGGGCCGCTGGCGGCCCTGCTGCTGGTGGCGGGCTATGCCGCGATCCTGCTGTGGCTGCAGCTGTGGATTGCGTCGTTGCTCGGCGCGCCGGTGACGCTGTCGCTCAGCCCGGTGCTGGGCTTCCTGCTGACCGTCAATGCCGGACTGCTGGCGTGGCGGGTGTTGGTCCGCGCCGGCTTCGTCACTGCCACCTATGGCCTCGGCCAGGGCCTGCTCTCGATCCCGCGGCTGCTGGTCGGCAATGTCATCGCCATGCTGGCGGTCAGGCGCGCGATCGGCATCCACGCCAATGGCGGGCCGCGGCGGTGGGAGAAGACCCGCCACATCTTCCCCGCGGAAGAGCGGGCATGAGCCAGTCGCTGCGCTTCCTCGGCGTCGCGGTCCTCGCCTGGGCCGGGGTGCGGGCGGCCAGCCTGGCGTTTGCTCCGGGTATGACGACTCCGCTCGCACCGCCCGGCGCGACCGACCAAATTGCCGGCGGTCGCGCAGACAAGATTCGACCCGCCCCCGCCGCCCGATCCGCTGCCGTCGCCCGCTTACTACCCCGGACCGATGCCGGGCTATGGCCCCGCTTACGCCGGTTCCTATCCGCCTCCTTATCCGCCGATCTACGGCTATCCGCGCGGCGACCGGACGATCGTCATCCCTGCCAGCTGGCCGATGGGCTCGTCTCCCCGCCGCCAGTCGGCCGATGGCTGGGACCGGAATCATGCCCACCCCGCAGCCGCTTTATTATGTCCCCATCGGACCCGAGCCGTGGCCCACCGGCCCCACCGCCTCGACCCCGCCAATGCGCGCACCCGGCGGCAGCGTGTCGCTCCCCGCAACCCCCGCCCGCCCGCCAAAATTCGACCGATTGCAGCTAACCGCCTGGGCCCTGCTGCGCGGCACCGGGCGCGGGACCATCCCGACCACCTCGCTCGCCAGCGGTGGCACGCTGGGCGGGAGCCAGGCGGGGGCGCGGCTGACGTATCGCTTCAACGACGCTTGGGCGGCGAGCGTCCGCACCAGCTCGTCGGTCGGCGGGGTGCGCGGCGCCGAGGTCGCGGCCGGCATGCGGTGGCAACCCTTCCGATCGATTCCGGTGGCCTTCACCGCCGAACGGCGCGAAGGGCTCGGCCGGTTCGGCGGGCGGTCGGCCTTCGCCCTGTTCGCGGAAGGCGGCCTCTATCACCGCGCCTTGTTCAACAAGGTCTATCTCGACGGCTATGTCCAGGGCGGGGTCGTGGGGATGCGCAACCGCGACCTGTTCGTCGATGGCGGGGCGACGCTGACGCGGCCGATCTGGCGCAATATCTCGGGCGGCATCGGCGTGTGGGGCGCGGCCCAGCCCGGGCTCTACCGGCTCGACGCGGGCCCGCGCATTTCGATGCAAGTGCGGCGCGGGATCAAGCTTCACGTCGACTATCGCCAGCGGCTGATCGGCAATGCCGCCCCGCCCTCCGGACCAGCGGTTACGCTGGCCGCAGACTTCTAACGCGCCCCGCCGTCACCCTCGCCGCCGACTTCTGAGCGGCGGACTCTGGAAAGCGTGCAGGATGATGCTAGCGTAGCATCAGCCCATGGACATCTACCTCCCCATCGCCGGCATGTCGGTCAACGCGCTGCTGATCGTCGCGCTTGGCGCGCTGGTCGGCTTGCTGTCGGGCATGTTCGGGGTCGGCGGCGGCTTCCTCACCACGCCGCTGCTGATCTTCTACGGCATCCCGCCGACCGTCGCGGTCGCCAGCGCCACCACCCAGATCACCGGCGCCAGCGTGTCGGGCGTCTATGCCCATTGGACGCCGCGGCGGGGTCGATTTCCGGATGGGCGGGGTGATGATCGCCGGCGGACGCGTCGGCACCCTGGTCGGCGCCGGCCTGTTCCGCCTGCTCCAGGACAGCGGCCAGATCGACCTCGTCATCGGCTTTCTCTACGTGATCCTGCTCGGGTCGATCGGCGGGCTGATGCTCAAGGATGCGGTGGTCGCGCTTGGCTGGGTCGACAAGGCCGGCCGACGCCGGCAACCCCGCAGCGCCATAACCGCTGGGTCGCCAGCCTGCCGTTGCGCTGGCGCTTCTACGCCTCGGGCCTCTACATCTCGCCGCTCGCCCCCGCCGCGCTCGGCTTCGTCGCGGGCATCCTGACCGTCCTGCTCGGCGTCGGCGGCGGCTTCATCCTGGTGCCGGCGATGATCTACATGCTCGGCATGGCGGCGCGCGTCGTGATCGGCACCAGCCTGGTCATGATCCTCGCGGTCAGCGCGGTCACCACCTTGATCCATCGCCATGACCACGCAGTCGGTCGACATCGTGCTTGCCGGCCTGCTCCTGATCGGCGGCGTGGTCGGGGCGCAATATGGCGCGCGGCTCGCGACCCAGTTGAAGCCCGACCTGCTGCGCCTGGCGCTGGCGATCATCATCCTGCTCGTCGCGCTGCGCATGGCGCTCGGCCTCGCCTGGCGACCCGACGAAATCTACACGGTGACCGAGCTGTGAAGCGCGGCTGCTCTTGCTCCTGCGCCGCCACGCCGCTGCTGCTCGGCCAGTCCAAGCCGGTGCTGGTCCCCGACGTCTCGGCGCGATCGATCGAGATCCGCTACAGCTTCACCGGCGCGCAATTGCTGCTGTTCGGCGCGATCCTCTACCCCGGCGGCCGCGTGCCCGACCGCGCCGCCGACATCGCGGTCGTCGTCAAGGGCCCGGTCGCAGCCGATCCTGGTGCGCGAGAAGCAGAAGATCGCCGGCATCTGGATGAACGCCGATCAGCACCGCTTCCGCTCGGCGCCTTCCTATTACGCCGTCGCCTCGTCGCGCCCGATCCGCGACCTGGTCGACGAGCGCACCGCGGCGATCTACGAACTCGGGCTCAACGATCTCCAACTGTCGCCGGGCGGCGGCGCGCTGCCCGAAAAGGAGCGGCGGTTCGAAACCGGGCTGCTCGACCTGCGCAAGCGCCAGGGGCTCTATGCCGAGCATCCCAAGGGGGTCGAGATCAGCGAGCGGCGTGCTTTACCGCGCGCGCATCGACATCCCCAGCCAGGTGCCGGTCGGCACCTATACCGCCGAGACCTTCCTGATCGACGACGGGCGGGTGATGGCGGCGGCGACCAGCGAGATCGAGATCGGCAAGTCGGGATTCGAGCGCTTCGTCGCGGTCGCCGCGCGACGCTACGCGCTTCCTCTACGGGCTGTCGGCGGTGCTGCTGTCGCTCGGGCTCGGCTGGGTCGCCGCCTGGTGTTCGCCCGCCGCGCCTGATTTTCCCGGCAATGTCAGCGAAATCTTAACCGCCTTCGCTTAATCCTGCCGCCCTCCGGAATGAGCAAGGCGTCGCCGGCATGAATGAAGAACCCAATCTGCAGCAGTTCGTCGACAAATTGTCGAGCTACAGCGACGATCATTCCGCAGGCGGCGCTGCGGTGCCCACGGTTGGCGACGCAGATGCCGTCGATCGGGATCGTGCAGGAAATTGCCGGCTCGGGATCGCGGTCAGCATGGACGCCGCCTTGCTCCACCAATTGTCGACAATGCCGACAAGTCGGTCGCGATGGCCGGCCAGGTCGGCAGCCAGATCAAGGTGAAGGTCGCGAGCAGCTGGCTGATCGCCAACGTCCGCACGATGCGCGCTGGCGACGCCAATGAAGTCATCGCCAACGTCGACTTCCTCGGCGAAGGCCAGATGGCGGCCAACGGCCGGATGCACAACTTCCGCCGCGGCGTCACCCGCTATCCGATCCCGGGCAGCCCGATCTATCCGGTCAACACCGAGGACATGCGCGCCATCTTCGCCGCCCGACGAAGCCCATATCGAGATCGGCACCGTCTATCCGACCGACGACATTCGCGGCGCGCTCTACGTCGACCCGATGCTCGGCAAGCATTTCGCGGTGCTGGGGATCGACCGGTACCGGCAAGTCGACCACGGTCGCGCTGATCCTCCACCGCATTTCGGAGCTCTCGCCCGAGGGCCATATCGTGATGATCGATCCGCACGGCGAATATTCGGCGGCGTTCAAGGATTGCGGCGAACTGTTCAACGTCGACAATCTCCAGCTGCCCTACTGGCTGATGAATTTCGAGGAACATTGCGAAGTGTTCCTGACCACCGACGGCGCCGAGCGCCAGCGCGATGCCGACATCCTCGGCAAGTGCCTGCTCGCCGCGCGCACCAAGGGCAAGAATGTCGAGACCTTCGGCAAGGTGACCGTCGATTCGCCGATCCCCTATCTGCTGACCGATCTGTCGCGGTGCTGGTCGCGGAAATGGGCAAGCTCGACCGCGCCGGCGACACCACGCCCTACCAGCGGCTCAAGAACAAGCTCGACGAACTGCGCGCCGATCCGCGCTTCACCTTCATGTTCTCGGGCATGCTGGTCAGCGACACGATGGCCGGCTTCTTCGCCAAGCTGTTCCGCCTGCCCGCGCACGGCAAGCCGATCTCGATCGTCGACGTCTCGGGCGTGCCGTCCGAGATCACCAGCGTCGTCGTCTCGGTGCTCGCGCGGATGGTGTTCGATTATGCCATCTGGTCGCGGACCGAGGCGCAGCGCCCGCTGCTGCTCGTCTGCGAAGAAGCCCATCGCTACGTGCCCAAGGACGAAAATGCCGGGGGCCAGGCGGTGCGCAAGATCCTCGAGCGGATCGCCAAGGAAGGCCGTAAGTACGGCGTCTCGCTCGGCCTGATCACGCAGCGACCGTCCGATCTGGCCGAAGGCGTGCTGTCGCAGTGCGGCACGATCATCTCGATGCGCCTCAACAACGATCGAGATCAGGCCTGCGTCCGCGCCGCCATGCCCGAAGGCGCGCGCGGCTTCCTCGACGCCATCCCGGCGCTTGCGCAACCGCGAATGCATCGTCTGCGGCGAAGGCGTCGCCATCCCGATCCGCGTCCGCTTCGACGATCTCGAGCCCGAAAAGCGCCCCGCCTCGTCCGACCCGAGCTTCGCCGAGCTGTGGCGCGAGACCGGCGGCGAAGCCGGCATCATCGACCGCACGATCAAGCGCTGGCGCGGTCACGGGCGGTAACGCGCACAAGGCCACCGCCTGATCGACCAATCGGTCAATCCTCGCACTGCGACCTCCGCTAATGTCCGCTATGGGTGGAAAGCGGACTTAGCCGAAGGCCGCACTTCGAATTCGCTTGCTCGTCGCGGTCGATGTCACGGCAGAGTCTTTGTCTCGCCGGCAGAGCCTTATGTAGAGGCGATGATCTGAGCCTGCTGGCATCTGCGCGATGCCGGGACGAAGGCGCAAGCCGTTAAGGCGCTTCGTGCATCTTCCCAACGATAAGCAGAACGACGTCGTGCCGCGGCATGCTTGGAGCGCTGGGCGCGAACCACGAGGCTCTTCGTGTGCGAGCAACGTCGCGACCGTGATCCAGAAGCGCATCCGATGACGCCAGCATGCGCGCTAGCCTGACGATCGCGGACTGTCGCCAAGCCGTGGCGGAACGCTCCGGCCTCTGCGATATCGGCGGAGAACCCACCTCAGGCCCGATGTAGCTGTAGGTGAAAAAGCTGACGCACGCGCCATGCGTGCCGAATGGTCTGATACAGCCAATGTCCGCGAATGGGTCGGAAGCGGACGACTAGCCCGTCTTAGACCCCCACCCCCAGCAACTCCCTCAACCGCGCCCGTACCGCCGCGACTGCGCCCGGGTCGGCGCCGCGCTGGGACGGCGGTGAACTTCACGCTCATCGGGTTGACCGCCACGCCGCCGCGATAGACTTCGTAATGCAGGTGGGGGCCGGTCGACAGGCCGCTGGACCCGACATAGCCGATCACCTGGCCCTGCCGCACCATCGTTCCCGGCGCGACGCTGAGCGAACTCATGTGGCTGTAGCTGGACGCGAGGCCGCCGGCGTGGGCGAGCCGGACCTGGCGGCCATAGCCCCCGGCCCAGCCGGCGCGTGTCACCTGGCCGTCGGCGGCGGCGTGGATCGGGGTGCCCCAGCGGGCGCCGAAATCGATCCCGCGATGCATCCGGGCGAAGCGCAGGATCGGGTGGATGCGATAGCCGAAACCCGACGTGATCCGCGCTTGCACCGGCCACGCCAGCCCTTCGGCGGCGCGCGGAGCCTGACCGATGGTGATGGCGTCGACCCAGACCGGCTTGCCGCCCGCGGTCCAGCGCACCAGCTGCAGATCGCGGTCGATCATCCGGTCGATCCCGGCGTAGAGCAGATCGCCCTCGGCCATCTGGCCGTCGGCGCTGCGCCGACGGGCGACGACCAGGTCGAAGCTGGCGTCGGGACCGATCTCGCCGACGTCGATTTCCTGCGCCAGCGCCTTCAGATAAGCCGTTGCGACGCCGGTCGAGGCGCCGGCGGTGCGCAGCGCCCAGTAGAGCCCGTCCCCGGCGCGGCCGCGCACGCGGATCGGGGTAGTCGTGACCGGCACCGGAATGCGGGTCATGCGCGAGGCCCAGCTCGCCGCGCTCGACCAGCAATTTCAGATCCATCGACGGCGCGCAACGCGAGGCGCTCGACCGGGCGGCGACCGGCGGCGTCGCGCTTGCCGAGGGTGATGGAAAGACTGGTGCCCGGCGTCGAGGCGCGGCGCGGCGGAGCGGACCAGCGCCGCCGCCGCACCGCGTCGACTGATGACGCCCCGACCCGCGCCAGGCTGCGCGCCAGCCCGTCGCGGCCGAGCGTCACGAACAGGTCGATCGCGGGACGCTCGGGCGCGGTGTCGATCGGCACGACCGCGGTCCGTGGCTTCCATCTGCATTCCGCTGTCCGATCCGCGCGCGATCGAATCGACCCCCACCGCGCGCCATTGGTCCTTTGCTGTCTCCCGTCAGCGGCGGCGGGGTTGGCGCCGCGGGCAGCGGCCCGAAATCGGGCGCGAGTCAGCGCCGCGGCGGTGCACAGCAACCCGAGCGTCGCCAGCCCCGCGCCACCAGTCGCGCGAGAACAGATCGTCGCCAAGATCGACCACCAGGCTGAACCGCGCCGGGACGCGACGGAACGAAGGGCGCGAAGCCAGCCGGCGCCGCCACCGCCGCCCGTCCGAATTGCCGTCCAACAAATTCCGCCCGCATCGACCCGCAATCTCCCTGCCCCTGGTGTGGCGGAACAAGGTTAACAGTGATTTAAGTTTCATCTCCGCTTGCACTTCGCGGCGGCGATGCCACATTGGCTCCCATGCCGCGCGGCGACAGCACTGGTCCGGGCGATCCTCGGCCCGACCAATACCGGCAAGACCTATCTCGCGATCGAGCGGATGTGCGCCCATTCGTCGGGGGTGATCGGCTTCCCGCTGCGGCTGCTGGCGCGCGAGGTCTATGAGCGGGTGGTGGCGATCAAGGGCGCGCAGCAGGTTGCGCTGATTACCGGCGAGGAACGCATCGTCCCCAAGGGCGCGCGCTATGTGCTGTGCACCGCCGAAATCGATGCCGGTCACCGGCGGGCGCGAGGATCGCAGCCACGAGGGCATTTTCCCGAGCGAGTTCGCCTTTGCCGCGATCGACGAGGCGCAGCTGGGCAGCGATCCCGAGCGCGGCCATGTCTTCACCGACCGCCTGCTCCGCGCGCGCGGTCGCGAGGAAACGCTGATCCTCGGCACCGACACGCTCCGCCCGCTGATCCGCCAGTTGCTGCCCGAGGCCGAGATCGTCAGCCGTCCGCGCTTCTCGACGTTGCGCTATGCGCGGCGCGACCAAGCTGTCGCGGCTGCCCCCGCGCTCCGCCATCGTCGCGTTCAGCGCCGAGCAGGTCTACGCGCTGGCCGAGATGCTGCGCCGCTTCAAGGGCGGCGCGGCGGTGGTCATGGGCGCGCTGTCGCCCGCCACGCGCAATGCCCAGGTGGCGATGTTCCAGCGCGGCGAGGTCGATTATCTCGTCGCCACCGACGCCATCGGCATGGGCCTCAACATGGACGTCACCCATGTCGCTTTCGCCGGCCTCGACAAGTTCGACGGCCACCGCGACCGCCGCCTGACCATCCCCGAAATGGCGCAGATCGCCGGCCGCGCCGGGCGCCACCAGAAGGACGGCAGCTTCGGCACGCTGGGCCTGGGCGGCGACAATGGCCCGGCGTTCAGCGACGACGAGATTGCCGCGATCGAGGATCACCGCTTCCGCCCGCTCGATCATCTCTACTGGCGGTCGAGCGAGCTCGACTTCACCGACGTCGGCACGCTGATCGCCAGCTCTGGAGCGCAAGAGCGACGATCCACTGCTCCGCTCGGCGCCGCTGGCGATCGACCTTGGCCGTGCTCAAGATGCTCGCCGAGGATCCGGCGATCGCCGCCGCCACGCGGCGCGCGGCGCGCGGCGCTTGTGGGCGGCCTGCGGCCTGCCCGATTTCCGCAAGGTCGGCCCGATGCACCACGCGCGCATGGTCCGCCGACTGTTCAGCTACATCGGCGAGGGCGGGCATATCCCGCACGAATGGTTCGCCGCCGAGGTCGCGCGGCTCGACAACGTCAATGGCGATATCGAGGCGCTGGCCGATCGCCTCGCCGGGATCCGCAGCTGGGCCTATATCGCCCAGCGCGCCGACTGGCTCGCCGATCCGGTCAAATGGGCCGAGCGCACCGCGCAGGTCGAAGGCCGGCTGACCGACGCGCTTGCACGAACGGCTGACCCAGCGCTTCGTCGATCGCCGCACCGCCGTGCTGGTCCGCGACATCGGCGCGCGCGGCGCCGATGCGCTTGCCGTCACCGTCGCCGCCGACGGCGAGGTCAGCGTCGGCCCCGAGCCGATCGGACATCTTGCAGGGTTCGAGTTCACGGTCGATCCCGACTGCCCGCCATGCCGACAAGCGCCTGCTGCTCGCCGCCGCCGAGCGCCGCCTGGGCGACGAGCTCGACCGCCGCGCAAAGGCGCTGCTCGACGCACCGGACAGCGCTTTCTCGCTCGTGGTCGAGGACGATGGCGGACTGGCGATCGGCTGGGAGGGCCACATCCTCGCCCGCCTCGCGCCAGGCCGCTCGCTGCTCGAACCCGCGGTCCGCACCGCGCGCGCCACTCGACCGCCTGTCGGCCCAGCGCCGCGCGAGCTTCGCGCCCGGCTCGAACGCTGGATCGACGGCCGAGCTCGACGCGCCACGTCCGCCCGCTCGGCACCTCGCCGCTGCCGCGTCGACGCCAAGGTCACGCCGGCGTGCGCGCGCTCGCCGCGATGCTCGCCGATGCCGGCGGGCGTCCTCCCGCGCCGCGCGATCGCCGCGCAGATCGCCGCGCTCGACAAGGCCGACCGCCATCCGCTGCACCGCCTCCGGGTCCGGCTCGGCGCGCTCGACCTGTTCGTGCCGGCCTGCTCAAGCCCGCCGCCCAACGCTGGCGCGCCGCCCTGCTCGCGATCCGCGCGGGCCAGCCGATGCCGCGCCTACCCGATCCGCGGCGCGCGACGCTCGACGGCAGCGCCGATCCGCGCGGGGCCGCGCTTGCCTTTCGCCGCTTCGGCGCCGCTGGCTGCGGATCGACCTCGCCGACCGCCTCGCGGCCCACGCCCATGCCGCGCGCCAGGCCGGCAGCGATGCCTGCTCGACCATGCCGCTCGTCACCAGCCTCGGGCTCGACCCGGATGCCAGTGCGAAAGCTGATGGCGGAAGTCGGCTTCGTCCCGACGGGCGATGCGTGGAAATGGCGCGGCCATCGCCGACCGCCGCGGCCGGTCGAGCCGCACCGCGGCCTGGCAATGCCTTCGCCGCATTGGCCGAACTCAAACGGTCGACCGCCTTCGCGTGACCGCTCGTGCGGGTCGATCGCTTCCTGTTCCGGCCTGGTGCCAAGAGCCGCACACTGGCGCAGGCGCTGATCGACACCGGTCGCGTGCGGATCGACGGCAAGCGCGCGACCAAGCCGAGCGAGCCGGTCGCGCTCGGCAGCATCCTCGCCTTCCCGCTACGCGGACAGGTGCGCATCGTTCGCAGTCCTCGCACTGCCCGGCACGCCGCGGCCCGCCCGCCGAGGCGCCGCCTGCTATCGAGATGATTGATGCGAACGCGCAACAGGCGGCAGGCCGATTGACGACGGTTTCCGCCGCCTTAGCCAGCGGAAGAAAGGGAGCCGCACCGCATGACCTATGTCGTCACCGACGCCTGCATCAACTGCAAATATATGGACTGCGTCGAGGTGTGCCCGGTCGATTGCTTCTACGAGGGCGAGAACATGCTCGTCATCAATCCCAACGAATGTATCGATTGCGGCGTGTGCGAGCCCGAATGCCCGGCCGAGGCGATCCTTCCCGACACCGAGAACGGGCTGGAAAAATGGCTCGAGCTGAACAACCCACTTTCTCGCCAACTGGCCCAACATCACGCGCAAGAAGGACAGCCCCGCCGACGCCGACGAGCATAAGGGCGAAGAGGGCAAGTTCGAGAAATATTTCACCCCCGAGCCGGGCGAAGGCGACTGATCTCCACGACTTGTTCGGATGATGGCGTCGCGTGGTCCGGCGTTGCGGCACGTGAACGCGTTTCGCTTTGGTCTTGTTTGATTTGATTAAGGTCGGGGGAGCAAGCAGGGGTGACCATCATGATCCGGCTGTTTGCTTTTCGTCGCGCTCCGCGCTCCGTACCAGCCGTGCGCAGTCAGATCCCGCGCTGCCAGACCCCAACGACCGGTCGGATACCGTGACGCTTGCCGCGCGGGGGCGCGTACGTCCCCGATTACGAAGGCTCGGACGACTATAAGTTCAGCCCGTTCGCGGCAGTCCGCGGACGCCTCAACGGGATCAACTTCAAGACCCGCGGCACTTATCTCTACGTCGATCTGATCCGTCGCCCCGAAAGCGGGATCGACTTCGATGCGGGTCCGATCGTCGGCGTCCGCCGCGAACGGGTAAGCAAGGTCGAGGATGATTTCGTTCGGGCCTTCGGCAAGCGCAAGACCGCGATCGAGCTCGGCGGGTTCGCCGGGGTCACCGCCCACGGGCTGACCAATCCCTATGACACGCTGAGCGTTCGCCTCGACGTCGTGACGATGTCGGCAACGCGCATAAATCGACCGTCTTCACCCCCAATATCGACTTTGGCACGCCGCTGTCGAAACGCACCTATGTGTCGCTCGGCCTGTCAGCCGACTTCGTCAGCAATCGATACGCCGATTATTATTACAGCTACGACTTCGGGCCACTGGTGTCGGCCGAGCCACTCGACGGTGCACAATTTCTCCCCCCGTCGGCATACAATGCCAAGGGCGGGATGAAGAACTGGAAGCTGACCGGGCTGGTCAACCAGTCGATCACCGGCGATCTGACCGGCGGCCTGTCGATCTTCGGTGCCGCCACCTACAGCCGACTGGTCGGCAGCATCGGGCGCTCGCCCTTCGTCGACGACCGCGGGTCGAAGTCGCAATGGCAGACCGTGCTCGGGCTGGCCTACACTTTCTAGCGCAATCGCGTCCCCGTCAGTCGCTGTTACCCTCGGCCATGCGCCGGCGGTGATAGCGGCCGCGCGCGACGATTACCGGCACCAGGATCGCCCAGCCGCCAACCACCAGCGCTAGCGACAACGGGTCGAATCCGCCGCCGCGGACCAGCGCCACCATCACCCCGCCGACCAGTAATCCCAGCCCGAGCAGGCGCCACGGCCGCGCGAACGCCTTGAGCTCGCGCCGGTAGGCGGCGCGTTGGACGGGGTCGTCGAGATTGGGTCGGGGCATCACTTCCTCACGCCGGCGGGGCCACGCCGATAAGGTACGGGCGGCACCCGGAAGGCACCGCCCGTAACTTTACGACACCCGATGATCAATCGGGCAGGCGCATCACCCGACTACCAGCCGAAGGTGAAGCCTGCGCGGGCACCGAGCTTGCCGCCCCGGTTGATGCCTTTGCCGATGCCAGCGTTGAACGCCGCGCTCGAGCCGATCAGCGCGCCGATGTTGACCGCGCCGGCCCATGAGCCGCGATAGACGCCGACGTTGCCGGTCAGGTTGAAGGTCTTGTCCGGAAGGAACATCGCGCCGCCCATGGCAATCGCTACCGCGGTACCGGCGCTTGCCCGGCGATCGGTGCGACCGATCTGGCGGGAAAGTTCGATGTCATTCAGGAACAAGGTGTCGATGTCGGCTTCCGCCGCTGTCATGCGATTGTTGGTCGCGAACAGTTGCTGGCCGGTCACGGCGTCGGTCGAGGTTGAACTCAGCGTCGCATTGGCGAGCTGGGTGACGGTACGTCCGCCGACCGCAACCTGGTTGGCCGCCGTCGTCGCCGTATTGGCACCGAGGGCCACCGAGCCGGTGTGGGTCGCGCCGGTAGTCGAATTCTCGCCGAGCGCGATGCTGCTGGTGCCGTTGGCGACCGAGTCGCCGCCCGCGGCGATCGAATCGACCCCGACCGCGTTGGCGGCCGCGCCGACGCTGTTGGCGTCGAAGTAGGCGCTCGCCGCGGCAATCCCCGCAATGAGCGCATCCTGCGCATCGTCACGGGTGTCCTGAGCGACCAGGATCGTGTCGATCTGGCTGCCGTTGACGGCTTCGGTCGAGCCGGGCGCAATCAGACCGGCGCTAACGCCCGCGATGGTGCGGCCGCCGACGTGGACCTGGTTGGCCGCGGTCGTCGTCGAGTTCGAGCCGAGGGCGACCGAGTTGGCATGAAGCGCATCGGCGCCATTGCCGATCGCAACGCCGTTGGTTGCGGCCACCGATGTATTGGCCAAGACACCAAGGGCTACCGAGGAACCGCCGAGCGCAGCGGAGTTCGAGCCGATCGCAGTGGACAGGGCGCCGGAGGCATTGGCGAGTTCGCCATAAGCGCTCGAGAAGGTCCCGGTTGCCGAAGCGGAGGCGCCGACCGCGGTCGATGCCGTATTGTTGGCGAGCGCGTTCGCGCCGACCGCGACCGAGAAGGTGCCCGATGCAGTCGACAGATCACCGATTGCCGTATCGTTCGAGCCCAGCGCTTGCGCACCCTGACCCACGGCCGTCGCGTCGACGGCCGTAGCGTTGGCATTCATGCCGATCGCAATCGTGCCAGCGCCGACAGCGTTCGACTCGCCACCAATGGCGATCGCCCCGGTGCCGGTCGCGTCGGCGCCGTCAACCCCGCCGGTGCCGGGGTTGTCGCCACCAATCGCGATGGCGCTGTCCCCCGTGGCATCCGCGGAGTCGCCGATGGCGACCGATCCGCCGCCACTGGCATCGGCGTCGAAGCCGAAGGAGGTGGCGCCGGTGATGCCGACACCCACCGATGTAGCACTGTTGCCGCAAGCGGTGTCAAAAGCGGTCGTGGCCGTCGCGCCGCCACCGCTTTCGCCCGCAGTGTCCTGATCGCAGACAAACTGCGCGGATGCGGGGGTGGAGAAAGACAGTGCCGTACCCAGCGCAATCGCCGTGCCAGCAAGAAGAAGTTTGGTTCTGATCATTGTCATACCCCTTTTACCAAAAACGTTAGTCAAAAGTTCTGCTGTGGGTGAGCGTCAGTGCCCACGCACGGTGGATTGATTTTACCCGCGTTCCGGCTCCGGTGGCGGCGGCGGCGGCGGTGGCGGCGGCGGGCACATGTCCGTCGCCAGGATCACCGAGCCGTCCGGGCAGGTCTGCGTCGCCGGAGGAGGCGGAGGTGGCGGCGGAGGCGGAGGCGGAGGTGGAGGAGGCGGTGGCGCGGCGCCGCCGAAGCCAAGCGTGAAGCCGACCCGAGCGCCGAGCTTTCCGCCCTTGTTGAAGCCGTAGCCGACACCGGCGTTGAACGCCGCGTTCGAGCCGATCAGCGCAGCGATGTTGACCGCTGCGGCATAGGCGCCGCGATAGAGGCCGAGGTTGGCGTTCAGGTTGAACGACTTCTCCGGAATGTAGGCCGATCCGCCCATGGCGATCGCCACGGCCGTTCCGGCGCTTGCCCGGCGATCGACGCGATCGATTTGCCGGTCGAGCTCGAGGTCATTCAGGAACAAAAGGTCGATGTCCCCCTCCGCCGCTGTCATGCGATTGTTGGTCGCGAACAGCTGCTGGCCGGTCACGGCGTCGGTCGAGGTTGAACTCAGCGTCGCGTTGGCGAGCTGGGTGACGGTACGTCCGCCGACCGCAACCTGGTTGGCCGCCGTCGTCGCCGTATTGGCACCAAGGGCCACCGAGCCGGTGTGGGTCGCGCCGGTAGTCGAATTCTCGCCGAGCGCGATGCTGCTGGTGCCGTTGGCGACCGAGTCGCCGCCCGCGGCGATCGAATCGACCCCGACCGCGTTGGCGGCCGCGCCGACGCTGTTGGCGTCGAAGTAGGCGCTCGCCGCGGCAATCCCCGCAATGAGCGCATCCTGCGCATCGTCACGGGTGTCCTGAGCGACCAGGATCGTGTCGATCTGGCTGCCGTTGACGGCTTCGGTCGAGCCGGGCGCAATCAGACCGGCGCTAACGCCCGCGATGGTGCGGCCGCCGACGTGGACCTGGTTGGCCGCGGTCGTCGTCGAGTTCGAGCCGAGGGCGACCGAGTTGGCATGAAGCGCATCGGCGCCATTGCCGATCGCAACGCCGTTGGTTGCGGCCACCGATGTATTGGCCAAGACACCAAGGGCTACCGAGGAACCGCCGAGCGCAGCGGAGTTCGAGCCGATCGCAGTGGACAGGGCGCCGGAGGCATTGGCGAGTTCGCCATAAGCGCTCGAGAAGGTCCCGGTTGCCGAAGCGGAGGCGCCGACCGCGGTCGATGCCGTATTGTTGGCGAGCGCGTTCGCGCCGACCGCGACCGAGAAGGTGCCCGATGCAGTCGACAGATCACCGATTGCCGTATCGTTCGAGCCCAGCGCTTGCGCACCCTGACCCACGGCCGTCGCGTCGACGGCCGTAGCGTTGGCATTCATGCCGATCGCAATCGTGCCAGCGCCGACAGCGTTCAACTCGCCACCAATGGCGATCGCCCCGGTGCCGGTCGCGTCGGCGCCGTCAACCCCGCCGGTGCCGGGGTTGTCGCCACCAATCGCGATGGCGCTGTCCCCCGTGGCATCCGCGGAGTCGCCGATGGCGACCGATCCGCCGCCACTGGCATCGGCGTCGAAGCCGAAGGAGGTGGCGCCGGTGATGCCGACACCCACCGATGTAGCACTGTTGCCGCAAGCGGTGTCAAAAGCGGTCGTGGCCGTCGCGCCGCCACCGCTTTCGCCCGCAGTGTCCTGATCGCAGACAAACTGCGCGGATGCGGGGGTGGAGAAAGACAGTGCAGCACCCAGCGTAATCGCGGAGCTCGCAATTAGAAGTTTCATACGCATCGTGTGTTCCCCTTGTTCGCCAATCGAGGATTGACAGCGGCAGCTTCGCCCGGGGACCTACAGGTGCAAGACATTTGCATTTGCAGCCCGAGAACGGACGACTCCACCTTGCGCATATCGCTAGCACAACCATTTAAGGACACAACAGAAATTATGAAGGAAGATTAATGTTCGTTGAAATTCAATGACTTAACATTTGTCCAATTCTGTTCCGCCGTCGTTAATGCTTGGGGGTGGCAAGAGCGCAACGCTCTGCTAGTCCTGCAGCGACTCTGGGAGAGGCCTGAACATGAGTTCATTTCGAATAGTTATCAGTGCCATGCTGGCGGTTTCCTTCGGCGCCGCGGCGGTGGGGCAGCAGCCGTCTTCGGGCGCCGGTCCCCAGCCGATCCAGCGCTCGATGTTCATCCAGACCATGGATGCGGAATTCAAGAAAATGGACGCTGACAAGAATGGCGCCGTGACCCGCAAGGAGATTGAGGACTATCAAAGGGCGACGTCGTTAGTGGTCGCGCAACAGCGCAACGTCGCGCTGTTCCGGGCACTCGACAAGGACCAGAACGGTCTGCTCAGCGCGGCCGAGTTCGGCAGCCTGCCAATGAACGTTGCACAGCCCAATGCCGCCCAGGATCTTGCGCAGGTCGACGGCAACCGCGATGGCAAGGCCACGCTCATCGAATATCGGTCCGGCAAGCTGGTGAATTTTGATCGGATGGATGCCGACAAGGACGGCGTCGTCAGTCCCGCCGAGATGCGCGCCGCCGGCCTCATCAAATAACCTTTCCACTACACGGAGAATCAATGTGATCACTCGTTTCGCCCTTCTTGCCCTGATCGCGTCGGCCCCGGTCGTCCCGGCGTCGGCGCAGAACGCACCCGCCGCGCGCCCCGCCAACACGCCGCAGCCGATCGCCCGCACCGCCTTTCTTCAGCAGACCGACAATGCATTTGTCGCGGTCGACGCCAACAAGGACGGGTTTACCGACCGGGCCGAGATCGAGGCCGCCGAAACCCGTACCTTCGCCGCGATGAAGGCCCGCTCGATCCGCGAACGCGAGGCCGCGTTCCGTCGCCTCGACGCGGACAAGAACGGATCGCTCACGTTGGCCGAGTTCAATGCCGTCGCCGCCGCCCAGGCCCTGCCCAAGGCCGATGCGTCGCGGTTCCTCAACGCGCTCGATACCAACAAGGACGGCAAGGTCAGCCTCGCCGAGAATCGCGCCCCGGCGGCGGCCCGGTTCGACCGCGCCGACACCAACAAGGATGGCACGCTGAGCGTCGCCGAGCAGAACGCCGCTCGCCGCCGCTGATCCGGTCAAGCGTTAGGAAACAGGCCGGGGGCTCGCGCTCCCGGCCTTTTTTCGTGGCTGCCGGCGGACCGGACTAGTCCTTCTTGTCGCCCGCCTCGCGTTTGATCGCATCGGCGATGTTGCTGCGCTGCTGCGCCGCGGTGCGGTTGTTCTCCCGCTGGGTATAGAATCCACTCAGCGCCCCGCGATCGAAGCGTGACAGGCCTCGCGGCCCCACCGCCCCCTCGGGCCGCGGCTCGAACAGCGACAGGATCGAGCTTGCATCGCGGGCGCCGGCATCCTGCTTGACGTCGAGCAGCAAATGCATCGTCGCCAGGTCGGCCAACTGGCGCAGCGACTTGCC
The DNA here is from genome assembly GCA_963768955.1 of uncultured Alphaproteobacteria bacterium. GTDB lineage: Bacteria > Pseudomonadota > Alphaproteobacteria > Sphingomonadales > Sphingomonadaceae > Sphingomicrobium. Next base: position 137,107 of record CAVYJV010000002.1, read on the forward strand.
CACCGTGGCCTGGCGATCGATCACCACGAACCCTGTCAGCATGTCCTCGCGAATGTTGGAATAAAGCCGGCTCGACGATGCGTTGCGGACGACCTTGGCGTCGGTCGGGATGCCGCCCACGCTGCCCACGCTCCCCAGTTCCTCGCCGTCGCGGCCGCGCGTGTCGGTCACGTGCCAGCTGGTGACGGGGCGTGCTGCGGCCGTGAAATAAGTCATTTCGCGCGGGCTCATGGCGAAGAAATCGGGCTCGGCTTCGGCCAGCGCCTTCACCAGTTCATGCGGCTGGTCGATGAAAATCACGACCGCATTGACGCTGCATTTCTTGCCCGGCTGGGGGTTGGCGACCTTGCCGCCCACGGCGACCACATTGTCGCGGATCATGCGCGTAAGTACGGCGGTCCAGTCGCGCGGCATGCCTGCGACCAGCGGGCAGATATCGTCCTCGAACCGCGCCAACTGCTCGGCCCCGCCTGACGGCTTGATGAGATCGCGCAGCGCCTTGGCGATTTCCTTCTTCTGGCCCTGGACGATGATCGCGTCGTCGTTCGAGGCGGAGGTCTGGCTCGACGAGCGGACCCCGATCTGCGCGGTTGCAGGCATGGCGGCAATCAACGCCGCCACGGCGGTCGTGGCGGCGGCAAGCAAACTCACTCGGGTCATGGCAAAGCTCCCCCTTCGGCACTCACCTCTTTACCCTCGTCCTGCATTCTGGTCGCGACCTATTCGACCAATCGACCGGAGACACGAAAAGGCGGGCGGCTCCGTGAAGAACCGCCCGCCAGTCTCATTCCCTGCGACTTAGAATTCGATCCCGACGCCGCCATTGGCGCCGACGTTCTCTTCGCTGTCGTAGGTGACGCCGATCCGGAAGGTCGCGCCGCCACTCTGCGTGCGGTGCGACGCGCCGATCGCCAGCGCCCCGCGCCCGCGATAGGCGCCAACTCCGGCCGAGATCATCGTCTTCCCGTCGCCGACCGCCTGCGGCATGCCGGCTGCGGCGAGCGCTGCGGCGGTCCCGGCGCGGGCATCGCGCCGGTCGCGGCTGAGGTCGAAGCCCAGGTCGTCGATCTGCGACTGGAGCAGGGCGTCACCGGCGACCCGCGCCGATGTCTCTTGCGACATACCGATGCTGACCGCCGTCAGCTGGCTAACGTTGACCGCATCGCTGGCAGCGACGCCATTGGCGACATTGCCGATCGTCCGACCGCCGACATTGACCTGATTGGCCGCGGTCGTCGAGGTGTCGGCACCGAGCGCCACCGAGTTGGTGTGGATCGCCTGGGCGCCCTGGCCGATCGCGGTGGCATTCAGCATCGTCGCTGAGGAGCCCTGGCCGAGGGTCGTCGAAATCGATCCCCGAAGCGGTCGACTGGCGCCCGATGGCGGTCGCCTGCGCGGCGATCGCCTCGGCGCTGTTGCCAAGTGCAGTGGTGTTGGCCGCGGTCGCATCGGCTTCCCAGCCGATCGCGGTGCTGCCGATCCCGGTCGCGCTGCTGTCGCCGCCGATCGAGGTGGCATGCACCCCGGTCGCGCGGGCCTGGCTGCCGATCGCGATATTGTCGTCGAGTGCACCGCCGCCGGTCAAATTCTGGGCCAGCGATCCGTCGCCAATTGCGATTGCGTCGACGCCATTGGCGACCGCACCGTCGCCGTCGGCATCGCCGTCCCCGCCAATCGCGATGGCCCCGACGCCGCGTGCTTCGCTGTCGCCGCCGATGGCAACTCCGGCACGATCGGTCGACAAGGCACCAAAGGCGCCGCCGTCGAGATTGCCGCCGATCGACACGCCGCCCGCGCCGAGCGCGGCGGCCTGGTTGCCGAAGACGCTGGTCTGGACCGCATTGCCCTGCGCGCCGGTGCCGACCACCGTTGCGAAGTCGAAGGCGGCCGAAGCATTGGTGCCGAGCGCGATGGAATCGTCACCCGCTGCGTTGGCGAGTACGCCGCCGGCGAAGCTGTCATCGCCCGAGGCCGACGCGCCCGCGCCGATGGCGGTCGAATTGATTCCGGTGGCCGAGGAAATTGTCCCGATCGAAGTGCTGTTGGCCTGCGAGGCATTCGCCCCCTGCCCGATCGAAACGGCGAAAATGTCGGTCGCGCTGGCGGCATTGCCGATCGCCGTGCTGCCGTCGCCGCTGGCATTGCTGGCGGTGCCGCAGGCGAGCGAGGAGAGACCGGTGGCACTGCCCGTGGCGGTCCCGGTCGGTTGGGTGACGCAGACTTCCTGCGCCGCCGCCGGCGTGGCGAACGTCAGCGCCGAGCCCAGCGCGATTGCCGAGCCGGTCAGAAGAATCCTCATGTTCATCGCAAATTCCCTTCCTTGGAGCCGCGCGGAGTGACGGCACCGGGCAGACACGGAATGCCGGGCGGTCCGGACGCACTTTCCGGCGATCATCGGACGGGGGCCGGTGAACAGCGTGACCCGCACGCATCACTAATCGTTGCGTTGCCGATCCAGGCTCGATGAATTCCGGCGGATTTGCGTGCGTTTCGGATTGGTTCCGGATTCGCCCGTCAAAAATCGTCGCTGTGGATCGCGCTCGGACATGGCTTCCCCGCGGACCCGCGATGGCCTAGAAGGTGCGCATCCCCGGGGAACCTGCATCAGGTTGAGAGGAGCGCGTTGCGGCGCTCGACCCGTCGAACCTGATCCCGTTGACGCGGGCGTAGGGAGGGACCGGCCGAGCGCCATCCTTCCCCGAAATGGAGAAGATTATGGCCGACATCGATCCCAAGATTTCCACCGCCCCATCGGTCACCACCGGCCCGATCCGCGGGTCGCGCAAGATCTATGTCGGTCCGCTGAAGGTCGCGATGCGCGCCGTCGATCTCGAACCCTCGGCCGGCGAGCCCCCGCTCAACGTCTACGATCCCTCCGGCCCCTACACCGACCCCGCGGTGACGATCGACATCAACGCCGGCCTCGCCGAGCTTCGCCGCGACTGGATTCGCGGCGCGCGGCGATGTCGAGGAAGTGCAGGCCCGCGAAACCCGCCCCGAGGATAATGGCCAGCTCGGCCCCGACCGCTCGGGCGGCGTCGCCCCCTTCCCCAACGTCCGCCGCCGCGTGCTCCGCGCCAAGCCCGGCATGAACGTCAGCCAGATGCACTACGCCCGCCGCGGCATCATCACCCCCGAGATGGAATATGTCGCTATCCGCGAGAATATCGGCCGCGAGATGCTCAAGGACCACGTCCGCGACGGCGAGAGCTTCGGCGCGTCCATCCCCGACCACGTCACCCCCGAATTCGTCCGCGACGAGATCGCGCGCGGCCGCGCCATCATCCCCAACAACATCAACCACCCCGAATCCGAGCCGATGGCGATCGGCCGCAACTTCCTGGTCAAGATCAACGCCAACATCGGCAACTAGCGCGGTCGCCTCCGACGTCGCGGCCGAGGTCGACAAGATGGTGTGGTCGATCCGCTGGGGCGCGGACACGGTCATGGACCTCTCGACCGGCCGCAACATCCACGACACGCGCGAATGGATCATCCGCAACTCGCCCGTCCCGATCGGCACCGTCCCCATCTACCAGGCGCTGGAAAAGGTCGGCGGCATCGCCGAGGACCTGACCTGGGAAGTCTATCGCGACACGTTGATCGAGCAGGCCGAGCAGGGCGTCGATTACTTCACCATCCACGCCGGCGTCCGCCTGCCCTACGTCCCGATGACCGCCAAGCGCGTCACCGGCATCGTCAGCCGCGGCGGCTCGATCATGGCCAAATGGTGCCTCGCCCACCACCGCGAGAGCTTCCTCTACGAGCGGTTCGACGAGATCACCGAGATCATGAAGGCCTATGACATCGCCTACAGCCTCGGCGACGGCCTTCGCCCCGGCAGCATCGCCGACGCCAATGACGAGGCGCAGTTCGCCGAGCTCTACACGCTTGGCGAGCTGACCAAGCGCGCCTGGGCGCAGGACGTCCAGGTGATGATCGAGGGCCCCGGCCACGTGCCGATGCACAAGATCAAGGAGAATATGGACAAGCAGCTCGAGGTGTGCGGCGAGGCGCCCTTCTACACCTTGGGGCCGCTGACCACCGACATCGCGCCCGGCTACGACCACATCACCAGCGGCATCGGCGCGGCGATGATCGGCTGGTACGGCACGGCGATGCTTTGCTACGTCACGCCCAAGGAGCATCTCGGCCTGCCCGACCGCGACGACGTCAAGGTCGGGGTCGTCACCTACAAGCTCGCCGCCCACGCCGCCGATCTCGCCAAGGGCCACCCCGCCGCCAAGCTGCGCGACGACGCGCTGTCAGCCGCGCCCGCTTCGACTTCCGCTGGCGCGACCAGTTCAACCTCAGCCTCGACCCCGACACCGCCGAGCAATATCACGACCAGACGCTCCCCGCCGAAGGCGCCAAGACCGCGCATTTCTGCTCGCATGTGCGGCCCGAAGTTCTGCTCGATGAAGATCAGCCAGGAAGTCCGCGACTTCGCTGCTGCTAATCCCAGCCCCCTCGGGGGCGGGGACGACTCAGCGCAGCTGAGCGAGGGGCGGGGGAGTCCGGTCCAACCCGCACCCACTCTCGAGGAAGCGGAAGCCGGCATCTTCAGCCCCGAAGCCGCGCAAGCGGCAGAGGAGGGGATGAAGGCCATGTCCACCCTCTACAACGAGACCGGCCGCGAGCTGTACATCGGCGCCGGCGGCCGCGAGCATGATTGATGGCTGACCTCTATCTGAAGGCGCTCGAATCCGAACGCCGGACCTTGTGGGCGACCTGCCGCCTCAAGGGGCTGCCCAGCGTCTCGGCCGAGCGCCAGCGCATCGCCGACCTCGACCGCCAGATCGCCGCGCATCTGGCGAAGAAGCCCGGACAGAACGCCGCCGAATAAGCGACGCCGCGACGCGCCGCCGCGAGCATGACTTCGACCACGCGGCCGTCGTTCGCGTCCGCTCGAACGGCCGCCAGGACGTATTGGCGATGCATTCCGAGCAGCTGCGAAACCTCTTCGACGCCGCTCGCAACGCGTGCCGCGCCGCTGACCATCGGCAGGCCCGCCAGTCATTGGTCGGCCGTGGCAGGGCGAACTGGAATATCGCGATTACCAGGCGGACAAATGGTTCGGGTTCCGTAAGCTGCGGGTCACAATGGCGACGACATGATCCGCGTGTCGACTTCGACGATGGCCCGTCTGCTCGGCAACGTCCGACACAGCGTCTCGTTGCCGACGGCACGACCGACCACCGCCACCTTCCGCAAGGGCCGCAAACGCGAACTCGCAATCGCCGCGCTACGCTGGCTGCGAGCAAGCGCCGCGCGCGACCTGTGAAACTGAGACCGCATTGAGACAGCCCCTCAGCCACGATGTCTAAGCACCAGCGAGCGAACGGGCCACAAGGAGTCGATGCATCGACTCTCGTGGCGGAATCGCGGTGCGGATCCACACTGGACGCTGAAAGAGAAGCGGAGGCGCTGGAACGCCTGGCTTGAAGGGTCAGCCGGATTGCAGCTGTATGGATTTTGAGATCGACATCTGCGTGAATTTGCGATGTGCAATGCGAAAGTCAAGGAGAACGTGCTACGCTTCGGCGGGGGCTTGCAAGGATCCCTTATGAGCACTTGATCCCCAGGTGGTTCTCCGAGTCAGCGGAGAGCGGACTTGCGCATGAACGGCACTTCGCGAAAAGTCTCAACCGGCAACGCTTCGGAACACGATTCGCGAGCGCTGGATGTGGATTTCGGTCAGGTGGAGCTTCAATGTTCGCATATGCTTCAATGGCCTTTCGCGATGCAAGCGACCGGACACAGCCCGAATGCAGTCGGTTTTCGATAAGGATCAGACTCAGCTTTTAGTCGGTTTCTTGATTCTACCAGACCGAACGTCGTCATATGTGCTGGACGCCGACGATCGCCGCTAAAGATTGCAGGCAGATGATCGATCGCAGCCCAAACTCTGTATCTCATCAAAGCTCCTGAATTGTCGATCATCCGTGAACAAACGGATGCTCAATAAGGAGGGCAGTGCCATCACACATGGCTGTCGCTTCATACGCAATCGCAGGGGCTGCCTGACTTCACGTCGGTGAGCAGCGCTCGGACTGATTTAGCGTTGCGACGAGGGCGGGTTGTATGTCGCGCGGTCTTGCTAGCGCCGCAAATTCATAATGGCTCCTGCGAGCGCTCAGTGGCGATGTCCGGCATCGAGTGCGCTCCGTGGAGATCTCGCGTCCGGACGTCGACGAATGTAACGCCGACAGCCGATGGACCGTCGAATCTGTGCTAGACTATCGACCTAAGGCGTCAAATCAATGTGAAGATCTTGACGTTGTCCGAAGTAGCAAAGCTCGTGTTTGCCAGGCAATGTCCGCACGAGACTATAAACCATCGTTGGATCACGTCCGAAGCATCGTTCGAATGTCCGCGCCGCCGGCATGGGGCCATCAGGCGTCTGCGGCGTTCAGACGGAATATGTCAAAGACAGGATCCGTCGCCAGGCTACAAACGACGGGTAGCTGCGACTTGGGCTGAGTCTCACGCATGTCCAACGGAATGGGCTGAGCGTTTCGCAAGCCAACCGATCACGATCAACAGAAATTCACTGTACGAACGATGGCGCATCTCGACCTGCGGGCCGATTCACAACTCTAGCAAGACGTTACGGACGTCGTAATCGATTGCGCAGAGCGATCGAATGCAAAGATAGGTCACTGCGAGGGAACGGTACGCCGTACCTCGATACTTTTGGCGAGTGTCACGGAACCGGTGGGACACTCGCGAAATGATATTTACCGACGCATTGTGAATGGAGCGCTCTAGTCATGCTGCGGCGTTCCATCGCACGTTCGACATGTCGTGCAACCTGATGCCGGTCTGCGGGTCGCATGCGATCGAGGGATCTCATAAGCTCTCATCGGTCAGTTGGTAGTGCCGCTTCCGGATCGGTAGCCTAGCCGGGATGCAGGACACGCAATTGTCGCACGCTCGACGCGTCTTACATCCCGCAGGTCAAGGACGCCAAGGCCGATCACGAGCGGCGCGGTCCAGTCTGTCGTGCCTCATGGGCTTTGCGGCTCTTCCAGTCATGCTTTGTCAAGTTATAATTGCCCCTACGAACCAAATCGGCACAAAACGCTTGACATGTAGGATTTGATTTCGTCCAAGCTGGCGATGGACGATCCTTACGCCCCCGACCCTGACCCCGAAGCCGACCCCGATCCCGATCCCGCCGCCGACATCGCGCCCGCGCCCGGCACCCTTCCCAACGCCATCCCCTTGCGCGCGCGCCATGACGGGTGGACGCCGCAGCGGCAGCATGATTTCATCGCCGCGCTGGCCGAGACCGGCTGCGTCACCGAGGCCGCGGCGACGGTGAAGGTCACCCCGCGCAGCGCCTATCGACTGCGCGCGCGGCCCGATGCCAACATCTTCCGCCAGGCGTGGGACATCGCGCTCGATTATGCGATCCGCAACCTGACCGACGCGGCGCTGGCGCGGTCGATCAACGGCGTCGCGCGGCCCGTCTTCTACAAGGGCGAGCAGATCGGCGAGCGGCGTTATTACAACGAGCGGCTGACCCAGTTCCTGCTGCGCTACCGCGATCCGGCGCGCTACGGCGCGTGGCTCGACGGCTATGAGGCGCGGCGCCACCCCGACGGCGCCGGGATCATCCTCGCCAATGCGCTCAACATCGTGTTCGATGCCGCCCACGGCTTCGATCCGCCGGTCGACGGCGAAGGGATCGAGCGGCCGCTCGGCGAGGGGCCGGTGCCCGAGTCCCAGATGGCGATCGACGAGGAGGCGTTCGACGCGAAATTCGCGCACATGTCGCCCGAGGCGCGCGAGATGAAGAAGGTGCTGGACAACGCCTTCCGCAAGCAGGCCGCGGCCGATGCGGACGACGAAGCGCGGGACTGGCGCGACCCGCTGACCGCGCTCCGGCCCGTCGGCGCGAGCAAGTTCAAGGGGGCGTGACCGGGCGCGAACAGGCGAAAGGTCGCACGACGTAGCGCGACTTTTGCGACTTTCCGGCCTGAATCCTTGCCCCCGGGCCAGCCGGACCCCTCTACCGCGCGAGCCTGACCAGCGCCTCGTCGAGCGCCTGGAGGAAGCGCGATCGATCCGCCTTGGCGAATGGCGCGGGGCCGCCCCCGATGCCGTCGGCGCCGACCCGCAGATCGGCCATGATCGCCCGCGTCGCGATCGCCGCGCCGATCGCCGGCATTGGTGAACGGCTTGCCATTGTGGCGCGAGCACCGTCGCCCCCGCCTTCAGCGCGCGGTCGGCGAGCAGGATGTCCCCGGTGATCACCACGTCCTTCGCCCCCGCCGCCTCCGCGATCCAGTCGTCCGCCGCGTCGAAGCCATCGCTCACCACCACCCGTTCGACCAGGGGGTGGTCGGGAATGCGGATCCGCGCATTGCTCACCACCTTGACCGCCGCGCCGTGCCGAAACGCGACCCGATACACCTCCTCCTTCACCGGGCAGGCGTCGGCATCGACCAGGATTCGAATGCCGCTCATCGCCGGCCTTTCATCGCGCCGCGGCAACGGCCTCGGCAACCGCCGCGCCGAGCATCTGGTGCAGCCGCTCGTCGGCCGCCGCTTCCTCGTTGCGGCTCTTGGTCAGCAGCGCCGCATCCTCGGTCCGGTGAAGTTGCGCCGCGAGCGCGATGGCGGTCTCGTAGCTCACCCGCTCGGCCTGCTTGCCCTTGCGAAAGGCGCCGATCAGCGCGGTGTCGCGCAGCGGCCCGGCGGCGGTCGATCGGATGTCGCGCGCCGCATCGTCGAGGATCGCGCGCAGCCAGATATTGGGATCGCCCTTCACCGGCTCGCCCAGCGCCGCCAGCAAATGGGCGATCCGCTTCGCCTGGTCGCGGGCTCGATCAACCTCCGCCTCGAGGAAACGGGCGACCTCGGGCGCCCGCAGCCGCGGCGAGCCGCGGTTCGCCGCGTCGCCCGCCGCGGGTCCTCGGCATCCGGAGATCCGGCGAACGCCACGAGGAGCCAGCAATTTGCAGCGTGGTTGGTCTTGCCCATCCCGTTCCAACTCTATGCGGCCATCGCCTGATCGGCTCCCAATCGGACGTCAGCTTGGCCGTCATTCTCGACTGGTCGGCGAGCGGGAACGAACAACGGGTCGAGATGACGTTGCAGTCGCCGGTTTGATTGCGGCTTCATAAACGGGTCGTTTCGTGGGCGTTCACAAAAGGTGAAGCGAGCCGATCCGACCGGTCAATCGGGCAACGAAAGCGGGCCGCAAACGGTTGGTGGAGCACGCGATCATCGAAGGAGAATGACATGAAACGCCCCCTCATCCTCGAACTCGCAGCCGCCGCCGCTACCCTCACGGCAGTTGCCCCCGCCGCCGCCCAGCAATGGCGCTGGGATCAGGGCAATTGGCGCACCATCGGCTATACCCGCGTCGACGGCCGTGACAGCGACACCGTCCGTGCGCCGGGCTTCACCCGCCAGCGCCAGATCCGGCTGTGCGCCCTCAACGCCCCGCTGCGCCTGCGCGATTTCGACATCCGCTTTGCCAATGGCGGGCGCCAGGACGTCAACACCCGCGCCGTCCTCCAGGCCGGAACCTGTACCCGGGCGGTCGATTTGCGCGGTAACCGCCGCGACATCGAAAGCGTCCGCCTGCGCTATGAATCCTATCGCCGCGGCTGGAACCGCCCGATCGTCCGCATTCAGGTACGCTAGAGATCGGGGGATAACGGATCGAGGAGGGTCGGCGTCCAAAAGGCGCCGGCCCTTGCCGCAAGGAAAGGATCGACGGTGAGGGTCAGACTAGTGCTGGTTTGGGCAATTGCCGTGGTGGGCGGTGGATGCGGGCAGGAAGCACCCGCGCCGACCGGCCGGGCGGCGAACGATCCTGGCACTGCATTCAGCGCCGATGCAGCGGGCAATGCGCCGCTTGCGGCCCCGCCAACCGCGGGACCGCCCGCTAACGCCGCCATGACCGCCTCTGCGGTGCTCGGCGAGAAAATTGTCCGCGCCGAATGGAGGACGGCCGCCAACCGGGCATCCTGCGCACCGCTCGGCTTGAGGTCCGATGCCAAAGCGGGCGGCACGCCGCGGCCCGCGACCTTTTCCGGCGGCTGGGCGGTGGCGTTCGACCAGCCCGACCGGCGCAGCGCCTACGGCTTCGCGGGATCGGGCCTGACTCCCGACGATCGCGCCGACTTCGCGGTGAAGGTCGACAGGCTGGCCACGCAATGGCCCTACACCCGCCGCTGGGACAAGGGCGACAATCTGCCGGCCGGAAGCGCGGCCGGCTACGGGCTGGAAGGCGCCCGGGACTATCCGGCAGGCTCGTCAGGCTACGGGCAGCAGTCGCTCGCCTACCTCCGGATTCACGGTCAGGCCTGCCTCTACAATGTGTGGAGCAAGCTCGGCCGCGATCATCTCGAGCTACTGCTGAGCGAACTCGTGGTGCTCAGGCCGTGAGCCTTAGTCGAACAGGTCCTCGAGGAAGCTCTTGCGCCGCTTGTAGGGCTTGTGGCCATAGCCGTGCCCGCCATAGGGCTGCTGCTGGTGCGGCTGGCCCCAAGGCTGCTGCGGCGGCGGGGGCGCATGGGGTTGGGCCGCGGCTTGTGGTTGGGGTGCGCTGTCGGCGGCATTGCGCTCGATGATCTTGTCGAGCTCGCCGCGGTCGAGCCACACCCCGCGGCAGGTCGGGCAATAGTCAATCTCGATCCCCGAGCGTTCGCTCATGACAAGCGTGGCGCCGTCATTTGGACAAGCCATCGGGCCGGAAGCGTTGGACATGCTCTTCGTCTCCTTAGGTAGCTTGGCCCCGACATGGTGCCGAAGGGCCCGAAGACAAGAGCCGAGTGGCCCGCTCAGCGCTTCATATTGTCGAGGCCCCGGACGATGCCTTCCTTCGTCGAAGGGTTGGACGCATTCTGCTTCTTCGGCTTCTCTGCCTTGGGCTTGCGCGCTTCCTTGTTCGACTTCTTCTGCCCCTTGGCCATGACCGTCTCCTCGCTTAGGGCCAAAACGCCCGTGCCGCAGCCTAGCCGTTCCGCGAACCAAAGGCGAGGAAAGGCCGCCGCCCCCGGGGAAGGGACGACGGCCTGACATTGGTCCAGCGAAGTTACGCCGGCTGGAAGGTCTTGCCGAAACTCATGCTCAGGCCCGGATTGCTCCTACGCACCGGCTCGCTCGAAACTTTCGCTGGAGCCATGGCATCCGGAAGCCCAGCGCTGGCCGAAATCGGAGTGCCCTTGCCGGCCGCGATCTGGCGGTCGCGCTGGTCGAAGAAGGCAGCGCGCTTGAGGCGCTTCTTCAATGACAGCGAGGGGTTGTCGGGCGTCGGCCCACGCTTGGCGGTCTCGATTCGGTTGACTGGCGCCACGGTTTCGCGCGGCGTCGATCCCCAGTCGAAGGCCGATGCGGCGACCGGGGCAGCGGCGACGGCAGCGGGTGCGGGCGGCAATCGGCATTGCGCTGGCAACCGGTGCGGGGCGGCTCATCGCGGGCTCGTGCCAATTGTCCTCAACCACCACATCCTCGTCGTGGCGACGGCGGCGACGCATGGCAAAGCCGGCACCGGCCAGCGCCAGGATGCCAAGACCGGCAGCACCGGCGATCGGCAGCAGGTCGTTGTCGATCATGCTGTCGCTGGTCGGGGCGACGGGCGCGGGGGCGACCGGCTCGGGCAACGGCGCGACCATGGCCGGGTCGACCGGCGGCAGCGCTTGCTGGACCGGCGCAACGGGCGCGGCAGGCGCAGTGCTCGCCGGCACAGTCGTGCGCGCAGCGGGTGCCGGAGCACGGGCCGTCGGCGCCGCGGTAGCGCGGGTCGGACGAGGCGCTCGGGTCGTGCGAGTGCTGGTCGTCGTCGTCGCCGGGGCGAGCGGATCGGCGACGGTCTCTGCTGTGGTCGTCGGTTCGGCCGGAAGCGGTTCGTCGGCGACGATTGGGGCCGGGTCGGCCATGACCGGGGCCGCATCCTGGGCCAGTGCGGGGGTGGCGATAAGGGCAGTGGCTGCGGCAATCGCGGCCAGGCCCGAGCGGTTCAAAAGCTGCATGTTCATCATGCCCAATCAACCGCGCCGGGCCAACTATGGGCCCGCGGTTTCCGACGAATTGACCCGTGTCAAACGATGAAGCGATGATTTTTTTGGCTGTTAACGACGGTTTTCGGGTGAGGAGGGATCATTGCCACCGGACGATGGCGGGAATAATCGGCTCATATTCGCAGCAGTCGCGGACATCAGCGCGCCATAGGTGGCGGTGATGTCATAAGCCCGACCGTCAAGCGTCGAATCGACCGCTTCGGTCATGCTGACGAGGTAGAGGTTGCGTATCTCCTTTCCCTTCTGCAGCCGCGCTTCGACGTCGCCATATTTACTCGCCTTGCTGCCTTCGATGTCGACGACGACGCGAGTCTTGGCGTCACCTTCGGGGATCAATTGCGCGGTAAACGACATCAGCGAACTGCCGTCGGAAGTTACTTTCCACACGACTTTGGCGGGATCGGACGCATCGACCGATGCCCGCGTATCGGTGCTGGTGCCGAACATGTAGAGCGGCACCTCGACCGTGCGCAGCAGATCGCGCACTTCCGCGGGAGGCCGCTGGTAGAGTTCGCCGGGCTCGTTGCAGCCGGCCAGTGCGGCAGCCAGCAAGACGGCCGTCGAAATCCGCAAAAGCCGCATCACTATCTCCCTGATCCTGCCGACAGGACAATTAGGGTATAACGGGTTAAAAAGAGACTAGCGCTTGAGTGCCTTCACCGCTGCCAGCGACTTGGAGACATGATCCTTCCAGTCCAACTCGCTGTGGACCATGACGATCCGGCCATCGCGGGCGATGACGTAGCTGGTGCGGTTGGACATGCCGACAACCGGCAGCGCGACATCATAGGCTTTGATGACCCTTGGGTCCGCACGGGCGACAGGGAAGGCACTGCGGCACGCCTCGACCGAAAATTTCTTGAGCGTCTCGATCGTGTCGGCGCTCATGCCGATTACCCGCGCGCCGGCTGCCTTGAATTCGGGCATCGCCTCGCTGAAGGCATTGGCTTCAAGCGTGCAGCCTTTGGTGAAAGCCTTGGGGTAGAAGTAGAGGACCACCGGCCCGTGCCGCAGTTGCTCGGCCAAGTTGAGACGAAAAGCCTTACCTGCGATTGCGCCTTCGGTGGCAAAATTCGGCGCCCTCGCCCCAGTCGGAAGGGCAGCCGCGGTCGGGGCCGCGATGAGGGCTAGGGCAAGAGCGGTCAGAATGGCGCGCATGTCGGTCTCCGCTGCAAAGGCCAAAGCCTAGCGCGCTTATGGAGACCTGACCATGGCAAGATGACCTACCGGGCGCTGGCGTGTTTGCTCATTCCGCCGACGCGCCGACCATGTATCCAGCTTTTGCCCTCACCAATCGTCAGCACGGGTGTAAACTGGCGGCTGGTCTGGGCAAGCATCGGGCGGCCGACGCGGTCATCTAGGACCATGAATCCGTCAGGCGTTCGGGCAAGCAGGACGATATGGGCGCCGATCGGCTTCTGCCTACCAATGCTGATGTAGAGATCGCGCGATTTGAACCCCGCCGCCTTGAGCGCCTGCATCTGGACGATTGCGATATCCTCGCTGTCGCCGGCGCCGCGGCGAAGCGTCTCCCCGGCATTCGCCCAAAGATCGGCAACCCGCATGGTTTCAAGATCCGTCGACCATTTGACTCGCGTAAGCACCTCGCGCTGGACGACGGCGAGCTGCTCGACCGGAGAAAGGCCACGCAATTTCTCGGCAATCGCGAGGACAGCGGGGTCCGTACGATCGGCCATCGAGACTCGACGGAAACGGGCGTCGTAGAATGTGACACCGGCGCCGATCGCTGCAGTCCCGAAAACGTCAGGGCTAACCGGGATTTTTGCGGTCAGCGGACGCGCCGACAAATCACGTAGGCGGTTAAAACGATTAGGAGCAGTATCGGGCCCGACCACAGTCTGGGCAATGGCGGAACTGGCAAGGAAAGCGCCCGTGATCGCGAGCATCACGCGATGCGGCATCGAATTCATATCGGCTCCCTGAGTTTCCCCTCAAGGCGCCGAAGCTGAACTGCTGCTCCCGTTAACAGAATAGGTTAACGGCGATGTGGATTTTTTTACCGGCGAGTTGTTGCAATAGCGCAACAATCCATGATTTCTGCCAACTCCCAAGCGCCTGCTCAGCGTGTAGTCGAGCCGATGATCCAGATGGCCGACATCAGCACGACGACGAGCAGGAGGGAAATGCCCAAGACATACCGCACGATATGCGGCTGCGATCCGGCACTGGCTTCGGTTTCGGTGATATGCACCTCGTCGCCGTCGCGTTCCATGCTGTGTCCTTTCGTGGCCAAATCGAGCCAGTCGAGCATAACGCGCTTGTCCGGCGGGCGGTAGTGGCCTTTAGCGATCGGCAGCCAGCCATCCGGTGAGGATGTAGAGCAGAATCAGCACCGGGCCGGTGATCAACGCGCCCACGATTAGCGCAAGGCGGATGATCAGAACGTCGACGCCTGTCCAGTCGGCAAGGCCGGCAGCAATGCCCATGACCTTGCCCTGGGGGCGATTGAGAACGAAACGTCCGTTCATGGCGATGACTTTCTGCGTGAGGTAATGACTTAGGCGACCGGAAGCGGGCCGACGGCGGCGCTGACGAACAGCATGGCGGTGAGGAACGCGCCGGCAAACGAGACGGCGGCGTCGCGGGTCGAGGTGAACGAGAAGAACATTGTTGAAACTCCCTTTTTTGCACCCCCAATGGGTGATGCAAAAGTCAATGCAGAGAGCGTGCCAATTGAGATTTATCGAGCAAAAACAATGATTGCGCGCGCTGGATAGCGAAAAATCCTACCGGCCGTTGACCAACAGTTGGTAAAACTTGCGAACAAATCAGTCTGCATCGCCGGGAAAGGCGGCGCGATCGGGGTGGCGCGGGCGGAGGGAACGGAAGAAAGCAAAAGCAGGCGCCATATCGACTTCATAATCGCCGGTGGGGTGGATGGTTGGGCCAAAAATGCCGCGCCTAGTCGGATAATCGGGGCCGGCGCAGACGATCGGCAGGCCTGCCCGAAGCGCGATCTGGTAGAAACCGGTCTTCCATCGGGTGGTGCGCGACCGCGTCCCCTCGGCCGCCACGATCAGCAGGAAATCGTCATGGCGGCGGATCTGCTCGACGATCTGGCTGACCAAATCCTGCCGTGCGGTGCGATCGACCGGGACACCGCCGAGCGAGCGCATGAATCCGCCGAGCGGCCCGTTGAACAGGCTATGCTTGCCGATGAAGCGTACGCGCCGGCCGACTGCATGGATTGTGCCGAGAAAAACCGGAAAGTCCCAATTGCTGGTGTGCGAGGCGCCGAGGATGATGAACTTGCGCGCATTGGGTAAACTGCCCTCGGCGGTCCAACCGCTACGTCGGTACCAGAATAGCAAGATCCATAGCAGCGCGCGAGAAAAGGGCCCTAACGGCGGAAAGTCGCTTTCAGCAGATAATGTTTGCCCCATCGCCCGCCTTCGTGACGCGGCGTGACGCCGGAGTCCAGTCGATCAGGCGGTCTTGGTAGCGCCCGGTGCCTTAACCGGCTGGCGCGCCGAAGCAGGGCGAATTGAGGACTTCTCGCATTGGGCGACCAGGGTCGGGAAATCGAGATCGCTGTTGCGGTCGAGCGCATCGTTGCGCGCGGCGGCGCATTGCGCGGCGGTTTCATAACGCGGGGCAAGCGTTGCAACGGTCTGGCACGACATGCCGCCATCGGCGCAACCGAGGATCGCAATGAAATAACCGACCGGCCCCATGATCTTCTCCGTTCTACACCGGGCCCAACATCCGAAATTAACGCTTGGTTCCAATCGTTTCGTCGCGCGCGTTGCTTAGGGTCTGTCGGGCCCCTACCTGTGGCCAATGGACACCACGTTGGACGAGCTGCCGAAGGACAAGGGAAGCTTCGCGATATTGTGGCGCTTTCTCCCGATGCTGTGGCCCAGGGATGCGCCCGAGCTCCGCGTCCGGGTGGTGGTGGCGATGGCCCTGGTGCTGATTGGTAAGGCGATCGGGCTGGTCATTCCCTATTCGATGAAGTGGGTGGTCGATGCCATGGCGGCGCCAACCACGGCTGCAACCGCGGTAATTCTGCTGGTGCTCGCCTATGCCGGGGCGCGGTTCGGCGGTGTGCTGTCGGACAATCTGCGCAACGCGGTGTTCGAGAAGGTCGGACAGGATGCGGCGCGGCGACTGGCGGCGCGGGTGTTCCGCCACATCCACAACCTGTCCCTGCGTTTTCACCTCGAGAGGCGCACCGGATCGTTGAGCAAGATTGTCGAGCGCGGGACCAAGAGCATCGACATGATGCTGTATTTCCTGCTGTTCAACATTGCCCCGACGATCATCGAACTGGTCGCGATCTGCGTCATTTTCTACCTCAAGTTCGGCATCGGGATGGTGATCGCGACGCTGGCAATGGTCGCAATCTATATCGCCTTCACCCGGGCCATCACGGACTGGCGCAATCATCTGCGGCGGGAGATGAACGACGTCGACAATCAAGCGATTGGCCGCGCGGTCGACAGCCTGCTTAATTACGAAACGGTTAAATATTTCGGCGCCGAGGAACGTGAGGCGAAGCGCTACGATTCAGCAATCGCCGCCTTTGCGCGCGCCGCGACCAAGAACGAGACCAGCCTCGCTTGGCTCAATATCGGCCAGAGTCTGATCACCAATCTGATGATGGCCGGCGCGATGGGGTTTACCGTGTGGGGCTGGAGCCAGGGTAAGTTCACCCCCGGTGACGTGGTGCTGGTCAATGGCCTGCTGATGCAGCTGTTCCGGCCGCTCGACATGCTCGGCTGGGTCTATCGATCGATCAAGCAGGGACTGATCGACATGGAGCAGATGTTCAGCCTGCTCGATACGCCGGCCGAAATCGTCGATGCGCCGGGCGCGACGGAGTTGGTGGTAAGCGAAGGCGCGGTGCGCTTCCAGGATGTCGCCTTCGGGTACGAACCCGAGCGGATTATTTTGAAAGGCGTGAGCATCGACGTGCCCGCGGGGACGAGTTGCGCGGTGGTCGGGCCGTCGGGCGCGGGCAAGTCGACGCTCGCGCGCTTGCTCTACCGTTTCTACGATCCCACCGGCGGGCGGATCACGATCGACGGGCAGGATATCGCGGGCGTGAAGCAGGACAGCCTGCGCGCCGCGATCGGGATCGTGCCGCAGGATACGGTGCTGTTCAACGACACGATCGGCTATAACATCGCCTATGGCCGCGATGGATCGGGGCAAGACGAGGTCGAGGCGGCAGCCAAGGGCGCGGCGATCGACGGGTTCATCGCCGCGCTTCCGCAGGGCTATGGTTCGATGGTCGGCGAGCGCGGGTTGAAACTGTCGGGCGGCGAGAAGCAGCGCGTGGCGATCGCCCGGACTTTGCTCAAGAACCCGCCGATCCTGATCCTCGACGAGGCGACATCGGCGCTGGATTCACGCACCGAGGAAGCGATCCAGGCGACGCTCGACCGCGTCGCCACCAGCCGCACCTCGATCATCATCGCCCACCGCCTGTCGACCATCGTCGGCGCCGACCAGATCGTGGTGCTCGACGACGGCAAGGTGGCCGAGCGCGGGACGCATGCCGAACTACTGGCCAAGGGCGGGCTCTACGCCGAACTATGGATGCGGCAAGCGGCGGAGCGGGAATTGGAGATAGTAGCGGAGGGTTAAGCTGCCGCTGTTGCCCACCCCAGCTTCGGGATCGCGAAGCTTCGTTTACCCGACAAATCGGTCCGGCTGACGATCAGGTCGCGGCTTTCGATATACTGCAGCAGGCGGCGCGCACGGCCCAGGGACGCCGTGCCGTAGCTGGCGGCGATGGCTTCGTCGCTGGGGCATGGAGCACCGTCGCGGGCGGCGCGGGCGACGAGCAGGAACGGGCCGAGCATGTCGTCGGGCAGCGAGGCCGCGGCTTCCAGCGCGGGGGACCAGCCTTCGTCGCCATCATCGTAGATGCCGGCGCGGGCGATCGACAGGCGGCGAGTGAACTGAGCGAGATCAAGCGGCGGACGGGCGACCCCGCCATCCGACAGCGAACCGCGAAATCCTGGAACAAGATCGAGGCGGGACGCGTCATGCTGTCGGGATCGGCGACAATCGCGCGCATCACGTCGGTAGTAATTGTGGCCGTTTCGGTGTCTGTCTTTGCTGGGATTGCATCGTCGCGGGGGGTGGCGATGGCCATCGACTGGAGAAGTTTCTCTGATGGCAAGGAGGCCGGCGGGTCCCGGCTCAAGGCCGGGATGACGGGAGGGGCATCGTTACCGGGAGCGAAGAGCAGGCCTTGAAGATCCTCGTTAGCGGACGGCAGCGGCATCAGCTTGGGGCAGGTCGAGCGGGCCTGGGTGTCGACCGGGCCGATCGCCACCGCCACGGGTCGCCGCGCAATTGCAGGGCCGAGCGCGAGGAAAGTGCCGCGCGGCAGGTCGCGGATCGCCTCGGCCTGGCGACGCTCCATCCCGAGCAGGTCGGCGGCGCGCGCCATGTCGATGTCGAGAAACGTGCGGCCCATCAGGAAATTGCTCGCCTCCGCCGCGACATTCTTGGCCAGCTTGGCGAGGCGCTGAGTGGCGATGACACCCGCGAGCCCGCGCTTGCGCCCGCGGCACATGAGGTTGGTCATCGCCGAAAGCGAGGCACGGCGAACGTCCTCGGCCACATCGCCGCCGCCCGACGGCGCGAACAATTGCGCTTCGTCGACCACCACCAGCGCCGGATACCAATGATCGCGGGGGGCATCGAACAGCCCGCCGAGAAAGGCCGCGGCACAGCGCATCTGCGCCTCCGCCTCCAGGCCCTCGAGGCTCAGCACGACAGACGCGCGATGCTCGCGGATGCGGCCAGCCAGCCGCGCGATATCCTTCTCGTCATGGTCCGCCGCCTCGACCGCGACATGGCCGTAGCGTGTCGCCAGCGTGACGAAATCGCCCTCCGGATCGATCACGATCTGTTGCACCTCGTCCGCGCTCTTCTCCAGCAAGCGGCGCAGAAGATGCGACTTCCCGCTCCCCGAATTGCCCTGAACGAGCAATCGCGTGGCCAGCAGCTCCTCAAGATCCATGACGATTGGCTGTCCGGCGGGACCGGTACCGATGTCGACGCTAACTGTCATTGGCATCGTCATGGCAGGGCCGAGACTCGCCGCCAAGCTTGCATCGGCGGCGGCGGGCAGGGATAGGGTCAGCTGTGACCAGCGCGCATCAGATTTTGAACGACCGTTTCGGCTTTTCCCATTTTCGCGGAGTGCAGGAGCAGGTCGTCGACCGGGTGGTGGCGGGCGACCATACGCTGGCGATCATGCCGACCGGGGCGGGGAAGTCGCTCTGTTACCAGCTGCCGGCGCTGGCGCGGCGGGGGACGGCACTGGTGATCTCGCCGTTGATCGCGCTGATGCACGACCAGATACGGTCAGCCGAGGGCTATGGCATCAAGGCGGCGTCGCTGACATCGGCCGATACCAATCGCCAAGAGACGATCGAGCGGTTCCGCGGCGGCGATCTTGACCTGCTGTACGTCGCGCCGGAGCGGGCTACGACCGAGGCGTTTCGTCACCTGATCGACCAGGAAATGCTGGCGCTGATCGCGATCGACGAGGCCCATTGCGTGAGCGAATGGGGGCATGACTTCCGGCCCGATTATCGACTGCTGCTGCCATTGCTCGACCAGCGGCGCGACGTGCCGCGCCTGGCGCTGACCGCGACCGCCGACAAGCGCACGCGTGCTGACATTTTGAAGCAGCTGGGCATTCCCGAAGAGGGGATGATCGTCGCCGGGTTCGACCGGCCCAATATCCGCTATCACGTCCGTCCGCGCGACGGGATCGGGACGCAACTCAAGGGTCTCCTCAAGGACCAGCCGGGTCCGGGCATCGTCTATGCCACCAGCCGCAACGCGACAGAGAAGCTAGCCGAGCAGTTGAGCTCGGGGAGCCGCCGGGCCATGGCTTATCATGCTGGGCTCGACGGACCGATCCGCCAGCGCAATCAGGCCGCGTTCGTCGCGTCGGAAGACATGGTGATGGCGGCGACGGTGGCGTTCGGCATGGGGATCGACAAGCCCGATGTGCGCTTCGTCGCCCACGCCGGAATCCCCAAATCGATCGAGGCTTATTACCAGGAGACCGGTCGCGCGGGACGGGACGGCGACCCGGCCGAGGCGTGGCTGTTCTGGGGCGCGGAGGATTTCGCGCGGGCGCGGCGGCGGGTCGAAACCGAGGTAGAGGAATCGCGACGACCCGCAGAGCGCGATCGCTTGAACACGCTTGCGGCCTTCGTCGAGGCCGCGACCTGCCGCCGCGCGATCCTGCTGCGCCATTTCGGCGAAGATCCCGCCGAGCGTTGCGGCAATTGCGACAATTGCATCGATCCGCCAGCGACGATCGACGCCACCGAGGTGGCACGCAAGTTGCTATCGGCGGCGTTTCGCACGGAAATGCGGTTCGGGATCGCGCACTTGGCGGCGGTTCTGGGCGGGGACGATAATGAAAAGGTGCGCCAGTTCGGGCATCACGAGCTGAGCGTGTTCGGGATCATGAATGCCGAGGAGTTGGCGTTGGTGCGAACCGTGGCGCGATCACTGCAGGCGCGCGATGCGCTTCGTGCGGATGACTATGGAGGCTTAAGCTTCGGGCCGGCGGCGAAGGGTTTCCTGAAAGGCACGGAACGGCTGGTGATCGCGGTGCCGCCAAAGAAGGTACGGAGGCCCCGCGGGTCGGCACCAGACATGCCGTACGATCCCTTGTTCGAGGCGCTCAGGACCTGGCGGCGCGACCGGGCGAAGGAATTGGGTGTGCCGCCCTATGTCATCTTCCACGATTCGACGCTGCGTGACGTGGTCAGCCGAAAGCCAACATCGTTGAACGCGCTTTCCGCAATCGACGGGATCGGCGATACCAAGCTGGAGAGACATGGCGAGTCGCTGCTGGCAGCGCTCGATCGGGCAATGGAGACGGGCGATGCAACGGCAGCTTGATGACAAGACCTTCGTCTGCGGCCAGATCACGCCCGACGAGATCCCCGCCATCCGCGAGCTCGGCGTGACGATGATCGTCAATAACCGCCCCGACAATGAGGATGCCGGCCAGCCGACCAGCGCCGAAATCGAGGCGGCGGCCAAGGCGGCGGGGATGGAGTATCGCCACGTGCCGATCGTCCGCGGCATGGGCCCGGCCGATGTCGAGGCGATGCGCGAGGCGCTGGAGGCGGTGGGCGACGGCAAGATGGTTGCCTTCTGCCGATCGGGCAATCGCTCGGCGCTGGCCTGGGCGGTGGCGCAAAGCGAGAATGGAGTGGCACGCGAAGAACTCGATCGATGCGCCGACGGCGCCGGGTTCAGCCTGGCCCCGGTCGCGCATTTGTTGCGCGACTAAGTCGCGGTTCCGCCCACCGTCAGCCCGTCGACAAGCAAGGTCGGCTGGCCCACGCCGGCCGGGACCGACTGGCCGCCCTTGCCGCAGATACCAATGCCTTCGTCGAGCGCGAGGTCGTTGCCGATCGCGGTTACGCGGGTCAGCACGCTGGGGCCATCGCCGATCAGTGTCGCGCCCTTAACCGGCTCGGCGATCCTGCCGCCGCGGATGCGATAGGCTTCGGTGCAGGAGAAGACGAACTTGCCTGAGGTAATGTCCACCTGCCCGCCGCCGAAGCTCTTGGCGTAGACGCCGTCCTTGACCCGGGTGATGATCTCGTCCGGATCGTCGGCGCCGCCGAGCATGAAAGTGTTGGTCATGCGCGGCATGGGCGCATGGGCAAAGCTTTCGCGGCGGCCGTTGCCGGTCGGCTGCATCCCCATCAGCCGCGCATTGAGGCGATCCTGGAGATAGCCCTTGAGGACCCCGTCCTCGATCAGCACCGTGCGCCCGGTCGGCGTGCCTTCATCGTCGATGGTCAGCGACCCGCGCCGTCCTTCGATCGCGCCCTCGTCGACCACGGTCACACCCGGCGCGGCAACGCGCTGCCCGATCCGGCCCGAGAAGGCCGACGTACCTTTGCGATTGAAATCCCCTTCAAGCCCGTGGCCGATCGCCTCATGGAGCAGCACCCCGGGCCAGCCGGGACCGCACACCACCTGCATCTCGCCCGCAGGCGCGGGAACCGATTCCAGGTTCACCAGCGCCTGCGCCAGCGCCATGTCGATCCCGCGATTCCAGGTCGCAAGGTCGAACAGGCGATCATAGAGATAGCGGCCGCCGGTGCCATAGGTGCCGGTTTCGCGGCGGTCGCCCTGTTTGGCGACGATCGAGATATTGAGCCGGACGAGCGGTCTGATATCACTGGCGACGAAGCCGTCGGCGCGAACGATGTCGATGACGCTCCAGCTTGCCGCGAGACTGACGCTGACCTGATCCACGCGGGGGTCCCGCGCCCGCGCCGCGGCGTCGATTTCGGCACACAGCCGGACCTTGTCGGCGAAGGGGATGGCCGACAGCGGATCGGTGGAATCATACATCGACCGATTGGTGCGCGGCGGCGGAGCGGCCGTCCCGTCCCTCGCCGGGTCGAGCAGCTTGAGCGTCGCCGCGGCACGGTCGATGGCGGCGGCGCTGATTTCGTTGGCGTGGGCGAAAGCGGTGGTTTCCCCCGTCACACCGCGCAGCCCAAAGCCCGAACTGTTGTTATAATCGGCGGTCTTAAGCCGCCCATCGTCGAATCCGAAGGCCTCGCTGATGCTGTGCTGGAGGTAGAGTTCGCCGTCGTCGTGGGGGGCGAGGTGGCGGGCAGCGAGGCGCTGCGCCTCCTGCGGGTCGAGCGTCCGGTAGAGCAGGTCCCGCGGGGCGCTCACTGGGCTTCGTCGGCGGGGCCGCCTTCGAGCACGAAGCGACGGTCGCAATAGCCGCAATCGACAAAGCCGAGATCGGCATCGACATGGAGGTAGACGCGCGGGTGGCCGAGCGCGGCTGGAACGGCGCCCGAGCCGTCGCAGGCGACGCGAAGGGACTTGGTGCGGATGGTCTCGGGAGGCGGTTGCATACGCAACACCTAGCGACCGCCCCCCGAAGCTTCAACCGCTGGCAGCGCTACAGATAGTCGGCCGTGACGTTGTAATCTGCCGTGTAAACGCCCTCGGGCTGATCGGCGTTGATGAGGATGACCCCGCCGATCCCGAAGAAGAAGGTGCGGTCGACCGGATGGATCGAGCGCACGGGCGGTCCGTCGAGGGTCAGTGCCAGCACCGGCACGGTATCGCCGGCTACACTGGTCAGCTGGGCGGGCGGCGTGACGGTGACGATGACCTGCTGGTTGGGCGAGCCGGCGCCGCCGAAATAGGCCCGCCGGCCGACGTCGCTGGGCACCGCGGTCACGCCCCCGGCGACGCTGCGCGCGCCGGTCACGGCATTGATCGTCACCACACCCGACACCGGCGAGGGAATGACCGAGCCGAAACTGAGATCGTCGATCTTGGTCAGTCGGAGCGGGATGAGCAGCAGCGCCCGGCCCGGTGGTGGGGTCGGCGACGATACCGGCGCCGCGGCGACGCTGGTCGTGCCGAGGGCAATGCCCGCCAGCGCCAGCAGCATTCTGGATTTCATCAACACACGCGTCACCCTTCAAGCCATTTGGTTGACGACCTTTTGGGCTTTGCGAGTGACGGATGATTGAACGGGCTAGGGCAATGACCGGTTAACCCTGAATCTCAATGATCCTGACGAGTCAGGGATATTGGATCGTGACGTCGAAGGTGCCGGTGTACACGCCCTCCATCTGGTTTGCGGCCGGGCGCAAAGTGGCACCGACATTGAACTCGAACACACCCGCCTGGGCCATCGTCCGCTTGGACTGGCCGTCGAGCGTGAAGGCGTTGAGCTGGATCGTTTCCGTACCCCCGACACGGGTCAGGAGAACAGAGCCATTGGGGATCCGGATGATGACAACCGCCGAACTCGAGGTTGCACCCGCGAACCGCGCTGCCTGCGGCGTCCCCCCGAGGCGAACGACCCCCCCCGTAACGCTGAGAGTATTGGTCACTGGATTGATCACCGCGGTTCCGGCGGTGGTCACCCCGAGATAGCCGAAATCCATGTCGCGCAGCTTGGTCAGGGTCAGCGGACGCATCAGCGCGGCCTGCGCCGCTGGCGGGGTCGGCGACGCGATCGGCGCGGCCTCCACCGGCGTCGCGGCAAGCGCGGCCAGGAGGATGATCATGGAGTGGAAACGCACGGCACCGGTCATGGCGTTGGCCGTACAGGGTTAACGTCAAGACAAGCTTTTCGCTTAAGGTTACCGCGTCATTTACCATAAGCGCTTTGACCGTGCGGCGTGCGCGGCTATCGCTCCGGCCATGCCAGAAGCCGCGCCAGCCCAAGCCCCCGCAATCCGCATCGAATCGCTGTCGAAAACCTACGCCGGCGGCAAGCAGGCGCTCGACGATGTGTCGTTCGATGTCCCCCGCGGGCAGATTTTCGGGCTGCTCGGCCCCAACGGCGCTGGTAAATCGACCTTGATCAATATCCTTGCCGGAATGGTGACCAAGTCGGCCGGTACCGCCACTGTCTGGGGCTTCGACATCGACGCCCAGCCGCGCAACGCCAAACGATCGATCGGGATCGTCCCGCAGGAAATCTTGTTCGACCCCTTCTTCACCCCGCGCGAGGCGCTGGAGATCCAGGCCGGGCTATACAATGTGCGGAAAAATGAGCGGATCACCGACCAGTTGCTCGCCGCGGTGCGGCTGACCGACAAGGCCGACGCCTATGCGCGCACGCTGTCGGGGGGAATGAAACGACGGCTGCTGGTGGCCAAGGCGATGGTTCATTCGCCGCCGATCCTGGTGCTCGACGAGCCGACGGCGGGGGTCGACATCGAGCTTCGCCAGCAATTGTGGGACTATGTCCGGCAGTTGAACCGCGACGGGGTGACGGTGGTGCTGACCACTCACTATCTCGAGGAAGCCGAGCAGCTTTGCGACCGGATCGCGATTATCAATCATGGCAAATTGATCGCCAACGAGCCGACCCGCGACCTCATCCGCCGTGCGCAGGACAAAGCGGTGGTGGTCGAGATCGATCGCGACATCGACAAGGTGCCGGTGGCCCCGATCTTCGACCGGATCGAATTGACCGGCCCGCGGACGATCGAGATCACGTATCGCAAGGACCAGGTCAACGCCGGCGAAGTGCTCGCCGCGCTCGCCGCCGACGGGCTTGGCATCGTCGACGTTTCGACCCGCGATCCGGACCTTGAGGATGTGTTCCTGAGCCTGACCCGGGAGCCGACGCCGTGAGCCATTCCTTCGACGTGCTTGTCATCGGCTCGGGGGCCGCCGGGCTGACCGCGGCGTTGACGCTGGCCCCGACCAGGCGGGTGGCAGTCTTGGCCAAGGGAAAATTGGGCGGCGGGGCGACCGAATGGGCGCAGGGCGGGATCGCCGCGGTGCTCGAGAAAGGCGATAGTTTCGACGCCCATGTCGACGACACGATGATCGCCGGGGCGGGGCTCAACAATTGCGCGGTGGTTGAGCATGTCGTCGGCGGCGCACCGGCGGCAATCGCCCGGCTGGCCGAATTGGGCGTGCCATTCAACCTGGACGACGACGGGGATGGCTGGCACCTCACGCAAGAGGGCGGGCACAGCCATCGCCGCATTGTCCACGTCGCTGACGCTACCGGATGGGCGATCCAGCAGGCATTGGAAAGCGCGGCAATCGCCAACCCTAACATCACCATCCTGCCCGATCATGTCGCGATCGACTTTACCACCGGGCGGCATGCTGACGAATTCAGCACGTCGGGCGCGGTTCACGGCATTTACGCGTTCAACCGGGTCAGCGGCGAAATCGAAACGCTGACCGCGCGAGCGACCATCCTAGCCACTGGTGGCGCGGGGCGGACCTATCTCTATTCGACCGCGCCGCGCGGCGCGACCGGAGACGGGATCGCGATGGCGTGGCGCGCTGGCTGCCGCATCAGCAACATGGAATTCATGCAATTCCACCCGACCTGCCTGTACAATCTGGAGGTCAAGAACTTCCTGATCACCGAGGCAGTCCGCGGCGAAGGCGGCATACTGAAGCATCCCGAGACCGGGCACCGCTTCATGCCCGATTATGACGAGCGCGCCGAGCTTGCGCCGCGCGATATCGTGGCGCGAGCGATCGACCATGAGATCAAGCGCGACGGGCTCGATTATGTCCATCTCGACATCAGCCATAAGCCGGCCGAGTTCGTGAAAGGCCATTTTCCGAACATCTACGAGAAACTGATCGGCCTGGGGATCGACATCACCAAGGAGCCGATCCCGGTGGTGCCGGCGCAGCATTATACCTGCGGTGGAGTGCTGGTCGATCTCGACGGCAAGACCGATGCGCCCGGCCTGTATGCGGCGGGCGAGGTGACCCAGTCGGGATTGCACGGGGCGAACCGGCTGGCGTCCAATTCCTTGCTGGAATGCCTGGTGTTCGGCGAGGCGGCGGCCAAACATATCCTCGGCAATTGGGACGATCTGCCCGCGCCCCCCACGATCCGCGGCTGGGACGAAAGCCGGGTGACCGACAGCGACGAGGAGGTGGTGATCCAGCAATGCTGGGGCGAAATCCGCCGCTTCATGTGGAACTTCGTCGGCATCGTGCGGACCACCAAGCGGCTAGAACGCGCCAAGCACCGGATCGACCTGCTGCGACAGGAAGTGACCGATTATTATCGACACTTCACCGTTACCCCTGACCTGATCGAACTGCGAAACCTCGTCGAGGTGGCAGACCTCATCATTCGCTCGGCGCTATCTCGTCATGAGAGCCGCGGGCTGCACTTCACGCTCGACTATCCGGACATGGCGGCGGAGGCGTTCGACACGGTGCTGGTGCCTTGAGTTGTCAAAGTTTCTATAGTCCGGCGCCTTTTTGAGGGCTTTTGTAAATTTAAGGCGACCCTGAGACTCCGGCGAAAACGAGGCTGCCTAACGCAGCTTGCTGACCTTCAACCCGTCGGCCTTGGCGCGCGCCTGGATGCTTTCCTCGCTACGGATCATCGCTTTCGAGATTGCCTTGAGGCTCATGCCCTTGCCGGCGAGCAGGTGGAGCTTCTGGATTTCGTCGCTCGTCCACGGCTGGCGGTGGCGCTGGAAACGGTCGGCCATGGTCATTCTCCCTGTCGCTTCGCTGGCATGGCGCGGCCGGCCTGCTAGAACAAGGGGATGAGCACCGTGACCGACCCCCTCAATTGCGCCACCTGCCCGGTGCGCGAACGCGCGGCGTGCGCGGCGCTGTCGGTCCAGGAACGCGACGAGCTGGCGCGGATCGGTCGGCGACGGCGGGTCGCAAAGGGAGAGACGATTTTTGCCGCGGGCGAGGACAATTGCAGCTGCGCGACCCTGATCAGCGGGGCGCTCAAAATCGCCAGCTATGGCGAGGACGGGACCGAGCGGATCCTGAGCCTGGTCCATCCGGCGGGGTTCGTCGGCGAAATGTTCGCGCCGGTCGCGCATCACGACGTGGTGGCGCTGGCCGACAGTGAATTATGCCTGTTCAGCCGCGACCAGTATGAAGCCGCGGTCGACCGCTTCCCCGCGCTGGCCAAGGCATTGCTGCGGCGGTCGGCCGAGGAATTGTTTGAGGCGCGGTCGCTGGTCGAGCTGCAGGCGCGGCGATCGTCGAAGGAACGGGTCGCGGGCTTCCTGCTGGCGATGGCCGAAGCGGCGAGCCATTCGCCGTGCCACGTTGCCGAGCGGTTCGACCTGCCGCTGACCCGGGGCGAGATGGCCGGGCTGCTCGGGCTGACGATCGAAACGGTGAGCCGCCAGTTGACCGCACTGGAGCGCGACGGAGCGATTGGGCGCGACGGTGCGCGCGGCATCCGGGTGGCGGATGCCGCGCGCCTGCGGGCAATGGCGGCCTAAACCGTCGCCGCGATCGCCACCACGGCGATCCCCCACAGTAGGATCATCGCCGGAAGGAGCAGCACCTGGACCGCTGCCGCACCGCCCTGATTATGGCCGGTATGGGTCATGATCCCGTTAGCGCGGAACACGCCCAGACTCATCGGCGGCGTGGCGGTGTCGGGTTTCATTCTTGCCCACAAGGCCGGAACCCCGAACAGCATCGCGATATAAGCCACGAAGATGACCATGGGCAGCAGCATGTCGCGGCTCTGGAAGCCGATTGCCATGATCGCCAAGAAGGCGAGATAGGCGCCGATCGTCGCGATATAGAGCGCGGTCGGAAGTTCGAAGCCGCGGTCGGTGCAGGCGCGCGGCAAGGTGGGCGCCGGAGCGAGTTCGGCGGTGCGGGCGAGCAGCTGTTTGTCGAGGCGCTTGGTCATGGCGAATCTCCGTGGTGGTGGAGCAATCGCTACCGGGGTCGCGGTCGGGCCGCCTTGACCGATGTCAAAAGCTGGAAATGACCGGTCGGCCTGCTAGAGCAGGCGACCAATGGCCGATCCTTCCACCCCCCAGCCCCACCTCTACCTGGTCGACGGGTCGAGCTATATCTTCCGCGCCTATCACCGGCTGCCGCCGCTGACCAACCGGCACGGAGTCCCGGCGGGGGCGGTCTATGGTTACACTGCGATGCTGTGGAAGCTGGCCGACGGATTGAACAAGGCCGACGGACCGACCCACATGGCGGTGATCCTGGATGCGTCGTCGACCACCTTCCGCAACGCGATGTACGACCAGTACAAGGCCAATCGCCCCCCGCCGCCCGAGGACCTGGTCCCGCAATTCCCGCTGATCCGGACCGCGACGCGGGCTTTTTCCATCCCGTGCATCGAGACCGAGGGGCTGGAGGCCGACGATATCATCGCCTGCTACGTCAAGGCCGCGCTGAAGGCGGGGTGGGCGACGACGATCGTCAGCAGCGACAAGGATCTGATGCAGTTGATTGAGCCGGGCGTGGACATGCTCGACACGATGAACGACCGGCGGATCGACGCCGATTATGTGATCGGCAAATTCGGGGTCCCACCCGAGAAACTGGGCGATGTGCTCGCGCTGATGGGCGACAGCGTCGACAATGTCCCCGGCGTGCCCGGGATCGGCCCCAAGACCGCGAGCCAGTTGATCGTCGAATATGGCGACCTGGAGACGGTGCTGGCGTCGACCGAGGCGATCAAGAAGCCCAAGCTGAAGCAGTCGCTGGTCGAGCATGCCGACAACGCGCGCCTGTCGCGTGAGCTGGTGCGACTGCAATGCGATGCGCCGCTACCCGAGCCGCTCGACGACCTGATCCTCACGGGCATCCCGCCCGAACCGCTGCGCGAATTCCTTGAGGACATGGGATTCAAGTCGCTGCTCAATCGGGTCGGCGGCGGGGGCGGGGCGAGCGCCGGCAATGTCGCCGCCGTCATGACGTCAGCCGCAGCCAAGCCCTTGGCGGAGGCGGAGAAAATCACCGTCGACCGGACTTTATATGAGACGGTGACGACGCGCGAAGCGCTTGAAGCGTGGATCGCGGATGCGCGGCATCGCGGCCATGTCGCAATCGATACCGAGACCGACTGCATCGACTGCACCGTGGCCCGACTGGTGGGGATCAGCCTGGCAACCGCGCCCAACAAGGCGTGCTACATCCCGGTCGGGCATGGGCTCGGCGGGAGCGACATGTTCGCCGAGGCTCCGGCGCAATTGCCGGTGGACGAGGTGATGGCGGCGCTAAAGCCGCTGCTGGAAGACGCCAGCGTCCTCAAGATCGCGCATAATCTGAAATATGACTGGGTGATGTTCGCCAAGGCGGGGATCCACGTCGCGCCTTATGACGACACGCTGGTGATGAGCTTCGACCTCGACGCAGGGCGATCGGGGCATGGGCTCGATGAATTGGCGGCGGCGCACTTCGAGCATGAATGCATCGCCTTCAAGTCGGTGTGCGGGACGGGGCAGAAGCAGATCACCTTCGACCAGGTTCCGCTGGATGCGGCGACCGAATATGCCGCCGAGGATGCCGACATCTGCCTGCGGCTGTGGCAGCGGCTGAAACCGCGGATGGCGGCCGAGGGGGTGACCGGGGTCTATGAAATGGTCGACCGGCCGCTGGCGGCAACGGTTGGGCGGATGGAGTTGCACGGCATCCGGGTCAACCGCGACTATCTGGCCAAATTGTCGGGCACCTTCGCGACCGAGATCGCCAAGCTGGAGGCCCAGGTCTACGAGGCGGCCGATGGCCCGTTCACGATCGGATCGCCGCAGCAACTGGGCGCGGTGTTGTTCGACCGGCTGGGGCTGAAGGGCGGGCGCAAGGGGAAGAGCGGGCAATATTCGACCGACGTCACCGAGCTCGAGCGGCTTGCAGGCGAGGGCGTGCCGGTGGCCAAGCTGGTGCTCGACTGGCGGCAATTATCCAAGCTGAAATCGACCTATACCGACGCGCTGCAGGCGCAGATCAACCCGGCGACGGGGCGCGTCCACACCAGCTACAGCCTGTCGGGGGCGCAGACCGGGCGATTGAGTTCAACCGAGCCCAATCTGCAGAACATCCCGATCCGCACCGAGATCGGGCGCCAGATCCGCGATGCCTTCGTCGCCGACGACGGCCATGTGCTGATGAGCGCCGATTACAGCCAGATCGAGCTGCGTCTGGCGGCGAATATGGCCGACGTGCCGCAATTGAAGGCGGCCTTCGCGGCGGGCGAGGATATCCACGCGATGACCGCGCTGGAACTGTTCGGGACGGTCGACCGCGACACGCGGGGACGCGCCAAGACGGTCAACTTCGCCATCCTCTACGGCATTTCGGCATGGGGCCTGGCGGGCCGGCTGGGGGTCGACCGCGAGGAAGGCAAGGCGATCATCACTCGCTATTTCGAGCGCTTCCCCGGGATCCAGGCCTATATCAACGACACGCTGCACTTCGCGCGGACCCATGGTTTCACCAAAACCCTGTTCGGGCGGCGAACCCATTTCCCCAACATCCGCTCATCCAACCAAGGCTTTCGCGCCGGCGCCGAGCGCGCCGCGGTCAATGCCCCGATCCAGGGCACCAGCGCCGATTTGATTAAGCGGGCGATGAACCGGATGGATGCGGCGCTGGCCGGGGCGGGGCTGAGCGACGTCAAGATGCTGCTGCAGGTCCATGACGAACTGCTGTTCGAAGTGCCATTGGGCCGCGAGGAAGAAGCGGCGGCGGTGGTGCGGCGGGTGATGGCCGAGGCGGCCGAACCGGCGCTCAAACTCGACGTGCCGCTGGATGTCGAGGTCGGCTGGGGTGCGAATTGGGGCGCGGCGCATTGACCGAGGCGGTGGGCAAACCGCCGACCGGCGCGGCCGCGCCGGAGACGGCGTCGAAAGCGGACCTGGCGACGCTGGCACGCGGCGGGCGGATCAATTTCATGGGGTTCGTCATCCGGCTGATCGCGCGGCTGCCGTTCCTGTTCATCGGCGGGCAGATTTACGGCGCGGCGGCGCTCGGGCGGTTCGCTTATGCCGTGCTGATCGTCGAACTGGCAGCGCAGCTGGCGTCGCTGGGCCTGAAGCGCGGGCTGGCGCAGCAGCTGGCGGAAGACGGACGGCCGCATTCGCATATCGTTGCCGATGCCATGCTGACGGCGCTGTTCGGGTCGCTGGTCGGAATGGTCATCCTGGGCAGCTTCCCGCAGGCGATGTTCCCCAACAGCGCGATCCACGGCTGGGAATGGGCGTTGCCGATCACCGTGTTGGCGATTGCGTGGACCGATATCGCACTGGCGGCGCTCGCCTATCACAACAATGTCGGGGCGACGGTCCGCGCGCGGTCGATCGTCGAGCCATGGACGATCAGCGCGGTCGCCTATCTATGGTCCTACTGGTCGCTTCGCGACGGGCTGATCATTGCCTATGTCGCATCGATGGTCGCGGCGCTGGTGGCGGCGCTGATCCCGCTGGCGCGCGAGTTCGGCTTTCCGCGCGGGTGGCGCCCCAACCTCGGCCTGAGCTGGCGGACCGCGCGGCGGAACATGCCGCTGGCCGCCGCCGATGCGGTCGAATGGGGATCGCGGCGGATCGACATTGCGGTGCTCGGCCTGTTCCTCAGCCCGCAATTTGTCGGCGTCTATTATGTCGCGCAGCAGGTGGCGTCGCTGCCGGCCAAGCTGAAGACCAGCTTCGAGCCGGTGCTGGGCCCGGTGATCGCGCGCAACCTGGCGGTCAATGACATGGGCGCGGTGGCGGCGCAGGTGCGGCAGGTCGGTTTCTGGATTCTCGCCGCGCAGGCGGGAATCGCGCTCGCGCTGGCGCTGCCGGGGCATGCGGTGATGGCGCTGGTCGGGGCCGACTTCACAGTCGGGACCGCGACGCTCGGCTTCCTGCTCGCCGCCGAAGTGATCGCCGCGACCGCGGTGGTCAGCGAGGCGGCGCTGATCTACGTCGCGCGGCACAAGAATATGGCGATCAGCCTGACCATGCTGGCGCTTCAAGCGGCGCTGAGCGCGGCCTTCATCATCGCCATGCGGATCCTCGACTGGCCCGAGGCGTGGCAGGCGACCGGTCCCGCCGCCGCGCTGTGCGTGGCGCTGGCCTTCGCGGCGATCGCCAAGTCGCGTTTGCTCGGCAAGACCATCGGCCACAGCGTATCGGGCTGGCGCTGGGCGCTGGTCATCGCGATCATTGCCGGCTTTGCGGTCGGCCTTCCGGTGCGACTGTTCCTGCCCGCCACCGCGCAATTGCTGTTCGGCATCCCGCTGATCTTCGCGACCTTCGGCTATGTTATCTGGACCCGCGGCTTCGGGCGCGAGGACCGGATGCTGTTCCGGATGCGGAAAGCCGACATCGAGGGGCTGGCAGCCTCCGCCGAAGCGGACAAGTTTATCGTCTAGTGCCGGAAGTGGCGCATGCCGGTGAAGAGCATCGCCAGTCCGGCTTCGTCGGCGGCGGCGATGACTTCGGAGTCACGCATCGATCCGCCGGGCTGGATGACGGCAGAGGCACCAGCTTCGGCGGCAGCGCGCAGGCCGTCGGCGAAGGGGAAGAAGGCGTCGGAGGCGACCGCCGAGCCGACGGTGCGGGGTTCGCTCCAGCCGTAGAGGTCGGCGGCTTCGCGCGCCTTGATCGCGGCGATTCGGGCCGAATCGCGGCGGTTCATCTGGCCGGCGCCAATGCCCGCGGTGACCCCGTCTCTGGCATAGACGATGGCGTTGGACTTGACGTGCTTGGCGACGGTCCAGGCGAACAGGCAGTCCTTCAGCTCCCGATCGGTCGGCGCGCGCTTCGTGACCAGTTTGAGTTCGTCCTGCGTCACGCGGCCATTGTCGCGGTCCTGAAGCAGCAGGCCGCCGGCGATGACCGCGACGCTCTGCCCGCCGCGCGCGGGATCGGGCAAGGTGCCGGTCAGCAGCAGGCGCAGATTCTTCTTGCGCGCGAATGACGCCTTGGCGTCATCATCGGCATCGGGGGCGACGACGACTTCGGTAAAGATGTCGCAGATGGCGTCGGCAGTGGGGCCGTCGAGCGGGCGATTGACCGCGACGATCCCGCCGAACGCCGAGACGCTGTCGCACTGGAGGGCGTTGGTCCAGGCCTCGGCGAGGGTCGCGCCGGTGGCGACGCCGCACGGATTGGCATGCTTGACGATCACCACCGTGGGGGGACCATCGCGGAATTCGGCGACCAGTTCGATCGCGGCGTTGGCGTCGTTGAGATTGTTGTAACTGAGTTCCTTGCCCTGCACCTGGGTCGCCTGCGCGACGCCGGGGGTGGCGGGGCCCATCGGCAGATAGAGCGCCGCCTTCTGGTGCGGATTCTCGCCATAGCGCAGGTCCATCGCCTTGGTCCCGACGATGAAGCGCGAGGCGGGATAGGCCTGGCCCTGGTCGGCAAAGGCGAACCAGCTGGCGATCATCGAATCATAGGCGGCGGTCCGGGCATAGGCCTTGGCGGCAAGCATCTTGCGGAAGGCCAACGTTGTACCCCCCTGCTCGAGCTCGGCGACCAAGGCGGGGTAGTCAGCGGGATCGGTGACGATCGCCACGAAGGCATGGTTCTTGGCCGCCGAGCGGACCATCGCCGGGCCGCCGATGTCGATATTCTCGATGATTTCGTCGCGGCTCGCGCCCTTCATCACCGTGGCTTCGAACGGGTAGAGGTTGATGATGGCCAAATCGATCGCGCCGATGCCGTGCGCGTCCATCGCGGCGACATGGTCGGCTTCGTCGCGGACGGCGAGCAGGCCGCCGTGGACCATGGGGTGCAACGTCTTGACTCGGCCGTCCATCATTTCGGGAAAGCCGGTCAAATCGGCGACATCGCGGACGTCATGGCCAAGGTCGCGCAGTGCCCTGGCGGTGCCGCCGGTCGAGACCAACTCGACCTCCGCCCTGGTCAACGCTGCGGCGAGCGTGTCGAGCCCGGTCTTGTCGGAAAGAGACAATAAGGCGCGGCGGACGGGCAGGAGGTCGGTCATTGCAATCTCTCAGCTTGAGCGGCGGAATTGCCAGGCGATCGTCGCGCCGAGTGCAGATACCTCGCCAACCACCACCAATTGTTGGGTCGGTACGGCAGTGCCGGATGCGTCGACATACAGGCTTTCCTCGACACCCAGCATCGCGCCGCGGCAGCGAAAATTCCACGGCGGAGCGCCGGGTGCGCGGAGGATCGCGCCCATGCCGTCGGCGGTGCGGGTCGCTTCCACCCCCGGCGCGAGGTGGAAGCGGATGGCATAGGGTACGTCGGCCTTGATCTTCTTGCGACCGCGTGGGGTCAGTTTGTCCTGGCCGCGCAATTCCTTGCCGTCATTGCCAAGGATCATCGAGCGTTCATGGGCAAGGCCAAAGCCGCGCACGTAGCCGTCGTGGCTGGCGTCGATGCGGCTGCTGTCATTGTCTTCGGCGCGGTCGATGACGACATCGCCGACGCCTTTTCCAAGCGTTCGGTCATCGAGGATCGCGGTCGAATTGGTGTCGTTGAGCGACAGGGTCGAATGGGCGCCGGTGGTGCGCAGCGCGACCACCAGCTCGAGCGGCAGGTCGGTCGGCACCGGGCCAGGGCCGCCGCAATTGACCACGATCCGCTGCACCCCGTCGCTCATTTCGAACGCGAGGGTCGAGGCGGTGCCGAGTGGCGCCATGCGCGCAGGCGGCGGCGGAGCGGCATCAACGACCACAATGGTGCCCAGCGCGGACAGACGCTGATAGCCCCAGCCGCGCGCTGCACGGAGCGGGCGCGCGCGAAGCCCGCAGCCCTCGACCAGCGCCGCAATCCGCGCCGGATCGCCGGCATTGCCGCCTTGCCAGCTGGACAGTGCGCCATCGCCCATCGTCACCCCGTGGAGCGCGGCTAGCGCCGCGGCGGCGGCGGATTCGAGCGCATCGGGAAGCGTCTGCTTGGCCGCGAAATAGGCTGCGCGGAGCAGCCCGAGACGGTCGACCAGCAAGATCTGCTCGTGTGGGCTGCGGCTCATCAGCCCGCCATCCTCGAACTGGGCGGCGGCAAGCGCGCGCATCAGCCCGGCCTCGGCGCGGGCGACGCGCGGCGCGCCACCCTGGATCAGTAAGGCCCCGGCAAGCGCCCCTGCCCAAGCGGTGATGCGATCGATCCCCGGCGCGGCTCGGTCGGCGGTCGTATCGAGGTGGCGGGCGCCGCGGGCCAGCGTGTTGAGCAATGCCGAGCGATAGCCCGTGTCGCGGCTGGACAATATGTAGGGCGCATAAGCGGTCCAGAACAGGACCCGCTCGCCCCACAAGGCCGGCGCCCAGGCATCATCGACCCGCGTGCCGTGGGCGACCAGCCAGCGGCTAACCATCGCCTCCGCCACCTTGGCCCCGCGATCGCGCCCCGCGGCTGCGGCGAGATCGCGCAGCCAGGAGAAGCCCTGGAAGGAAGCGGCGAGCGGGCCGCTTGCGCCCATCTCGGCGAAATCGAGGTCGGCGAGGCTGACCATTTCACTGCCGAGAATATACTTGCCAGCGAGCAGCGCGTCTCCGCGCGCGCGATCGCCAGGCACGTGGTCGCGCGGCACGGCGGTGAGACGAAGCGGCTTGCGCGACGATCCGGTCAGCCGCGACCAAAGCGATCCGCGCGCCAGCTTGCTGACGATTTTCTGGGGACTGGCGGGGCTCATCACCCCCCTCGAAGCGCGGCGATATTGGCGGCGTAATGATCGGGTCCGTCGCGGAAGACGGCGGTGCCGGCGACCAGGGCGGTGGCCCCGGCGGAGACGGCCTGGGGCGCGGTCACGGCGTCGATCCCGCCGTCGACCTCGATCTCAACGTCGAGCCCGCGCTTGGCGACCATCTGCGCCACGGATTCGATCTTCTTGAGCTGGCTATGGATGAACTTCTGCCCGCCGAAGCCGGGGTTGACGCTCATGATCAGGACCAGGTCGATATCTTCGATCAGGTAATCGAGCATCTTGGCCGGGGTGCCGGGGTTGAGCGAGACGCCCGCCTTCTTGCCGAGGCTGCGGATGTGCTGGAGCGAGCGGTGGATGTGCGGACCGGCCTCGGGGTGGACAGTGATGATGTCGGCCCCGGCCTCGGCGAACGCATCTAGAAACAAGTCGACCGGCGAAATCATCAAATGGACGTCGAGCGGCTTGGCCGTATGGGGGCGGAGCGCCTTCACCACCGCCGGGCCGATCGTGAGGTTGGGCACATAATGACCGTCCATCACGTCGACATGAATCCAGTCGGCCCCCGCGTCGTCAATGCCACGGACCTCCTCGCCCAGCTTGGCGAAATCGGCGGAGAGGATCGAGGGGGAAATGATGGTCATGGAGACTGATTTGCCCTCAATTGGCGGGCGCGACAAGGCGCGCGACAAAGAAGCCGTCGAGCCCGCCGGCGTCGGCCAGCATGCCGGGGAGGATGCGGACCCAGCCCTCGGGCGACGACGTCACGCCGTCGGGTAATTCGCCCTCCGCCGGAGGGTGGATTGTGAAGCCCGGGTGCGCGGTGAGGAAGGCGGTGATGATCGCCTCTCCCTCGGCCGGCTCAAGGCTGCAGACGGCGTAGACGATGGTGCCGTCGGGGCGGACCATACCGGCCGCGCTGTCGAGGAGCTTGGCCTGGAGCTCGGCCAGCTCGGCGATCACCAAGGGACGGGCGCGGTAAAGCACTTCGGGATGGCGACGAAAGGTGCCGGTCGACGAGCAGGGGGCATCGAGCAGGACCGCGTCAGCCGGCTCGGCAGGACGGTAGTCCAAGGCGTCGGCGACGACGGTGCTCGCGGTCAGCCCGGTGCGGGCGAGGTTGGCGGCGAGTCGTTCCAGACGACTTTTCGAGTTGTCGAGCGCGGTGACCTGGTGGCCCGCGGCGGCGAGCTGCATCGTCTTGCCGCCGGGCGCGGCGCAGAGGTCGGTCACACTGCGAGCATCATGTGGAATGAGTCGCGCGGGGATCGAGGCGGCGAGGTCCTGGACCCACCACTGGCCTTCGGCAAAGCCGGGAATCGACGTGATTTCAGTGGGTTCGATCCGACGATGGAGCGGGGCGAGGCTGATCCCGGAGGGAAAGTCCTGGACGGTCGCGAAACTGAGGTCGAGCGGCGGGCGCCTGGCGATGGCGGCGCGGGCGGCGAACACGACATCGTCGCCCCACGCTTCGGCCCAGCGCTGCTCGACCTCGGGCGGGAGTCGCGGATCCTCCATGTCGCCAAGCCCGCGGCGAAGCAGGGTCCCGAGCACGCCATGGACCAGGCGGCGCGGGCCGCCGTCGACGAGCGGCAGCGCGGTGGCGACGATCGCATGATCGGGGGTGTCGAGCCCGATCTTCTGCGCCAACGCGAGGCGAAGCACCATGCGCGCCTTCGAGTCGTCGGGGAGGCGCTGACGGGTGGCCGAATCGATCAGTTCGTCGAGATCGGGCAAGCGGCGCAGCGTCTCGCCGGCGATGGCCGAGGCAAGGGCGGCGTCGGCGGGAGGAAGACCGCGCGCGGCGGCGGCGGCGCTATCGAGCGTCTGGCCCTTGCGCAGCACCGCATCGAGCATGACCAGCGCGGCGCGGCGCGCGGCCATTCCATCGGCGGGATAGTTGTCAGGACTTGGCATGGCGCCCTTTACGCATCATCTGATACTTGTGAAACGCCCGAAGAAACTCGACCCGCCCGACTATCTGTCGAAGTCGCCGCCGGTACCGGAGCCCGCCGAAGGGAAGGATGAGCGTGGTCCGCTCGACCCGACGCGCTATGGCGACTGGGAAAAGAAGGGCATGGCGATCGACTTTTAGTGCGCCTCCGCCCGTGGCGGGCGGGCCATCAGGGCTTCGAGGACCATTTCGACACTCTCCGCCCCGCGCAACAGCGCGTCGACCGCGGTGACGATCGGCATGTCGATACTGCGTTCCTCGGCGACGCGCTTGAGGACCGGGGCGGTATGCGCTCCTTCGGCGACAGTGCGGCGGTCGGCCATCAGGGCGGCGGCGTCGCGACCCTCGCCGATCGCCTTGCCCAGCGAGAAATTGCGACTGGCGGTCGAGGAGCAGGTGAGGACGAGATCGCCAAGGCCCGACAGGCCGGCCAGCGTTTCCCGCTGCGCCCCCATGGCGAGGCCGAAGCGGGTCATTTCGGCGAAGCCACGCGCGATCAGCGCGGCGCGGGCGTTCTGGCCAAGACCGCGCCCCTCGACCACGCCGCAGGCGATGGCGAGGACGTTCTTGACCGCGCCGCCGACCTCGGCGC
Source organism: uncultured Alphaproteobacteria bacterium (assembly GCA_963768955.1). Classification (GTDB taxonomy): domain Bacteria; phylum Pseudomonadota; class Alphaproteobacteria; order Sphingomonadales; family Sphingomonadaceae; genus Sphingomicrobium. Next base: position 175,598 of record CAVYJV010000002.1, read on the forward strand.
CGGCGACGTCATCGGTCAGATAGGTGCGGAAGGTGGGGAGCGCGATCCGGTCGCGCAGGGCCTCGCCCAGCGCAGGATCGTCGCACGCGAGCGTGACCGCGGTCGGCAGTCCGGCGGCGACCTCATGGGCGAAGGTCGGGCCCGACAGCACCGCGACCGGCGAGGTCGGGCAGACGTCGCGCGCGACCTCGTGGAGCATCTTGCCCGAGCTTTCCTCGATCCCCTTCGAGCACAGGATGAGCGGCATCTTCGGGCACGGGCGCGCGACAGCACGGCGCGCATGTGCTGCGCGGGCGTCACGACCAGCCAGGCATCGACCGCCGTCAGTTCGGAGAAATTGCTGGTCGCGCGGATCGCCGGATCCAGCTTGACCCCCTTCAGATAGACGGGATTCTCGTGGATGTTGTTGATCGCCGCGACGACGTCATCCTCGATCGCCCACAGCAAAGTCTCGCGCCCGCCCGCCGCGGCGACCTGGGCCAGTGCGGTGCCCCACGCACCGCCGCCGATGACGGCCAGTTTCTCGATCGTCATGCCTTCACCCCTGCTCCGCGGACCTTTTCGGCATCTGTATCAAGCGGCCAGCGCGCCCGCGCCGGCGCGTCGAGCCCGTCGATCATTCCCAGCGCCAGCCGTTCGGCCCCGGCCCAGGCGATCATCGCCGCATTGTCGGTGCACAGCCACGCCGGGGGCACGCTGAAGCCCCGATCGTGCGGCAGCGCAAGATCGGCCAAGCGCCGCGCGCACCGCGCCATTGGCCGCGACCCCGCCGGCGACGACCAGGGTCGGTGCGTCGCTTACCGCCAGGGCGATGCGGGTGCGGTCGACCATGCAGTCGATCACCGCCTGCTGGAAGCTGGCGGCCATGTCCTCGGGCTTGTGCGTGCCGCTCGCGACCGCGCGCTGGACCGCGCCCTTCAAGCCGGCGAAGGAGAAATGCGGTTCGCCGCTGCCGACCAAAGGACGCGGCAGCGGGACCGCCGTGGGATCGCCATCGCGCGCCAGTACCTCGATCGCCGGACCGCCCGGGATAGCCCAGGCCGAGCAATTTGGCGGCCTTGTCGAAGGCCTCGCCCGCGGCATCGTCGATGGTCGTCGCGAGCCGCCGGTAATCGCCGACCCCGCGCACTTCGAGCAACTGGCAATGACCGCCGCTGGCGAGCAACAGGAGATAGGGGAAGTCGAGATCGCGATCGACCAGTCGCGGCGACAAGGCATGGCCTTCGAGATGATTGACCGCGATCAGCGGCTTGCCGGAGCGATGGCCAGCCCCTTGCCGGCCAGCAGCGCGACCATCACCCCGCCGATCAGCCCGGGACCGGCGGTCGCGGCGATCGCGTCGACCTCGCCGATCGCGATATCCGCCTCGTGCAGCACCTGGCGGATCAGCCCGGGCAGGATGTCGACATGGGCGCGGGCGGCGATTTCGGGCACGACCCCGCCGAACGGACGATGCGCCTCGTTCTGGCCGACCACCGCCTGCGCGAGGATCTGCCGATCGCCGCTGACCAGCGCCACCGCGCTGTCGTCGCACGACGATTCAAGGCCGAGGATCAGTGCCATTTCCGGCTCCCTTTGCCTCAAGGGGCAACCCTCGGCTAGTGCAGCGGCGATGGAACGAACATTCACCCTTGGCACGCGCGGTTCGCCGCTGGCGCTGGCGCAGGCGCGGAGCGTGGCTGGCGCGCTGGAGGCGGCGCATGGCTGGGCCGCGGGGACCATCGTGATCCGCCCGATCCGGACCAGCGGCGACCGGATCCAGGACCGGCCGCTGGCCGAGGTCGGCGGCAAGGCGCTGTGGACCAAGGAACTCGACCTCGCGCTGCTGGACGGGGAAACCGACTTGTCGGTCCATTCGATGAAGGATGTCGAAAGCGAGCGCCCCGACAGCCTGCTCGTCGCGGCGATGCTGGAGCGCGCCGACGTTCGCGACCGGCTGATCGGGGCGGGATCGATCGAGGGGCTGAAGCAAGGCGCGCTGGTGGCGACGTCGTCCCCGCGCCGCGCCGCGCAGCTGCTGCGCCTTCGCCCCGACCTCAAGATCGAGCCGATCCGCGGCAATGTGCAGACCCGGCTCGACAAGATCGCGCGCGGCGAGGTCGATGCGACGATGCTCGCCGCGGCCGGGCTCGACCGGCTGGGGATCGAGGCGGGATCGCCGGTCCCGGTCGAGACGATGCTGCCCGCGCCCGGACAGGCGGCGATCGGGATCGAGTGCCGCGCCGACGACGCGGAACTGCGCGCCCTGCTCGCGGCGATCAATCACGAGGCGACCTGCCGCGCGGTGCGAATCGAGCGGGCCTTCACGCGGGCGCTGGGCGGATCTTGCCATTCGCCGGTCGCGGCGCTGGCGGAAGTCGAACCGGACGGGGTCCGACTGCGCGCCGAGATATTGAGTGGCGACGGGACCGAGCGCATCACCGAGGATCGGATCGTCGCGGACGAGGCAGGGGCCGAAGCGCTGGCCGGCGCGATGCTCGACCGCGCCGGCCCCGCCATGCGGTCCTTGTTCCAGCGATGAGCAAGGTGGTGATCCTGCGGCCCGAACCGGGCGCGAGCGCAAGCCTGGCGCGGGCCGAAGCGGCGGGGATCGACGCCGTGTCGATCCCCTTGTTCGAGGTCGACCCCGTCGACTGGACCGCCCCCGACCCGGCCGGGTTTGACGCACTGCTGCTGACCAGCGCCAATGCGGTGCGCCATGGCGGCAGCGAGCTGGGTAAATTGAGCGGCCTGCCGGTGTTTTGCGTCGGCGCGGCCACCGCCGCCACGGCACAGGGAGCAGGGCTGGCGGTAGCTGGGACCGGCACGGGCGATGCGATGAGCCTGGCGACGCAGATCCCCGACGGCATGCGGCTGCTCCACCTGACGGGGCGCAATCACCGCGCGATACCCGGAGTCACCGAAATTGCGGTCTATGACAGCGCGGCGATCGACCCGCCCCCGTCGCTCGAGGTGCTGAACGGCGGGGTGGCGATGGTCCACAGCGCGCGCGCCGGGGCGCGGCTGGCCGAACTGGTCGAGCAGCGCGGCAGCATCGCCGTCGCCGCGTTCAGCCCGGCGGCGGCGGCGGCGTGCGGCACCGGCTGGCGGAGAATCGAGGCGATCGCCGCACCGACCGACGGCGCGCTGCTGGAACTGGCCGCAGCGCTGTGCCAGAACCGGTGACATGAATATGGCACCTCGGCGGTCGAACAATTGGGCGGCAATGCTGGCGTGGGTCATCCTGCTGATCCTGGTTGGCGCCGGCCTGGCGGTGTGGGGGCTGTCGCGGTGGGACGCGGGGGCGCGCTTCCTCGGGGTCGCGCCGCAGGCTCCGGCGCTGGCGCTCCAGCCGGTGCGGCCCGTGGCACAGGCCGTGCTGGCCCCGGCGAACGCGACCGACCCGGCCGCGGCCGATCGGCTGGCGATGCTCGAGGCGCGGTTGCGCAATGTCGAAAACGCCACCCAGCGCAACGCCGGATCGGTCGGCCGGGCCGACGCGCTGCTGGTCGCCTTTGCAAGCCGCCGGGCAATCGATCGCGGGGTTCAACTGGGCTATCTCGAGACCTTGCTGGCGGAGCGGTTCGGCGGGCAGCATCCGGTCGCGGTGGCGACCATTATCACCGCCTCCCGCTCTCCGGTCACGCTCGATCAGTTGATCAACGATTACGGCCGGCTGGAGGGCGACTTGCGGCGCGGTGCCCCCGACGAGGGCTGTGGCAGGGGCTGAAGCGCGAGCTTGGCTCGATCGTTGCGGTGCGACGGGCATCGGCGCCCTCCCCCAAGCCCGAGGCGCGCTACGACCGGGCGATGGCGCGGCTCGAGCAGGGCGCAGGTCGATGTCGCGCTGGCCGAGACGATGCGCCTGCCCGGGGCGGCGCGGGCGGCGCCGTGGATCGCGCAAGGCGCGGCGCTACGTCGCCGCGCACCGCGCGCTCGACGAGGTCGAAAGTTCGGCGCTTGCTGGCGGACCGCCGCTGAACGACGCTTGATTCAGTTCGTCGCTTTTGCGACTCGGCTCGTCGCGTGAAGCTTCCGTTCAGACGGACAAGCGCATCATCGTCAGCGTGGAGCAATTCGGGGTGGTGTCATGACGTCAGTGGTTGGTCGGGTGGCGCTGGCATTGGGGCTTGTCGCCGGCCAGCGGTGCCGGATCGGCGCAGCGCGATCCGCTGGCGCCGCTGCCGGGCGGTTCGCCGCCAACCGCACCGCAGCGGCAAGTCCCGCCGCCGATGGTCACCGCAGGCGTCGCGCCGATCGGGTTGCGCGACGAGATTAATCGGCTGGGCCGCCGGTTCGACGGCAAGGCAGGAATTTCGGTCTTCAGCCTGCGCGATGGCTGGGCGGTCGATTACAACAGCGCCAGCCTGTTCCCCCAGCAGAGCTGCTCCAAATTGTGGGTCGCGATCACCGCACTGGACGCGGTCGACCGGGGCGTGGTCCGGCTGACCGACCGGGTGACGATCGGGCGGAGCGACCTCACGCTGTTCCACCAGCCGATCGCCGCCAAGATCCGCGGCGGCGGCCACACCACCACGATCGGCGCGCTGCTGTTCACCGCGATCACCGAAAGCGACAATACCGCCAACGACAGTCTGATGCGGTGCGATCGGCGGGCCCGACGCGGTGCGCGACATGATCCGGCGCAAGGGGCATCGGCGCGGTGCGCTTCTTCGACGGCGAGCGATCGCTGCAGTCGAAGATCGCCGGGCTGACCTGGAGCCAGAGCTATTCGATCGGCGATGCCTTCTACAAGGCGCGCTCGTCGCTGCCGATGGCGGTCCGGCGCTTGTCGTTCGAGCGCTATCTCAACGATCCCTATGACGGCGCCTCGCCGCGCGCGGTGGCGATGGCGCTGGCGCGGCTGAAGCGCGGCGAATTGCTGTCGCCCGCCTCGACCCAGCGGTTGCTGAGCACGATGGGCCAGACCCGGACCGGCAAGGCGCGGGTGCGCGCGGCGCTGGCCAGCGGCTGGCGGTGGAGCCACAAGACCGGGACGGGGCAGGTGCTCAACGGGCGGATCGGCGGGATCAACGACATCGGCCTGCTGACCGCACCCGACGGGACGGTCTATGCAATGGCGATCTTCACCGTGCCCAACAAGTCTAACGGCGAGGCGCAGGGGCTGATGCAGGCGGCGACCAAGGCGGTGATTGCGGCGCACGACCAGCGGCGACAAGGATATTGACGCCCCGTCGCGCGTTGCGGTTGAACCAGGACGAGGAGTCGACCATGCGCGCCCTTCTGCCACTTGCCGCCGCCGCCCTGCTCGCGGGCTGCACCGCCTATGCCCAGCCGGCCGGGCCGGCCCCCGCTCAAGCCAATGCCGGCGGCGGGCGGCAATGCTTCTACGCCGCCAACGTCACCGGCTTCCGCCAGGGGCCGGGCGACATCATCTACGTCAACACCAATGCCCGCGATTATTATGAATTGCGCACGCTCGGCTATTGCGCGGCGCGGCTCGATTTCGAGAATCGGATCGCGCTGAGGTCGCGCGGCGGGGGGTTCATCTGCTCGGGCTATGACGCGGAGATCTACATCCCCGACGCGCTGGGATCGACCTATTGCCCGGTGCGGTCGAACCGCAAGCTGAGCCCGCAAGAGGTCGCGGTGTTGCGCGCGCAGAAACGATAGTTTTTCCGGGAGGCGCTCCAAAAAACGGTCCTGGACCGTTTTTGTCTGGAGCGGGCGAAGGGATTCGAACCCTCGACCCCAACCTTGGCAAGGTTGTGCTCTACCCCTGAGCTACGCCCGCTCTGACGCTGGACCGGGCACTGCGCCGGTCGGGTGAGGCGGGCGCTTAGCATCGCCCCAGAGGTCGGCAACCCGCTTTCGGCACCCTCGACAGCGGACTGGCGAGACCCCATATCGACCGCCAACGCGCGAAGGAGACGAACCACCGTGGCCACACTTGGCATGAGCGAGGCCGAACGCGAGGCGATCGCCGCCTTCGAACGCGACATCATCACCCCGTCGATGACCGGTCTGGTGATCCTGCAGTTCACCGCCACCTGGTGCGGCCCGTGCAAGCAATTGAACCCGATCCTGGACAAAGTCGCGGCCGATTATGCGACGAAGGGCGTCATCCTGAAGCGGATCGACGTCGATGCCGACAAGGTCATCGCCGGCCAATTCCGAATCCAGTCGGTACCAACCGTCTATGCCATGTTCCAGGGCCAGCCGGTGGCCGATCTGACCCAGTTCCGCACCGAGGCGGCGCTGGGCAAGGCGCTCGACCAGTTGCTCGGCCAGTTGCCGGTCAAGGGCGAGGCGCAGGACCTGCAGGCTGAAATCGCGCCGCTCATTGCGATGGGCGAGCAGGTGCTGACCGAGGGCGATGCCGCCCGCGCGGTCAATATCTTCCTCCAGGTGCAGGCGATGGACCCGGGCAATCCCGAGGTCATTGGCGGGCTGGTGCGGGCGCTGGTCGCCGATAACCAGGCCGACGAGGCCCGGATCCTGATCGACGCGCTGGACCCGGCGGCGACCGAGCATCCGGCCGTCGCCCGCGCCCGCGCCGCGCTCGATCTCGCCAGCGCGCCGGCTGTCGACGTGCATGCCGAGGAAGCGCGGGTTGCCGCCAATGCCGACGACCATGAGGCGCGCTTCGCGATTGCCAATGCGCGGCTGGGCGCGGGGGACCGCGACGCGGCGGCGGAGCAATTGCTGGAGATCATCGGGCGCGACGCGGCGTGGAACGAGGGAGCGGCCAAGGCACGACTGCTGCAGATGCTTGAGGCCGCCGGGTTCGAAGACCCATGGGGGCGCAGTATCCGGCGGCGGCTGTCCGCCTTGCTGTTCACATGAGGCCAAGCCCACGCGCGTTCCGCTGTTTCCACTAAGCGGGGCGATCCTGTTCCCGCGCTCGCATTTGCCGCTGCACATCTTCGAGGAACGCTATCGCGCGATGGTCCAGGACGCGATGGCCGGGCCGGGACGGATCGCGATGATCCAGCCGACCGACGACGCCGACCCACCCGGTCTGTACCAGGTCGGCTGCCTCGGCGAACTGGTCGGGGTCGAGGAACTGGACGACGGGCGGTTCAACATCATGCTGCTCGGATCGCAGCGGTTCCGCCTGATCGCCGAAGCCGATGGCGGAACCCCCTATCGTCAGGCTGACATCGACACGCACGCGTTCAACGATGACGATCCCGAGCCCTTGAGCAGCATCCAGCGCGCCGATGTGCGAGCGCGAGGCGCGCCGGTTCGGCGATTCGCTGCAGCCTGGCGGTCGACTGGGATGCGGTCGGGCGGCTGGACGACGAAATGCTGGTCAACGCCATCGCGCAGGTGGCGCCGTTCGACCCCGGGGCGAAGCAGGCATTGCTGGAAGAAGCGACGCTGACCGGGCGCGCCGATCTGGTGGTGCAATTGATGCAGTTCCAGCGGTTAGCGCCGGGCGGCGCGGACATGACGCAGACGGTGCAGTGAGGGCGACGAAGACGATCGGGGCGGGGGACTTGATGGAAGCAAGCCTTGCTGCCTCTACGACTCCCCCCGCCCCTCGGTCAGCTTCGCTGACTTGATCCCCGACCCTGAAGGGGCAGGGATTAGATTGGCAGCCCTCTCAGCAGCAGCGGCAAATCACCGGTCGTGCCGCGGGCTTCGGCCGCCAGTCGGTCGCGGAGCGGAGCGATCCGGTCCGTCACCGCCATGCCGAAGCGACGCGCCGCCGAGGGCAGCCGGCCGGGGATGCCGAACAGGCGGGTGAGGCCGTCGGTGGCCATGGCGACCATCAACGTATCGAGCCCGCGCCAGCGCTCGTAACGATCGAGCAACTGGCGGTCACCGAGGTCGAGGCCCAATCGCGCGCCTTCGACCAGCACCTGCGCCAGCGCGGCCGCGTCGCGGAAACCGAGGTTGAGGCCCTGGCCCGGCGATCGGGTGGATGGCGTGGGCGCTGTCGCCGACCAACGCCAGCCGGTGATCGGTGATGCGCGCGGCATGGTGGAATCCGAGCGGGTAAGACGACCGTGGCGTGAGCAATTTCACCTTGCCGAGGAAATCGCCCATCGCGGCCTGGGCCTCGGCGGCGAAGTCGGCATCGCTTAGACGACAGGAAACCGGCGGCATCGTCCTTGGCCACCGACCAGACGATCGCCGACCGGGGCATTCCGTCGAGATCGGTCATCGGCAGCAACGCGAACGGGCCGCTAGGATAGAAGATTTCCCACGCGACATTGTCGTGCGGACGCTCATGACTGAGTGTCGAGACGATCGCGGCATGGTCATATTGCCAGCGCGCGACGCGGATCCCGGCGACATCGCGCGTGGCGCTGTTGCGGCCCTCGGCGGAGACAAGCAGCGCGGCAGTGAGGGTTTCGCCGCTATCGAGAGTGACGGTGACTCCATGTTCGGCGCGATCGACGGTCACCGCCTTCGACTTCCAGTGAAGCATGACATTGGGCGCGGCTTCGGCGCGCGAGCGGAGCGCCTGCCGCAGGTGGCGGTTCTCGTGCATCCACCCGAGTGGCTCGTCATCGCCCTCGGGCGGTTCGAACGCCAGCGCACCGGGGCTGAGCCCATCGGCAACACGGATGGTGCGGATCGGGCAACCGGGCGCGGCGAGATGCGGGGCGAGTCCGATGGCATCGAACATGCGGCGCGATGAAGATGAGACCGCGCTGGTGCGACCGTCGAAGCCGGCGTCCTTCCAGCTGTCGGGATCGACCGGATCGATCACGGCGGCGGTCAGCCCGCTGGAATCGAGCGCGGCGGCCAGCGTCAGGCCGATCAGGCCCCCGCCGAGGATGATGACGTCGGTGCGGCTCATGCCGCCTATCTAATGGCAAGTCCGGTGCATTGCGAGATGCGCCCTGTTGCCGGATTGCTTCGCCCCAAGCCTAATGACGCCGAGCCAACTTGACCGCAGACTCGCCCGAAGCGCATTGTAAAGCGCAACGATTTTGGCCCCGGGGGATATGACATGGCGACCGCCGCCGAACGGGCCCGCAAGCGCGACCTGGGCCCCGACTGGAGAGAGAAACTGCGCCACTCGGTGCGCGTGCTGGTCATGCGCACAATCGGCGCGGTGCTGCTCGGGGGGAGCATCGCCCAGGCCATCGCGCTCGCCACCCACAATAGCGTCGACCCGAGTTTCTCGACCGCTGCCGGCGGTCCTCCGGCCAATTGGCTGGGCAGCGCCGGGGCCTATTCGAGCGACCTGCTGCTGATGCTGTTCGGACCGGCGGCTGCGCTGCTGCTGCCAGTGATCGCCATCGCCGGGCTGCGGCTGATGCGGGCCGAACCGGCGGGACGGCTGGGGCGGTCGCTGCTGATCGGCATCATCGGCGTGCTGCTGGTCGGGGTGGCGCTGGGGATGCTGCGCGGTGCGGCGGTGTCGGGGCTACCCGCCGGATGGGGCGGTGCACCGGGCCTGGCCGGAGCGCGCGGGGTCGACAATGCGATAGCGCTGATCGGCAATCCGGCGATCGAGGGCCCGCTGCACCTGACCGTCCTGGCCTTGCTCGCGCTGGGCGGGTTGGCACTGGGGTGGATCGCGCTGGGCCTCAACGAAGTCGAGCGCGACTGGATCAGCGGGCTGTTCCGGCGCGGCGCCGAGCGGCCAGTCAAGCCGCGCAAGACGGTTGAGGAGCGCGACAGAAGCGAGGCCGCCGCGCTTCCGCCACGGTCGCGACCGAGCGTTGCGGTGACGGAGCCGACGCGTGCCATTGCCGCCGCCACCAAACAGCCGCCCCGCAAGGGCAAGGTGGCGGGACAGGCGAGCCTCGCGCTGGGCGACAATTATGCGCTGCCTTCGGTCGACCTGCTCAGCCCGCCGCCGGCGTCGGGCAAGAATGTCATCGATCGCGCGGGGCTGGAGCGCAATGCGCGGCTGCTGGAAAGCGTGCTCGAAGACTTCCACGTCCGCGGCGACATCGTCGAGGTGCGGCCGGGCCCGGTAGTAACGATGTACGAGCTGGAGCCGGCAAGTGGAATCAAGGCCAGCCGGGTGATCCAGTTGGCCGACGACATCGCGCGCAACATGTCGGCGCTGTCGGCGCGGGTGGCAACCATTCCCGGGCGGAGCGTCATCGGAATCGAACTGCCCAATCCGAAACGCGAATCGGTCGCTTTGTCCGAGCTGATCGGAAGCCAGGCCTATGACGACCAGGCGATGAGCCTGCCGTTGGTGCTGGGCAAGAATATTGCGGGTGACCCGGTCATCGCCGACCTGGCGCCGATGCCCCATCTGCTGGTCGCGGGAACGACCGGATCGGGCAAGTCGGTCGGCCTCAATTGCATGATCCTGTCGCTGCTGTACCGAATGGGGCCGGACGAGTGCCGGATGATCCTGATCGATCCCAAGATGCTCGAGCTGTCGGTGTACGAGGATATTCCGCATCTGCTGGCGCCGGTGGTGACCGAACCGGGCAAAGCGATCCGCGCGCTGAAATGGACCGTCGAGCAGATGGAGGAGCGCTATCGGATGATGGCCAGTCTGGGGGTGCGCCAGCTGTCGAGCTTCAATGCCAAGGTACGCGACGCCAAGGCCAAGGGCGCACAGCTCGGGCGGCGAGTACAGACCGGATATAATGCCGAGACCGGCCAGCCGATCTACGAAACCGAAGAGCTTGAATATGAGGTGCTGCCCCAGATTGTGGTGGTGGTCGATGAACTGGCCGATTTGATGATGACCGCCGGCAAGGAGGTCGAATTCCTGATCCAGCGGCTGGCGCAGAAGGCGCGCGCGGCGGGGATCCACCTTATCATGGCCACGCAGCGGCCCTCGGTCGACGTCATCACCGGCGTCATCAAGGCCAACCTTCCGACCCGAATCAGCTTCCAGGTGACGAGCAAGATCGACAGCCGCACGATCCTCGGCGAGCAGGGCGCCGAGCAACTGCTAGGCAAGGGCGACATGCTGTACATGCCCGGCGGCAAACAGATCATGCGCATCCACGGGCCGTTCGTCAGCGACGACGAGGTCCGGCTGGTGGCCGAGCATTGGCGCAAGCAGGGCGTGCCCGATTATATTCAGGCGGTGACCGAGGAGCCGGAGGACGGCGGTTATATTTTCGACGGCCAGCCGGTCGGCGAGGACGATGCCGAGACCCAATTGTACCGCAAGGCGATCCAGACGGTCGCCGAGAGCCAAAAGGCCTCGACCAGCTACATCCAGCGGCAGCTGCGCATCGGCTACAATAGCGCGGCGCGGCTGATCGAGCGGATGGAGAAGGACGGGCTGGTCGGGCAACCCGACCATGTGGGGCGGCGCGAAGTGCTGATCGACACCGAGGGTCACCCGATCTGAGCATGAACTCCAGGGAACCCGCGGGTTCAGGGGGCATTCAAGACGCGAAGGCCATTGAGGTGGCAAGTTTTCAGGAGATTTTCATGACTTTTCCGACCTTTTTCGCGCGCGCGCTCGCGCCGGTCGCGGCGTTGACGATGATCGCCGGCCCGGTGGCGGCGCAAGGCAATGCGGACCTGGCGCGGGTCGAGACGCATCTTGCGGCAACACAGTCGATGACCGCCAATTTCGTCCAGACCGACAGCAAGAACCGGTCGTTGCGCGGAACATTGCAGATCAAGCGCCCGGGCAAGATCCGCTTCGAATATGGCCGCGGCGCCAACATGCTGCTGGTCGGCAACGGCAAGACGCTGACGTTCGTCGATTATGAGGTCGGGCAGAAATCGAGCTGGCCGGTGGCAAAGTCCCCGCTGTCGGTGCTGCTCGCCACCAACCCCGATCTTCAGCGCATCGCCCGGGTGGTGCCGAGCAAGGACCCGCGCGTGCTGCTGGTCCGCGCCCGCGATGCCCGGCGACCCGAGTTCGGCACCATCCTGCTCGGCTTCGTGCGCAACCCGGCGTCACCTGGCGGGCTGCTGCTCGAGGGGTGGACCGCGATCGACGCGCAGAACAAGCGCACCACGGTCAAGCTCGACGGCCAGCGTTACAATGTCGCGGTGGCGGAGAACGCCTTCACCTACGCCGAACCCAAGAAACGCGGACGCTGAAAATCGGTCGTTGGTCGGGCGAAACGAGTAGCAAAGTAAAACCGTTCATCGTCCGGTCAGGCGGAAAGGCGTATCGAAACGTTGATCGTCGTATCAAGACTTGGGGTTTCCCCCTGTTACCCAAGGTCGCGACGATCGCCTTGCGTGACGAACGCCAGGTTGGCCCTCGCTCCAATGCCCCCGGAGCGGGGGCCTTTCATTTTCTCGCCCCAAGCAAGCGAAGTTGGGCTAAGCGGCCAGCGTGACCCGGATCAAGATCGCCAGCTGGAACATTAACTCGGTCCGTGCGCGGCTGCCGATCGTCGAGCGATTCCTGAAGCAGGAGGCACCGGACATCCTGTGCCTGCAGGAGACGAAGGCGCTCGATAGTGTCTTTCCGGCGGAGCTGTTCCACAAGCTGGGCTACGTCCACCACAAGCTGAACGGGCAGAAGATGCACCACGGGGTGGCGATCCTGTCCCGGCTGCCGCTGCACGACGAGGGGCGGCACGACTGGCAGGACAATGGCGAGGCACGGCACGTCGGCGCGCGGCTCGATTGCGGAATCCGGCTGGAGAATGTCTACATCCCCGCCGGGGGCGATATCCCCGACCGCGAACTCAACCCCAAGTTCGGGCAGAAGCTCGATTTCTTCGAGCGCATGACCAGATGGTCGGAGGGCCTGACCGAACCGACGCTGATTGTCGGCGATTTCAATGTCGCGCCTTTGGACTGCGACGTTTGGAGCCACAAGGCTCTGGTCGATGTCGTCAGCCACACGCCGATCGAGATTGCCGCGCTCAAGCGATTGCAGGCGGCGCATGGCTGGGTCGACCTGGGGCGTCAGTTTATTCCGGCGCCGGAGCGCTGCTTCACTTGGTGGAGCTACCGATCGCCCGATTTTACCGTCAACGACCGCGGGCGGCGGCTGGACCACATGTGGGCCAGCCCGAGCCTTGCCCCGCAGGCTGTCGCGCATGCGGTGCACGAGCCGGTGCGGGCGTGGGAGCGGCCGTCGGATCATGTGCCGCTGGTGGTGGAGATCGAGATTTGACCATCGCCTCGCTCGAGGCCGCGATTGCCGCGCTTCGCGGCGGGCGCGCGGTGCGGGTGGGCGGTCTGACCATCCTGTCTGTCGAAACGGCGAGCGAGGCGATGGTTGAACTGGCCGACCCCGAGGGCAAGGCGGCCGTGCTGGTCAGCGGGCAGCGTGCCGCCGCACTCGGGCTGGGCAACCAGCGCGAGGCGGCGGGCAGCGCGCCAGTGCGGATCGCGCGGAGCAGCTGGCTTGACCGTGAGCAAGTGCGCGCGATCGCCGATCCGGCACGCGATCTGGACCGGTTCGTGCCGGGGCCGTTGTCCGTCGCGGCGGTCGGGGATGAGGCGTCGGCCTCGGCGGCGCTGAAACTGGCGCGGCTGGCGGGGCTGCTTCCCGCCCTGTGGCTGATCGACGTTGAAGAGATTTCGGCCAGCGAAGTCATGCCAGACGACATCTTCCGCCCCGCGACGGCCGAAATTGCCGCGCGCGCGCGGTTGCCGATCGAAGGCGTCGGCGATGCGCAGATGGTGGCATTCCGCGAGCCCGCGACGGGGGCCGAGCATGTCGCACTATTGATCGGGGCGGCGGGGGGCGAGCCACCCCTGGTCCGGTTGCATAGCGAATGTCTGACGGGCGACGTCTTCGGCAGCCTTAAGTGCGATTGCGGGCCGCAGCTGAAGGAAGCACTTCGACTGATCGCGGAAAGCGGCGGCGGGATCCTGCTCTACCTTCGCCAGGAAGGCCGCGGGATCGGGCTGTCCAACAAGATCCGGGCCTATGCGCTGCAGGATCGCGGGCTCGACACGGTCGACGCCAACCGCCGGCTGGGATTTGCCGACGACGAGCGCGATTATGCCACCGCCGCAGCGATGCTGCGCGCGCTGGGAGCCGACAGGGTGCGGCTGCTGACCAATAATCCGGGGAAGATGGCGGGACTGCAGGCGGAAGGCATCATGGTGGTTGAGCGGGTGGCGCACCACCTGCCGGTCAATCCGCACAACGCCGACTATATCGAGACCAAGCGCCGCCGAAGCGGGCACATGGATTAAGCGAAGAGCGCGCTGCCCACCCGGACGTGGGTGGCCCCAAGCATGACCGCTTGCTCATAATCCGCACTCATTCCCATCGATAGTCCCCGAGCACCGTCCGTGACGTCATGACGGCGGGCTAACTCGTTGAGAAAGGCAAAGAATGGCGCGGGCTCAAGCCCGGCCGGCGGGATACACATCAGCCCGGCAAGCGGCAGCGGCGAGGCGCGGACCTGCGCGAGGAAAGCGCCGAGATCGGCGGGAGCGACACCGCCCTTCTGCTCTTCATCACCGACGTTGACCTGGACGAAACAGTCGGGAAATTTCCCGGCCTTCGTCCCGGCCTCGACCAGGGCGTCGAGCAGCGAATGGCGATCAAGCGAGTGGATCGTGTCGAACAGATCGACCGCCACCGCCGCCTTGTTGGACTGCAACCGCCCAATCATGTGAAGCTTTAGATTGGGGTGCGCGGCGAGCAGTGTCGGCCATTTGGCTGCCGCTTCCTGCACCCGGCTCTCGCCGAAATCGCGCTGACCCGCGCCGATGAGAGGAGCAATTTCGTTGGCGTCGTGAGTCTTGGTGACGGCAATCAGGCAGATGTCAGACGGTTTACGCCTTGCCTTGGCGGCGGCGGCACGAATCGAGTCGCGAACCGCTTCGAGCCGCGCATCAGACATTTGACTTAGAATTTAAACGCGGTGCCGACGTAGACGGCCTGGCTGTCGCGGCGGTCGTCCTTGAGCGCCGATGCACGTTCGCGATCAACCTTGTAGCGGACACCGCCGGTCAGGGCGATGCTGCGGGTCAGCGCCACGGCGCCCCCAACATCGAGCGCATAAGCGCGTTCGGAGCCAAGCGCCGGGGCCTGGGTGCCGTCGCTGCGCTCGGCGACCGCGGCGACGCGGCCGGTGAGGCGCTTGTTGAGCGAATAATTGACCCCGACCACCGCGGTTTCACGTCCGCCCAGCGCCAGGCTGGAGGTGCGAGTACGGGCGACATCACCGGTCAGCGCGAAGCGGCGCCAACCGACCGACACGCCGAGGTTGTAGCTCGCCGGGGTGAGTGCACCGACCGAGGAGGTCGACGCACCGGCTTCGCCAGTCCGGACGGCGCTTTCGGCGCGCGCGCGGATCGCAACGCGAACCTGTGACGGGCGTCCCTTGGGCGCGGCGGGGGTGAATTTGAAATCAGTCAGCGTGTTACCGCGATTGGCAAACGCCGCCGCAAGCTTGGGATCGGCCGTCGCCGGGGTAAAGCTTCCGACCCGGTCGAACGAAAGCGAAATCGCGGACGGACGCTTCGATTCGGGCTTGGCAGTGGCCACCGCGGGCAGCACGAGCAGAGCCGCAGCGCCCATGGCACCGGCCCACATCCCGAACATCTTACCGCTGTGACGCACTTGAAAACGACTCCTTGCCAAAGAGATATAGCGCTTCGGCAGCGATAGTTCCAAGGGGCGGATCACTTCGTCCCCCGGCTGTTGCGCTAAGTCCACAACACTGTCCCGGCGATGAACAGGCCTGCGAAGCCGGGAGGGGCGCGGTTGGCGCTTGCGGGGACGCGGCCAGCATCTATAACGCATCGCGAACCACTCCAGCCTAGGAAGCGCCATGTCCCGCTTGCCCGTTACTGCCCTCGTCCTCGCCTCGCTCGCGCTCTCTGCCACGGCCTGCTCGCGCAACAAGGAGGTGCCCAACCGGCTGGCGCCGTCGCGGATGACCAGCATCGGGGTCAATGCCTATCTGTGGCGCGCGGCGATCGATACTGTGTCGTTCGCGCCGCTGCTCCAGGCCGATGCCAACGGCGGGGTGATTGTCACCGACTGGTATGCCAGCCCGCAGAATCCGGGCGAGCGGATCAAACTCACCGTGTCGATCCTCGACCAGGATCTGCGCGCCGACGCGCTGCGCGTGGCCGCCAGCCGGCAGGTCAACCAAGGCGGAACTTGGGTCGACGCCCCGGTAGCCGCGGCGACGGTGCAGAAGCTGGAAGACATCATCCTGACGCGCGCCCGCGACCTTCGCCGCACCAGCGTCGGCTAAACTGCCCCCTGTCCAGTCGGGGGCGGTTTGTGCTTAGGGGCTGGCGATGGCCAATGATCTTGAATCCGACCCGCCCGCGGTAAACGCACGCTTCGACCCCGCGCACGCCGATGCCCGCTGGCAGGCGCGCTGGGACGAGGCTCAGAGCTTCGTCGCCGACAGCAGCAGCCCCAAGCCCAAAAGCTATGTACTCGAGATGTTTCCCTACCCTTCGGGGCGAATCCACATGGGGCACGTCCGCAATTACACGATGGGCGACGTACTGGCGCGGTTTCGCCGGATGCAGGGCTTCGAAGTGCTGCATCCGATGGGCTGGGACGCCTTCGGCATGCCCGCCGAAAATGCGGCGATGGAAAAGAAGGTCCATCCCGGGCACGTGGACCCGCGCAAATATTGCGGCGATGCGGAGCCAGTTGAAGCGGATCGGTTTCGCGCTCGACTGGAGCCGCGAACTGGCGACCTGCGAGCCCGATTACTACGGCCATGAACAGGCGCTCTTCCTCGACCTGCTCGACGCGGGTCTCGTCTATCGGAAGGAGAGCGAGGTCAATTGGGACCCGGTCGATATGACCGTGCTGGCCAACGAGCAGGTGATCGACGGCAAGGGCTGGCGATCGGGCGCGGCGGTCGAGCGCAAGAAGCTGAGCCAGTGGTTCCTCAAGATCACCGATTTCGCCGAAGAATTGCTCGCCGGCCTGGGGTCGCTCGACGATTGGCCCGACAAGGTCCGGCTGATGCAGGAAAATTGGATCGGCAAGAGCCAGGGGCTGCAATTCTGCTTCCGGCTGGTCGGCGAGGCACCGGGATCGCCGAACTGCGACGTCGAGGTGTTCACGACGCGGCCCGACACTATCTTCGGCGCCAGCTTCGTCGCCATTTCTCCCGGCCATCCGATCGCCGAGGGGTTAGCGGCGAGCGATCCCAAGGTCGCCGCCTTCGTCGCGCAATGCCGTAAGGGCGGGACCACTGCGGCCGAGATCGAGACCGCCGAGAAGCTCGGGCTCGACACCGGGTTGGAAGTCGTCCACCCGCTCGACGCCAGCCGCAAACTGCCCGTGTGGATCGCCAATTTCGTGCTGATGGATTATGGAACCGGGGCGCTGTTCGGCGTCCCCGCGCACGACGTCCGCGACTATGAATTCGCCACCAAATACAAATTGCCGATCCGCCGCGTGGTTGCCGCCGACCCGTCGGGCGCCGACGAACCCGTGGTCGAGGCCGAAACCGAGCGCGGGGTCGCGGTCAATTCCGATTTCCTCGACGGCCTGGCCAGCGACGCGGCGAGCGCCGAAATCGTCAAGCGCGCCGAGCAGGCGGGATGGGGTCAGGGCAAGACCCAATATCGGCTGCGCGACTGGGGGGTCAGCCGCCAGCGTTACTGGGGAACGCCGATCCCGATCATCCATTGCGACGCGTGTGGCCCTGTCGGAGTCCCGCGCGACCAATTGCCGGTGGTGCTGCCCGAGGATGTGAGTTTCGAGCTCCCTGGCAACCCGCTCGACCGGCACGAGGAGTGGCGGCTGGTCGACTGCCCGAAGTGCGGGGGCAAGGCGCGGCGCGAGACCGATACGCTCGACACCTTCGTGGATTCAAGCTGGTACTTCATCCGCTTTGCCAGCCAGCCCAAGGACCAGCCGTTCGACCGCGCCGAGGCCGAGGCCTGGCTTCCGGTCGGGCAATATATCGGCGGGGTGGAGCATGCGATTCTGCACTTGCTCTACGCCCGCTTCTGGACCCGGGCACTCGAGCGGATCGGGCGGTTGTCGATCAAGGAACCGTTCGCTGGCCTGTTCACACAAGGCATGGTGACCCATGAGACGTATCGCGCGGGCGATGGCAGCTGGCTCAGCCCCGACGAAGTCAGGCGCGAGGGCGACGACTGGGTTCATGTTGAATCGGGTGCACCGGCGACCACTGGGCGGGTCGAGAAGATGTCCAAGTCGAAGAAGAATACGGTCGATCCGGAGCCGATCCTCGACCGTTATGGCGCCGATGCGGTGCGTTGGTTCATGCTGTCCGATTCACCACCGGAACGCGACCTGGAGTGGTCGATCGGGGGAATTGAAGGGGCGGCGCGTTTCGTCCAGCGGGTATGGCGACTAGCCAATGCGCCGAGCGGCAATGCCGGCGAGGATGAGGCGCTCAAGCGCAAGCTGCACCGGGCGATTGCCGCGACTGGCGAGGCGATCGACGGACTGCAGTTCAACAAGTCGGTCGCCGCGCTGTATGAACTGACCAATGCCATTGAGAAGGCCAAGCCGTCCGCAACCCGTGACGAGGCCATTCGCACTCTGATTTTGCTGGTCGCCCCGGGCGCGCCGCATCTGGCGGAGGAAGCCTGGGCGGCGCGCGGCGAGAGCGGGATGATTGCCGACGCCGTCTGGCCGGCGCACGACCCCGCTTTGCTGGTCGACGAGACGGTGACCCTGGCGATCCAGGTCAATGGCAAGTTGCGCGACACTATTACGGTCGCGCGAGGCCTGCCCAGGGACCAGGCCGAGGCGCTGGCACTGGAATCGCCCAAGGTACAGACGCTGTTGGCCGGGCAGGCCCCTCGCAAGGTGATTGTAGTTCCCGACCGGCTGGTCAATATCGTCGCATGATCCGCGCCCTTGCCTTCGCCTTCGCCCTCGCCGCGCTCAGCGCCTGCGGGATGCGGCCGATGTATTCCGGCGGGGAAACCGGTGCGGTGGCAACCTCGCTGCGCTCGATCCAAGTTCAGGACATCCCCGGCAAGGGCGGCTGGATGGTGCGCAATGCGCTGATTGCCAAGCTGGGTGGCGATTTCGGGCAGCAGCGCCGCCTATCGTTTGGAAGTCGAACTGGACGACAACATCACCGGCTTCGGCATTCGCGGTGACCGCGCCACCACCCGCGAGCGGCGGACTTTGCGCGCGCGCTATCGCTTGGTCGAACTGGCGACCGGTGCCGTGGTGCTCGACGCGACCGCCGGATCCGACGCCGGAATCGACGTGGTGTCATCGCAATATGCCACCATCGCCGCCGAACAGACCGCGCTCGAGCGCCTGTCGGAGGTTGTCGCCGACCAAATGGTGGGCCGCCTCGCCTTGTTCGTCGCCCGGACCCCGGCAAGTCCGTGAAGCTCGTCAAAAGTGCAATCGGCCGAGCGATCGACCGGCCCGACCCGGCGACCCGATTCTACCTTTTCTATGGCCCCGACGAGGCCGGATCGCGCCATCTGGCGACGCGCCTGTTGGCAAGCCTCGGCGCGGAGAAATTTGCCGTGGCCGCGGGAGCAATCAAGGCCGATCCCGCGGCACTGGCGGACGAGGCCGGCGCGATGGCGTTGTTCGGAGGGCCGCGTGCGATCTGGATCGAGCCGGCGGGAGATGAAATCGCCGACGGAGTTGCCGGTGTGCTCGACGCGCCGGGCGTCGAAAGTCCCGTGATCGCCATCGCCGGGGCGCTGCGCAAGACTTCGGGGCTGGTCAAACTGAGCAAGTCGCACGGGATGGCCGCGGCTGTGCAATCCTACATTCCAGAAGGCCGCGACGCTGACCAGATGGTCATCGGGGCCGGTCGCGCCGAGGGGTTGAGGATCGACGGCGACGTCGCCGCGCGGCTAGCGGCGGACTGCGGCAACAACCACGCGATCGTCGCGCAGGAAGTGGCCAAGTTCGCACTCTTTCTCGATGCCGCGCCCGACCGGTTGCGCGACCTGACGCATGAGATTGTCGACCTGCTCGGCGCGGATGCATCGGAGGGCAATCTGGTGCGACTTGGCGATCTCGCGCTGTCGGGCGACGGGCGCGGGATGCTCGAAGAGATGGACCGGTCGGCAATCGCCCCGGGGGAAGCGATTCCGGCGATCCGAGCGCTGCAACGGCGATTGATGCAGATCGCCCCGCTCCGCGCCAAGGTCGAACGAGGCGAGTGGGTGGATGGCGTCTTGACGTCAATGGGGAAGTCATTGTTCTGGAAGGATAAACCGTTGATGCAACGGCTCCTGACCAACTGGAATGCGGACCGGATTGCGCAGGCGATGGAACGCAGCGCGACCCTTGAGAGGGCAGCAATGCTGAGCAACGAGCCGCCGGTCGCGGCGCTTGGCGAAGAATTGGTCAAGATCGCCCGCACGGCGGCGCGGCGACACTAGGGCCGGGCTAGATCGGTTCGCCCGAGAGCCGCTGGCAGATCATATCGAGCTGATCGAGGCTGGAGTAAGCTAGGCTTACCGTCCCGCCGGCGCCGGCATGGCTGACTTTGACACGCAGGCCGAGCATGTCTCCCAGCTGTCGTTCCAGCACCGCAAGGTCAGCATCGACCTGACGCGCCTGACGCTCGACGCCTTGGCGATTGTTTCGCCCGGCACCGGGCTGGATCTTCCTGGCAAGCTGCTCGGCCTGACGAACGCTTAGCCCGCCCTCGACGATTTCGCGCGCCAGCCGCTCGGGTTCGTCATGGCTCGTGATGGCGCGCGCATGCCCCATGCTGAGATCGCCTCGCAATAGCATCTCGCGGACTACTTCGGGTAAATTGAGCAATCTCAATAAGTTCGTCACATGGCTGCGGGACTTGCCGACGAGTTTGGCTACCGCATCCTGTCCATGACCATGATTCGCAATCAGCGCCTGATAGCCTTCTGCCTCCTCGATCGGGTTGAGATCCTGGCGCTGGATGTTTTCAATTAGCGCGATCTCGGCGACCGCAGAATCGAGATCGTCGCGGACCAGCGCCGGAATCGAGTGGACCTGAGCCCGCTGCGCCGCGCGCCAGCGACGTTCGCCAGCGATGATTTCAAATCCGTTGCCAGCGCGGCGGACGAGTATGGGCTGAATCACCCCGTGCTGCGCAATCGACTGCGCCAGCTCGTCGAGGCTTTCATCGTCGAACCGCTTACGCGGCTGCCCGGGATTGGCGCGGATGCGCGCGGTGGCGATCGATTGCACGCCGGTCGAGCGGGCGTCCTCGCCAGCAGCGGCCGGTCGCGGTGCGTCGCCCAGCAAGGCGCTAAGCCCACGGCCAAGGCCATGCTTCTTCTGATCGCTCATGCCGCTTCGGCCTCCGCCCGGAGGCGCGATAGTCGCGCCATCACCTCCCGCGCCAGCCTTATATAGGCTTCCGAGCCCGGGCATTTCAGATCGTAAATTAATGCGGGAAGTCCATGGCTCGGGGCCTCCGAGAGCCGCACATTACGCGGGATGACCGTCTCGAACACTGCAACGCCAAGACAGGCGCGAACATCCTCTGCAACCTGCTGCGACAAATTGTTGCGGCGGTCGAACATAGTCAGTGTTACGCCGAGGATCGCGAGCGAGGGATTGAACGACTGGCGAACGCGTTCCACCGTCTGGAGCAGTTGCGACAGGCCCTCGAGCGCGAAAAATTCGCACTGCAGCGGCACGAGCAACTGCTGCGCGGCAACCATCGCATTAAGCGTCAGAAGCCCGAGCGAGGGCGGGCAATCGATCAACACCACGTCCCAGCGACCCGCCGGCACCTCGTCGAGCGCATTGGCCAGGCGATGGGTGCGTTGTTCCATATCGACCAGTTCGATCTCTGCGCCCGACAGGTCGACCGTGGCCGGGATCAGATCGAGCCGCGGGACCCGCGTGGCGACCGCCGCTTGGAGCACCGAAGAGCGGCCGATCAGAACCTCGTAGCTCGACGTGGAGCGGGCATCATGCCCAACGCCTAGACCGGTTGACGCATTTCCCTGTGGGTCAAGGTCGACCAGCAGCACCTTCCAGCCAATCGCGGCGAGCGCGGTGGCGAGGTTGATCGCGGTGGTGGTCTTGCCTACCCCGCCCTTCTGATTGGCGACGACGATTCGGATCATGCCACTCCCCTGGCCCGGTGAATCCGCCGGACCCGCGACGCGATCAGGATCTGCGCGTCGGGATCAGTGCGGCTTGGTTCGAGCCTGAAGTCACCCTGCCATGTCTTTCGCGCTTCATCCAGTTCCGAATTGGCGGTTCGTCCCTTGGGAAGCACCCATCGCGTCCCGTTGTGCGACAGATGCGCCGCCATGCCGAACAAGCGGTCGATCGAGGCCACGGCGCGGGCGGTGATGATGTCGACTGGCGACCGTTTGATTCCTTCAACCTTCGACTGAACGACGGCGGCATCGAGGCCCAGCTCATCTACGACTCGCTGGAGGAATTCGGCGCGAAGTCGGCGGGGTTCGACGAGGACCATCGGATTGCCGGTAAGGATCGCGACTACAATTCCTGGAAGGCCGGCACCCGACCCGATGTCGAGCCAGGTCGCACTGGGAGCATCATATGACACCAGCTGCGCGGCGTCGTCGATATGACGGCGCCAGAGGTCATCGAGCGTTGATTTTGCTACCAGATTCTGCCGCTGGTTCTCATCGACCAAGAGTGCAGCATAGCGTCGCAATTGCGCGGATGTTTCACGTGGAACATCGCTCATGCCGCGCGCCGGCTGGCGGCAACGTGAAGCGCGGCCAGCGCTGCGGGGGTGATGCCATGGATACGCGACGCCTGGTCGATGGTTTCCGGACGTGCCAGTTGCAGGCGCTCAACTGCCTCGTTCGACAGGCCCGGGACGGAACGGAAGTCGAGATGGTCGGGGATGACGACTGCGGAATCGCGCTGGACCGCGGCCCACTCGCGTTCCTGCCGCGCAATATAGGGCGCATAGAGCAAATCGGCCCTGCCCTCCTCGGTCTCGTCGAAGGCCCGGGTCGAGCGTGACTTGAAGTGGGCATCGATCTGCGCGCGGCGTTCAGGACGGAGAGCATCGCTATCGAGCGCAAACTGGCCGAGCCGGGTGGTGGCATTGTCGGCCCGCAAGGCCAGCCGATGCTCGGCGCGCGCGGTCATCATCCGATAAGGCTCCGTGACGCCCTGGAGGGTCAGATCGTCAATCATCACCCCGAGGTAGGACGTGCGCCGATCGAAGCGGACCGGATCGCGGTCGCACGCGACCGCTGCGGCATTGAGCCCAGCGACAAGCCCTTGCGCTGCCGCCTCCTCATAACCGGTGGTGCCATTGATTTGCCCGGCCAGGAACAGACCGGCCAGCGCGCCGTGCTCGAGAGTCGAGCGCAGCTTTCGGGCGTCGGCATATTCATATTCGACGGCGTAGCCCGGCCGAACGATGCGGCACCGCTCCAACCCGGCGATACTGTTGACGAACGCCTGCTGGACGTCGGCCGGTAGCGAGGTGCTGATCCCGTTTGGGTAGACGAGATTGGTCCCGAGGCCTTCCGGCTCCAGAAAAATCTGGTGTCCGTCGCGTTCCCCGAAGCGCTTGATCTTGTCCTCGATCGACGGGCAATACCGCGGCCCCCGCCCCTCGATTGCGCCGGCGAACAGGGGTGAGCGGTCGAGGTTGGCGGCGATGATGTCGTGCGTCGCGTCATTGGTTCGGGCGATGGCGCAAGCCAGCTCGGGGGGTCGCTCGGCAGGCGGAAGTGCCGACATTGACCACGCATCACGGTCGCTCGGCTGCGGCGCCAGGCGTGACCAGTCAATGGTTCGACCGTCGAGCCGTGGCGGTGTCCCCGTCTTAAGCCGACCCTGTGCCACGCCAAGCTCGCGCAATTGCCCGGCCAGTGGCACCGCCGCCTGCTCGTCGCGCCGACCGCCCGCGATCCGTTCCATTCCACAGAATAAAATCGCATCAAGGAAGGTGCCGGTCGCGATCACCACGGCCCGGCTGACAATCCGGGTCCCATTGCCCAGGCGCACGCCGGCAACGGCACCGTTCGTGATGACCAGTGCGATCGCGTCGCCGATAATGAGTTCGACCCCCGACGCAAGTAGAGCGTCGTGCACCGCTCGGCGATAGAGCGTGCGGTCGGCCTGGATGCGCGGCCCCTGGACAGCGCTTCCCTTGCTGCGGTTGAGCATCCGGCGGTGAATTGCCGCACGATCGGCGGCGCAAGCCATCAGGCCGTCGAACACGTCCAGTTCGCGCACCAGATGGCCCTTGCCAACCCCACCGATGGACGGATTGCAGCTCATCTGGCCCACGTCCTCGGCACGGAAGCTGATTAGCCCCACGCGCGCACCACGCCGCGCCGCCGCCGAAGCAGCTTCCGCACCAGCGTGCCCGCCGCCGATAACCAATACGTCAAACATTGCGACCCTTTAGCGCAGGTGTCAGGGGTTTTGCAGATGTTTCACGTGAAACATCACTTTCCGAGGCAGAATCGTCCAAATAAGGCGTCGAGCATGTCATCGATTCCTGCCCGACCAGCGACTCGATCGATCGCCTCGCGCGCGCGCCTCAATGCATCGGCGAGGATTACCAGATCACTTTGACCCGATTGTTGCAATGCAGCAGAAGCAACCGCGATTTCAGTGGCCTGTCGCTGATTCAATGCCACCTCATCGTCACCCGGGAGGATTGCTTCCGAATGATCCACCAGGAGGCGGACCAGTTGACCGATCCCGGCTCCGGTCGTTGAGGAAACGGGCAACACGTCGTTCCGCGCCGCATCGCGCCCGGGCAAGTCAGACCGGGGGTGAAGCTGGATGCAACGGGGATGAACCGGCGCGTCGGTCGGGTCGCCGAGCCACAGCAGAATATCCGCGCGCGCAACCTCGGCCCCGGCGCGCTCGATCCCGATCCGCTCGACCACGTCGCGCCCGTCACGCAGACCCGCCGTGTCGACCAGGACGAAAGGCAGTCCGGCGAGGGCCAGCGGGACTTCGATGACGTCACGAGTCGTCCCCGCGACGTCGGTTACGATTGCCCGCTCGCTCTGGCTCAAGGCATTGACCAAGCTAGACTTTCCGGCATTGGGCGGCCCCGCGACCACGACCCTGATACCTGCCTTGAGCGGCTCCGCGCGGGGGCGATCGAGCCATTGATCGAGTTCGATGGCAAGCGTCCGGGCTTCCTGCTGCGATTGCGCCGACGTCAGCCCCCGTCTCCTCCTCGTCATCGACATAATCGATGGCCGCCTCGGCACGCGCCGACAGCAACACGATCCGCTCCCGCCAGCCTTCGACGAGCCGCCGCACCCCGCCCTCCGCGCGGACTAAGGCGGCGCGGCGCTGTCGTTCGGTCTCGGCCTCAAGCAGGTCGGCGAGCCCCTCGGCTTCGGTCAGGTCGATGCGACCATTAGCGAACGCCCGACGCGTGAATTCCCCGGGCTCGGCAGCGCGCATGCCCGGTTGGGCCGCCAGCGCGTCGAGGATCGAGCGCACCACCGCCCTGCCGCCATGACATTGATATTCCACAATATCCTCGCCGGTCGCCGAAGCAGGCGCAGCAAAGTGCAGAAGCAGGACCTGGTCGAGCAAGCTGCCGCTCGCGGGATCGCGTATGGCGCGCAGCCCGGCATGGCGCGGCGGCGGGAGATTGCCCGCCAACGCCCCGGCCGCAGCGACGGCGTTCGGCCCGCTTGTGCGAATAATCGCCACCGCGGCGGGCGGCTGTCCGCTCGAGAGTGCAAAGATGGTGTCGGCCATCTGAGTTGATTAGCCGCAATCGCCAGACGTGTCTCGACTACGCTCGACACCAGCGGGAGGCCGGTTCCCCAGCCCCGCCGCCAGCCCTAGGCGAAGCCTAGCGCCGGGGCGACGTCTTTCCAGCCGTCCCACATCATCTTGCCGGCGACATAGAGGATAACCAGCAGCCCGACGTAGGCGATCCAGCGATAGCGCTCGATATATTTGGCGATAACGTTGGCGGCGAGGCCCATCAGGGCGACCGCGACGATCAGCCCGACGATCATGATCCCAGGATGGTCACGGGCCGCGCCGGCGACCGCGAGGACGTTGTCGAGGCTCATGCTGACGTCGGCCACCGCGACCGCCCATGCCGCCCCAGCAAAGCTCTTGGCTGAACGGATGCCGCTATGCTCATCGCCCTCGATCTCGGGCGATCCGGCGCTTTCGCCGGCATGCTTGAGTTCGCGCCACATCTTCCACGCCACCCACAGCAAAAGGATGCCGCCGGCGAGGATCAGGCCCACCACCTGGAGCAACTGGGTAACGATGAGGGCGAAGAAGACGCGCAGGACGAGCGCGGCGAGGACACCGATCAGGATGACCTTCTTGCGCTGCTCGGGCGGCAGGCCCGCGGCGAGCGCGCCGACCACGATGGCATTGTCGCCGGCCAGCACCAGATCGATCATGATCACCTGAAGAAAGGCGGCCAAGGCCGCCGGTTCGGTGATGTTCGAGAAATCGTTGACGATCGCGGCCCACATGTCGGCCGGGCCGCCGAGCCCACCGGCAGGAGCGGCGTGGACGGCGGCGAGAAGGAGGTCGATGATCATCGGCAGGCCCTGTTGTTAATCGTCATTCCCGCCCAATGCTTGGCCGGTCAGTTGTTTCCCGCCGACGCCGCAAACCGATGCGCATGAAGCGCGCCGGATTTGCCGGCCCAGCTAAGCTACTGATTCATACTGGCGAAGAAATCCTCGTTCGACTTGGCGTCTTTCATCTTGTCGAGCAGAAACTGCATCGCGTCGACCGTGCCCATCTGCATCAGGATACGGCGCAGCACCCACATCTTGGACAGGACCGCGGGATCGACCAGCAATTCTTCCTTGCGGGTGCCGGACTTGCCGACATCGAGCGACGGGAAGATGCGCTTGTCGCTAACCTTGCGGTCGAGCACGATCTCGCTGTTGCCGGTGCCCTTGAACTCTTCGAAAATGACCTCGTCCATCTTGGAACCGGTATCGATCAGGGCGGTGGCAATGATCGACAGCGAGCCGCCTTCCTCGATGTTGCGCGCGGCTCCAAAGAAGCGCTTGGGCCGCTGCAGCGCATTGGCGTCAACGCCGCCGGTCAGCACCTTGCCCGAGCTCGGGACAACGGTGTTGTAGGCGCGGCCAAGGCGGGTGATCGAGTCGAGCAGGATGACGACATCCTTCTTGTGCTCGACCAGGCGCTTGGCCTTCTCGATCACCATTTCGGCGACCTGGACGTGGCGCTGCGCTGGCTCGTCGAAGGTCGAGGAAATGACCTCGCCCTTCACGCTGCGCTGCATGTCGGTGACTTCTTCCGGGCGCTCGTCGATCAAGAGGACGATCAGGAACACTTCGGGATGATTGTCGGTAATCGCCCGGGCGATATTCTGCAGCAGCACGGTCTTGCCGGTGCGCGGCGGGGCGACGATCAAGGCGCGCTGGCCCTTGCCCTGCGGGCTGACGATATCGATCACCCGGGCCGACTTGTCCTTCTGGGTCGGGTCGGCGCTGTCCAAGGTCAGCTTGCTGTCGGGATAAAGCGGGGTGAGATTGTCAAAATTGACCCGGTGACGGACCGCGTCGGGCTCGTCGAAATTGATCTGGGTGATGCGGGTAAGCGCGAAATAGCGCTCGCCATCCTTGGGGCCGCGGATTTCGCCCTCGCAGGTGTCGCCGGTGCGAAGCCCGAACTTGCGGACCAGATTGGGCGCGACATAAATGTCGTCGGGGCCGGCTAGATAGTTGGCCTCAGGACTGCGGAGAAATCCGAAGCCGTCGTTCAACACCTCGATCGTGCCCATGCCCATGATCTCGGCGCCGCTCTCGGCGCGGACCTTGAGGATGCCGAACATCAGGTCCTGCTTGCGCAGCGTGGATGCACCCTCGATGCCCATCTCCTCGGCCATGGCGACGAGTTCGGCGGGGGTGTTTTTCTTGAGATCCTTGAGATGCATCTGTCTTGGGCTTTTCGTGTTTGGACGCAGGGAAGCGTGTACGCAGGCGGCAGGACGCCGCAATGGAACAGGCCGCACCAGCGATAAAGGAGAATTGGGCCGGCGCGCCGTAGGAAGCGGCACTAGGTCTGGCCCTTGGTTTAGTCAATATGGGGAGAGAAGCGGTTCGTCTTCATGAGCGACCGGTTTGGCGATCAGGCGAGGTACAGCGCCAGCGCAGCCGCCATGGCCATCGAAGCGATCCCGAGCAAGGGCAGGAACGGCGCGACCGAGACCACCGCCGATGCGGCGAAGCGACGATGAACGCCGGGGAAGAGAAGCAGCAGCATTGCGGTGCCGGCCAGGAACGTACCGAACACCTGGGCCGCGAGCGGATGATCGAGCCCTGGCGCCGCGATGACGAACGCCAGTCCGACCAGCATCCGCAGCACCAACTCGGCGAGATTGGCGCGTGGCGTCTGGGCGAAGCCGGCAAGGAAACGATGGGCGCGCGGCCGGGCAAATAGGAGCAAAAGGCCGAGCCCGAGCAGATAAAGGCAGGCGAGCCACAGGATCAGCATGGCGCCAGCGATGATCGGCGCGGGCATCGCCTAGAAGGGACGAACGATCACCAGCACGACGATCAGCGCCGCGGCGACGCCCGGGATTTCGTTCATGATCCGAAGGGTGCGGTTCTCGAGCGGACGCATGCCCGTGGCGAGCTTCTTGCCATAGGCGGAGATCCAGCCCTGATATCCGGTCAGCGCTACAACCAGCACCAGTTTGGCGATAAACCATGGCTGGCGAAACACGTCGAGGTGAACCGCCAGCATCAGCCCCAGCGCCCAGACTATGAGCATCGCGGGCATCAGGATGATGGTCCGCGTCCGGTCCTCGCGCTCGATCCAGGCGCGATCTTCGGCCGATCCAGGCGTGGTGGCGTGGTGGTAGACATAGAAGCGCGGGAGCAGGAACAGCCCCGCCATCCAGAAGATGACGAAGGTGATGTGCGCCGCCTTCACCCACAGATAGGCGGCCCCGAGGAAGCCGGCGAATTCGCTCATTTGGCGTGTCCTTTCACCAGCGCGACCAGTTGCTCGACATGGGCGATCGGGGTGTGCTGGCCGATGCCGTGGCCGAGGTTGAAGATGTGCGGGCGCGTGGCCAGTGCGTCAAGCACGCGCAAGGCCGCCTCGCGCAGCGCCTCGCCGCCGGCCATCAGCGCCAGCGGGTCGAGGTTGCCCTGGACCGGCATGCTCTGGGGCAGCTCGCGATTGGCCCAGGCCGGATCGACCGTCTCGTCGAGCCCAATCGCATCGACCCCGGTTTCGCGGGCGTAGGCGCCCAATTTGCCGCCGGCGCCCTTGGGGAAGCCGATGATTGGCACGTCGGGGTGGCGGCGCTTTAGCTGATCGACGATCCACGCATTGCGGGCGATAACGAAGCGTTCGAACTGCGCCGGGGCTAAACTGCCTGACCAGCTGTCGAACAATTGAACCGCTTCCACACCGGCCTCGATCTGGCCCGAGAGATAGTCGACCGTGATTGTCGCGATAATATCCAGAATCGCACTCATCTTGCCAGGATCGTCATAAGCCAGCTGCCGCGCCTCGGCTTGTTCGCGGCTGCCTTGCCCGGCGATCATGTACGTCGCGACAGTCCACGGGCTGCCGGCAAAGCCGAGGAAAGTCGTCTGGGGCGACAATTGCGCCTTCACCCGCCGTACCGTCTCGTAAATGGGCGCTAGGCGCTCCATCCGCGGTTTCAGGTCACGCAGCCGCGCGTCGGCCATTTTCGGCGCCAGGCGCGGCCCCTCGCCCGTTTCGAACCACAAATCCTGGCCGATCGCGTGCGGAACGATCAAAATGTCCGAGAACAGGATGGCGCCGTCGAAGGCGAAGCGACGCAGCGGCTGGAGCGTGACCTCGGCCGCGGCAGCGGGATCGTAGACCAGATCCAAGAAGCCGCCCTTTTCGGCGCGCAGGGCACGATATTCAGGCAGATAGCGGCCGGCCTGGCGCATCAGCCACATCGGTGGCGGATCACGCCGCTCTCCGCGGAGCACGGCGAGCAACGGCTTGTCGGTCGGATCGGGCATGGGTTCGAGCGAGGGCGCCACCCTCTTTCTCCTTATATATGTAAATTAGAATCTAAGATTGGAGTGATAGTAGGTCGCTTGGCAGCGGGGCTTAAGCGCCACTCCAGCATTTGCCAACAGTCGCCCCGGCTCAGCGACTCGCGCGATTCCGGCGAGTCGCGATGCGCTATGCCCGTGATTCACAGAAGGGTTGCTTTCACGAGCCGGCTGTGGATCGATTGTGGACGATCGCAGGGCGGTTTGGGATGGCAGTCGGAGGTTGGACCATCCCCATGCTAACCGTTAGGCGAGTCACACTGTTATCCACAGGGTTGCACAGCCGCGATGAAGTTGGTCCTTGCCTCCGCCAGCACAATCCGCGCCGCGATGCTCGACGCGGCCGGGGTTGATTATGCGGTTGATCCGGCGCGGGTCGACGAATCAGCAATGAAGGCCCGGCACGGCGGTGACGACCCCGCGCTCGCCGCTGCGCTGGCCGAGGCCAAGGCGCTCGAAACCGGCGCTCGGCACTCGAAAGGCTGGATAATCGGGGGCAACTCGGTGGTCAGCGTGGATGGCCGGCGGTTCGACAAACCGGCCAGCCGCGACGAGGCCGCAGACCATTTGCGCTTCTTCTCGGGCCGCCTGATGCGACTGACCAGTGCGGTGGCCCTGGCGCGGGGCGGACAAATCGACTGGTGTTATGCCGGGGAGGCAATGCTGCACGTGCGTCCCCTCTCCGACGATTTCATCCACACCTATCTTGGCGCCGAATGGCCGGCGGTGGGGGGCTGCGTCGGGGTGTTCCGGATGGAGGGGCGCGGGGTGACCTTGTTCGAGGCGGTCGAAGGCGACCACTTTACGATTTTGGGGATGCCGTTGGTCCCGCTGCTTGGGGCGCTTCGGGAGCGCGGAATGATGCCGTCATGACGTCATCCCCGCCCTACGCCGAAGTGATCGGCGACCCGGTTGCGCAGTCCAGATCACCAGAAATTCATCGGTTCTGGCTCAAGACGCTCGGGATGGAGGGTGATTATCGCGCCGAGCGCGTGACCCGTGCAGGCCTTGCCGACTATCTCGTCCGTCGCCGCGCCGATCCGGCGTGGCGCGGATGCAATGTCACCATGCCGCTCAAGCTCGATGCGCTGCTGCTGGCCGACGATCCAACCGATCGCGCCACAGCTGCGGGCGCAGCCAATTTACTGATTCGCCGCGACGGACAATTGATTGCCGCCAACACCGATGTTGCCGCAGTGCGCACATTGCTCGCGCCGCTGGTCACCGCCGGCGAGGAGACGCCGATCGTTCTGCTCGGCAATGGCGGCGCGGCTCGAGCGGTGCTGCTGGCCTTGCGCTCGCTCGAGGCGGGGCCGGTGTTCCTTCAAGCGCGCGACATGGCCGAGGCGGTCAAGCTGGCGGTTGAATTTCGCACTGGCCGACAGCCGCGCCGGTTCGACACGCCGGTTGACAGCAAGGGACTGATCAATGCGACACCGCTCGGCATGAGCGGGGTAGCGCCGACCAGGATCGACATCGACGGCATGCCGGCCGACGGCTGGGTGCTCGACCTGGTGAGCGCGCCGCTGCCGACGTCGCTGATGATTGCCGCCGCGGCGCGCGGCCTGACGGTGATCGATGGCCTGTCGGTCCTGGTCGAACAGGCCGCCGACAGTTTCGAACTGTTGTTTGGTGCCAAGCCCCCGCGGGATCGCGATGCCGTGTTCGCGATGTTACGCAGATGATCAAGCTGGCCATCACCGGGTCGATCGGAATGGGCAAGTCGACCGTTGCGGCGATGTTCGCCGAGGCCGGGATCCCCTTGTTCGACGCTGATGCCGAGGTCCGTGCCATGCAGGCCTACGGCGGCAAGTTGATCGACGCGATCGAGACGCGTTTTCCGGGCACCACCCGCGGCGGGGCGGTCGATCGCGACCTGCTCAGCGCGCGCGTGCTGGACGACCGCGACAGCCTCGCGGCGCTCGAGTTGATCGTCCACCCCGCAGTGATGGAAAGGCGCGAAGAGTTCATCGCCGATCATCGCGACGCCCCCGCACTGCTATTCGACATTCCTTTGCTGTTCGAAACTCATGGCGAAGGTGTGTTCGATAAGGTGATCGTCGTCTCTGCGCCGCCCGACGTCCAGCGTCGGCGGGTGCTTGAACGGCCCGGGATGACCCCTGCCAAATATGACCAGATCCTCGCTCGCCAGATGCCCGACGAAACCAAGCGGGAGCGCGCCGACTTCGTCATCGATACCGGCGGCAGCCTCGATGCCACCCGCGCCCAGGTCGATGCGATCCTCGCTTGCCTCGGGATCAAGGGCGAGCGATAATAAGCCATGCGTGAAATCATTTTCGACACCGAGACCACGGGCCTGAGCCCGGCGGGCGGCGACCGAATGGTCGAGATCGGGTGCGTCGAGATGATCAACCGGGTCGAAACCGGACGCACTTTCCATGCCTATTTCAATCCCGAACGACCGATGCCGAGCGAGGCCGAGGCGGTGCACGGGCTCGGCGAAACTTTCCTGTCGGACAAGCCGCGGTTCACCGACACGGTCGAGCAGCTGCTCGAATTCATCGGCGATGCGCCGCTGATCGCGCATAATGCGACGTTCGATTTCGGCTTTCTCAACAATGAATTACAGCGCTGCAGCCGCGACCCGGTGTGTCTCAGCCGGATGATCTGCACGCTGGTGCTGGCCCGGTCGCGCCACCCGGGTGCCAAGCACAGCCTCGACGCCTTGTGCACCCGCTTCGGGGTCGATCGCATCTCACCGAGTCAAGCATGGCGCGCTGCTCGACGCGCAATTGCTGGCGCAGGTTTATGTCGAGCTGACCGGTGGCCGCCAGATCGGGCTGACCCTCGTCGACAGATTCGACCGCGGCCGGCGCGCCACCGCATACCGCCGCGTCCGAGCGCCCGTTTCGGGCACCGCGGCCCCATTTCCCGTCCGATTGGGAACGGGAACGCCACCGGCGCTTTATGGCAGCGCTGGTGAATCCTTTGTGGGAGCGCTTTCTTGCTCCGGCTCCAGGCGATGTGCCCGCCAGCGTTTGATTGAAAGGAATGTTCGTGAACGTTCGGGTTGCAGGCCACCAGGTCGATACCGGGGAGGCGCTTCAGGCGCATGTCAGTGATCGGGTCGAGGCGATTACCAGTCGCTATTTCGACCGAGCGGCCGCCGCCAGCGTGACCTTCGGGCGCGGGCCCCATGACGATTTTACCTGTGACATTGTCGCCCCGGTCACCCAAGGCGTCGTGCTCAAGGCATCGGGCCGGGCGCACGACGCGCACGTCGCCTTTGAAGGCGCGGCCGACAAGATTGAGCGCCAACTGAGCCGCTATGTCAGCCGCCTGCGCAATCGCAAGGGCAACGGCGCCGAGCCGGCCATCGGCGGAGCCGATCTGGTCGAGAATGCCGGCTACACCATTTTCGCCGCTCCGCCGCAGAGCGAAGAACCGCCGATGAGCCCGCCGGTGATCGCCGAAACGCGGGTCGATATTCCCGAGCGCCACGGTGTCCGACGCGGTGATGATGCTCGACCTTCGCAATACCAATGCGCTGATGTTCAAGAACGTCGCCAGCGGGGCCTTCAACATGGTCTATCGACGGGACGATGGCACGATCGGCTGGGTCGAACCGCAAGCGGAATGACATTCGCTTCATCTGCTTCTAAGCGGGGCTGACCCCGCCTGTTCTTGAGTGAAAGCTGTCCAATGCGGCTCAGTGAATTCCTAGATTTCGAATCGATTCGCGTCGGGCTTGGCGCGGGCAACAAGCGTCAATTGCTTCATCAGCTCGGCCAGACCGCCGGCGCGCGGCTGGGGTTCGATCCGGCGCAGATCGTCGATTCGATCATCGAGCGCGAACGGCTGGGTTCGACCGGCTTCGGCAATGGCGTCGCGATCCCGCATGGCAAGGTCGAGGGGCTGACGAATATCTACGCCATGCTGGTGCGGCTGGCCGAGCCGATCGATTACAAGGCGATCGACGGGCTGCCGGTCGACGTGGCCTTCCTCCTCCTGTCCCCGCCCGATGCGGGCGCGGCACATTTGAAGGCGTTGGCCGCAGTCAGCCGGACAGTGCGCAACGGCGCGACGCTGGAAAAGATGCGCGGCGCCCGCAGCCGCGATGCGCTGGCCGCTGTGCTGATGGCCGCCGACGAGCGCGATGCCGCCTGAACCGTCGTCCGGGGGCGCCGGCGCGCATCTGCGCGGGCTTGAGTCGCTGTACGATTCGGCGCCGATCAACCGACTGTTCGAATCTCGCATCACGCTGGCCGAGGCGGGCCAGTCGCGAATCGCCTTCAATGTCTCGAACGCGGCATTCCACGCCGCCGGCGCGGCGCATGGCACGCTCTATTTCAAGATGCTCGACGATGCGGCTTTCTATGCTGCCAACGGACTGGTGACGGACCGCTTCCTGCTGACCACCGCCTTCAACCTGCATTTCACTCGTCCGATGCGCGAAGGGCCGATGGTGGCCGAGGGCAAATGGATCAGCGGCAGACGCCGGGTATTCGTCGCCGAGGCGCGAATTGTCGATCCTGAAGGCGAGGAGTGCGCCCGCGGCACCGGCACCTTCCTGCGCTCGCACATCGCCTTGTCCGGGCTCGACGGTTACCGCGCGCGTTGATGAGCGCCTTCCTGCCCGGCTCGAGGCGACCGCGCTGATGCGCCAGGTCGAGAGCGCGGGCGGCTTTGCAACGATGCTCAAGCGCGGTGATCCGGATCGGGGCGCTGATCCTGCTGGTTGCCGAGCGCGGTGCGCCCAAGGCGCTGATCGAGCGCAGGATGGGAGCGGATTTCGACTATCGCTGGACGATTACGGCCGAGCCCGATGAGGCAGCGCCGAAAAAGTTCCTTGAATCACTGGCAGAAATCCACTCGGTTCGACCCGGATTGTTGGTTAATCGAACTGGACATCGCGGATGCGGAACGATTCATCGCTGAAACGATCGCTTTGCCTTGATTGGGTAATCTTCTGCGCCGAAAGCGGGGGCAACAGAAGCGCGTAGGGCAGTTTTGTCCGGCAAACCGGCCGGCAGCCGCCACGCA
Source organism: uncultured Alphaproteobacteria bacterium (assembly GCA_963768955.1). Classification (GTDB taxonomy): domain Bacteria; phylum Pseudomonadota; class Alphaproteobacteria; order Sphingomonadales; family Sphingomonadaceae; genus Sphingomicrobium. The sequence goes on from CAVYJV010000002.1 coordinate 210,341, forward strand.
GACGGGGCACCATTTTCGGCGCAAGCGAGGCTCATCGAAGGGCCCAGGCACCGCAAGTCGTACGCCGCACATGTCAAAGATCAAATGACGATTACTCTTCGTTCCACCGCCCTGGTCCTCGCTGGCTTGACCGCCTTGACGGTCGCCCCTGCCCAGGCGTTCGAGACTCCGGAGCCGCTCATTTTCGGCAGCTCCACCGTGATCCCGACCGAAACCGTGCAGCAGCCGATTCCGGCCAGCCTGCAGCTTCCCAATCTTTCCGCGCCGGCCGACCCGCTGGCACCGGCGGCGGACAGCGAGGAGCCCGCGACCGACGACAGCGAGCAGTCGATCGTGGCGACGCCGTCGCCCAAGCCGACCGGCGATCTGGCGACCAAGGTGGCGGCGCTGCGCGGCAGCGACCCCGGCAGCCGCGAGCTCGAATGCCTCGCGGTCGGCATTTATTATGAATCGAAGAGTGAGCCGCTCGCGGGGCAGCTTGCCGTGGGCCATGTCATCGCCAGTCGGGCCAAATCGGGCCGCTTCGCCTCGACCTATTGCGGGGTATTGTTTCAGCGCAGCCAGTTCAGCTTCGTCCGCGGCAAATCCTATCCGCAGCCGGCGCGCGCCAGCCGCCAGTGGCATAATGCGGTCGCGGTGGCGAAGATCGTCGACCAGCAGCTGCACAAGTCGGCGGTTCCGGGTGCCCTGTTCTTCCACGCCAAGCGCGTGTCGCCGCGGTGGCGACTGAGCCGGGTGGGAAGCGTCGGCAACCACGTCTTCTACCGCTAGAAGGCTTTCTTTCGTTCTTGAATCGTTCTAGTCGGCTGTGATGAGCAGCGCGGCCCCGATTCCCGATTGTTTCGCCGATCTGCCGCCCGTCGCGGGCGAGGTTGCGCGGGGCGTGACCCGCCTGTTCTGCCGGCGCGACTGGTTCGCGATGTGCGAAGTGCCGCTGCCCAACGGTCGCCGCGCCGATCTGGTGGCGATCGACCCGAGGGGACAATTGACGATCGTCGAGATCAAGGTCAGCCGCGCCGACCTCATCGGCGACGGCAAGTGGCGCGACTATCTCGATTATTGCGACCGCTTCTTCTGGGCGGTGCCGCAGGCGCTGTGCGGGCTGCTCGACGAGGCGCATTTCCTGCCCGACGAGGCCGGCCTGCTGGTCGCCGACCGCTACGACGCGGCGGTGCTGCGCGAGGCTGCCTTTCGACCGCTTAGCCCGGCACGGCGCAAGGCCGAATGGCTCAATTTCGCGCGTCGCGCGGCGCGGCGCCTGTCGGTGCAGATCGACCCGACGCTGGGCATGGGAAGCTAGGGTTTCGCAGGGACGATCTGCGCCGCCCGCGATTTGACCGTTTCAATCAACCGCAACATGTCCTTCGATCGCGTATCGCGCGCGGCATGTTCGCGCGCCGAATAACCGGTGTGGTCGCGCTTGTCGGGGTTGGCGCCGAGCTTGAGCAGGGTGCTGACGATCGCCGCATGCCGCTGCTGCACGGCGGCGATCAGCGCGGTCTCGCCTAGCCGGTTGGAGCGGTCGACCTGGGCCCGTGCCATCAGCAGCCGCGCCACGCCTTCGCCATAGCCGCTGCGCGCGGCGATGATCAGCGGCGTATCACCGTTGCGGTCGGCGGCGTTGCGGTCGGCGCCCTTGTCGATCAGGAAGCTGAGCCAATAGCTGTTGCGGGTGCGGACGACGATATGCAGCGCGGTCGATCCATCCGCCCCGCGATGGTTGATCACGCTCGATCCGTCCGCCTCGGCAAGCTTGAGCGCCTTGCTGCCATCATGCTCGCGCAGCGCCTTGAGGAAACCCTCGCCATTGGACGACATTCCCTGGGCGCTTAGCGCGCCCGCGAAGAGCACCCCCCCGGCGACCCCGATCAATATCCGCTTCATGCCACGCATCCGCCCATCGTCCCTGTTTTGCCATCGGCCTTGATCCGACCGCCATGCCCGCGCATGGCTACACCGGCGATGAACGGACGAAAACCTTTTTGGGAACAACCCCTCGCAAGCCTCGACCGCGGGGAGTGGGAAGCGCTGTGCGACGGCTGCGGGCGGTGCTGCCTGCACAAGCTTGAAGATGAGGATACCGGTGAACTCCATGCCACCAACGTGGCGTGCAAATTGCTCGACCGGCGCACCGGCCAATGCACCGATTACAAGAAGCGCAAGGCGCTGGTCAGCGATTGCGTCCAGCTGGCGATCGGCCAGCTCGACGGGCTCGAGTGGCTGCCCTCCAGCTGTGCCTATCGCCTGCGCGCCGCGGATGAGCCGCTCCACGACTGGCATTATCTGATTTCCGGCAGCCGCGAGACGGTCCACGCCGCCGGCCAGTCGACCCGCGGCTGGACGATCAGCGAAGTCGATGCCGGCGAGCTGGAGTGGCACCTTGTCGACCGCCCCCTCTGACGCGGCCCTTGACCACCCCGGCCTGCCGTGGCCGGTCGCCATCCGTCATCACCCCCAGGCCCGGCGGCTGCGCCTGAGGCTCGATCCCGACAATCGCCGCCTGCTGCTGACCTGCCCGCCGCGGTCGAGCCGCAAGGCCGCGCTCGACTGGGCGGTCGGGCAGAAACCGTGGGTCGATTCCGAGCTAGCGAAACTGCCCCCGAGCAATCCCTTCGCGCCGGGCGAGATCATCCCGCTTGAAGGACAAGACACCCTGCTGGTGTGGGCCCCCGAACGACCGCGCACGATCCGGATGGAGCAGGCCCAACTGATCGGCGGCGGCCCGCGCGAGGGCTTCGGCCGGCGGATCGAGGCGTGGCTAAGGCGCCGCGCCCGCGACCTGTTGTCGGCCGAGACGGCGGAGATTGCGCAACGCGCCGGGGTCACCATCCGCTCGGTCGGGATTGGCGACGCCTCGTCGCGCTGGGGCAGCTGCTCGACGTCGGGGGCGATCCGCTACAACTGGCGGCTGGTGCTTGCCCCGCCTCAGGTGCGCCGCTGGGTGGTGGCGCATGAGGTGGCGCACCGCCTGCACATGAACCATGGACCCGAGTTCAAGGCGCTCGAAGCCGCACTGTTCGACGGTGACGTCGATGCCGCGCGATCAGCTCTGCGGCTGGTCGGGCCGCGGCTCAAGCGGGTCGGGCGCGGGCTCTGACCGGGGCGGTCGTTGCGGCTGTGGCTGGCGCGGGGGCGGCGGGCTGCTGAAGATTCGGTCGAGCTCGGACTGGTCTGGGCTTCCGGGCCCGGGCACTCCGGGGGTTGCCAGCGGATCGCTCGGTTGCGAGCCGATCGGGTTGCCGTTTTCGTCGACCATCGGGGTCAAATTCCCGTCCTCATAGGGCAGGCCCCAAGCCTCTTCGTCGGGCTCCAGCTGCCAGTCGGGCAGGGGCACGTCCGTCTCGAAATTCTGCACCGGGCGCCCAGCCACCGCGACGCGCATGAAATCGGCGAAGGCGCGCGCCGGGGCGGTGCCGCCCTGCAGGCCGGCGACCGCCTTGGCATCGTCGCGGCCCATCCACACGCCGGTGGTCAGTCCGCTCGAAAAGCCGATGAACCAGCCGTCCTTGTTGGAAGTGGTGGTACCCGTCTTGCCCGCCACCGGGCGACCGATATTGGCCGCTCGGCCGGTGCCGCTGAGCACGGCTGACTGGAGCAGATCGGTCATGCCCGCCGCAACCCACGGCGCCACCAGCACCCGCTCCTCGCCGCGATCGTGCTGATAGAGCAGACGGCCGTCGGCGGAGACGACTTTGGTGATGGCGTAGGGCATCACCGACACCCCGCGGTTGCCGACCGAGGCGAAGGCGCGGGTCATGTCGATCAGCCGGACGTCGCTGGTCCCCAGCACCATCGACGGATAGGTCGAGATGTTGGTTCCGACCCCGAACCGCCGGGCCATGTCGGCGATCGTCCCGAATCCCAGTTCCGCACCGATCTTGGCGCTAATGGTGTTGATCGAGCGCGAGAATGCCTCGCGCAGCGACACCGGGCCGGCAAAGGTGCGGGTCGAATTGCGCGGGGTCCAGCCGTCGACCGTGATCGGCGCATCAACCACCGTGTCGGTCGGCTTGCGTCCGGCCTCGAGCGCCGCGAGATAGACGAACAGCTTGAACGCCGAGCCGGGCTGGCGTTCGGCCTGGGTAGCCCGATTGTAGAGCGACGCGACATAATCTCGGCCGCCGATCATCGCCCGCACCGCCCCGTCGCGATCGATCGACACCAAGGCCCCCTGCGCTCCGCGCGGCGCATTAGCATTGATCGCCCGGTCGGCGGCGAGCTGCATCTTGGGGTTGAGCGTGGTGAAGACGTCGATTGGCTCGGATGTCTCGTCGATCAAGGTATCGAGCTGGGGCAGGGCCCAGTCGGTGAAGTAACGCGCGCTATTCTGCTTGGCCGCCGGCTGGACCCGGATCTGCGCCGCGTCGACCTCGATCCCGGGCGACAGGAAGCCGTTTTCGATCATCGAATTGATGACCACCCCGGCGCGGCCGCGCGCGGCATCGACATCGGCGGTCGGCGAATAGTTTGACGGAGCTTTCACCAGACCGGCGATGATCGCCGCCTCGCCGAGGCTGAGGCTGTCGGCCCCGTGACCGTAAAAGGTGCGGCTGGCGGCATCGATGCCATAGGCACCGCCGCCGAAGTAGACGCGGTTCAGATAGAGTTCGAGGATCTGATCCTTGCTGAACTTGCGCTCCAGTGCGAGCGCAAGCACGCCTTCCTTGACCTTGCGCCCGAAGGTGCGGCTGTTGGTGAGGAAGATGTTGCGCGCCAGCTGCTGGGTGATGGTCGACCCGCCCTGCCGCCAGGCACCCGTCTCGACCCGCACCTTGACCGATCGCGCCATGCCGATCGGGTCGACGCCCAAGTGCCAGCGGAAGCGCTTGTCCTCAACCGAGATCATCGCTGCGCGCATCGTCGCCGGGATTTGGTCGTAGGGCAGCCATTTGCCGAAGCTCGGTCCCATGGTCACCAGCACGCTGCCGTCGGCAGCGCGCACGCGGATCATTTGACCGAGGTCGTCGCGCTGCGCCAATTCCTCGTAATCGGGAAGCGACGCGATTGCCACGCCGACCGCGACGATCAGCGCAAGGAGTGCGACACCGGCCGCGGCAAGCCCATATTTGAAGATCATCTTCAAGCGGGAACCGACCGTATTGGAGGGAGAACTAGCCATTCGCGGTCAAGCGATAGGAAGAAGCAGGGGTCGCGGCAAGAGTCCGGAGGTTCGGCGCGATCATGGCCTGGCGTGGTGAGGCGTAAATCGTGAAGCGCGGCTTAACCATCTTTTCATCCCGGCCCGATAGAAAGGTCGCCATGTCGGGTTCGCGTTTCGCCCTGTTGTTGCCACTCGCCCTGTTTGCCGGGGCCTTTGCCATGCTCGGCGAAGCGCGGGCGCAATGCCGCTTGTGCGTCAGCCCGAGCACCGCGCCTGACCAGACGGCCGATTCCACCCCGATCCGCCTCGACGTCCAGGCGCGGCTCGATTTCGACCAGGTCATCCTGCTCGATTCGGGAAGCGCGGGCACGGCGCGAATTGCGCCCGACGGATCAAGTTCGACCAGCGGGTCGGTCGGAGCGATCGGCGGCCGGGCGATGGTCGGCAGTGTCATCGTCCGCGGCGAACCTGGCCGGCTGGTACGAATCGGCTTTCCCGAATCAATCCTGCTCCACGGCCTGACCGGCAATTCGATCCGCGTCCGCGGGCTGACCAGCGACCTGCCGAGCGTCGCGCGGCTCGATTCGCAAGGATCACTCCAATTCCGATTCGGTGGTGCCCTGGAAATTTCGGGCGCGGTGGAAGGGGATTATCGCGGCGATATCCCGATCACGGTGGATTATCTGTAAAACTGCTCCGGATCGGACCGAATCCAAACACCCCGTTAACCATGTCGCTGAGCAAAGCCGTAAGCGGTCGCGGTTAATGACGACATCACGGTTGGCCGGAATTCCGGGCACCGCTCGGATTTGGAACCAGTGGGGATTTGACTATGAACAAGTTTGTGAAATTTGCGGCGGTGGCCGCTACCGTTCTGGCCACGACGCCGGCGCTCGCCGCCCCGGTTGGTGTAACCGGCGCACCGCCGTCGGCGACCGCGCGCATCATCCGTCCGCTCAGCCTGACCTCGACCGGTTCGCTGAACTTCGGCACGATCGTGCTCAACGGCGTCACCGCCGACCGCACCGTCGCGCTGAGCAGCGCCAATGTGCTCGATTGCGGCTCCGGCACGTTGGAGCTGCAGTGCTCGGGATCGACCAGTGTTCCGACCTACAACGTCCGCGGCACCAACGGCCAGGTCGTGACGATCATCAAGACCGCCACCAACCTCACCAACAGCACCGATGGCTCGACCTTGTCGATGACCCCGACCGGCGCCAACAGCGTCACGCTGACCAATTCGGGCGCACCGGGCTTCGATTTCAACATCGGCGGCACGATCGTGATTGGGTCGGCCACGACCGACGGCGTCTATTCGGGCACCGTCAACGTCCAGGTTGACTATCAATAAGCTTTTTCAACAGCTTGTAACACGCCCCGACAGACCGGGGCGCTAGACCAGAAGGGGTCGCCGGCCAGTCCGGCGGCCCTTTTTGCTGCTCGCGCCGCCGCCAATGCCCGGTTCACTGTCGGTATGTGCCCATGGTTAGCGGTAAAGTAACCATTTCCGACCATTCTCCTCCGAAACGGACCTAGTGGAGTTTGATCGATGAAGTTTCCCCGTCCCCTGCTGACCGCGCTCTACGTGCCGCTCGCCTTCCTCGCCACGCCGGGAGCGCAGGCCGGGGTGGGCGACCTGCTGGTCGCGCCGACCCGGATCGTGCTCAACGGATCGCGCGGGACCGAAATTGTGCTGAGCAACATCGGCGACGATGTGGCGACGTATCGGGTGTCGGTTGAACTGCGCCGGATGAAGCCCGACGGGTCGCTGGAAGACGTGACCCAGGCCAGTGAGCGCGAGAAAACCGCGCAGAACATGATCCTGTACGCGCCGCGCCGGGTGACGATCGCCCCCAATCAGCCGCAGACCATCCGCATCGCCGCGCGGGCCCCCGCCGGGCTTGCCGATGGTGAATATCGCGCGCACCTCCTGTTCCGCGCGGTCCCGGCGCCGCGACCGGTGGCGCCGCCGACCCAGGTCAAAGGCGTGTCGTTCGAGCTGATCCCGATTTACGGTGTCACCATCCCGGTGGTGGTGCGGATGGGCAATCTTGCGGCCAAGGTCGGGATTGCCAACGTCGCGCTGGCCCAGGCCAATGGCAAGCCGGCGGTGTCGCTCGATTTGACCCGCGCCGGCGATCGCTCGGTGTTCGGTGACGTGCGAATCTTCAAGGCCGGGATCAAGGATCCGATCGCGATCCAGCGCGGGGTGGCCATCTATACCGAAATCGGCACTCGCCACATGATCATCCCGATCAATCCCGATCTCGCCGTCTCGGCGACGGGCCCGGTGACAGTCGATTTTGTCGAATCGACGGACAGCGGCCCGGTCGCGCTGGCCGAAACCCGGACAGTCTTGCGCTAGGGGCTCGGGGGACCGGGGAAAGCGCGACATGCGCATGATCGGAAATATGGGGCGCAAGGCGCTCGCCCTGATGGCGCTGGCTTCGGCCGGCGCCGTCGGCGCGCTTGCCGCCGCGCCACTTGCCGACGGCTGGACCGCAGACCCCGACGATCAATATCTGCTCGAAGTCAACATCCGCCAGCAGCGGCTCGGCGACGGGGTTCGTGCCTACGGAACCCCCGACGGCACCTGCATCGTGCTCGGCGATTTTCTCACCGCGCTCGACGTACCGATGAGGATTGATCTTGAGGCGAAAAGCGCCAGCGGATGGGCATTCAAGGAAGCGCACAAGATCCACATTGACCGCCGCGCCGGCCAGGTCCGCTATGGCTCCCAGGCCGAAGCCCTGGCCAGGGGGGTCGTGCGTGATGTTCCCGAAGGCTGGTGCGTCGATTCGGCCGCGCTCAGCCGCTGGTTCGCGATCAAGGTCGTGCCAAAGACCAATGGATCGGCACTAGTACTTGAATCCGAAGCGAAATTGCCCGTCGAGCTCGCCGCCGAGCGCCGCCGCCGGGCGGCTCAGTTGAAGAAGAATGCGGCGGTTCAATTGTCGTCGCTGCCGCAAGTGCGGCTGCCCTATCGCATGTGGCGCGCGCCGGCGCTCGATTTCGTGGTGAGCGGCGGGGCCACCTATCGCGCCTCGACGGGGACGAGGGTGGATCGCCGCGCCGCGGTTTATGCCGCGGGCGAAGTGGCGCAATTGTCCTATAATGCGCAGGCGTCGACCGATGACCGAGGGCGGCCGCAGTCGGTGCGGTTCCGTGCCTTCCGTTCGGACCCTGACGGCGGGTTGCTCGGGCCGCTCGATGCCACCCATTTTGAAGTCGGCGATGTCGCGGGACATAGCAGCCGGTTGCTTGGCTCTGGCAGTAATGGACGCGGCGTCGCGGTCACCAACCAGCCCTTGTTCACGCCGACCAGTTTCGATCGGACCCGCTTCGAAGGCGAACTGCCGGTCGGGTGGGAGGCCGAACTCTATCGCAACGGCCAATTGCTGGGGTTCGCCGAAACCAGCGGCGATCAGCGCTACCAGTTCAACGATGTGCAACTGCTTTACGGCGAGAATCGCATCGACATCGTGATGTATGGCCCCCAGGGACAGGTCCGCACTCGCAGCGAGATGGTCAACGTCGGTCAGGAGAACGTCCCGCCCGGCAAGACCTGGTATTGGGCGGGGGTAAACCAGCCCGGGCGCGACCTGGTCAATTTTCATGGACGGCCCGACGATCCCAACTTGCCGCGGGCGCAGGCGACGCTAGCGCTGGCGCACGGCGTCGACCAGAAAACCTCGGTCGGGGTGACGATCCAGACGCTGCAACTCGCCGATGAGCGGCTGACCTATGTCGAAGGCACGGTGCGCCGGTCGGTCGGCGCGGCGCTGGTCGAAGTGGCGGTCGGCGCGCGACGACAGGGGCGGGCTGGCGGCCCGGGCGCAGATGCTGGCGCGGCTGGGATCGGTCAATGTTAGCGCCGAGGCGATCATGGCGAAAGACTTTCGGCTGGGCGGGCTCGAACGCAAGACCGTGCGCGAAGGCCGGGTCGCGATCGACGCGCCGCTCAAGATCGGCCGGACTTTGGTCCCGGTTCATGGCGACATGCGCTATTCCGAACGTGGCGACGGCACTCGACAGCTCGAGGCGGCGGCACGATTATCGAGCCATATCAACCGCTTCAATCTGGCTGGGGACCTTCGCTACCGACGCCAGTGGAACGAAGGCGGCCCCGCGCCTCCGGCCGAGATTGAGGGATCGATGATCGCATCGGGCCGCATCGGTCCGGTGCGGCTGCGTGGATCGGGAGTATGGCAGCTCTCGCCCGACAGCCGCTTCAAGACCGCCGAATTGTCGGCTTACTGGTCGGCGTCGGAAAAAGCCGATTTGGAGGGCGCGATTGCTTATGATGCGCAAACCCGCCTGAGCCGCGCCCGGGTGACGCACATCCGGCGGTTCGACACGATGGCGGTGGCGCTGACGGGAGAGGCGGCGAGCGACGGCTCGGTCGCGGTCGGCTTCAACCTCAATTTTTCGCTCGATTCGAGCCGCCGCGGCCTGTCGCTGTCGCGCCAGCAGCTGGCCAGCGCCGGTGCGGTACGCGCGACCGTGTTCCGTGACACCAACGACAATGGCCGCCGCGATCTCGGCGAAGCGTTCGAAAAAGGTGCGCTGGTCACCACCGGATCGCGATTGTCGGAACGTGCGACCGATGCGCAAGGGACGGTGCTGGTCGCTGGGCTCGCGAATTATGTCCCGGTTACGGTCGGGGTGGATACATCGAGTTCTCGGTGATCCAACGCTTACCCCGCGCCAGGCGCTCCAGGTGGTCACCCCGCGCCCCGGGATCGCCGCCGATGTCGAAATCGCGCTGGTCGGCGCGGGCGATATCGAGGGCGCGGTAGTCAAGGACGGCGGCGAAGGCTTCGAGGGGCTCGAACTCGAACTGGTTGATGCCGCGGGCAAGGTCATTGCGACCACCCGCAGCGATTATGACGGTTTCTTCCTGTTCGAACGCGTCGCATATGGCCGCTACGCGGTGCGGATCGCGGCAGAGAGCGCGCGGATTGCGCGAGTTGCCACCGCGCTCGGGTTAAGCGCGACGGTCAATGCCGAAGCCCCAACCGCGCGGCTCGGAGCGACGCGGGTGACGAAAATGCCTGAAATTGCGGGGATTCCAGCAGAGTCGTCTGGCACGACATTGCGCTGAGAATCGTTTCAGCCGCTATTGCGAACCATTATCGGAGAAGGCCAGACTAGAAAAAATGGTGCGGTCGAGAAGACTCGAACTTCCACGGGCTTTCGCCCACAACGACCTCAACGTTGCGCGTCTACCAGTTCCGCCACGACCGCATCCGTGAAAAACGGCGGGAAATTGCCCCCGCCGTCCCTGGCAAGGCGCGGCCTCTAGCAAGTCGGACTCCCGCACGCAACGGCTTTGCGCGAGTCCCGCCGCGGGACAGTGGTAAAGACGCTGTTTACCATGACGAATGCCGCGCCTACGCGGGTCCTTATGGCGCTTATCGCTCTCGCTCTTGCGGCTGCCCTCCAGGCCCCGGATGCTCCGGTGCCAGCCATGATTCCCGCCCGCGCCACGGTACGGATCGTATCGGGGGCACGGGTTCACTTGGGCCCCAATTCAACCGCCCGTCTGATCAAGGCTTCGGTGCGGGTCGAGGATGGCCAGCGCCGCACCGCCTTCCTGGTCGAATTCGAGTAGGACGGCTTAAGCCGGCCCGCCCAGGCGGATGCGGATGAACTTGCCGCCTTCGGGCACGTCCACTTCAGCGCTGTTGAAATTCGCGCTCTTGTTCAGATCGAGCGATCCGGTCGGCGGCGAGATGGTCCAGCTGTAGATGACCTTCTGCTTGGTCGCGTCGAGCAGTTCAGCGCGGATTGGCGGGACCGGCTGGCGGCTGTCGGTGGAATTGACGATCCGGCCGCTGACGGTGAACAGATTGTTGCCGCTCGCCAGCCGCTGATAGTCGCCGGTGTTCACCACCGCGTAAAGCTGCGACTCCTTGGCCGAGGCCAGCCCGGCGCGGGCGCGGAGTTCGGCCGGGGCGAAGAACCAGAAGGCGACCGCGGCGAGCGCCACCAGCAGCACCAACAGCAATAGCAACGGCCATTTGCGCTTCGGCTGCTCGATCGGTTCATGATCGTAAAATGGTTCGAACTCCTCGGTTACCGGATCGGGGCCCCGTCCGGGATCCTGCTCCGCCCCCTGCTCCGCGACGGATGCGGGCTCGTCCCAGGCGCTGGCCGGCTCGACCTGTTGCCACCGGCGGTCCTCGCTCAATGGAGGCGGCGGGGGCGGCGCGGGCGCGGGGGGTGCCTCGGCGACGATCTGGTCGAGCGGGTTGGGCGTGTCCGACGTTGGGAAGGCCGGTTGTTCGACGATCTCGGTCGCCGCGGCCGCGACCTCGGTCGCCGGATCGATCGGCGACGACGCGGCCTCGTCGGGAGCTTGATGCCAGCTATGCTTGCACGAGGCGCAGCGCACCTGCCGACCGGCGGGAGGGATAGCGCCATCCTTGACCACATATTTGGTGCTGCAGGCCGGACAGGTCAGGATCATGATGGGTCAAACAATCCTCAGCCGAATGGGTGATCATTCGGTAACAGCATGTCGCCGCCATTGGCAAGGCGGGCGTCACTGTGTCAGGGAAGGCGCACGGGAAGGACGGACAGTCGTCTGCGTGAGGGGTGAGTCAAACTGTCGACGATCGTCGAATTCGACCGGGTAGGCCTCCGCTACGGCACGGGGGCCGAGGTGTTGCGCGATCTGGACTTCCAGCTGGCACGCGGCGGCTTCTACTTCCTCACCGGGCCTTCGGGCGCGGGCAAGACCAGCCTGCTCAAACTGCTGTACCTCGCTCAGCGCCCCACGCGCGGGCGGATCCGGCTGTTTGACGAGGAACTGGCTGACGCCCAGCGCGAGGCGATGCCCGCCTTCCGCCGCCGCATCGGCGTAATCTACCAGGATTTCCGACTGATCCGTCATCTGTCTGCATTCGACAATGTCGCGCTGCCGCTGCGCATCGCCGGGCATGACGGGGTCGAAGTCGAGGGCCCGGTGCGCGAGATGCTGGCCTGGGTCGGGCTGGCCGATCGGGCGAGTGCCCGCCCGCCAACGCTGTCCGGCGGCGAACAGCAGCGGTTGGCCATCGCCCGCGCCGTCATCGCCCGGCCCGAATTATTGGTCGCCGACGAGCCGACCGGCAACGTCGATGCCGAAATGGCCAGCCGGATCCTGCACCTGCTGACCGCGCTCAACCGCCTCGGCACAACGATCATCGTCGCCACCCACGATCTGTCGCTGATCGCCGCCACGCCGGGAGCACAGATGCTGCGGCTCGACAATGGCGCGATGGTTGACCCGACCGGCGCGCTGCGCAACCCGCCACGCGATTATCAGGAGCAGGCCGGATGATCGGCTTCCTCGCCGCGACCCCGGCCGAGCGCCGCCTGATCCCTGGCGGCCGCCTCCAGGGCCCGACCCCCTACGTTATTGCGATCATGATGTTCGTGATGGTGGTAATTGGCGCGGCCGGGCTGGCGCTCGCGAGTTCGGCGAGACTGGTCGCGGCCGGTGTCGACAATCGCTATTCGGTCGAGATCGCCGACGGCGCGACGAAGGCCGCGCGCGCGCAGGCCTTGCTCGCCGCTTCGCCCGGCGTGGTCGCGGTCCGACCGGTCAGCGAAGGCGAAATGCGCAAGATTCTACAGCGCTGGCTTGGGCCGGGGGGGGCTGCCGCCGATCTGCCGCTGCCGGCGATCATCGACGTCGACCTCGCGCCGCAAGCCCCGGTGGCCGAGATCGCGGCCAGCATCGAGCGGCAAGTACCTGGCGCGCGCTTCGTCGCGCACAAGGATAGCCTCGGGCCCGTGCTCGGCGCGGTGCGCGCGCTGGGGTGGCTGGCGCTGACGCTGGTGGTACTGATTGCGCTGGCGACCGCCGCCGCGGTGGTGCTGGCCGCGCGCGGCACGCTCGACACGCACCGCTCGACGATTGACGTGATGCACGGCATCGGCGCCACCGATGACCAAGTGGCGCGGCTGTTCCAGCGCAAGATCGCGCTCGACGCGCTGACCGGCGGCACGGCGGGGGCGGTCGCGGCGGGCGTGGTGCTGCTGCTGATCGCCGGCGGCGGCTCGGCCTGGATCGCGGATTTGACCGGCGGGCCCCTGCTCGGCGCGCGCGACGTGCTCCTGCTGGCGTCGCTCCCGCTGCTGGGCACGATCCTGGCGACCGTTGTCGCGCGCATGGCGGTGCTCAAGGCATTGAGGGCCAGTCTGTGATTCTCCGCTTCGGCTCGCTGCTGCTCATCGCCTACGCGCTCGGCTTTCTGCTGTTCGGGGTGACCCTGGCTTCGCCAGCTGCGGCCGACGCCAAACCAACCGACGCGATCGTGGTCATTACGGGGGGCGAAGGGCGGATCGAACATGCGGTCGAGGTGCTCGGGCAGGGCAAGGGACAGCGGCTGCTGATCGCCGGGGCCGACCCGTCGGTGACCAAGGACGATCTCGTCCGCCGCCTGCAGGGACGCCGCAAGCTGATGAAGTGCTGTGTCGATCTCGGTTCGGAGTCGGTCGACACCCGTTCGAATGCCGAAGAGGCGCGGCGTTGGCTCGAGAAGAAGAAGTATCGCTCGGCGCGGCTGATCACGAGCGACTGGCACATGCGCCGCGCGGCCTATGAATTCGACCGTCAACTCGACGGCAAGGTCACGATCGTCGAGGATGCGGTCAAGAGCGAACCGAATTTCATGACGCTCTTCGCCGAATATAATAAGTATATCCTGCGCCGGCTGGCAGTATGGCTCGACATCTGATGGACGCGATCCGGTCGTTTCTTTTTGCCTTGTTATTCTACCCCGGCACGCTGGTTTACGTGCTCGGCGTGATTATGGTGTCGCCCATCGGCACGCGGCCGGTGCAGGCGGTGGTCCACGCCTGGTCGGCCTATCATCACTGGCTGGTGCGCAACGTACTCGGCATCCGGATCGAGTGGGACGGCGCGATCCCTGACGGTCCTTATCTGATCGCGGTGAAGCACAGCTCGATGATGGAAGCGGTCGACACGCTGCACTTTGCCGAATCACCGGTGGTGGTGATGAAGCGCGAGCTGACGGTGATCCCGTTGTTCGGCTGGGTGACGCTTCGCTACGGCGTGATCGGGGTCGATCGCGATGCCGGATCGGCGGCGCTCCGGGTGATGATGGCGCAGGCTAAGGCGGCGGTCGCGGGCGGCCGGCCGGTGATCATCTTCCCCGAAGGAACGCGGGTCCCGTTTGGTGAAGCACCCGCGCTCAAGCCGGGCTTTGCCGGCCTCTACCGCGCGCTGGGGCTGCCTGTCGTGCCGGTGGCGCATGACGTCGGCAAGCTGTGGCACAAGGGCTTCATCAAGCACTCGGGGGTCGTCCGGTTCAAGGTGGGCGAGGTCATCCCGCCGGGCCTGAAGCGGCCAGAGATCGAGGCACGCGTCCACGCCGCGATCAACGCGCTCAACCCCGCAGGCTCGCCCCCAGCTTAGCCGCCGCCGCGACGATTTTGGCGGTGACACCGCCGATCTCGGCGTCGGTCAGCGTCTTGTCGACGGGCTGCAATGTCACTTCGGCGGCAAGGCTCAGTCCCTGCTCACCCTCGTACCGATCGAACACCCGCACCGCGGTGATCAGCGCCTTGTCGGCCCCGCGGATGGCGCGGACCAGCGTGTCGGCGGCGAGATCGGCGGGGACGATGAAGGCAAAGTCGCGGCTGAGCGGCTGCAGCGTTGGCGGCGCAAAGGCGGCTCGGGCGCGATCCTTACCGCGCGGCGCGGGGATGGCGTCTAGGTACAGTTCGGCGGCAACCGTTCCCGCCGGGGTGTCGAGCGCCTTGGCGATGCGCGGGTGCAATTCCCCGAATGCCGCGAGCATCGCCTTGCCCAGGCCGAGCGTCGCCGAGCGGCCCGGATGCCAGGTCGGTCCGGCGTTCATTGTCAGCTGCAAATTGGCCACGGGCGCGCCAGCCGCGTCGAGCAGCGCAAGCACTTCGGCCTTCGCGTCGAACGGATCGAAGCTTCGGACCTTGCCGTCTTGCCAGCCGCGTGCGCGCGCATTGCCGGCCAGCAGCAGGCCGACGGTCGGCTTCTCGCCATCGGCCAGATAGCGCCGCCCAACCTCGAACAGCCGGATTTCCGTCGCCCCGCGATCGGCATTGCGCCGCGCCGCCGCCGCCAGGCCGGGAATCAACGACGGGCGCATATGCTTCATCTCCTCGCTGATCGGATTGGCAACGACGTGCGCCGCGCCGCCGAACAGATCGGCTTCGGCGGCGGCGATGAAGCTCCAGTTGACTGCCTCATCGAGGCCACGTGCGGCGGCGGCGCGTCGGATTTTGCGCTCGATCGCCTGCCCGCGAGTCGCGGTCGCCTTGGCGACACCGTCGGCGCGTGGCAGCGGGGTCGAGGGGATAGTGTCGAAACCGACCATACGCACCACTTCCTCGACCAAGTCGGCGCTACCGTCGATATCGCGGCGCCAACTCGGGACGATCGCTTCGTCGCCGTCGACGATGAAACCAAGCCGCTCGAGGATCGCCACTTGCTCGTCGGTCGCCACATCGATCCCACCCAGGCCGGCGGCACGTTCGGGCCTGAACGGTACGCGTTTGGCCGTCACCGGCGGCATGCCCGCGCGAGTCACGCGGCTCGCCTCGCCGCCGCAGATATCGACGATCAAGTTGGTGAGGATCGCCAGCCCGTCGTCAAGGAACGCCGGGTCGACCCCGCGCTCGAACCGCGTGCGGGCATCGCTGGGCAACATCAGTTTCTGGCCCGTCCGCGCGATCCGTTCGGGGTCGAAATAGGCCACTTCCAGCAACACGTCAGTGGTGTCAGGCGACACGCCGCTATGCTCGCCGCCCATGATCCCGCCGATGTCGTGCGCGCCATTGTCGTCGGCGATCACGGTCATGCTGGGATCGAGCGCATATTCTTTCTCGTTGAGCGCGATGACGGTTTCGCCCTCGTGTGCGCGGCGCGCAACGACCGCGCCGGATAGCGTCTTGACGTCATAAGCGTGGCTTGGGCGGCCGTGGTCGAGCATCACGTAATTGGTGATATCGACCAGCGCCGAGATGGGTCGCTGCCCCGCCGCCTTGAGCCGTTGCTGCATCCACTCGGGGCTCGCCCCGTTGGTCACGCCGCGCACCATCCGGCCATAGAATGCCGGGCAGCCCTCGGGATCCTCGACGCGAATCTCGATCGAATTGTCGAAGCTGCCGTCGATGACCGGCACATCGAGCGGCTTGAGCGTGCCGAGCCCTGCGGCCGCCAGATCGCGCGCGATACCGCGCACCCCCATGCAATCCTGGCGATTGGGAGTGATGGCAACATCGAACACGGCATCGTCCAGCCCGGCAAAATCGGCATAGCTCATGCCGACCGGTGCATCGGCGGGAAGCTCGATGATCCCGTCATGATCCTCGCCCAGCTCAAGTTCACGGGCGCTGCACATCATACCGTTGCTCTCGACCCCACGGATGGTGGCCTGCTTCAAGGTCATGTCGCTGCCCGGCACATAGGTCCCCGGCCCGCCGAACACGCCAAGCATCCCCGCGCGGGCATTGGGCGCTCCGCACACGACCTGCAGCGGGCCGTCGCCGGCATCGATGCTGAGCACCTGCAGCTTGTCGGCCTGCGGGTGGCGCTCGGCGGTCAGCACGCGCGCGACCTTGAACGGGGCAAGGGCTTCGGCGGGGTTGGACACCTCTTCGACTTCCAGCCCGATGCTGGTCAGCTTCGCAGCAACGGTCGCCGCATCGGCGTCGGTGTCGAGATGGCTCTTCAGCCACGAAAGGGAAAATTTCATGCGCCGAGCCCCCCGCTCAGGGTCGGGACGTCGAGGAAGCGGAAGCCGTAATGTTTCATCCACCTGAGGTCGCCGTCGAAGAAGGCGCGCAGGTCGTCCATGCCATATTTGAGCATTGCCAGCCGGTCGATCCCGCACCCGAAGGCGAAACCCTGCCATTCCTCCGGGTCGAGCCCGCAATTGGCAATCACCCGGGGATGCACCATGCCCGAACCGAGCAGCTCCATCCAGCCGCCTTCACCGCCCAGCACGCGGCGGCCGTTGACCATGGTGAACCCGACATCGACCTCGGCCGACGGTTCGGTAAACGGGAAGTAGGAGGGGCGCAGCCGAAGCACGATGTCGTCGCGCTCGAAGAAGGCCTTGAGGAAGGTCTCGAGCGTCCACTTGAGGTGCCCCATGTGGATCCCGCGATCGATCACCAGCCCCTCGATCTGATGGAACATCGGGGTGTGGGTCGCGTCGCTGTCGCTCCGATAGGTGCGCCCCGGGGCGATGATCCGGATCGGCGGCGGTTGCGACTGCATGGTGCGGATCTGGACCGGCGAGGTGTGGGTGCGCAGGACCATCGGCCCGGCACCCTCGGCGCCGCTTCCTTCGATATAAAAGGTGTCGTGCATCGCGCGCGCGGGGTGAGTCTCGGGAATGTTGAGCGCGGTGAAATTGTGCCAGTCGTCCTCGATCTCGGGCCCTTCGGCGACCGCGAAGCCGAGGTCGGCGAAAATCTCCGCCAGCTCGTCCATCACCTGGCTGACCGGGTGAACCGAGCCCTTCGGCGCTTCACGCGACGGCAAGGACAGGTCGAGCCGCTCGGTCGCCAGCCGTCGCTCCAGCTCGGCGCCGTCGAGTTCGTCTTTCCGAGCCGCCAGCGCGCCGGTCACCGCCTCGCGCAGGGCATGAATCTTTGGCCCCCGCTCCTGCCGCTCCTCTGGCGACAATGCTCCCATCGTCTTGAGTAGCGCGGTCACCTCGCCCGCCTTGCCCAATGCGGCTACGCGCAGCGCTTCCAGCGCGGCGCCGTCGCTCGCCTCGGCAATGCGGGCGGTCCAGGTTACCGTCAGGCGTTCGGGGTCGATGCTCATGTCGCGGCCTTAGCCGCGCCGCGTCGGCCCCTCAACCGCTGACAAACGGATAGGGGCTGATCGTCTTGCGCGACGTGTCGATCGCCAGCATTCGTCCAGCGGGAGGGGTGGCCCGGTCGCTGCAGTCGATTCGTGGGCAGATCGCGCACGCCGGCCCGACCGGGGTGACCGGCGGATTGGTCAGGTCAATGCCCTCCGCGCAATGCAGTTTATGGGCATGTTTCAAATCGCAGCCCAGCCCCACCGCAAGCAGGCCGGTAGTCATCGCCGACTTGATCGGCCGGTCGATGGTGCGCGACACCGTGAAGTAGCGCTGGCCGTCGGGGGTCTCGATTACCTGCGTCACCGCCTGCCCCGCGACCTGGAAGGCGGCGTGGAGATTCCACCGAGGACAGGTGCCGCCAAAGCGCGAGAAGGGGAAATTCTCCCCCGCATAGCGTTTGGAAATATTCCCCGCCGGATCGACGCGGAGCATGAAGAACGGCACGCCCCGGGCGCCCGCTCGGCCAAGCGTGGTGAGCCGGTGCGCGACCTGTTCGACATTGGCGCCATAATCGCCGCACAGCCGGTCGATCGAGTAACGATATTCCTCGGCGCTTTTCAGGAAGCGGCCATAAGGCATCATGATTGCGCCCGGCGGCATAATTGGCGAGGCTCATGTGGAGCAGTTCGCCAATCCCCTTGTCGGGCGGGGCGGCGTCGGCGACCATCTTGTCGATCACGTCGGCGAATTCGGTCGAGCGCCAGCTGGTAGGCGAGCGCAAAAGTGCGATTTTCGGCGCGCAGCAGCGACGAGATCTGGAACAGGCGACGCTCGGGGTCGAACGCCTGGCTGGCATTGCCGAGCTCGGCCTGCGGCACCACCCGCGCGTTGATCCCCCATGCTTCCTTCAATCGCCGTCGCATCGGCTCGGCCATCGACAGCGGATCGCTCAATGCCCCGCCCAATGTCTCCGCCGCCGCTTCCAGCGCCGGATAATGGTTGCGATGCTGCTGGATATAATCGCGAACCCAATTCTCCGGCGTGACCAGAGCCCGCGCATCGCCGCTGCTGGCGAGGTCGGGGTTGCGGTCGACCTCCTTCAGGGCGGCGTAGAGCCGGGCGATGGCGTCGGCTACCGACGGACTGTTGTTGGCCAGTTCGGCCAGTTCGTAGCGCGGCACACCGAGGTCGCCGAGCAGGCGGTCGGAGAAGATTTCGGCAAGCTCGTCGGGGCCGGTGCGCGTTCCGCCGCCGGCGGCGAAAGTGCGCACGTCGATCTCGTACGTGCTCGGCCAGCTGGAGCAACAGTCGCGGCGGTCACCGGGCGCTGGTTGCGTTCGAGATGGTTGAGATAGGAGGGGCTGATGGCCAGGCGTCGCCGCCATGTCGGTTTGCGACAGGTCGCGGTCGCGCCGCAGGCGGCGCAGGCGCTGGCCGAGAAAGAGTTTGGCATTGCTCATCGGCAAAATCTGTCAACTTCGCCCAACCTGCACAAGTCAAGTTGTGACAGTCAGACCTTTTTTGCCGTCGCCCGCTGGGCTCATCCGGTGTTTGTTGCACTGCGACACACAACGGATTTGCCTGAAGGACTGCCTGTGACACATTTTGACCAACTCGTTCCTGCCCCCGCCGGTCGATTCGACGGCATCACCCGTGGCTATGGCCCGGCTGAGGTCGAAGCGCTGCGCGGATCGGTGATGGTCGAGCAGACGCTGGCCCGCCGCGGCGCGAATCGCCTGTGGGAATTATTGAAGCGCGATGAACCCGTCCGAGCGCTCGGCGCGGTGACCGGCAACCAGGCGATGCAACAGGTCCGCGCCGGGCTCGACGCCATCTATCTCTCGGGCTGGCAGGTCGCGGCCGATGCGAACACCGCCGGCGCGATGTACCCCGACCAGTCGCTCTACCCCGCCAATGCCGGCCCCGAACTGGCCAAGCGGATCAACCGCACCCTGCAGCGCGCCGACCAGATCGAGGTCAGCGAAGGCGGCGCAAGCCGCGACTGGTTCGTGCCGATCGTCGCCGACGCCGAGGCCGGATTTGGCGGACCGTTGAACTGTTTCGAGATCATGAAGGCCTATATCGAGGCCGGTGCCGCCGCGGTCCATTTCGAGGACCAGCTCGCTGCCGAAAAGAAGTGCGGCCACCTCGGCGGCAAGGTGCTGATCCCGACCCAGGCCCACATCCGCAACCTCGACGCCGCGCGGCTCGCCGCCGACGTGATGGGCGTGCCGACCCTGAGTCGTCGCGCGCACCGACGCCGAGAGCGCAAGACTGATCACCAGCGACATCGACGAACGCGACCGCCCGTTCCTTACCGGCGAGCGTACGCCCGAGGGATTCTTCCGCCTGAAGGACGGCACCGGGCTCGATCATTGCATCGCCCGCGGGCTGGCTTTTGCCGAGCATGCCGATTTGCTGTGGTGGGAAACCAGCCACCCCGACCTTGACGACGCGAGGCGCTTTCGCCGACGCAATCCACGCCAGATATCCCGGCAAATTGCTGGCCTATAATTGCTCGCCGAGCTTCAACTGGGAAGCCAAACTCGACAAGGCGACCATCGCCAAGTTCCAGCGTGAGCTGGGGGCGATGGGCTACAAGTTCCAGTTCGTCACGCTCGCCGGCTTCCACAGCCTCAACCATTCGATGTTCGAGCTGGCCAGCGGCTATCGTGACGAGGGCATGGCGGCCTATTCGCGACTCCAGCAGGCCGAATTCGCTTCCGAGAAGGACGGCTATACCGCCACCCGCCACCAGCGCGAGGTCGGCACCGGTTACTTCGACAAGGTTGCGCTGACGCTGTCGGCGGGAACCTCGTCGACCATCGCGCTCGGCGAATCGACCGAGGCCGCACAATTCGCAATCCGTAGCAGCGTGAAGGATCATCCCATGGGACAACGTTATTGGGTGATCGGCGGCGAATATCGCGATTGCGAGTTCGACCAGGTCGTCGGGCACGGAAGAGATTTCGGGACCGTTCCCCGATCCGACCCGCGCCCGCACCGAATGGCAGCGGCTGACTTTCCGCGACCGGCTAATGCCACCGACCCGCTACGTCATCACCGATGAGGCGCGTGCGTGAGCGAAATGTTGCTGGAGGAGCGGACGGTCGAAGCCGCGCCGAGTGATCATCCGCGCGCCGAGGAGATACTGACCCGCCGCGCTCGCGCTGCTCGGGGAGATACATCGCCGTTTCGATGCCCGCCGCCGTGAGCTGCTCGCCAGGCGGGCCGAAGCGACAGAAGCGCTATGATGCGGGCGATCGGCCGGACTTCCGGACCGATACGGCCGCGATTCGCGAAGGCGACTGGACCGTCGCCCCCGCGCCGGCCGATCTGCAGGATCGCCGGGTCGAAATCACGGGCCCGACCAACCGCAAGATGGTCATCAACGCGCTCAATTCTGGCGCGAAGACCTTCATGGCCGACTTCGAGGATTCGACCGCCCCGACGTGGGCCAATATCCTCGATGGCCAGGCCAATCTGATCGATCGCTGGCGCCGAACGCTCGCCTTCGTCGATCCCGCCACCGGCAAGAGCTACAACTTGTTCGCCAATCCGGCGGTGCTGATCGTCCGTCCGCGCGGGCTCCACCTCGACGAGCGCCACCTGACGCTCGACGGACAGCCGCTGTCGGGCGCATTCGTCGATTTCGCGCTCTATCTGCTGCACAATGCCGCCGCCGCCCTCGCCGCCGGCTCGGGAGCTTATTATTACCTCCCCAAGCTCGAATGGATGGAGGAAGCGGCGCTGTGGAGTGACGTCATTGCCTTCGCCGAACAGCAGCTCGGCCTGTCCGCACGGTTCGACCCGCGTCACCGTGCTGATCGAGACGATCGACGCCGCCTTCGAGATGGACGAGATCCTCCACGCGCTGAAGGACCATATCGTCGGGCTCAATTGCGGCCGCTGGGATTATATCTTCTCGACCATCAAGCGCATCGGCCGAAGCCACGAGCGGCTTGACCCCGATCGCTCGGCGATGACCATGGATAAGGCCTTTCTCGCGGCTTATTCGCTGCGGCTGATCGACACCTGCCATCGCCGCGGCGCCCATGCGATGGGCGGGATGGCGGCGCAAATCCCGGTCAAGGACGACGACGACGCCAACGGTGCCGCCCTCGCCAAGGTTCGCGCTGACAAGCAGCGCGAAGTGCGAAATGGCCATGACGGCACCTGGGTCGCGCATCCCGCGCTGGTCGAGGTGGCGATGGAAGCGTTCGCCATCATGCTCGGCCCCAACCAGCTCGACCGCCGAATCGTCGACCTGCCGACGCGCGAGGCGATGCTCGAAATCCATCCCGGGGTACGCACCGAGGCCGGCGCACGCGAGAATATCCGCGTCGGCGTCCAATATATCGCCGCCTGGCTCGGCGGGCGCGGCGCGGTGCCGCTCTACAATCTGATGGAAGATGCCGCGACCGCCGAAATCTGCCGCTCGCAACTGTGGCAATGGCTCCGCTTCGAAGCCCGCCTCGACGACGGTCGCCTGTTCAGCGCCGATCTGTTCGAGGAACTGCTCCAGTCCGAGCTGCGCAAGCTCCCCGATACAAAAGACCTGCAGACCGCGGCCCGCCTGTTCTACAAACTCGTCACGACCCGCGAGTTCGAGGAATTCCTGACCCTCCCGGCCTATCCGCTGCTTGAAGGGGAGACTAGGCTGGCGGCATGAGCGCCGCCTGGCCCGTCTTCGATACAGCCCGCGATTCGCCGACCATCGCGACGCTGCATTTGATCAGCCAGATGCCCGGCAAGCTCCGTGTCGCCCACGCGCCCTGGATCAATCATGGCTGGCAGGTGACGCTCCACCCGGTTGCGTCGGGACTAGTTACCGCGCCGACGGCGGCGCCTGACGGCCGCAGCTTCACGCTCGGGCTCGACCTGTGCGAACATGCGCTCACGCTCCGGGTCAGCGACGGCGCGCATGACCGGATCGAATTCGCCGACGGCCTGACCATCGCCCATTTCCACCGCGACTTCGTGGCGATGCTCGACCGTCATCGCCTGCCGTCCAGCTTCCACGGCACCCCCAACGAAATCCCCGACGCCTTGCCGTTCGCCGACGATCACGCCCCGCGCGCCTACGACCCCGCCAGTGCCGAGGTACTGCGCGACATGCTCGCGCGCATCGTCCCGATCTTCGAAAAATTCCGCGCCGGCTTCGGCGGCAAGGCCAGCCCGGTCCAGTTCTGGTGGGGCAGCTTCGACCTTGCCGTGACCCGCTTCTCGGGCCGCCTCGGGCCGTTGCACCCCGGCGGAGTTCCCGGCCTGCCCGACCGCGTCACCCGCGAAGCCTATAGCCACGAGGAGTCGAGCGCTGGCTTCTGGCCGGGCAGCGCGGCCCAAGCGGCGGAACCGATCTTCTACAGCTACGCCTACCCCGAACCCCCCGGCTTCCGGGAAGCCACGATCACGCCGGGCCGGTTCGACAAGGATCTCGGCGAATATGTCCTGCCTTACGCCGACGTAGCCACCGCGGCTGACCCCGAGGCGACATTGCTCGCCTTCCTGCAGTCCACCTACGCCGCCGCCGCCGATCTCGCGTCATGGAACCGCGCTGCGCTCGATCGCTCTCCAACGGCGCCCTAAGCAAAAGGGCGCCCGGATCGCTCCGGACGCCCTTTCCTTGTCTCGTATCCCGAAGGGTTACGCCGCCTTGGCGGTGTCGTCCTTGGGCAGCGCGGCCTTCGCCTGGGCGATGATCGCCGAAAAGGCTTCGGCTTCGTGCATCGCAATGTCGGCCAGGACTTTCCGGTCCAGGTCGATGTTGGCGAGCTTGAGCGCGTGGATGAACTGGCCGTAGGTCAGTCCTTCGGCGCGGACCGCCGCGTTGATGCGCTGGATCCACAAAGCGCGGAAGCTCCGCTTTTTCACCTTGCGATCGCGATAGGCGTACTGCCCGGCCTTTTCGACGGCCTGACGGGCGATTCGGATGGTGTTCTTGCGACGGCCATAATAGCCCTTCGCATTGTCCAGGATCCGCTTGTGCTTTGCGCGCGTGGTTACGCCGCGTTTGATGCGTGCCATGGTTCGCTAGCTCCTAGTTGAGGCCGTAGGGGGCCCAGCCCTTGACGCGGGCGGTATCCGCCTTGTCGAGGACTTCGGTGCCGCGGTTCTGGCGGATATATTTGCTGTTGTGGCTGATCAGGCGGTGCCGCTTGCCAGCAACGCCGTGCTTGAGCAGACCCGTCGCCGTGAGCTTGAAGCGCTTCTTTACGCCGCTCTTGGTCTTGAGCTTGGGCATTTTCGTCTCCTTTGTGGCCCCGCGCGACTTTCATCGGGGGACGACGTTCTGAAAACCGCCACGGCAGCCCTAACTGGCCGGGCGATTCGTTTTTCCACCAATTGCGGAAGCGCGCGCCTATAACAGCGGAGGCGTTAAAGGCAAGGGAGCGAGTCGCGATGGAGCGAAACGAAAACCAGGGCCCGACCGACGGGATCACCCCCCACATCACCATCCGCGACGGCAAGGCGATCGAGGCGATCGACTTTTACGCCCGCGCCTTCGGGGCCGAGCAGGCGATGGGTCCGATTAGGGCGGAGGATGGCACGCGGATCATGCACGCCCACTTGCTGCTCAATGGTGGGCATCTGCTGCTCAACGACGATTTCCCCGAATATGGCGGTGCCGCTACCCCGCCGGGCAGCATGACCCTGCACCTGCAGGTGAAGGACGCCGACGCCGCCTGGGCGCGCGCACTGGAGGCGGGTGCGGTCGAGAAATTCCCGCTTGCCGACCAGTTCTGGGGTGACCGTTATGGCCAGGTCGTCGACCCCTATGGCTTCACTTGGTCGATCGGCGCCCCGGTCGCGGCGCCGCCGGACTAAGGTACTGCCAGCCGCAGGTCACCAAGGGATGATCGACCCGTCGTGATCGAAAAAGCTTCCGGTCTGTTCGATTGTCAGCCCGTCGATCACGCGCCGCATCCCGGCGATGCTGTCATGGGGAGACAAGGGCGCGCTCGGTCCGCCCATGTCGGTCGCGACCCAGCCCGGGTGAAGCAAGGCCATCGCCACGCCGCTGGGTTGCTGCTCCAGGGCCAGGACATGCCACGCCATGTTGAGCGCCGTCTTAGACGAGCGATAAGGAATGTAGCCGGCGGTGGCGTCATCGATGCTCCCCATCTTGCTGGTGATCGCCACCGCCTTGCCGCGGGCCTCGATCAGACGAGGCAACAATGCCTGCGCGAGCAACACGGGGGCGACCGTGTTGACCTTGAAAAGCTCACTCCACGCCGTCGCGTCGGCCGGGCTACTGACCTCCAGTGGTCCCATCTGGCCGGCATTGGCGATCAGGAGGTCGATCGGCCCATCGATCCGGTCGCCGAACCCCGCGACTGTGGCAAAGTCACTCATGTCGAGCGCTTCGATCCGAGCGCCGGTCGCTTCCAGCTGAGGCGATGCCTGCCGCGCAGTCGCGATGACGTCCCAGCCGTCGGCGCGATATTGTTGCGTGAATTCTAGCCCGAGGCCGCGCGCGGCGCCGGTAATTAGAACGGTTGGCATGGGGGATTCTCCTTCCCCCAACAGATGGGGTTCAGGCTCCCGATATCAATCGAACAGGCTGCTGACGCTGGTCTCGTCGGCGATCCGGCTGATTGCCTCCGCGAACAAGGGCGCGATGCTCAGGCGGCGGATTTTGCCGCCCTTTGCGTCGGGCTGGTCGGAAAAGATGGTGTCGGTCACCACCAGTTCGCTCAGCTCGCTGCCCTGGACGCGGGCCGCGGCGCCGCCCGACAGCACGCCGTGGCTTGAATAAGCCACCACCTCGGTCGCGCCCTGCTGTTTCAACGCGGCGGCGGCGTTGCACAGGGTGCCAGCCGAGTCGACGATATCGTCGATCAGCACGCACACCCGCCCGTCGACGTCGCCAATGATGTTCATCACCTCGCTTTCGCCGGCCTTCTCGCGGCGCTTGTCGACGATCGCCAGCGGGGCATTGTCGAGCCGTTTGGCCAGGCTGCGCGCACGGACAACGCCGCCGACATCGGGCGAGACGACGACCAGTTCCTTGTTTCCCATCCGTGCCTTGATGTCGGCCGCCATCACCGGCGCGGCCCATAGATTGTCGGTCGGAATGTCGAAGAAGCCCTGAATCTGCCCGGCGTGCAAATCCATCGTCAGCACCCGGTCGGCGCCGGCGGTGGTGATGATGTTGGCCACCAGCTTGGCCGAGATCGGGGTGCGTGGGCCGGGCTTGCGATCCTGCCGGGCGTAGCCGAAATAGGGGATGACCGCGGTGATCCTCTTGGCCGATGCCCGCCTCAGGGCGTCCATGCAGATCAGCAATTCCATGAGATTGTCGTTGGTCGGGAAGCTGGTCGACTGGATCACGAACACATCCTCACCGCGGACATTCTCGTTGACCTCGACGAACACTTCCTCGTCGGCGAAGCGGCGCACGCTGGCCTCGGTCAACTTCATGTCGAGATAGTCCGCGATCGCCGTGGCGAGCGGCAGGTTGGAGTTGCCGGCCAACAATTTCATGGTTGCGCATGTCCCCTGGAAGCGTTGGACCCCCTTAGCGAGACGCGGGCACCGGCGACAAGCTTGTTCACCCCGCGATGCGCGTTAAAGCAAAGCCGTGACCAAGAAACTCACCATCGCTCTTGCCCAGTTGAACCAGCGCGTCGGCGATCTCGCCGCCAACGCTTCTGCAATGCTCGAATGGCGCGGCAAGGCAAAGGGCGCCGACCTGGTTTTATTTCCCGAGCTTCAACTGACCGGCTATCCGCCCGAGGATCTGGTGCTCAAGCCCGAATTCGTCCGCCGCACGATGGAGGCGGCCGAGCGGCTGGTCGACGCCACTGCCGAGGGCGGGCCGGCGATATTGTTCGGCTCGCTCCACGCCGAGGAAGGCGCGGTTTACAACGCCATGATCCTCGCCGAGGGCGGCAAGCTGGTCGCGCGGCGCTTGAAACACGAGCTCCCCAATTACGGCACGTTCGACGAAAAACGCGTGTTCGCCGCCGGCCCGCTTCCCGACCCGGTCGAGTGGCGCGGGGTCAAGCTGGGCATCCCGATCTGCGAGGATATCTGGCTCGAAGAGGTGTGCGCGCATCTAACCCGCGCCGGGGCCGAAATCCTGCTGGTCGCCAACGGCAGCCCGTTCGAGTTGAACAAGGACGAGCGCCGACTGGCTCTGGTCCAGGCGCGGGTCACTGAGACCCGGCTGCCCCTGGTCTATCTCAATCGCGTCGGCGGGCAGGACGAGCTGGCGTTCGACGGATCCAGCTTCGTGGTCAATGACGATGGCGGACTCGTGGTCCAGATGCCCGACTGGGACGAGGCGTTGTGGCTGACCGAGTGGACAAAGGGCGCCAACGGCTGGAGCTGTGCAGCGGGCAGGAAGTCGCGGCTCTCCGCCTACCCCGAGGATATTTACCGCGCGATGACGACGGGCTTGCGCGACTATGTGCAGCGGAATGGTTTTCCCGGCGTGTTGCTCGGCCTTTCGGGCGGGATCGACAGCGCGCTTTCGGCCGCGATCGCTGTCGATGCGCTGGGGGCCGACAAGCTGTGGTGCGTGATGCTGCCGAGCAAATATACCAGCGACGACAGCCTTGAGGATGCGGCCGAATGCGCGGCCATGCTGCGCTGCCGTCATGACGTCATTCCGATCGTCCCCGGCGTCCAGGCGCTCGACAAGATGCTCGACGGGGCGGAGGGGCTGGCGGCGGAGAATATTCAGTCGCGGCTCAGGATGGTGACGCTGATGGCGCTTTCCAACACCCATGGCCACATGCTGCTGACCACGGGCAACAAGAGCGAGATGTCGGTCGGTTACGCCACGCTCTACGGCGACATGGCGGGCGGCTATTCGGTCTTGAAGGACGCCTATAAATCGACCTGCTTCGCGCTGTCGCGCTGGCGGAACGAGAACAAGCCCGAAGGGGGGCTCGGTCCCGACGGTCCGGTGATGCCGCAGCGGGTGATCGACAAGCCGCCCACCGCCGAGCTCCGCCCCAACCAGAAGGACGAGGATAGCCTGCCGCCCTACTCCTTGCTTGACCGCATCCTCGAGGCGCTGGTCGAGGACGAGAAATCGGTCCGCGAAACCGTCGCCATCACCGGCGCCGATGAAGCCCTGATCGCCGATATCGAGAAGAAGCTGCTCCGCGCCGAGTATAAGCGGCGGCAGGCCCCGCCCGGGGTGAAGATCGGCACCCGCAACTTCGGACGCGACCGCCGCTATCCGATCACCAACGCGTTCCATACTGGCCAAGCCAAATGACCATCACTCGCTTCGCTCCATCCCCCACCGGCCGCCTCCACGTTGGCAACGTCCGCACCGCGCTGCATAATTACCTGCTTGCCGCGCAATCCGGCGGGCGCTTTCTGCTGCGAATCGACGATACCGATCTCGAGCGCAGCCGCGAGGAGCATGTCGAGGCGATTCGCGCCGATCTCGACTGGCTTGGGCTCACCCCCGCCGCCACCGTCCGCCAGTCCGAGCGGTTCGCGATTTATCAACGCGAATTCGAGCGGCTGCGCGCCAATGGCCGGGTCTATGCTTGTTACGAGACCCCCGAAGAGCTCGACATCCAGCGCAAGATATTGCTCGGACGCAAGCTGCCGCCCATTTACCAGCGCAAGCCCGAAGACGCTTTGGTACCGGAGGGTGTGGAGCCGCACTGGCGCTTCAAACTCGATCATTCTTCGCCGATCGAATGGGACGATCTGGTGCGCGGCCACCAGAAGTTCGATCCCGCGTTGCTCAGCGATCCGGTCATCCGCCGCGCCGACGGGAGCTGGCTGTATCTGCTGCCGAGCGTGATCGACGACATCGACCTCGCTATCACCCACGTCCTGCGCGGCGAGGATCATGTCACCAACAGCGCGGTGCAATTGCAGATGTTCGAGGCCTTGGGTGCGCCTCCGCCGCAACTGGCGCATGAGGCGCTGCTGGTCGCGGCGGAAGGCAAATTGTCCAAGCGGCTCGGCTCGTCCGGCGTCGACGAATTGCGCGAAGCGGGGATCGAGCCGATGGCGCTCAACTCGCTACTCGCCCGCCTCGGCACGTCGCAGCCGGTCGAGGCGAAGGCGACGCTGGCCGAGCTTGCTGCGGGGTTCGACCTGTCCACCTTCGGTCGCGCCCCAGCCCATTTCGACCTGGCCGAGGTCGAGCAACTCAACATGAAATTGCTCCACCATCTCGACTTCGCCGACGTCGCGGACCGCCTGCCCGTCGGGATGAGCGAAGCCGACTGGCTGCTGCTGCGCGGCAATGTCGATCATCTGTCGGAGCTGGCCGACTGGTTGCCGGTGCTCGATGGCGACCTGCCCGCGCGGGGCATTGTCGCCGACGATCGTGACTTCCTCGCCCAGGCGGCGACTATTGCAGCCGGCCTCGACTGGTCGGGCGATCCGTGGGCCGAGTTGGCGACGGCGCTCAAGGCCACGGGTCGCAAGGGAAAGGCGCTGTTCCTTCCGCTCCGTACGGCACTGACCGGTCGCGACTCCGGTCCGGAGATGGCGCCCCTGCTCAAGCGGATCGGTCGCGACCGCACGGTCGCACGCTTGACCTCAGCCGCGACAGCCTGACGTCCCTGCCTACGAATCCCCCATGCTGCGCCGCAACAACGAATATTCTTGCCGTTGATATGTTATGATGTAACATCGCTCAATCCAACGATGGAGGTGACGATGCTCGCTTATGCTCCCCGCCAGAATGCCATGCGGCTCCGCCCTGCGACGCTCGGCCTGATCGTGGCCGGTCATGCCGGCGCGCTCGCGCTGTTGCTGACCGCCAGGCCCGATCTGATCCCTACGACTCCGTTCACCACCACCGAAGTGATCTTGATCGAGGAGGCCAAGCCAGTGCCCCCGCCGCCGCCGGAACCCGCTACCCCCACGCAGCCGAGCAATTCGGAAATCACCATGGTCGAACCGATCGTCCCGCCGCTGCCCGCGCCCGGGCCGAGTGTCGATCATTTGCCCCAACCGATCCCCCAGCCTGGACCGGTGATCGGCAGCGGCGCCACGCCGACCCCGGTTTCTCTCGATCCTCCAATTGTCCGCACCGGCCCGCGGTTCGCCACCGACGGCGATGCCATCCGCCCGCCCTATCCGCTCGCCAAGCGCGAAGCTGGCGACGAGGCTACGCTGCGCCTCAGGCTCAGCATCGACGAACGCGGGCGAGTGGTCGCGGTCGATCCGGTCGGGCGCGCCGATCCGGCCTTCCTCGAGGCGGCACGACGTCATATCCTGCGCGTGTGGCGCTACCAGCCGGCGATGGAGGGGGCCGAGGCCGTGGCCTCCACCACCACCATCACGCTCAAGTTCGAGCTCGGGAACGCCTAGCCCCCTTGGGCGAGACCCGGGCAGGGCGGGGCTGGCGATGAACGCCGCCCCGCCCTATCTTGGCGCGATGGCCATCCTGCCCCCGACCTCCAGCCCGCGCACCGCGCTGCGCGATTTCGCCGCCGTGTTCCGCCACGCCGACAATCGTGACCGCATTCTCGCGATCACGCTATCGATCCTGATCACGATCATCATCCTCATCCTGTTCTTCGTCGATTCCAAGATCAACACCGCGCCTCCGCCGCAGATCGTTTACGTCGAGGCCTACCAGCCGGGTCGGACCGACGCCGATATCGTCGCCCAGCAGAAGAAGGATCAGGCGGCAATCGAGGCGCGCGCGAAAGCGCGGCAGCGCCAGTTCCAGCAGCTCGAGGAGCGGCTCGGCATTGAGTGACGAGGGCTTCATGGCGATGGCGGTGGCTCTGGGTCATTCGGCGGGTGGCTCCACCGCGCCAAACCCTAACGTCGGCTGCGTCATAGTCGCCAACGGGACGCTGGTTGGGATTGGCGAGACCCAGCCGGGCGGCCGCCCCCACGCCGAGGCCGTGGCACTGGCCAACGCGGGACCGGCGGCGCGCGGCGCCACTTTATTCACCACGCTCGAACCTTGCGCTCATGCCAGCCCTCGCGGCCCGACCTGCGCCACCCTGATCGCCGACGCCGGAATCGAGCGCGTGGTCATCGCGTTGGAAGATCCCGATCCGCGTACCGCTGGCCGGGGCGCGGCGATGCTGCGGGGCGCCGGAGTCGCGGTCGACTTCGGCCCGGATGCCGATGCCGCCGATGCTGCCCGCGATTCCATGGCCGGCTATTTCACCCGCCTTGCGCTCGGCCGCCCGCGAATCACGCTCAAGCTGGCACTGAGCATCGACGGCAAGATCGCGCTTCCCTCGGGCGAATCGAAATGGATCACGGGGGAGGATGCCCGCGCCCACGTCCATCTCGAGCGCGCCCACAGCGACATGATCCTGGTCGGGCGCGGCACCTACCTCGCCGACCAACCGGGCCTCGACGTGCGGCTTCCTGGTCTCGAAGGACGCAGCCCGCGCCGCGCGTTGCTGACCCGCGGAGACGCGGTCGACGGCTGGGAAATCCTGTCTTCTCCGCAGGATGTACATCGACTTCATGACGTCAACGATTTGCTGGTCGAGGGCGGGTCGGCGACCGCCACCGCCTTCCTCACCGCCGATCTGGTCGACCGCATCCTCATCTACCGCGCCCCGATCCTGGTCGGCGAAGGCAAGAACAGCGTCGGTTATATCGGACTTGACGCCATCGCCGACGCCCACGGCCGCTGGGTGCCCAGCGACGGGCGCGCGCTCGGCGTGGATCGATTGGAAGTGTACGAGCGGGTGCGGTAGGGAACGCCATGTTCACCGGAATCATCACCGACATCGGCACCGTCCGCAGCGCCGAGCCGCGCGGCGACCTGCGCCTGACGATCCAGACCGCCTACGATCCCGCGACGATCGACCTCGGCGCGTCGATCGCCTGCTCCGGCGTCTGCCTGACCGTGGTCGACAAGGGCCCCGACTGGTTCGCGGTCGATGTCAGCCATGAGAGCGTGTCGCGCACCGCCGCCGGCCATTGGGTCGAAGGCGCTCGGCTCAACCTCGAGCGCGCGCTGCGCATGGGCGACGAACTCGGCGGCCACCTCGTTACCGGCCACGTCGATGGGGTCGCCAGCGTTACCGAAACCGCGCCCGATGGAGCTTCGACCCGAATTGCGTTGCGGGTCTCGCGCGACCTCGGGGGCTTTATTGCGCCGAAAGGCTCGATCACCCTCGATGGCGTGTCGCTTACCGTCAACCAGGTAAGCGACGACGGAGGATCGACGCGCTTCACCATCAATCTGATCCCGCACAGCGCCGAGCACACTACGCTGGGATCGCTCCAGGCCGGGAACGCGGTCAATGTCGAGATTGACGTCCTCGCCCGCTACCTCAAGCGCTTGGAGGACAGCCGCGCCGCGGTATAAAATGTGATACCTCCCCTTTAATTATCACATTGTGGTGTGATATCGGAGGACATGTCTTCCGATCTCATGGAACGGCTCAACGCCGTCATTGCTACTGGCGAAATCAGCCGCGCCGGGCTTGCCCGCGCTGCCGGACTCCATCCCAATTCCTTGCGCAAGCTCGGCTCATCCGACTGGAACCCGACCGCCGACACGTTGGGAAAGCTCGAAAAGCTCCTTCTCGCCGGCAATGTCGAGGTGATGGTTGGTCCCGAGGCAATTATCAACGAGGCGCGCAATGGCCGGATGTTCATCCTGGTCGACGATGACGATCGCGAGAATGAGGGTGATCTCGTCATTCCCGCGCAAATGGCCACGCCTGATGCGATCAACTTCATGGCCCGCCATGGTCGCGGGCTGATCTGCCTCGCGCTGACCAAGGATCGCGTTGACCAGCTCGATCTCGCCCCGATGAGCGTGGTCAACGGTACCCAGCTCGCCACCGCCTTCACCGTCTCGATTGAGGCGCGCGAGGGCGTGACCACCGGAATCTCCGCCGCCGACCGGGCGCGCACCGTCGCCGTGGCGATCGACGCCAACAATGGCCCTGATGCTCTGGTTTCGCCGGGCCACATCTTCCCGCTCGTCGCGCGGCCCGGCGGCGTGCTGGTCCGCGCCGGCCATACCGAGGCCGCGGTCGACGTGTCGCGGCTCGCCGGGCTCAACCCGTCGGGGGTGATCTGCGAGATCATGGGCGACGACGGGACCATGGCGCGGCTCGACCAGTTGATCGATTTCGCTCGGATTCACGGCCTCAAGATCGGCACCATCCGCGATCTCATCGCCTATCGTCTGCGCCGCGATCATATGGTCGCGCGGGTGGCCGAGACCGCCTTCACCTCGTCCAGCGGTGCCGCCTGGACCGCACAGGTTTTTCGTGATTCGGCCAGCGGGGACGAGGAGCTGGCGCTGGTCCACGGCATCATCCGCCCCGACATGCCGACGCTGGTGCGGATGCATTCGATCGACCTGTTCGCCGATCTGCTGGGCGAGCGTGGGCCTCGCGCCGGCCTGCTCGACGGGTCGATGGCGATGATCGAGGCGGAAGGCTCGGGCGTCATCGTCGCGCTCCACGCCGCCGCGCCTGGATCACTGTCGCGCGCCACCGACCTCCGCTCGGGCAAGCCGCCCAAGGCCGGGCCCGAGCTGCGCGGTTACGGAGTCGGCGCGCAGATCCTGGCCGCGCTTGGCGTCCACGACATGATCCTGCTGACCAACACACGCCATTCCCCGGTCGGCCTTTCCGCCTACGGCCTCGCCATCGTCGAGGAACGCGCCATCACCACGGAAGCCCTCTGAAATGGCCAACATCCTGATCGCTGAAGCGCGCTTCTACGCGCACCTCAATAACCTGCTCCTCGCCGGTGCAAGGACCGCGATCGAGGCCGCGGGCCACGCTCACGAGACAATCACCGTGCCCGGCGCGCTCGAGCTTCCCGGCGCAATTTCATTGGCGGCGGAAAGCGGAAAGTATGACGCTTTCGTCGCGCTCGGCGTGGTAATCCGCGGCGAGACCTATCATTTCGAAATCGTCGCCGGCGAAAGCGCACGCGGGCTGATGGCACTGACGATGGACGGGATCGCCGTCGGCAACGGCATCCTCACCGTCGAGAATGAAGCCCAAGCCTTGGTCCGCGCCGACCCATCGCAGCTCGACAAGGGCGGCGACGCGGCGAAAGCGGCGCTGGCGCTGCTAGAGCTCCAATCGCGTTTTAGCTGAGCGCCAGCCACACCTCGTTGCGCCGCAGCGGCCCCGGGATCACCGGCGAATTGTAGAAGGCATATTCCGGCTCGCCGCCGGCTTTCTCGC
Source organism: uncultured Alphaproteobacteria bacterium (assembly GCA_963768955.1). GTDB lineage: Bacteria > Pseudomonadota > Alphaproteobacteria > Sphingomonadales > Sphingomonadaceae > Sphingomicrobium. The sequence continues at coordinate 244,387 of CAVYJV010000002.1, forward strand.
CGTTCCGCGCCAACCAGCCGCGCAGACGGTCCTCCTGCTCGGCAAGCATCTTGTCATCGGCCCGGCCGGGAAAGCTGACCACAGCCACGCGTCGCGGGGCCAGATCGACCAGGTCGATCGTATCAGGCGGCTCGGGCAGATCCTCCGACGTCCGCCCGGCGGGCATCACGAACCGCGTCCGCCACGCGCCTTCCAGTTCATCGTCGAATAGCGGCGGGTCGCTGGCCATCGGGTCGCCGCTGTCCTGTGTCACCGGCACCGTCATCGCGATCTTCTCCCCGTCGCGTGACTTGGCGAAGATGTAATCGGCGATGATGCCGAAGCCGTCGCTCAGCGCCTGCTTGCGCGGGCCCTGCACCACGGTTTCGGCAACCGTCATCGCGGCATAATCGCGAATCTGGAAATCGCCGTCGGTTTTCAGCGCGCGAAAATCGGGCTCCTCGGTCTGCCGCTCCTGGAGGACGTAGAGTGCCCCGCCGATCAGCGCCGCACCGGCCACCACCGCACCCGCGACCAGGCCGCGCTGCACCGTCTTTTCCATCGTCCGACTCCCAACCAAAGGTGAAGTCGAAACTCGGTCAGGCGGCCGGCTGTTCCACCAGACTTGGATAATCGGTGTAGCCCTCGTGCCCCTGCGTATAGAAGGTCGTGGCATCCCATTCGTTGAGCGGAGCGCCTGCGCGGATCCGCTCCGGCAAGTCGGGATTGGCGATATAGGTCCGCCCGAAGCTGATGCCGTCGGCCACGCCTTCGGCCATCCTCGCCTCGGCGCTACGCCCGTCATAATCGCTGTTGAGGATGATCCGGCCCGAGTAAACGGCGCGCATCGCCGGGCTGATCGGCGGCGTCTCGGTCGGCTGGAAGGTGGACTGCGGTCCCGATTCGCGCAGCTCGATCCACGGCACAACGAGCCGCTCCAGCTCCGCCGCAACCGCGACGAACAGCGGCTCGGGATGGCGATCCTCCGCTCCTTGAGATTCCAGGTTGGGCGACAGGCGAATGCTAGTCCGGTCGATGCCGACTTCGGCGATCACCGCTTCGATGACCTCGCGCATGAAGCGCAGCCGGTTGGGAATCGATCCGCCATAATCGTCGTCTCGCTGGTTGGCGCTTTCGCGCAAGAATTGGTCGACCAGATAGCCGTTGGCGCCGTGGATCTGCACCCCATCGAACCCAGCAGCGATCGCGTTCCGTGCGGCGGTGGCATAATCGCCGATCACGCGGGCAATATCATCCAGCGTCATGGCGCGCGGCTCTACGTAGGACTTGCGCCCCTCATAGGTCAGTGCGCGGTGCGGCGCGACGATTGCCGACGGTGCCACCGGCACGCCGCCGCCGAGGTCGGGATGGACCAGCCGCCCCATGTGCCACAATTGCGCGACGATCCGCCCGCCCGCGGCGTGGACCTTCGCCACTATCGGCTTCCAGCCCTCGACCTGGCTCTCATTCCACAGCCCCGGCGCATAGGGCCAGCCGAGTCCCTCGCGGCTGATCCCGGTAGCTTCGCTGATGATCAGCCCGGCGCTCGCGCGCTGGGCGTAATATTCGCCCATGATGGTGGTTGGCACCGCTTCTTTGGTCGCGCGACCGCGGGTCAATGGCGCCATCAGAATTCGGTTGGGAAGCTTCAGCGCGGGGCTGAGGTCGAGCGGGTCGAACAGGCTGGGCATAAGGAAGCTTTCTGCTATCGGCGCGACCATGTCGCAAGATGACCAGATAGTTGCGAATCGAAACGGTTCAACCGTGCATCGCTGGGCATTCGTGGCGCTGCTGGTTGGCAATGTCGCGCTGGCCACCGGGCCCTTCCTGGTCCGCCATGCGGGGGTCGGCCCCGTCGCCGCGGGCTTCTGGCGCATGGCGCTCGCGATCCCGTTTCTGTTTCTCCTCGCCTATCTGGCGCGCCAGCCGGTGCGCTGGCCGCGCGCGGCGCTGATCGGGGCGATATTGCTCGCGGCCTTTTTCTTCGCCGCCGATCTCGCCGCCTGGCATGCGGGGATCCTGCTTACCAAGCTCGGCAATGCCACGTTGTTCGGCAATATCAGCAGCTTCCTGTTCGCCGCCTGGGGACTGTGGCTGGTGCGCAAATGGCCGTCGTGGATCCAGGCCAGCGCGCTCAGTCTCGCCGCCATCGGCTGCCTGTTGCTGATGGTCGGCAGCGCCGAACTGTCGGCGGCGCACCTTCGCGGCGATCTGCTCGCGGCCCTCGCCGGGCTGCTATACACCGGCTACCTGATCTTCGTCGAACGCACCCGCACCGAGCTTGCCCCGCTGCCCTTGCTGTTCTTCGCCAGCCTGTTCGGTGCGATCATGCTGCTCCCCGCCTCCGTCATCGCGGGGGAGCAGATCATCCCCGGCGACTGGACCGCGTTATTGGCGCTCGCTTTGTGCAGCCAGGTCATCGGCCAGGGGTTGCTGGTCTACGCGCTCGGCCATGTCCCGCCCTTGGTCGTCGGCATCGCCATGCTCACTCAGCCCGCGCTCTCGGCGCTGCTCGGCTATGTCTATTATAGCGAGAGTCTGACCCCGCTCGACTGGGTCGGGGCGATGCTGATTGTCGCCGCGCTCGTCCTCGTCCGCTTGCGCGCGCGCCCGCAAACCGTCAGTGAGGCGCCATGAGCCCGCTCGAGACGCTTCGTGCCCGCCTTGCGATTCCCGTCGGCGAGAATGCCGTGTTCGACGGCTGGACCAGCAAGGCGGTGGACACCGCCGCCGCTCAGCTCGGCATCGACCACGCGCAGGCCCGCCTCGCCTTCCCCAAGGCCAAGATCGACATGATCGACGCCTATATCGCCGCGGTCGACGCCGCGATGCTTAGCCAGTATCCGCCCGAAAAGGTCGCCGCGATGAAGGTCCGCGACCGCATTCGCGCGCAATTGTGGTTCCGGCTCGAATTGATGGCCCCCGCCCGCGAAGCGCTTCGCTCCGCCCTCGCCATCCTCGCCATGCCGCAGAACGCACCGCGCGCGCTGCGCATCGGCTGGCGCACCGCTGACCTCATCTGGCGTAACGCCGGCGACACGTCGAGCGATTACAACCATTACACCAAGCGGCTCACGCTAAGCGCGGTCTACGGCTCGACGCTGGTCGCTTGGCTCGACGATGACAGCGAGGGTTTCGCCGACACTGCCGCCTTCCTCGATCGCCGGCTTGCCAACGTCATGCAGTTCGAAAAATTCAAGGCGCAATGGACCGGGAGCGACCTTCGCCGTCCCAGCCTCTCACGATTCCTCGGCCGTTTGCGCTACCCGCCCGCCTAGCCACTGGCGCTACGCCGTCGTTAATGATAATCAGTCGCAATATGACGACGCTCTCATTGGACCAGCTCAAGATTGGTGACCGCGCGCGGATCACGACGATCGACTGGGCGCGCCTCGGTGATAGCGATGCGTCTCGTCTGCGACACTTCGGGTTCGACGAGGGCGTGTCGGTCGAGCCGCTCCATCGCGGCCCGTTCGGTGCCGATCCGTTGGCGGTACGCGTCGGGCGGATGACCGTCGCGATCCGCCGCGCCCATGCCCGCGCCGTGCAGGTCATTCCCGAAGCCGCATGACTATCGCTCCGCTGATCGCGGTTGTCGGCAACCCCAATGCCGGCAAGAGCGCCCTGTTCAACGCGCTGACCGGGGCGCGGCAGAAGGTCGGCAACTACCCCGGCGTCACCGTCGAGCGCCATGTCGGCAGGCTGGTCCTTGCCCGGCGGCACCGTCGCCGAGCTGATCGACCTGCCCGGCGCCTACGGGCTAGATCCGACCAGCCCCGACGAGGCCGTCACCCGCGATGTCCTGCTCGGCAAGCAGCAGGGCGAGCGCCTTCCCGATGCGCTGCTGGTGGTGGTCGACGCTTCCAACCTCGACAATCACCTCCGCTTGACGCTGCAGTTGATCGAGCTCGGGCTGCCGATGGTGGTCGCGCTCAACATGGTCGACCTGGCGAAACGCGACGGGCTCGAGCTCGACGCGGCGAAGCTTCAGGCCGAACTCGGCGTCCCCGTCATCGAAACCGTCGCCGTCCGCAAGCGCGGCATCGACGCGCTGCTGCGGGAGCTCGACACCATGCTGCTTGCCCCCCGCGAAATCCGCGCCGGCACCGGCCCCAGCCACGACGGCTTCGCACTTCAGCGCCGCGCCCGCGACATCGCGCTCGGCGCCATCGTCAGCGAAACCCCGGTTCGCCGGATCACCCACCGGCTCGACGGGCTGCTGCTCCATCCCATTGCCGGGCCGGTCATCCTCGCGGCGATCCTGTTCGTCATGTTCCAGGCGGTGTTCGCGTGGAGCGCCCCGCCCGCCGACGCGCTCGAGGCCGCGACCATCGCCACCGGTACCATGATCGCCGACGTGCTTCCCGCCGGCCTCTTCCGCTCGCTCATCGTCGACGGAATCTTCGCCGGGGTGGGCGCGGTGATCGTCTTCCTTCCCCAGATCTTGATCCTGTTCCTGTTCATCCTGGTACTGGAATCGACCGGCTACATGGTCCGCGCGGCGTTCATCATGGACCGGCTGATGAGCCACGCGGGGCTTTCCGGACGCGCCTTCATCCCCCTGCTGTCGAGCTTCGCCTGCGCCGTTCCCGGGATCATGGCGACCCGCACCATCGACGATCCCAAGGACCGGCTGACTACCATCCTCGTTGCGCCGCTGATGACCTGTTCGGCGCGCCTTCCGGTCTACACCTTGATCATCGCGGCCTTCATCCCCGCGCGCAGCGTCGGCCCCGGCGTCGGCCTGCAAGGGCTGGTCATGTTCGCGCCTCTACATCGCTGGCATCGTCGGCGCGTTGCTTGCCGCTCTGGTCCTTCGCCGCACCGTGGTGAAGGGCGGCGGCGGCGCGTTCATGATGGAATTGCCCAAGTATCAGATGCCCCGCCTGGCGGACATCGCCATCGGCCTCTGGCAGCGCGCGATAATCTTCCTGAAGCGTGCCGGTGGGATCATCCTCGTCACCACCGTCATCCTGTGGGCCTTCGCCAGCTTCCCGCAGGCCGGCCCCGGCCAGAAGCAGAGCGACGTCTCGATCGCCGGCAAGATCGCCGACGGCATCCACGTCGTCGTCGCGCCGATCGGCTTCAACAAGGACATCAGCCTCGCATTGCTCCCCGCCATGGCCGCACGCGAAGTTGCGGTGGCGGCGATCGGCACGGTCTATTCGATCGACGCGGGGGACGAAGCCAACCTCCAGACGCTGGAGCAGAAACTGGCCGGCCGCTGGAGCCTCGCCACCGCGCTCGCCTTCCTCGCCTGGTTCGTGTTCGCCCCGCAATGCATCAGCACCATCGCCGTCACCCGGCGCGAGACCAATGGCTGGAAATGGCCGATATTCATGGTCAGCTACCTGTTTGTCCTGGCGTACATCGCCGCTGGTGCGACCTATTGGACGGCGGTCGCGTTCGGCCTCGGATAGGGCGCTTGCCCGACGCCGCCCTGCGTCCTAACGAATGATCGAACCGAAGATTTAGGCGCAAGGAATTTCGACATGGCGGGAAGTGTGAACAAGGTCATCCTGGTCGGCAATCTGGGGAAAGACCCCGAAAGCCGCAGCTTCGCCAATGGCGGCAAGGTGGTCAGCTTCTCGGTCGCCACCTCGGAGAACTGGAAAGACCGCAGCTCGGGCGAGCGCAAGGAAAAGACCGAGTGGCACAATGTCTCGATCTTCTCCGAAGGCCTCGCCGGAATCGCCGAAAAATATCTCAAGAAGGGCAGCAAGGTCTATCTCGAAGGCCAGCTCGAAACCCGCAAGTGGCAGGACCAGTCGGGCAACGACCGCTACTCGACCGACGTCGTCCTGCGCCAGTTCAACAGCGGCGATGGTCCTCCTCGACTCGCGCGGTGAAGGCGGCGGCGGTGGCTATGGCGGCGGTGGCGGATCGAGCTACGGCGGCGGCGGCGATGATTTCGGCGGCGGTGGCGGCAACTCCCGCCCCCAACAGCGCCCCCAGCCAGCCGCATTCGACACCGACCTCGACGACGACGTGCCTTTCTGATCCCCTTCCGAGCGTTCCGTTCAACGCCGAGCGGCCTCGCCGGCTAGTTGGCTAGCGTCCGTTTTCGACCCATTGCGGACATCAGGCTCAGCCCGAGTTCGCCGGCCCGTCAGACTATACGCACGGCGGAGGCCGCCTTTCATGTCGGTTGGCCCGACGTTCGTCGATAAGCCTTGCGCAGATGAGCGAATCCGTCAGTGGGGCGCACGTAAATCAGTTCGCCAGTTGGGCCGTGCCCCTAGTCCTCGACAGCGGTTGGTTTGGGCGAAAGACTGCCATTTGCGAGCCCCTCATAGTGCTCCGCCATTTCTTGGTGGATCTTTGCGATCAATTTGCTTTCGGCTGCAGACGCCATCTCCCGCGCTTTCTCGCAGCGGCCGGCGTAATACTCCTGAATGTCGTCCAACTGGGTCTCCCTAGCTGAAGGTTCAGTATCGTAGCGCGACTCGTAAATTATCAGAATGCGCCAATGTTCCAATAATTTTCGCTTGCTCTGACCCGTGCTCGGCGCCGCGGCGCGGACATTCCGCTTCCGGCCCATTGCGGACTCTACGCAGAACGCCGATGCATGTCGCTGCCCTAGCGCCGCGCGGGCCGGGCGAAGCTGTGATATAGCAAGTCCAGCGACGGCGTTCCACGGAGGCAAATTGTCCGAGGTGTTCATCAGCTATGCGCGGGGGGACGCTGCGCTCGCGCGGCGTGTCGCTAAGGCATTGCAAGCCGATGGCCACGCGGTCTGGTGGGACGCGCTACTACCCGCCCACCGAAGCTACTCCGAAGAGATCGAGCAAAAGCTACATAAAGCAACAGCGGTGGTGGTGCTGTGGTCGAATCATTCGACGGGCTCGCAATGGGTACGAGCCGAAGCAGATCTCGCGCGATCGGAGCACAAGCTGGTCCAGGCACTACTGGACAGCACAACGCCGCCACTTCCATTCAACCAAATCCAGTGCGCGGATCTGAGCAACTGGCGAGGCAACCGGAAACACGCCGGCTGGCGTAAGCTTGCGGACAGCGTTGCGGCATTGGGCGATGGCGACCAAAAGCCAAGCGCCATGGCCGGACCGAAGCGGCGGATGGAATGGCCGCGACTGCCATTGCTTGCGGCATTGGGAACGGCGCTCATGGTCGCGGCAGCGTTCCTACTTTGGCCGCGACTGCACAGCGAGAGCGACCCCCGATTGGTGGTTGCGGTGCTTCCTTTCACCGCGACTGCGGTCGCCGATCAAGCGCTGGTCGCCGGCATGTGGGAGGACACGCGGCAGGCGCTGTCGCGAAACCCCAACCTTACGGTGCTCGGCCCCAACTCATCGCAAACGCTGGCCAACGATGAGAACAAGCAGGCGCTGCGCGCGGTTGATTACCTGTTGGAAGCCAGTGTCCGTACGGATGGTCAGATGATTCGGGTCAGTACCAGCTTGGTGCGGGCCAAAGATGGAGTGCAGATCTGGAGCCAGATATTCGATCGTAGGCTCGAGGACGTGTTCAAGCTGCAGACTCATATCGCGCAGGAGATCGAAGGACGCATTCGGGGCCGGTTGGCTCGGGGTGGTGGGGTCCTGCCCGAGCACATTTCGACCAGCAGCGATGTCTATGCGCTTTATTCGGAAGCAAGGCGGAAACTTCGGCAGCGCTCACCAGCGGCAGTTAGCGACGCCAAGATCATGTTGCGACAAGTGGTCGTAAAGGATCCGAATTTTGCACCGGGTTGGGCCTCCCTGGCCGTGGCGGAACGGCTATCGCCAGCTGATAACCCGAGCAGCATCGGCCTGAACTCCGATTCCCAGACCTTTGCCCGGAAGGCAATTGCTCTGGCTCCCAACTTGGCTGCCGGCCACTCGGCCCTGGCGCTGACGCTTAACCTGCAGGGCCCGATTGCCGAAAGGGCGCTTCGCAAGGCCATCGAGCTGGACCCAAATAACGTTGAAAGCATCAGCTGGCTGGCGACTATGTTGGGACAACAGGGCGAAGAAGACGCCGCTTTCCAGCTCCTGTCGCGAGCCGTCGAAATCGAACCACTATGGTCGGGCGCCGTCTTGAACAGGGTGAATTGGCTAATCGAACGAAAGCAGGAACGGGCGATTACGCGTGAGCTGGCCCGGTTGGAGCGTCTCGGATCGAAATTGCTGTGGACGGCGGCCAGCATGGAAATTGCCCGTGCGAAAGCCGACATATCCGAGGTGGCGCGGCTAGGCCTCGAGTTTTATCGAGACGCGTCCGCTGAGGAACGCGAGTTCATCGGATTCCATGTCCACGCTTCGCTGGTCCAGCTCGGCTATCCGGAGCAAGCGTTCAAGCTTAGCGGCCTGCCTCCATTCGCTTTGCCGGCGTGGAAGAACGACCCGAAGGCAATCGACATGGTCGAAGCTCTCGAATTCCCGCCGCGCCGGTTCTGGGCGGCACCGGTCATGCCGCTGGTACATAATCGGATGCGGATGAATCACGGACGGGCCAATGATGTGCTGAGAGACTATCGGGCCGTCGGCAATTCGCCCGAAAGTCTGGAAACCGCCATTGGCTCACTTGGCGCTTTCGTCGACGCCGCTCCGACCGTTGCGCTCGCGCTAGAGAGGACCGGCCATGTAGAACAGGCAGCACAGCTCATCGCGGCGGCTGAAAAAGCGCAATCGAAAATAGTCAGAAACAGTGTGGCCTACCGCCATGTAAGTCTTGCGCGCATCCGGGCGATGCAGGGCCGCAAGCGCGAGGGGATGCAACTGCTCTCAAAGGCCTTCAGCGATGGGTGGCGGCCCGAAATACCCAACTATCTGCCTGATTTGGCGCTTGATCCGCCTCTGGCAACTCTTCAGTCTGAGAAGGGGTTTGATAGAATACGCACAGCTATCCTGGCGCACTTCGCCAAGGAACGGGCGGAACTGGGACGAATTTCAATCGATTAGACAAGATTGCGCAAGTTGCGAGCGCATGCCCAGGAGCATTCGGTTGTAGCCTCTCGGCCCATGCCTTCCGCTTGATCGCTAGTGTCGGCTTTCCACGCAAAACGGGCATTAGGTGATCGACCTGCGCGGGATTAACCGCGACGCGCGTCACTCCTCACCCATCTTCCCCTTCAGCGCCGCCAGCGCCGCGAACGGGCCCGCTTGCTCCTCGCTGATCACTCCCGCCTCCTTCAACGCCGCCTCGGCATTCGGTCCGCGCGGATAGGGGTCGAGCGACAGGGCCAGCGTATCGGCGATCGCTTCGCCGAGCTCGATCGCGCTGCCGTCGTGGAAGATGACGTCCAGCTCGTCACCCGACAATTCGATCTCGTCGTCGGGGGTGCCGGCCGGTTCGGGTTGAAAGTGCAATTCGAACGCTTCGTCGACATAAGCGGGCAGGGGGTCGCCGCTGGCAACGCAGCTCTGGGTCAGCGCCGCCTTGATCCGTCCGCGGGCACGAATGGCGCCGGCGGCCGCGCCCGCAACCCGGTCCAGCGCACAATGCGCCTCCATCCGCGCGATCCCGACCAGCCCCAGCCGCTTGGCCAGCGCAGCGCGCTCCTCGTCGGTGGCGGTCAGGTCGATCCTCGTCCCGTCATGCACCTTGTCCAGGTTGAGCCGGCAGGAGAAAGTCTCGCTCATCCGATTTTCCCTTCCGCAAGTGCCGCATCGTCGCTGTCACCCAGCCGCCGCCACCAGTCGCGCAGCCGCGCCGATCCGGTCGCAAGCGCATCGTCGCCCGGCGGCTCGTCGCGGTACAGGCTCGGCACCACCGCCTCGTCCCAAGCGCCGCCGCCATCGATTGCCCGCTGCCATCGCTCGACCCGGCTGGCGAGCGATCCGACCATCATCCTGACCTGCTTGCCCAGGCCCGGGTCGCCGAATCCGGCCTCGCGCATCTGCACGTCCATGTCGGCAATAAACCGCTCGGTGACCCGCGGGGCGACTGCTCTGGCCGCCTCGCCGCCCTGGCCCAGCCGGATGTCGGTCAGTGCCAGCAGGCTCGAAAGGACCGCGAACCGTCCATCGATCGTGTCGGGCACTTGTGCCGCGCGATACCAGTCGGCGGCCCGCGTCTCGGTGACGATCGCGGCATAGAGCGCCCCGCCGTCGGGACCGGTTGATCGACGCGAAAATAGCCAGCTCATTCAGTTTCCTTTAAGGCGATCCCGTCTCCACTTGCGGGGCGGGGTCGCTGTCGCATATTGAGGCGGCTCGGCGGCAACGCAAGTCGCGGCCTTCATCGAATCGGGAGTTTCAATCAATGGCGTCCATCTGGCTCAAGCTCGCCGCGGCATCGTGCCTCGCGGTTACGACGGCCGGGTGCATGGGGATCCGCGATCACCGCGGCTATGTCATCGACAAGGAGCTTGCGACCAATCTCCAGGTCGGGGTCGACAACAAGGATTCGGTGATCAAAACCCTGGGCCGTCCCAGCTTTGTCGGCCAGTTCAACGCCAACGACTGGTATTATTTCTCACGCGATACCAAGACCTCGCCGTTCCGCACCGCACGGGTGATGGACCAGGACGTGCTTCACATCCGCTTCGATGCCGCCGGCAATGTCGCCTCGGTTGGCCAGACTGGCAAGGAAACCATCGTCGCCATCAATCCGGTCAACGACAAGACCCCGACGTTGGGGCGCAAGCGCAGCTTCTTCGACGAATTGTTCGGCAACATCGGCGTCCTCAATTCGGGCGCGCTCGGCCAGGCGACCCCCGACCGCTAACCTTTCCCAGTCCGGCAACAATGTCTAAGCGGGGCGCATGACCGCGACCCCCGCCGGCATGACCTATGCCGATTACCTCCGCCTTGGCGACCTGCTTTCGGCCCAGCAGCCGCGCAGCGACCTGCATGACGAAATGCTGTTCATCGTCATCCACCAGACCAAGGAATTGTGGCTCAAGCAGATGCTCCACGAAGTTGCGCTGGCGATCGCGCTGGTCCGCGCTGACCGGTTCGCCGAAGCCTATAAGGCCTTGTCCCGGGTCAGCCGCATCCAGGCGGTGATGACCATGTCGTGGGATGTGCTGGCGACCATGACCCCGGTCGATTATTCGGCGTTCCGCCATGTGCTCGGCACCTCGTCGGGGTTCCAGTCGGCGCAGTTCCGGGAGCTCGAATATCGGCTCGGGATCAAGGACCCCAAATTCCTCCAGTTTCAGGAGGGGGGCGAGCAAGGGCAGGCGCGGCTCCGCGCCGCGCTTGCCGAGCCCAGCCTGTGGGACGAGGCTAATGCCGCGCTCGCCCGGGCCGGCTTCGCAGTTGACGGGTCGGAGGCGATCCGCGCTTCGTGGCTGGCGGTCTATCGCGATCCCGACACGCATTTCGATCTCTATCAACTGGCCGAGAAACTGGTCGATCTCGACGATGCGCTGGCCAGCTGGCGGCACAAGCATGTGTTGACGGTCGAGCGGATCATCGGCGGCAAGACCGGGACCGGTGGCTCGGCCGGGGTGGCCTATCTCGCCTCGACCCTGACCAAGCGGGCGTTTCCTGAATTATGGTCGCTGCGGACCGACCTGTGAGCTACAAGCATCTGTTTTCGCGTAGTTTTTCCGCCGCGCCCGGGCGGCTTCACATGGCCGCGCACAGCCATCATCTGTGGCCCGATGCCAGCTACGACGGCCAGGTCGAATGCTGGAACGACGCCGCAAGACTCGCCGATCGCAAGTGGGACCATGTGATGCTCGCACTGTGGCCCGAAGCCCAGGCCGAGGTTGCCGCCGAGCTTGGCACCGACGATCCGTCGGCCATCGTATTCGCTACCAACACGCACGATTTCATCATCCGCCTCGCCGCCGCCTGCCCGCGCGCCAACCCCGCGGCCTTGCGCGTCCTGACCAGCGATGGAGAGTTCCACAGCGCCCGCCGCCAGTTCGCGCGCTGGGCAGAAGACGGCTGGCTCCAGCTCGACACCGTCCCCGCCGCGCAGGTGCTGGAGGTGGCTCGGCGCGGGGAGCACGATTTGATCATGGTCAGCCAAGTCCAGTTCGGCACCGGCCAGATCGTTGCCGTCGAGGAACTTGCCTCATTGGGCCGCCCCGATGGCCCTTGGGTGGTGATTGACGGCTACCATTCATTCATGGCTCTCGACCGCCCGTTCCCGCTAGATCCCGCGGCCTCCGCTTTCTATCTCGCCGGCGGATACAAATATGCCATGGCGGGCGAAGGGATCGGGATGATGCATTGCCCGCCCGACTTCGGCCCGCGCCCGCCGATCACCGGCTGGTATGCCGAGTTCGGCGAGCTGACCGCCCCGCCCGGCGGGGTCGGCTACACCGCGGACGCGATGCGATTCATGGGCGCGACTTTCGATCCGTCGGCACTTTACCGGTTCGTCGCCATCCGCCGGATGCTCGCCGCCGAGGAGCTTACTACTGCGAAGGTCAGCGCCTATGTCGAGGCGCTGCAGGCGCAACTGGTCCATGCCGTGCGCGGCACGCCACTTGACGACGCCGAGCTGCTCAACCCGCTCGAGCCCCACCCCCATGCGCGCTTCCTGGCGCTCAAATCGGTCCATGCGGCGGCGTGGCAGCAGCAATTGATGGCGGCCGATTGCATCACCGACGTCCGCGGCGACGTGCTCCGGATCGGACTGGGCCTCTATCACGATGCGGCCGATATCGCGGCCTTCGGCCACTTGGCCGCAAGACTCGTCTAGGCCTCGAGGCCGCGCCGCAGCAATTTGTTGACCTCGGTCGCAACCGCCGCCGGATCCTCGCCACCCCACACGCCGAAGCGCAGGCCGAGAAAGACGTTCATGCCCATGATTGCCCAGGACTGGACCTCGGCACCGAAGGCATCCTGTGGGCGCAATTCGCCATTCGCAGCCCCGGCCTTCAATCGACCCGCGATGCGCGCGGCGGTGTTTTCGTAGTGCGCGCGAAAGCCTTGCGGATCGACGAATTCGGCTTCGTCGATGATCCGATACACTTCCTTATGTTCAGCGACGAATCCGAGGTAAGCCGTCAGCGCCAGCCGCTCACCATCCAGTGCATCGCTCGCCCCGATCAACGCGGGCGCGACATGGTCGCGGACCCGGCCAGACATGTCGCCGACCAGCGCCGCGAACACCGCCTCCTTGCTGTCGAAATAAGTATAGAAGGTGCCGAGAGCGACCTTCGCGCGCCTCGTAATTGCGACGATCGAGCTGTCGCCAAATCCCTTCTCGCCAAACTCTTCCAGCGCGGCGTCGAGGATCTTGCGCAGCGTCTTTTGCCCACGGGCAGTACGCGGCGCTTTCCCCTCGCTCGCAAGAAGTCCGCTAGCCTCCACCATTGTCGTTGCGGTGCTCAACTACCCCTCTCCAATCAAGTTGATCATCTCATAAGTTGAAAGATGGTTCAACTTTCATTATGGAGTCCTCAACGACGTGATTCCACGGCACGGAAATCGCGCATCACGGGGAGGATATCAATGACCAAGGGATCGATCGTGCGCGCGGTTTTGCTCGCGGGCGTAGCGTTTGGCGTCAGCTTGCCAGCGCAAGCGCAGACCGCCGCTGAGACCACCGCCCAGGCGGCAGTCGAGCCAGCCGCGCCGGCGGCGAGTGCGGCAACCGACAATGAAGGCACGGACGAGGAAATCGTCGTCACCGCCCGGCGTACCGAGGAAAATGTCCAGCGCGTCCCGTCGGCGATTTCGGCGTTCAATGAACGTTCGCTTGAACGGATCCAGGCGACCGACACCACCGGGCTCCAGGGCGCCGTGCCCAATCTCAACATCGTCCAGGGCCGCGGCTCGTCTAACGCCACCAACATCTTCATCCGCGGCATCGGCCAGCCCGACGCGCTACAGACCTTCGATCCCGCGGTCGGCGTCTATGTCGACGACGTCTATCTGTCGCGGATTCGCGGTAACCAGCTCGAACTGCTCGACCTGGAGCGGATCGAGGTGCTGCGCGGGCCGCAGGGCACGCTGTATGGCAAGAACACCATCGGCGGCGCGATCAAGTTCGTCTCGCCGCAAGCCCGGACAGGATTTCCGCGCCACCGGCTCGATCTCGCTCGGCAGCTACGACCAGCTTGATCTGAAGGGCGCCGCTTCGGGCCCGGTCACCGATACGTTGGCGGTCGGCTTCGCGGTGATGCGCTCGAAGCGCGACGGCTATGTCGAGGACAGCAACAGCGACCGGGATTACAATGACAAGGACAGCGTCGGTGGCCGCGCGGCGGTCGCCTTCACCCCTTCGGACCGGGTGCGGCTCGACCTCACCGCCGATTACAGCCATGACGATGCATCGCTCAACGTCGGCCGGCCGGTCAATAATCTGACCACCATTACCGGCGGGTCGCTGCCGGTTTCCAACGCGGTCGGCACCGGCAGTTATGATTGGCGCGCGCGGATTTCGCCCGGCCTGCCCAATTCGACCAAGCTTCGGCACTGGGGCACGTCGGCGACGCTGGCGGTCGATCTGACCGAGGCACTGACCTTCAAGTCGATCACCGCCTATCGCAATCTCAAGACCCGGGACTATGTCGACATCGACGCCAGCCAATATGAGATCGGCGACGTGTTCGTTGGGGTCAACCAGCACCAGACCAGCCAGGAATTCCAGCTGTCCTATGCGGGCGAGCGGCTGAGCGGGGTCGCTGGCCTTTACTATCTCGACGAGCGCATCAAGTCTCATCAGGAGGCCTATGCCGACGACTTCCTCGGCGCGGCCTTTTTCTTCAGCGGGTTCCTGCGCACGGTCGATGACCGGCTGAAGACCAAGAGCTATGCCGCCTACGCCAACGCCAGCTACGAGATCGTGGACAATGTCCGCCTTTCCGCCGGCCTGCGTTACACCAAGGAAACCAAGGACTATTTCCGCACGACCAGCACCTTCTTCTCGCTGCTGCCGGCGTTCAACGGCACCTACGCCTTTGCCCCGCCGAAGGCCAAATGGACCGATACCTCGCCAATGGCGAGCATCGACTGGCAGGCGATGCCCAACCTGATGCTCTATGCCCGCGTGTCGAAGGGCTTCAAGTCGGGCGGGTTCAACGGGCGCGCCAATACGACCAGCGAATCGACCGAATATGATCCCGAGACCGCCTGGTCCTACGAAGCCGGCTTCAAGAGCCGTATCGCCGGCCAGCTGACCTTGAACGGGTCGGTCTTCACCAGCAGCTACAAGGATTTCCAGGCCCGCGTTTCGGGTGTCGATGAAGATCCCGTGCTCGGCATTCCGACCTCCAAATTGTCGGTCCTCAACGCCGGCAAGTTGCGCATCCGCGGCGCCGAGCTGGAAGCCGCATGGACGCCGGTCACCGGCCTCCTGATCGACACGCAGATCGGCTATCTCGACGCCGAATATAAGGAGTTCGACGACGTCCGCTTCTCGGCGTTCGGCGGAAGCCGCGCCTTCCAGACCCCGGCGTTCGCGCCCAAGTGGACCGCGCGGCTGGGCGCGCAATATGCGTTCGACCTCGGCGGATCGGGCGGAATTACCATCGGCGCCCAGACCCGCTACAAGTCGCGCACTGCGTTGGCGGTCGACAACACCCTGACCAACAGCCGGACCGAGATCGATGGCCTGTTCCAGAAGGGCTATTGGGTGCACGACGCGCGTATCGTCTATGAGACCGAGAACAAGCATTTCGCGCTCGGCCTCTACGGCAACAATTTGTCCGACCGCGCCTACAAGACCGACGCGCAGGAATTCTCCTCGGTCGGCAGTATTCGAACGGTCTATTACGGCCCGCCGCGCACCGTCACCGTGCGCTTCACTGCGCGCTACTGACGTCCTCCCGGCGGGGTGCCGGCTTCGACCGGCACCCCGTTTGACTCGAAGCGCGAGGCGGCCATGGCAGGATTTGCAACACGACGTTGGACGTCCCGCGACGGACTGACCTTGGTCGCCCGTGATTATGCGGGCGCTGATGGAGTGGCCCGGCTGCCGGTCGTCTGCCTCCATGGCCTGACCCGCAATGCCAAGGATTTCGACGATGTCGCGCCGCGGCTCGCCGCCACTGGTCGGCGGATCATCGTCCCCGACGTGCGCGGTCGCGGGGCCTCCGCGCGCGATCCGAATGCCGCCAATTACCATCCCAAAGTCTATGCCCGCGACATGGCCGAGATGATGCACGCACTCGGCATCGCCCGGGCGGTGTTCGTCGGCACGTCGATGGGCGGGATCATCACCATGGCGCTGGCGGCGTTGCGCTCGAAGTCGGTCGCCGCGGCGATCCTCAACGACGTCGGGCCGGCAGTCGCGCCCGAAGGGATTGCGCGGATCCTGGGCTACGTCGGCCAACCGGTCGCGATCGCCAACTGGGCCGAGGCCGCCGAGCATTGCCGACGCAATTACGGGGCGGCCTGGCCAGACTATGGCGCTGACGACTGGGACCGGCTGGCGCGGCGCACATTCCGCGAGAATGGCGGAAAAATTGGTTTCGACTATGACCCCCGCATCCTCGAGCCATTGTTGAAGCCGCCACCGCGCGGCCAATCGATGCTCGCATGGTTCCTGTTCCGCCGCCTTGCGAAAAAGCGCCCCGTCCTGCTCATTCGCGGCGCCACGTCGGACGTCATCACCCGCTCGATCGCCGTTCGGATGAAGGCGAAAGCGCCCGACCTGATCGTCACCGACGTCCCGGGTGTCGGCCATGCGCCGACGCTGACCGAGCCGGCCGCGGTTGCCGCAATAGACGGCTTCCTCAATTCCGTTCCCCTGAGCCCCAAGCGCCGCTGGCAATCGCCACCGCGCCGTGCCACTGTTTCACCACGTCGCAAATGCTTGTGAGGTTATGTTGACCAGCAACCGCGTATCCCCCGTTCCCGGCCGCACCTTGATGATGACGATGCTGGTCATCGCCTACACGCTGAATTTCATCGACCGGCAGATCGTCGGCATCCTCGCCGAGCCGATCAAGGCCGATCTCGGCCTGACCGACGCTGAACTCGGCTGGATGGGTGGCACCGCCTTTGCCCTATTCTACACTTTGCTCGCCATTCCGATCGCGATGCTCGCCGACCGCCGGGACCGAAGCTGGATCATCACTGTCGGCCTCGGCCTGTGGAGCGCAGCCACCGCAGTTTGCGGCCTGGCGCAGAATTTCTGGCAATTGTTCCTCGCCCGGATGAGCGTCGGCGTGGGCGAGGCGGCGGGCGTCGCTCCGGCTTATTCGTTGATCTCCGATCTTTACCCGCCCGAACGCCGCTCGCGCGCGCTCGCCATTTTCTCGCTCGGCATTCCGTTGGGAAGTGCGTTTGGCGTGTTGTTCGGCGGATTGATCGCCGCCTTCATCGACTGGCGCTACGCATTCTTGATTATCGGTATCGTCGGCGTCCTGTTCGCGCCCCTGTTCAAATATGTCGTTCGCGATCCGGGCCACGGCCGCTCCGACGAAGCGCCGCGCGTCGCCGCGCCCGGCCTCGGCCTGGTGTTTCGAACGATTGCCGCCAAGCCAGCCTTCTGGCTGCTTGGTTTTGGCGCCGGCACCGCCAGCCTGGTGTCCTACGGCCTGGCCTTCTGGATCCCCAGTTTCCTCGCCCGAAGCTACGGGCTCGAGCTGGCGGAGCGCAGCTGGATCTTCGCCGCCATCCTGCTCCTCGGCGGCGGTGCCGGCATCTGGTTCGGCGGGCTTGCCGGCGACCGGCTCGGCAATGTCCATGCGCGCGGTTATGCGCTGGTCCCGGCGATCGCCTTTGCCATTACCCTGCCGGCCTATCTGCTGGCCTTCTCGACCGACTCTTTGTGGCTGTCGTCGCTGCTGTTCCTCATCCCCACCGCGCTCGGGCTGACCTGGCTGGGACCGGTGGTGACCGCGGTCACCCGGCTGGTCCCGCCGGAAATGCGCGCCACCGCCTCGGCGCTGTTCCTGTTCATCAACAATCTCATCGGTCTCGGGCTGGGCTCGACCGTGATCGGCCTCATCTCGGATTCGCTGACCGAGCGTTACGGCGATGAGGCGCTACGCTATTCGGCGATGGCGACGACCACGCTCTACGCGCTGGCGGCACTGCTGATGTATCTCGCCGCGCGCCGCCTGCACCGCGACTTCCACGCCGCCTGACCGGCAACCTTTCGCGCCGATGAACGGCGGGGGAACGTGCGCGACCGCCATGTGTTCATTTGCCTCGAAAGGAGTTTCACAATGAGCAAGTTTCTACTTGCACTAGGCGCCGCTGCGCTTGCGATTAGCGCGCCCGCCCTCGCCGACAAGGAGGGCCAGGGCCAGGGCGGCGGCAACAAGGGCGGCCAGCAGCAAAAGGCCGACCGTGGCGGTGGCGGAAAAGACCGTGGCAACCAGCAGGTGAAGTTCGATCGCGGCAATCGCGATCGGGACATGCGTTACGTCGGCAACGGCCGTGGCAAAGACGATTTCCGCAAGGTCGAAAAGGTGCGCGGCAACGATCGCAAGGATGACCGAACCCGCATCGTCGATCGCAACGGGCGCGATTTCGACCGTGACGACAATGTCCAGGTTCTCGCACGCAATTTAGACGGTTTTGGCGGCCGCTTCAGCAATTGTCCGCCCGGCCTCGCCAAGAAGGACAATGGCTGCCTGCCCCCGGGCCAGGCAAAGAAATATCTCGGGTCGCGGATCCAGCAGGCCTATCTGGATAGCCGCGTGCCCTATCAATATCGCAGCTGGTATCGCGATGATGACAATCATTTCTATCGCTACGGCGACGATTACATCTATCGCGTCACCCGCAGCAACAATCTGATCGACGGCATCATCCCGCTGTTCGGCGGGGGCTATTACGCGCTCGGCGACCAGTGGCCGGATTCGTACGATTTCTACAACGTACCGTATCAGTATCGCGATTATTATGCCGACACGTCGGACTATCGCTATCGCTATGGCGACGGCGCCATTTACCGGATCAACAGCGGCTCGGGCGTGGTCGACGGGATTGTCGCCCTGCTTGCCGGCGATCTTGGCGTCGGCAGTCGACTTCCGCTGGGCTACGACACCTATAATGTGCCGTTCGCCTATCGCGACCGTTACTATGACAGCGCTGACAACTGGTATCGCTACAATGACGGATACATCTATCAGGTCGATCCCAAGACCCGCCTGATCTCGGCGGTGATCGACGCGATCGTCTGATCCTTTCGTACGCGTATCGCAGGCGGGGCTCGCCAATCACGAGCCCCGCCGCCTGACAACCACATCGACGAGGACTGACCATGCGTATTGCACTGACCTTGTTCGCCGCCGCTTCCGCGATGACGCTGGCCGCGTGCGACACCAAGACCAATGATCCCGCCGCCCCCAAATCCGAAGCGGCGAAGGATGCGGCGGGGGATTCGACGATTGCCAGCGGACTGACCGGCAATGACAGCAAGTTCGCAGAGGCGGCCAAGGCGTCGGGCCTCGACGCGACGCTGGCCGGTCCTGGTCCCTATACCGTGCTCGTCCCAGCCAATGCCGCGTTCGACAAATTGCCCGCCGGCTCGCTCGATACGCTGATGAAACCGGAGTCGCGCGCGCAGCTGACCAAGGTGCTGACCGGTCATATCCTGCCGGGCGAGATCCTCGCCGCCGACATCGCCAAGGCGATCGACAACGGCAAGGGCAAGGCGGCGCTCGCGACCTTTGGCGGCGGGACCATCACCGCGACCAAGGATGGCGACAAGATCGTTCTCACCGACTCGGCTGGCGGCAAGGCCATGATTAGCGCCGCCGACACCAAGCATTCCAACGGGGTAGTCCATCACGTCGATGGAATTCTGATGCCGGGCTAACGTCTCATCCGGAATGGACGTCGGAAATCGGGGCGGGCGCGATCCCGCGACGCCGGCAGAATTTTCGCTTGGTTTCCCTCTGGCGGCGCGCAATCCGCCCGCTATAACATGTCCGCAAGATCACGGGCCGGTCGGCAGCGACGGCCCCGGGGCAAGGAACGGGAAGCGGCATGAAGGCGACGATCGAACGGGCAGTTCTCCTGAAGGCGCTGGGCCATGTCCAGTCGGTGGTCGAGCGTCGCAACACCATCCCGATCCTGTCCAACGTCCTGATTGAGGCGAAGGATGACGGTTCGCTCCGCTTGATGGCGACCGATCTTGACCTTCAGGTCGATGAAAGCGTGGCCGCCCAGGTCGATCAGGCCGGCGCCACCACCGTGCCCGCCCACACCTTTTTCGACATCGTCCGCAAGCTTCCCGAAGGCAGCCAGGTCGAGCTGGCCGCGTCGGACGGCAAGATGCAGGTCGTCGCCGGCCGTGCCCGCTTCAACCTGTCGACCCTGCCGCGCGACGATTTCCCGGTGATCGCCGAGGGCGAGCTGCCGACCCGGTTCGAGCTTCCCGCCGCGACACTGCGCCAGATCATCGACAAGACGCGTTTTGCCATCTCATCGGAGGAAACGCGCTATTATCTCATGGGCATCTTCCTTCATGTCGCCGACGACAAGTTGAAGGCCGCGGCGACCGACGGGCACCGCCTTGCGCGGATCACCTTGCCGCGCCCCGACGGCGCCGAGGGCATGCCCGACATCATCATCCCCAAGAAATGCGTCGGCGAATTGCGCAAGCTGCTCGACGAGGTCGAAGGCACCGCCGAGGTCTCGCTGTCGCCGACCAAGGTCCGCTTCGGGCTGGGCAGCGCGGTGCTGACGTCCAAGCTGATCGACGGCACCTTCCCCGATTACAATCGCGTCATCCCGACCGGGAACGACAAGCTGCTCAAGCTCGATCCGAAGAGCTTCGCGGCGGGCGTCGACCGCGTCGCGACCATCGCCTCGGAGAAGACCCGCGCGGTCAAGATGAGTGTCGATCGCGACAAGGTGACGTTGTCGGTCACCAGTCCCGAAAGCGGCACCGCGACCGAGGAAATCGCGGCCGATTATGGCTCGGACAATATCGAAATAGGCTTCAACGCCCGCTATCTGATGGACATTCTCGGCCAGATCGAGGGCGACAGCGTCGAAGTCCATCTGGCCGACGCCGCGGCGCCGACCCTGCTGCGCGAAAACGACGCCAGCCCGGCGCTCTACGTGCTCGATGCCGATGCGGGTGTGAGCGCCTAGCGCTTCCGCGCAAGCCGCCGCTCATTGGCGGTCGCGACGCGGTGGATCGGGGCCATCGCCCGCACCGAACTCGCCAAAGCCGCAGCTCCCCAGCCGCTGACCCCGCACGACCATCGTCTGCGCTTTATCCGGGCTTGGCATCTGGCCAGCATCATCGCCGCCACATCGGTCAGTTGCGCATTCCAGTCGCGCTGCATCGTCAACCAGTCGTGCGACAGCGACGCGCCCGCCGCGCCGAACGCTGCGCTTTTCTCGCTGACCATCCGGCCAAGCTCGACCATAGTCGGCGCGCAGCGGATCGTTCATCGCCTGTCGATGGTCCTGCTGCGATGCTCGACGACACGCCTGCGTTGCGACTCAGTGTTTCGCTCAGCATCGTCCCGGCGCGGACCATCATCTGCCATTCGATCCACGGATTGAACATCGCCAATTCCTTTGCTGCACTGCACAAGCGCGCTGCCGGCCGTGCTTGTTCCGCGTGACGATCGCGCTACGACGATCGCATGATCGCCCGCCTCGCTCTGACCGACTTCCGCAATCACGCTGCCGCGCTGGTCGAACCGGGTCCCGGTTTCGTGCTGCTCTAGCGGCCCTAACGGCGCCGGCAAGACCAATGTGCTGGAAGCGGTGTCGCTGCTGACCCCCGGCCGCGGCCTTCGCCAGGTGCCGATCTCCGAAATGGCGCGCAGCGACGGGCGCGGCGGGTTCTCGGTCTCGGCGCCGCCTCACCGGTGATATCGACCTCGGCACGGGCACCATTCCCACCGCCCCCGATCGCCGTCAGGTCCGCATCAATGGCGCCGCCGCCTCGGTCAATTCACTTTCCGAATGGCTGTCGGTGCTGTGGCTGACCCCGGCGATGGACCGACTTGTTCGTCGACAGCGCGGGGGCCAGGCGCCGCTTCCTCGACCGGCTGACGCTCGCGCTCGAGCCCGGCCATGCGACCCACGCCGCGCGCTACGAAGCCGCGATGCGCGCGCGCAACAAATTGCTGGCCGAGCCCGACGCCGCCGATCCGGAATGGCTCGCGGCGCTTGAAGTCGGGATGGCCGAGCATGGCGCGGCCCTCGGCCAGGCCCGCGTCCGCACCGTCGTCTCGCTAAGCGAGGCGATGCTCTCATGACAGCGGCGACGATTTCCCCCGCGCCGCGCTGGCCCTCGACGGGTGGGACGGAGGCGACCATGCGTCTGACCTCAAAGCTTCGCGCGGTCGCGACGCCGCGGCTGGCCGCGCGCTGGTCGGTCCGCACCGCCAGGATCTGATCGTCACCCATGTCCGCAAGAACAGCCTGCCGCGCGCGGCTCGACCGGCGAGCAAAAGGCGCTGCTGATCGGCCTGATCCTGGCCCATGCCGACCTCGTTGCCAACCGCCGCGATGTTCCGCTGATCCTTCTGCTCGACGAGGTCGCCGCCCACCTCGACCCTGCTCGCCGCGAGGCGCTGTTCGAGCGCCTGTCGGGTCGCGGGCAGGTGTGGATGACCGCCACCGAACCCGCCTTGTTCGATGCAATTGCCACGCCCGCCACTCGCTTTCACGTCGAGTCCGGGGCGGTTTTCCCGGCCTGACTGGACAAATTCCTTTTTCTCTCTATATTGCACTGCAACACGAGACGCTTCGACAAGCGGCGTGATCGGAGTCTTCGCCTTAGTGCGATGTCCGGCCCGCGTCTCGATCCAGCTTAAACGCTCTCCTTTTCACGCGGGGTGCCCAACCAACCCCTGGTCGGACGTCGCCCTTTGACGCGTCCGGTCGACACACTTATTTATTGGAATCACTCTTGACCAAATTTACCGATCTTGGCCTGTCGCCGTCGCTGCTTAGCGCGCTCGCCGCCAAGAATTATTCCGTCCCCACGCCGATCCAGGCCCAGGCGATCCCGATCGTCCTGCAGGGCCGCGATCTGCTCGGCATCGCCCAGACCGGCACCGGCAAGACCGCGGCATTCATGCTGCCCTCGCTCGACCGGCTGATGGCCGCCGATCGTCCGCGTCCCGTCAACGGCCGCGCACGGATGCTGGTACTCGCCCCGACCCGCGAGCTCGCATCGCAGATTGCCGACCATGCCCGCATCTATGCCAAGGGCCAGCACATCAGCGTCGGCGTGATCTTCGGCGGCACCCCGGTGCCCCGCTCGATCCGCGAAGTCAGCCGCGGGCTCGACGTGCTCGTCGCCACCCCGGGCCGGCTGCTCGACCTGGTCGACCAGCGCGTGCTCGACCTGTCGGCACTCGAAATCCTCGTCCTCGACGAGGCCGACCAGATGCTCGACCTTGGTTTCATCCATGCACTCAAGCGGATCGTGAAGCTCATTCCGGCCAAGCGTCAGACCCTGTTCTTCTCGGCCACCATGCCCAAGACCATCCGCCAGCTGGCCGATGCCTATCTCACCAACCCGGCCGAAGTCGCGGTAACCCCGGTCGCCACCACGGTCGAGCGGATCAAGCAGGCCGTGACCCACGTCAACCAGGGCGAGAAGCAGGCACTGCTCGACGCTCGTCCTGCGAGAAGCCCGACGTCGAGCGCGCGCTCGTCTTCAGCCGCACCAAGCATGGCGCCGACAAGATCGTTCGTTTCCTCGAAGCGGCGGGGATCAAGTCAAACGCCATCCACGGCAACAAGAGCCAGGGCCAGCGCGAGCGCGCTCTCGGCCTGTTCCGCACGGGCGACGTCAAGGTCTTGATCGCGACGGACATCGCCGCGCGCGGGATTGACATTCCGGGCGTCAGCCATGTCGTCAACTTCGACTTGCCCGACGTGCCCGAGCAATATGTCCACCGCATCGGCCGTACCGCGCGCGCGGGTGCCTCGGGTCAGGCGATCGCTTTCTGCAGCCGCGATGAAAAGATCAACCTGCGTGATATCGAGAAGCTCGTACGGATCAAGTTGCCCGAGCAGGCGCTTCCCGAAGGGTTCATGGCAGCGGTCGAGGCAATCAAGCGCCTCAAGCCCGCACCCAAGCAGACGGACAGCCGGGAGCGTCAGCCGCATGGCGGCCGCCGCTTCACCGCCACCGCCGCGCTCAAGCCCGGCCACTCGCGTGGTGGACCCCGCCGCGACGGTCAGAACAGCAGCGGTCCCCGCGCTAATCCGTTGCGTGACAATGGAGCCCAGCCGCAGCGTCATCCGCAGCGTGCCGACGGTCACAATGCGCATCGCCCCGACGGCGGACAGCCCAAGCGTCCTTTCGGTGGCCGCGGCGGTCGCGGTCGTAGCGGAGGTCGCCCAGGCGGCAACACCGGCCAGCGCGCCCACGGCTAAGCTCGAAAATCAATGAACAACGAGAGCCGCTCCCTCGCCAAAGGGGGCGGCTTTTTCGTGGGAATTCGGCCAGAAATCCTAACGCCGACTCACGCGCGTACACGCGTACGCGCGCGTGACTTTCCCGTGTCAGGCCCTATATGAGGGGCATGGCAGAAGATCCCAACCAGAACGACTATGGCGCGGACCAGATCAAGGTCCTCAAGGGCCTCGACGCGGTGCGCAAGCGGCCCGGCATGTATATCGGCGATACCGACGACGGCTCGGGCCTCCACCACATGGTGTTCGAGGTATCGGACAATGCCATCGACGAGGCACTGGCCGGTCATTGCGATCGCATCCTGATTCAGCTCAATCCCGACGGATCGGTCACGGTCGAGGACAATGGCCGCGGCATCCCGACCGGAATCCATGCCGAGGAGGGCGTTTCGGCGGCCGAGGTCATCATGACCCAGCTCCACGCCGGGGGTAAGTTCGAGAACACCTCCGACGACAATGCATACAAGGTCTCCGGCGGTCTCCACGGCGTCGGCGTCAGCGTCGTGAACGCGTTGAGCGAATGGCTCGATCTCACCATCTGGCGCGACGGGCAGGAGCATAACATGCGCTTCGCTTATGGCGACGCCGTTGCGCCGCTCAAGGTCGTCGGCCCCGCGCCCGAGGGCAAGAAGGGCACCAGCGTCACCTTCCTGCCGAGTCCCGCCACCTTCAAGATCACCGAATATGATTTCGACAAGCTCGAGCATCGCTACCGCGAGCTGGCGTTTCTCAATTCGGGCGTCCGCGTGGTGCTGGCCGATGCGCGCCATGCCGAGCGCAAGGAGATCGAGCTCTATTACGAGGGGGGCATTGCCGCGTTCGTCAAATATCTCGACCGCGCCAAGAGCCCCCTGTTCCCCGAGCCGATCGCCATTTCGGCGGTCCGCGACGGCATCGGCATCGATGTCGCGCTCGAATGGAACGACAGCTATTACGAGAACGTCCTGCCGTTCACCAACAACATCCCGCAACGCGACGGCGGCACCCACATGGCTGCCTTCCGCGCCGCTTTGACCCGCACGCTCAACAATTACGCCGAGAAATCGGGCATGTTGAAGAAGGAAAAGGTCACGCTGACCGGCGACGACATGCGCGAAGGGCTGACCGCCATCGTGTCGGTCAAACTGCCCGACCCCAAGTTCAGTTCGCAGACCAAGGACAAGCTCGTCTCCTCGGAAGTCCGCCAGCCGCTCGAAAGCCTGATGGGCGACAAGATGGCCGAATGGCTAGAGGAGCATCCCGCCGACGCCCGCTCGATCATCCAGAAGACGATCGACGCCGCGGCCGCGCGCGAGGCCGCCAAGAAAGCGCGCGACCTGACCCGCCGCAAGGGCGTGATGGACGTCGCTTACCTTGCCGGCAAATTGTCCGACTGCCAGGAACGCGATCCCGCCAAATGCGAACTGTTCCTGGTGGAGGGCGACAGCGCCGGCGGCTCGGCCAAGCAGGGCCGCGACCGCAAGATCCAGGCGATTCTGCCCTTGAAGGGCAAGATTCTCAATGTCGAGCGTGCGCGCTTCGACCGGATGCTTGGGTCGAAGGAAATCGGTACCATGATCCAGGCGCTCGGCACCTCGATCGGGCGCGAGGAATTCAATCTCGAGAAACTGCGCTACCACAAGATCGTCATCATGACCGACGCCGACGTCGACGGCGCGCATATCCGCACGCTGCTGCTGACGTTCTTCTACCGCCAGATGCCCGAATTGATCGAGGGCGGGCACCTCTACATTGCCCAGCCGCCGCTCTACAAAGTCGCTCGCGGCCGGTCAGAAGTCTATCTCAAGGACGATGCTGCGCTCGACCAATATCTGGTCGACGCCGGGCTTGACGGCCTGCTCCTCGATGGCGCCGAACAGCGCACGGGGGAGGCGCTGCGCGAACTGGTCGAACATGCCCGCCGGGTCCGCACTTTGATGCGCTACGCGCCCAAGAATTACGATCCGGCGATGATCGAGGCACTGGCCCTGGCCGGCGCGCTCGATCCCGAGATCAGCAAAGCCGGCAAGACCGCGGCCATCGCCACCGTTGCCAAGTGGCTCGGCGCGGGCGATCTCGAAGCGGTTTGGACTGGGGAGGTCGCCGAGGAAGGTGGCTATCTCATCCAGCGGCGCTGGCGCGGGGTGACCGACGCGCACATCATCGAGCCCGGCTTCCTGGGCTCGGCCGAAGCTCGCAAGCTCCACGCCCTGGCGGCGGAACAGCGCGAGGCCTATTCCGAGCCGTCGGTGCTCAAGACCCTGCGCAAGGGCGCCGCCACCCCGGACTCGCTTGGCGCGAGCGAAGTCGAGGGACGTGAGGAAGGCGACGAAGTCCCCGAGGAATCCGACACCAAGGGCAAGGCCATCCCCGTCACCCGTCCGTCGGAGTTGCTCGACGCGGTTCTTGCTGCCGGCCGCAAGGGCTTGAGCATCCAGCGCTACAAGGGCCTCGGCGAGATGAACGCCGAGCAATTGTGGGAAACCACGCTCGACCCCGCCAACCGCTCCTTGCTCCGCGTCGAAGTCCAGCAGGCCGACGTCGCCGACGAGATCTTTACCCGCCTGATGGGCGACGTCGTCGAACCCCGCCGCGAATTCATCCAGGAAAACGCGCTGAGCGTCGCCAATCTCGACGTTTGAGGAACTTGGCATCAGGGGATCGGTTGGCGGGGCAATGAGCCATCTCCCCACCATCACCGTCGCGTCGTACAATATGCGCAAAGCCATCGGCACCGATCGGCGCCGAAATCCGGATCGCGTGCTCGCCGTGCTGCAGGAAATCGACGCCGACGTCGTCGCGCTTCAGGAAGCGGACAAGAGGATGGGCGGGCGCGGGTCGGCGATGCCGCATGAGCTGATCGACGGCCATGGCCTGTACCAGCCGGTGAGCTTCGGTGTCCGCCACAATCGCCTACTCGAACGGATCCCCGGCGGACTCCATGCCGAGCGGCTGATGAAGCTCGATACGCGCAATATCGGCTGGCACGGCAATGCCCTGCTGGTGAAATCCCACGTCGGTGTGCTCGATGTCGAGGCGATCGACTTGCCGACGCTCGAGCCGCGCGGTGCGATTCTTGCCGAATTGCTGATCGGCGACCGCCCGATCCGGATCGTCGGCATGCACCTCGACCTGTCCGGGCTATGGCGCCGCCGCCAGATGCAGGCGATCCTCCGCGCGATCGACAAGCGCCTGCAGAAAATGCCGACCGTGCTGATGGGCGACACCAACGAATGGCGTGACGAGGCAGGGTGTCTCAAGGATCTGAACGGCTGCTACCGGATCGCTCCGACCGGCCCCAGCTTCCACGCCCGCCGCCCGATCGCCGCGCTCGATCGGATCATCGTTGACCAGTCGCTCGGCATCGAGGCCGCGGGCGTCCACGCCAGTGCGGCCTCGCGTAAAGCCTCGGACCATCTGCCGATCTGGGCCCGGCTGACCCTCTAACCCCCGGTCATCTTGCGCTGCCGACGCCGCTGAATTGAGGAGCCGATCCCGCACGCCTCGCGATATTTGACCACCGTGCGCCGGGCGATGTCATAGCCCTTGGCCTGGAGCAGCCCGGCGAGCGCATCGTCACTTAGGATATCGCTCTCGGCCGCGATCAGCCGCTTGATCTCGTCCTTGACCGCCGCCGCCGATGCCCCTTCGCCGCTGTCCGACGCCACCCCCGAGCCGAAGAAATATTTGAGCTCGAACAGCCCGAGGTCGCACAGCAGGGCCTTGTTGCTGGTTACCCGGCTGACGGTCGATTCATGCATCTCGATCGCTTCCGCGACATCGCGCAACGTCAGCGGCCGAAGCGCCGATACGCCCTGCTCGAAGAAGCCTTGCTGGCGCTTCACCAGCTCGGTCGCCACCTTGACGATCGTCCGCGCCCGTTGGTCGAGCGCCTTCACCAGCCAGTTGGCGCTGGTCAGGCAGTCGCTTAGCCACGCCTTCGACGCCTTGTCCTGCGGCCCGCTTTTCAGCTCGGCATGATAGCGGCGGTTGACCAATACCCGAGGCAGCGTCGCGGCATTGAGTTCGACCGCCCAGCCGTCCCTGGTCCGCCGCACGAAGATATCGGGTTCGCTGGCTGCCTCCACCACGTTCGGGGCGAAACGGCATCCCGGCTTGGGGTCATATGCCCGCAGCTCGGCGATCATGTCGGTCAGATCCTCCGCATCGACCCCGCAAATCCGCATCAGATCTTTGGTCTGGCCGCGCGCCAGCAGGTCGAGGTTGGCGATCAGCCGCGCCATTGCCGGGTCGTAGCGGTCGGCCGCCTTGGCCTGCAGCGCAATGCACTCCTCCAGGCTCCGTGCCGCAATCCCCGGCGGGTCGAGCGACTGGACCAGCGCCAGCGCCGCCTCCGCTTCTTTCAGCGTCGCGCCCTTCGCCTCGGCGATCACGCTGAGCGGAGTCTCGAGGTAGCCCGTTTCCTCAAGCTCGTTGACGATCGCTTCGGCCAGTTCTCCCGCGCCATGAATTTGTGCGATCAAATGCTCGCTCAGCCCGCTGACCGATGCTTCCACCCGGTCGAAGTCGAAGCCCCCCTCATCGACCTCGCCCCCGCCGCCGACATCGGCGAAGCTGTCATTGTCGAGCGCCGCGGCGTTCCAGTCCATGTCGAGGCCCGACGTGTCACCGCTGGCCAGCAATTCGTCCGATCCCTTGGGGTCAACCGCTTCTTCGCCGGTTTCGCGGTCGGTGGTTATGACTACTCCGCCGTCGGCGCCGCTTTCGGCCGGTCGCACCTCAAGCAAGGGGTTCTTCGCCACTTCCTCGGCAATGACCGCTTCCAGCTCCATGTTCGACAGCGCCAACAGCTTGATCGCCGCCTGCAACTGCTGGCTCATCACCAGCGACTGGGTCGGACGGATATGGAGGCCGGGGCCGAGACCCATCGCGGCTAAAGTGCGAAGCTCTCGCCGAGGTAGAGCCGGCGCACTTCCTGGTCGGCGACGAGCGCCTGCGGGGTGCCCTGGAACAGCACCTGGCCGTCGTAGATGATGCAGGCGCGGTCGACGATTTCCAGCGTCTCGCGGACATTATGGTCGGTAATCAGCACGCCGATGTCGCGCCGCTTGAGATCCTTCACCAGCTCGCGAATGTCGGCGATCGAGATTGGGTCGATTCCCGCGAACGGCTCGTCGAGCAGCATGATCGACGGCTCGCTGGCCAGCGACCGGGCAATCTCGCAGCGGCGTCGCTCGCCGCCCGAAAGGGCCATCGCCGGCGCCGCGCGCAAGGCGGTCAGGCCGAACTCGTCGAGCAATTGCTCGAGCCGAGCTTCACGCGCCGCGCGATCGGGTTCGGCAATCTCGAGCACCGACAGGATGTTCTGCTCGACCGTCAACCCGCGAAAGATCGAGGTTTCCTGCGGCAGGTAGCCCAGCCCCAGGATGGCGCGGCGATACATCGGCAGATTGGTGATGTCGCGCCCGTCGAGGTAGATCCGCCCGCTGTCTGGCTTGACCAGCCCCATGACCGAATAGAAACTGGTTGTCTTGCCCGCGCCGTTGGGGCCGAGCAGCCCGACCACTTCGCCGCGCTCGACGTGGATCGACACGTCGTGGAGCACCGCGCGCCCGTCATAAGCCTTGGCGATCGATCGCACGTCGAGCCCGCGCACGTCCCCCGCCGCGGCCCGGGTCTCGAAGGGGTGGAGCTCGTTCACCTGAGGCCGCGGCTCACTGGCCCCGCTGGGGGACGGTGAAGTGGCCGGTCACTCGGCCCCCGCTCTGGCCGATCCCGCGACCGCCGCCATCGACCACCGCGCGACCCGAATTGAGGTCGATCGTCAGCCGCTGGCCATTGATCTGCGATCCCCCGCGATTGAGCTGCACTGCGCCGATCAGGGTGATCAATTTGCGGTTGAGGTCGTAAATCCCAAAATTGCCGCGCGCGGTTTCGGACGGGCTTCGCACCACCACTCCGCCGCTCGCGTCGAGCCGGTTGATCTTGACCCCGTCGCCGCCCGAATAGGATAGCGTCAGTCGCTGCGTATCGAGCGTCAGCGCGGCCTGTTTCACGCGGACATTGCCGCTGAAAATGGCGCGATCAGCGCGGTCCTGGACCTCGATCCGGTCCGATGCGACGTCGATCGGCGCGTCGGCATTATGCCCCTTCAGCGCGGAGGTCGCGCCTTGGGCGAGCGCGATCGACCCTACCGACAGCGCGGCCAATCCGGTGGCGATCATGGAAATGCGGTTCATTCTACTCATCTGACGGCCCCCTGCACGATTTTCAAGCGCACCCCGCGATCCAGAGTCACCGTTCGCGTCCCCAGGTCGGCGCGCATCTGGCCGGCCTCGAATTGACCCAATCTCATCGATCCCGACACTCGCCCCTGGCTCGCCAGCTGGCGCTGCTTCATGTCGACCGCGACATTGCTGGTCGCCAACCGGTATCCGTCGCCCCCGGCGACCCGGACTGGGCCGGTGACCTGCACCATCTGGGTGTCGAGATCGTAATTGCCGCGATCAGCAACAATCATCAGCGGCCCCTGGGCCAATCCAAGCTCGGCTTTCATCCCCTCGATCATGACTACCGGAACGTCCGAGCTTTGCTGGATCGCGCGGTCGGCCGTGATGACGAACTTGTTTCCCTTGTTATCCTCGCCCGCATAACGCGCCTGTTCGATCCGCATTCGTTCTGTCGCCTTGTCGACTCCCTTCTTGTCGAGGATGAAGCTGACTTCGTCGCGGCTGTCGAACGGGGCGATCGCTAGCAGCGCCACCAATCCGAGCACCACCACCGGCAGCCCGAACTTTGCCAGCTTGACCACGCGGTCGTGGCGTCCGCCAGGCTCGGCCCAGTCGCGCTTGACATCGCGGGTCCGCAGAGCGGCTTCAGACATGAGCGAAGATATCCTGTTCGGCCCATCCCGCCAGGTCGAGCATCGCCCGCGTCGGCAGGAAGTCGAAGCAGGCCTGCGCCAGTTCGGCGCGCTTTTCGCGCGCCAGTCTTTTGTCCAACTCGTCCTTCAGGCGGTGAAGGTAGCGCACGTCGCTCGCCGCATAGTCACGCTGCGCATCATTGAGTTCGGGGCCGCCCCAGTCGCTGGTCTGCTGCTGCTTGCTGATGTCGGTAGTCAGCATTTCCTTGACCAGTTCCTTCAAGCCATGGCGATCGGTGTAGGTCCGCACGAGGCGGCTGGCGGTGCGCGTGCAATAGGCCGGGCCGGCCATCACCCCGAGGTAATGCTGCATGATCGCCAGGTCGAACCGCGCGAAATGATACAGTTTCAGGCGGGTGCGATCGGCCAGCAGCGCCTTAAGGTTGGGCGCCGCATAGTTGCTGCCGGCCGAGAAGCGGACCAGATGTTCGTCGCCCCTGCCGTCGGAAATCTGTACCAGGCACAGCCGGTCGCGTCCGGGCATCAGGCCCATCGCCTCGGTATCAATCGCGATCGGCCCGTCGGCGAAGGTCACGTCGCCCGGCAGGTCTTCTTCATGAAAATGGACCGACATTCACTCGCTTCCAGTTGCTGTGACTCATTCTTGCCGCATTGCGTCTTGCCATGCGCTGAACCCTCTCTAGTCGGTTGACGGGGGGTGCGGCCAGCCCCGCGACATCGAATCACTAGGATGCGACCCGATTTTCCTGTAAGAGCCGATTCTGGCGCGCGTCTTTATCGCGCGTGCGATCTGTTGCGCCTTTGGCCCGAGCGCAGTGGTTTTTTGATATGGCGGGCACGAGAGAGTTTTACGGGCATGGGTTTCGATAGAGGGCGTAAAGGCGAGCGCGGTGGTCGCGGCCGGGACAAGCGCGACGGTTTTGGTGGTGAAGATAACAGCAGTTTCGGTGGCGGGCAGGACCGCGGCGGATTCGGCGGCGGCGACCGGTTTGGCGGCGGTGGTAATGCCGGCGGCTACAATGCACCGCGCACCGGCGGCTACGGCGGCGGCGGCGATCGCTTCGGCGGTGGCGGCGGTGATCGCTTCGGCGGCGGCGG
Organism: uncultured Alphaproteobacteria bacterium; assembly: GCA_963768955.1. Lineage (GTDB taxonomy): Bacteria > Pseudomonadota > Alphaproteobacteria > Sphingomonadales > Sphingomonadaceae > Sphingomicrobium. Next base: position 276,496 of record CAVYJV010000002.1, read on the forward strand.
CGGAGGCGGTGGCTTCCGCGGCGGCGGTGCGCCGGCTGGCGGCGGCGGCGGGTTCCGCGGCGGCATGCCTCCCCAGGTTGTTGGCGAAGGCAAGGGCGTCGTCAAATTCTTCAATCCGCAAAAGGGTTTCGGCTTCATCGTCCGCGATGACGGCGGCGAGGATGTGTTCGTACACATCAGCGCGGTCGAGCAGGCCGGTCTGACCGACCTGGCCGATGGCCAGCCGCTCGAATTCACCCTCGTCGATCGTGGCGGCCGCGTGTCGGCCACCGACATCAAGATCGACGGCGAGCCGATGGCGGTCTCGCGCTCTCCGCGTGAGGATGGTGGCGACAGCGGCGGCGGCGATCGCGGCGGCCCGCAGCGTCAGCTGACCGGTGAAAAGGCGCAAGGCACGGTCAAGTTCTTCAATGCCATGAAGGGCTTCGGCTTCATCAGCCGCGATGATGGACAGGCGGACGCCTTCGTCCACATCTCGGCGGTCGAGCGTGCCGGCATGCCGACCATCAACGAAGGCGACCGGCTCGAATTCGAGATCGAGGTAGACCGTCGCGGCAAATATGCCGCGGTCAACCTGGCGCCGCTGCAGGAATAATCGCTTTCACGAGCGGGGACTTTAGCGCCCGTCCGGAGACATCCGGGCGGGCGTTTTCTTATGTCGCTAATGCAAGCAGGTTCGCCACTGTGTCGGCCTCGGTCGCCGGCTTGTCGGTGCGAATCCGGCTGATCCGGGGGAAGCGCATCGCAAGCCCCGATTTGTGGCGCTTGCTGGCGTGGATCGAATCGAACGCCACTTCCAGCACCAGGCTCTTCTCCACCTCGCGCACCGGGCCGAACCGGTTCAACGTGTTATTGCGGACGAACTTGTCGAGCATCTTCAGCTCAGCATCGGTGAAGCCGAAATAGGCCTTGCCCACGGGCAGCAATTCGCCGCTCTCGCTCCACGCCCCGAAGGTGAAATCGCTGTAGAAGGATGAGCGTTTGCCCGATCCGCGCTGGGCATACATCATCACGCAGTCGGCGGTCAGCGGGTCGCGTTTCCATTTGTACCAAAGCCCGACCTTGCGCCCCGCAACATAGGGTGAATCGCGACGCTTGAGCATCATCCCTTCGACGCCCTCGTCGCGCACCCCTGCGCGAACCTCCTCCAGCGCCTCGAAACTCGCCGCCTCGATCAGCTGCGACAGGTCGAATCGCTCGGGGTCAAGCTGCTCCACCACCGCCTCCAGCCGACCGCGCCGCGCTTCCCACGGCAGCGATCGCAAATCCTCTTCACCGTCGAACAGGATGTCGTAGAGGCGAACAAATGCCGGATACTCGCCCTGCACCTTGGCGGAGACATTCTTGCGCCCGAGCCGCTGCTGGAGCGCGTTGAAGCTCGCCGCCGCGCCGCCATGCGCCTCGGCTCCTTGCGCCGCCCCCCGCACGAGCAATTCCCCGTCGAGCACCGCGCGGGTCGCGAAGGCGGCCGCGACATCGGGAAAGCTGCCGCTGATGTCGTCGCCGGTGCGCGAATAGAGCCGCGTATCGCCCCCGGCATGGACCAGTTGGATGCGGATCCCGTCCCATTTCCACTCTGCCGCATAGTCGTCGAGGTCGATGCGCGTCTCGTCGAGCGGATGGGCCAGCATGAAGGGCCGGAACACCGGAATGTCCTTGGCGGTCGGCTGCTCCGCGCGGCCTTCGCCCCAGTCGAACAGCTCGGCAAATGGCGGCTTCAATCCGTGCCACACTTCCTCGACCGCCTCGACGTCGATTGCGAAGGCATCGGCCAGTGCCTGCTTTGCCAGCCGCGCGGAGATTCCGACCCGAAGCGCGCCCGTGGCCAGCTTGAGCAGGGCATAGCGGCCCGACACGTCGAGATGGTCGAGCATCGCCGCCAGCACCGCCGGCGCGTCGCTCTTCGACACATCGCGCAGCCGCTCGACCGCTTCTGAGAGTCGGATCGTGCCATCGTCGAGGTCGACCGGCTCGCCGTCGGGCACGGGCCACAGCAAGGACACGGTCTCGGCCATGTCGCCGACATAGTCGCGGCTCATCCGGAGCAGCACCGGGTCGATCCGCTCTTCGGCCAGCGCGCGCACCACGGCGGGCTTCACCGCCGGAATGTCGAGCGTGCCGGTCAGCGCCGCCAGCGCCAGCCCGCGATCGGGGTCGGGTGTGGTCCTGAAATAGTCGCCGATCAGCCTGAGCTTGCTCAGCCGCGAGCGGGTGTAGACGAGGTCGTCAAGGAGCTGGCTGAAGGCGCGCATCGCCGGTGACAATGCACGGGCGCGCGAAAAGTCCCTAGTGCAGTCGCACCGCGAGCGCGGCGAGGATGGTTTCGCGGTCGCGGGCGGTCTCACTGCCAAGCGCTTCGCCCATATGCTCGATCGCGGCACGCATTGCGGTGGAATGACCCGGCATCAGCGCGTGATGCGCGGCATAATCGGCCAGTCCCTCGAGCGCGGCCATCCCCTCCGCTGCGGCCAGGCTGCGGATCGCGTCCATCTTCTTGGCGATGGTGATCGGGGCCAGTCGCGGCATGCGCGCCTCCAGCTCGGCGATTCGCTCGCCGATCATCGTGCGGGCTGATTGAAGCGAATCGGAGGCGGCCATGGCGTTTCTCTTTGGTTGATGCTGGCAGCTTCACCGAAATTGGTTAACAGTGAGTCAAAGGGGGGCTCGACCATGGTCATTCGCCGGATCCGCGAGCATGTCGCGGCGCAAAATTGGTTCGCGGTCGGGATCGACGTCATGATCGTCGTGCTCGGCGTTTTCCTCGGCACTCAGGTCAGCAACTGGAACGGGGAGCGGGTCGAGGCGGCTCGTGCGAAGGACTATCGGGCCCGGCTGGTCGGAGAGCTCGGACTTCAACGCGCGCCAGTATGCGCTGCAGGCGGCTTATTACCAGCAGGCCAAGACTATGGGCTTCAGGCGCTCGCCGATCTCGACGGGCGAAACCCTTGCCGGATGGCGATTTCCTCATTGCGGCCTACCAGCTCACGCAGACGGTACGACCAAGGCGAAAACGGGCGTCGATGATGAAAAGGCGGCAAGCGGCCTGACCGTCGCCTCGGCGACAACGAAACCCGGACCGGCGAGCGATTTCTATCGGACAGCCGAAGTTGTCCAGCGCGTCATCGAGTTCATCCTGCCGTATCGCACCTGGCTCCGGAAGTGAGCCTTATGAGGTCCGATCGCCGTTCGCGAGACATGTGGCGATCGGTACGTCCGACATACGGGAGCGTTGGCGGAATGAGGCTGGCTCGTACCCTGCCTATGTGCGGCTTCGCCCCGTGACTGCATCCGTAGCGGCGCGCGCGGTACGGGCGACTTCGGCCTACGTCGTCAGATAACGCGCCACATCGCGTCGCTTGACGAGAAGTCGCGCACTCTCAGGGCTCGCACGTGGAGCAGCGGAGCGCATTCCGCGAAACGATCGCCGGCTGAACGGCGTGACCGGGCGTGCCGGCGCCTTGACAAATCGCCCCCCGCCGTCATTGGGCGCGGGTCGGGCGGCGGCTTGTCGCCGCCTTCACCATTTTCAGCTTTCAGGATTCTGTCAGATGGCCAAGTCGGCAACCGTCAAGATCAAGCTCGTCAGCACCGCCGACACCGGCTTTTTCTACGTGACGAAAAAGAACCCGCGCAACACGACCGAGAAGATGTCGTTCCGCAAGTATGACCCGGTCGTACGCAAGCACGTCGACTTCAAGGAAGCCAAGATCAAGTAAGCCAGTCGGTTTATTGCGGATCTTCGCCCTCGGGCGGTGGCAGGGCGGTCCCGTCGGGGCCGCCCGCTTCATGTGCGGCTTCCAGATCGCGAATCGGCCCCGCCTCGAGCAATTCCTCGACCGCCTCGGCAAAGCGCAGCACCGAAATCGGCTTGGACACGTAGGCCTGGGCCCCCGCCGCGCGGATTCGTTCATCGTCACCGACCCCGGCATAGGCCGTCACCGCCATGATCGGCACATGGCGCAGCGTCGCGTCGCCGCGGATCAACTCCATCAGCTCCAGCCCGCTGACATGGGGCAATTGGATGTCGGTGATCACCAGGTCGGGCTGGAATTCGCGCGCCGCATCCAGCGCGAAGCGGCTGTCGGTCACGCCCTCGGGCTCATGCCCATGCGCCGCGAGCAGGTCGCAGAACAGCTTGATGTTGAGCGCATTGTCTTCGACAACGAGGATCTTGGCCAAACCTGCTTCCCCTCCCTTCCCGGCAATAGACTAGGCGATGACGACCAACTCTCCAACTGACTCCGAAACCGTGGCTTTGGCCGCGCTCGCCGCGACGCTCACCGACGAACGGCGCGCGGAACGGTTCCTGTCGATCACCGGCCTGTCTCCCGACGGGATTCGCGCCAGCCTGGGCGATCGCCGCACGCTCGCGGCCTGTCTCGGCTTCCTCGAGGATCATGAGCCCGATCTTGTCGCGGTGGCCGAGGCGATCGGTCACAAGCCCGCCACGCTCATCGCCGCCCGCGCCGAGCTCGACCGATGAACCGCCCGCTCCTGATCACCGACTGCGACGAGGTGCTGCTGCACATGGTGTCGCATTTCGACGCCTGGCTGGATGAGGCGCACCAGATCAATTTCGCGTTCGAAAGCGGCGATTTCGGTGGCTCGATGACCGACAAGGCCACCGGCGAACTGGTCTCGGTCGACCGCGTCTGGCCGTTGCTCGACGAATTTTTCCGCCATGAAATGCACCGCCAGACGATCGTCCCCGGCGCGGTGGAGGCGCTGGGCCGGATCGGGGAGGTGGCCGACATCGTCATCCTCACCAATCTCGGTGACGAAGCCCATCCGTGGCGGGTCGAACAGCTCGCCGCCCACGGCATTGCCCATGAGGTGGTCACCAACAGCGGCGGCAAGGGGGTGCCCGCACGGGCAATCATCGAGCGGCATCGGGCCACCGTCACCGCCTTCGTCGACGACCTCCCCGTTCACCATGCCTCGGTCGCCAAGCATGCGCCCGATGTTCACCGCCTGCATATGGTGGCCGAGCCGCGACTCGCGCCGGCGGTGCCGACCGCACCTGCTGCCCATGTTCGAATCGACGACTGGCCAACCGCCTGCGACTGGCTATTGGAGCGCTTGAAATGAACAATGTTCTCATCACCGGCGCCACCGCCGGGATCGGCGAGGCCGCCGCGCGCAAGTTCGTCACGGCCGGCTGGCGCGTGATCGGCACCGGCCGCCGCGCCGAGCGGCTCGCCGCGCTTGAACGCGAATTGGGCGAGCACTTTCGCGGGATCGATCTCGACATGCGCGACACCGCCACCTTCGAAGCCGTGGCCGCCGATGCCGGTCCGATCGACCTGCTGGTCAACAATGCCGGCCTCGCTCCGCCGATGAGTGGCCTGCAGGACGCCGACCAGGACCCGATCGACACTGTGATCGATACCAATATCTCGGGCCTCGTCGCGCTCACCCGCGCGTTTCTCCCCGGCCTCATTCGAACGCAAGGGCGCGATCATCAACCTGTCGTCGGTCGCGGCGACTTATCCATACAAGGGCGGGGCGGTCTATGCCGGGTCGAAGGCCTTCGTCCGCCAGTTCAGCCTCGGCCTGCGCTGCGACCTCGCCGGTACCGGAGTGCGCGTGACCTCGATCGAGCCGGGCATGGTCGAAACCGAATTCACCCTCGTCCGCAACGGCGGCGACCAGGCGGCCAGCGACGCGCTGTACGCCGGCGCCAACCCGATGACCGCCGACGATATCGCCGACACGATCCTCTACGTCGCCACGCTTCCCCCCCACCTCAACATCAACGCGATTGAATTGATGCCGGTCAGCCAGAGCTGGGCCGGATTCGCGGTCGAGCGGCAAAACTAGTCCACTCTCGCTCGTCCTGCGCTCATTCAAGGGCGCCCTTCGACGAGCTCTGGACGACCGGATTTCGGGAGTTGACCCCGGCACGGATCAAGTCTTTACGCCACACCATGACCATCGACACCCGCCTCGCCGAGCTCGGCATCACCCTTCCCGAAGCCGCCGCCCCGGTGGCCAGCTACGTCCCCTATGTCGAAGCCAATGGCCTGCTCCACATCTCGGGCCAGATCAGCTTCGCCGAGGATGGCAGCCTGATCAAAGGCCGGCTGGGCGAAGATCTGGATCTTGAAGCCGGTCAGGCCGCGGCGCGCCGCTGCGGGATCATGCTGCTGGCCCAGCTGCGCAACGCGCTGGGCTCGCTCGACCGGGTCGAACGGATCGTCAAGCTCGGCGTGTTCGTCAATTCGGCCGGCGACTTCACCGACCAGCCCAAGGTCGCCAATGGCGCGTCGGAACTGATGCAGGACGTGTTCGGCGAGGCCGGCCGCCATGCCCGCTCCGCGGTCGGCGTCCCCGTCCTCCCGCTCGGGGTCGCCGTCGAGGTCGATGCGATCGTCCAGATCCGCGACTGATCCGCTTCGATCCCGGGCGGAACGGTTTTGCCCATCGCGGGCTGCACCGTGCCCCGGCGATCGTCGAAAACAGCCTGACTGCATTCGCCGCCGCGCTCGAAGTTGGCGCCGGGATCGAATGCGACCTGCGCCTCACCGCCGACGACCAGCTTCTCGTTTTCCACGACTCCGATGCGCATCGCATGTGCGGGGACCCGGCCATCATCGGGCGCTCGACCGTCGCCGAACTTGGCCGCACCTTTCGGTCGGCGGACACCCGATCCCGACCCTCGCGCAACTGCTCGCGCTGGTCGGGGGCCGCGCACCGATGCTGCTCGAAGCCAAGGTGGAGGGCGATCTGTGGCGGTTCGGGCCCGCGCTCGTGCAGGTGCTTGACGGCTACATCGGCCCCTTTGGCGTGATGAGTTTCGATCCGCGCATTGCCCGCTGGCTCAAGACCAATGCCCCGCATCTTCGCCGCGGGCTCGTCATCCGGGATAGCTTGACGGCGCCCGAAGCGTTGGATCGCCATGAAGCTCGCCGATCCTCAATTCCTCGCCGTCGATGTCGACGCGATCGAGAGGTCATGGGTCGCCGCCGCCCGCGCTCGCATGCCGGTCTACACCTGGACCGTCCGCACCCGCGATCAACGCCGCCTAGCCCTGCGCCACGCCGACGCCCTGATCTGGGAAGCCGATGGCCGACCGTGAGCCCGATCTTACCGCGCGCATCGCCCGCGCGGTCGGGGTCATCGATCCCGCGTTGTGGGATGGGTTCGCCGGCACCGACGACCCGTTCCTAAGCCACCGCTTCCTGACCCTGCTCGAGATCCTCGGGCAGCGTCGGCGAGGGCAGCGGCTGGAGCCCGCTTCCGGTGCTGGTCGAACGAGGCTGGCGCGACCCTGGGCGCCGCACCCGCCTATCTCAAGACCCACAGCCAGGGTGAATATGTCTTCGATCATGGCTGGGCCGAGGCGTGGGAACGGGCCGGCGGGGCCTATTATCCCAAGCTGCAGGTGACGGTGCCCTTCACCCCGTGCCCCGGTCGCCGCCTTCTGGGCGACCAGTCCGGCGCGCTGCTTGCCGCGCTGGAGAGCATTACCGTCCAGAACGATCTGTCGTCGGCCCACATCACATTCTGCATGCCGGAGGAGGTGGCGGCCGCCGACGGCGCGCGGCTGGATCGAGCGCCACGGACTGCAATTTCATTGGCGCAACCGCGACTATGCCGACTTTGACGCCTTCCTAGACGCGCTCGCCAGTCGCAAGCGCAAGGCGATCCGCAAGGAGCGCGCTGCGGCGGTCGAGGGGCTCGATATCCTGACCCTGCGCGGAGCGGAGATCGAGCCCGGCCACTGGGATGCGATGTGGCATTTCTACCAGGATACCGGCGCGCGCAAATGGGGTCATCCCTATCTCACCCGCGCCTTCTTCGACCAGGTCGGCGGGGCGATGGGCGAGGCGAGCCTGATGTTTCTCGCGCTCGCGCGACGGCGTGCCCATCGCGGGCGCGCTCAACTTCGTCGGCGCGGACACGCTCTACGGCCGCTACTGGGGCGCTTCGGAGGAAGTGCCCTTCCTCCATTTCGAACTCAGCTATTATCGCGCCATCGACTGGGCAATCGAGCACAAGCTGGCGACCGTCCAGGCCGGTGCCCAGGGCGAGCACAAGCTGGCGCGCGGCTACGAACCGGTGATCACCCGCTCCGCCCACTATCCTCCCCAACCCCGGCTTCCGCGCGGCCATTGCCGACTTCGTCGCCCGCGAACGCGAAGCCGTGGCGATGGAGCTGAAATGGGCCACGGAAGCCTTGCCCTATAAATAATGCCTATTTGGCGAAGACATGCACGTCGCGCGCACCTTTACGGGCCACCGCTCGATACATGCCCGGCGTCGTGAACCCCCACGCCGCCTCGCCCGATGGCGCGACCGCGATCAGGCCGCCATTGCCGCCGAGCGCCACCACGTCGGCCAGCACCGCGTCGAGCGCCCCCTGCAGTTCCTCTCCCCCGATCATCATCCGCATCGCCAATTGGTGTGCCCCGACCGCGCGGATGAAGGCCTCGCCAAGTCCCGTCGCGCTGACCGCGCAGGCTCGGTCGTCGGCATAGGTTCCCGCGCCGATCAACGGCGAATCGCCGATCCGCCCCCAGCGCTTGGCGGTCAGCCCGCCGGTCGAGGTTGCCGCCGCGACATGGCCTTGGTTGTCGACCGCGACTGCGCCGATCGTGCCATATTTGATGTCGGTGTCGAACTTGCCGCCCGCCGCCATCACCTTGTCGAGTTGCGCCCGCCGCTCGGGGGTGACGAACCAGTCGTTGGCGACCTGCTCCAGCCCCTGTTCGCGGGCGAAGGCATCCGCACCGGCATAGGTCAGCAGCACATGCGGGCTTGCCTCCATCGCCGCGCGTGCCGCGCTGATCGGGCTTCGTGTCGTGGTCATTCCCGCCACCGCGCCGGCGCGCCGGTCGCGGCCGTCCATGATCGCCGCGTCCAGCTCGCACTGGCCATCGGCGGTCAGCACGCTTCCGCGGCCGGCGTTGAACGAAGGGTCTTCTTCCAGCACCTTCGCGGCGGCCTCGACCGCGTCGAGCGCGCTCCCGCCGCGGCTGAGCACTGCCTCGCCGGCATCGAGCGCCGACTCCAGCCCGGCGCGCGCCGTCGCTTCATGCTCGGGAGAAAGCGTATCCGGACGCATCGCGCCGCAGCCGCCGTGAATCATCAGTGTCCAGTCCATGCCGCCGCCCTAGCCGTTGCTTGCGCGCGATTCCAGTTGACTCCCGTAACGAATGATATAAATATGATATCACTTAAAGGGGAGCTTGATCCGATGTCCGAACCCACTTTCGCCCTCACTTCCAGCCGCGAGCGGCCCGCTGCAACCACCAGCGGCTATATGATGCTCGCAGTGCTGCTCGTCGCCATCTTCGCGCAGATCTGGGGCGTCAGTCTCCTGGTCCGCGACCAGTTCGGCCCGCTCACCGCAGCGCTGATGATCCTGAGCCCCGATCGTCATCCTGTTCGTCGCCTGTGGCTTCTACATGCTCCAGCCCAACCAGGCCGCGGCGATTACCCTGTTCGGCTCTTACAAGGGGACCGACCGCACTACCGGCCTGCGCTGGGTGCTGCCGTGGATGATCCGCAAGAAGCTTTCGGTCCGCGCCAACAACTTCATTTCGGAACGGATCAAGGTCAACGATCTGCGCGGCAACCCGATCGAGATGGCGGCGCAGATCGTGTGGCGCGTGGTCGACACCGCGCAGGCTCTGTTCGATGTCGATGATTATGCCCAGTTCGTCCGCGTCCAGGTCGAAGCCGCGATCCGGACCATCGGCTCGCGCTACCCCTATGACGATTTCGAGCATATGGAGGTCACCCTGCGCGGCAATCACGACCAGGTCGGGGTCGAGCTTCGCACCGAGCTTCAGGAGCGCCTCGCGGTCGCCGGCATCACGGTCGACGAATGCGGCTTCACCCACCTTGCCTATGCCCAGGAAATCGCCGGCGCGATGCTCCGCCGCCAGCAGGCACAGGCCGTCGTCGCCGCGCGCAAGACCCTGGTCGAGGGCGCGGTCGGGATGGTCGAGATGGCGCTCGCCATGCTCAGCGAAAAGAATGTCGTCGAGCTCGACGACGAGCGGCGCGCGGCGATGGTCTAGCAACCTGATGGTCGTGCTGTGCGGCGAGCGCGACACCCAGCCGGTCGTCAACGCCGGCAGCCTGTACACCTGAGGTTATGGCGGCACGCGCGCAAAGCCTACCCGTTGCGGGTCGATCCTGCCCTGTGGGCGGCGATCGAGCGCTGCGCCGCGGCCGACCTGCGCTCGGTCAATGCCGAGGTCGAATGCCTGCTGCGCGAGGCGCTGAAGCAGCGCGGCGTGAAGATTGGACGCACCCCGGCCCGTCCGTCGCGGTCGCCCACCGAAGGAGAGATGATGTTATGGCCGTTCACTGATGCACCCGCCGAAAGTTATGGCTGGGCTGCGGCTTGCCGATCGCATGGCAGGGATGGCCTGGCGCGCCGGCTCGTGGCGGTGAGCGGTCGGCTCGGCCATTCTGCTCGGCGACAAGCCGCTGGGCCTCGTCGTCGTCATGCCCGCGGTCGGCTGTTACTGCTGATGCCGCCTCGCCGCACGGCGACGGCGGATGGCACTGGCGCTGGAACGACCAATGATCGCGCTGCTGCTCGCGGCCGCCGCTGCGGCTCGCCCCGCCAGTGGAGCGCCAGCTGACCGCGCCCGGCCCGCTCGCCCGCTCGCTGGGACGTGCTCGACGCCGGCAAGCGCGCGCCGGTGGTGGTCATCATCCCCGGCTCGGGCCCGACCGACCGCGACGGCAACAATCCGCTCGGCGTCACCGCCGCGCCCTATCGCCTGCTCGCCCAGGGTCTGGCCGCCCGGGGCGTCACCACGCTGCGCATCGACAAGCGCGGCATGTTCGGCAGCAAGGCGGCGATCGCCAATGCCAATGCGGTGACGATCGCCGATTATGCCGCCGACGCCCATGCCTGGGCCAAGGCCGCGCGCGCCGCGACCGGTGCGCGCTGCGTCTGGCTGCTCGGCCACAGCGAAGGCGGGCTCGTCGCGCTCGCCGCCGCGCAGGACCGCAAGGACATTTGCGGCGTGATCAGCGTCTCCGCCGCCGGCCGCCGCCTCGGCACGATCATCCGCGAGCAGCTCGTCGCCAACCCCGCCAACGCCCCCTATCTGGCCTCCGCCTACACCGCGCTCGCCCGGCTGGAGGCGCGCCAGCGGTTCAACAATGCCGACATTCCGCCGGCGCTCCAGCCGTTGTTCGGCGAAGCGATCCAGCCCTACATGATCGACCTGCTGGCCTACGATCCGCCGCGCCTCGCGGCATCATTCAAGGTGCCGCTGCTGGTGATCCAGGGCGATCGCGACCTGCAAGTGACCCCGGTCGATGCCCGCGCACTGGTCGGCGTCCAGCCCAAGGCGCAATTGGTGATCCTGCCCGGGGTCAATCATGTGCTCAAGAGCGTCGCGACCACCGATCGCGCGGCGAACATCGCGACTTATGCCAATCCCGTCGCTGCCGGTATCGCCGGCGCGTGGTCGACGCGGTGGCGATCTTCGTCGGCAAGCGGCGCTAGTTCGTTTTCTGGCCCGGCGCCTTGGCCTCGGGCCCGAGCGCATCGTCGAGCAACCGCCCGAGCCTCAGGCCGCCGGCCAGTATCTCGCGCCGAACCTCGGGGATCAACGACTTGCACATCGGCCTCGGTCAGGGTCGGCCGCGCTGTCGGTCTTTGTCGCCGCACGGATCGCCGAGCAGCGACGTGTAGGCCTGCGCTGCGCGACGCTTCCCAGCTCTCGCGGCTCCAGTCGGTCACCGTGCCGGCGGCATAGCCGCGCGCGCTCCCCGGCGGATGACGTGCCAAGCAACCCGCCCGGCCCACCCGGCGGGGTCGAGATCGCGCGTTCGGCCAGATAGCCGTCCCAGATCGAATGCAGATTGGTCCGCCCGCCGACCAGTCCGTAGTTGGCCGCCACCCGGTTGCCGCCCAGGTCGCCGCGGTCGCCGGCGTGCATCGGCTGTGCCAGGTCGCCGACGAAATGCACCAGGAACGCCAGCGCCATCAGCCGCTCGCGGTTCGGCACCTTCGCGATCGGCCAGCAGCCGCGCCTGCGCTCGATCTGGGCTGATACGCAATGGCCGTCCTTGCACGCCGCCTTCAGGTCGAACGGCTTGCAGATGTCGACATTCTGATAGTGCCATGAAAAGGCGTAGGCGAAGCGGTCGCCGAGCGGCTTGATGCAGTCGGCCCACACGCTGGCCTGCTCGATCGTGGCCACCGGACAGTCGGGCGTGTCGAGCAACTTCCCCTGGCGAAGCAATTCCTGCACCTTGGCGCGCGTGTCCGGTCGCACCGAATCGAGCGCGATCCGAGCGATCGTCTCGTGACCATATTCCCAATAGGCTCGGGCAGGGGACCCGGCGACGCACAGCGCGGCCACGAACAGCAGGAAGGATCGAATCGGCACGCATCTGCCTTAGCGCGCCGCGCTTGCATTGCTAGCTACCCGACCGACAATTCCTGCTGCTGGTTGACCAGCCGCCATTCGTCGAGGTCGGCGAGCATCGCCCGCGCCGCTTGCTCGAACAGATCGGCCGATCGCGCCAGGTCGCCGTGGGTCGCCGCCATCTGCGCCTCAATCGCGCGCAGCGTCTGCGCGGTCGATCGCGAGCGTTCGGCGCTGCCCCCGAAATCCCCCTGGAAGCGGATCCCGAAAATCGCTGTGCCGACCGCGGGGAATCCCGCCGACAGCAAGGTCAGCCAATTGCCCATCCGATTAACCCAGGCGGGATCGACCTGAAGCATCACGATCACCAGTGCCGACGCCGCCAGCGTCAGCACGAACAGCACCGTCGCCAGCCCCTCCAGTCGCCGGTCGAGCGTATCGATTTGGCGGGCCGTCGCTTCATGATAGGCGATCTGCGGATCGATTTCGTGACACGCAATGGCCTCGGCCAGCCGCGCCGCGCGCTCCTTGTCGATCGTGCCATTGGGGCAGCCCATCGCCCGCCACACTCCGGCCGCATACCAGTCGATCCAGCGTCGCGGCACGGGATTGGTATGGCTGCCCGGTGCATCGGGAGCGGCGATGCCCAGCAGTTTCAGGCTGCGCAGCGGCCTCAACCGCTCGGCCAACTGGCGATAGTCGAGCCAGCGCCGGTGCCATTCATGGCTGACGCCGAATTTGGTGTTGAAGATCACCGCCAGCGCAACCGCAAATTCGACTACCGCGACTTCGGTCTTGGTGGCGGGGAGCGCAAAGCTCGACAGGCCGAGGAGCACCGCGGTGGCCGCAAGCAGGAAGTTGAAAATGTGGCCGCTGCGAAAGTTCTGCGCGTAATAACCGGCCAGCCGATCGCTCCATGCATAGGCATGCTCAAGCAACTGCAGCGACGCGTCGATGCCATGCTTCCCCTTGCACCCGCTCGCAAAGCGTTCCCATTCGGCCTCGATCGCGGCGGCACATTTGGATTCGCGCCAGTGGCTGCTCTTCATCCGGCTGACCCCGGCCAGCATCAGCAGCAGCGGATATTCCATCCGCCCGCGCACCCGCCGCGATTTTTCGGCCAGGAAGCGGTTGTAGAATTGCCGCTCGATCGGCTGCGGCGGCGGGGTCAGCAGCGCGCTTAGCAATCGCCCCAGCAGTTCTGGCTCGAACGGCTGGCGGATGCCGCGCTCGTCGCCGCCCCTGGTCACGACATTGGGGTCGAACCCGCTCCACAGCAGCCCGATCGGGGTTTCGCCATTGGCCGGGATGTGGATCACCGGCGTACCCTGCGCCACCGCCAGATGGACCACTTCGGCGGTCCCCCCGCGACCGCGCGGCGGCTTGCCGTCCCAGATCGCGATCAGCACGTCGCAATGCGCGATCGTCGCGCGGCCGGCCGCCATATAGGCTTCGGCATCGTCATCGGGATCGCCCGGCAGTTCCAGTACGCAATCGGCCCGCTCGATCATGCCCAGGAAACGCGCGCCCGCCTCCAGCCCCTCGAAATCGCGGATGTAGGTTTTGCGATCAAACGGCAGGATCGCCTGCAGCCGCCACCCCCGCTCCAGCCCCGCCTCGGCCGCCATCTGATCCGCCCCGTCGGCCAGCGGCGAGACCAGGGTCAGCACCGGCGCGGCGGTGTCGAAGAGGCCGGTCTCGCGGTTGAACAGCGCCAGCGCCTCGGCCTCGACCGTATCGAGCGCCAGCGCAATCTCATCCCCGATCGGCCCCACCCGCCCGTCCGCCAGCCCCCCCAGGCGATGCCCGGTAATACCGACGGTCAGCGCGAAGGGGAGGCGGGGCGGGACCGATGGTCGCGACGGCAAACCTACCGCTTCTGCCATCTACTTTCCGGCAAAAAACATCTTGTGCACGAAGAAGCCGACCAAGATGCCTACAAGCAGCGCGATGGCCGCGGCCGTGATATATTCGGACTGGCTATAACCCCTGCCACCACCGGCGCCTGGCGGCGGCTCGATGATTTGTGTGCCGCCATTGGTGATATCCGGATCGATGGACGTCACCGGATTGTTGTTCTTGTCGATGAAGTTAAGGCCGTAGGTTATCACGACGGGGTCGGGATGGTCCTTGTTCGGCATGCTGTTCTTGTCAACGAATGTCAGCGTCGTGCTACCGTTTCCGTTTGGCGGCTCAATCTGCTTTTCGGTGCCTGGGCCAACGGGCTCGCCTTTCTTGATGACGACCGGATCGGTCTTGGCAAACGTGATTCCCAGACCGGTGTTGTCGCCGACAATCTTGAACTGGAAAACGGTCGCACCGCTACCCTTGGTAAGTGTTACATCCGGGTAATTGCCGTTATTGTTTCCGCACACGGCAGGTTGCGGGTCGGTGTGACATAGCTTCCATTTCACGTTTTGACCGACCAGTGTGGGTGTCGCTTCGAAATTCTTCGTTGCCATTGCTTATCCCCCTGTTGTGATCGGCCGTCACCATGACAGGCCGATTTTCTTTATCCAACTGTATCAAGCTGAGGCCCTCAGTCGGCTCCGGACATGGGCGGGATGTCGATAGCCGATCCGGTCGAGCCATGTGACGACTTCCCTAACGCCGGGACCATCACCGACGCGCTGCTTGAGAGAGGCGACCTCGACTGCCTCGCGTGGCTTCAGCGGCAAGTTTGGCGGAATGCCGCGAAGCGCATTTTTGGCCCAGGCCACAAATTCGTTCCCGCCGCCCAAGTTGGGCGAGGGCGGCGCTGCCGATCGACGCGGCCAACACGCTTAGCATTGCCCGGTCGATCGGCTTGACCGAGCTACCGGCCGCTTTTTGTGCGTCCTTGGCAAGCGCATAGGTTGCGGCGGCATCGCCCCCAGCGAGCGAGAGGCGCGCCCGCAAGATTAAGCAATTAACCCCAAATCTGGACTTCCAATCGGCAACGCTGCTGTCGCGCTGAACCAGGCGGTCAACTGTGTCGCACGCCGCGCGAGTAGTGCTTGCTGCGGCGGCAGCATCTCTCATCGACAATTGCAGATCAGCGAGATCGAAACGACCGCTGACATTGGCCTGGAGCCATTCGGTGTTTTCGGGTTCGATACGCTGCAGCGTATCGGAGATCGCCACGCCGGCCAAGGATGCCTTGAGACCGCCGGAAGTGTCCCCTTCGGAGGCGAGCAGCCGCCCAATCGAGCGGTGCGTAGTCATCATGTTTCGCTGGATCTCGGTATCCCTGGGGTCGGTCCGCAACATCTCCGTGAGCAAACGCAATTGCCGCTCGCGTCCAGCAAGCGCCTGATCCAGGTTGCCGGAATACTCCTGGGCGTCGGCGAGCCACGCAAGGGCATTGCTCACCCTGAATTGATAGTCGCGTTTGCCTGGTTCGGCGGCCGCAAGCAATTCGGCAACAGCAAGCGACGACTGGTAGATTGCGGCTAATTCGCGATAACGGCGCTGATCCATCAACACCGACCCTAGGCTATTGTTCGAATAAACCACTTCAAGGCGGTAGTCATTATTGTCGGGCGCCAGTGCCACCATCCGGTTGGCCAGGCTTTTATACTCGCGCCAAGCCGCCTCGGCCTAATTCAGCGCGCCTCGCTGGTAGGAGATCTGCCCGACATAAAACACGTTCTGCGCGTGATCGAACAGCTTCTTTGGATCGTTGGGATAACGGCGAACGAATTCAGCAGTGGTCGCCAGGGCTTCGCGGTATCGCCGGAGAGCGCCGTCCAGATCGCCACGGGTATTCGCAATCTCACCAATCAGGGTCAGCGCCTTGCTGCGCTGAGTAAGTGCCTCGTCGGACAGCTCGGACGTGTCCTGTCTTTCGAAATATTCCAGGGCGCGCGATCCGACGACGTCAAGCGTAGACAATCGTCCGATAGGCTCCAATTTCTCCCGCAAATCGCCCAGCATGAATCCGACGAGCCCCTCGGCCTCGCGCCGCTGGTCCCGCGCCTCATCGCTCTTGTCGAACGCGAACACCGCTAGCCCGCTGGTCACCGCCATCCCCGCGATCGACGCCGCGGCGATGTAGGTCAGGCGTTTCTGCCGCCGTTGCTGTTCGCGCCGGACGAGGTCGTCGAGCCCCAGCCCGAGCATCCCCGCGACCAGCTTGAGCTTGCCCGCCTCGCGCCCGTCGCGCTCCTCGCGCAGGTCGGCGGCAATCGGTTCGGCGCGCTTGCCCGTCGCCCGTCCGCGGCTGTCGAACCGCTCACGCAGCGCCGGCGGGAAGCATTCCTCGTCCTCGCGTCCCTTGATTTCGCTTGCCCACGGCTCGCCCGCCACGATCGCTGCCAGCACGCGCCTGTCGCCGTGCAATTTCTTGAAGGCGATGATCTCCTCATTGACCCAGCGCGACCCCGCAGCGGCCGGTGAGCACAGCACGATCAGGAAGCGCGACTGCTTCAGCGCTAGCCGGATCGTCTGGCCAAGGTCGCTCGATGCCGCCAGTTCGTGCCGGTCGCGGAAGATCGGGGTCAGGCTCTTCGGGACCGGGCCATTGGCGGTGACTCGCCCGACCAGGCTTTTGGGGACCGCGAACCGCTCGATCGCCTTGTGCAGCCAGTCGGCCTGGTCGCTATCGATATGGCTGTAGCTGAGGAACGCCTGGTAATGACTATCGTCCGCCCGCCCCGGCCCGCCCCGGGTGCCGGTCGGCTTGTCACGCGACATCAGGGCCAACTTGTTCACCGAGCGCCCCCACCAGAACAGGCTACTACATTAACAGATTATTGGGCGCGGTGCGATTCGTCGCACTCCCCTGGCGCTTGTCCTTGGCTCGGGCGCGACGCTGGCCTATATCGGCCGCCATGTCCATCCGGCCCTGGCGCGATATTTCGCGCCGTCAATCGCGTCAGATCATGGTCGGCAACGTCGCCGTCGGCGGCGATGCGCCGGTCACGGTCCAGACCATGACCAACACCCCCACCTCGGACGCGAAGGCGACGATCGACCAGATCCGCCGCTGCGAGGAGGCGGGGGTCGACATCATCCGCGTCTCCTGTCCCGATGTGGAGAGCACCGCCGCGCTGAGACAGATCGTCCGCGCGAGCAACGTGCCGATCGTCGCCGACATCCATTTCCACTACAAACGGGCATTGGAGGCCGCCGACGCCGGCGCCGCCTGCCTGCGCATCAATCCCGGCAACATCGGCAGCGCCGAACGTGTCCGCGAAGTGGTGTCCGCCGCCAAGGCCAATGGCTGCGCGATCCGCATCGGGGTCAATGCCGGCAGCCTGGAAAAGGACCTGCTCGAAAAATATGGCGAGCCCTGCCCCGAGGCTTTGGTCGAAAGCGCGCTCGACCATATCCGCATTCTCGAGGATCACGATTTCCGCAATTACAAGGTAGCGGTGAAGGCGTCGGACCTGTTCCTCGCCGTCGCCGCCTATCACCAGCTCGCCGAAACCGTCGATTGCCCGCTTCACCTCGGCATCACCGAGGCCGGCGGCCTGATCGGTGGCACGGTCAAGTCGTCGATCGGCATGGGCTCTCTGCTGTGGGCCGGGATCGGGGATACGATCCGCGTCTCGCTGTCGGCCGAGCCCGAGGAGGAAGTCCGGGTCGGCTATGAAATTCTGAAAGCGCTCGGCATCCGCAATCGCGGTGTCCGCGTCGTCTCCTGTCCGTCCTGCGCGCGGCAGGGGTTCGATGTCATCCGCACCGTCCAGGCGCTGGAGGAACGGCTCCAGCACATTCGCACCCCGATGTCGCTCAGCGTGCTCGGCTGCGTCGTGAACGGCCCCGGCGAGGCGCGCGAAACCGATATCGGCCTGACCGGCGGCGGCAATGGCAAGCATATGGTGTTCCTGTCGGGGGTCACCGACCATCACGTCCAGGACGAAGGCATGATCGACCACATCGTCAAATTGGTCGAGGCCAAGGCGGCCGAGATCGAAGCCGGGATCAGCCAGACGCGCGACGCGGCCTAGCGAACGACAACCTGCGCCGCGCCGAAGTAATCGCGGCCTCGAAGGGAGTCGTAATTCTTTCCTAACCGCTCGCGCATACACCTCGACGCATGATGCGTCTTTTCCTGTTCGTCGTCGCGGTCGGCGTCGTGATCGGCCTGCTCCTGCCCGGCAGCAAGCCCGCGCCGGCGGTTGCCGCGGCTCCCGGCTCGGCGAAGGAAGTCGTGCTGACCCGCGGCTCGAGCGGGCATTTCTTCACCCGCGCCCAGGTCAACGGCAAACCAGGGGTCAAGTTCATCGTCGATACCGGCGCGTCGATTGTCGCCCTGACCGTCGACGATGCGCGCAAGATCGGCGTCCCGGTCGATCCGTCGAAGTTCGAAGTCATCGGCGAAGGCGCCAGCGGCGCCGTACGCGGACAACGGGTGATGCTCGATTCGGTCGATGTCGACGGGATCAAGGTCGACAATGTCCGCGGGGTGATCCTCGAAAGCTCGACCCTGTCGCTGCTCGGCCAGTCCTATCTCGGCAGCGTCGACCAGGTCAGCATCGCCGGCGACTATCTCTCGCTCAAGGATAGCGGCTGAGCGCGGAGCAACGCTTCGTTTACGCTGATCCGTTACATCCGTCTCCATGGGTCGCTTGTATCTGATCATCATCATCCTCGGCGCGATGTTCGCGGCATTGATGCCGTCGGGCGACAAGCCGTCGCCCCTTTCGGGGAAGGTCGGTGGGACCTTTTCCCACGAATCGCGCCCTTACCAGGCGCGCCGTCCCGATCCGTTCATCGTCAATGCCGCCAGTTCGCCGGGCGTCGTGTCGGGGCAGGGGATTACGCTCGATCGCGCGCCGGACGGACATTTCTACGCTGATGCCCAGGTCAACGGCACCACCGTCCATTTCATGGTCGATACCGGCGCCACCGGCGTGGCCCTGTCGGCCGATGATGCGCGCCGCGTGGGCCTACCCTTCTTTTCCAGCGAGTTTTCGGCCGTGGGGCGTGGTGCCTCGGGCGAAGTACGCGGCAAGATCGTCACCCTCGACCGGGTGACCTTGGGCGGCAAGTCGGTGGAAAATGTCAGCGGCGCGATCCTCGAGGGAAGCGAGATGTCCCTGCTCGGCCAAAGCTACCTCGGGCGGATGGGATCAATCGAAATCACTGGCGACAGGATGGTGATCCGCTAGCTTTCGCAGCCGCCTCGGCTATGGGCGGACCCATGGCCGCCACTCGTCCCACCGCGCTCGTCGCCTTCCTCGTCGGAAGCCTCGGCATTGCGACCTTTTCGGGCATGGACGCGGTGATGAAGGGCTTGGTGATCGCGCTCGGCATTTATCCGACCATGTTGTGGCGAATGCTGTCGGGGGTGGCGATGTCGGGCGCCTTGTTCGCCGCCCGACCCAACTGGCCCTCGCGCTCGACGATGCGGATCCACCTGTTCCGCGGATGCCTCACCTTCGTCATGGCGATGCTGTTTTTCTGGGGGCTCGCCAAGGTGCCGCTGGCGCAGGCGATCGCGCTCGCCTTCATTGCCCCGCTGATTGCCTTGTTCCTCGCGGCCTTCTTCTTGGGCGAAACGATCGGGCCCAAGACCATCGCCGCTTCCCTGGTCGCTTTTGGCGGGGTCATCCTGATCTTCATCGGCCAGGCCCAGGCCGACCTGGGGCGCGAAGCCATGTTCGGCAGCCTCGCGATCCTCGCCTCGGCGATCTGCTATGCGGTGAATATCATCCTGATGCGCAGCCAGGCGCAGGTCGCCGGGCCGATCGAGATCGCCTTTTTCCAGAACGTCATCGTCGCCGCGTTGCTGGTCGTCGCCTGGCCCATCTTCGGCGGGGCCGACCTTCCGCCGACGGGACAATGGCCCTTCATCCTGCTCGCGGCCTTCCTCTCGACCGCTTCGTTGCTGCTCCTGTCGTGGGCCTACGCCCGGGCCGAGGCGAGCTATCTCGCGGCGACTGAATACACCTCCTTTCTGTGGGCGATGCTGTTCGGCTGGCTGGTGTTCGGCGAAAGCGTGTCCTGGTTCACGCTGGCCGGGGCGGCGCTGATCGTGGCCGGCTGCATCCTTGCCGCCCGCCGCCCGCAGGATGCTTCGCCCGCATTGGAAGCGGCGGTTTAGGGAGGAACGATATGGCCTGGTTTCTGCTCATCCTTGGCGGGCTGTTCGAAGTCGGTTTCACCACCGCGCTGCGGTTCGTCGACAATTTCCGCAACCTGCCGTGGACGCTCGCCTTCATGGCCTCGGTGAGCGCCAGCATGGTCCTGCTGCAGATTGCCGCGCGGACCATTCCGATGGGCACCGCTTATGCCGTGTGGGGCGGGATCGGCGCGGTCGGGACGGTGATCGTCGGCATGGCCTTCTTCGACGAGCCCGCCACCCTCATCCGCCTGTTGCTGATCCTGGTCATCGTTGCCGCCATCGCCGGGCTTAAGCTGTTCGCCTGATCCAGTCGGCCGTTGGTCGAAAAGCGGACGTTCGCCATTGGCCGTTCAGGCGGCTTTGTCCAAGGTCGCGGACATGACACGTAACCTGTTGATATTATTGGCTTCGACCACCGCGGCTCCGGCCCTCGCCCAGCAGCCCGCAGGTGATACGCGCAGTGTGACCTCATCGGTCGACGAGGAATCCGACGAGGAAGAAATCGTCATCGTCGGCCAGAAGCCCCGCGGTTCGGTGGTCGGCGACATTCCCCCGGAAAACACCCTCGACGCCCGCGACATACGCTCGACCGGCGCCACCAGCATCGCCGAATTGCTCGATTCGGTCGCCGCCCAGACCGGCAGCGCCCGCGGTCGCGGTGCGGGACGCCCGATCCTGTTGCTCAATGGCCAGCGCATCTCGGGCTTCCGCGAACTCCGCGACCTTCCCCCCGAGGCGATCGAGCGGATGGAAATCCTGCCCGAGGAAGTCGCCCTCAGATATGGCTATGCGGCTGATCAACGCGTGGTCAACATCGTGCTTCGCCGCCGGTTCAATTCGACTCAAGTCGAAGTCGGCGGCCATGCGGCGACCGACGGCAACTATCTATCAGCCCGGGGCGAATTGGGCCGGCTGATTCTCCGCAACGACACCCGCACCTCGGTCAATGCGCGCACCGAAGGCAATGATCCACTGTTCGAAAGTGATCGCGACATCGCGCTCCAGTCGGTCGCAAGCCAGCCCGACTCGGTCGACCCGCGTCCCTTCCGGACATTGGTCGGGGCCAGCCAGTTGGCGCGGATCACGGCCACCCATAACCGCTCGATCTTAGGCAGCGTATCGGCGACCCTCACCGCGGAAGCGGAGCACAACCATGGGCGAAGCCGCTTCGGCGTTCCGACGGGCACGCTCACCCTGTCTGAAGGCGAGCCTATCCTACGCGCCTTTCCTGGTGACCCCCTGACTCGCGAGACGAGCTCCGATAGTCTTGGCCTGGGGTTTGCGCTAAACACGACGCGCGGCAAATGGCGGCTGTCGTCGACGGGCAATGCCGATTGGAGCCAAAGCCTGTCGGTCGCTGATCGCGGACCCGACCTTGCCAATGCCCAGGCTCAGCTCGACGCCGGCCTGCTGCTCGATCCCTTGGGCGACCTTGGCCGCCTGGACGATCTGCGGCGCGACCGTAACCGCTCGACCCGCCAGAGTTTCGAGATTGATGCGACCGCCACCGGTCCGTTGTTCAAGCTTCCGGCGGGCGAGGCCAATGCCACCTTCAAACTCGGCGGGTCGACGACCGATCTCGACAGTCAGTCGCGACGCCGCGGGGTGACCATCGATACGCCCCCGCTCGGTCGCGACATTGCCGAGGGATCGGTCAGCGTCGACCTTCCGATCGCCAAGCGCAATTCGGCCATCGGCCGGCTCGGCGCCAACCTCAACGCGGAAGTCAGCCGACTGAGCGACTTCGGCACGCTGACCACGCTCGGAGCGGGGGTGAACTGGTCGCCCAAGGCGAACCTCAACCTGCTCGCCAGTTGGACTCGCGAGGATGGCGCCCCCACCCTTCAGGAGCTGGGCGATCCGCTGCTTGAAACGGACAATGTTCCCTTCTTCGATGCCAAGCGCGGGGAAACCGTCAATGTCACCACTATGACCGGGGGCAATCGGGCGCTGGAGGCCGACCGGCGCACGGTGTTTAAGCTGGGCGGCAACTGGAAACCGTCGGCGAACGTCGATCTGAGGCTGCGCGGCGAATTCGTCCATCAGTCGATCGACCGGCCCCAGATTGACTTTCCTGCCGCGACGCCGGCGCTCGAGGCTGCATTCCCCGATCAATTCGTCCGCGATCCCGAGCCCGATGGGACGTTGGTCAGCGTCGATCTGCGCCCCGTGAATGCCCGCCGCTCGACCCGCGACACGATCCGCTACGGCTTCGATTTCACCAAGCCGCTTGCCTCAAAACGCCCAAGCCAGGCACAGATTGCGCAGTTCCGCGAGCAATTTGCCCGCCGCAATCCGGGGATCGTCCCGCCGGCGGCCGGATTACCACAGGTCGGCACGGCCCCGCCATCGGCCGGTGCCGATTCGCCGCGCGGGGAAGGCGGCGGCGGCTGGCGCGGGGGTCGTGGAGGCGGCGGTGGGGGAGGAATGTTCGGCGGGCGCAATGGCGGGCGGCTGACCCTGTCGGCGACTCACACCGTGACCCTGACCGACCGACTGGACATCGGTCCGGGGATCGAGCCGCTCGATTATCTCGATGGCGAGGCCCTGAGCGCGACCGGCGGCCGGCCGGCGCATGTCGTGGAAGTCGAAAGCGGCTACTACAACAACGGCCTCGGGCTCCGACTGTCGGCTGACTGGCGCAGCGCGACACGGGTCGACGGGGGTCTGACCGGCGAAGATCTGCGCTTCTCTGATTATGCGACGGTCGACCTGAGGCTATTCGCCAACTTGGGCGAACGCTTCGACCTGGTGACCAAACACCCCTTCTTCCGCGGCAGTTCGGTTCGGCTGGAGGTCAATAATCTCTTCAACAGCCGCCCGCGAGTGCGCGATGCCGCGGGGGTCGCGCCTTTTGCTTATCAGGCCGACCGGCTGGAGCCGACCGGTCGGACCGTAGGAATCAGTTTTCGAAAACTCTTCCTTCCGCGCCGCTTCGCCGGCCGTGACCAGAACCGGCGGCAGCCGGGCAGTTAGACTTCGACCTTGGTCTTCGCCAGCGCGAGCGCCTTCTCGACCGCGCTCATCGCCTCCTCGCGCCCCCCCCATTTGCCGACCCGGACCCATTTTTCGGGCTCGAGGTCTTTGTAATGAGTGAAGAAATGCTCGATCTGCTCGAGTACGATCTTGGGCAGGTCGGTGCCTTCCATGATGTCCGCATAGTAGGGTGAGGTCTTGGTTTCAGGCACAGCGAGCAGCTTCTCGTCACCGCCAGCCTCATCCTCTAGATATAGAACCGCCACCGGCCGGGCACGAATGACCGATCCCGGGATCAGCGGCCAGCGGCTCATCACCAGGCAGTCGAGCGGGTCGCCGTCGTCGCACAACGTTTGCGGAATGAAGCCATAATTGGCGGGATAGCGCATCGAGGTGTGCAAGATGCGATCGACGAAGATCGCTCCCGACGCCTTGTCGAATTCATATTTCACCGGCTCACCGCCGATGGGGACTTCGATCAATACGTTGATGCTGTGCGGCGGGTTGGAGCCCGCGGGAATCAGGTCGATGTTCATGATGTGCGGGCTCCTATTCGCTCTGGCCTTCCCTGCAAACGCAAAAATGCTACAGGCCGACCGATGAGTTCGACACCGCAACCCATCCGGGGGACGCAAAGCCTGATCGGAGAAGACGCCGACCGCTTCCACGCGGTGATCGCGGCGTTCGACCGCGTGCGCCGGCTGTACGGCTTCAAGCGGGTCGAGGTGCCGGTGATCGAGCCGACCGCGGTATTCGCGCGGACGATGGGCGAGACCACCGACGTGGTGTCGAAGGAGATGTACAGCTTTGATGACCGATCAGGCGATTCGATCACCCTGCGGCCGGAATTCACCGCCGGGATCGCGCGCGCTTATTTGTCCGAGGGCTGGCAGCAATTTGCGCCGCTGAAGGTCGCGACCCACGGCCCCGCTTTCCGCTACGAACGCCCGCAGAAAGGCCGCTTCCGCCAGTTTCACCAGCTCGATGCTGAAATCATTGGCGCGGCCGAGCCGCAGGCCGATATCGAGGCGATTGCGCTCGGCGCTCAATTGCTGAGCGAACTTGGCATCCAAGGCGTCATCCTCAAGCTCAACACGCTGGGCGACCCGGTGACCCGCACGGCGTGGCGCGATGCGCTGTACGAGCATTTCGCCGGCCGCCGAAATGATCTCAGCGAAGAGAGCCGCGACCGGCTCGAGCGTAACCCGCTGCGGATCCTCGACAGCAAGGCCCACGCCGACTGGCCGATCGCCGACTCAGCGCCCGTGATCGACGACTTCCTGACCCCGGAAGCAAGCGACTTCTTTGCCGCGGTTACCGCCGGGCTCGATGCCGCCGGCGTGGCCTGGGAACGCGCCCCGCGACTTGTGCGCGGGCTCGATTATTACCGTCATACGGCGTTCGAATTCATCACCGACCAATTGGGCTCGCAAGGCACGGTGCTGGCCGGCGGCCGATATGACGGCTTGATCGAAAGCCTCGGCGGTCCGCACACTCCAGCTGTCGGCTGGGCCGCGGGGATCGAGCGGCTGGCGATGCTGATCGAGGCGCCATTGCCGGAAAGACTTGAAGTTGTCGTTGTCGCGGAAAACGAGGCGCTGGAGAGCGCCGCGATCGCTGCGATTCATGCTCTTCGCCGAGAAGGTGTCGTAGCTGAAGCCTTGATAACCGGCAGTCCGCGCAAGCGGTTTGACAAGGCGCAGAAGCTCAACCCCGCTTCAGATTTATTCGCTCAGCTATCGCGACGGAACGTTGAACAAGAGCCAACGCGGCGCGGGCGCGCAGCAGGTTGATCTCGACCGGGTGAGTGCAATCGTCGATGCTGCGCTCGGGCAAATGCAATGAAAGGCATCTCGCTCGACAAGATCGTCTCGATCGAGGCGCGCAAACATGACCTAGGCGAGGCGATGGCGGCGCCCAACCTTGCGCCCGAGGAATTCGTTCGCCTGTCTAAGGAGTATGCCGCGGTCGAACCTGTTGCTGCTGCTGCGCGCGAGGTTCGCCGTCTGCGCGCCGAACGCGAATCGCTGCAGGTAATGACCAAAGACGCCGACGAGGAATTGCGCGCCATTGCGTCGGAAGAATTGCTCGATATCGAAGCCCGCCTGCCCGAAGCCGAGCGCGCGCTGGCGCTGAAACTGCTGCCCAAGGACAGCGCCGACGAACGCGCCGCAATGCTCGAGGTTCGCGCCGGCACGGGGGGTGATGAGGCCGCTCTGTTCGCGGGCGATCTCATGCGAATGTACCAGCGGTTTGCGGAGGAGCAGGGCTGGCGGTTCGAAATGATCAGTTCCTCGGGCTCGGACGTCGGCGGGTTTAAGGAAGCCGTCGCGTCGATCAACGGCATTGGGGTTTTCGCGCGACTGAAGTTCGAAAGCGGAGTCCACCGCGTCCAGCGCGTGCCGACGACCGAAAGCGGCGGTCGGATCCATACCTCGGCAGCGACTGTCGCGGTGCTTCCGGAAGCGGAGGAAGTCGACGTCCAGATCAACGATGCCGATCTTAGGATTGATGTCTATCGCTCGTCGGGGCCGGGTGGCCAGTCGGTCAACACTACCGACAGCGCGGTCCGGATCACCCATTTACCAAGCGGGCTGGTGGTCATCCAGCAGGACGAGAAGTCTCAGCACAAGAACAAGGCCAAGGCGCTGCGCGTGCTCCGCACCCGGCTTTACGAGCTGGAGCGCGAGCGGCTCGCCAATGAGCGCGCCGGGGCACGGCGCTCGATGGTCGGGTCGGGGGACCGGTCGGAGCGGATTCGTACCTATAATTTCCCGCAGGGCCGCGTGACCGACCACCGGATCAATCTGACGCTGCACAAATTGCCGGAAATCCTAGAGGGCCCTGGGCTTCGCGAGCTGACCGAGGCGCTGATTGCCGAGGATGAGGCGGCGCGGCTGGCGAGCCTCGATGAGGCATGAGCAGGCTTAATCGGGCGCTCGATTCGGCGACCGAGAAACTTCGCGCGACGAGCGACACTGCGCGGCTCGATGCCGAATTGCTGCTGGCCTACGCTCTGGACATCGAACGCGACGTTCTGCTGCTCGCCCCTCCGGATGGCCCCGCCCCGGCCAAGTTCGCCGATCTAGTCGCGCGCCGCGCCGAGGGTGAACCGATCGCATACATCACCGGCAAGCGCGCCTTCTGGAACATCGAACTCAATGTCGGCCCCGGCGCTCTCATCCCGCGGCCCGACAGCGAGACGCTGATCGCCGCCGCCATCACTCATTTCGCCGGAACAGACGGGCCGCGGCGGATTCTGGACCTTGGCACGGGGCCGGGCACCCTACTGCTGGCCTCGCTCGATCAATGGCCGGCGGCGACCGGGATTGGCGTCGATGCTTCGGAGCAAGCCCTCAATTACGCCCGCGCCAACGCCAAGCGCCTCGGCCTCGCTCCCCGCGCCGACCTCCGCCTCGGAGACTGGGCCGACGGTATCGCCGAGCGATTCGATCTGGTGCTGATTAATCCTCCTTATGTCGCCGAGCAGGCAGAGCTCGGACCTGGCGTTGCCGAATATGAACCCGCCGAGGCACTGTTCGCCGGGCCGGACGGGCTCAACGATTACCGTCGCCTGGCACCGACCGTTGGCCGATTGGTTGCCAAGGGCGGCCTCGCGGCGATCGAGATCGGTCACGACCAAGCGGATAGTGCCACAGCCTTATTCGCCGCAGCCGGTCATGATGTGCGCTTGTCACACGACCTTGCCGGACGGGCCCGCGCTCTTCTGATCTGAAACATTGGCTTGAATAAGTGCATCAATCGAAAATGCTTGGTTTCTTCGTCTGAACCCACTACATCTCCTGTCAGGGACGGGGCCGCCTCCGAACAATCGCAGCGCGCTTCCCGCACCTACCCCCGACGAAATCGGCCGTGCGTTTCGCAGCGATCTTGCGCACACGGCCCGACTAGGGGTCTAGCCGCATGGGTCGCGCGCCGGACTATCGGGGTGAAGGAAATGCCTTCGAGTGAAAGGTTTTGCGGCGCGGAAGCGCCAGTGCGACGAGGAACTTCAGATTGATCAATAATCGTCAAGGCGGCCGCCGTCGTGGCCGCGGCGGACAGCAACCCCGCGGCATTTCTGGCAACAGCAGCGGCAATGCCCGCGACAGCCGTCAGCGCGGCAATGCCGCCCAGCTGCATGAAAAATACAAGAGCATGGCGCGTGATGCCCAGCTCGCCGGCGACCGCGTCCAGACCGAATATTTCCTGCAGTTTGCGGATCATTATTTCCGCATGCTCGGCGATGCCCGGCCGCGGATTGATGAACAGAAACGCAGCCGCGATGACGATCATGACGATGACGGCGACGATCGGCTCGATTCGGACATGGAGAATGACGGCGACGACGGTGACAATGGCGAACAGACGCAACCCCAGCAGGCTCGTCCGCGTAGTGATCGAGAGCCACGCAACGATCGTGAACCCAAGGGCTACCGCGAGCCGCGTCGTGACCGGCCCAATGCTGATCGCGTCGCCAACGATCGCGCCGAGCCGCGCCGCGACCGGCCCAACGGCCGCGGACGCGATGATGACGGGCGTGATCGCAATTCGGCGCCAGCCGAAGATGAGCGGATCGATTTCGCCGTGCTTCCGCCGGCTATAGACACCGCAGGTGACGACGAGGGCGATCGCCAGCCGCCGCGCGGCGTCGAGTCTGAAGCGGCCGAAGAAGCACCTCGCCCGCGCCGCCGCGCGCGCCGCCCACGCGACGAGGATGACGCGACCGCCGGCTAGGTCGATCGGTTACCGTTACGCGATAGAATAAAGGCGGCAGATCGCGCGATCCGCCGCCTTATTTCGTACCCGAAACCGATGTCAAAAAACTGCAACAATTGAGTCATTTTGCGGTCGCCCCCCGCGCCTATTGCCCGCGCAGCAGCGGAACAATGTCCGCCCAAGGGGAAATGGAAATGACTCTCAAATCAGCGATGCTCGGCGTCGCTTCAATCGCCTTAGTCGCCGTTCCGTCCGCCGCCGACGCCCGTTCGCAGATGCGCGCCGTTGGATCGTCGACCGTCTATCCGTTCGCCAAGATGGTGGCCGAACGCGTTGCCCGTGCCAATCCCAAGCTGGGCACGCCGATCGTCGAATCGACCGGCACCGGTGGCGGCATGAAATTGTTCTGCTCGGGCGTCGGCGCCCGCTTCCCCGACATCGCCAACGCCTCGCGCCGGATGAAGGCGTCGGAAGCCAAGCTTTGCGCCGCCAACGGCGTGACGCAGATCACCGAGATCCAGGTTGGTCTTGATGGGCTCGCGGTCGCCACCGGCCGCTCGAGCGCCTTCACCTCGCTGACCCAGCGCGACATTTATCTTGCCATCGCCAAGACGCCATTCGGCAAGCCCAACAAGGCCAAGACGTGGAAAGACGTCAACGCCAAGCTGCCGGCGGTTCCGATCCGGGTCTACGGTCCGCCGTCGACCAGCGGAACGCGCGATTCGGTCGAGACCCTGCTGATGTCCCCGCCGTGCGAAGCCAATGGCAGCATCGCCGCCTTGAAGAAGAGCGACGAGAACAAGTTTAAGGCAATCTGCACCGGCATCCGCACCGACGGTGCCTATATCGAAGCCGGCGAGAATGATAACCTCATCGTCCAGAAGCTGGCGCAGAACCCCAACACCATCGGCCTATTCGGCTATAGCTTCCTCGAAGAAAATCTGAGCAAGGTTAAAGGTATCGCGCTGAACGGCGTGCAGCCGTCCTACCAGTCGATCAGCACCTTCCAGTACCCTGGTGCCCGGCCTTTGTTCATCTACGTCAAGAACGCCCATGCCCGCGCCATTCCGGCGATCCGCGCCTTCGTTGCCGAATTCACCAAGGAAAGCGCGATGGGCCCGAACGGCTATCTGAAATCGGGTGGCCTGGTCGCGGCGCCGAACAATGTTCGTGCCCGCAGCCAGCAGGCGGCGCGCAACCTGGCGCCGCTCAACCTCGCCAGCCTCAAGTAATCTTCATTCATCGCAGGAACAGGGCGTCCACCGGGGAGGTGGACGCCTCAGGCCCTCATATGGGCCCGGGGGAAAGGGAATAATATGATTCGCAAGTCCATCTACGCGGCGCTGCTGTGCGGTAGCGCCCTGGCCATTTCCGGCACTGCCTTTGCCCAGGAAACGGCACAAGCTACGCCCGAAGCAACCGAACCGGACGCGTCCGACGCCACTGCCGATGCCGCGATTAACGAAGCTGCGCCGATCGACGATGCGCAGGCTAAGATCGAACTGCTTCAGGCACAGGTCGAAGCGCTCCAGGAGTCTCTCGCCGCGGTCCAGGCGTCGATTGTGAAGACAACTCCGTCGTGGAAGGGCGGCCCGCTGTTCGAAGACAAGGGCGCTGGCTGGTCCTTCAAGCCGCGCGGCCGGCTGATGTACGATGCTGGCTTCGTCAACGGGCCGGATGGGTACAGCAATCCCGGTCTCGGCTTCTCTAACGAAATTCGCCGCGCCCGCTTAGGTGTTGAAGGAACGATTCCCGGTAATTTCGGCTACAAGTTCGAGCTCGATTTCGCTGCGGGCGACGTCGAGTTCGCCGATGCCTTTCTTAGCTACAAGCGCGGCGATCTCGAGTTCACCGTCGGCCAGCATAACAACTTTCAGTCGCTGGACGAACTGACCAGCTCGCTTCATTCGAGTTTCATCGAGCGTTCCGCCTTCACCGACGCCTTCGGGTTCGAACGTCGGGTCGGCCTGTCGGCCCAATATGCCAAAGGCGCGCTGCTGCTTCAGACCGGCGTGTTCACCGACAGCATCAGCGACCTCAACTCGGTTGGTGACGACAATAATAGCTGGAGCAGCGATTCGCGTATCGTCTTTGCTCCCAAGATGGGCGAGAATCAGCTTCACTTCGGGGCCAGCTTCCACCGTCGCGACATCAACGGGGCTAGCAACAGCGTTCGTTATCGTCAGCGTCCGGCAATCCACACGACCGACATCCGGTTCGTCGACACCGGGAATATTTCCGGCGCCCGCACCGAGACCGGCTTGGGGCTTGAAGCAGCCGGAATTTTTGGGCCCTTCTCGGTCGCCGGTGAAGCCTATTGGCAGAAGGTGGGACGCGAAGGATTTGCTGATCCCACATTCTTCGGCGGGTATGTCGAGGCGGGCTATTTCCTTACCGGCGAAACGCGTGGCTACAAGGGCGGCAAGTTCGACCGGGTGAAAGTGCTCAAGCCGTTCGACAAGGGTGGCTGGGGATCGTTCGGGGTGAACCTGCGCTACGATTACCTCGACTTGGTCAACAAGGGGATCGTCGGCGGCACGCAGAACGCGATTCAGGCATCGCTCAACTGGAAGCCGACCGACTATGTTCTGTTCGGCGTCAATTTTGCCCATTTGATGTACGATGATGCGGCGATCGCGACCGCAAGCGGCGACCGCGAATATAACGTCAATGTTCTCGGCGTTCGCGGGCAGATCGACTTCTAGCTTTTGTCGCGTCTGGCGTAGGGAAGGGCCTCGCATTTCGGTGCGGGGCCTTTTTCCGATTTAGACCGGCGAATCGACCGCCCTCGGCCGATGTTCTTCGTCCAGAGCGACGAAGGTGAACACGCCTTCGGTCACTTTCACGTCGGTCTGCCCGCGATCGCGCGTCGCGATGACCTCGATCCGGATGGACATCGAGGTGCGACCGACCCGCTCGACCGTGGCATAGACGCTGATCAGGTCGCGCAGGTTGATAGGGGCGAGGAATTCCATCTTGTCGATCGCGATCGTGGCGACCGATCCGTTGGCGCGGCGCGAGGCGACGATGCCGGCGGCGATGTCCATCTGGCTCAACACCCAGCCGCCGAAGATATGGCCGTTGGCATTGATATCCGACGGGCCGGGAACGACCCGCAGGATCGCGCCGCGATGGGGTTCGGTCATTCGTGATCCTCCGGATCATAACGCGCGGCGCGATCGTCGTGACCGCTCGCCGCGCTGTAAAAGATGAGCAGCATCAGCGCCCCGCCGATGAAGACCGCCAGCCCCATGCCGACGAAGGTGGCGATCAGCATGTGAATGTGGAAGCCGGCCTGGCCGCGCCCCACGAGCAGCGATGCGATGACCGCCACGATTACGGCAAAAATCGCCAGCAGGCGGAGCGCGCGCTTAAGCTTGTCGGTCAGCCCCCGCGTGGGGCGGGGCAAGGGATCGGGACGGGGCACGGCTTCCCTTTGGCGAGCGTTCGTGGGAGGATCAACCCTCGACTCAAGAGCGTAGGAGCTGTCGCCATGACGATCGCCGCCATCTTGTCCGGCAAGGGCCATGAAGTCGCCTCGATCGCGTCCGATGCGCCGCTGACCGAGGCCGTCGCCGAACTCGGGACACGGAGAATCGGATGCCTGCTGGTGATGGACGGTGGCGAGATCAGCGGCATATTGTCCGAACGCGACCTGATCTATTGCCTGACCGCACATGGCGCCGAGGTGCTCGACTGGCCGGTCAGCCGGGCGATGACCGCCCCGCCTATCGTGATCGAACCCGACACCGACGTGCTGGCCGCGCTGGCACTGATGACCCAGCGCCGAATCCGCCATTTGCCGGTTGTATCGTCGGGCGGCCAGCTGAAAGGCCTCGTGTCGATCGGCGACCTGGTCAAATATCGAATCGAGCGGATCGAGGCGGAGGCCGAGGCGATGCGCACCTACATCCAGACAGCCTGATCGTTTTTGCGGCTCGTCCGCGATGTTCATGGACTCGTAAGCAGAGATGGCCTAGACGGATGGGGTCGGCGCGGGAATCGCAAGTTTCCCATGCCCGGCCGAGTGAGCGGATTTGCAGCGAGTTTGAAAACTTTCTGAAAAAAGGCGTTGACGGGTGAAATGCTCACCCATATATGCCCGGTCACAGCAACGGCGGCGGCCCATCGGGACCGCTACCGTTTCGTGCCTCTTATAGTCGTTCAGCGACACCCGGACCTTACAGCTCGGGTAAAGAGGCTCGTCGGCTCTTTGACATTGTTGGTTTAGATGAAGGGACATGTGGGCGGCGGCCTGGTCTTCGATAGCCTCTGGGTATCGATCGATCAGTCAAATTTATGCCGTTCCTTAATGTGACCTGCCCTGCGGCTTGCCGTGGGAAAGGAAGCAAATGTCCTAATACGCAAACACACCAGTTTGTATATTTGTGCAGGAACGGCTCCCAGAGATCCGGCTTGCGTGGCCTATTCCGCCGCGCTTGTCGTATATCAACTTGAGAGTTTGATTCTGGCTCAGAACGAACGCTGGCGGCATGCCTAACACATGCAAGTCGAACGAGACCTTCGGGTCTAGTGGCGCACGGGTGCGTAACGCGTGGGAATCTGCCCTTGGGTTCGGGATAACAGTTGGAAACGACTGCTAATACCGGATGATGACTTCGGTCCAAAGATTTATCGCCCAGGGATGAGCCCGCGTAGGATTAGCTAGTTGGTGAGGTAAAGGCTCACCAAGGCGACGATCCTTAGCTGGTCTGAGAGGATGATCAGCCACACTGGGACTGAGACACGGCCCAGACTCCTACGGGAGGCAGCAGTGGGGAATATTGGACAATGGGCGAAAGCCTGATCCAGCAATGCCGCGTGAGTGATGAAGGCCTTAGGGTTGTAAAGCTCTTTTACCCGGGATGATAATGACAGTACCGGGAGAATAAGCCCCGGCTAACTCCGTGCCAGCAGCCGCGGTAATACGGAGGGGGCTAGCGTTGTTCGGAATTACTGGGCGTAAAGCGCGCGTAGGCGGCTTTGTAAGTTAGAGGTGAAAGCCCGGAGCTCAACTCCGGAACTGCCTTTAAGACTGCATCGCTAGAATCATGGAGAGGTGAGTGGAATTCCGAGTGTAGAGGTGAAATTCGTAGATATTCGGAAGAACACCAGTGGCGAAGGCGACTCACTGGACATGTATTGACGCTGAGGTGCGAAAGCGTGGGGAGCAAACAGGATTAGATACCCTGGTAGTCCACGCCGTAAACGATGATGACTAGCTGTCGGGGCTCATGGAGCTTCGGTGGCGCAGCTAACGCGTTAAGTCATCCGCCTGGGGAGTACGGTCGCAAGATTAAAACTCAAAGAAATTGACGGGGGCCTGCACAAGCGGTGGAGCATGTGGTTTAATTCGAAGCAACGCGCAGAACCTTACCAGCGTTTGACATGGTAGGACGGTTTCCAGAGA
>CAVYJV010000002.1:315000-695191 GCA_963768955.1 uncultured Alphaproteobacteria bacterium
CGCCAGCTGTTGGCCTAGTGCAAAGTCGGCGGCAGCGTGTCGCCGAACACCGGCAAGGCGACGAAGGCAGTGCCGATCGATCCGACAATCCCGCCGAGGCCGTAAACTCCGATCACGTCGAGACGGTCGTCGAGCTTGAGCTATTGCTTAGTCCCGGCAATGAAGGCGTACAGGCGAGGCTCGCCGACGCACCGAGCAGCATAGCGCCGAGCCGCCCGCTGACACCGCGGCGGGAGTCACTGCGACCAGTCCGGCGACCGCGCCCGATGCGCCACCCAACAGCGAAGGAAGTCAACAGGCAGTCCGGCGGACGCGCTGCCCCTAGCGGCTGGCGATTGCCTGCGGCGCACCGCCGATAAGCGGCTTGGCGCCGTCGCCCAGGATAATGAACGCCGCCCAGTAAAAGGGGTGCGAAGTCTCGGGATCGTCCATCAGCCCGCGCTGCGCTCCTTCCAGTGCGTCTGCCAAGGGCTGTCCCGGCTTGGCCTCAATCAATCCCGAGATTAGTCGCTTAGTGGCGTCATAGCTGTCGGGGACTGGCCAGTGGCTGGCGACCACCGATCGTGCGCCGGCACCGATGAAGGCGCGAACAAGCCCATCCAGCGCATAATTACCTCCGGTCATGACGCCCGCCTCGCGCGAGGCACTGGCGCTGGCCGCGCCGGCCGTGTCGCAGGCGGACAGGATCACCACATCGGCATCGAGTTTGAGGTCGAAGATCTCGCGGAAGCTCAACAGGCCGTCGGAGCCGGGGCCGCCGAACGAGGTGACCAGCGCCGGACGCGGCGGGCAGTCCGGCCGGGGCGCGGTAACCAGCCCGTGGGTGGCGAAATGCAGGATGCGATACTTGTCGAGCTGGTCGTCCTTTAGCAACGCGGTGTCGGTGAACGCCGCTCCGGTCATCAGCCGACTGTTGGCAGGGCCAAAAATGTTGCTCGCCAGCGTCAGTTCGGCGGGCGAGATCGGGGTCTGCCAAGTCTGCACCGGCCAGTCGCAATCGTCGGCCACCGCAGCGACCGGTTTCACCGTCACCTTTGCATTGTCACCCAGCCCCAGATAGGCCCCGCGCGCCCGGCTCGGAGCGATGGCGCGCACGTCAAGGAAACTGCGCGGGCTGACCGAGATCGAGATTTCGCGCCCGCGGCCGAGCCAGTCGATTCCGCGCATGTCGAAGGCGTCGGCCTTGGCCAGCTGCTGCCGCCCCTTGTAGGCGTCGAGCCCCTCCTGCCTGGTGATCAGCAAATAGGGCGGCAGCTGGAGCATCGGCCCATCAGGCTCGAAGATAAGATGCTTCAACGCCTGCACTTCGCCGTCGACTGAGGCGAATAACTCTAGGTAGAGCGAGCGCGCATTGTCGGCGTCGAACGGATCGGTTACCGCTTCCTCGCCTTCGTAGCGGACGATCGACCGGCGGATCTGCGCGACCTTGTCGGCCATCATGTTCCGCGTCGGAGCGATGCGCAATGCCCGCGCCGAGCCGTTGGTGGCGAAGACGGCAAAGAGCCGGTCGCCGACTGCCATCATCTTGTAATAACCCTCACCGACGCGGAGCGCTGCTTGGACGTCGGTGAGGTGGGTCTGCTGAGGAGCAAGCACCTTGTAGCGCGGATAAGCGGCTAGCTGGGATTGCAGGCTGGTCTGGTCGGCGCGCATCTGTTCGAGGCTCGCCTTGGCGCCGGCCAGCGCATCAAGATCGACCTGGGTCGGGGCCTTCTTGGCGGACAGGTCGCTCACTTCAGCCTCGGTCCGGGCGATCTCGCGGGTGCGGGTGACGGCCAATCGGAACAGGGCGGAAGCCTCGTCATTGCCTTCGGACAATTGCCGAGCCAGCACGGCCTGGGTCTGGGCCACGCCGGGCCGGGCGAGCGCCTGCGATGCGCGGAACATCAGCGCCGCCGACTCGGCCGACCCGTCGCGCGCCAGCATCTCGAAATAGGGGGTCAAAAGGTCACGCAGCGCGATCCCGCTGTCGGAGATCGAGGCACTCTGATCGACCACTTCGCCGAACAGGATACGCGATGCTGCGGCATCGCCGCGCCGCGCCAAGAAACCGGCCTTGCGTGCCCGCGATGCCAGTAGCATCGGCGAATCGGGGAAATTCCTGCCCAGCAGTGCGATTGCCGAATCGTACGCGTCGATCGCCGAACTGCTGTCGCCGGTCGCTTCGGCCACCAGTGCGCGTTCGATATCGATATCGGCCACCAGCCAGCCGGCCGAGGTCAGTTTCCCGCTGCGAACGCTGCTCAATTTTTCCTGCGCCTTGTCGAGCTCGCTCCGCGCCAAGTCGAGCTTTCCGGTGCGGCGGTGCGCGATTCCGGACAATTGCAGCGCTTGTGCGTCGAGCACGGTGGCTCGTTCCGCCGGGCGAAGGCCGTTGTCGACGTTGGCCTGCTTGTAATTGTTGCTGTCGCGATTGATCTCGTCCGCCAGCGGAAGCGTGATCAGCCCGTTGCGAAGCTCTTCATCCTCCACTGCGACGATTGGTGCGACGGGCTTGGCAAGCTCGGCCAGCGCGGCTTCGGCATTGCGCTGATTGAGCTGATTGATCGCCCGAAAATTGCGGATCAGTCGCTGCAAGACGGGGTCGTTAAGCGGCACCTTGGACTCGGCCTGGGCGAGCAGGCGAATCGCGGCGTTGAAGTTGCTGAGGTTGGACTGTTGCAGCCCCTGGTTGGCGAGTGCTTCAGCGAAGGCAGCATTGTCACCCCGATCGCGCAGCGCCAGCGTCTCGAAATATTGGTCGGACTGGGCGAACTGACCGCCATTGTTCAGGGCATAGGCCTGGATGCGGGCGGCGGCGGGATCAAGTGACCCGGCTTGGGTGCGGGCAAAGGCCGCGGCGTCGCTGACCTCGGTCGTTGCGACCCGCATCGCGCCTTTTTGCGGTCGGTCGCTGACCACCGACGCCAGTGCGAAACGTAGCGCCGGATCATAGCCCGCCAGACCTTCGACGAAATAGGTCGTCTTGCCGCGGGTCAGCCAGTAGCGCTTGTAATCGAGCCGCGCAGCCTCGTCACGGCAGGTCAGGCTGGTCGCCGCGCCGGCGCCGTCCACAGTGACGCTCGACGGCTGCCCGCAGACCAAAGCGCCGGACTTGATCAAGCCGGGCTCTTGGACCGGATCGAGCGGACGACGGACCGCGAGCAGGCTCCCCACCGCGCTCGCCGCGTCGCGGCAGGTCAGCACATATGCCCGGTCGAAAATGCCGGTCAGTCGCGGATCGGTGGCGCGCGACTGAGCGGTGCACATCACCCCCGCATCCCCCAGCCGGAAGCTGGCGCGATTGGCGATCGGCAATTCGCTTGCGCCGATGGCGGGCACCGACGCGCCGATCGCCGATGCCAGCAGGAGGATCCGGGCGGTCATTGCCGACGAACGCATCACTTGCCGTCTCCCTTTTGGCCTGTCTTGCACTTGCTGTCCTTGCTGTCGCAGTCCTCGTTGTCGTCTTCCGACGCACCGAGCAACGACGGATTGCCGGCGCCGGAGATCGGGTCGTCGACGTCGCCGTCAGCCGCCAGCGGTCGCGAGTCGAACAGCGGAACGGGCGCCTCGATCGGGCTCGACAGGTCGTTTTCATCGCCGATTTGACCGTCGTCGATGTCTGCCTCGTTGCCGAACAGCCCGTCGCCGAGACCCTCAGGGTCGTTGATCTGGACATCGGTGCGGACGATTGTGTCGACCCGTGGCGGGGTCCCGCTGCAGCTGCCAGTCAGTGCACAGCCGTTGATTGTGCTTCCGGCAACGAAGATGTCAGTGCCGAACTCGCTGACCAGCAGGTCGCGCACGGCGACCCCGGTCAGGGTCGTGCTGCCGTTAATGATCTGGCCGTTGATCGCCATGTCGATCGACGCTGGCGGAAGGTCACCTTCGCCATCGTCGGCGATGTTGGCGGCGTTCAGCAGGAAGCCGGCCGGGACGGTGGTCGTTCCCATGTTTTGGACGAACAAGGTGTACGGTCCGTCGATGTCGCTACCGCCGAATTCGATGTCGAAATTGGCGGCATTGATGACCCCGGCGGGACGCGACACCGCGGCCGGCTGGTTGAGCGCAGTGCGATAGCCGGTGAACTGCGGATTGGCCGCAAGCTGGTCGAGCAAGCTGCCCTCGGCGACATGGATCCGGCTGGC
This sequence comes from uncultured Alphaproteobacteria bacterium, assembly GCA_963768955.1. Taxonomy (GTDB): domain Bacteria; phylum Pseudomonadota; class Alphaproteobacteria; order Sphingomonadales; family Sphingomonadaceae; genus Sphingomicrobium. The sequence continues at coordinate 319,131 of CAVYJV010000002.1, forward strand.
GTACAGCTCCAGGATACCCGCCAGCGCATTGCCACTACCGGTGATTGAAATCGAGCCCGTAGCCGCGTCGAGTTCGAAATTCTGGGTGTAGAAGGCGAGATAATTTTCGGCCCCGAACCCGGTCGCCACGACGTCACCGACAATGCGCAGTGTTCCGTCTAATGCGAGCCCGTCTTCCTGTAGGGTGATGAAATGGACGCCTCCGTCGCTGCTCTCGACATTGCTTCCGGCCAGCGGCCCGGTGAGGGTCAGGTCTCCGATCAACGTGTCGGCGTCCCCGCCGCTGCCGCCGACGGCGATCGTGATATCGCCGCCGCTGATCCGGCCGAATTCCGCATTGGACAAGGCATAGCCATCGCCCGTCAGGCCATCGCCGATCAGCGCGGGGCCATCGGTGCTGACCGCGTTGAGCACAATCTGGCCATTGGTACCGCCGTCGATCCGGCCGTTGGTAGTGATGTTGATATCAGCGGAGACGAGGAAGATGTCCGGCGACGACCAGATTCCATTGATTGCCGCCGTGCCCCCGGCCGAAACATCGATTCGGTTGCCAGTAATTGCCTGGGTAACGAGATTGTCGCCAGCCGCGGCCTGGAACTGTCCGGTGACGACATTGCCAACGTCAATCGTACCGCCAGTCGGCACCGGAGCGAGCGCGAGCACGAGCGAGGCATCGAAATCTCCTTCGCCGATACCGCCCCCGATTTCGTACATCGAACCATCAGCCAGATAGACCCGGCCATTGCCGGGGGTGGTGATCGTTCCGGCATCCATATCGCCGCCGACCAAGGCCATGACTAGGCCTCCGGACGTCAGATTGCCGGTGTTGAGGTCGCCCAACGTGGCGAATCCGACATTGCCGAAACCGCTGACATTGCCGATGGTGATAGACGTCGCCGAAGCGAATCCGGCCGAGAAGTCGCCGTCGTCGGGCGGGCCCGTGACCGTGACATTGCCAAGCACGATCGCGCCCTCGGCCTCGCCGTCGGCATGGTTGATTGCGGCGATATTTCCGCCGGTCACCGATCCTCCAGCCTCGAAATTGAAGTCCGCGGCGCTGCCATTGGCGAAGAGGATCGAGCCATCGGTATCAAGATCGACCTCGGACCCGGCGGTGATGTCTGCGAGGCTCAACTGGCCCGAATTCGAGGAAAAGATGTCGATATAGCTGCCGGCGTCGATATCATCCGCGACGATATTGCCGCCCGCCTCGAGCAGGACGAAGGTAGCGGCATCGATGGTGTCGGTGCTGATCGAACCGCCGGCGGACACGAAGACACCGTCGATCGAATCGATCGTGCCGGTATCGGCATTGCTGCCTGACACGACGGTGATGTTCGCGCCGGGGTACAGCTGCTGCTGGCCGCCGAAGAAGTCCTGGGTCAGCAGGTCGCCCGTATCAATGCTGCCGTCGGCAAATAGGTCGATCGAACTGCCGGTGATGTCGCCGGTGGTAATCGTCGTCCCGGCGTCGGCCGAGACGTCGTCATAGGCGAAGATGTCGAGCGTCGAGATCGAGCCTGTCGCGACCAAGGCGACATCGTCGCCCGAATCAATGCTGCCGGTGACAATATTGCCACCGCTGGTCAGCCGCACGTCATTGTTGGCGGACAGATTGCCAAGCGACATGTTGCCGCCGCTGGTGGCGGTGATCTGGTTGCTGGAATTGATCGCCGTGCCGGTCAGGGTCGTTCCCGCCGCCGCCTGGAAGCTTCCGACGATCGCCGCCCCGCGAAGTTCGATCGAGCCACCGCTGGCAACCGGTGTTGCGGTCAGAATCGGTATGGGGTCGAAGCCGCCCTCTTCGGTCGGGTCGCCGCCGAGCGCGATCATCGACACATCAGCAAGATAGGTGGGGCCGCCGGAATTAACCGTGTCGAAGCTCATGTCGCCGCCACCGAGCGCGAGGAAGATGCTCCCTGCGTCGATGCTGCCGGTGAAGATGTTGCCCTGCGCCCCTAGGCCAATGCTGTTGAACGCCGCAATATCGCCGGTTTCGATCGTCGTTCCGGCAAGAATTCCGACGTTGTAATCGGCGTCCACATCACTGCTCTGGTCGATTAGCCCCGCCGAAATGTTGAGCAAGGCGACATAGCTGCCGGCCCCGACATAGACCGAATCACCCGCTGTCATGTTGCCGCCGTCAACATAGCCGCCAGCGTCGAGGTCGATATTCTCGCCCGCCGATGCGTTGCCGACCAATATGTCCCCGACTGCGACCAGTTCGATCTCGTCCGACGCAGTCAGATTGCCGAGGAATATGTCGTTTCCGCTGTCGGCGTAGATCGACCCGGCATCAACGAAGCTGCCGCCGATGGAGCCCCCCGCGAGCAGCGTCACCGCCCCAGTACCAGCGTCAATCGAGCCGACGTTGATCGACGTCCCCGCTACAACTTCCAGGCTTCCGGCGACGATATTGCCAGTCGAAATCGAGCCACCAGACCCAATCAGGGCGCCTGCGAATACGTCTTCGGGATTGAAACCGTCGCTGGTGGGGATCGTCCCGCCGGCGTCCGTGTACAGCGAATAACCGGCGAGCAGCACGCGACCATCAGCATTGATATTGCCGAGGGCCATGTTGCCGTCGGCCAGGCCCAGCAAGTCGCCCCCGGTCGTGATGTTGCCGCTTGTCAACGAGCCAGGCGAGACCAGGGCGACGCCAAGCAATGCATCGATCGTGCCGACCGTCACCGAAACGCCGGACACCAGGCCGACCGAGAATGGTTCGACCGGCACTTGCGGGTTGACCAGCCCGGCGGACACGTTGCCGTACTGGACTGCCCCAAGCGCATCGGTGAACAGGACATCACCGGTGGTCACATCCTGACCGGTGACCGACCCCTGGGCGGTGATATCGATTCCGCCGATGGCATTGATGTCGCCCATCAGGACCGATCCGCCACTGATGATGCGGATCGCCTTGTTGCTGTTGATGTCGGCAGTCTGCCCGGCAATCAGGTTGCCCAGCGTGACGTCGTCCCCTGCATTGATCTGGATATTCGAATCTGACGTGATGTCGCCCGACGTGAAGAAGCTGCCGGCGTCGGCGTGGAAGAAGCCCGCCAGAGCATTGTTCAGGCTAATCCCGCCGAAAGCATCAAGGTCGACAGCGCCAAAGACGTCAAGGTCATTGGCCGTGATCCCGCCACTTTGCGCCACAAGATTGAGGTTGGCATCGCCCGTGATGCTGGCGACGTTGATCAACCCCGGCGCGTTGATGTTGAGCGTCTCGATGCTGTCGAGGTTGGCGGTGGTGATGAAATTATTGTCGGTCTGGATGTCGAAGGTACGCGCGAAGAAAGTACCCGCAACGGCCGGGGTCACGGTCACCGTGTCGGGCACGAAGTCGGTCGCATGCCAGCGGATCGAATCCGCAGTGAAAGTCGCATTGTCGAGGAACAGCGACAAATCGCCGCTCGTGACGAAATTGAATGCGCCGTCGATCGTGATGGTGCCATTGGGGTGGACCGCGACCGCATCCTCCATCGCGCCCACGGCGATCGTGTCGGCCTGGACCAGCACGTCGAGCGATCCGATCGTGCCGTCGCCGTTGCGGAACACGACGACATTGCCGCCCAGCGTCTCGCTCGTCCCAGCGATGTTGCCCTGGCCGCCGGTGGCGATGCTGGTGGCAACGATGTCGCCAGCGATCAGCGTGCCGCGCTGAGTCGGGGTCTGGAAGCGTTCGGTTACCAGCACGCCCATCGCGCTGTTGCCGCCGATCACCGCATTGCCGCCATTGGCATTGGGGCCGCTGCCACCATTGCCGCCGGTCGCATTGGCGAGGATCAGCGCCGAGCCGACATCGACGGTCGATCCGCGCACCAGCAAGGTCGCGCCCCCGCTCAGCGCATTGCCGCCATGGCCGCCATTGCCGTCCACGCCGTTAGCGCCACCCGCCCCGGCCGTGCCCACGACGATGCCCGCCCCGCCGGCACCGCCGATGCCACCAGCGCCGCTTTGCCCGCCGTCGCCCCCCTGTCCGCCGGTCGCGCTCGAATCGAGCACCAGGCGACCATATTCGCCGACGCCCAGACCCAGACCCAGCGCCAGGTTATTGCCGCTTTCGGTCCCGGCATTGATGAAGCCGCCCGTGGCCGAGCCGCCCGCACCACCAAGGCCGCCATTGCCGCCCGCGCCGCCGGCCCCGCCATTGCCGCCGCTGCCTTCGAAGCCAATCCCGCCGTTGCCGCCATCGCCCCCGAAGCCGCCGGCGCCACCAAAGCCACCGTCACCGCCGAAGGCCGCGGCGGTCACATTGGCTTCGCCAATTTCGATCCGGCCATTGTCGGCGGATGCGGTGATGATCGACACGCCGCCCAAACCAGTGCCGCCGCGGCCGCCGTTTCCGCCCGCTTCACCGGCTCCGCCGGTTCCGCCGTCGCCGCCGTCAATGCCATCAAGACCGTTGCCGCCGAAACTGCCATAGTCGCCTTGATAGCCGTCGCCGCCATCGCCGCCCCGGCCCACCGTCGAGACGATCGCAATGCCGCTCGTCTCCGACGTCCCGCCCGTAATGTCGATCAGGCTTGGACCGAGGCCGCTGTTGGTTGCGTGGATGGTCGCCCAGCCGCCGGTGCCGTTGCCGCCATCGCCGCCAAAATCGCCGCCATAGCCGAACTCGGTCGAGCCATCCCCGCCGGTACCGGTGGCATAGACGCCGGCACCGCCGTCGATCACGATGTCGGCATTGCGTGCGGTGATATGCGCGCCGCCGGTCCATAATGTCGGATCGATGTTGCTAGTGTTGCCGCTGCCTCGGCCATTGCCGCCGGTCACGCCGTCGCCGCCCGTTCCGCTGGCTGAGACATAAGCGAAGCCGGCAATCGTCATATCGCCATTGAAGGCGAAGATTTCGGCCCTCGTACCGCCCGTCCCGTCGCCGCCGGTCCCGCCCGAGGAAAAGCCGCCAAAGCCATCTGCGGTCACTTCTGCACCGCCGCCGGTCTGCGGGGTGCCGATCGTCACCAGTGCGTCGAGGTTGGTGGCATAGAGTTGCGCCAGACCGCCGGTCGCGTCCCCGCCGGCACCGCCGAACAGCGAATAGGAGGCGCCGCCAAATGCGTCGGCAGAAACGACCGCGCCGCCGGTGATGTTGATCTTGCCCGACGCGCCAAGCGCGACAAAGGCCTGTATCCGCGCGGTCCCGCCGGTCGCATTGCCGCCGATCCCATCGCTGAAACGATTGCTGTAACCGCCGAACGCGTCGGCATTGACCGAAGCGTTGCCGCCCACGCTCAACAGCGACCCGCCCGACGCTTGGAGCAGCGTCTCGCCGCCCTGTCCACTGCCGCCGCTGCCGCCATAGTTCTGATCGCCGCCGATGCCTTGGGCGTACAGGGTCACATCCGACAGAAAGTCCAGGCTCGCGGTCGCGGCGCCGAACGAGTCCGCCCAGGCCGTGCCGCCGGTCCCATTGCCGCCGATGGTGGACGATCCCTCGCCGGAGGCATTGAGCGTTGCTGCACCGCCGATGGTCACACGGGCATTGGCCGCAGTCGCCTGGACCCGAACCGAGCCGCCTTGCCCATCTGCCGCCAATCCCGGATCCATACAAATCCGACGCGCCGCCGGTACCGATGGCAGTGGCGTTTAGGGTCGACTGTGCGTCGATCGTCCCGCCGGAATTGGCGACCATCCCGGCCAGGCCGCCGGTGCCGTTACCCGCTAAGTCGACGGAATTGCCGACGCTGCCGCCGACCCCGTTGCTCGACAAAGTGGCCGCGCCGGTCAAAGTCAGGGTGCCGTTTTCGGCAACCACGCGGGCGGACCCGCCCTGTGCGTCGCCCGCGCTGAACCCCTGGAAGTCGGTGGCATAGAGCTGCCCGCCAACCGCGTTGGCGGTGACGGTCAGATTGCCGTCGATGAGAACCGTCGCGAAGCTGCCGACCGAGGGCGTCCCGCCTTGCGCATCGCCGCCGCCGATCGCGCCCGCGCCGCCGTTGGCATTGGCGGACATGGTCAGATCATCGCCAAAGGTAAGGCTGCCGCCATTGAAGGCCAAAGCGTCGATGTCTCCGCCAGTGGCGTTGCCGCCAATAGCGGCATCGGAATTCCCTCCGTTGGCGTGAGAAGTTACCGTGGTTGCGCCGCTGATGGTCAGAGCAGCACCGACCCCGGCGGCGTAAATATTGGCGTCCAAGCTACCGAACGCGTCGCCGCCATTGCCGTTGCTGCCATCGCCGCCGGTCGCGTCATTTGACCACAGATTGCTGGCGCCAAGCAGTTGCACCGTGCCCCGATCGGCAAAAACATAGAGGTCCCCACCGGTGGCGCTGCCCCCGGTAAAGCCATCGCCTCCAATCGAGGTGGCCGACAGCGCTACGTCGCCGTCGATCGTGACCAGGCTACCTGTATTGACCGTGTATATTTGGGCGATGCCGCCCTCGGCGTTGCCGCCAGCACCGGTTGAGCCGTTGCCACCATAAGCGCTAGCAGTGACCGTATTGCTCTCTCCTAGCAGGTTGAGGATACCGCCAAAGCGCGCGCCGGCATCGACCGACCCACCCGTAGCAACACCGCCGATCTCACCGCCGCCGCCGGTTGCTTTGGCTTGCGCTGTCAAGCTGCCGCTGATTGACAGCACGTTGTAGGAGGTGACGCTGGCGCGTCCGCCGAAGCCGCCGCCGCCGGTGCCCTGAAAGGCATTGCCGCCAGTACCGTCGACCGACAGACTGGCGCTGCCGTTGATGGTGATCGATGAATCCTCGGCGAAAATGAACGCGCCCTCAAGGCTGGTCCCGCCGGTCCCGATCCCGCCCGAGGCATTGGTGCCGTTGGTTGCGCCGCCAATGCCGTCGCTGTCCAACTCTACATTGCCGTTAATGACGATCGTTCCGCTAGTGGCCCCGACCGCCTCGGTAATCGATGTCCTTCCGCCAAAGCCGCTGCCGCCGTTGGCGCCATTGTGATACCCGCCGGTGCCTTCGGCGCGGAGCAGTAGATTACCTGTGAGCAGCATGCTGCTGCCCGTGTCGACAAAGTAATTGGCACTCCCGCCGGCACCCGTTCCCGCGGTGGCGGTGGCCACTCGGGCGTCGCCGCCAAATCCGTCGGCGATTGCGCTTACGTCGCCCGTGATGGTCAGTGTCGATCCCGTGCCGGAACCGGCGGTGATGTCGATTGTGCCGCCCGTGCCATTGCCGCCATTACCGTCGCAGGTGAAGCATTCCAGCCCGTCACCGCGTCCGCCCTGGCCGGTGGCGCTGAGCGTCGCCCCATTGCTGATCGTGAGACTGCTGTCGTTGCCGACGGTAGTGACGTCGATGAGGCCGCCGATGCCATTGCCCCCATTCGCGCCGATCGCCGCGCCATAGCCGCCATAACCGTCGGCCGTCGCACTCAACCCGCCGCTCAGGGTGATATCGCCACCGGTCTGGGCGGTGACGTTGATGTTCCCGCCGAACTCCCTGGCCACCATTGACCCCGGCGGTAAGGCTGCCGCCGGCGAACGCGTTACTGAACAGGCTGGTCGAGCCTGTGACCGTCACCCCGGAATCGTTCAGCGCATAAACTTCGACCGCGCCGCCGGTGACGCTCTGGCCAGCGATATCCGCCGTGCGCGTGGCGGAAAGATCGAGGTTGCCGGCGATGTTCACCGTGGTGGTGAAACCCGACGCGCCGACCCGCGAGCGGACGACGCCGCGCATCGTGACATCGGATGCGAATGTGGCCGACTGGCCTAGCGGCGCGAAAATGTCTGCCTCGCCGGTGGCTGCGCCGACCATGGCCGAGGTCATGGTGGTGCCGTTGATCAGCAAATTGGCATTGAACCCGTTACCGGCGCTCGCATTGCTCGACTTGATCGCCCCATCAGTCACGTTATGACCCGCCGACAGCACGACCGTATTGCCAACCACATTGGCGGCGCCGGCAATGTCGAAGCCCAGGCTGCTGCCATTGCCGATCAGCATCGTCATCGCCGCATTCTTGGGTACCGCGACCAGATAGGCACGATGGATGTCGCCCGCACCGGTGCTGGCCGGCCCGTTGATGCTGCCGCTGACCGTGACGCCGGCCGTGTCGGTCGATCCCGTGGTGACCTGGATATCGAACAAGCCGTCGGGCGAGAAGCTGATCGTCGCCGCTTCAGCGCCAACCAGGGCCGCGCTTCCGGAAACGGCGATCGACCCGCTATGCTGGACGCGGGGCGCGATCATCGCGACATAGGCGTCGCCGCCACTGGCGTTGATCGTGGCGCCGGAGCCGATTGTGATTGCCGCGCTGGGCCGGGTCGCCTGGCCGAACACGACCGTGTTCGTCGTGCCGAAGCCACTGATGAAATTGCCCGATCCATCGACCGTGATGGGGGAGGCCGACAGGACCAGCGACCCGACATTGATCGCCGCGCTATTGCCGATCACGAAGCCGCCGGGGGTGTAGAAGTAGAGGCTGCCGTTGGTCAGCGCCGAATTCGCGTCGAGCGTCTGGATCAATCCGCCCATGCTGATAGAGCGGGATGAATCGGCGGGGTTGATCCGGTTTAATACGGCAAAGCCGCTGGTCCCGACGAAATTGGCGGTCGTGCCACTGGGCTGGAAATTGATCGTTCCGCCGCCGATGCCGGTGTCGGTCGGGCTCCAGTCGATGACTGACTGCCCAGGGTTGACGGTAATCGTGGTCAAGTTGGGCGCGGTCGTAATCCCCGCAACGCCGCCGCCATTATTGGTGAAACTGCCCGTGCCCAGGAAGCTTTGCGCGGAGGCTGGGGTCGCGCCGACCACCATGACCGTGGCAAGCGCCAGGACCGAACAACTGGGGCGCCGGAACCTCGGCGGGAGGGTGGTGGAACGCATCAGATCCTCCAGGGCAGCAAACGGGTGGTCAGGGTCAGCAGGAAGCGCGGGCTCCCGCGGCGATTGTCGATCCCGGCCCGCTCGAGCGGAACCGCGACCGCGGCGTCGATCGCCAGACGCTCGTCGAGCCCCGCGCGAAGCCCGCCGCCAGCCGATTTGAGATGGTCGGGATCGCCGGACGTATTCTTGTTCCACACCCAGGCGGCGTCGCCGAAAAGATAGGGCTGGACCAGGAAGCGCGAGCGTTTGAACGGTGCAACGCGCGGCCCACGCAATTCGACCGCAACCCCCGCCCCGCTGTCACCGGTGATCGTCGCCGGGTCATAGCCGCGCCCGACGGTGTAGTTGCCGGCGGTGAATTCCTCGAAGCTTAGCAGTGGGTCGAAGCCGATCTGCGCGCGCGGGCTGACCGCGATGGCCAGTGATTTGCCCAGCGCCAGTTCGCCCGAGGCATTGACCCGGACCAGCGCCCCGGTGGCGCGGCCATCGGCACGGCTCGGCGGGGTGTCGCCCTGGTCGCAGCATTTCTCGCTCGCACCGAAAATGTCGAGCCCCTTGCGAAGTTCGACACCGCCGCCAACGCGCCACTTCGGCCGCCGCGAATTAAGGTCGATCGCGTCGAAATCTGCCCGGATGAAGGCCACGCGCAGCCGGTCGCGGGTCAATGGACCGATAAAGTTGACCTTCTGGTTCACATAATCGATCCCGCCGCCGAGCGAAAGATTGTGCGACTGGCTTCGGATCACGGGATAGGTCAGGCCGAGCGTCGCGAACAAAGTGCGCGCCTTGATCTCGGGGTCGCCCGGATTGCCGTCGGTCGACGGCTTGGTCCAGGCATAGGTAAACTGGCCACTGACAGTGAGACCCTCATTTCCCGGCCGGAAACTATGGCCGAGCTGGAGGATCTGCTGCTCTTTGAAATCGAGCGTCGAATAGGCCGAAACGAAGGTGGAATCGCCAAGCCCGGTGAGCCCATAGGCCTGTCCGCGCAGCTGGCCGCCCCAGCGGCCCGTCTCGCTCGCGGCGAGATTTTGGATGACGGCATCGAGCGCATAGGGCTGGCGGATGACAGAAACTTCGCCGATCAACTCGCCCGGCCCCGTGCCGGCGGGTTTCAAGGTCAGCTGGACGTTGTAGCCCGGAATATCGCGCGCCAGCAGCAGGTAGCGTTCGGCGCGATTGCGGTCGAACACCTCATCCTCGGTCAGTTTGGAAAGATAGCCCGCCAGCTTGGCTTCTGCCCCGCCGGTCTGGCCACGCGCACGCACCATGGTCACGCGTGCGTACAGCACTTCGAGCCTGACGACCCCGCCTTCGATCCGCTGGGTCGGCACCTGAACCGCAGCGAGATAGCCCTTGTCGCGCAAATAGGTCGCGGCGCGATCGCGGATTTCGCAGATCACCGCCACCGGCTGCTCGGTCCCCGCGAAATCGCCCCAGGTGCGGCGCATCTCGGCGGCCGATGCGCCCTTGAGATTGTTGAACTGGACATCGCTCAACCTGACCCGGACGTCGGCAAATTCGGGATTGGCCAGCGGGCAGGGCGAACGCTCGACTCCACCGACAACATTGAGGGTCGATTTAGGCGGCGTAGTGCCCGGCTGCGGCCGCGTCAGTTCGTCGCGGGTCGGAGCGACCGATTGCGCGAATGCGGGCGCCGTGGCCAACAGACTGGTCCCGGTGGTGACCACCCCCAACGCGAAAAAATACGGCCTAGCCCCCATACACGATCCCCCAATCATGGACGCGCGAACGGGCTACGCCGAGATCGACTCACCTAAATGCGCGTTAACATTGGTGAAACCATATTTAACCTGAGTCAATCGACTGGGTCAGGGTCCCGGCGTCCCAATCGGGGATTTCGAACTACTTGCCGCTGAAAGCTTAGATTTCTCGCTGTTCGAAGCCGGCAAGGCATTCGGCCATCCATCGGGCGGCGGTCAGCGCGCTAAGGTCTGTCGGATCGAGCGGCGGGTCCCATTCGGTCAGATCGATCAGCCGCACCTTGGGATGGGCGGCAAGCAATCGCGTCGCGGTAAAGAATTCTGGTGCGGTCATTCCCCCCGGCCGCGCGCCAGGAGCGCCGGGGAACTGGCTGCGAGCAATCACGTCGATGTCGCAATCGACCACGATCGCCGTGCAATGCGCGACGTGCGACAACGCACTGGCGATCGCCGCTTCGATACCGGTCTTTTCCACCTCGCCGATCGTGACCACCAGATGTCCGCCATCAACCGCATCGCGGTGCATTGCGGCGCTATTGGCGAACGGTGCAAGGCCGATCTGCGCGATGTTGCGCCCGGGTAACCCATCTTCGCGTAACGCTCTGACGGGATTGCCATTGCCAAGACCTCGAATGGTATCGCGCAGGTCGAAATGGGCGTCGAGGGTGATCAGCCCGACCTGATCGAGCGGCAGGCCGAGCGCCTGCACCCCCGGTCGGGTTACCGCATTATTGCCCCCCACCAGCAGAGTCAGTTGGTGTCGCGAGACGCTCGCCGCGCAGGCGTCGCGGATCGGCCCGGTCGCCTGCTCGATGGTCAGCCCATCGATCGCCACGTCGCCGTGGTCGGCGACCAATGCGCCGAGCTCGCGCCCGGTCTCGATGTCATAGCGTCCGATTCGCCGCAGCGTGGCGCGAAGCAGAGCGGGGGCAAGGTCGCATCGACCAGGCGTCACCGACCCGGCGGCGAGCGGCGCACCGACCATGCCGACCGGGGCTTGCGCGCCGGCAGCCAACAGCAGGTCGGACAGATTGGGCCAGCTCATGCTTGACGATTAGCAGCCCCGCCGCCCATTGCCAGTCGCCATGTGGGACCGCCTCCTTACAGATTGCCACGTCGCGACGATGGTGCCGCAGCACGGCAACCCGCTCGGCCTGTTCCCTAATGCTGCAATCGGGATCGACGGTGGGCGCATCGTCCGCGTCGGCAAGCGCACCGAGCTGGCCGGCTTCCGCGCGAAGGAAGTGGTCGCGCTAGGGAGCGCCTGGGTCACGCCTGGGCTGGTCGATTGCCATACGCATCTGGTCTTCGCGGGTACCCGCGCGCGCGAACACGCCATGCGCCGCGCCGGTGCGACCTATGAGGAAATTGCTCTAGCCGGCGGCGGCATCGCCTCGACCGTCGCCGCGACCAAGGCCGCCAGCGCCGACCAGCTCCGCGACCAGTCTCGCCGCCGCCTCCACGCGCTAATGGTCGGTGGAGTCACCACGGTCGAGATCAAGTCGGGCTACGGGCTCGACACGGCATCGGAAATCCGCCTGCTCAATACCGCCGCCGCGATCGGGCGCGACGAGCCGGTGCGGATCGTGCCGACCCTGCTTGCCGCCCATGCCCTCCCGCCACAAGCGCAAGACGGTGAGGCGCGTGACGCCTATTTGCGGATGATCTGCGAGGAGATGATCCCCGCTGTTGCCAAGGCCAAGCTCGCCACCAGCGTCGACGCCTTCTGCGATACCATTGCCTTCACCCGGACGGAGGTCGAGCGCGTCTTCACCGCCGCTCGAGCGCATGGCCTTCCCGTCCGTCTCCACGCCGAGCAATTGTCGAACCAGGAGGGCGCCGCGCTCGCCGCGCTATACAAGGCCCTGAGCGCTGACCATCTCGAACATCTCGATGCGGCGGGCGCGAAAGCGATGGCCGCCGCGGGCACCGTCGCGGTGCTGCTCCCCGGTGCTTATTATGCGCTCAATGAGAAGAAAAAGCCGCCCGTGCAATTGCTTCGCGACGCCGGAGTCCCGATCGCCATCGCTACCGACTGCAATCCCGGCACCTCGCCCTTACTCAACCCGCAGATGACAATGAACATGGCCTGCACCCTGTTCGGCCTGACTCCCGAGGAAGCGCTCGCCGGTATGACCATCAACGCGGCGCGCGCTCTCGGCCTCGCCCATGACATTGGCAGCATCGAAGCCGGCAAGGCCGCCGATCTGTGCGCCTGGCGGGTCGAGGATTTGAGCGAGCTAGCCTACTGGATCGGTGTGCCGGGGCCCGAGCGGCGATTGTTCGCGGGGCTCGACGCATGAGGAAACGCCAATGAGAATCGAGTTTATCATGCTCGGCGCGACCCTCGCGCTCGCCCTCGCCAACATCCTGTGGGCCGGCAGCGTCCGCACTAGGCAATATGGCCGTGAATGGAACGTGGGGGCGCGCGACGAGACAATGCCGCCCCTCAACCCGTTAGCCGGTCGCCTGCTCCGCGCGCAGGCCAATCTCTACGAAACGCTGCCCTTGTTCATCGCCGCTGTGCTCGGCGCGGCCGCTCTGGACCGACTGGGTTGGAAGACCGAGATCGGCGCCAGCCTCTACTTTCTGGGCCGCCTGGTTTATCTCCCGCTCTACGCCGCGGGGGTGCCCAAGCTGCGTACCCTGATCTGGAGCGTTTCACTGGCTGGGCTGGTCCTGTCCTGGTGGGCGCTGATGCTCGGCTGATGCAAAGAGCTGCTGCCGCCCTCTTAGCGCTCACCGCTTGGGCGGGGCTTGCGACGCAGTTTTCGGCCACCCATTCGGCTGGCTATTCGGTCGGTGAGACGTTGTGGATCCTGCTCCGCTTCTTCACCATTCTGACCAACCTTCTCGTTGCAGTGACAATGACCCGGCTCGCGGTGGGCCGCGCGGTCTCGCCGTTTTGGACCGGCGGCATCACGCTGGCGATCCTGCTCGTCGGGATCGTCGACGCGACCCTGCTAAGCGGCATGCCGCAGTTCACCGGGGCTGCAAATCTGGCCGATATATTGCTGCACAGGGTCACGCCGCTCGCGGTCCCCGTCTGGTGGGTCGCCTTCGCGCCCAAGGGCCGGCTGGGCCCTCGCGACCCCCTGCTGTGGGCGCTCTATCCCATGCTCTATTTCACCTACGCCTTGGTGCGCGGCGGGATCGACGGCAAATATGCCTATCCGTTCATCGATGTCGCCCACCATGGCTGGCCGGCGGTGCTGCTGACCGCGGTACTAATTGCCTGCGTTTTCGTTGCGGCGGGCTTTGGCCTGCTGTTGCTCGACCGCCGCTTTGCGCGATAGGGGGCGGGCCATGAACAGTTCCAACCCCCGCCTCGATAACAGCCGACACATCAAGGCCCGCACCGGCTCCACCCTCGTAGCCAAGCACTGGACCACCGAGGCCGCGGTTCGCATGCTGATGAACAACCTCGATGCCGAGGTGGCCGAGGACCCGCAATCGCTGGTCGTCTATGGCGGCATCGGCCGCGCGGCGCGCAACTGGGACTGTTACGACAAGATCGTCGAGACGCTCGAACGGCTCGAACAGGACGAAACGTTGCTGGTCCAGTCGGGCAAGCCCGTCGGCGTCTTCAGGACCCATCCCGACGCCCCGCGCGTGCTGATTGCCAACTCCAATCTTGTCCCCAAATGGGCGACGTGGGAGAAGTTTAACGAACTCGATCGCCTCGGCCTGATGATGTACGGCCAGATGACCGCCGGGTCGTGGATCTATATCGGCACCCAGGGCATCGTTCAGGGCACCTACGAGACCTTCGCCGAAATGGGCCGCCAGCATTATGGCGGCGACTTGTCGGGCAAGTGGATTCTCACCGCCGGGCTCGGCGGGATGGGCGGGGCGCAGCCGCTCGCCGCGGTCATGGCCGGAGCGCATTGCATTGCCGTAGAGGTTCAGGAAAGCTCGATCGAGAAACGTCTCGCCACGCGCTATCTCGATCACCGCGCGACCAGCATCGACGAGGCGCTCGCGATCATCGCCAAGGCGACCGAACCGACGTCGGTCGGCCTGCTCGGCAACGCCGCCGAGATCCTGCCGGAAATGGTCGCGCGTAACATCCGCCCCGACGCGGTCACCGACCAGACCAGCGCCCACGATCCCGCCAACGGTTACTGTCCCGCCGGCTGGACCGTCGCCGAATGGATCGCCAAACGCGAAACCGACCCGCAAGCCGTCGCCACCGCCGCGCGGCACTCGATGGCGCGCCATGTCGAGGCGATGCTCGCCTTCAAAGCGCAGGGCATTCCGACCTTCGATTATGGCAACAACATCCGCCAGGAAGCGCTCGACGACGGCGTTACCCACGCCTTCGATTTCCCCGGCTTCGTCCCGGCCTACGTCCGACCGCTCTTCTGTCGCGGCATCGGCCCGTTTCGCTGGGTCGCGCTCTCGGGCAACCCGGAGGACATCTACAAGACCGACCAGCGCGTGAAGGAACTGATCCCCGACGATCCCCACCTCCACCGCTGGCTCGACATGGCCCGCGAGCGGATTGCCTTCCAAGGCCTGCCCGCGCGAATCTGCTGGGTCGGCCTTGGCCAGCGCCACCGGCTCGGCCTCGCCTTCAACGAGATGGTGCGCAATGGCGAAGTCAGCGCCCCGATCGTCATCGGCCGCGACCATCTCGACAGCGGCAGCGTCGCCACCCCCAACCGCGAGACCGAGGCGATGAGGGATGGCAGCGACGCGGTCAGCGACTGGCCCCTGCTCAACGCCCTCCTCAACACCGCCAGCGGCGCGACCTGGGTCTCGCTCCATCACGGCGGCGGGGTCGGCATGGGCTATTCGCAGCATAGCGGCATGGTGATCGTCGCCGACGGCACCGACGATGCCGCGCGGCGGCTGGAACGCGTACTGTGGAACGATCCGGCCACCGGCGTCATGCGCCACGCCGACGCGGGCTATGACGACGCGATCGACTGCGCGCGCGAGCAGGGGCTCGACCTGCCGATGATCGGCTAGCGATGCGAACCAGTATCAGTATTTGCAGCCGGAAGAAGCGCTACATGAGCGAGCACGAAGCCGCCTGCGCCGTCACCGCCGCAAGCGTGACGCTCTACCCCTATCGCTGCGCGTTATGCCGGCAGTTTCACCTGACTAGCCGCACCAAAGGCATGTTCGTTTCTGGCAAATCGGATAAGGGGGCGCGATGATCATCCTCACCCCCGGCACCGTCACCCTCGACCAATTGCGCGATCTGTGGAGCGGTGCTCCCGCGCGGCTGTCCGACGACGCACTTGTCCGCGATCGACGCCGCCGCCGCCTCGGTCGATCGCATCGTCGCCAGCGGCAAGACCGTCTATGGCATCAACACCGGTTTCGGCCTGCTTGCCCAGACGCGCATTCCCGCCGACAAGCTCGCCGAGCTTCAGCGCAACCTGATCCTCAGCCACAGCTGCGGCCTTGGCGATCCGCTGCCGCGCCATGTCACGCGGCTGATGATCATCCTCAAATTGATCGGCCTCGGCCGCGGCCATTCGGGGGTGCGGCGCGCGGTGATCGACGCGCTGCAGGCGCTGCTCGACGCCGATGCCATGCCGCTCATCCCGAGCCAGGGCAGCGTCGGCGCCTCGGGCGACCTCGCGCCGCTGGCGCATATGGTCGCGGCGCTGATGGGCGAGGGGCGCATCGATCTCGCGGGCGTCGTCCTTCCCGCCGCGCGACGCGCTCGCCAGCATGGGCCGCTTGCCCGCTCGAACTCGCGCCCAAGGAAGGGCTCGCGCTGATCAACGGCACCCAGGCCTCGACCGCGATCGCGCTCGATGCCTTGTTCCTCGGCCAGCGCGTGTTCGACGCCGCGCTCCACGCCGGGGCGCTGTCGGTCGATGCACTGAAGGGCAGCTGCGCCCCGTTCGACACCCGCATCCACGACGCGCGCGGCCAGCCCGGCCAGATCGCGGTCGCCGCGCGGCTCCGCGCCCTGCTCGACGGTAGCGAGATCGCCACCAGCCATCACGATTGCGACCGGGTCCAGGATCCCTACAGCTTCCGCTGCCAGCCGCAGGTGATGGGCGCGAGCGCTCGACCTGCTGACCAACGCCGCGCGCACATTGGAGATCGAGGCCAATGCCGTCACCGACAACCCGATCCTGTTCCCCGACAGCGATGAAGTCATCTCCGGCGGCAATTTCCATGCCCAGCCGGTCGCCTTCGCCGCCGACATCATCGCCATGGCGCTGTGCGAAGTCGGCTCGATTTCGGAGCGCCGCACCTCGGTGCTCGTCGATCCGCAACATGAGCCGACTGCCCGCCTTCCTGACCGACGATGGCGGGGTCAATTCGGGGCTGATGATCCCGCAGGTCACCGCCGCCGCTTTGGTCAGCGAGAATAAGAGCCTCGCTTTTCCCGCCTAGCGTCGATTCGATCCCGACCAGCGCGGGGCAGGAGGACCATGTCTCGATGGCCCCGATCGCCGCGCGCAAGGCGGTCACGATCGCACGCAACGCCGCCGGCGTAATCGCGATCGAGCTGATCGCGGCCGCGCAGGGGGTCGATTACCACGCCCCGCTCAAGACGTCGCCGGCGCTGCAACAACTCCACACCAAGGTCCGGGCCCTGTCGCCCCACCTTGAAACCGACCGCTACTGGGCCGACGAAATGGCCGCGCTGCAGGCGGCGGTACTGGCGGGGGAAATTGGGGGCTAGGTTAGTCCGTGCGCGTCCACAGCTGCGACTTGCAGATGATCCGTCCGACCGCGCAGCCAGTGACCTTAAGCTGGTCAGCCCCAACCAGAAGCAGTTCGGCTTTGCTGCGGTGGTTCATGTCGGGGATGAACAGGCGTCCGCGCCACTTCGAGCGACCGGCAGCCTTGAAGCTGGTCATCAGCTGAGTGCCGATCAGGGTCGGGGTGCCGCCGCGCTTGGCATCGGCCTTGGCCCCGTCGGACGCCGATGCGACGGTCCCGCATATGGCATCGCCACAGGCGGCGATCAGCACCGTCACGGTCCCCGACGGATTCTTCCAGCGGCCCTCGATCGGGGCATCGGCGTGACGGCCATGGCGGCGAGGGCAAGCAGCATCAGGATTGTTTAACCGCCTGGAACGCGGCTCGGCAACCTCAGTGGAAATCGCGGCTCTTCGGGATGCACTGCACGTTGCGCGGATGGATGCCGGCGGGCGGTCGCCAGCTGCCCCCGCCGTCCCCCGCGCTCAGGGTCGAGGGCAGACTATCCTCGCTCAACTCGCGCAGCATCGGGGTATCGTCCTCGAGCCCCGCGGCGATGACGTGGACCACCGCTTCGTCATGCTGGACCAGCCCGTGGACGACCATCAGTCGCGCCCCCATGACGATGCTCGCGCTGGGCTGCGAACGCGTCGGGCCAGACGACCAGATTGGCGACCCCGGTTTCGTCCTCCAGCGTGATGAAGCACACCCCCTTGGCGCTACCCGGCCGCTGGCGGATCAGCACCAGCCCGGCCAGGCTGACGCGGCGGCCATAGTTCAGCGACCGCAAGCTCGCCCGCGGAGACGAACCCGCGCCGCGCATAATGATCGCGCAGGAAACTGCATCGGATGCGCCTTCAGGCTCAGGCCGCACCGTCTGGTAATCGCTGACGACATGTTCGCTGAGCGGCATCGCGGGCAGCCGCACCACCTCGGTCTCCCACCCCTCGTCGCGCGCCTCGGCCGCCGCGAACAGCGGCAGGTCCGGCGCGCCCTTCAGCGCCCGCGCGTCCCACAAGCGCGCCGCGCCGGTCGAGCTCGATCGACCGGAACGCATCGGCCTCCGCCAGCCGCTCGATCGCGGCGACATTGATGCCCGCTCGGCTGCGGACATCCTCGACCGAGGCGTAAGGCGTGTCGCCCCGCGCCGCGACGATCCGCGTCGCCGCATCGAGCCGCAGCCCGTCGATCTGGCGAAGGCCTAGTCACGCCAATGGTCCAAGCCCGCTCGTCCTGAACAGTCGAAGACCGCCCTTCGACAAGCTCAGGACGAGCGGAGTCGGGTCCTTCACTGCCCTCCAACGTGCAATCCCAATCGCTGTGATTGACATCGACCGGCGCGCACGTCGACCCCATGCTCTTGCGCATCGCGGACGATCTGCGCCGGCGCGTAAAATCCCATCGGCTGGCTGTTGAGCAGGCGCAGCGCGAACGCCGCAGGATAGTTCCACTTGATCCAGCTCGACACGTAGACGAGATGCGCGAAGCTCGCCGCGTGGCTTTCGGGAAAGCCATATTCGCCGAACCCTCTGATCTGGTCGAAGCAGCGCGCGGCGAAGTCGGGGTCGTAGCCGCGCTCGACCATCCGTCCGACCATCTTGTCCTGCAGCAGGTCGATCGTCCCGCGGACTGCGGAAGGTCGCCATCGCCTTGCGCAGCTGGTTGGCCTCGGCCGGCGTGAACTTGGCCGCGTCGAGCGCGATCTTCATCGCCTGCTCCTGGAACATCGGCACGCCCAGCGTCCGCCCAAGGATCCGCTCGAGCTCGTCGGGCGGGCCATGCTCGGGGTCGGGGCAGGGGAAGGTGACGATCTCCTTGCCCTGCCGCCGCTTCAGGATAGGGATGCACCATGTCGCCCTGGATCGGCCCGGGCCGGACGATCGCGACCTCGATGACGAGGTCGTAGAAGCAGCGCGGCTTCAGCCGCGGCAGCATGTTCATCTGCGCCCGGCTCTCGACCTGGAACACGCCGAGCGAATCGCCCTTGCACAGCATGTCGTAGACGCCGGGCACCTCGCGCGGGACGGTCGCCAGCTCGCACCGCTCGCCATGATGCTGCTCGATCAGGTCGAACGCCTTGCGCACGCAGGTCAGCATGCCGAGCGCGAGCACGTCGATCTTGAGGATGCCCAGCTCCTCGATGTCGTCCTTGTCCCATTCGATGAAGGTGCGGTCGGGCATCGCGCCATTGCCGATCGGCACCGTCTCGGTCAGCAGCCGCTCGGTCAGGATGAAGCCGCCGACATGCTGGGTCAGATGCCGCGGCATGCCGATCATTTGCTCGGCCAGCGTCGATCATGCGGCGCAGATGCGGGTCGGCGAGGTCGAGCCCCGCCTCGCCGACGCGCGTCCTCGTCGATCTCGGCCTCCAGCTGCCCCAGTGGGTCGGCGATCGCCGCGGTGACGTCCTCGCTCAGGCCCATCACCTTGCCGACCTCGCGGATCGCCGATGCGCGGGCGGTAATGGATCACCGTCGCCGCAATCCCCGCGCGGTCGCGGCCGTACTTCTGGTAGATGTGCTGGATCACTTCCTCGCGCCGCTCATGCTCGAAATCGACGTCGATGTCGGGCGGCTCCTTGCGCTCCTCGCAGATGAAGCGCTCGAACAGCAGGTCGTTGGTCGACGGGTCGACCGCGGTGATCCCCAGGCAGTAACAGACCGCGCTGTTGGCCGCGCGACCCGCGCCCCTGGCACAGGATCGGCGGATCGAGGCTGCGCGCGAAGGCGACGATGTCGTGGACGGTCAGGAAATAGCGCGCGAAGTCGAGCTTTTCGATCAGCGCGAGCTCGTGCCTGAGCTGTCTTGAGCACCTTGCCGGCACCCCGCCGCCAGCGCCGCGACGCCCCGACCCAGGTGAGATGCTCCAGATGCTGCTGCGGGGTGCGTCCTTCCGGGACAGGTTTCCTCGGGATATTCGTACCGCAGTTCGTCGAGGCTGAAAGTGGATCGCGTCGGCAAAAGTCGCGCGTCGCGGCGATGGCATGGGGCCAGCGCGCGAACAAGCCGGTCATCTCGGCCGGCGATTTCAGATGCCGCTCGGCATTGGGGTTGAGCAGATAGCCCGCCTCGGCCAGCGTCACCTTCTCGCGGATGCAGGTCATCACGTCCTGCAGCGGGCGGCGCTCGGCCTCGTGATAAAGGACGTCGTTGGTCGCCAGGATGCTCAGGCCGTGGCGCCTTGGCCATGCCGGTCGAGCCGCTCGATCCGCGCCAGATCGTCGCCGCGATAAAGATGCGCCGCCGCGACATGGCGCATCCCGGGCAAGCGCCGCGCCCAGCGCCGGAAGCGCCGCCTCGAACGCATCGAGATCCTCGCCCGGCATGGCGATGAAGGCGATCCCCTCGGCATGCAGCGCGATCTCGCTCAGCAGCAGGTCGCACTCGCCCTTGGCGCGAGCGCATCTTGCCCAGGCTGAGCAGCCGCGACAGCCGGCCATAGCCGTCGCGGTCGCTCGGGTAGGCGAGCAGTTCGGGCGCATCGACCGGGACGAGCCGGCACCCGATCAGCGGCCGCAGCCCCGCGCCCTTGGCCGCGCTGTGCATCCGCACCACCCCGGCCAGCGTGTCGCGGTCGGCGACCCCGATCGCGTCCATCCCCATGCTCGAGCGCGGCCAGCACCAGCTCGATCGCGTCCGACGCCCCGCGCAGGAAGGAGAACGGGGTCGCGACGCCCAGCTCGACGAAGTCGGCGCGCGGGGGATGGCGCCCGGCGCGGCGTCCTCGCGCACCAGTTTCTTGCGCGCAGCCGGTATATTCGGGCATCAGCCGAACAGCCCGTGCAGATACCACGCGGGCGCGCCGCCGCGCCCGTCGCCGAACAGCCCCTCGCGGTAGATCCAGAAGCGCCGTCCCGCCGCGATCCTCGACCCGGTAATAATCGCGCAGCCGCGCGGTCGCCCGCTCGCGCCACCATTCGGGCGCGATCCGCTCGGGCCCCTCGACGCGGGCGATGTCATGCACCCCGCGCCGCCACACGAAGCGCCGCGGCAGCCCCTCGGGCGTCGCATAAATCACGCCGATCGCCTCGGGACGAGTCGAGCAGGCGCTGCGGGCGCGTCGCATTCCCTCTCGCGGCAGGGGAGGGCAGGGCGCTTCGGCTCCCCACCCCTCCGCCCCACCCGCTCGCCCGCTCGGGCAAATGACTTCCCCGCGCCACCGGCCGCCGCACCTTGTCAGGCCCCAGCTTGACCGTCAGCCGGTCGACCAGCCGCGCCACTTCGAGCTCGGCGGCGGCCCGCCGACCAGCCCGTCCTGCGCGCGCACCAGCGGTTCGCACCAGCTCGCCTCCAGCGCGAAGGCGTCGAACCCGAAGCCGGGGTCGAGCGTCGTCGGTCTTGTCGCTCCAGCAGGCGCGCGCAGATGCTTCGCATCGCGGGTCGGCAAGCGCGCAGCGCCGCCGCCGCCACCGGCACCTCGCCGTCGACACGATATCCCGCCAGCACCAGCCGCCGCGCCCCCAGCCGCCGCGCCTGCCAGCTGTTCGACCAGGTCCGGGCACCAGCAGGTCCAGCGCCTGCGGCGCCGCGCTCGGATCGGCGACCGGCTCGGCCAGCCGGAGCAGCGCGCGGGGCGGTGGGTCGCTCGGCGCCGCGGTCAGCGGTTCGGCCTTGCGCCCGAGCATCCGGTCGAGCGCGTCCGAGCGGATTGTCGGCCTCGCGAAACCGCCGCGCCAGACTTCGCCGCGGCACCCCGGCCAGCGCGCCGATGGTCTTGAGGCCAAGCCGTTCGAGCGTCCGGACGACCTCGTGGGGGCAGGCGCAAGCGCGGCGACGGGCAGGGGAGCGAGCAGCGTCAATCCCGTCTGCCGCGACACGACCATTGCGCGAATCGCGCCAGCCCCCACGCCGCGCCCGCGGTCGCCGCAACCGCCACCCGCGCCGTCAGCCCCAGCCCTGCGAACCGCGCCTCGATATCGCGGACCAGCCCCGCCTCGCCGCCGAACAGATGCGCCACGCCGCTGACGTCGAGCCGGAGCCCGTCGTCCCCATCGACCTCGACCAACGGCGACCAGCGCGATGCCCAGCGTGCCAGCCGCTCGAGCAGCGCGCGATCCCCGCCGACATCCGCCGCCACCGCGACCAGCCCCGGGTCGAGCGCGCGCGCATCGGTCAGCCGCATCCCAGGCCGCGCCCCCGCAAGTCGCGCCGCCTCGGTCACTGCATGCACCAATTGACCGTGCGGCCCTCCTCGATCAGCGCGACGCGCGTCATCCGGCGAGCGCTGAGACCAGCTTCGCCCAGCGCTCGATCGCCAGCTGCGGCAACCAGATGGAAATCCGCCGTCCTCATGACGTCACCATCCAGCGCCCCGGCGCTGCGCCCGCGCGCGCGAAACAATTCGGCATCCCACGCCGCTGCGCCCGGCGCGCGAGGGTCGAGCGGATGCGGTAAGCTCGGGCGCTCGCCACCCGCCAGCGCCTCCGCGCCCCGCTCAGATTGGCGCGGCCGCCCAGCCGAATCAGCCATGCCGCCACGCCATGCCGCTCGGCCGCGACCGCCAGTCGCCGCGTCGCGGTGAAGTCCAGCGCCGCCGGGATCGCCCCACATTTCGCCGATCACGGCCCCGATCGCCGCGCATCTCAAGCCCTCCTCCATCGCCCACAGCGCCGCCTTGGCATCGCGCGCCTCGACATGGATGAGGTCGGCAGAAGGCCAACCCCGGCGGATAGATCCGCCCGGCCTCGAGGATCGCCATCCGCTCCTGCACCCACAACAGGGGCCGGTCGGGATCGAGTTGGGCAAGCAGGAACCCGGCCCAGCCCCCATCGCGCGGGGAGGAAGCGAACAATTCGGTCAGGGTCGGCGCAGCATTGACCCCGGGCAGCCGAAAACGATTGTCGATGGCATGCGCCACCGGCTCGACATGGCCCGTGCGAGCAGGATCGCCGACTCCCGCGGGGTCGCGCGCCATCCCGCCGCCGGCCACCAGGGAAAGACCTGCCGCCACACGACTCGCTCGTTTGTGTTCTTCTTTTGTTCTTATCCTCCCGCGACGCTCGGGGAGTCAATGGTGGATCGGATTCAGACGGTCGCCGCCATCGTTCCCATCACCGGGGGCTTGCCCTCGACCTCGGTCAGGAAGAGTGCGATTTCGCGCACCATCCGGCTCAGCGCCGGGCGGTCGACCGCGAAGCCCATGTGCTGCGTGTCGATCTCGACCGCCTTGTCGACCTCGCCTACCGCGCCGCGCGCCGCCGCCGGCGCGACGATCCCGTCCGCGCGCGACCAGAAGGCCAGCGTCGGCACCGGCGGCTTGCCTAGGTGCCGCTCGAACGGCGGATCGTTGACGTCGTGCCCGGCGATCCGCTCGTACAATTCGCGGATGTTGGTGTTGGTCTTGTAGTCGCCCGAAAAAGGCGAGCCCAGGGTCACCACCGCGCGGATCTTCTCGGGACAGCGATAGGCCAGCTCGCGGGCGAACATGCCGCCCAGGCTCCATCCGACCAGCAGCACCTTGCGCCCGTCGCAGATCGCGTCGAGCCGGCTGCACAGCAGGTCCATGCGTGTCCTTCTTGGCGCCGCTGTTCATCCCCAGCAGCCAGGGATGCGCGCGCCAGCCACCCCGTGCCAGCGCGCGGCGCAGATCCATCGTGGTCCGGTCGGTGGCAAGGAAACCGGGGATGACCAGCGCCGGCGGCCCGTCCTCGGGGCCGCGCGGCCCCAGATGGCCCAAGCCCGGCCAGCAGGCGCGGAAAATGCCACAACACTTCGCGCACACGTCTCCCACGATCGGCGGCGCCAACGTAGTCCGGATCGATCGCGCCTTGCCCTCCGGGGCCAGCTTCGGGGGCGCGTCCCACTTCATCATCGCAAAATGCGGTGCTTTCGCCACCGAAACAAGAAGTTGTGGGCCTCAGGCGACACTTTTCAGGAAGCTATCGATTTCGCTGCACCACCTCGACTGCGGTCCGCCGCGACACGCCGAATGCCATGTGGGTGCAGTTCAGCTCGACCGTCCTGTCGCTTTCCTCGATCAGTCCGCGCGCCGCGGCCGGAGCGACGATCCCGTCCGACCGCGACCAGATCGCCAGCGTCGGCACCGGCGGCTTGTCGCTGCGCCGCTCGATCGGCGGATTGTCGACCGGGTGGCCCGCCACCCATTCGTACAGCCTCCACACATTGTTGGCGCGCGGATCACCCGAGAAGGGCGAGCCCAGCGTCACCACCGCCTTGACTCGCTCGGGATGGGCCAGCGCCAGCGCGCGGGCAAACACGCCGCCCAGGCTCCACCCGACCACCAGCATCGGCTGGTCGGGCGAGATCGCGTCGATCCGCGCCTTCAGCCGTTCCACCGTGTCGGCAGCCACGCCCATGTTCCAGCCCATGTCCCACGGATGGACCCGCCACCCGTCGGCAGCCAGCGCACGGCGCAATTCCATGGTCGTGCGGTCGTTGGCAATGAAGCCGGGAATGACCAGCGCCGGCGGCCCGTCCTCGGGTCCGCGCGGCCCGAGATGGCCGAAGCCATAAATTGCTCGCGGCACCAGATAAGCCGCCTCGTGCAATCGCCGCCAGCTGGGGGGCGGTGCGTCGTCGTTTCGACGGTCAGTCATGCACGAGCGCGAAATGGCACAATCACAAAAACTCGTCCCCGCCCATCAGGTGGCGTATCGCCTGAGGCAACCGCACCCGTCCGTCCGCCGTCTGGTGGTTCTCAAGCAGCGGAACGAGGATGCGTGGGGAAGCGAGCGCGGTATTGTTGAGCGTGTGCGCGAACCGCACCTTGCCGTCGGCGTCGCGGTAGCGAAGGTTGGCCCGCCGCGCCTGCCAGTCGTGCAAGGTCGAGCAGCTGTGCGTCTCGCGATACTTGTTCAGTGAAGGTACCCAGCTTTCGATATCGTTCATGCGATACTTGCCAAGCCCCATGTCCCCGGTCGAGGTCTCGATCACCTGATAGGGGATTTCCAACGCGGTCAGCAGATGCTCCGCCAGTCCGAGCAACTTGCCATGCCATTCGGCGCTGACCTCGGCGTCGGCCTCGCACATCACCCATTGCTCGACCTTCAGGAACTGGTGGACGCGCAGCAACCCGCGGACGTCCTTGCCCGCGCTTCCCGCCTCGCGGCGGAAACAGGGCGAGAAGCCGGCGTAGAGGATCGGCAGCTGCCGGGCCTCGAGGATCTCGCCCGAATGGAGCGATGTCAGCGCAACCTCGGCCGTCCCCGCCAGATAGGCGTCGTCATTGGGCAGGGCATAGGTTTCCTCGACATGCCCGGGGAATTGCCCCTGATTGAGGAACGCCTGCTCGCGCGCGATCGCCGGAACCGTGATCGGGGTGAAGCCGGCGTCGGCAATCTGCTCCAGCGCCCAGCCCATCAGCTTGGTCTCGAGCAAAGCAAGTCGGCCCTTCAGGCAGTAGGTTCGCGAGCCCGACACCTTGGACGATCCGGCTCAGCTCGGCCCAGTCATTCTTCTCGATCAACGCGACATGGTCGAGCGGTTCGAAGTCGAAGCTCGGGACCTGGCCCTCGGTGCGGACGACGACATTGCTGTCCTCGTTCGGCCCGATCGGGGCGCCCTCCCACGGGATCCCCGGCATTCGCATCATCAGAGCGCGAAGCTCGAATTCCTTGCCCGACAACGCTTCCTCAAGTTCGCTCGCCTGCGACCCTGCCGCCCTGGCTTCGGCGCCAAGCGCGGCTTTCTCCTCCGGCGCGGCATCCTTGAAGCGGGCGCTGATCGCGTTGCGGCTCGCCCGCAGCGTCTCGATCTCGCCCTTGGCACCGCGCACCTCGGTGTCGAGCGCGAGCAGCGCGTCGAGGTCGATCCCGACCCCCTTGTCACGGATCGCGCGCTCGACGTCGGCGCGGTTCGAGCGGATGAAATTCATGTCCAGCATGGGCCAACGCCTTCGGCAAAAACTTGGCCGCTGGCAAGGGGCGTCGGGCTTGGCTAGGGGGGATGCCTGTTTCTCGGGAGTAGCCCATGCCGTCCGGACTGATTGCCCTGCTCGACGACGTCGCGACGATCGCAAAGCTGGCGGCTGCGTCGGTCGACGACATCGGTGCCGCGACCGCCAAGGCCGGGACCAAGGCGGCGGGCGTGGTGATCGACGATACCGCGGTCACCCCGCGCTACGTCGTTGGCTTGGCGCCGGAGCGCGAACTGCCGATCATCGGCAAGATCGCCATGGGGTCGCTGCGCAACAAATTGCTGATCCTACTCCCTGTCGCTCTGCTGCTAACCGCCTTCGCGCCGGTGCTGATCACGCCCTTGTTGATGCTCGGAGGCGCTTATCTGGCGTTCGAGGCGACCGAGAAAATTCTCGAGAAGATCCTGCACGACCATCACCATGAGGAGCAGCTGGTCGACGCCATGGCCGACCCGGCCGATCTGGAAGCGCTGCAGGTCAAGGGTGCGATCCGCACCGATTTCATCCTGTCGGCGGAAATCATGGCGATCGCGTTGGCCAGTCTCGGCAAAATGTCGCTGACGATGACCGCCGCCGCACTGACCGCAGTGTCGTTCGCGATTACCGCCGGTGTCTACGGCGCGGTCGCGCTGATCGTGAAGCTCGACGATATCGGCCTCCACCTCGCCGAGCGAGAAAATGGCGTCGCCCGGGCGTTTGGCAACGGCCTGGTGCACATCGTCCCCAAATTGCTGACCGGCCTGTCGGGCGTCGGTACCGCGGCAATGCTGTGGGTGGGCGGCGGGATCATCGTCCACGGGCTGGAGGAAATGAATATTGCCGCCGTCATCCCGCATACGCTGCACGACTGGGCGGTGGCCACCGCTCATCAGATCGGGGCGCTGGGCGGCCTCACCGAGTGGCTGGTTACCGCGCTTGGTGGCGCGGTCGCGGGGCTGGTGGTCGGCGGGGTCATCGTCGTTATCGTCCGCCGCTTCACCAAGCGCCCCGAAGAGCTGATCGTCGACTGATCAGTCGAAGTGCAGCCGGCGGTAGGAGCCGCGGAAATAGAGCAAAGGATCGAGCCCGCCGTCGAACCGCGCCTTGACCACCCGCCCGACTAGCAGGTGATGGTCGCCCCCGTCGTGCACCGCATGCACTTCGCATTCGAACACGCCGAGACTCTTCTCCAGCACCGGCGCTCCATATTCGCCCGGCGACCAGTCGTTGGGACCGAAGCGGTCCTCGTGCCGGGTAGCGAAGCGGATCGAGGCCGGTTGCTGCTCGGTCTGCAGCACGTTGACGGCGAAGTGACTCGCCCCGACCATCGCCCCGGCACTCGCCGCCGCCTTGGCGATGCACACCAGCAGCAATGGGGGGTCCAGGCTGACCGAGGTGAAGCTGTTGGCGGTCAGCCCAACCGGCTCGCCATCGCCGTCGAGGCAGGTGACCACCGTGACCCCGGTCGCGAAACAGCCCAGCGCATCGCGCAGCGTGCGCGAATCCGATCCGGTGCGATATTCGCGGGGGGCGTCGGTGGAGTCTGAGGAGGCGGGGGGCATGGCGCCGCTATAGCGACACTGCCAGCGCCTTCAATCCGGCCAGGTCGAGCCCTTCCAAGTCAGCCGCGACCACGTCGAGCGAATCCGCGACGAAATAAAGCGGCTGGAAGCGGTCGTTGCGATAGGCAGTGTTCGCCGCATCCTTGAGCGTGAACCGCGGTCGCCGCACCTCGGCCTCCAGCGCGACATGCGCTTCGCCGAAACTCGACGCCAAGCCCGCCCCGAGGATCTTGACCTCGCCACCTTCGCGCGCCAGCCCGAATTCGACGCTGTGCCAGTAGAGTCGGCGCAATGGCATCGCCATGGCCGGCCGCGATCGCCTTGACCCCGAGTCGCCCCAGTGCCTCCATCAGCCGCCCGACCGCGGGGGACGCCAGCATCGGCACATGGCCGAAAATATCGTGGAAGCAGTCAGGCTCTTCCAGATAATCCAGGCTGTCGGCGGAACGGATGAAATTGCCGATCGGGAATTTGCGCGCCGCGAGCATGGCAAAGAACGCCGCGTCGGGAACGATCCCCGCCACCGACACCAGTTCCCAACCGCTCATCGGGGTCAGCTTGGCATTGAGCGCCCCCAGTTCGGGAATCCCTGGCGCGTCGAGCCCGAGCAGCGGAATCCCGGCTAGGAACGGCGCGACGATCCGCGTCCCCAGATACGGCACCTGCCGTGCAAACAATATGTCCCACACTTCATGCTCTTCAGCGGTGAAATGCCCCCAATCCTGCGGCACGACGAAACTGCGCCAGTCGCTCGACTGAGGTTCGGCAGTGGTGAAATCGGGCTGGAACATCGTCAATTCCCTTGGGCAATAAAAAACCCCGCCGAAGCAGGGTCATGGAGTGCGGTGGGCGGGCAGAAGGCGCGCAGCCTCAGCCGGTCTCCACCGCGGATCGATAATAAACACAGGCGTTGCTTGCCGTCATCACGCTCTCCTTATCCCCGAGCGCGCCTGAACGCCAGCTGATCCGTGCATTCATGTCGAACCCCCGCTAGGGCCGCCGCCATGCCCGCAATCCGGAACTATGACGCAATCATCATCGGCGCCGGCGCGGCGGGGATGTATTGCGCCGCGCTCGCCGGGCAGCGCGGCCGCAAAATCCTGCTGATCGACCACAGCCCCAGTCCCGGCGCTAAGATCCTCATCTCCGGCGGCGGGCGCTGCAATTTCACCAATATCGGCGCGACCGCAGCCAACTTCCTCTCCGCCAACCCTCATTTCGCCAAGTCGGCCCTGTCCCGCCACACGCCGGCCGACTTTCTCGCGCTGGTCGAGCGCCACGGCATCGCCTGGCACGAAAAGACCCTCGGCCAACTCTTCTGCGACGGCTCGGCAAAACAGATCGTCGCCATGCTGCGCGGTGAATGCGCCGCGGGCCAGGTCGATACCGCGTTCGGCCGGCCGGTCGCCGTCGATCACCGTGACGGCCAATTTCACGTCGGCGACGCGATCGCGCCCCGCCTAGTTCTCGCCACCGGGGGCCTGTCGATCCCCAAATTGGGCGCGACCCCCTTTGCCTACGACACGGCCCGCCGCTTCGGCCTCAAGATCGTCGAGCCGCGTCCTGCTTTGGTTCCACTGACCCTGTCGGGCGATGAGGCGTTGTTCAGCAGCCTGTCCGGGGTTTCGACCGACGTCGTCGCCTCGGCCAACGACGGGCAGATTCCGCGAAGCCGCCTTGTTCACCCATCGTGGCCTCAGCGGCCCCGCGATCCTGCAAGTCTCGTCCTACTGGCGCAACGGCGATCCGGTCGCCATCGACTTCCTTCCCGAATTGGCGAGCGGCTGGCTGAAAGCGGCCAAGCGCGCCGACCCCGCGCACGACCCTGCGCCGCCTGCTCGCGGCGCATCTCCCGGTGCGTCTCGCCGACACGCTCGCCGCCCAGATCGGCATCGAATCCGAACTCGCCAATGTCTCGGACAAATCCCTGGACGTCGCCGAGGCGCGCTTGGCCAGATGGGCATTCATGCCCAACGGCAGTGAAGGTTTCGCCAAGGCCGAGGTGACCATCGGTGGAATCAGCACCGCCGAATTGTCCTCCCAGACCATGGAATCGAAGCGCATCGCCGGGCTCCACGCGATTGGCGAAGCGGTCGACGTTACCGGCTGGCTGGGCGGATATAATTTTCAATGGGCCTGGTCGAGCGCCTTCGCCGCCGCCCAGAATCTGTAGGGCCAACGCCTAGCGTGGCTCAGGCTTGCCGGTCTCGACGATCGACGAAACGTCGCGCATCAGGTCGAGGTAGGCGTTTCGCCGGCAGGTGTCGCCGGTGCATGCCCCGCGCCGCGCGACGAAGCTTGCCCGGGTCCGTTCCAGCACCGCGCGCTTGGGCGCATCGCCATAGCGCCACGACTGGCCATAGAAATTCATCACGAACTGGTCGAGCGAAGCGAGGTCGGTCGTTGAGCGCGCAGGCGGCCGGCTTGCGTTGAGCGCGGGCCTGGCGGTTACCCTGACCGGCGGCGCGGATGGGACGTCCAAACGGACCGGCGGTGAAGATCTGGCGGCGACACGAACCGATGGCGGTTTTGCAATTGCCGTCTCGCGCTTCGGGATGGGCTTCAATTCTGCCACCCGCACTAGGGGCTTGGGGATGTCCTTTGGTGCTGGCCGCTCCTCTCTTTGCGCCGCCTTGATCGGTGCGGCCTTGGGCAGATCCGACCGAATCCGGACGACTTGGACCCGTCGCTCTTTGGGAGTCGCTGCTCCTTGGCGCGCCTCTGTCCGGACCGGCGTCGCCTTTGGCGGCAATGTTGCGCCTTCGAGCGCGGCGGTCGTCGGCGCTGATCCCCTTCGTTCCGCCGGCTGATCCCGGCATCAGCAGCAACGCGCCCGCCGCGGCCAGCCCAATGCCTCCTGCCGCAAGCCCCATATGCCGGACCCGTCGCCGCCCCCGCTGCGCCTGTTCCTCCGCCGCCGCCTCGCGGTCGCGTCGCCGGTCCCAGTCGTAGTAATTACGCTGGTCGAAATCGTTCAGCAGCTTGAACGCGGCGATGATCGCCTGCGTCCGTTCGGCTGCTTCTGGGCTTGGATTGCGATCGGGGTGATAGGTGCGAAGCAGCGCCAGATAGGCCGCGCGAATCTCCGCCGGCTTGGCGTCGGGATCGACCCCCAACGTCGCATAATGGTCGGGCCTCATCGTGTCTGGCTCACGCACCTGCCAATCGGTCGATCGCTGCCGCCAGCGCAATGTCGCGATCGGTTAAGCCGCCGGCGTCATGGCTGGTCAGCCGAAAGTCGACCCAATTCCATACACTGGTGAATTCGGGGTGATGGTCGACCTTCTCGGCATGCAGCGCGACCCGCGTCAGGAACGCGAATGCCTGCGAAAAATCCGCGAAGCGAAAGCTTCTCTCCAGCGCCAGCCCGTCCGCGCTTGTCGTCCAGCCATCGGGAGTGTCCATGCCCGCCTCCCTAGCACTCCCCCGCAAAACTTGAAAACCACGCCCCGGCGGAGCAGAGGAGCGCCAACCCCTCAGGAGAGTGCCATGTCTACCACCGCGCCAACTGTCGAACTCGGCCCGCTCGGCCTCGAAAATCCAATGGGCACCGATGGTTTCGAGTTCGTCGAATATGCCGCGCCCGACGCGCAGCATCTGCGCGACCTGTTCACCAGGATGGGCTTTCCCGCCATCGCGAAGCACAAGCGCAAGGACGTCACGCTCCATCGCCAGGGCGACATCAACTTCATCATCAATGCCGAGCCCGACAGTTTCGAGGCCGAATTTGCCGCCGCCCACGGGCCCTGTGCCTGCGCCATGGCGTTCCGCGTCAAGGATGCCGCCGCCGCCCACCGCCGCGCGATCGGCCTCGGTGCGACTGACGTCCAGACCGACGCTACCGACGGCGAGCTAACCATCCCCTGCATCGAGGGAATCGGCGGGTCGCGCCTCTATTTCGTCGATCAGTACGGCGAGAATGGCTCGATCTACGACACCGACTTCGAGTTCGAGCCCGGCTGGCAGGAAAAGATGCAGGCTGCGGATTCGCACCTGACCTACCTTGACCATCTAACCCACAATGTGAATCGCGGGCGGATGTCGCACTGGGCCGATTTCTACGAGAATTTGTTTAATTTCCGCGAAATTCGCTACTTCGATATCGAAGGGAAGGTGACCGGTCTGTTTTCGAAAGCGATGACCTCGCCGTGCGGCAAGATCCGTATTCCCTGAACGAAAGCCAGGACGACAAGAGCCAGATCGAGGAATATCTGCGCGAATATAAGGGTGAAGGCATCCAGCATATCGCGCTTGGCTCGGACGATATCTACACGGCCGTCGACATCCTCGCCGATCGCGGCATTCCCTTCCAGGATACGCCCGACACCTATTACGAACTGCTCGACAGCCGGATCGAGGGCCATTCGGAATCGATCCCCGAACTGGAGAAACGCCGCATCCTGATGGATGGTGCCCCGACCGAAGGACAGGGCCTCCTGCTCCAGATTTTCACCCAGAATGTGATCGGCCCGATCTTCTTCGAGATCATCCAGCGCAAGGGCAACGAAGGCTTCGGCGAAGGCAATTTCAAGGCGCTGTTCGAAAGCATCGAACTCGACCAGATGCGGCGTGGAGTGATTTGAGCCAGTGCCACCCACCGTTTGTCCCGAGCCGTTGTGAGGCCGTGTCTCGACAAGCTCGACACAAACCGGAACTGCAGTGACGAATATGACCCAAGCCTATATCTGCGACGCCATCCGCACACCGATCGGCCGTTACGGCGGCGTCGCTCGGCGAGCGTCCGACCCGACGATCTCGCCGCGATCCCGCTCGCCGCGCTGAAGGCGCGCAACCCCGGCGTCGACTGGGCCCATCTCGACGATGTGATCCTCGGCTGTGCCAACCAGGCCGGGGAGGATAACCGCAATGTCGCGCGGATGGCGGCCCTGCTCGGCGGGCTCGGCGACACCGCGCCGGGCACGACCATCAACCGCCTGTGCGGCTCGGGCCTCGACGCGGTCGCCATGGCCGCGCGATCCATTAAAGCGGGCGAGGCCGACCTGGTCGTCGCCGGCGGAGTCGAAAGCATGACCCGCGCCCCTTTCGTCATGCCCAAGGCGGACAGCGCGTTCAGCCGCGCCAATGCGGTCTATGACACCACCATCGGCTGGCGCTTCGTGAACAAAAGGATGAAGGCCGAGTTTGGCATCGATTCGATGCCCGAGACCGCCGAAAATGTCGCCGGCGACTATGGGGTCAGCCGCGACGATCAGGACCGTTTCGCCCACGCCAGCCAGCAGCGCGCCGCCGCCGCGATCGCCAATGGCCGCCTCGCCGCCGAGATCGTCGCCGTGACCATTCCGCAACGAAAAGGCGACCCGATCCTGTTCGATACCGACGAACATCCGCGCCTGCACCAGCCTCGACGCGCTGGCCAGGTTGAAGCCGATCGTCCGCGAGGGCGGCACCGATCACCGCCGGCAACGCCTCGGGGGTCAATGACGGCGCGGCGGCGCTGATCATCGCCTCCGAAGATGCGGTGAAGCGCCACGGTCTGACGCCCCGCGCGCGGGTGCTCGGCACGGCCGTCGCCGGGGTCGCGCCAGGATCATGGGGATCGGCCCCGCGCCGGCCTCGGCCAAACTGCTCGACCGGCTCGGCCTGCACATCGACGATATCGATGTGGTCGAACTCAACGAAGCCTTCGCCGCGCAGGGGCTCGCGGTGTTGCGCCAGCTCGGCCTTCCCGACGATGCGGCCCATGTGAACCCCAATGGCGGCGCGATCGCGCTCGGCCACCCGCTCGGCATGTCGGGCGCCCGCCTCGCGCTGACCGCGACCGAGCAATTGCAGCGCTCGGGCGGCAAGCTCGCCCTGTGCACCATGTGCATCGGCGTGGGGCAGGGCATCGCCATGATTATCGAACGGGTGTGACGAAGGCCGCGATCATGGCCGTGCTTGATGCGGTGATGGATCCGGAGATTCCGGTCATCTCGATCACCGATCTCGGCATCGTCCGCGACGTCGACGCGCGCCGCGTGCTGATAACGCCTACCTATTCCGGCTGCCCCGCGAGCCACGCGATCGAGCAACTCATCCGTAATGCACTGGATTCAAACGGCTTTCGTAGCATCGCGATCGAAACCACCTTGTCGCCCCCGTGGACCACCGACTGGATGACCGAGTCCGGCAAGGCGGCACTATCGGCCTACGGCATCGCCCCGCCACATGATGCTCCCACCGCGACCTGCCCCCAATGCGGATCGAGCGAAACTGAAGAAGTCAGCCGCTTCGGCTCGACCCCCTGCAAGTCCCAATGGCGTTGTCGCAGCTGCCTCGAGCCCTTCGACCGCTTCAAATGTCACTAGCCACATTGCCCGCGATGCAGCAGCCGATGATCGGCCAACACTAACGCCACCATCGCCTCCACCACCGGCACCCCCCGGATCCCGACGCACGGATCATGCCGCCCCCCGATCCCAAAGCTCGAGGTCGGCTTGAACCCCACCCGCACCACAATCGGCTGCCCAGTCGAAATCCCCCCGTCGATCCCGCTGACACTCATGCCTTCGCGATTCTCGCTCCCCCGCATTCCCGCGGCCGCAAACCCCTCGCCAATCTCGACCCCCTTCACCGCGTTGATCCCCATACAGGCGCCGGCCAGTTCGGCATCCAGCTTAGCATAGACCGGCGCGCCCCAACCCGCCGGCACGCTGCTCGCGACACATTCCACTACCGCGCCCAGACTGTCGTTGTCGTCCCGCGCCGCTTCGAGCATCGCCGGCCATTTCGCTTGATCTACTTCGCCGCCAATCTCGATTGCCCGTGCCGCAATCTCCACCTCGGGGATCACCAGTCTCGCCACCGCGCCGCCCGCAACCCGCATCGCCGTTTCCCTCGCGGAAGCCCGCCCCCCGCCACGCGGATCGCGCAGGCCGTACTTGGCGCTATAAGCCGCGTCAGCATGACCCAGCCGATGCGGCGCATCAGTTGGATAGTCGCCGCTCCGCGCATCGACATTGTCGATCATCATCGCAATCGGTGTCCCGGTCGTTCGGCCCTCATACACGCCTGACAAGATCCGCACTTGGTCCGGCTCCTGCCGCGGCGATACATCCGCCGATGCCCCCGGCCGTCGCAATTCCAGCCAGCGCTGGATCCACGCCTCATCCAACGCGAGGGCCGGCGGGCAGCCGTCGATCACACAGCCTATCGCGGGCCCGTGGCTCTCGCCCCAGGTTGTAAGCTGCAATAGATTCCCAAAACAGTTGATGCTCATGCGATGTCCGCCCCGATCCCGCGCATCGACCCGACAAAGTCGGGGAAGCTGGTCGCGATCATCGCGCCATCGTCGATCGTCACCGGTTCGACGGCGGCCAATCCGAGCGTCAGGAAGGCCATGGCTATGCGATGATCGCCCTGCGAAAGGACGTTGCCACCGCGCGCTTTTCCCCGCCCGAAGATCCGCAAGCTGTCGCCATCGCCTAGCGCAACGACCCCGCACGCAGTTAATCCGGCCACAATCGCGCCCAGCCGGTCGCTTTCCTTGACTCGAAGTTCGGCCAGTCCCTCGATCAACGTTTCGCCATCCGCCATGGCGGCCGCCACCGCGAGCGCCGGAATTTCGTCGATCATCGCCGGGATGCGGCTCGCCGCAACCGTAATTCCTTGCAGTTGGCCGTGCCCGACCGTGACATCGGCGACGATCTCCCCCGACACGATCCGCTCATTGGCAAGTTCGATCCGCGCGCCCATCTCCTCGAGCGCTTCGTACAGGCCGGTGCGCAACGGATTGACCAGCATCTCCTCCACCGTAACCTCAGACCCCGGCACGATCGCCGCTGCAGTCAACGCAAACGCGGCCGCCGAAGAATCGGTGCCAATGGCGAGGTCGCACGCCGTCAGCTTCCGCTCGACCCAAAGCTCCATCCCGCCACCAGCCAGGGTCAGATGGCAGCCGAACTGCCCGAGCATGATTTCAGTGTGGTGGCGGCTCGGCACCGGTTCGACGATCCGCACCGGCGCGTCCGTGCCCAGCCCGGCAAGCAAGATCGCCGACTTGATCTGCGCCGAAGCCGGGACGTTGGAAAATTCGATCCCGCCCAGCGACGCGCCGTGAACGGTTAGCGGCAGCTTGTCGCCGCCCTCGAATGTCGCCCCCATGCGCTGTAGGGGCGTCACCACCCGCTTCATCGGTCGGCGACTGAGCGAGGCATCGCCGGTGAAGGTTGCGACGACGCCCGCCATCCCCGCTACCGCGCCGATCAACAGGCGCGCTGTGGTGCCGCTGTTGCCGCACTCGATCGGCATTTTCGGAGATTGCCATGGGCCGCCCCGTACCCGCCACCGGCCATCATCGAGCTGCTCGACATCAACCCCGAATGCCTCGATCGCCGCCACTGTCCGCATGACATCGCCGGCGAGACTGAGGCCCGTGATGAAGCTTTCACCCTCGGCCAAGGCGGCGAGGATGAGGGCACGGTGCGAGCAACTCTTGTCGCGCGGAATCGCGGCCGTTCCGGCCAATGCGTTGCCAGGGCTGGCGGTTAGGATCGTCATTCGAGCCCCGCCACCACCGCTACCAATTGCTCGGCCTGCGCAGCGTTGAGGCGAGGGTCGCACAGGCTCTGGAAGTTGAGGCCCATGCCCGCCGAATCGTCCGGCCCCGCGACGCCGATGCACTCGGTGACGTTGTCCGGACTCATCTCGAGGTGGAGTCCGGCGGGGCGGACACCCTCGGCCTTGGCGATGGCGAAGAAGGAACGGGTCTCGGCCAGTATATCGTCGAATAGGCGGACCTTGAGGTTGTTTTCGATGCGACTGTTGCCGTGCATCGGGTCAATCATCCACAGCAGTTCTCGGCCTTCGCGTCGCACTGCGCGTATCACCCTCGGCAAGAGTTCGGATATCGTGCCGCGTCCGAAACGAGTGATCAGTGCGAGCTTGCCGGGGCGGTTCGCTCGGTCGAGCCGGTCGAGCAGGTGGAGCAGTTCGTCGGGGCCGAGCGAGGGGCCGCACTTCACCCCGACCAGATTGTCGATCCCCGACAGGAAATGGACATGCGCCCCGCCGAGCTGGCGCGTGCGGTCGCCGACCCACAGCATGTGACCAGAGGTCGACCAATAGCGGCCGTCATCGTCCCGGCGGACCTGCGCTTGCTCATAAGGCAGCAGGAGCGCCTCATGACTGGCGAAGAGCGGCGGTTCGAGCCCGCGAAGGACCGCCGCCGTGGCGACCGCCTGGCCATGGACCGCGAGCATCCGGGCCGGGTCGGCCCGTCGCGCCTCGACAGTGAAGGCCGCGCCGTTGATCCCGTCGCCGCGATAGGCCGGCAGGCGAACCGCCCCGCGCACCTCCGAGTTGCTGCTGCGCGGCTTGGCGAACTGCCCGGCGACGCGGCCGATCCGGATCGTCTCCCCGGCAAACAAAGCCGCCAGCCGGTCGAATAATCCCGCCAAGGCCGCGACCGTCGCGGTCGGATCCTGGCCCAGCGTCTCGGCGCAATCGCCACCCTGCAGGATAAACCCTTTCCCGTCCGCAACCCTGGAAGCTGCCACCCGCAATGCCGCGCATTCCTCAATCGTCACGACGGGCGCGGCTCGGTGGAGCGCGCGTTCGACCTCGGCCAGCAGCGCCGCGTCGTGATAGTCGGGTTGTTGCACCGCGGATAAGTCACGCCATCCCGCGGGATTCCACGAATTCAAGAATGTCGGTCGCCGCGCTCATGCGCCCCCTTAGCCAAAGCGCGGCCCCATGCGAAATTCACTGCCATTTCGCGCGTCCCCCGCTACATCTTCCGGATGGCTGAGAAATCCACCGCTTTCCTGATGTTCGGCGCAACCGGCGATCTTGCCCGCCGGATGCTGCTTCCCTCGCTCTACGGGCTCGATTCGGACGGGCTGCTCGCACCCGATCTCAATATCGTCGGCACCGCGCGGTCGGATCTCGACGCCGAGGGCTTCCGCACCCTGGCCGCCCAAGCGCTCGAGGAACATCTGCCCGACGGCTTCTTCGACGAGGAGGTCGCGGCGCGCTTTCTCGGACGACTGGATTACGTCCCGCTCGACATCAACGACGAGGGGAGCTTCGCCAAGCTCGCCAAAGCGGTCGGCGACGATGAGCCGCGGCTGGCGATCTTCCTGTCGACCGCGCCGAACCTGTTCGAGCCGGTGATCGCGGGGCTGGAAAAGGTCGGTCTGGCGACGTGCAATGTCCGACTGGCGCTCGAAAAGCCGCTTGGCTCGGACCTCGCCTCGAGCCGCGAGATCAACGATGCGGTCGCAACGCGCTTTACCGAAAACCAGATCTTCCGCGTCGACCATTATCTCGGCAAGGAGCCGGTGCAGAATCTGCTCGCGCTGCGGTTTGCCAACCTGATGTTCGAGCCGCTGTGGAACAGCGCTCACATCGACCATGTCCAGATCACGATCGCGGAATCGGTCGGGCTCGAGGGGAGGGTCGATTATTACGAGGGCGCCGGCGCGCTGCGAGATATGGTCCAGAACCACATGCTGCAATTGCTGGCGCTGGTGGCAATGGAGCCGCCGACCGACTTCGACCCAACTGCGGTGCGCGACGAGAAGGTCAAGGTGCTGCGCGCACTTCGTCCGCTTTCAGCGGCGACGATCGCCAGCGACAGCGTCACCGGCCAATATGGGCCGGGTGTGATCGACGGTGCGGCGGTGCCCGGCTATGACGGCGAACTGGGCCGTAAAAGCCAGACCGAGACGTTTGTCGCACTCCGGGCGGATATCGACAATTGGCGGTGGAAGGGTGTCCCGTTCTACCTGCGCACCGGCAAGAGGCTGGCGGCACGGCGGAGCGAGATCTTCATCCAGTTCAAAAGCATTCCCTTTTCAATCTTTGCTGCCGGCGGTGCCAAAACCCTGCCCAACAAGCTGATCATTTCCCTACAGCCGGAGGAAACCATCGGGCTCGCCATGATGGCCAAGACTCCCGGGCTCGACCGCAACGGCATCCGCCTGCGCGAGATTCCGCTCGACCTGGGTCGCGACGACGCCTTCGCTGACCATCGCCGTCGGATCGCCTACGAGCGGCTGCTGCTCGACCTGATCGAGGGCAACCCGACCCTGTTCGTTCGCCGCGACGAGATCGAGGCGCAATGGCAATGGATTGACGGCATCCGCGCCGCCCTGGCCGAGGCGGGGATGAAGCCGGAAGCCTACGCCGCCGGAACCCGTGGCCCGGCGACGGCTGCGGAATTCGCGAAGCGGCATGGATTCAAGTGGCATGATTAGGACGTGGCGGATCGCGAGGGAGTAGTCCTCCATCAGCCAACGATCTGAGTCGCCAAGAAGATGTTCCTCGGAGAGGGGCGCACCTGTTGCCCAAGTCTTCCGGGATGGCGGGGCCGGCAGACCAGCCTATGATCCGCTAATGGCGGTCCGCGTGGGCGGCTGTGGTGCGGCGGACGTAGACCCTGGTCGACCAGGGCTGGAGCGAAACCGAACTCCCCTTGGCGAGATCCGTCGAGCGGCCGCCCTTCTCGGTCCAGCGGCCGGGATGCGGCAAATCCTCGAGGGTCACGGTCCTGGGCTCGGCGCTATAATTCTGGATCACGAACACCGCATCATTTCCCTTGGCGCGGACGAAGCTGAAGACCTTGGGATTGTCGCTGTTCCTGACCTGCACCATGCGGCCGCCCCACGGCGCATTGTCGAGCGCGGGATGCGCCTTTCGAAACGCAATCCAGTCGCGGATCAGGGTCGCATGGGGGTGATCCTTCCAGGTGATCGGATCCTTTTCGAAGAATTTCAGCCGGCGGTCGTTGCCGGCTTCCTGCCCGTTATAGACGAGCGGAATCCCCTCGGAGGTAAACAATAAGGCGAAGGCGTTGGGAAGCGCCGGGCCGAACAGCTCGAACTCGGTCCCCTTCCACGCATTCTCATCATGGTTCGACGTGAAGATCATTCGCTGTGCGCCCGTCGGCCAGGCGCTCTCATTTTCGCTGTAGAAACCGTAGAGCGCGCCCGTGTCGGCTTCGCCCTTGCCGATCTTGATGACCGCCTCCGCCCACGCCCAGCCGTAACTGCTGTCGAACGCGGTCATGTGCAGGTCGCGGTGGTTGAATTCGCCGAGCATCCACACCGGCTTGATGGCGCTCAGGTCGCGCTTCACCTGCACCCAGAAGTCGGGCGGGACGTAGCCCGCGACGTCGGCGCGATAGCCGTCGACCCCGACATCGCGCACCCACATCGCCATCGCCCCGGCCATTTCACGGCGCAAACCGGGGTTCGAAAAATCGAGATCGATGATGTCGGACCAGTCCCACCAAGGTGTCGAGACATGGTTGCCCTGCCAATTGCGTGCATAATATTCGGGATGCAGCGTGACCCACGGATGGTCCCAGGCCGTATGATTGGCGACCCAGTCGAGGATCACCTTCATGCCCGCCGCATGGGCGGCATCGACGAATGCCTTCAAGTCGGCCTTGGTGCCGAGCTCGGGATTGACCGCGCGATAGTCCGTAATGCTGTAGGGACTGCCGAGCGACCCCTTGCGGTTCTTCAAGCCGATCGGGTGAATCGGCATCAGCCACAGAATATCGACACCAAGCGCTTTCAGGCGCGGGATTTCGCGGGTCGCGGCCTTCAGCGTGCCCTGGGGCGTGAACTGGCGCGTATTGACCTGATAGATTATCGCCTTGCGCGACCAGGCCGGGTGGGAAATTCCTTCGAAACCGGCGGGCGCATAGCGGGTCGACTGAGCGCTGGCAGCGACTGGCGCGGCGACCAGAGACAAAGCGATCAGGGCACGCAACATAAGCTAGCTCCTCAAGGCGGCGGCGCGGCGTGCGCGCTCCGAGATGGCGGCGAGATCGGTCTCGCCCGACTTAACGATCCAGCTTCCGCCGACGCACGCGACCGACGGGTGGGCCAGCCATTCCGGCGCGCTGTCGATGGTAATTCCGCCAGTCGGGCAGAAGCGAACGGCGCCGAACGGCCCGGCGAGCGAATTGAGGGCCTTCAACCCGCCTGCCGCCTCCGCTGGGAAGAATTTGAACCGGTCCAGCCCGAGGTCGAGACCGTGCATGATGTCGCTGGCGCTGGCGATTCCCGGCAGGAACGGAACGCCACTCGCTATTGCCGCGCGGCCCAGCGTCTCGGTCAATCCGGGCGAAACGATGAAACGCGCCCCGGCATCCAGGGCTTCGTCGAGCATGGCGGGGCCCAGCACCGTGCCCGCCCCGACAATCGCCCCCGGCACGGCACTCATCGCCCGAATCGCATCCATCGCCTGTGGAGTTCTAAGTGTGACTTCGAGCACCGGAAGTCCGGCCCCGACCAAAGTTTCGGCCAACGCGGCCGGGTCGATGCTCCCATCGATTACCAGCACCGGAATGACCGGCGCGGCCTGCATGATATGGTCAATCGTCATGGATGACTTTCCGCAAAGGCCGCCGCGGCGCCGAACAGGCCGGGCTGGGGATGATTGACAAGTTTGACCGGGATATCCTGCATTCGCCGCTCGAACCGGCCCTTGGCGACGAAGCGATCGGCAAAGCCCGAGGTGGCGAAGCGATCCCGTATGCGACGGCTGACTCCGCCCGCCAACACGACACAATTGGCGCCATGGGCCAAGGCAAGGTCTCCGGCGATCGCGCCCAGGCTGA
Organism: uncultured Alphaproteobacteria bacterium; assembly: GCA_963768955.1. GTDB lineage: Bacteria > Pseudomonadota > Alphaproteobacteria > Sphingomonadales > Sphingomonadaceae > Sphingomicrobium. The sequence continues at coordinate 360,317 of CAVYJV010000002.1, forward strand.
GGAAGAAATGGTCGAGCGCCGCCCCGGCGATGGGATCGGACCCTTCCAGCGCGGCGGCCCACAACGCCTTGTCGTCAATGTCCAAAACGGCCTTCCCCTCGATCGCGGCGAGCGCCTGGTAGATGTTGACCAGCCCGGAGCCCGACGCGATCCGCTCGACCGACACACGGCGCAGACTGCGGCGGAGAAAGCCCAGGATGTGATCCTCGAGCGAATCCAGCGGTGCGAAGTCGGTGTGGCCGCCCTCGGTCTCGATGACATGATAGCCGCCCGGGACGCGCAGCAATTGCGCCACGCCGAGCCCGGTCCCGGGGCCGACGATACTGGTCAGCCGTTGCCCCGCCAGCGGTTCGTCGGGGCCGCACAGATGGTCGAAACATTCCTCGCCAAGCTGCGCGACGGCATGGGCAATGGCGCCGAAATCATTGACGATGACAAAGTCGGCAACGCCCAGCTTTTCCGTCATCAACGCCGGCCGGATGACCCACGGATTGTTGGTCAGCTTGAGCACGTCACCGCTGACCGGGCCGGCAAACGCGATCCCGATCGCGTCCGGCTCGTCACCCGGATTGCGCGCGCAAAAATCCCGCCAGGCGAGCTGGAAGCTGGCATGATCGGCGGTGTTCATCGTCACCGACTCGCCGAGCTCGATCACCCGTCCCGCGTCGATCACGGCAAGCGCAAAGCGAGCGTGGGTGCCCCCGATATCGGCGACGGCGATCGTCCGGCTCATATCAATTGCTCCATTCCGGCCAGCATCGCCGAGGCACCGCGCTCCGCCTCGTCGGCCCCGGCGCGCAGAAAGGCGAACAACTCGCGTCCCGTGCCCCGGTCGGGTGGCGGGGCTGGCGCGTCGTCGCGGCTCGCCAAGTCGGCCTTCGTCTCGAGGATTCCGTCATGGCCGCACAGGCGGATCACATCGCCATCGCGCAGCCGCGACAGGGGGCCGCCGCCAAGCGCTTCGGGCGAGCAGTGGATCGCCGCCGGAACCTTGCCGCTGGCCCCCGACATGCGCCCGTCAGTGAGCAAGGCGACGGCATGGCCGCGGTCCTGCAGCACGGCCAGCGAGGGGGTCAATTTGTGCAACTCGGGCATGCCGTTGGCACGCGGTCCCTGGAAGCGGACCACCACCACCACGTCGCGGTCAAGCTCGCCCGCCTTGAATGCCTCGAGCACCTGGTCCTGATCGGAGAAAATCCGGGCCGGGGCCTCGACCACCCACTTCTCCTTCGGCACCGCGCTCAGTTTGAAGATGGCGCGGCCGAGGTTGCCGTGGACCAGCTTCATGCCGCCATCGGGCATGAACGGGTCGGCGGCATGACGCAGCATGCCAAGATCCTTCGACACCTTGATGTCGGTCCATTGCAGCGTTTCGCCGTCGAGCCACGGGTTGGTCGCATAGGCCGCGAAATCGTCGGTTCCGGCGGTGGCGAGGTCCGCGTGGAGCAGGCCGGCTTCGAGCAGCGTGTCGGTGACGAACGCCATTCCGCCGGCCTCGTGAAAGTCGTTCACGTCGCCCGACCCGTTGGGATAGACGCGCGCGATCAACGGGACGGCGGCGGACAATTCATCGAGATCGCGCCAGTCGATCACGATCCCCGCGGCGCGGGCGATGGCCGGCAGATGGATCGCATGATTGGTCGACCCGCCGGTGGCGAGCAATCCAACCGCGGCATTGACGATGGCGCGCTCGTCGACCGCCTCGCACAACGGCCGCCGTCTGCTCGCGGCGAGATCGGCCAGCCGATGGACCCCCGCCCGCGTCAGCGCCTGTCGTAGCGGGGTGCCGGGGTTGACGAACGCGCTGCCGGGGATGTGCAGCCCCATCAATTCCATCATCATCTGGTTGGTATTGGCGGTGCCGTAGAAGGTGCAGGTGCCCGCGCCGTGATAACTGGCGGCCTCGGCGGCGAGTAGTTCCTCCCGGCTCGCCTTGCCTTGCGCGAAGAGTTGGCGGACCCGTTGTTTTTCCTTGTTGGCCAGGCCCGAGGGCATCGGCCCGGCGGGGATCAGCAGCGCCGGCAGATGGCCGAAGCGAAGCGCGCCGATCAGCAGGCCCGGCACGATCTTATCGCAAATTCCTAGCAGCGCGATCGCGTCGAACATGCCGTGGCTGAGCGCGACCGCGGTTCCCATCGCAATCACGTCGCGGCTCATCAGCGACAGGTCCATGCCGTCCTGACCCTGGGTCACGCCGTCGCACATCGCCGGCACGCCGCCCGCGACCTGCGCGGTGGCGCCGACTTCGCGGGCGAACAATTTCATCTGCGCGGGATAGCGTTCGTACGGCTGGTGTGCCGACAGCATGTCGTTGAAGGCGGTGACGATACCGATATTGGGCCCGCGCATCGCCCTGATGTCGGCCTTGTCCTCGCCCGCGGCGGCGAAGCCGTGCGCGAAATTGCCGCAGCTCAGTCGCGGACGCGACACGCCGCGTGTCGCCTCATTGGCCATCAGCGAGAGATAGGCTTCGCGGGTGGGCCGCGACCGTTCGACGATTCTCGTGGTAATCGAGGCAATTCGGGGATCGAGGTGGCTCATCGGCGGGACTTTCGCTCGGCGGGCAACAAGAAGCGGAGTGGCACATCAACGCGCGACGCCCAGCTTTTCTCATTATGCTCCTGCCCGGGGAAATTGCGGGAGATCCAGCTGTCACCCGGGCGATAGCCGCGTGCCGCAACTACTCGGTCAATCCGCGCCTGATAGGCAGCATAGTGAGCGTCGAGCGTTTCGCTGCCATGGTCGAAATAGAGCCGATGGCGGCGCGGATCGGGGAGTCCGGGGGTTAGATAAGCTTCGAACGCCTCCGCGACCACATCAAGATCCTCCGCGCTAAGTTTTTCGCCGTCCCTTGGACGAAACAAAGGCCAGTGGGTCGAAACCATCCCGGCTGCGCCGAACACGCGGGGATATTCGTTGATCGCGTAGAGCGAAATCAGCCCGCCCATCGACGACCCCATGATCGCCGTATTGGCGCGATTGCGGCGAACGTTGAAGCGGCGATCGATCATCGGCTTTAATTCGGCGACGAGGAACCTCAGATATCCATCGGACAAAGGGTCCCCTCCATAAAGCCTGCGCACCCGGTCCATGTACCCGGGCGGCAATTTGGCAAACGCCTTGCTCGGCACATATTCGCGCAGGCGCTTGGGGGTGTTCCAAATGCCGACAACGATCGTCGGCTTGACCTGCCTGGTACGGATCAGCCGGTCGAGCACTTCGTCAACCTGCCACTCGGCGCCGTAGCCGGCGGTTGCCTTGTCGAACAAATTCTGCCCGTCGTGCATGTACAGGACGGAATGGGGCCGACCGCGCTGGGTGTAGCTGGAGGGAAGCCAGACCACGACCCGCCGCGGGTCGGCATAGGCCGAGGTCAACTCGCCAAGATCGACGATCCGCCCCGCCGATACGGTCGGCAGGCCGTTGGGCTCCGCCATTGCCGGGGCCGCAAACAATAGCAGCAGCGCAAGAATCAGCCGCTTCATCATGCCGCCTCCGCCATGGGTCGACCCCTCACCGACCCCGATAATCCGACATCGGGCGATTCGACCAGCGGGACCTGCGATCCGAGCGGACCCAAAGCCTGATGCAGCAGGCAGGCCGCCATCCCGGCGGCGGTGCCGCGGCCGAACATGCAGAATCGGGCTGGTGGCGATCGATTCACTTGGCCTTCAAAGCCATCGCGAATCCACCCCCTGCAACCATCCGGACGTCGATTCGGTCGCCGCGCCGCACGGTCCGGCGTTCGACCGTCATATCCTTGCCCCGGGGCCCCATCGCAGCGGTCGGACCGTCGCGATAGATGGTCGCGGTGTAGGTCCGTTTGGGATCGAGGAAATCAAGCGCAACGCTGGCCTCGCGCGCCTGATCGTCGGTGACGCCCCCGACGTACCAATTGGCCTTGCCCCGTTCGCGCCGCGCGAACACCACCTGGTCGCCGATCGCGCCCGACAGCACCCGGCTCTCGTCCCAGTCGGTCGGCACCTGTTTGATGAACTCGAACGCGACAGGTTCGGCCTCATAATTTTCCTGCAAGTCCGCGGCCATGGCGATCGGCGAGTAAATCACGACGTAAAGCGCCAGCTGTCGCGCCAAGGTCGACTCGATATCGGTCCCGCCTCGCCCCTTTAGGCTGACGATGCCCGGCGTATAATCCATCGGTCCGGCGAGCATCCGCGTGAACACCAGTTCGGTATCGTAGCGTGGCGGATTCTTGGGGACCGCCCAGGCATTATATTCCATGCCCCTCTGGCCCTCGCGGCTGACCCAGTTGGGATAGGTACGGCGAAGCCCGCTGTCCTTGATTGGCTCATGCGGATTGACCGCGATGCGGCGTTTGGCAGCCTCGGTCACGACCTTCAAATGATGCCGACTCATCACCTGGCCCTCATGCCATTCGAAGCGGATCCGGCCGTCGGGCCCGAGCGCCTGAACGCCCCCCGCGTCGGAGACATAGCCGGTCTTGACCGAGTCGATCCCGTTGGCGCGATAATAATCGAACCCGGCGCCCATCTGGCTTTCATAATGGGCGATGTTGGCGCTGGTTTCATGATGGCCAATCAGGGTCACGCCCTTGTTCCTGGCATATGCGGTGATCCGCGGCAGATCGAAATCGGGATAGGGTTTGGTGAAGCTGAACTCGCCGCCATTCGCGAACCAGTCTCCGTCCCAGCCAAGATTCCAGCCTTCGACCAGCATCCCGGGGATTTTGTGCTTCGACGCGAAGTCGATCAGCTTGAGCGCGTTGGCGGTGGTCGCGCCATGCTTGGCGCCCGACGCCCAGCTCTGTGTCTCGAGATGCATCCCCCACCAGATGCCGACATATTTGCGCGGCTTCACCCAGCTGACATCGCCCAGCGCGTTGGGTTCGTTGAGATTGAGCACGAGGTTGCGTGCGGCATAGAGCGCGGGGGCGTCGGGCGCGACGGTCAGCATCCGCCACGGGGTTGTGAATGCGCCCGTCCGGCTGACCTTGGGTCCGCTCGATGAAGGCGTCAGCACGGCCTTCAGTTGCGTGCCGATCGACCGGGCGACGTTCATCCCGGAATAGTCGATCAACGCGGCCTCGTGGATAGAAACATGGGTGCCGTCGGCAAGGATCATGGTCAGCGGGGTCTGGCCCGTACCGATGCCGCTGATCGCGGTCGCTTCATACAGATATTCCTCGCGATTGCTTTCGAACGCCGGGGCCCACCAGGCGCGGCCGTCGCTGGCAAGTGCGAACTGGGTCAACTCCTCGGCAATGTTCCACGCCTTGCCGCCCTCGCGATCCGGGAAGCGGTAACGAAAGGCGACGCCATCGTCATAGGCGCGGATTTCAACCGTCAGACGGCGCTTGAGGCTGCTCTTCTCGACCAGGTCGACCGCCACTTCGCGATAGTGATCGCGGATCGTGCGATCTTCGCCCCACGGCGTGCTCCAGGTTTCGTCGTGGTCACGGCGACGCTCGGCAATGATTTCGAAATTGCGCAGCATCTGCGGCTGGTCAGTGAACAGGAAACCCAGCTGGCTGTCGGTGATCACCGGCGTGCCAAGCCGGTCAACGCGATAATTTGCGCGACCTTCGCCGTTCAGGCTGAGCGTGAAGGTGAGCACTTTTGCTGGCGAAGTCAGGGCGACATCCGCAGCGGTGGCCGGGACGGCCAGGAGCAACGCGAGCAAGAAACACAGGCGGCTTAGCATGGCGCAATAAATCCCGAAGCTGGAGGAAGTGTTGGTGAGGCCGGGTCGGCGCCGCCGGTTGCAACCAGCGCCATTCCCGACAGTCGCGGGTTAGCGGCCGGTGCCGACGACAGGTTAACGACGCACAAGAGTCGCTCGCCATCGGCCTCACGCTCGAACGCGACGACGCTATCGCTATCCTCGTCGACCAGCCGGATTGCGCCAAGGCGGAGTGCAGCGCTGGCGCGGCGAAGCGCGATCAGCGCGCGAGTCCAGTTCAGGATCGAGTCCGGGTCGGCTGCCTGGCGATCGACATTCAGCAGGCGGTGCGTGGGATCGAGTGGAAGCCAGGGTGACGTGCTGCCGAAGCCGCCGTCGGGGGCATCGGTCCACGGCATTGGGGTGCGCGCGCCATCGCGGCCGAGCGTCTGCGGCCAGTTGGCGATCGCCTCGGGATCCTGCAACTTGTCGAACGGCACATCGGCCTGGGGCAAACCAAGCTCCTCGCCCTGGTATAGGATGACATTGCCGCGCAACGCGATCAGCAACAACAGCGCGGTCCGTACCAGGGAATCGCGGTTGTCCGCGCCCGACCAGCGCGAGGCGAAGCGCGCGGCGTCATGATTGCTCAGGGCCCAACTCGGCCAGCCTTCGCCCTCGCCGCCCGGCCACGCGCGGATGGTTTCGCGCACCACGGCCGGGGTCAACTGATCGGCGTAGAGATAGTCGAAGCCATAAGCGCTGTGGAGCCGAGCGTCACCAGCAGTGTAGATTTTCATCTCCTCCGCCGCGCGCTCGCCGCCGACTTCGGCTACGGTGAACCGCTCGTCATAGCCGTCGGTCAGGGCCCGAACCCGCTCGATAAAACGCGCGATGTCGGGATGGCCCTGATTATGAAAATGGTGCTGTAAGTCGAACGGCCGAGTGCGCTTCTCGGGATTGGCGACCGGCGGATTATCGGTCAGCGCCGGATCGTGCATCGCGAAGTTAAGTGCGTCGAGCCGGAAACCATCCACTCCGCGATCAAGCCAGAACCGCGCCACGTCGAGCAGGGCCTCCTGCACCGCAGGGGTGTGCAGGTTAAGCTGCGGCTGTTCCTTCAGGAAGCTGTGGTGATAATATTGCTCGCGCCGCGCGTCCCATGTCCAGGACGGCCCGCCGAACACGGATTGCCAATTGCTTGGCGGCGAGCCGTCGGGCTTTGCGTCGGCCCAGACGAACCAGTCGGCCTTGTCATTATCGCGGGACGAGCGGCTTTCGACAAACCAGGGATGCTGGTCGCTACAGTGACTGTAGACCTGGTCGATCATCACCTTGAGCCCGAGCGCCCGCGCGCGGGCGACAAGAGCGTCGAAATCGTCCATCGTCCCGAAGATGGGATCGACCTCGCGATAATCGGCGACGTCATACCCGAAGTCCTTCATCGGCGAAGTGAAGAAGGGCGAGATCCAAACTCCGTCGCAACCAAGATCGGCGATATGGTCGAGGCGCGCGGTCGCGCCTTTCAGGTCGCCGACGCCGTCGCCGTTGGAATCGGCGAAACTGCGCGGATAAATTTGGTAGATGACCGCACCTTTCCACCACGGGCTGGTGGTGGCCGACGCAGCACGCGATACGCTTTGCTGTTCGTTCATCGCGCGGCGCAAACCGCATGGCCGAACGGCGGCAAGCTGATCTTGACGCTGCCGGGCGCGCTCACCCGCGCGGTGCATCGACCGGCCAGAGCGATGAAATTGCTGCTTCTGGTCTCAACCGTCACATGGGCGCTGACCGGCGCGGCTGAGGTGTTGAACAGCAGGAGAACTTCCCTGCCCGAAGTCGGGTCGAAGCGGGACGCGGCGAACAACCCCGGCTTCTGGCTGAGCGCACGCGTGATCTGGCTCCCGCGGCGAAGTGCTGGGGTCGACGCGCGGACCTTGGCGAGGTCGGCGACGAGCCGATAGATCGGGTGCGCGGTGTTGAAGCTCGACCCGGCGGTCGTCGCGCCGGTCCCGAGCAACTTGTTGTCATTGTAACTCGCCACCTTCGACGGGAACATGGTCTCGCGCGCGGCTTGGTCGCCATCGTCGCTAACGAAGCCCTGCTCATCGCCCGAATAGATGGTCGGCACGCCGCGCAGGGTCAGCATCATGGCATGGCCCAGGCTGACGCGAGCCAATAGCTCCGCATCGCTCGCTTTTGGAAACGCACGGCGCACGAACATCGAGAAGCGCCCGGCGTCATGATTGCTGACAAAGGTCGGAAGTGTCCGCGCCTTGGCAGCGCCGCCTTCGTACAACGGGTCGCCGAAAAACAACCGCTCCCACCGCTCGGTCCCCTGCTCGCCTGCCAAAGTCTGGAGCGCGGCGGCACGAAAGGCGAAGTCGAGCACCGCGGGATAAGTGTCGACCCGCGTGTGGACCGCGAGCGTGCCCGGCTCCATCGTATCCTGATAAACTTCGCCGAAGATGTGGAAATTTGGGATGCCACGCGCTTTCGCCCGGGCCAGCATGGCGGGGACGAACGCCTGCCAGAATTCGGGATTGACGTGCTTGGCGGTATCGATGCGGAAACCATCGACGCCAAAGCGATCAATCCAGCTTCCGAACACCTCGATCAGTCCCGAAACCACGCGCGGATGTTCGGTGTTGAGATCGTCGAGTCCGGAAAAGTCGCCGTAAGTGGTGCTTTCACCATACCAGTCGCTGTTGCCGCGATTGTGGTACCAGATCGGGTCGTTGAGCCATGCCGGTACCTTGACGCTTTTCTCAGGCGGCGGAACGGTCACTTCATAGGCAAAGTTGGGATTGGTCAGGCGTGCAAAATTCGCCGCGCTCCGGTCGCGGTCGCCGTTGAAACCGGGATTGATTGCCGGTCCACTGGGCCCGCCGCGGCGCTGGTACGGATAATCGGCGATCGAGCGATAGCCGCACGCCTGGATCGGGCAGCCCTTATACTGGATCACGTCGGCGGTGTGGTTGGCGATGATGTCCATATAGACCTTCATCCCGCGGGCGTGTGCCGCATCAACCAGAGCCTTGAAATCGCCATTGGTGCCGAAGTGCGGATCGACCTGGGTGAAATCGGTCACCCAGTAACCGTGATAGCCGGCCAATTCCTGGCCCGGAGGCCCTTGTACCGGCTTGTTCTTGAAGATCGGCGCGACCCAGATGGCGGTGATCCCCATGCCCTGCAGATAATCGATCCGCCGGATGAGGCCCTTGATGTCGCCGCCGTGGAAATAGCCCTTGTGGGTCGGGTCGAACCCGGTCGTCAGTCGATCGCCCGACAAGCCGCCGCGGTCGTTGGCGGGGTCGCCATTTTCGAACCGGTCAGGCAGCAGGAAATAGATCAGCTCGTCTTCGGGCAGGCGATCGCGATAATCGGCGGCGGCGAGCGCGGCGCTGGGCGCCAAAGCGGAAACAGCTGCCAGTAGGGTCCAGAGCTTCGTCACGCGGCAACCTCCATGCGCATTGGTGCGAATTTGGCGAGATATTGCTGATGATCGGCAAGGCGCGAAGCCGCCTCCATTGCCGCGCGCTCCACCTTGCCGAGAAAATCGGCGAGACGGGCGGGCTCCATCTGGTCGGCGAAGGGATGCCAAGATTCAGGAATTACATTCTGGCCGATCAGCACCTGGCTCCAACCGCGCGCATCGAACAATTCGCTGCTGTCGGGCATCAGTCGTGCACTGTCGCGGAACAGGTCGAGCTTGTGCTGCAGCGTGTCGGGCACCGTCATATCGCGCACGCCGTCCCAGAAGGGTTCGCCGACCCGCTGGTTGGCATGATAATGAAGGATGATGAAGTCGCGGATGCGGGTCATCTCGAAATCGGTGCGCTGATTATATTCGTCGCGCTCGGCGTCGGTCACGCGGCCCGCGGGAAGCAGGTCGATCAGCCGGGTGACCGCCGTCTGGATCATGTGGATGCTGGTTGATTCCAGGGGTTCGATGAACCCGGCGGCGAGCCCCACCGCGACCGTATTGCCAATCCAGCACCGCTTGCGCTTGCCGGTCGTGAACCGCAGCGTGCGCGGCTCCGCCAGCTGCTCACCATCGAGATTGGCGAGGAGGGTCGCGGTCGCTTCATCCTCGCTGATGTAGTCGGAGCAGAAGACGTGGCCATTGCCGATGCGATGCTGAAGCGGGATTCGCCATTGCCAGCCCGCCCGGCGCGCGATCGAACGCGTGTAGGGCACCCAGGGATCGACCGAGGCGCACGGCACCGCGACTGCTCGGTCGCAGCGTAGCCAGTCGGTCCAATCCTCGAACCCGCTGTTTAGCTCGCCTTCGATCAGCAGGCCGCGGAAGCCCGAGCAATCGACGAACAGGTCGCCGTCGATCCGGCGTCCGTCTTCGAGAATCAGCGTCGCGATATCGCCGCTGCCGCCGTCGCGCTCGACCCCGACAATCTTGCCTTCCTGGCGATCGACGCCCCAGCCCTCCGCCTTGCCGCGCAGGAACCGCGCGTAGAGGCCTGCGTCGAAATGGAAGGCATAGGGCAGCGCCGGGAGCGGGCTGTCGGCGGGCGGATTGAAATGGCTGAAGCGATTGCCCGCGATGGCAAGGGTGTTGAGCAGATAATGGCCAAGCGGCTTGGCCAGTCCCACCGCGTTGGCACGAAGCCACACATGGTGGAACGGCAGTATGCCGACCCCGCGGCCGACGCTGCCGAACGCGTGAACATAGGCATCGTCGCGTGATCCCCAGCCTTCAAAGCCGATCCCCAACTTGTAGGTTGCACCAGTGGCGGCGACGAATTCGGCTTCGTCGAGCCCGAGCGCGGCATTGAAGTCGCGGATCGCGGGAATGGTCGCCTCGCCGACCCCGATTGTGCCGATTTCGTCGGATTCGACCAGCGTTACCGAGAAGGCTGGCCCGGCCAACTTACTTATCGCTGCTGCCGTCATCCATCCGGCGGTTCCACCGCCGGCGATCACGATCTGGCGCGCGTCTCGATCACGCATGGTCAATTCTCACGCAACGAATCCCGCCGCCGCCGGGGCGACGACGGGAATTCGTAAGGATCAGCCGCGCTCGGGCTCCGCCGCAGGCGGTGGCGGTGGCGGCGGAGGCGGACAGGCGTCCGTCGCCAGGATCACCGAACCATCCGAGCACGTCTGCGTCGCAGGCGGGGGCGCGGGCGGCGGGGGCGGCGGCGGCGGGGGAGGAGGTGCCGCCGGCGCAGCGCGATTGGCACCGAACTTGTAGTTGAAGCCCGCCAGGAAACGACGCCCGTAGGTCTGGTAATCGATCACCTGGCGATCGTCACCCGGGTTGAGCGTGACGAACGGCTCGTCGGTCAGGTTCTGACCCTGCACGAAAAGCGAGAGGCCCACGAGCGGGCTGCCCTCCTGGAAGTCATAACCGATCTGACCATCGAGGATCGTTTCCGGCGCGGCGCGGCGGCGAGTGCGGTTGGCGCCGAAGCCCGACACCTCGCCGATGAACGACGACCGGTGGCGAACGCTCACGCGAGCGTTGAAGCCGTAACGCTCGTAATAGGCCGTGCCGTTGGCGACCCAGCGCGAATAACCGGGAAGATCGCTCGAATCGCCGCCGGGTTGCGGCTTGATCCGGGTCTTGGTGTAGCTGAGTCCGCCCGTGACGCCGAAGCCCGTCAACGCTTCGGTGAAGGATTCGAACGGAAGCGTACCCGCCAGTTCGACGCCGTAAAGCTTGCCGCCCTTGCCGTTGATCGGGGCATTGAGCGTGCCTTGCGGATTGATGATGATCGGATTGCCGTTGATGTCATTGCCGGCGGGCGACGTCGGGAAGCCCGTGAAATCGAACGGAATATCTTGATTGTAGATGTAGGAGACCAAATCCTTGTAGAAGAATTGCAGCGCGAGGTAGCCCTTCGTGCCGAAATATTTCTCAAGCGTGAGGTCGGCCGCGTTAGCGCGCCATGGACGCAAGGTCGGATTGCCCGACCCCCCGCGCACAACATAGCAGGTCCGGCCGGTCGGGCAGGTGAAGCGGGCCGGATCGCCAGGATCGCCGAACGACACGCCATAACTGCTCGAAGCGCGCATATCGTCCAGTCGCGGCCGGATGACCTCGCGAGCCAGGCCTAGGCGAACGACGAAATCGCTTTGCGTGCGCAGCGAAAGGTTGAGGCTGGGGAGGACATCGACATAGGTGTCACCCTCATCGCGCACCACCGCGGCAATGTTCGGCGATCCATTGGGATTGGTGCCGAGGAACGAGGCCGATGCGCCCTTCGACCGTTGGTCGGTGAAGTTGGCCTGGACACCAATGTTTCCCGTCAGCACTGAGCTTCCGATGTCGGCCCTGATGTTGGCCTGGACGTATGGCGTGGTGATCTTCTCGTTGACCGAATAGGCTTTAACCACCACGTCACCGTAGGGATTGGCGACCAGATTGTAGATCCCCGAATTGACCAGCGCCACGGGATCATAGCTGACCACAGGGCCAAGGCCGAACAGCAGGTTGGTCGTTCCAAGCCGCGCGTCGACCGGGATCGGGACGCTGATCAGTCCGTTCGTATTGGCTTTCAGGCCAAGGAAATATTCGTCCGGCGTCAGCGACTTCGAACGATCGGTGTAGTTCAGGCCGGCCTGGACCGAACGGAGGAAGCTGCTGTTCTTGAATTCATATTCGGCATCGCCGCGAAGCTGCCAGAGACGATCTTTGATGATGCGGTCGTTGTAATAACCGTCCTGGCCGCCCTGGATGGTCGTCCCGTCAAGCCCGATCTGCGTGCCACCCCAGCCCTGCGGCGAGGTCAGTAGGATCAAGCCGTAATCGCCGTAGTCGAGCGTCGGATCAAAGGTCGTTCCGTCGGTTCCAGTGTCGAAGCCGATGATGTCCTTCGGGCCATTGGCGTCACCGCGGCTGGTCCCGGCGTAAGTCTCGATCACCAGTTCATTGCGGTTGGTTTTCGAGTAGCTGATGTCAGCGCTGAGTTGGAGCCCGTCGCCGTTCTTCCAGGTGTTGTTCCAGCCGTAGGAGTAGAGTTTCGCGTGACGCTGGAAAGCATCGTTGCGGACCACGCCCTTGACGTTGTTGAACACGCCCGACGTGACCAATCCGTCTTCGGCCACTGCGTTGGTCAGCGTAACACCGCCACCCCAATAGAGCGGAAGCTCGATACCGCGTTTGATCTGGTCATCCTTGAAGTCCGAGTAGAAGACATCGAACGTGGAGGTGAAATTATCGCTCGGGCGCCACTGCAGCGTACCCTGAAGGCCGAGGCGTTTGAGCTGGGTCGAGGTGTTGTAGCTCTTCGATCCGCCGATCACCGCGCCTGACGGCGAGCTCGCGTAGCCCCATGCGTTGAATTCGCTGATCTGATAGGGTTCGTCGACATAGCTTGCGCCAAGCACCAGGCCGATCGTGTCGTTGGCGAATTGATCGACATAAAGTGCGTTGACGCGGAAGCCCTTGTCGTCGCTTCCGGCGTTGAGCTTGCCGATATCGGCCAACGATCCGCGCGCGCCGATCGAGACGACCCGGCGACCGCTGTCGAGCGGACGAATGGTACGCAGATCGACCGTGCCCGACAGGCCCTGGCCAGCGATGCTCGCCATCGGCGTTTTATAGACATTGACCTGATTGACGATTTCCGACGGATATTGATCATATTCGACGGCACGATTGTCGCCGGTCGACGTCTGTTCGCGACCGTTCAGCAAGGTGGTCGAAAAGTCCGGCGAGAAACCACGGATCGAGATCGAGTTGGAACGGCCCGACACGCGCTGCGAAGTCACGCCAGGAAGGCGGGCAATCGATTCCGCGATCGAGGCATCGGGCAATTTCCCAATGTCTTCCGCCGACACCGATTCGACGATCTGCTCGGCGCGCTTCTTGGTGTTGACCGCATTCTGCAGCGACTGGCGAAATCCGGTGACGACGATCGCATCATCGTCGGTTTCGTCTTCGGCGGCCTCTTCCGGAACCGGCTGCGCAGTGGCGGCTGGATCGGCCGGCGGCGCATCCTGTGCGAAGGCCGGCGCCGCCCCAAGCATCATCAATGCCATCGCGCCATAGCTGGCCGTGGTCGCAAAAATGCTGCGCTTAATTGGTGTCATTGTCCCGATTCCCCTCGATCGACGCGCTCTGTGTCGCGTTCGCCTTTTTTTTCAAATTCGGATGGCGAGCTTACCGGTGCGATTCGGAAACGGGTAGCGGCGGGCATTGCAATACATACGTATTCACCTACCCTGCCAGGACGTTAGGCGGGGGAGCGTGGCCGTTATGCAACGAGATTGTCACGGTTCGCGATGACCACGCGCCGGCCCACGTCGTTCGACATCGCCGCGCTGGCGGGCGTGTCGCAACCGACCGTGAGCCGTGCGCTTTCGGGCAATCCGTCGGTCAGCGACGAAACTCGAAGCCGGGTGCTCGAGGCGGCGAAACAGCTCAATTATACGGTCGACAAACATGCTTCCGGATTGCGCACGCGCCAGTCACGAACCATCGCCCTGCTGTTCTTCGAAGATCCGACCCCCGACGATACGTTGATCAACCCATTCTATTTGTCGATGGTCGGATCGATCACCCGCGCGTGCGCCGCTGCCGGCTATGATCTGCTGATCAGTTTTCAGCAGCTGTCGGGGAATTGGCACGTCGATTATGAAGACAGCCACAAGGCTGATGGAATCCTGCTGCTTGGCTACGGCGATTATGTCGCCGCCATGCCCCAGCTCGAACGGCTGGTCGAGCAGGGCACGCATTTCGTGCGCTGGGGCGCGGCGCGGGCCGGGCAGATTGGAACGACGGTCGGATCGGACAATGAACAAGGCGGCTATCTGGCCGGACGTCACCTGATCGAACGGGGGCGACGCCGGATCGCCTTTCTGGGCACCGTCAGCGATGCCGCGCCAGAATTTGTCGAACGCTGGATAGGCTTTTCGCGCGCGCTTGGTGAAAGTGGGCTCGCCGCCGATTTAACCTTGTGTATCGATGCGTCGCCATCTGAAGCGGCTGGGCGACAGGCGGTCGAGCAATTGCTTGGGCAAAGCGCCAAATTCGACGCAATTTTCGCCACTAGCGACCTTGTGGCGATCGGCGCGATGCGCGCACTTCATGATGCCGGGCTGAGCATTCCTGGCGATGTCTCGGTGGTGGGTTTCGACGATCTGGCTGCGGCGCGCATGGCCGAGCCGCCGCTGTCCACGATCGTCCAGGACACCAAGCGCGCAGGCGAGAAACTGGTCGAGACATTGCTCGCGCGGATCGAGGAACGCGGCGCGGAAAGCGTCCTGCTGCCGGTGCGCCTGGTGGTGCGCGGATCGTCCTAGGCCGGACGGCGCGCGTAGAAGCCAAAGCCCGCGATCACCGCATAGCATAGAGCCGGCAGGGCTAGCGCCACCGCCAAGCTGCCGCTGGCATCGGCCACCATCCCGGTCAGCAGCGGGATTACCGCGCCGCCGAATATGGCGATGTTGATGATTCCCGACCCGTCGGCGGCACGCGCGCCGAGCTTCTCGCATGCCAGGCTGAAGATCGTCGGGAACATGATCGAATTCATCAGCCCGACCGCGAGCAAACTGTACCCCGACAGCGCACCCGTGGTGTTTGCGGAAACGGCGATCAGCACAATCGCTCCGATGGAAACGAATGCCAAAATCTTGCCGGGGCTCATGAGGCGGAGGAAATAGGAGCCTACGAACCGGCCGACCATCGCCCCGCCCCAATAATAAGCGATCAGTTTGCCCGCGTCGCCATCGCTCAGGCCCAGAACAGTCGACTGCATCAGATAATTGACGATCAACGATCCGATCGCCACTTCCGCGCCGACATAGAGGAAGATGCACAAGGCACCGAATCCGAAGCGAGTGCGCTTGACCAATTCGAAGCCGGCCAGCGGCGGGCTGCGGTCATGCCTTTCCTGCGGCAACCGATTGCGAAACAGAAAAACTGCGCCGGCGATTACGGCGAGCGCTACCGCGAGTCCGATATAGGTGCTGACAATGGCGCGGGTTTCCGCGGTCCGATAGTCATCGAGCGCGGTGCCAGACAGTTCGCTCGCCGTGACGCCGGCCAGACTGCCCAGGATCAGCGCCGATCCGACGATCGGGAAGACGGTCGTGCCAAAGCTATTGAACGCCTGGGCAAAGGTGAGGCGACTGTGGACCGTTTTCGCCGGGCCGAGCAGGCTGATCAGCGGATTGGCGACGACCTGGACCACCACCACGCCGCTGGCGAGGATGAAGAGGGCGAACAGGAACAGACCATAAGCGGCGGTCTGCGAAGCGGGGATGAACAAAAGGCAGCCGACCATCATCGTCAGCAGTCCCGCGACCGCGCCGCGCATATAGCCGATCCGTTTAACCAGTTGCGCGCCAGGTATCCCGATCACGAGATAGGCGGTGAAGAAACAGAACTGAACCAGCATCGCTTGGGTGTAATTCAGCGTGAACAGTTCCTTCAGCTTCGGCAGGATGACATCGTTGAGGCTGGTGATCCCGCCGAAGATGAAGAACAGGGCGAATACGAAATAGCGCAGCTCAGGCGCATCGACCCCGCCGTCAGGGAGATTGAGCGGTGTCGAATTGGCTTCCCCTTGGCCCGTACCGGTCGCCATCACCATCTCTTCGCCCCCCTCTTGTGCAATTTCGTTGCTATGCAGTTTGTCGCCGCTCGTCACCCCCAAGCGGGCTGCATACGAATACATTCGATTGTCAGGCCGCGCCCCCTCTGCCAGCCTGCGCGGCAATCGGGCGGCATGACCCGGACAATTTGGGGAGGCTAAGTTGGCGTCATCGGCGAAACCACGCCAGTCGTGGACTGGACTGTGGAATATCAGTTTCGGATTTTTCGGGATCCAGATCGGCTTCGCGCTCCAGAATTCCAACATGAGCCGGATCTTCCAGACCCTGGGCTCGTCGCTCGATGATCTGCCCGCCTTGTGGATCGCGGCTCCCCTCACCGGTTTGCTAGTCCAGCCGATCATCGGTCACATGAGCGATCGCACCTGGCTTGGCCGTCTCGGCCGTCGCCGGCCCTACTTCCTAGCTGGGGCAATCCTGGCCGCCTTATCGCTTTTCCTGATGCCGATCGCCGAGGTGTTGCTGTTCGCTGCCATTCTCTTGTGGGTGCTCGATGCGAGCCTCAACATTTCGATGGAGCCGTTTCGCGCCTTCGTCGGCGACATGCTGCCAAAGGACCAGCATACTTCCGGCTATGCAGTGCAAACCGCCTTTATAGGCGCGGGCGCGGTAGTCGGGTCGATCTTCCCTTGGTTGCTCGACTATTGGGGCGTCGCAAATGAAGCCGCGCCTGGAGTCATCCCCGATACCGTCAAATGGAGCTTCTGGGTCGGCGGTGCAGCGCTGTTCCTGACCGTGCTGTGGACGATCCTTACGACCAAAGAATACAGCCCTTCCGAGTTGCGCAGTTTCGGTAACGAGACGGACGCGGACAATGCGCCGGTGATGCGCGCTCTCGCCGCGCGCGGGCTGGCGGCGACCGGGCTGTGGATCGGGGCCGGCGCCCTGGTCGTGCTTGCGGTTGGAGCATTGTCACTGGAGAAGGAAATTTACCTGCTCGGCGGACTGCTGATCGCTTATGGAGTCGCATCGCTGATCGCGATTCGGCTGGCACAATCAGGCAAGAGCAACAGCATGCTGGCCAGCATCGTTGGCGACTTTTCGGGCATGCCACCGATCATGCGCAAGCTGGCCCTGGTGCAATTCTTCAGCTGGTCGGCACTGTTCATCATGTGGATCAACACCACGCCCGTGGTGGCGCAATATTTCTTCAACTCGCCCGACCCGGCAAGCGCCGGATATCAGGAGGCGGGCAATTGGGTGGGCGTGCTGTTCGCGGTCTATAACGGGGTCGCGGCAGTTGCTGCGCTGACCGTGCTCCCATTTCTTGCCAGGAGGATTGGCAAGGCCAAGACCCATGTCATTGGCCTGCTGTGCGGCGCGGCGGGCTTCGCCAGCTTCTTCCTGCTTCGCGATCCCCAACATCTGGTGTTCGCGGAAATCGGTGTCGGCATCGCCTGGGCGTCGATACTGGCAATGCCCTATGCGATCCTCGCGTCCAGTCTGCCGCAGGCCAAGCTCGGGATTTACATGGGGCTGTTCAACGTCTTCATCGTGGTTCCCCAGCTCCTCGTCGCAACGGTGATGGGATCAATCATGAAAGCGTATTTTCCAACTGAACCCATTTGGACGATGGCGTTCGCGGCGGCGACACTCGTGATTGCTGCCATCGCCATGTTCCGGATCGTCGAGGCCGACTGATTTGAGCAGAGGCGCATGTTGCGCACGCCTTCTTCCGTGATGATGCCGCTGATTGCCGGCGGGTTGGCCGAGCCGACGCTATGGATCCGAAGCCAGGTCAGGGAATCCGCCCATGGCCGGAAGTCCATTGTGGACGTGAGACGGACCTTGAGGCGACCTTGCGGACGCTGCTCCGGATGGCCTAGCTGAAGTTTGGCCTGGGTCGGCAGTGGGAGCGGGCGGATGTCAGCAGGAGAAGTCGGCACCGTATTTTTTGCGCAATTGCTAACGATCGTCCTGGCCGCGCGATTGATCGGCTGGTTCGGCAAGCGCTTCCTCGGCCAGCCGCAAGTGGTTGGCGAGATGGTTGCAGGCGTGGTGCTTGGCCCGTCAGTATTGGGGCTACTCGCGCCAGACTTCCAAGCGCTGTTGTTCCCGGACGAGACAAAGAACGTCCTGTATGTCGGTGCCCAGCTCGGCGTCGGGCTTTACATGTTCGTGGTAGGGCTGGGGTTTGATCGCGCGCACTTCCGCAGCAACGCTGCAAGCGCCGGAGCAGTGTCCATATCGGGAATGGCAGGCCCGTTCCTGTTCGCGGTGCTGCTGACTCCCTGGTTGATTTCCATCCCAGGGCTTTTCGCTCCTAACCTCAGCCTGCTTCAGGCAACCCTATTCATGGGCGCTTGCATTTCCATCACGGCGTTCCCCATGCTCGCCAGGATCATCCATGAGCGAGGCCTGTCGAAATCGCCGCTCGGCTCGTTGTCCTTGTCCGCTGGTGCGATCGACGATGCTGCCGCGTGGACCGTTCTCGCGATCGTGTTGGCGACGTTCGGTGGTGGTTCTACAGTCGCCCTGAAGGCGATTTTCGGCGCCGTCGGATTTGCGGTCCTGGTGCTGGGATTCGGGTCTAAGCTGCTTAAGCCGCTTGGCGAGCGCGCAGAACGCGAAGGTGGCGTCAACCAGAGCCTCCTTGGTCTCGTGTTGATGCTCTTCCTGCTTTCCGCCTTCGCAATGGACTGGGCAGGAATGCACGCGGTGTTTGGCGGCTTCTTGCTGGGCGTGGCGATGCCGCGTGGCGTGCTTGCAAAGGACGTCCGTGCCAAACTCGAGCCGTTCACCGTTGTCCTCTTGCTCCCGATGTTCTTCACCTACTCTGGACTGAATACGCAGCTCAGCATCATGGCTGATCCTAGACTTCTCCTCGTGACGCTCATCATCTTGGCGACCTCCATATTGGCAAAGGGCGGAGCATGTTGGGCGGCGGCACGGCTCACGGGCCAAGATAACGCAACAGCGATGGGTATCGGCGCACTCATGAACGCGCGTGGGCTGATGGAGCTGATCATCATCAACATCGGCCTGCAAAAGGGCATTATCGGCGTCGAACTATTCTCGATGCTGGTGCTGATGGCCATCGTCACCACACTCATGGCATCTCCCGTGTTCGAAGTCGTTTATGGGCGAAAGGCCAGAGAGAAGGGTGAGCTCGGTGCGCTTGCAGATGTGAGGGAAGAGGGAGCACTGCCCAATCCGCCACAATGAAAGCCTCACCCTGAATGTCTCCCGCTTGTGCTGGTACACAGTAATCGGGGCGTGCTTCCTGGTTGCTTAGCATTTTCATCGGTCTGCGGGTCTGCCCGTAGTTCAATTCAGGTCGGCATGACCGCTTGTGTCCGCTTTAGATCGTACCCTCACATGGGCGCCACGCCTGCCATTCGCGCCACAGCGAAAAACCAAAAAATCAATTATATGAACGGCGAGTGGCGGAGCGGGAGGGATTCGAACCCTCGATACGGTTTTGCCGTATACTCACTTTCCAGGCGAGCGCCTTCGACCACTCGGCCACCGCTCCGCATGCTTGGAAGCCAAGCCCCTTAGTGAGGCAAGCCGATGCGGGCAAGCTTGCCGCCGCGCCCATGCTGCATCTAAGGCGAAGGCATGGCACGCCGCTTCGATCACCCGCCCTCGGCCGACGAGATCGAGGCGATCGCTCGCGCTGCTTTGACCGGGCTGCCCGAGCCCTTCGCGAGCCACCTGCGCGATGTCGTTTTGCAAGTCGACGAACTGGCCGAGGCCGAATTGCTATCCGACCTCGGGATCGATCACCCGCTTGACCTGACCGGCCTCTATGAGGGCGTGCCGATCGGCGAGAAACGTATCGACGCACCCCAGCAATTACCCGACCGGATTCGCCTGTTCCGCCGCGCGATCCTCGACGAATGGGTCGAGGAGGGGGAGGAGTTGGAACATCTCATCCGCCACATCTTGATCCACGAGGCGGGACATCATTTCGGGCTTAGCGACGACGCGATGCACGATCTTGAGGAGCAGGCTTGAGCATGTTGCTCGAGGGGCGGGGACTGGCACTGGTGCGTGGCGGCCGGCTGCTGTTCGAGGGGCTCGATGTCGCGCTGGAACCGGGCGAGGCGGTGCACGTCACCGGCCCCAACGGCTGCGGCAAGTCGAGCCTGATCCGGCTGGTCGCGGGGTTGCTCAGGCCTAGTGCGGGGACCATCGAGCGGGTCGAGGCGGCCTTGGCCGACGAGCATCTTGCGCTCGATCGCGAGTTGGCGCTTGGCAAGGCGCTTCGCTTTTGGGGCGGGCCGAACCTCGACGAGGCGATGGCGGCGTTCGATCTCTTGCCGTTGAGGGACGTGTCGGTACGGATGCTGTCGACCGGCCAGGCCCGCCGCGCACGGCTGGCGCGGGTGATGGCCAGCGGCGTCCCTTTGTGGCTTCTCGACGAGCCGCTCAACGGGCTGGATGCGGCGGGTGAGGCCCAGCTTAAGACCGCCGTCGCCAATCATCGCGCGGCGGGCGGCGCGGTGCTTGCCGCCAGCCACGTTAGGCTTGGCGGGGACTGGCTGGAGCTGGCGCTGTGATCGGCGCATTGATCCTCCGCGAGGTCCGGCGTGGGCTGACCGGCGCTGCGTGGCTGCCGGTCGCCTTCTTCTTGCTCGTCGCCGCAATCGTGCCGTTTGCGGTCGGTCCCGACGCCCAAGTGCTGGCGCGGATCGGGGGAGGCGCGCTGTGGATCGCGGCGCTGACCGCGGCGCTGCTGCCGATCGAACGGCTGATCGAACCCGACCGCGCCGACGGCATGCTCGATCAATTGGCGATAGCGGCAGTGAGCGAGGAGGGCGTGGCCATAGCCAAGATCATTGGCCACTGGCTGACCTTCGGGCCCTTGTTGCTGATTGCAGCGGTCCCGGCCAGCGTACTGGTCGGCCTCGACGGCGTGGCGCTGGTCCGCGTGCTGGTCGCGCTGGCGATCGGGACACCGGCGCTGGCGGCGCTGGCGGTGGCGGTGGCTGCGCTAACCGCGGGCCTGCCGCGCGCGGGGTCGCTGGCTGGGCTATTGCTGATGCCGCTAGCAGTACCGCTGGTGATCTTCGGAGCGGCGGCAACCGGCGTCGATCCGGGCGGGGCGCTCAAGCTGGAAGCGGCAGTGGCCTTGCTGACGCTGGCGGGCGCGCCGTTCGTGACCGGCGCTGCGATCAGGGCGTCTAGGACCTAGACCATCTCGCGAAGATTGCGGTCGGGAGCAGCAGGCTGCGCGATTCCTCGCGCACTGTCATTTCGCCGCATTCGACTTTGCCCTCAAGATGCTCGGTCAGCTGGCGCAGCAGCTCGCCGATCGAAAGCGCCGACATCCGCACTGCATAGACGGTCAGCACGAGGAAGCGGCTATCGGCGTCAAGCAGTTTGACGCAATCGGCGAGCAACGGCGCAAGATGCTCCTCCAACCGCCACACTTCGCCCTCGGGGCCGCGGCCAAACTTGGGCGGATCGAGCAGGATACCGTCGTAGCGCCTCCCGCGGCGGACCTCGCGGGCGGTGAACTTGGCGGCGTCGTCGACAATCCAGCGGATGGGGCGATCGGCCATGCCCGACAGTTCGGCATTGCGCCGCCCGCCCTCGACCGATTTCTTGGAGGCATCGACATGGACCAACCGCGCGCCGGCGTCGGACAGAGTCAGCGTTCCGACTCCGGTATAGCCGAACAGGTTCATGACGTCGGCATCGGCGCTGCGGTCGGCCATGAAATCCCATTGCGGGGCCATGTCGGGGAAAAAGCCTAGGTGGCGGAACGGGGTCAGGCTGGCGTGGAAGCGGACGTTGCCCCGCGCCAGCGGCCAGTCGCGGGGGAGTTCGCGGTGATGCTGCCAGCGGCCACCCCCATCCTCGTCGCTGCCGGGAACGAAGGTCGCGTCCGGTGACCAGTCGTCGAGCGCGGGGGCCCACATCGCCTGCGGCTCGGGGCGGACGACGGTGATAGTGCCGTAGCGTTCCCACTTTTGGCCATGGCCGCTGTCGATCAGGCCCCAGTCGGCCCACGGCTCGGCCACGATCGTCAACAGATTGGCGAGGTCGCTCATGCCGCGAGCGCGAGCTTGCCGCCGATCGAGGCCAAAGCGATCGGGCCGGTGAGCATGGTTCGAGCAACACTGCGAGCATCATCTGCGGTGACGCTTCGCAGTTCGGCGAGCATTTCGTCCAAGCTCATGATTCTATTAAAGATTTCGATCGATCGCGCCATCGAGTCGGCGCGGCCCTGGGGGGTTTCCAGCGCCATAATCAACCCCGCCTCGACCTGGGCGCGGGCGCGGTCGAGTTCGGCCTCGGTCAGGTCGTCGGCGGCGCGCAGAACGCATGCGCGGGCCAACGCCATCGCCTCGGCGGCGCGCGCCTTGTCGGTCGAGAGGTTGACCGCGAACAGGCCGGTGTCGGCAAAGCCCTGGGTCCAGGAATAGATGGAATAAGCCAGGCCGCGCTCCTCGCGCAGCTCCTGGAACAGCCGCGACGACATGCCCCCGCCGACCGCCTGGCTGAACAGCGACAGGGCTGGCGCATCGTCGTGCGAGGCGGGCAAGCCGGGCAGTGCAAAGGCGAGATGAGTCTGCTCGGAGGCCTTGCGGTCCGAGCGGATGCCGCCGACGAAGCCGGCCGGGGGAATGGGGGAGGGGGCGATTGGGTCGAGGTCGCCGAACAGCTTTTCGGCGAGCGTCAACACGGCGTCCTCGTCGACCGCGCCGGCGGCCGAAATCACCAGCCGGGACGGGCGATATTCGCGTTCCAGCCAGCCGAGGCAATCGTCGCGGGTCAGGCCGAGAATGCTGTCCTCGCGTCCCAGCACCGGGCGGGCCAGCGGCTGAACCCCGAGCGCCGCTTCGAACAGATGGTCGTGAATCAGATCGTCGGGGGCATCGAGGCACTCGCCAAGTTCGGACAGGATGACCTGCTTCTCGCGCTCCAGCTCGGCCTCGTCGATACGGGGGCTGCGGACGAGATCGGCGATTAGCTCGAGCGCGAGGCCGACATCGGCGGGCAGGGTGCGGGCATGGAACACGGTCTGGTCGCGCGCGGTCCAGGCGTTGAGCGAACCGCCGACATCTTCGATCGCCTCGGCAATCGCGCGGGCATCGCGGCCGCCGGCGCCCTTGAACACCATATGCTCGAGCAGATGGGCGAGCCCGCCTTTCCCGTCCGCCTCGGAGCGCGATCCGACCGCGGCGTAGAGCCCGATCGCGGTCGATCGCGCGTCCGGCATCGGGTCGATCGCGACCGTCAGGCCGTTGGGCAGGCGGGTCAGTTGGGCGGTCATTTCGACTCTTCCTTCAACCGCTTGGCGACCGCCAGCCCGTAGATGACCAGCGCCGCGGCGGCGAACAGGAACCATTGCACCGCATAAGCGCGATGATTGTTGGGCACCGTGTCGGGGCTCGGCCTGGCTGAAGCGCTAAGGCCCGGCGCGGGGCGGTCGGCAACCAGCATCGGGCTGAGCACGGGCGCAGTCCCGAACCAACGTTCGATTATGCTGCTGTGATCCGGTTCGGTGGTGATCATGCCGCTCGCGACCCCGCCCGACCAGCGCGGCTTGACCCCAGGATCCTGGCTGACGCCGAGATCGACCAGCGCGCCGGGGCCTTCGGCGCCAGTCCGGCACTGGGCGATGTAGCGATTTCCGGACACCCCATCTATCGAGCGGCCGCCCTCGGTCCGCCACCCGGCGACGTTGATGCAGGTCACCGACGACAAGCGGAACATCGCCTCGCGCGGAACCGGGCCCAGGTCGGGGAAGGCCATCGCCGGTTTGGCAAGGTTGGCGCGGTAGAGCGCGATCAGGTCAGCTTTCTGCCGCGCACGGTCGATCTGCCAGAAGCCGAGCGCAATCATCGTCACGACCGCAGCGGCGACCAGGATCGTTGGAAACAGGGGAAGACGCCTCCACCAGATCATTTGGCGATCCGCCCCTCGCGCGCCTGATGCCGATACTCCTGAAACAGGAGTGCGGCCTTGCCGAAGCGAAGCCCGCCAAGCGTCAGTGCAAGGCCGACCGGCAACCAGATGGCGTGGACCCACCACGGCGGCGTGAAGCTCAAGTCAACGACGATCGCTCCGATCGCAAGCAACGCACCGACGATCAGGATCAGGAAGGCCGCGGGCCCGTCGCCGATATTATAGGACTGGAAATCTAGGTCGCAGGCGCGGCAGCGGCTGGCGAACTGAACCGGACCCGCGAACAAGGTCCGGGCGCCACAGCGGGGGCACAGCCCCGAAAGGCTGGCCCCCGCCAAGGTTGGGGCAATCATTGGAACGTTAGCCGTGGACCGGCGCGCCCCAGCCGCCCCACACGTAGATCGACACGAACAGGAACAGCCATACGACGTCAACGAAATGCCAGTACCAGGCCGCCGCCTCGAAACCGAAATGCTGCTTGGGGGTGAAGTCGCCCTTCACCGCGCGGATATAGCAGACGATCAGGAAGATGGTGCCGACGATGACGTGGAAGCCGTGGAAACCGGTCGCCATAAAGAAGGTCGAACCGTAGATGTTGCCGCCATTGGCCAGTTTGAAGGCAAACGGCGCGTGGATATATTCGTAGGCCTGGATCGCGGTGAACACGAGGCCTAGCCCAATCGTCGCCAACAGGCCTTTCTTCAGCCCGTCACGGTCGCCGTGGATCAGCGCGTGATGCGCCCAGGTTACGGTCGTGCCCGAGCAGAGCAGGATCAGGGTATTGAGCAACGGGAAGCCGAACGGATCGAGCACTTCGAGACCCTTGGGCGGCCACTGCCCGGCCACCGCTTCGGCCGCCGAGGGGAACAAGGCGGCCGAGAAGAACGCCCAGAACCAGGCAACGAAGAACATCACTTCGGAAGCGATGAACAGGATCATCCCGTAGCGCAGGTGGAGCGAGACAACCGGAGTATGGTCGCCCGCATGCGCTTCCTTGATGGTGTTCGACCACCACGAATAGAAGGTCACGAGCACCATCGCGAGGCCGCCGAAGCCGACGAACTTGCCATAGGGATTGTCGTGCATCCACATCACCAGGCCGCCGAACAGCGCGAGTGACGAAAAGGCGCCGATGATCGGCCAGGGATCGGGCGGAAGGATATGATAATCGTGATTCTTGGTGCCGGCCATGGATGCTTTCCTAGATCTCGTTACCGCGCTCTAGCGGGTGCGCGCGGGACTTTCCACAGGGTAAAAGGTGTAGCTCAGCGTAATCTCGTCGATGTTGCGGGTCGCCGGATCGGTGCGAATCTTGGGATCGACGAAGAATACCACGGGCATCTTCACTTTCTCGCCCGCCTTCAGCGTCTGCTCGGTAAAGCAGAAGCATTCGATCTTGCTGAAATAGGCCCCGGCCTGGGTCGGGGAGACGTTGAACACCGCGCGGCCGGTGGTCGGGCGGTCGGCAAGATTGGCGGATTCGTAATTGATGATGGTCCGCGCGCCCGGGTTGATCTTGATCGGCGCGGCCGGCTCGAACGTCCACGGCAGGCCGCCATTGATGTTGGCATCGAACCGGACCCCGATCTGCCCGTCGACCGCGCCCGGCGCGGCGTCGGCGCGCTGGGTGGTGCCGCCGAAGCCGGTTACGGCACAGAACATGCGATAGAGCGGCACCGAGGCGTAGGCGAGCCCGGTCATGCCGAACACCAGCAGGACCATGTAGAGGGCGGTGCGCGCCTTGCCGCTCATGGGACGACCACCATCTTGGCCATCGAAATGGCGAACATCAGCACCACGAACAGCCCGAGCAACAGGGCGGTGACCCGCGAGCGGCTCTTCTGGCGGCGTCGAAGCTCGATTTCCTGCTCGGGGGTCATGCCAGCACCAGCCGGTCGGCGACCAATGCGGCGAACAGGATGAACAGATAGAGGATCGAGAATTTGAACAGCGCCTTTTCGGGCGCCATGCCGGCGGGCTCGCTGGCGTCATTGCGAACGACCGCAATCGCCAGGGCAAGGAAGATCAGGTTGAGCGCCACGGAAGCCCCGCCATAGATCCAGCCGACCAGCCCCATCGCCCACGGCGCGACCGCCGCGGCGACCATCGGCAGCGTATAGAGCAGGACATGGCGGCGGGTGACCTTGTTGCCTGCGACCACCGGCAGCATCGGCACCCCGGCGGCGGCGTAATCCGTGCGCACGAACAAGCTCAGGGCCCAGAAATGCGGCGGGGTCCACAGGAAGATGATGGCAAACAGCAGGATCGGGAGCGCCGTAACGTTACCAGTCGCGGCGGCCCAGCCGATCAACGGCGGAAAGGCGCCGGCCGCGCCGCCGATGACGATGTTCTGCGCCGTCCGGCGCTTCAGCCAGACGGTATAGACCAAGACGTAAAACAGGATCGACACCGCCAGCCAGACGGCGGCGACGGTGTTGGCCGCGAGCTGCATCAGCACGACCGAAAAGACGCTGAGGCCGACCCCGAAGTGAAGCGCGGTCTGGCGGTCCATCCGACCGGCGGGCAGCGGTCGGCCGGCGGTGCGCTTCATCAGCGCATCGAGGTCCGCCTCATACCATTGGTTGAGCGCGCCGGCGGCGCCCGCGCCGAGCGCGATGCACAGCACAGCGGTGAAGGCGAGCACCGGATTCATCGCGCCCGGGGCAGCGATCAGGCCGCACAGGCCGGTGAACACCACCAGGCTCATCACCCGCGGCTTGGTCAGCGCGAGCAGGTCGCGCCAGTCCGCCGGGAGCGGCTGCGCGGGAGTCACCGGAATCGTGGTCATGGTGCGGGCCTATAAAAGCTTGCGGTCAGAAGGGAAAGGCTGTGAATCGGCGGTTCAGATTCGTTGTGCCAAGGATCGCGTCATGACCAAGCCATTGCTCCTCGCCGCTTTGCTCGCGGCTGTTGCCGCTCCCGCGCTCGCGCAGGCCCCCGCCGCACCTCCCGTCCAGGCCGCGAAGGACGATCTCGTCCGGGTCGCGCTGGAGACGGAGAAGGGGCGGATCGTGGTTGCGCTCGACCGCGGCCGCGCCCCGCTCACCACCGCCAATTTCCTCGCTTATGTCGACAAGGGGTATCTCAACGGCGCAGCCTTCTACCGCTCGATGCCGCTGACCGAGGGCGGGCTGATCCAGGGTGGATCGCGCGACGGAGCCAAGCAGCTTGCCGCCGATTGACGATCGAAAGCACCGCGATGACCGGCCTCAAGAACAAGGCCGGCGCGATCGTCATGGCCAATGCCGGGGGCAAGACCACCCGTAGCGACTTCTTCATCCTGACCGTCGACGTCCCCAGCTTCGACGCGACTGCGACCGACAAGGGGTTCGCTCCGTTCGGAATGGTGGTCGAGGGGATGGACGTGGTCCAGGCGATCTTCGCTTCTCCCCGATCACCGACCAAGGGCGACGGGGCGATGAAGGGGCAGATGCTGGATCCGGTGGTGAAGATAGTGAAGGCCGCGCGGGTGAAGTGACCGCGAGCCGTTACGGGCCGTTCGCTTTCTCCATGCTGCGCAGGGTTGCCGCGCACTTTCCTTGACGTCGATCGGGCAGTGCCAAACCGCCGGCCGGAATGCGGCATCTCTTCGCGCTGCCTTCCGTTCCGCTGATGCGAAACGGAAGGCCACGCTCGGTGCCTCAGTCGACCTTCGGCAGGGTCTCGAACTGGTGGAACGGCGGCGGGCTCGACAGGGTCCACTCGAGCGTCGTCGCGCCTTCGCCCCAATAATTGTCCGGGGCCTTGGGACCCCTGGCCAGCGACCAGAAGACGTTGACGAAGAAGATGGCCATGCTGGCCGCCATCACGACATAGCCGAGGCTGGAGATCTGGTTCCAATATTCATAGGCCGGATTATAGTCGGGGATGCGCCGCGGCATGCCCTCCAGGCCGAGGAAATGCTGCGGGAAGAACACCAGGTTCACGCCGACGAACATGACGAAGAAGTGCAACTTGCCGAGGAACTCGTTGTACATCTTCCCCCACATCTTGCCGAACCAGTAATAGAAACCGGCGAAGATCCCGAACACCGCGCCGAGGCTCAGCACGTAGTGGAAGTGGGCCACGACATAGTAGGTGTCGTGCATGTAATTATCGACCCCGCCGTTGGCGAGCACGACCCCGGTGACGCCGCCAACGGTGAACAGGAAGATGAACCCGATCGCCCACAGCATCGGCGTCTCGAAGCTGATCGAGCCGCCCCACATGGTCGCGATCCAGCTGAAGATCTTGACCCCGGTAGGGACCGCGATGATCATCGTCGCGGCGGTGAAGTACATCTTGGTGTTCACGTCCATGCCGATGGTGAACATGTGGTGCGCCCAGACGACGAAGCCGACCACGCCGATCGCGACCATGGCATAGGCCATGCCGAGATAGCCGAAGACCGGCTTGCGGCTGAAGGTGGCGATGACCTGGCTGACGATGCCGAAGCCGGGCAGGATCATGATGTACACTTCGGGATGGCCGAAGAACCAGAATAGATGCTGGTAGAGCACCGGATCGCCGCCGCCCGCAGCGTCGAAGAAGGACGTGCCGAAATTGCGGTCGGTCAGCAGCATGGTGATCGCGCCCGCAAGCACCGGCAGCGCCAGCAGCAGCAGGAAGACGGTGACCAGGATCGACCATACGAACAGCGGCATCTTGTGCAGCGTCATGCCCGGGGCGCGCATGTTGAAGATGGTGGTGATGAAGTTGATCGCGCCGAGGATCGAGCTGGCGCCCGCGAGATGCAGCGAGAAGATCGCCATGTCGACCGCGGGACCCTGGCTGCCGATCGTCGACAGCGGGGCATAGACCGTCCAGCCGGTACCCGCGCCAAGGCCGGTACCGCCCGAAACGAACGCCGATCCCAGCAAGAGCAGGAAGGCGGGGACGAGCAGCCAGAACGAAATATTGTTCATCCGCGGGAACGCCATGTCGGGCGCGCCGATCATCAAGGGCACGAACCAGTTGCCGAAGCCGCCGATCATCGCCGGCATGACCATGAAGAACACCATGATCAGGCCGTGGGCGGTGATCAGGATGTTCCAGTGGTGCAGCGCGTCGTCGAAATTGCCTTCGCCCGCGCCGAGCGGCCAACCCTGGGTGAGGATCTGAATGCCCGGCTCGGCCAGTTCGGCCCGCATGATGCCCGAAATGGCACCGCCGATGATCCCCGCGACGATCGCGAAGATCAGATAGAGGGTGCCGATGTCCTTGTGGTTGGTCGACATGAACCAGCGGGCAAAAAAGCCCGGCTTGTGGTCGGCGTCATGATGCGCGTGCGGCTCGGCGTGAGCCTTCAGCGCGGCGACGTCGGCGGGAATGGTGCTCATGGTCTATCGCTTCCGCTTAATTCTGGGCCGGAACGGGCTGGGTGAGGGCAGGCTGCGGGATGGCGGCCGGGTCGGCGGCGGCCGGCGCCGCGGCCGGGACCACGGCGGGCTTGGCGCCCTTGGGCGTGCCGCCCTTCGAGGCGAGCCAGGCGTTGAACTGGGCTTCGGGCAGCACTTCGACCGCGATCGGCATGTAGCCGTGGCGGGCGCCGCACAGTTCCGAACATTGGCCGAAATAGACCCCGGGACGATCGACCTTGACCCACTCCTCGTTGATGCGCCCCGGATTGGCGTCCATCTTGGTCCAGAAGGCCGGGACCGCGAAGCTGTGGATCACGTCTTCGCTGGTGATCATGAACTTGACCACCTTGCCCGCCGGGATCACCAGCCGCTCGTCGGTGGCGAGCATGATCGGGCCATCCGCGTCGGTGCGGAAGCGCTCACCGGGCTTCAGCGACGGGTCGTCCTTTTCCTTCAGCATGTTCGACACGATCTCGAACCCGCCATTGTCGGGATATTGATAGGTCCAATACCATTGATGGCCGATCACCTTGATGGTGAGATCGGCCGGCGGCGGCGAATATTGCGCGGCGAGCAGGCGGATCGAAGGGATGGCGATCGCCACCAGAATCAGCACCGGCACCAAGGTCCAGACAACTTCGAGCATGGTGTTGTGGGTGGTCCGCGACGGCTCCGGCTGCGCCCCGCGGCGGAAACGAACCATCGTGTAGCCGAGCAGGACCAGCACGAAGATGCTGATGATCACGCACATCCAAAGCAACGGGCCGTTGTGGAAGGTCGCCGCGCGCTGGCCGAGATCGGTATATTGATCCTGCAGTCCGAGCCGGGCCTCGGTCGGCATGCCGATGCCGGGGGTCGCGGCAGTCTGCGGGAAAGCGGGAGCAGCGGTCGTCGCCGCAGTCGCGTCGGCGGCCGGTACGGCGCCTTCCGCGACTTGCGTCCCGACCGACTGGCCGACCGGAAGACCAGCAGATTCGACCGTATTGACTTGCGGCGCGGCGGCCGCTGTTGTGGCCCCAGCACTCGCTGGGATCATTGCCGCGGCTGCGAGGGCAAGCGCCCAACCGATGAGTTTCATTCTCACCCCGAACTATGGGTTGCTGGACCGGTCCGCCGTCATTGGTGACCCGGTGGAATCGGCGGCCTTATAGGCGCGGCTTCTCTCGCTCTCAAGGGCGGTTGAAGCATGAAGTTTCAGCGCCTAATTGGCGATAATCCGGGAACCAAGGGACGGGCATGACCGACGAGGAAATTCTTGCCGAATTCCGTAGCGCCAATGCGCTGCTCGACGGCCATTTCATCCTTTCCTCAGGGCTGCGCAGCCCGCGTTATCTGCAATGTGCCCGGGTGCTGATGGACGGGGCCAGGGCCGAAAAGCTGGCGCGTGCGCTCGCCGCAAAACTGCCCGATGACCTTCGCAATTCCATCGATGCCGTGGTTTCGCCGGCAATGGGCGGGGTGATCATCGGCCATGAAATGGGCCGCGCGCTGGGCGTGCCCGCGATGTTCGTCGAGCGGCCCGAGGGCGTGTTCGGACTTCGTCGCGGGTTCGCGCTCGAGCCGGGGGCGAAGGTGTTGATGGTCGAAGATGTGGTCACCACCGGCCTGTCGTCCCGCGAGGCGATCGCCGCGATCGAGGCGGCGGGGGGCAGGGTCATCGCCGCCGCGTCGCTGGTCGATCGCTCGGGCGGGACCGCCGATCTCGGCGTGCCGTTCGCGCCGCTGATCCGCATCGACGTGCCGACCTATGCCGCCGACGATCTGCCGCCGGAACTGGCCGCCATTCCCGCGATCAAGCCCGGAAGCAGGGCCGCCGCTTGACCGGCAGCTGCGCCTTGGCGTCAACATCGACCATGTCGCGACCATCCGGAATGCGCGCGGCGGCGAGCATCCCGATCCGTTGCGGGCGGCGCAGGCCGCGGCCGCGGTCGGCGCCGACGGGATCACCGCCCACCTGCGCGAGGACCGGCGTCACATCACCGACGGCGACATCGACCGGCTGATGGGCGAGATCGACCTGCCGCTGAACCTGGAGATGGCGGCGACCGAGGAGATGCTGGGGATCGCGCTCGCCCACTGGCCCGCATGCGGCGTGCATCGTCCCCGAAAAGCGCGAGGAGCGGACCACCGAGGGCGGGCTCGATGCCGCGGGGCAGTTCGAGATGCTCCGGCCGTTCGTCGACCGGCTGCAGGCGGCGGGAGTCCGCGTCAGCCTGTTCATCGAGCCGAGCGAGGCGCAGATCGATGCGGCGCTACGGCTCGGCGCGCCGGTGGTCGAGTTCCACACCGGTCGCTACGCGCACCTTGAGGGCGAGGCGCAGGGATCGAGCTACGTCGCATCGCCGACACGGCCGCGCTCGCCGCCAAGAATGGCATCGAGCCCCATGCCGGCCACGGCCTGACGTTCGACAATGTCGCGCCCGATCGCCGCCATCCCGCAACTGGCCGAGCTCAACATCGGCCATTTCCTGATCGGCGAGGCGATCTTCACCGGGCTCGAGGCGAGCGTGGCGCGGATGCGGTCGTTGATGGACAGTGCTCGGTGATCGTCTCGATCGGCTCCGACCTGTGCAACATCGAGCGCATCCAGGCGTCGCTCGATCGCTTCGGCGAGCGTTTCTTGCAGCGTGTCTTCACCGACGTCGAACGCGCCAAGGCGGCGCGCCGACCGTTCACCAGCGCCGGCACGCTCGCCAAGCGCTTCGCCGCCAAGGAGGCCTTTTCCAAGGCGGTCGGGACCGGGTTCAAGCGCGGCGTCTTCATGAAGGACATCGGCGTGGTCAACGCGCCGTCGGGCGCGCCGACGCTTGTGCTGACCGGCGGCGCAAAGGCGCGGCTTGACGCACTTGACGCCGGCGGGCCACGCCATGCACGTTCATTTGACGATGACCGACGATCATCCCTGGGCACAGGCCTTCGTGGTCCTCGAAGCCCGCAAGTTGGAGTCCTGAGTGTTGAGCGACGAGCGACCTGCCGCCGGCCGATGCCGCGCCCGAGGCGGCCCCGGCAACCACCGAAAGCAAGCGATCGGCGCTGTGGCGCGAGATCAAGGGACTGTTCTGGGTCTTGCTGGCGGTGCTCGCGTTCCACAGCTTCATCGCCAAGCCCTTCTACATCCCGTCGGAATCGATGATGCCGGCGCTGCTCAAGGGCGACCGGCTGGTGGTCAGCAAATATCCCTATGGCTGGTCCTACGTCTCGCCCACCATCCCCAATCCCGCCGCGATCTTCCGCAGCCTGGTGCTGCGCAGCGGCCGAGCCGTGGGGCATCACCCTGCCCTTCATGGAGGGCAGGGTGCTGGGCAAGCTGCCCGAGCGCGGCGACGTCGTGATCGTCACCCCGCCGGGGTCGAACGAGGATTATATCAAGCGCGTCATCGGCCTGCCCGGCGACACGATCGAGGTGCGCGAGCGGGCGGCTGCTGATCAATGGCACGGCGGTGAAGTCCGAGCCGCGGCCCCGCCGCGGTCATCCCGGTCGACGCCAACGCGCCGTGCGGGAGCGACCCCAACCTGCCCTATCGCGACGAGGCGATGGCGACGCGCGTCGTGCGCACCCGCAATGGCGCCGGCTGCCGCTGCCCATCGTCCGCGAAACCCTGCCCAACGGGGTCAGCTACGACACGATCGACCTCAGTCCGAGGGCGACGATTTCCCCGCCACCAGGGTACCCGCCGGCCACGTGTTCCTGATGGGCGACAATCGCGACCGCAGCGCCGACAGCCGCTTTGCGCTCGGTCCGCCGTCGAATGGCCTCGGCGGCCCGGTGCCGTTCGAGAATATCGGCGGCCGCGCCGAATTCATCACCTTCAGCCTCGACGGCACTACCAGCCTGTTCAATCCGGCCACCTGGTTCTCCGCCTTCCGCTCTGGCCGCGCCGGCACCTCGCTGCGCGGGGCGCCAACCCCGGTCGAGCCGAAGTGACCGATCGGGCCAAGGGCGGGGCGACCCGATCGCCGGCCACGTCGAGCAGCCCGGCCCGACCGAATTTCGCGACGCCTCCACCTCGGCCGAGGTAAAACGCGCCGCGATCTGGCTCGGCATGGCGCTGCTCGTCGTGGTCCTGGTGACCCTCGCCCAGCCGATCATGCTGATCGTCGGCGGGCTGGTGTTCGCGGTCATCCTCGACGGCGGCACGCGCCTGCTCGGGCGGGTGCTCCCGATCGGTCGCGGCTGGCGGCTGGCGATCGTCACGTTGGCCGGGTTCGCCTTCATCGCCTGGACCTTCTTCTACGCCGGAACGACGCTGGCCGGTCAGGCCGAGGAATTGCGCGACCGTCGTCACCGCTCAGACCGATCGCCTCACCGGCTACCTCCGCCAGAGCGGGCTGATGCCAGACGGCGACATGTCGCAAGTCGGCAGCCAGCTGCTCGGCGGGGTCGGGCGTCTGACCACCGCACTGAGTACCGCCGTCGGCGCGATCAGCTCGATCCTGATGATCCTGGTGATCGGCATCTTCGTCGCGATCGAGCCCAAGCTGTACGATCGCGGCGTGGCGTGGATGCTGCCGACCAAGCGACCGTCACGGCTTTTACGAATTGTCGAACAAGGTCGGCTTCACGCTTCGCCGGCTGATGTTCGGGCGGATCATCGGCATGGTGGTCGAAGGGCGTCGGCACCTGGCTGATGCTGCTCGCCGGCGGAGTGCCGATGGCGGCCTTGCTCGGCCTGCTGACCGGCCTGCTCGCCTTCGTCCCCAACATCGGCGCGATCGTGTCGGGCGTTGCTGATGGTCGCGGTCGGATTCTCGGCGGGGACCGATGCCGGCCTCTGGGCGATCGCTACCTACCTCATCGTCCAGACGGTCGATGGCTATCTCATCGTGCCCTATGTCGCGCGGCGCACGGTCGACCTCGCGCCCGCGCTGGTGCTCGCCGCGCAGCTGATCTTCGGCGCGCTGTTCGGGCTGTCTGGGATTGTTGCTGGCCGACCCGATCGTCGCCACCATCAAGACCGGCGCTGGAGGAATTCGCCAAGCGAGGGAAAGCGAGAGTCTACAGCCCCGGTTGACCCGGAACGGCTGTTCCGGCGCGCCCTCGGGGCTCTGGCCCGGCTGGGGAGCGCCCGGCGGCCCGACCATCAGGCGGCGTCGCGCACGACCTGCTTGACCTCGATGTCGAACTCCAGGTCGCTGTTGGGCGGAATCTTGCCCTCGCCGGCGCCGGTCGCGCCATAACCCAGCTGCGGACGGAATGCGGATCTTGTAGCGACCGCCTTCCTGCATTTGCTGAAGCGCTTCGCCGAAGCCCGGAATGACCTGGCCGGGGATCATCGCCGCCGGACCGCGGCCCGCGGTCGAATCGAACACCGTGCCGTCGACGAGCCGGCCTTCATATTCGATGATCGCGCCGTCGAT
Source organism: uncultured Alphaproteobacteria bacterium (assembly GCA_963768955.1). Lineage (GTDB taxonomy): Bacteria > Pseudomonadota > Alphaproteobacteria > Sphingomonadales > Sphingomonadaceae > Sphingomicrobium. The sequence goes on from CAVYJV010000002.1 coordinate 395,095, forward strand.
CGCCTTGATCGGGTCGCCGCTGCCGGCTTCGACAGGGTGCGGATCTGGACGCCGGTGGCGGTGGTCTCGCCGCGCATCGAGCCGGCACCGGTCCACGCCAGCAGCAGCCGGCCGCGGCGATCAGCAGCACGATGCCCAGCCAGAATTTGAGCAGCGAGCCGCGCTTGAGCGGGCGAAGCGGGACCTGGGTGGCCGACATCGGGAGCTCCTGCGAGAGGATGAAGGAGAGAAGGAAAGCTTAGCGGCGCGCCTTCGCGCTCGACCCGCTTGCGCTCGAGCTTGCGGGCGCGGCGAATCGCGGCGGCACGCTCACGAGCGCGCTTTTCCGACGGCTTCTCGTAGTGACGACGCAGCTTCATCTCGCGATAGACGCCCTCGCGCTGCAGCTTCTTCTTGAGCGCCCGCAGCGCCTGGTCGACATTATTGTCGCGAACGATGATCTGCATAAAAAGCCGTTCAACTCCCTATCCGGACGCATCCGGCAATGATTCTGCCGATGCCGGCAAGTTCCGCGCGAACCGAGTTCGAAACGGCCCACGCACAAGCATAAAATGAGTTCGTCGCGACGGCCAGGTCGCGGCGTTGGCGGCCCCCTACCAGCGTAGTGCCGCGCTTTTCAAGGCGCGGGCATAATGCGTCCATTCCGCTGCGCGACACGACGAACCGAGCCGATCGCACGGCCGAATCCGGGAACGGAGTGATTATCGTTATCGGCGATTAACCTTCTGACTGATATAGACTTCGCTTCATTTTCGAGAGCGGGTAGGCATGTCGTCGAATCGTCGGGAAATGTTGCGTCTGGGGGCGACTGGCGCCGGGGGTCTGATGATCTCTTCGGCTGCCAGCTCGGTCGGCATTCCGCTCGAACGGCCTTGCCCCGCCGATCCGCCCGTCGTCCCGCCGCTGCCGCGCTTTCCGGCGCCTGGCGGCGATCAATCCGCAGCTGTTCGAGCGCGCCAAGGCCGCGCTCGCCCGCCACGGCGCCTCGATCCGTTATCGCGACACCATCGGCGTCGTCGATTTCTCGCTTCCCTCGTCGCAGCCGCGCTTCCACGTGGTCGATCTGCCGACCGGCAAGGTGGACAGCTTCCGCGTCGCGCACGGCAAGGGCTCGGACCCCGGCCATTCGGGCTTCCTCAAGCATTTCTCGAACCAGCCGGGTCGGAAGCGACGTCGAACGGCACCTACACCACCGCCGACACCTATCATGGCAAATATGGCCTTTCGATGAAGGTCGACGGGCTCGACTGGACCAACAACAACGCCAACAGCCGCGCGATCGTGATCCACAATGCCTGGTATGCCGAGGACGACGTCGTCGCGCAGCATGGCAAGCTTGGCCGCTCGCAGGGCTGCTTCGCGTTCAGCCGCGCCAACCAGTGGCAGGTGATGAACCGCCTTGCCGGCGGCCGCATGATCTACGCCGACAAGCTGGGCTGATCCAGCACATCTAACGTCATCGCGAAGAAGTCGCTCGAAGCCGCCCGCGCCTTAGCGCGACGCGGTCTTCGCTCTTCGGCTTGGCAGTCGCCCTGGGCACGCCATAATCGTTGAGCGCGGCGATCACCTTGGCGTCGCGGCTGTAGAGGTCGGCATAGTCTGACGATCGAGCCGTCGTTGCAGCGCGGCGGCGCTGAAATAGACGATGTAGACCGGCAGCGGCTTGACGAACTTGGCCATCTTCGACTTGCCGCTGGCGACCTGCGCATCGACCTTCTCCGGGGTCCATTCGCCTCCGTCGTCGGCCAGCAGTTGCTTCGCCAGGTCCAGGATATTCTCGGTCCGGATGCAGCCGTGGCTGAGCGCTCGCAGCTGGCTGTTGAAGCGGCTGCGGGCGTTGGTGTCGTGCAGGTAGATGTTGTGCTCATTGTACATGACGAACTTGACCTGGCCGAGCGCGTTCGACGGCCCGGGCGGCTGGCTCCAGCGCACGAACTTGCCGTTCTTGTCCTTGATCGTGACGTAGCCGGGCTTGCCCGCGACTTCCTTCCAGATGCTTTTCGGCACTTCCCACGACGGGTTGAGGATCACGCCGGTCGCCAGCACCGCTGAGCTGCGGCGTCTTGGTCTTGATCGCGCCGGCGATCGCCCGCTGCTTCCAGCGGGTCGCGCCATTCTCGACCAGCGTGGCGTGGAAGCTCGGCACGTTGACGATGATATATTTGTTGCCCAGGTCGCGCGGCAGCCAGCGCCAGCGGTCCATGTTGAGCTTGATCCGGTTGTACTTGGCGACATCCGCCTTGTCGGTCTTGGCCAGCCGCGGCGCGAAGCGAAGGCATATTGCGGATGGGTCGGCAGCAGGTTGCGCAGCGAGCCGACGACATCGTTGCGCTGCAAGCGCACCCGCCAGCAGCAAGGCGCTTGCCTCCGGCGTCGAGATCGTCGTCGGTGACGTGCCAGTCCTGGCGGTCCTTGCCGCGGACATGGCCCAGCGCCAGGTCGCCGGCCAGCTTGTGGAACCGCTCGGTCGCGGCGGCCGACATCACCACCGGATCGCCCGACCGGAGCGCGGCATCGAGCCCGGCCGGATCATAATCGCGCGGGTCGAGGCCTTCGCTGCCGATGGTCGCGATATAGGCCAGCAGCGCACGCGCATCGCCGACCGGCCACAGGGGCGGCGGCGCCGGCGGCACGTCGACCGGAGGAACGGGTGAATCCGGCGTGGTCGTAGCGGCGCGCTTCGGGCAGCGGGGCCATCGGGTCGCGCGCTGGTGCCGTCTGCGCGCTCGCCAGTTGAAGCGGCAGGCTGGCGGCGGTGATCAGGGCAAACTCTTCCAGGCGATGGTCACGGTTCGTCTTCCTTACTCAGGCGGCAACAGGCGTCCATTATGCCGGGCCGCGATCATACAAAGGATGAACGGGCACCGGCCAGTGGCGGCAAAGTCTCACCTGCCTGAAAAAATCGGCAAATTCCGAATTTCCAATCGCCGGTTAACGGCTGGATGCTACGACCCAGCGGTGAGTCAAGGGGATGTGGGCGTGGACGACGGACCGGGCACGAAGCGAGTGATCAGCGATGGCCTGCGCCGCCTGCTCGACCAGCGGGAGGAAGACCGCAGCGAGAGCGGATCGCAGACGGCGGTCCTCACTCATCAAGGCAGTCGCCACGTTGTCGGCGTCGTCAACCTGTCTTCCGCTGGCGCGATGCTCGCTTTCGCGGTGCGCTGGCCGAGGGCGACGAGGTCGCGCTCCAGTTGCTTGACCGTGGCGCGGTGACGGGGCAGGTGCGGTGGGTACGCGACGGCCGCGTCGGGGTCAGCTTCGACACCCCGATCGACTTGGCCCGGGACCAATGACGAAGGGCGCGATGATCAAGGCGCGAATCGCCAATGCAGCGGATCCGACCGACCGGCGCCGCTCGGCCCGCCTCCCGGTCGAAATGGATGCACGGGTTCGAGAACTCGGCAGCGAGGGTAGCGAAGCCAGGGTGGTCAATATTTCGGACACCGGCTTCATGGCCGAATCGGTCGGCGATTTCGAAGTCGGCTCGCGCATCTGGCTGATTCTTCCGGCGCGCGAGCGGGCCAGCGCGATCGTCCGCTGGACCGCCGGCGACAAGCTGGGCGCCGAATTTTCGGAACCGATCTCACTCGACGGCCTCGAGCTCTAGCCGGCTCTACGCCCCCGCGGGCGGCGCTGCCACGTAAAGAAATTCGTAACATATTCGCAACAGTCGCACCGTCTCGATTCGAAACGCGTGAAACTAAGCGCTGGCTTGCGTGTTTAAATGGCTCGAAAGGAACGACCATGTCGACCATACCGAGCCTGAGCGACCTGCGGATGCGCCATGACCCAGCGGGTCGCGGCTATCACGCGGTGTATCGCGAACAGGAAGTCAATCATTGCCCGGGTTGCGGCCGTACGCACTGGATCATCGGCCGCGTGTCGGCGGAGTGCGCTTTCTGCAGCACCGCCTTGCCGCTCGCCGAAGCCAGCATGCGCGCGCACAGCGGCCCGGCGATCATCAAGCATCGCAATCGCAACAGCGATAGCCCAGCCTGGGCTGCGTAATCTTCTATTTAGCCGGTCTGTACCGGCACCGAGTGCATTGCAAAGATCCACCCCCCCGGCGGGCCGAATGTAAAATTCGTCCCGCCGGTTTTTTTTGACCTGCAGCCAGCGCGCGAACGAAGCGCTGGTTTCCTTCAGATATTCGAACCGCGGCTGCTCGGCTTGCGGCAGCATCGACGCCAGCCTGACGTTCGCGATCGGCACATCGGACGTCCGCTCCTTGTAGAAGCCAAGCGCCTCGGTCCCGCGCGGCAGGCTCGACAGATGCTCGATCCCGCTCGACCACGCGCCCGACGACCGCGATCACCCGGTCGAGGCTGGCGCGGCGCATGGCCGATCGCGGCATAAAGCTCGCCGCCCATGCCGGTGTCGGGCGACAGGTCGCGCCCGACCCCGACCGAGGCGTAGCAATGCGGCAGATTGGCGGTCCCGGCCTTGGGATCGTAGGCAACGGGCCAACCGGCAGTGTAGCCGACGCTTCGGCGCGTAGGAATCGGGCGACCCGAGCGGGGTGATGCGCAGCCCGCGTAGGCTGCGATGATATTCCGCCGGCGGCTTGGCGACGACGCCGGCTGGCAGGGGCTTGCTCGCTCTCGTTATTGCCCCATTGCGCGACATAATTGTCCTGCACGCGATAGATGGCGGCGCCCTGCCAATAGCCCGATTTGGCCAGCGCGCGGATGTTGGCGACATGAACTGGCGCGAACAACGGCGCGAGCTGGACGACGATCGCGCTTGCCGTCCTTCAGGTCGATGACCATCAGATCGTCGGCCGGGATCGCCTGCCATTCGGCGGGCTTGGAGCTCGGCGACAACGCTGGTCGGTGTCGCAAACTTGGGCGGCGCTGGCGTCTGTGCAGGAGCGGCGGCGGCGAAACTCAAAGCGGCGGAACTCAAAGCGGCGATTGGCAGCATCAGGCGCATCGACATCTCCTCTCCGCCAATGTGTAAGCGCAACTTCATGTATCTCGCTACCCTCATGCTGCTCGGATCGGGCGAACTCGGCCGCGAATTCGCGATTGCCGCCAAGCGGCTCGGTTGCCGGGTGATCGCCTGCGACCGCTACGACGATGCGCCGGCGATGCAGGTCGCCGACGCGCGCGAAGTCTTCTCGATGCTCGACGGCGCGGCGTTGCGCGCGGCGGTCGAGAAGCACCGGCCCGATTATGTCGTGCCCGAGATCGAGGCGATCGACACCGCGATGCTTGGCGACGCTCGAGGGCAGAGGGCTGGCACATCGTGCCCTCGGCCAAGGCGGTGCAGCTGACCATGAACCGCGACGGCATCCGCGATTTCGCCGCGCAGCGAGCTTGGCCTCAACACCTCGCGTTACATTTTCGCCGAGACCCGCGAGCAGGCGATTGCGGCGCGGCGTCGGCCTGCCCGCGGTGGTCAAGCCGGTGATGTCGTCGAGCGGCAAGGGGCAGAGCGTCGCGCGGACCGAGGACGAGCTCGGCACGGCCTTCGATTATGCCGTCGCCAACATGCGCGGCGACCGGCCGCGCGTGATCGTCGAGCAATTCATCGACTTCGATTACGAGATCACCCTGCTGACGGTCGCGACCAAGGATGGCGTGCTGTTCTGCCCGCCGATCGGTCATCGCCAGGAAGGCGGCGATTATCGCGAAAGCTGGCAGCCGGCGCCGATGGAGGCCGCCGTTCTAGCGTCGGCGCAGAAGCCAGGCGGCCAAGGTTGTCGACGGCGCTTGGCGGGTACGGCCTGTTCGGGGTCGAATTCTTCATCGCCGGGGACCAGGCGATCTTCTCCGAATTGTCGCCCCGACCACACGACACCGGCATGGTCACCCTGATCGGCCAGTCGCCCAACGAGTTCGAGCTTCACCTGCGCGCGATCCTCGGCCTGCCGATCCCGGCGATCACGCTCGCCCGGCCCTGCGGCCTCGGCGGTGATCCTGGCGGAGCGCGAAAGCGACATCCTATTCTTACAGCGGCGTCGACGAGGCGCTGGCGTTGGGCGGCGACGTCCGCCTGTTCGCCAAGCCGACCACATTGAAAAACCGCCGCATGGGCGTGGCGCTGGCGCGGGGCGAGACGGTCGATGCGAGCGGTCGCGCTGGCCAAACAAATGGCGTCTTGCATAAATATACAGTAATCTGCATATACGCTGCATGATCAGAGCCGTTATCCTTGGCGCCTCCGGCTATGTCGGTGGCGAACTCATGCGGCTTCTCGCGGCCCATCCGGACATCGAGGTCGCGCGTGGCGTTCGGCGCGTCGGCTGCGGGCAGGCCGGTCGTCGACCTGCATCCGCACCTCGCCCTGGCCTATCCTGATCGCCGTTCGAGGCCTGGGATGCGGCATTGCTGGACGGCTGCGACCTGGTGTTCGCCGCCCTGCCGCATGGCGAGAGCCAGCGGCTGGTCGACGATATCGGTGACCGCAGGATTGTCGATCTTGGTGCCGACTTCCGCCTCGACAGCGCCGAGGACTATGAGCGCTGGTATGGCGAGCCCCATGCGCGCCCGGACCTGCTCGGCCAGCTTCGTCTATGGCCTGCCCGAATTTCGCCGCGCCGACATCACAGCCGCGACCCGCGTCGCCGCGCCGGGCTGCTACCCGACCGCCGCCAATCTCGCGCTCAAGCCCTTGATCGACGCCGGGCGCGATCGATCCCAGGGGAATCATCGTCGATGCCGCGTCAGGCGTCAGCGGCGCCGGCCGCTCGGCCAGTGCGGGAACGCACTTCTGCGCCGTCGACGGCAGTTTCCGCGCCTATGGCCTGACCGCTCATCGCCACACCGCCGAGATGGAGATGGTGTCGGGCGCCGAGGTGCTGTTCACCCCGCATCTCGATGGCCGACGAGCCGCGGCATCCTCGCCACCTGCTACGCGACGCGCGATCGGCACGCCCGATCCGCTGGCGATCCTGCGCGAAGCCTATGCCGGCGAGCCGTTCGTCCACGTCGGCGAGGCCTTGCCCGAGACCAAATGGGCGACGGGGTCCAACGCCGCCTTCCTGACCGCGCGCTACGACGAGCGCACCGGCCGCGTCGTCGCGCTCGCGGCGATCGACAATCTCGGCAAGGGCGCGGCGGGTCAGATGATCCAGTGCGCCAACCTCATGCTCGGGCTCGACGAGAGCGCGGGCCTGTCGAACATCGGAATTTATCCATGAGCGTCACCGCTGCCGAGGGGTTCGTCGCGTCGGGCTACGCCGCCGGGATCAAGCCCGCGCGGCGCGATACCGCCTTGCTCGCGACCGACGACGGCCGCGCCGTGCCCAGCGCCGCGGTCTTCACCCAGAACAAGTTTCGCGCGCCGCCGGTCGAGGCCAGCTTCGAGCGGCTCGAGGCGAGCGGCGGGATGGCGGCGGGCGTGATCGTCAATTCGGGCAATGCCAATGCCGGGACCGGCGCCAAGGGCCGCGCCGACAGCCGAGGCGATGTGCGCCGCGGCGGCCGAGGCGGTCGGCTGCGCGAGCGGCGAGATGCTGGTCTGCTCGACCGGGCTGATCGGATTTCGCCTGCCGATGCTGCAAGATCTTGAACGCCATCCCGATGCTCGGCGAAACGCTCACCCGCGACGGCGCACCGCGACGCCGCCAAGGGCATCCTCACCACCGACACGCGGCCCAAGGAAGCGGCGATCGGTGCGCGACGATTATGCGGTCGGCGGGATGGCCAAGGGCTGCGGGATGCTTGCGCCCAACATGGCGACGATGCTCGCCTTCCTGACCACCGATGCGGCGGTCGAGCCGGCCGAGCTAAAGCCGATCCTGCACAGCGCCGCCGACGCCACCTTCAACTGCCTGATCACCGACGGCGCGACCTCGACCAACGACACCGTCATGCTGTTCGCGAGCGGGCCGCAAGGCGCGTCCGGCGGATATGGAACGCGTTCGAGGATGATGTCCGGCAGGTGTGCGAGGAATTGATGCTGCAGATGGCGCGCGACGCCGAGGGGATGACCAAGTTGGTCGTCATCCACGTCACTGGCGCGGCGACCGACGCCGAGGCGCGTCAGGCGGCGCGATCGATCGGCAACAACCAGCTGATCAAGTGCAGCTGGTATGGCGCCGACGCTTATTGGGGGCGGTTGCTGGCCGAGGTCGGGTCGTGCGGCGTCGCGTTCGACACCGGACCGTCGTCAGTCGCTTACGGCGGGATCATGCGTCGCCGAGGGCGGGGTCGAGATCGCCCATGATGCCGCCGCGGTCCTGGACCACATGAAAGGGAACGAAATCGACATTCTCGTCGACCTCGGCGTGGGCGAGGCGTCGGGCCGCGCGGTCTCGGTCGACCTTGGCCCCGGCTACATCAAGGAAAATGCGGAAACCTCATGATCAACACCAACGACACCGCGCGGCTGCTGATCGAGGCGCTGCCCTACATCCGCCGCTTCACCGGCAAGACGATCGTCGTCAAGGTCGGCGGGCTGCCGATGACCGATCCCGGCGCGGCGCGCAGCCTGGCCAAGGACGTGCTTGCTGCTCCATTCGGTCGGCATCCGCCCGGTGCTGGTCCACGGCGGCGGTCCGCAGATCGACGAGCAGATGGAACGGCAGGGCAAGAGCGTCGAGCGAATCGACGGGCTGCGCGTCACCGACGGCGAGACGCTCGACATCGTCCGCATGGTGCTGGTCGGCAAGATCAACCGCGAACTGGTCAGCGCGTTCAACGTGCTTGAGCCCGTCGCGGTCGGCGTGGCGGGGGAGGACGGGCGCCTGCTCGAGGCGAGCCCAGATCGATCCCGAAACTCGGCTTCGTCGGCAAGGTCGGCAAGGTCCGCGCCGGACTGCTCCATGCCTTGCTCGACGACGGCCTGGTGCCGATCGTCTCGACCGTCGGCGCCGACGCCGAGCGGCCAGCCCTACAACGTCAACGCCGACGACGCCGCGCGCGCGATCGCGGTGGCGATGAGGGCGGAGAAACTGATTTATCTGACCGGCGCGCCCGGGCCTGCTCGACGACCCCGCCGATCCGGCCAGCCTGGTCCATCGCCTGTCCACCGCCGACGCCCGGTCGCGCATCGACAATGCGCGAGCGTCACCGGCGGGATGATCCCCAAATTGCTCGCCTGCGCCGAAGCGGTCGAGGGCGGGGTCGGCCAGCGCGCACATGATCGACGGCCGCGCCGAGCATGCGCATACTGGTCGAACTGTTCACCGACGAGGGCGATCGGCACGATGATCTGCCGCGAGGCGCGCCATGACGCGGCCAAGGCGACAGCGCCAGCGGCTGATCGCCGACTGGCTGCGCGAGCAGCCGGTCGGCAGCCAGGAGGAAGTAGTCGCGCGACTGGCGACTGGCCGGGATCACCGCGACCCAGGCGACGGTCAGCCGCGACCTCGACGACTTCGGCGCGGTCAAGCTCCGCCGCGACGGCGGCGATCCGCTACGTCCTGCCCGAGGCGACGCCGCCCGGCCAGCCGGCGGCAATGCTCGACCGGTTGCTCGCCGAATGGGTCGAGCGCGATCGTCGACGGCCAATGGGCTGGTGGTGCTGAAGACCCCACCGGGCTCGGCCAATCTGCGTTGCCAATGCGCTCGACGCGGCGGGACTTGCGGATATTGCGGGGACGATCGCCGGCGACGATACGATCTTCGTCGCACTTGACGAGGGGACGCGGCCGGGGGTCATATCGGGGCAGCTTCGCGCGCGGCGTGCGGCAGGCTAAGAAGCCTATTGCCGGGCCGCGCGTTGCGGTGCGAAGGAGACAAAAGATGCGCCAATCGCTGTTGCTGATGCTACTGATCCTGCCGCTCGCGGCCTGCGGCAGCGAACCCCGGGAGCCCGCCCCGAAGCAGAAGATCACCGTCCGCTCCGAGGGGCAGAGGCAGATGCACCAGCTCAACGAACTTAACCGCGCCATCGCGCTCAAGCGCGCTATTTACGACACCGGCGCGGCCTGCCTGCGGGTGACGAAATCGGGCTTCGTCGGCAATTACGAAAATACGGAGCAATGGACCGCGACGTGCGAGGATAAATTTAAGCGGACCCGCGACTGGGCGCTGTACATCGGCGCCGACGACAGCGTTCAGGTGCGGCTGTGCGACGATGTCGTGAAGGCGGGCTTGCCGGCCTGCGTCATCAAGGACGAGGCAAAGCCGGCGCCGGCCGCGGGATAGTTAGAAGCTCAGTCGCACCTTTGCGTGGTCTTGACCGCGCCGTCGGGGCGGGTTTCCTTGACCTTGACGCATTTGCCGCTGCGGAATTCCTCTCGCACCGTGCCATCGGCGGCGACGGTCTTCGTATCCGGCCGGTCGACGCGCTTGTTGCCCTGGATTTCATATTTGAAATTGCTCGGCGTAGTCGCGCCGGCGCCCGATTGCTGGGCATAGGAAACACCCGCCAGTCCAGCCAGCAACAGCGTCCCAATCGCAGTCAGAATCACAACGCGTGTCATCGACTTCACTCCTTGAGCGGTTGTTCTAACCCAGAACAGGTGAACCAGCGATGAAAAATCGCGCGGTGAACCGTTCAGGTGGCGGGATGGAACGAGCCAGGCAGAGCGTTCAGGCGACCGCGTCCAATTCCGCGGCAAGCTCGCTACAGGCGTATCGATTGCGAATTTCGCTATTGTAAAAGCGCCCCTTGGACAAAGCGAGCGCGAAGCGCTGCGCGACGTCGGCGGGGACGTTGGAATAGCGATAATGACGACCGCTGCCGAACATCAGGTCGAGTTGCCGCCGATTGGGCTGATACCATGCACCACGGATCGCTGGATGGGTCATGCGCAACATAACGCATGAAACGGCATTTGGATTCATGCCCCATTGCTTAAATCGAATGGCTGCCTCAGCGAGTTCCTGAGTTCGGGTTGACCATCGGCTGGCCGGGCTGGAACTGGACACCGCTATGAGCCTGAGCGCTGGCTATTTCGCTTTCCCCCTCACGAATCATCTGCTTCATTTCCCGCTCCATCTTGAGCGCATCGCCCATCGCGGTGCCGAGGCTGCCGTCGGCCTGGCGCGCGTCGGACGGCCAGCCGGACGCGGTCGAGCCTTGCGCCAGCTTCACGTCATAGGGGCGCTTGTCGAGCGTGGCGTCGATATGTTCGATCAGCGCCTTGCGATCCATTGCCGACACCATTCCTGCAGCCGCGCCGTCGCTAAAACTTCCACCGCCACAATAGGCCGTCAGGCGGCTCTTGTCGGCACCTTCGGGGGTAATCGTTGCCTCGCAACGCTTCGAGGCATGCGATCCGCTGGCGCTCCAGTAGACGGCGTTTTCGCCATTGCCGCTGACACTGGTGTCGAGATTGCCGAACACCGCGCCATTCCCCTTTTGGAGCGGCGCGGCACGAAGCGCCGCATAAACTTCGGCCGGAGTCATTGCATAGACATTGGCCTCGCCGCGGCCGAACCACGCATAGCCGAGAATTCCGGCGAACGCGGCGCCGAGCAACAGATATTTCATCACCAACCCCCAACGCACTTGATACCGACGCCGAGCCGTAACGAGCAGGCGTTAAAATCTACTTTCCGCCAAGGCATCTTTCGGGGGCCATGATGCGTTCGGACTGCAAGCAACAAGGAGAAATGCGATGACCGACCTCAGCCAGATCCGCGAGCATATGGAAGTGATCGGCGCCGATGGCGTCCATGTCGGCACCGTCGATAAGGTCGAAGGCGACCGGATCAAGCTGACCAAGAAGGACAGTGGCGAAGGCGCCCATCAGGGCCATCATCATTTCATCTCGCAAGGCCTGGTCGCGACGATCGAGGGCGACCAGGTGCGGCTGTCGGCCAATGCCGATGTCGCGGTCACGTTCGAGGAAGAACAAGCGGGCGACTAGCGGCCCCGCGCAGCGAGGCGCTACGCCGTCTCCCAACGGAGGCGGCGATGGCGAAGCTGAAGCGCAAGAAATATGACAAGCTGATCGAGCCGATGCAGGCCGAGCTGGTGGCAATGGCGCGCTGGGCGGCGACCACGGGTCAGCGGATCTGCGTCCTGTTCGAGGGCCGCGACACGGCTGGCAAGGGCGGGGCGATCCGGGCCATCGCCGACAAGCTCAACCCGCGGCAGTGCAAGATCGTGGCCTTGTCCAAGCCGAGCGACGTCGAGAAGGGGCAATGGTATTTCCAGCGTTATGCCTGCCATTTGCCGGGCAAGGGGGAAATCACCTTGTTCGACCGCAGCTGGTATAATCGCGCCGGGGTCGAAAAGGTCATGGGTTTCGCCGACGACAAACAGGTCGCGGCGTTCCTCAAGGCCGCGCCCTTGTTCGAACAGCAACTGGTCGCCGACGGAATCCTGCTGTTCAAATATTGGCTGACCAGCGACCAGAAGTGCCAGGAGGAACGCTTCGCCGAACGGCTGGAGGATCCACTCAAGCGGTGGAAGTTGTCGCCGATCGACCAGGCGGCACGCGAGAAATATGCCGATTACACCGCGGCGCGGGAAGCGATGCTCAAGGCCACCAACACCAAATGGGCGCCGTGGACCTTGGTCAATTTCAACGATCAAAAACGCGGACGGCTGACTCTGGTGCGCGACCTGCTCGATCGCTTGCCCAACACCACGGTACCCGAGGACAAGATCGACTGGCCGCCGCTCGGCCACGAACCGCTCGAGGAACGCTTCGGCGCGGTCAAGCCGATCGCCGATTTCCCGCTGAAGAGCGACAAGAAGCAGGACGATTAGGATTCGGGGTTTCAGGCGGCAGACGCTTCGCCGCGACTGGGCGGCGCCGCGGCGCAAACGCCAATTCGCCGGCAACATGGCGCGACCGTTCGTGCTGGCCGCGATCCTGGCCGGACTGTGGCCGACGCTCGATCCGGCTCTGGTCGAGCCGCCAGCCTTTCTGTCCGCCGCGCCAGAGCGGATCGATGCCCGCTTCACCCGGTGCGGGCCGGGGCGGGGAAGGGCCTGCGTGGTCGACGGCGACACCTTCAAGCTGGGCAAGCGCAAAATCCGCATCGTCGGGATCGACGCGCCCGAAACACATCCCGCCAACTGTGCCGAGGAAGCTCGACTGGGCGAGGCGGCGACGGCGGAGCTGATGCGGCTGCTTAACCAGGGGCCGTTCACCATGACCGGCCGGATCGACGACATGACCGACCGCTACGGCCGCGAGCTGCGGGTCGTCACCCGGACCAGGCCCGACGGATCAAGCCAGTCGATCGCCGAGGACATGCGGTCGAGCGGGCTGGCGCACCGCTACCTCGGACGCAAATCGAGCTGGTGCTGATCGGGCGGACCCTCGAGCCGCGGCTAGCCGAGCGTTCCGGGCTCCCGCGCGCCGGCCTCGAGTCCCTGGTCGATGCTGATCTCGATCGTCCGCCACAAGGGCGCGCGGGTCATCAGCCACAGGAAGAAAATCCCGGTCACCGCCAGATAGAGAAAGATCACCATCGCCCGGACCCTTGCGCCTCGTTGCAACCGGGGTCGGCCTAGGGTCCTTGGGCGGAAATCGAGTGACTGCGCCGTGACGGATTGGTGTCAGCGGCGACGGCCCCGATGCGGCTCGCAGGCGATCCCGTCGCGGTCGCCATCCATCTCGATCCGATAGCCCGGCTGACCGGCGTAGAGCGGGGCCTTGCCCAGCGCGCGGACCTCGTTGCATCCGGCATAATAGACCTCGCCCCGGCCCGGATCGGCTCTCGCGGTGCGGGTCGGTCGCGATCCCCGCTCGTCCCCGAACGCCGGCTGGCGCGGGGTCGAGACGAAGGCGGCGGACGCGGCCAGCAGCGCGCCGGCGATCAGGGTCTGACTGATGATCATCGCGCCATGATCGTCGCCGCGGATTGAAAATGTATGAAGGAGATCCGCATCGCCGGCGGAAGCGTCGAACCGGTTCGTCGCGCGGCCGCTTTATGCTAAGGCGGTGCGCGGTGGGAACGGGGGTTTTCATGCCATATCGCAACGCGCCTTATTACATCCTGGTCTGCATCGCGGTGATCGCGGTCGGCTTCTGGCAAAGTTATTTCGCCAAATGGGCCGCCGTGCCCTGGCAGTTCCACGCGCACGGCGTGGCGGCGAGCCTGTGGGTGCTGATGGTGCTGTTCCAGAGCTGGGCGGTGCACAAGGACCAGCTGCCGCTCCACCGCGCGGTGGGCAAGTCGAGCCTGATCCTGTTCCCCTTCCTGATCGGCGGGCTGGCCGCGATCATCGACGTGACCGGCAAGGGCTACGTCACCGGCGACATGATCCGCACCACGTTCGGCGGGGAATTCCTGATCGGCCTCGGCCTCGCCGTCGCGGCCTATGTCGTGCTTTACTATCGGGCGCTGAAACATCGGCGGAAGGTGTGGGTCCATGCGGGCTACATGCTGGCAACTCCCCTCATTCTGTTCGAAATCGCCGTTCAGCCGGATCATCGGCACCTGGATCCCGGCGCTCGAATATCGCGGCCCGCAGGACAATGCGGTGTTCATGGATTCGATCATCTGGGCGATGGCGGTCGAGCTGGTGGTGATCGCGGTGCTGTGGTGGCGGCTCAGGGACAAGGCCCGCCCCTTCCTGGTCGCGGCCGTCTTCATCGTCGCGCAGATGCTGACGATGGGGCTGATGCACGACAATGCGGTGCTGGAGCGGCTGCTGGTGATGATCGGCCATGCCCCGAGCGCGGCGGTGGTGCTGACCGGCTTCGCGATCGGCGCGGCGACCAGCTGGGCGGGCTGGCAGGCGGGCAAACGACCCGCGGTCTCGAGAACAGGGGCGACGCAGGCGGCGTGATCCCCGGACTGCGCGCGGGGCAAACGGATTGGGGCGGCTTGACGCTTCGGTAACCCTCCCGCGCTACGACTCGCCGCATGGCCCGTCCGCTTGCCACCGCCAAACAGTCCGTCAGCCTGGCGAGCAATGGCGTGCGCGTGTCGCGGATCCGGCGCGATCCGCCGCCGCCGCCGCCCGAAGTCGTCATCGCCGAACGCAACGAGCGCGACGCGCGGATGGTGGCGATCGGCATCATCACCTTCGCGCTGGCGCTGGCGGTGATCACGCTGTCGTTCATGAGCTACATCGGCTGGACGCCGCGGAGCTACGTCGCGCATCTCTAGGTAAGGACGCCGCGCCCCGCGCTTCGACAGGATCGGGCCAGACCCTTCGGCTTCGCTCGGTAGAGCCTTAAAGTGACCACGGGCCGGTTTCGACGGCGCGGCGAGAGATGACTGTTGGCGGTAGGCGGGGCGTCAGGCGAGGTCGCGGTCGTGGGGGCGGCCGGGGACGACGGGCGGCTCGCCGCCGCTGCCGGGGTTGAGCCGCTCAAACTCCTTGTCCTCGTCGAGCGGCGGCTGCGCGGTGCTGGCCGCGCGCTCCTCGGCGGGATAATCGTCGGGCGTCACGACCCCGACATTGGGCCGATCCTCGACCTTCTCCGGCGGCTGTCCGCCGGGGGTGTCCGCGGCGCTTCTGCTGGTCATGATCCATGGGGCGTTCCTTCGCTTGGTTCACTCGCAAGGGATAACCCGCGAGGGCGGGCATTTGCTCCGGGAATTGGGGTGCGTCTTCACGGGCTTGACCCGGGACCCGCCTTCACTTCTGTTTCGAGCGGAAGGCAGGCCCCGGGTCAGGCCTGGGGTGACGGAAGGGGCGACGATCATGCGCAAGCCGATGAGTGTTCAGGCGCTGACCGAACTGGGGCGGGTGCGGTTGAGCAAGAGCTTCTTCATGCGCGACATGCTGCATTCGGAGATTGCGCAGGTGCACGGGCTATTGAACGCGCCCGACGATCCCGACCTGGCGATTGCGGCGGGGACGCGATTGTGCACGGACCTCCTCGAGCCGCTGCAGGCCAAGTTCGGGCGGCTGGCGATCCGATCGGCGTATCGCAGTGCCGAGGTCAATGCGCTCGGTAACGCCAAGGGACATAATTGCGCGTCGAACGAGAAGAATGCCGCGCGCCACATCTGGGACCTGCGCGACGCCAATGGTCACATGGGGGCGATGGCGTGCGTGGTGGTGCCGGCCTTCTGGGACCGACACCGGCAACCCGGCGACTGGCAGATGCTGGCGGAATGGATCGATTGGCATCTGCCTTATTCCAGCCTGCATTTTTTCCCGACCTATTGGGCGGTCAACATTGGCTGGCACGAGAAGCCGGAGCGAAGGGTAGACAGCTATGCCGAGCCGAAGGGACGGTGGCAGAGGACGGATGCGTAAGCTGTTGCGGGTGACGCCGCGGGGGAAGCGGCTGAAGGGGCTCGACGAATATGAGCCTCCCGCCTTCGTCGGCCGCATGGCGCGGGTCGAGCGGCGGCGGAGGTGGGCGCCGAAGGCGCGGTATGCGATGCTGGCGGGGGCGGTGGTGGCCGGCGTTTGGATTGGGTTGGTGCTGTTCTGATTAGGGTGCTGTCACCGTAGTCCCTGTCACCGAAATCCAATTACTTAATTGGCCATGGATCGCAAATGGCGGGCAAGGTCGCGCTATGTTTCAAAACCTCATCTCTCATTTCAACCAGCGCGTCATGATTAGTAAGGTCGGTCCCGATGGCCTTCGTATGAGCCACCATAACTGCAAGACGGATTCTATCCATTCCGGGTTTCAACATTACCATGAAATTTGCGAGCATCGCGGCAATCCCGATATGATGTGATAGGTAGGGGGCCTTCGTCACCCACGACTGGTAAACGTACACAAATTTTTCGTCGGCTTGTTTGCTGTCAAGCGGGTGATCCGGATGGTGATGCTCAATGTATAGTTTCATTGCTGCGGCGATATGCCGAATGTAATTGCGTGCCGCCGCTTCACGAGGAAGCCAAAGGTCATACGCATCAATGACCCGTTGCGGGTTCTGGCTTTCCTCTATTGGATTCCAGCCCGAGATGCCTTTCATAAACTGTACCGGCAGCTGAGTAAGGCTAGTAAGCTCCAGTCCGCTCTTCGTGACCTCTCTCTCAGCTTCCAACAACAGGGTTTAAATCTGTGCGAGGCTGGATAACTTGGCGGAATTCGAAAGCTCTCTAGCTTGCTGCTGCGTGGCGAGGCGTTGTAATTGAAGTTCTTGACGTTGAAGTGAGAGCTCGGCCGTTTGAATACGAAATCCAGCGGCGAGCCAAAGAAAGGCGAGAGCACTGGCGAAGCCCGCTACATATGTAGCAATGTTCGCAGCCGCTTGTTCGGTGTCGGCAGTATTCCAGATTAGAATGCTCACAGCCAGAATCATTACCGATGCGACCACCAGCCAGCGGCTGGCAATGATGCGTACATCGTGAACTAGATTGCTTTGGGCCCTCCGCAACACGGATGGGAATTTAATCACTCCATTGACACCTACTCCGCCGCCACCCCTACGCGGACATTCCAGCGGCACAAGTGCGCCGCCGGAGCCTTGAAGTCCGCTTCGCCCGCCCGAGATTGAGCCGAATGAAAGGTCATTCGGCGGCGACTCCGGCCCGCGGCTGAACATATCCTCGCCGCCCTCCTCGACCGCCTCGACGTCATTGCTGACCTTGGCCTTCTGCCGCCGGTCGAAGCTGTCCCACACGTCGTTCCAGTTGCCGCGGGTCGCGGCCTTGGAATATTCGGTGGCGCGGGTTTCGAAGAAGTTGGCGTGCTCGACGCCGTTGAGCAGCGGGGCGAGCCAGGGGAGGGGGTGTTCGTCGACCATGTAGATCGGCTTGAAGCCCAGCTGCCCCAGCCGCCAGTCGGCGATGTAGCGGATGTATTTCTTGATCTCCTTGGGGGTCATCCCCGCGACCGGGCCCTGCTCGAACGCGAGGTCGATGAAGGCGTCCTCCAGCCGCACGGTCTTCTGGCAGATGTCGATGATGTCTTCCTTGACCGCCTTGGTCAGGCAGTCGCGTTCCTTGACGAAGGCGTGGAACAGGCGGGTGATGCCTTCGCAGTGCAGGCTCTCGTCGCGCACCGACCAGCTGACGATCTGGCCCATGCCCTTCATCTTGTTGAAGCGCGGGAAGTTCATCAGCATGGCGAAGCTGGCGAACAGCTGCAGCCCCTCGGTGAAGCCGCCGAACATGGCCAGCGTGCGCGGCGATATCCTCGTCGGTGTCGACGCCGAAGGTCGTGCAGATAGTCGTGCTTGTCCTTCATCTCCTTATATTCGAGGAACATGCCATATTCGCTTTCGGGCATGCCGATCGTGTCGAGCAGATGGCTGTAGGCGGCGATGTGCACCGTCTCCATGTTGGAGAAGGCGGCGAGCATCATCTTGATCTCGGTCGGCTTGAACACGCGGCCATATTTGTCGTGGTAGCAATCCTGCACCTCGATATCGGCCTGGGTGAAGAAGCGGAAGATCTGGGTC
Source organism: uncultured Alphaproteobacteria bacterium (assembly GCA_963768955.1). Classification (GTDB taxonomy): domain Bacteria; phylum Pseudomonadota; class Alphaproteobacteria; order Sphingomonadales; family Sphingomonadaceae; genus Sphingomicrobium. Next base: position 413,277 of record CAVYJV010000002.1, read on the forward strand.
AGCAGGTTGCGCTCGTGATCGGTGAGCTTCTGCGCCCAGTCGCGGCAATCCTCGCCCAGCGGCACTTCCTCGGGCATCCAGTGGATCTGCTGCTGGCGCTTCCAGAACTCGTACGCCCAGGGATATTCGAAGGGCTTGTAGTGCTTGCGGGCTTCGGGGAGGGACATGGCTACTTCCTCTTAGAACTGCGGGCGCCGACGCCGAGAAACACGATGCCGACAAAATATCCGAAATCGTACCAGCCGCCGTTGTTGGGGACGGCATAGATCGCGACGTCGGGCACGAACAACGAGATGACGAATGCGACCGGGAAAATGAAACCGTGCCACACGCCGAGCCAGAAGCCGGGCGTGGTCGCGGCGCTGGCGACGGTGGCGTCGGTCTGGGTCGCGGCACAGGCCGAGAGCAGGGCGCGAGCGCGATCGCGGGGAGGAGGCGGGCGCGGGTCATGAGCGCACCCCGCGCAGGCCGAAGGCGAAGATCGCCAGCGAAGATGCCCAGCGCCAGCGCCATCGTCGCCGGCGATCAGGCGAGCCTGACGCGCGGGCTCGCTGCCGCCGCGGCGGACGAGCAGGGCGATGCCGATCGCGAAGGCGATGAGGCCGAGGCCGAGCATGACGAGGTTCGGCGCGAGCGGTCATGGCCCGATCACCGCAGTCGAGGGAGTGCCAGCGGCCGGTGCCGACGGTCCGCTGCCGGCGCTCGCCGCCGACCGCTGCGCGCCGCGCGCACGGTGGCAAGTCCGATTCAGCGGATGACCGGCACGCCATCACTGGCACGCCAGGCATTCGTCATAGTCGGTGGTCGGCAGCTCGATACTTGGCCGGTTCGGCGGTGTTGTCGGCCTCGACGCCGCCGGCGAAGCCGGCGCGCTGGACCGATTTCGAGCGCAGGTAATAGAGCGACTTGATGCCCAGTTCCCACGCGCGGAAGTGGAGCATCAGCAGGTCCCACTTGTCGACGTCGGCGGGGATGAACAGGTTGAGCGACTGTCGCCTGGTCGATGAACGGCGTGCGGTCGGCGGCGAGCTCGATCAGCCAGCGCTGGTCGATCTCGAAGCTGGTCTTGTAGACGTCCTTTTCCTCGGGGGTGAGGAAGTCGAGATGCTGGACCGAGCCGCCCTGCTCGAGGATCGAGTTCCACACCGCGTCGCTGTTCTTCGCTTTCTCGATCAGCAGTTTCTCGAGATACGGGTTCTTGATCGAGAAGCTGCCCGACAGCGTCTTGTGGGTGTAGATGTTGGCCGGGATCGGCTCGATGCAGGCGCTGGTGCCGCCGCAGATGATGCTGATCGACGCGGTCGGCGCGATCGCCATCTTGCAGCTGAAGCGCTCCATCACGCCCATGTCGGCGGCGTCGGGGCAGGGGCCGCGTTCCTGCGCCAGCATCATCGACGCTTCGTCGACCTGGGCGCGGATATGCTTGAAGATCTTCAGGTTCCACGACTTGGCCATCGCGCCTTCGAACGGCAGGCCGCGCGCCTGGAGGAAGCTGTGGAAGCCCATCACGCCGAGGCCGACCGAGCGCTCGCGCTCGGCGCTATACTTGGCGCGCGCCATCTCGTCGGGCGCGCGGTCGATGTAGTCGTGCAGGACATTGTCGAGGAAGCGCATGACGTCCTCGATGAAGAGCTTGTCGCCGTTCCACTCGTCCCAGGTTTCGAGGTTGAGCGACGACAGGCAGCAGACCGCGGTGCGATCGTCGCCGAGATGGTCGTTGCCGGTCGGCAGCGTGATTTCGCAGCACAGGTTGGAGGTCGAGACCTTGAGGCCCAGGTCGCGGTGATGCTTGGGCATCGAGCGGTTCACCTGGTCGATGAAGATGATGTAGGGCTCGCCGGTCGCGAGGCGGGTCTCGACCAGCTTCTGGAACAGGCTGCGCGCATCGACCTTGCCGCGCACCTCGCCGTCCTTGGGCGACTTGCAGGTCGAACTCGGCGCCGGCGCGCACCGCTTCCATGAATTCGTCGGTGATCAGCACGCCGTGGTGCAGGTTCAAGCGCCTTGCGGTTGAAGTCGCCCGACGGCTTGCGGATCTCGAGGAATTCCTCGATCTCGGGGTGGGAGACGTCGAGATAGAACGCCGCCGAGCCGCGCCGCAGCGAGCCCTGGCTGATCGCCAGCGTCAGGCTGTCCATCACGCGCACGAACGGGATGATGCCGCTGGTCTTGCCGTTGAGGCCGACCGGCTCGCCGATGCCGCGCACGCTGCCCCAATAGGTGCCGATGCCGCCGCCCTTGGACGCCAGCCAGACATTCTCGTTCCAGGTGTTGACGATGCCGTCGAGGCTGTCGCTGACGCAGTTGAGATAGCAGCTGATCGGCAGGCCGCGCCCGGTGCCGCCGTTCGACAGCACCGGGGTCGCGGGCATGAACCACAGCTTCGAGATATAGTCGTAGATGCGCTGGGCGTGGGCCTGGTCGTCGGCATAGGCCGAGGCGACGCGGGCGAACAGGTCCTGGTAGGTTTCGCCGGGCAGCAGATAGCGGTCGCTGCAGCGTGTCCTTGCCGAATTCGGTCAGCAGCGCATCGCGCGATTCGTCGGTGACGATGTCGAACGCCGCGACGTCGATCGTCTTGCTGGTCGCGCGTCGGCGGCGACGTGGTGACGTCGTCCTCGGTGACCTTGCTGTCGCTCAGAAAATCCATGTCCTCACCCCGTACGCTGGACGGCTCGACGGCCGCCTGTTCGCTAAATGTTCGACTCGGTGCCATGGGCCCGAGCCTAGCCTAATTCCACGCGCCGGTGCGGGCTTATTCTCGCGCCGTCCCCGATATCCACAGGGCGCGCGCGGGCTCATGCCGAAGATAATCATCTTCAGCCCCAACCACAATAGATTGAGAGCGGCCCCCACCGGAACACCGCATATTGTGTCTAAACCCGTTTGGAACACAAGAGACAAAATTAACAATGGATGAAAAAAATCGGCCCCGCAGAGGGGGCTGTGGCGATTGCGCAACGGCCGGTGCCGCGGCGCCGCAAGGATCGTTTCGCTTGCAACCGGATTGATTTTCGGACATTGGGTAAGTCGCGGACCGGGCCCCTCTGGCGATGCTGTTCAAGCATCGTGATGTCGGACCGCATCGGAGTTTCCGATGCGATTCGAGCGGCCCCTGCCTCCCGACATGCGCATTGCACTCCGATCGAAAGCAACGCTTTTGAAGAGGAATGACCGATGTCCAACCGTTTGTACCGATTGATGCTCGCCCACCAGCGGATCGATGACCAGCTTCGTCGCGAGCAGCGGCGCCGCGGCGCCTCACCTTTCGTACTGATGCGGCTCAAGAAGTTGAAGCTGCGCGCAAAGGACCTGATGCAGCGGCTGACCCATTCCCAGCCGCCGCGGACCCCGCAGCACGGCTGACGGGGCGGCGCGGGTGCGACAGGCCCCGTCGCACCCGCGCCATCCGGCCGATCGCGGCCGAACGTTTCGGAGACTTGCAAATGGAATTTCTTACCGCCGACTGGCTCGGCACGCCCGCCTGGTTCTGGCTGTCCTTCCTCGGCCTGGTCGCCGCACTGACCGCGTTCGACCTCGGCGTCTGGCACAAGGAAGACCGCGAGATGGGGATCGCGGAATCACTCAAGCTGAGCGCCTTCTACATCGCCATCGCGATCGCCTTCGGGGCGTGGATCTGGGTCGAGCGCGGCGCCGATCTGGGGATGAAATATTACACCGGTTTCTTCATCGAGAAGGCGCTGTCGATCGACAATGTGTTCGTCATCAGCCTGATCTTCAGCTTCTTCGCGATACCTCGCCAAATATCAGTATCGCGCCCTGGTGTGGGGGATCATCGCGGTGATCGTGCTGCGCGGGATCATGATCGCGGCGGGCGCGGCGTTGGTCGCCGAGGCCTATTGGGTGCTGTACATCTTCGCCGCGTTCCTGATCGCGACGGGGATCAAGATGTTCTTCGCCGGCGACAAGCCGATGGACGTCGGCAACAACCCGGTCGTGCGGTGGATCTCGTCGCCACATGCGCGTGACGAAGGAACTCCACGCCCAGCATTTCTTCGTGCGGTGCCCGACGAGAAGACGCGGCAGGATGGTCCGCGCCGCGACGCCCTTGTTCCTGGCGCTGGTGGTCATCAACCTGGCCGACCTGGTGTTCGCGGTCGACAGCGTGCCGGCGATCTTCGCCATCACCACCGACACCTTCGTCGTCTACACCTCGAACATCATGGCGATCCTCGGGCTTGCGCGCGCTCTATTTCGCGCTGTCGGCGATGATCCACCGCTTCCATTACCTTAAATATGCGCTGGCCGCGGTGCTGGTGTTCATCGGCGCCAAGATCTTCGTCGCCGACTTCGTGCTTGGCGGGGACAAGTTCCCGCCGTTGCTCAGCCTGGGGGTGACCGCGGCGCTGATCGCGAGCGGGATCGTCTATTCGTTGTGGAAGACGCGCGGCGCGCCCGAGCCGGACTGGCCGCGCTAGACCGGGGCGATGCCCTAGCCGGCGGCTGGAACAGCCCCGGCAGGGCAGTCGCCGAGGCGCTTGCCCTTGATCAGCTGGGTCAGGACATAATCGCCCTGGCCCTTGAAATAGGTGCCGGTGGCGACCACGACCTCGAACGTGTCGGCGTCATACTTGCCGTCGAGGGTCAGGGTCAGCAGCCCCTGGCCGGGGCGCTGGCAATTGTAGGAGGTGTTGATCCGCCCGCGCTTGGCATAAGCGCTGGTGGCGGTGCAGCTGTCGCCCTTGTCGGCGAACAGGGCGGGCGACGGCTGGGGTCCGGCGGGCGAGCAGACCTTGGCGGTCTCGGTCACCCCTTCCTTATGTTTGGTGGCGGGGGCGAACTGGTCGGCGGGCTTGAGCGTCTCGGTCAGCGCGGTGATTTCCCACTCGCCGGCGGGAAAACTGTCGGGCTTGGCCTTGGCCTCCTCGGCCGGCTTGGGCGCCTCGCCGCCGCAAGCGGCAAGCGGCACGAGCAACAGTGCGAGCATCATATGGCGTGCGGTCATTTTGAAAAAGTCCCCCTCGATCGCGGACCGGTCAACCGGCCTTCGTTGCTGGCTTGGCTTCGGTTCCGTCGCATTCGCCGATGCGGCGGGAATCGACCTTCATCTTCATCGACATGGCGGCCGCCGGCTGGCCCGCGACCATGCCCGCCGGGGCGCTGGTCTTGTTCTCGATGGTCAGGCTGTACGAATCGTCGGAATAGGTACCGGCGACGCTCATTTCCTGCTTCATGCCATTGGTGTCGCAGCGCAATTTGCCGTCCATCTTGCCGTTGCCCATGGTGTAGCGGTCATATTTGCAGCTGGCCGGAATCTGGCCCAGCATCCGCTCGGGATTGTCGACCTGCTCGGGGGTCAGGCACGCCTCGACGGTCTGCGGCTTGCCGATCCGTTCTTTCATCATCGCCTGCATTTCGGGCGGCATGCCGGGGCTGTTCATTTCCAATATGGCAACGGTCGACGACCATTTGCCCGGCCGCACCATCGCCCGCGTCGCGCCGCTGTCCTTCATCGCCTTGGCGACTTCGGCCGGGGTGGCGTTGGTCAGGTCGACCTCGGGCCCGCGGTCGCAGGCGGCGAGGCCGAGGGTGGCCGTGGCCAACAAAGCGAGGGGAACGAGGCGCATGAAAATCTCCTGAGTGGTCGCGCACAGCATAGGGGCAATGGCGCCGCGCGCAATCTCAGCGCTGCGGGCAGCGGTCCTTGCCGGGGCCGTGGACGGCGCGGCCCGGGCGCGCCTTGGTCATCTCGCCGTCGAGCAGCACCGGCCTGCCCGTTGACCAGCACGTGGCGCATGCCGACCGCAAATTGCTGCGGCTTGTCGAAGGTCGCGGTGTCGGCGATCGTCGCGGCGTCGAACATGGCGATGTCGGCCATCATTCCGGGCGCGAAGCAGCCCGCGGTCCCTGATCCCGAGGTTGGAGGCCGGAAAGCTGGTCAGCCGGCGGACCGCCTCGGGCAGAGTGACGCGCTTTTCGTCGCGGACATATTTGCCGAGCAGCCGCGCGAAATTGCCGTAGGCGCGCGGGTGGACGCTCGACTTCAGGAAAACGCCGCGCGGCGCCTGCGCCTCGGCGTCGCTGTCGAACGCCATCCACGGCAGTGCCACCTGGCGCGCGACATTGGCCTCGTTCATCAGGAAGTAGGCGGTCGAGACGCGGCTGCCGTCCTCGATCACGAGGTCGATCGCGGTGTCCTCGGGGCTGGTGCCGCGCATCTTCGCGACCTCGGCCAGGGTCTTGCCGGTGAGCGGCTTGAGCGCCGGATTCTTGAACCCGATCAGGATCAGTTTGTCGGCGCTTCCGGCCTGCCAGTAGAGGCTTTCCCAGCCCGACCGGCCGGGCGCGCATTTCCTTGAGCACGCGGGCGCGGATCGCCGGATCCTGCAGCCGTTTCTTCCATTCGTCATAGCCGCCGGCCTGGACCCACGGCGGCATCGCCGCGTCGAGCCCGGTTGCGCCGGCGACATAATTGTACATGTCGGCGGTGATCCGGACGCCCGAGGCGCGCGCCGCCTCGACCCGGGCGATGACCGCGTCGAGCTTGTCCCAATTGCCGCGCCGGCCTGCTTGAGATGATAGATTTCGGCCGGGCCGCCGACTGGCACGGGCGATGGCAATCAGTTCGTCGACCGCTTCGAGCAGATTGTCGCTCTCGTTGCGCATGTGGCTGATGTACATGCCGCCGCATTGCGCCGAGGCGGTGGCGAGCGCGATCAGTTCGGGCGTCTCGGCATAGAAGGCCGGGCGCGTAGATCAGCGAGCTGCCGACCCCCATCGCGCCTTCGTTCATGGCGAAGCGGACCAGTGTTTTGCATCGTCCGCCAGCTGCGCAGGGGTCGGGTCGACATCGCCCTCGCCCAGCGCGTGGATGCGCACCGTGGTCGCGCCGACGAAGCTGGCGATGTTGGGCGCGATCCCGCGCTTCTCCATCTTGGCCAAATATTGGCCCAGCGTGCGCCAGTCGATCGGATATTTGATGTCGCCCTGCCGCTCTGTCTCGAGCCGGACCATGGTCTCGTTGTAGGGGCCCATCGAACCAGCCTTCGCCCATCACTTCGAGCGTGACGCCCTGGCGAATGTCGCTCTCGCCCGCGCCATCCTCGATCAGGCTTTCAGTCGCCCAGCTGAGCATGTTGATGAAGCCCGGCGCGACAGTCAGGCCGGTCGCGTCGATGGTTCGCGGCGCGGAGCCAGTCAGGCGCGGCGCGACCGCGACGATCCGGTCGCCGGGGATCGCCGACATCGCCGACGTAGGGTGCGCCGCCGCTGCCGTCGACGATGGTGCCGTTGCGGATGACGAGGTCATATTGCTGCGTCGGCGGGACGGTCGCACAGGACGCGAGCAGGATCGCTAGCGGCGCCAGAAGGAAGCGGCTCATGCCCCCATTCCCGGTACGTTGAAAGCCGCAAACTTGTGACCGTCGGGGTCGCGGAAATATGCGAAATAATAGCCGTGAGCGGGGTCGCCGCGATAACCGGGTGTGCCCTCGTCGGCGCCGCCAAGTTCCAGCGCCCTGGCGTGAAACGCGTCGACCCTGTCGGTCGAGGTGAAAGGAATGGCGATCATGTTGCCGTTGCCGGGGTCAGCTGCAGCGCCGTCGAATGGCTTGAGCACCACGATCCCGGCCGGTCCATGCCGGTGCCGTACATGGTGAAGCCGGTATCGTCGTCGATCCGCATCATCTCCTTTGCGCCGATCGTGCCAAGCAATGCGGCGTAATAGGATCGCGCTCGGTCGAGTTCGTTGGTGCCGATGGTGACATAGCCGATCTGATCGCTCCCCCCGAATGCGGGCATTGCACCGCCACCAGGGCACACCATATGGCCGATCGCATGGCAATTCAAATCCGCACCATCCTCGCCGAGCCCGAGACCGGCGAGACCTTCGTCCCGCACCGTCCGGCGCGCCCGGACAAGGCCGAGGGCGGCCGCAAGTTCAGTGCTCAAGTCGGACTATTCGCCGGCAGGCGACCAGCCGACCGCGATCAAGGAACTGGTCGAGGGCATCGCGCGAGCAGTGGCGAAGTCAGCCAGGTGCTGCTCGGCGTCACCGGCAGTCGGGCAAGACCTTCACCATGGCGCAAGGTGATCGAGGAGACCCAGCGCCCGGCGCTGATCCTGGCGCCGAACAAGATCCTCGCGGCGCAGCTCTACGGCGAGATTCAAGAGCTTCTTCCCCGACAATGCGGTCGAATTCTTCGTCAGCTATTACGATTATTACCAGCCCGAGGCCTACGTCCCGCGCATCCGACACCTACATCGAGAAGGAAAGCTCGGTGAACGAGGCGATCGACCGGATGCGGCATTCGGCGCACGCGGTCATTGCTCGAGCGCGACGACGTGATCATCGTCGCCTCGGTCTCGTGCCTCTACGGCATCGGCTCGGTCGAGACCTATTCGGCGATGATCTTCGATTTGAAGAAGGGCCAGAGCGCCGACCAGCGCGAGATCATCCGCAAGCTGGTCGCGCTGCAGTACAAGCGCAACGACGCCGCCTTCGCGCGCGGCAATTTCCGGGTGAAGGGCGACAATCTCGAAATCTTTCCGTCGCATTATGAGGATAGCGCGTGGCGCATTTCCTTCTTCGGCGACGAGATCGAGGAGATCGTCGAATTCGATCCGCTGACCGGCAAGAAGAGCGCCACGCTCGACAGCGTCCGGGTCTACGCCAATTCGCACTATGTCACGCCGGGGCCGACGCTCAAGCAGGCGAGCGAGGCGATCCGCCACGAGCTTGCCGAGCGGTTGAAGGAACTGGAGGCGGAAGGGCAAATTGCTCGAGCTGCAGCGGCTCGAGCAGCGGACCAATTTCGACCTCGAGATGATCGCCGCGACCGGGAGCTGCGCGGGGATCGAGAATTACTCGCGCTTCCTGACCGGCCGCCTGCCGGGCGAGCCGCCGCCGACCCTGTTCGAATATCTGCCCGACAATGCCTTGCTGTTCGTCGACGAAAGCCACCAGACGGTGCCGCAGATCGGGGCGATGGCCAAGGGCGATCACCGGCGCAAGATCACGCTTGCCGAATATGGCTTCCGCCTGCCGAGCTGCATCGACAATCGCCCGCTGCGCTTCAACGAATGGGATGCGATGCGCCCGCAGACGATGTTCGTCTCCGCGACCCCGGGACCGTGGGAAATGAACGAGACCGGCGGCGTGTTCTCCGAGCAGGTCATCCGCCCGACCGGGCTGATCGACCCGCCGGTCGAGATCAAGCCGGTCGAGGACCAGGTCGACGATCTGGTCCACGAGGCCAAGAAGGTCGCGGCGCAGGGCTATCGCACGCTGGTCACGACTCTGACCAAGCGCATGGCCGAGGATCTGACCGAATATCTGCACGAAGCGGGCCTCAGGGTCCGCTACATGCACAGCGACGTCGAGACGCTGGAACGGATCGAGCTGATCCGCGACCTCCGGCTCGGGGTCTACGACGTGCTGGTCGGGATCAACCTGCTGCGCGAGGGGCTCGACATTCCCGAATGCGGGCTGGTCGCGATCCTCGATGCCGACAAGGAAGGCTTCCTGCGCTCGCGAAACGTCGCTGATCCAGACCATCGGCCGCGCCGCGCGCAACGTCGACGGGCGCGTGATCCTCTATGCCGACCGCATCACCGGCAGCATGGAGCGCGCGCTCAACGAAACCGACCGTCGGCGCGAGAAGCAGCTCGCCTACAACGACGAGCACGGCATCACCCCGACATCGATCAAGAGCCACATCAACGACATCATGAGCGACGTGACCATGCGCGACGGGGTGCTGGTCGAGACCGGCGACGACGAGCGGCCGCACCTCGTCGGGCACAACCTCAAGGCCTACATCGGCGATCTCGAGGCGCGCATGCGCAAAGCCGCCGCCGACCTCGAGTTCGAGGAAGCCGGGCGGCTGCGCGACGAGATCCGCCGGCTCGAGGAAGACGATCTCGGCATTCCTGTGCAAGAGCGGCGGGCGCCACGGCCGAGTCGGCAATTCGACGCAGGGCAAGGCGGGGACGAGGCGGGCGGGGTTCGGGAAGACGACGCGGAAGTGGGGTGGGAAGCGGGGATAGCCACAACCCTCTCCCGTTCAGCCCGGGGCAACCCTCTCGGTTCCAGGGAGTTACCCTAGCGATTCATTCCTTGGGGAAGCACCGTGCGAACGGTGCGATTGTCATGCGCATCAAATTTTCGATCATCCTTGGCGCCATCGCCTTGGTCGCCACGACGCCTTCGCCCGCGCAGTATCGCGGCGACGAACCGGTGGCGGTGCCGCGCGCGGTGCGCCAGGGGATCGATTTCGTCTATGTCGACCCGCAGATGTCGACCGTCGCGCGCAAGCGGCAGCGGCCCCAGAACTGGCTGGCACGGATGTTTAGCGGCGACGGCGGTGGCCGCCAGGGCGCACCCAACCCGATGTTCCTCGATCTCGCCCGCGGGCTGCAACAATATCAGGCGCAATGGGGCTCGCTTCCCCAGACCAAGATTCCCGCCGGCGCGGCGTTGAAGCGCGGATCGACCGGCAAGCGCGTCGCCGCGCTGCGCACGCGTCTCGGGCTCAACCCGAGCGGCGGCTTTGACGATCAGCTCTTCGCCCGCGTCGCCGCCTATCAGCAGGTCCATGGCCTCGGCCCCGGCGACGGCATCGCCGGCAAGGCGACGATCGCGTCGCTGAACCGCGGCTCGGTCCATTATGCGCGGCGTATCGCGATCAACATGGAACGCGCCTATCGCCTGCCCGCGATCCGCACCTTCGACCGCTACGTGGTGGTCGATTCGGGTGCCGCCGAAACCTACCTCTTCGACCGCGACCGGCGGGTCGATTCGATGCGCGTGATCGTCGGCTCGGCCAAGACTAAGACGCCAATGATGGCGGTGCTGATGCGCAACGCCAAGGCCAATCCCTATTGGCACGTGCCGCCCGAGCTCGTGAAGAGCCTGACTGCCGCCAAGGTCAAGGAAATGGGGGTCGGTTACTTCGACCAATTTCATTATGAGGTAATGTCCGACTGGGGTCCCAATCGCCAACCAGTCGATCCCAAGACCATCAACTGGCGCGCGGTGGCGGCCAACAAGAAACTGCCCACCTTCATGGTTCGTCAGCAGCCGGGGCCGTGGAATTCAATGGGCGCAATGAAGTTTGAAATGCCCAACGATTTCGGCATCTACCTCCACGACACTCCCCTCAAGGAGAAGTTCGCTGGCGACCGCTGGATCAGCAACGGCTGCGTCCGGCTGGAGGACTATCGCCGTTTCGGGTCGTGGGTGTTCGGCCGTATGCCCGAGCCGCAGCCAGGTCCCCGAGCAGATCATTCCGCTACCGCGGCCAGTGCCGATCTACATGACCTATCTGACCGTTGCGGCGGGGCCCGGAGGGGTGGTGTTCCGGCCTGACCCCTATGGCTTTGATGCGCTGGCGATGCCGCAGATGTTCGGGCCCCAGAACCGGATCGCCTCCGCAATCTGACGCTCTTCGTCCCGTTGGTCGAAACCGTAGCTTGCTTCGCGGGTGCCCATCGTCATGATGGCAGCGAACAAGGGAGACGGACATGCGGCGGACTGGGGTGATTGGGCTGGGTACGGCGCTGGTTGCCGCGTCGGTATCGGCACAACCGGCGGCGGCCCCTGCGTCGCCGCCAGCAAAGGTCGAAGCGCCCAAGCCGCCCGAACCCGTGATCCCGCAGAAACGGACGACGCGGCTGTCGGGCACCTTCGGCGGTCAGCGGATCACTTATTCGGCGACCATCGGCGAAACCATCATCAAGGCCGAGGACGGCACTCCCAAGGCGGCGGTGGTCACCACCGCTTACGTCAAGGAACCGCGCGACCCGAACCGCCCGGTGACCTTCCTGTTCAACGGCGGTCCCGGCTCGGGGTCGGTGTGGCTGCAGATGGGCGCGTTCGGGCCGAAGCGGGTCGCGATCCCGTCCAACGGCACCGATGACGGCGCCCCGCCTTATCCCTTGCTCGACAATCCGGATTCGCTGCTCGACGTCACCGATCTGGTGTTTATCGACCCGCCGGGGACGGGCTTCAGCCGACTCCTGGGCAAGACCGAGGGCAAGGAATTTTACGGGGTCACCGCGGACGCCAAGGCGGTCGCCGAAGTCATCCGCCGCTGGATCGGCGACAATGGCCGCTGGAACAGCCCCAAATATCTCGGCGGTGAAAGCTATGGCACCTCGCGCAGCGCGGCGGTGGTCAACCAGCTGGCCAACGCCACCTACAACGATGTTGCCTTGAACGGCGTGATCCTGATCTCGACGATTCTCGACTTTGGCGCGGGCGCCGACCGCGCCGGGAATGAGCTGAGCTTCATCACGACGCTGCCGTCGATGGCCGCCGCAGCGCATTATCACGGCAAAGCGCCCGCTGGGCCGCTCGAGCCGTTCCTCGACGAGGCGCGCGCCTGGGCCATTGGCCCTTATGCAACGGCACTGTTGAAGGGGCAGAAGCTTCAAGGCGAGGAGCGGGCGGCGATCCGCCGCCAGCTGGCGCGTTTTACTGGGCTCAGCGAGACCTATCTCGACCAGGCCGACCTGCGTGTCTCGCCCGACCGTTTCTACAAGCAGTTGCTGCGAGATCGGGGCCTTTCCATCGGTCGCCTCGATGCGCGCTATACCGGCAAGGACTATGACAGTGCGGGGGAGAATTACGACAATGACCCCAGCTTCTACGGCATCGACGCCGGTTACACCGCGGCGATCAACGCTTGGTCGCGCGGTACACTCGGCTTCGTCACCGACCGCGAATATGTCTCTATCGGCGGGCTGGGGCGCGACTGGGACTGGCGGATCGACGGCGGGCGCGATGCCAACGCCTATCTCAACTTGACCCCCTATCTGGGTACCGCACTGCGTGAAAATTCGGGGCTCAAGATCTTCGTCGGGCAGGGCTATTATGACTTCGCCACGCCCTTCTTTGCCGCCGAATATGCGCTGTCACGCAGCGGCATCCCGCAGGACCGGGTCGAATATCATTATTACCAGTCGGGCCACATGATGTACGTCCGCGACCAGGATCGGTCGAAACTGACCGCGGACGTGCGAGCGTTTATTCGGCGGCGATAAGGCCTAGCGCAGTACGCCCTTCATCCGCATCGCCCGGGCGTAAACGAACAAGCCGATCGAAATAGCGATGATCACGTAGGGCATGACCGAATTGATCCCCATCGAGAGTTCGGGGATGCCTGACGGATTAGCCATCTGATAGACGATGCCGACGACCGCGCCGACCAGCGAGGCGAGCAGCACCGGCACCGCCCAACGGTGCCGCATCAGCAGCAGGATCGCGCCGGCCAGCCCGCCCCACACGCCGAGCCCCCAGCCGGCCGCCGCCCAGATCGGGAAGGCGTTGATATAAGCAACGATGGCTTCGCCGTCGGCGGTATGCATCATCAATTCGATATAGGCTGACCCTCGCGTGCGGGTCATGAAGTAGTCGAAGCAGCCGAAGCCGTTCCACAGCAAGGCGACGACTCCGACGATCCATAGATGGATCGGCGTCTTTGCGGCATCAGTGTCCATGATCCCCTCCCCCCGCCCGGCTCTAGCCAGGTCCGGGATGGAGGAAATGCCGATCCGGCCCGCCTGTCAAGACGGAGCCGGAACGATCATCTCTGTTGAAGTCGGGCTAGAAGCTGGCCTTGAGCCCGAAATGGCCCGAGGTCTCGTTGCCCTGGTCCTTGCCCGCGGTCATCGAGATTCCGGCATCGAGGTGAATGCCGGTGAAGATCCGCGCCGAGGCACCGACCGTGCCGCGACCGTAGATCTTGCGCGACACATTCTCGAACTCGAAATTGTTGACGATCGTCGGTGCCGAAGTCTGCGCGAAGTTGACGTCGCGGTCGCCGCCCGACAATTCCTTTTCCGCCACCAGCGCAAGGAACGGACGGAACTGGATGCCGCCGCCGGCGAAGTCGCCGCGCACTTCGAGCCCGGCGTTGCCGCGCAGGCTGTTGTAGCCGGTCGAACCGACGTTGAGGGTCAGCGCGGGATCACCGCTTTCGGTATAGCCGTCGACCTTCACCCGGGCGTAATCGAGCCCGACCACGGGGCCGAGGCGGACATCGCCGAGGCCCATCAGATAGCCGGCCTTGGCACCCGCGACCCAGTGGCTGCCGTCCGGCGAGGCGGACATATTCTCGACCACGCCGCGGCGATCGATGTCATGATTGTCCCAGCCGTAGCCGGCATAACCCTGGACGAACGCTCCGCCGATGCCGAACCCGCCATAGGCACCAAGCTGGATCGAGTCCGAGTCCACATTGGCCGCGCCGGTAGCGAAATCGCTCTTCGGTTTGCTGTAATTGGCGGCCACGCCGACCACGCCGCTGCCGAAGCCATATTCGGCACCGACCGTCACCCCCACCGTGTCGCTGTCGAACGGCTGGTTGCCGCGACTGCCGTCGATGGTGCGCGAATAAGCGTCGCCGACGATGAAAGCCGAGACGCCTTCGGGCATGTCGCCGTCGCGCGGGGCGCCGAGATCGAGCCGCCCGGTCAGGGTGCGGCCGAACTGCTGGCCGACATTCATGCCGGCCTCGCTCGGCGCCTGCAATGTCAGCGGCGCATCAAGTTGCGCCGCGACGTAACGGGCGACGATGGCGAAACCGTCGGAAGTCAGGTGCAGTTGATCGGCGTAGAAGAGATAGCCGGTCGAATTGATCACGCAGGTTGGGTTCGGCAGCGCCGGGCAAACCAGGCCGTTCGTGAGGCCATAAGCGAACCGGTCGGCCGCGATATTGTCGAGCACGCGATTAAGATCGAGATAGTGGACGATCACGCCGTTGGCGGCATAGCTTGAGAGCGTCGATTGCATCGCGGTGTTGAAGGTGGTCGAGAAGCTGCTGCGGACCCCCTGCGCGGCGAGGTTGCCGGCGATTTCCGGAAGCCGGCCGGTGTCGCCGGCGAGGAAGCTGATGGTTGGCGCGCCGGCCGCGACCAGCCGATTAAGATTGCCGGTGGCGAAGCCTGCGGCGACGGTCGCCGCTGCCGGTGCGCCGGCCAGCGTGCCACCGGTCAGCTGGTAATTGCGGGCATCGTTGCCGCCGATCGACACCGCTAGCAAATCGCCTTCGGCAAAGCTGCTGGTCGCGGGGAAGATCGCCGACTGGGCGCCGACGTTGAGGAACTGGTCGACTTCATAGGTGAAGCCCCAGTTGAACGGATTATTCTGGTTGCTGTTGTCGGCGCGCGCGCCGCCGATTGCGAAATTGTCGATCGGTACTGCCAGGATCTGGCCCAAAGTATCGATATAATTGGTCCCGCCTGAGAAGCGGCCACTGGTGTAAACCCCGGACGTTCCGGTCAGCGGGTTGATCCCCGCCAGCTGGAAGAAATTATCGTCGTCGGCATAGCTGTCGCCGAACGCGACGATGCGATCGATCTGCTGGGCCGCAGCGGGCGCGGCGATAAACGTCAGTGCAGTGGCGGCAACGAGCGCAGTGCGCAGCGTGCGGTAGGTCATGGACATCCTCCCCAATCGAGCCATCTGGTCGCGGCCCGTTGCGTCGGAGACTAAGGCCGAGGCGTGCACGAAGACAAGGCAATGCGGGCAGCAGGGGCGTGCTTCGCGCGCGAGTGACGCGCACCGGCAACAGTTGACGTTACGGAACGGTCAGCGTTTCCCGGATGGCCTTTGGGCGGCGAGCCGACTCATCAGGATCGCGGCGCGCTTGGCCTGCGTCCAGATCGAGGGAATATCGACCGCTTCGCCCGGGGCATGGTCGCCGGTCGAATGCGGGCCGAGCCCGGCCAGCGCATCGACGTCGGCGGCGACGAAGCTGATGTCGCCCGCGCCGCGCTTGAGCGGATCGAGCGCCCCCATCTCAGGCAGGCCGAGGTCGCGATTGGCGGCTGAAGCGCGCCGAACAGCGGCGCGATTACCCGCCGTCGGCGCCATTGGCGGATAACCGTCAGGATCGAACTCGATGCGCGCGCTCGCGCCGGGCAGCGACTGGGCGACGATCGACTGCATCTTCGCCTTGGTGCGCGCGATCTGCGTCGGGCGAAAGCGCGCGCAAATCGCCCCGCGCGATCGCGGTCGAGGCGATGATGTTGGTCTTGCCGGTGGCCGCGACCCGCATCCCTGCCGAGCATCGAGTGTCGCGGCGTCGCCGCCGCCGATCAGCCCGACGTTGAAGGTCAGGTTGGGCTCGCGCAATTCGGGGCGGAAGGTGTCGACGATCCGCGCCAGTCTCGTAGATCGCGCCATTGCCCGCGCCGGGGCCGAAAATGCCGCTCGAATGGCCGCCGCGCGCGGTGACGGTCAGCGTCCAGCTGTCCGACGCTGCGCCGCGCGACCGAGCCCATGTCTTTCCGTCATCGCGGACCAGCCCTTCGAAATCGAGCGCGACGTCGGCCTCGCTTGCCTGCCTCGATCAGGTCGCGCGCGCGGCTGATCGCGATCCGGCCCGCTATCCTCCTCGTCGCCGGTCAGGAAGACGGTGATGTCGGCATTCTTGAGCGTCCCGGCCGCCTGCATCGCGCGCAAGGCGGCGAGCATGACCACCATCCCGCCCTTGTCGTCGCCCGCGCCGGGGCCTTCGCCCTGATCCCCCTTGCGGGTCCAGCGCTGGAACGGACTGTCGGGCTCGAACACCGTGTCGAGATGGCCGATCAGCAGCAGCTTCTTGTCCGCGCCCGGATTTGCGCGCAACGATATGCCCGGCGCGGTTGGCCGCTCTCATGTCGATCCACTCGACCTCTGAAGCCGAGCGGTTCCAGTTCGGCGCGCATCATGTCGCCGACCGCCTTCACGCCCGCCGAATTGAGCGTCCCGCTGTTCTGGTTGACCAGTTTCTCGAGCAGGGCCAGCTGCCGTGCCTGCTCGGCATCGACGGTGCGGACCATGCGCGTCTCGGCGGGGGTGAGGGCGGCCGATGCGGGCGCGGCGGCGGTGAGGCACAAGGCGGCGAGCGCCAGACGGGGGATGCTGATCATCGGCCCAGCCTAGCGTCGAATCCGCCATCCGCAACCACCAACGGACGAATTTACTGTCCTACAACAAACCTATCCGGTTATTTACAGCGAATTCGGAGGGTGGCATGCTGGAACAATCGGGAAGCGAATATGACATCGGGCAGTTGATCGACGCCCTGATCGATCGCGAGGGCGGCTACGTCAATCACCCCGCCGATCGCGGCGGGGCGACCAATTTCGGGATTACCAAGGCGGTGGCGCGGGCGCAGGGCTATCGCGGTCACATGCGTGACCTGCCACGACGCGAGGCAGAAGTCATATATCGTCGTCTCTACTGGCTCCGGCCATGCTTCGACCAGGTCGCCCTGCGCTCACCGCGGCTGGCGGCGGAATTGTTCGACACCGGCGCCAACATGGGCCCCGCCGTCGCCGCCACTTTCCTTCAGCGAGCGCTGACTGCGCTCAACCGCAGCGGGCGCGACTATCCCGACCTGGTACCCGATGGCCGGATCGGCGCGACCACGCTGGCAGCGCTTGACGCCTTCCTCAGGGCGCGGGGCACGTCCAGCGGTGAAACCGTGCTGATGCGCGCGTTGGAAGCCCTGCAGGGCGAACGCTACCTCCGCCTGGCCGAGCGGCGACCGGCCAATGAAGCGTTCCTCTATGGCTGGCTTGCTAACCGCATCGGTGACCACAATGCATAGGGGACGTAGTGCGACTTTTGCGACCTTCCGCGCATGGATGGCTAAGTGATGAGCGCGCCGAACTGGCCGCCACGCGACTGGCGGGCGCTGGTCGCACTGATCGCCTCGATTGCCGGGGCCGCCGTGCTGACCGGCTTCTCGATCTGGCTAGTGACCCTGCTGGTGAGTTTCGCAACGAGCGACGCGAGCGTCCGGATGGAAGTGGTCCGCGCGCTTGCCACCAGCAATTACGGGCTGCTGGCGATCATCGGCGCGGTGCTGCTCAGCCTCGGGCTCGCCATCAATCGGCGAAGCGTCAAGGGAAGTGCCTTCGGCGCCAGTTTCGAGGCTGCTGGCGGGGAGGAGGATAGTGATGATCCTCGCTGACCTCGCCCGCCGGTTCGCGCCGTGGATCGCTCTGGCCGTGATTGTCCTGATCGTCGCGTTCGCCGGCCCCGCGACATGTCGCAAATTATCGCACGACAGCGCGCGTGCCCGGCTCGGTGAGGAGACCGCCCGATCCGCCGGACAAAGCGGCAAGGATGCCGTCGCGACGGTCGGCGCCGCCGCCCAGCGCGAGGCGCAATCGTCCGACCTTACCCGAGCCAACGAACAGGAGATTCGCCATGCCCAAGGTGCCGATGTCCGGATTGATCCTGCTGTGCGCGATGCCGGCCTTGGCGGGCTGTGCCGGCGGGCGGCCTATCGTGACGATGAGCGGTGCCGGCTGCGCCGCGTTGTTGCCCAATGAGTGGCGCAGCGGGGTGGTCCCCGCGCCGCTGCCCGACGGACTAACGGTCGGCGACTGGGTCGCCTTCGCCGACGCCCAGACTGGCAAGCTCGACGAGGCCAACGGCCGGATGCGCGGATGCGATCGGGATCGTCGAGCGCTGCGAGGCGCGCGACGCCGATGCGGTGAAACGCGCGCGGCGGGGCTGGTTGGGGCGCCTGATCGGGTAGGATGGACCCGTCGCGGCCCGCGAGGCATTGAGCCGCAATGACCAGACTCGCCCGTCGAACCCTATTACTTGGCGGCGCCGGACTGGCGCTTGTCGGTTGCTCGCCCGCCGGACTGCTCAACGGAGTCAGCAAGCTTACCGGCGATGGCGGCGTACGGACCGCGGTTCGGGGCGCGGCTTACGGGGCGGACCCGAGGCAGAGGCTCGACGTTTATGTGCCGGACAAGGTCGCGGCGGGGGCCAGCCTCCCGGTGGTGATCTTCTTCTACGGCGGCGGCTGGGTCGATGGCAGTCGCGGCGACTATGCGTTCGCCGGCCGTGCTTTTGCAGCGCAGGGGTTCGTCGCGGTGGTGGCCGATTACCGGCTGGTTCCCGAAGTGCGCTTTCCGACCTTCGTCCAGGATGGCGCGCTTGCGGTGAAATGGGTCCGCGACAACATCGCTCACCACGGCGGCGACCCTGCGCGAATCGCCTTGTCGGGCCATTCGGCGGGCGCTTACATCGCCGCGACGCTCGCGCTCGATACGCGATTCCTGACCAGCATCGGGGTCGACCCGGCGGTCGTCCGTGGCGCGGCCTTGCTGTCCGGCCCATACGATTTCTATCCCTTCACCGAGCAGCGCGGGCGGGACGCGCTCGGGGGATGGCCGCGACCGCTTGAGACCCAGCCGATCAGCTTCGCGCGCGGAGACGCCCCGCCGATGCTGCTGATGCACGGCACCGCCGACACGGTGGTGCGCCCCTACAACAGCAAGAAACTCGCGGCCAAACTCACGGCCCTCGGTGCCCCGGTGGAGTTGAAACTCTATCCTGGCAAAAGCCATACCGATACGATCAAGTCGCTCAGCCCGGCGTTTCGCGGATCGACCCCGGCGCTGTCCGATGCACTCGCCTTCTTGCGTCGCCTGTCCCCCCTTCCCACATCCCCGGCCTGATGGAAGCGGGAGCAGGCATGGAAAGCTGGCACGGGACGACGATCCTCGGGGTCAAGGTTGGTGGCAAGACGGTGATTGCGGGCGATGGGCAGGTCAGTCTCGGCAATACGGTGATCAAGCCCAACGCCAAAAAGGTGCGGCGACTGGGCAAGGACGGGACGGTAATCGGCGGCTTCGCCGGTGCGACCGCCGATGCCTTCACCCTGTTCGAGCGCCTCGAAAAGAAACTGGAGGCCTCGCGCGGCCAATTGCTGCGCGCCGCGGTCGAATTGGCCAAGGATTGGCGGACCGACAAATATCTCCGCAATCTTGAGGCGATGATGATCGTCGCCGATGCCGAGGTGATGCTGATCCTGACCGGCAATGGCGACGTGCTCGAGCCCGAGGGCAATGACGGCAATGCGATTGCGGCGATCGGCAGCGGCGGCAATTATGCGCTGGCTGCCGCGAAAGCCCTGGCCGATTACGAACCCGACCCCGAGAAACTCGCCCGCCGCGCGATGGCCATCGCCGCCGAAGTATGCGTGTTCACCAACGACCGGCTGACGGTGGAAGAAGTTGGTGGATCGACGGTCGACAGCGCGGGTTGATTCGCTAGGCTGCGGGCGTGACAATCGCGCTCGATCGCCGCAGCATCCTCAAGGCCTCGGCGCTTGCCGGCGGCGGCCTGATGCTCCCGGCCTGCGCGACAATGCCCAAGCCTCGCGGCATATCCGCCACTGTTCGCCGCTGGCGCGGGTGCTGGCCGATCCGACCGCGCAGTGATCCGCACCGTCGCCGGGCTCCGGCCCTATCGCGCATCGGGCTTCGTCGTTCGCCGCGAGGCGTTGGAAGACAAGGCGCTTGGTTCACAATTACGGCCATGGCGGCGCCGGCATTACGCTGAGCTGGGGAAGCTCGCAGCTGGCCGTCGATCTCGGTCTGCCGGGTCACCAGGGACCGGTGGCGGTGATCGGGCGCGGGGTGATGGGATTCTCGACCACAGCGCGGCTGCTGCAGGAAGCCGGCTTCACGGTCGACCATCTACGCCAAGGCACTTCCGCCGCACACGACGTCCAACATCGCCGGCGGGCAGATTTCGCCGTTCGGCCATTATAGCGAGGAAGCGGTGACACCCGAATGGCGGCGCCAGTTCATGGCGGCGATGGATTATAGCTGGCGGCGCTTCCAGATCATGGTCGGCGACGATTACGGCATTCGTTGGCTGCCGACCTACGAGGAGTCGGACAAGCCGGTGCTGCGATCCGACTGGATGGATGCCTACTATCCGCACGGCCGACGGTCGCTCGCCGTGACACATCCTTTCCCTCTGGAGGATGTCATCGCGCTTCGACACGATGTATGTCGAAACCGGCCGCTATCTGCGCCAGTTGACGCGCGACTTCCAGATTGCCGGGGGCAGGCTTCAGCGGCGCGAATTCGCCGACCGCTGCCAGCTTCGCCGCCTTGACCGAGACGATTGATCTTCAACTGCACCGGCCTGGGGTCGCGCGCCTTGCTTGGCGACGAGGAACTGATCCCGGTGCGCGGCCAATTCGCGATCCTGCTGCCCCAGCCCGAAGTGCGCTACGCTTATGCGGGCGAGGCTGGCTATATGTTCCCGCGGGCCGACGGAATCCTGCTCGGCGGGACTTTCGAACGCGACGAGTGGGACACGACTCCCGATCCGGCGGATATCGCGCGGATCATCGAATCGCACCGCCGCTTCAACGCCGGTTTTCGCTGCGCCGCTTGATTCCGGGTTCGCGCGCCCAATCTTGCGACAACACGGAAGAGCGGAGCGGAATGAACGACAATCTCACCCCCAAGGCGATCGTCGCCGCGCTTGATGAGCATATCGTCGGCCAAACCGAGGCCAAGAAAGCGGTCGCGGTGGCGATGCGCAATCGCTGGCGGCGGCAGAAGCTGACCCCCGAACTGCGCGAGGAAGTGACCCCCAAGAACATCCTGATGATCGGGCCGACCGGCTGCGGCAAGACCGAGATTTCGCGGCGGCTGGCGAAATTGGCCGACGCGCCGTTCGTCAAGGTCGAGGCGACCAAGTTTACCGAGGTCGGCTATGTCGGCCGCGACGTCGAGCAGATTGCGCGCGATCTGGTCGAGGAAGCGGTGCGGCTGGAAAAGGAGCGCCGCCGGATCAAGGTCAAGGATCTGGCCGACGAGGCGGCGATGGAGCGCCTGCTCGACGCGCTGACCGGCAAGGGATCCAGCGTCGCCACCCGCGACAGCTTCAAGGCGCGTTATGCCGACGGGTCGCTGAACGAGGCCGAGATCGAGATCGAGGTCAGCGAGGCGCCGCAAATGCCGTTCGACATGCCGGGAAATGGCGTAGGCATGATCAACCTTTCCGAAATGATGTCCAAGATCGGCGGCGGGGCGCCCAAGAAACGCCGCAAGCTGAAGGTGCCCGACGCCTTCGCCAAGCTGGCCGAGGAGGAGGCCGACAAGCGCGTCGATGGCGACGACGTAAACCGTGTTGCCCTGGCCGACGCCGAGGCCAATGGCATCGTTTTCCTCGACGAGATCGACAAAATTGCGGTCAGTGAGGTGCGCGGCGGATCGGTCAGCCGCGAAGGCGTGCAGCGCGACCTGCTGCCGCTGATCGAGGGGACGACGGTCGCGACCAAATATGGGCCGATCAAGACCGACCACATCCTGTTTATCGCCTCGGGCGCGTTCCATGTCGCCAAGCCCGCCGATCTGCTGCCCGAACTTCAGGGGCGGCTGCCGATCCGGGTCGAGCTGGCGGCGCTGACCGAGGCGGATTTCGTCCGCATCCTGTCGTCGACTCGCGCCAGTCTGACCGAACAATATCGCGCGCTGCTCAAGACCGAGGACGTCACGATCGAGTTTGCCGACGACGGCATCGCGGCCTTGGCGCGGATCGCGGCGGAAGTGAACCAGAGCCTCGAGAATATCGGCGCGCGCCGGCTGTCGACGGTGATGGAAAAATTGCTCGAGGAGGTCAGCTTCACCGCCGAGGATCGTGGCGGCGAGACGTTGGTGATCGACGCGGCGTTCGTGGAGGGGCAGCTCGCCGGGATTGCGCGCGACACGGATCTATCGAGGTATGTGCTGTAGTCTGAATTCGCTCGTCCTGAGCTCATCGAAGAATGCCCTTCGACAAGCTCAGGAGGAGCGACTTTGGGACTGGTTTTCGCCCGCCTCACGATAGCGCCATACCAGTCCCTCGACGAACGGGCTCCACAGCGGCGCTTTCACTCCGGCGAGGCGCAGGCGGGTGGCGAGCCACTGGTTGCAGGTGTTGATCGCGTTCGCAGGGCCGACGCCTTCGTAGAAAGCGTCGGCGGGGCCGTAGCCGGGGTGATCGATCTTTTGCGGACGCCCCCGCGAATCGAGATCGAAGGAGACGCGGACCGCGGCCCACAGGCGGCGATATTGCTCGGGCGTGACGCGAATTTCGCGCGCGGTCCAGGTCGGGTCAGCGACATATTCGACGTGCATCACGCGGTCGCCCCCGGCAATCCCGGCCCAGGCGGTGCGCGGGGTGAGGTCGGCCCAGGTCGGCGTGTCGAGATAGACGCGGCGCTCGCCCGCTCCGAAGGCGACGTAGGCCGCGCCGACCGGCGGTCTGGCGAAATCGGACCGCGGCACCAGCGGCGCCCAGTCGAGACTGCCAGCGCTGACTGGAAGGACCAGATCGGCATGAATGCCATTGTCGGCGATATAGATGGTGATGCCCCGGTCGGGCTCGACCCAGCCGCGATTGATCGGGATGAGCCCGCCGATGAGCGCCGCGAGCAGGTAGAGGCCGGGAATCGCCGCCAGCGCCAGTGCGACGCCGCGCCAGCTGCGCCACCTGAACTTCCGCTTCCGCCGCCGCGCCAAATGCCATCCCCGACTTGCCATGCCCGATACGCGCCACTAGATGCGCCGTCACCGCTTAGACCGATGTCTCATCGATCGCCAAAGCGGCCTTGGTCGGGGCGTAGCGCAGCCTGGTAGCGCATCACACTGGGGGTGTGGGGGTCGCAGGTTCGAATCCTGTCGCCCCGACCATCTTCAGCCTTCGCGGCTGGAGGAAGCGCCTTCGAAAGGATTAGTTTTCACATCATGTCCATCGCTTCGCTTCAACTGGCGCTTGCCGCCGCTGGCGCCGCCCCGTCGGGCATGGCCGCCTTCTTCAACACCTTGTTCCTGCCGATCGCGCTGTTCCTGATCTTCTGGGTGCTGGTCTTTCGCCCCCAGTCGAAGCGGGCCAAGGAGCATCGCGCCGAGCTGGCAGCGGTCAAGAAGGGTGACGAAATCATCACCGGCGGCGGGATCCGCGGGCGCGTGACCAAGGTCACCGACGACGAGGCCGAAGTTGAGATCGCCCCCAACACCCGTATCCGCGTAATCAAGTCGACGATCAGCACCGTGGTCAAACCCAAGACCAAGCCGGCCAACGACTGATGCTCGACTATTCGCGATGGAGGATCTGGTCGATCTGGGCAGTGATCGCGTTCGGGATCATTTTCTCGATTCCCAGCCTCTTCCCCAAGGCTGAGGTCGCGACCTGGCCCAGCTACGTGCCGCGCAGCCAGATCAACCTCGGGCTCGACCTCGCCGGCGGTAGCCAGCTGCTGCTCGAGGCCGATCTTGCCGACGCCACCAAGCAGCGCCTCGCCGCCAAGGAAGAAGAGGTCATCACCGACCTTCGCCGGGCCCCCAGAATCGGGATCAGCGACATCTCGACCCAGGGCGGGCGCCTGTCCTTCCTAGTGCGCGATCCGACCCAGCTCGACGATGCGGTTGACCGGATGCGTACCCTGGCCCAGCCGGTCGGGCTGACCGGCACCCGCGACTGGGACGTGCAGGTGGTCGATTCTACCCGCGTCGTGCTGACCCCGTCAGCTGCTGGCGCGAGCCAGGCACTCAAGGATTCGATGGTCGTTGCGCGCGACGTCGTGCGCCGCCGGATCGACCCCAACGGCACCAAGGAAGTGACCGTCGTCAACCAGGGCGCGCGCCGCATCCTGGTCGCGGTGCCTGGGGTCGAGGATCCCGATGCGCTCAAAGCGCTGATCGGCCAGACCGCGCGGCTGGAGTTCAAGCTGGTCGACCTGACCGCCGACCAAGCGCAGGTCGCGCAGGGTCGCGCGCCCGCCGGAAGCCAAGTGCTGCCGATGGCCGACGGATCGGGCAAGATCGCGGTCTCGCGCCGGGTGATGGTCTCGGGCGACCAGCTAATCAAGGCCAGCCAGAGCTTCGACCAGAACGGCCAGCCGGTGGTGTCGATCACCTTCAATACCGCGGGCTCGAAGCGGTTCGGGCGGGTAACGCAGGAGAATACGGGCAAGCCGTTCGCCATCATCCTCGACGACAAGGTGCTCTCGGCACCCAATATCAACGAGCCGATCCTTGGCGGTCAGGCGCAGATCAGCGGCAATTTCACTGTCGACAGCGCAAACCAGCTGGCGGTCGCGCTGGCCTCGGGCAAATTGCCGGTCAAGCTCGACGTGATCGAGGAACGCACGGTCAGCGCCGAGCTGGGCAAGGATTCGATCGACAAGGGCATGATCGCCTCGATCGCCGCGACGCTCGTGGTGATCGTGTTCATGCTGGTGACCTATGGCCGGTTCGGCGTCTATGCGACCGCGGCGCTGATCGCCAACGCTTTTATGATCCTCGCCGGCCTGGCGATTTTCGGCGCCGCGCTGACCTTGCCGGGCATCGCCGGCTTCGTGCTGACGATCGGTGCGGCGGTCGACGCCAATGTGCTGATCAACGAACGCATCCGCGAGGAGCAGCGACGCGGCCGCAAGATCCTCGACGCGATCGACACCGGCTACAAGGAAGCGTCGACCGCCATCTTCGACGCCAACATCACCAACGTCATCGCCGCGACGATCATGTATCTGTTCGGCTCCGGCCCGGTGCGCGGCTTTGCCGTGGTGCTGATGATCGGCATCGTCACCTCGGTGTTCACCGCGGTCAACTTCACCCGCATGCTGGTGGCCGTCTGGGTTCGCGCCAAGCGCCCGCGCGTCCTGCATATTTGAGGGTCGAACCATGAAGCTGCTGAAACTCGTCCCCGACAATACCAACATCGACTTCATGAAGTGGCGCAACATCGCGCTGATCCTGTCGATCCTGGCCACCGTGGCGAGCCTCGCGATGGTCGGGGTCAAGGGCCTCAACCTGGGCATCGATTTCGTTGGCGGGCAGGTGGTGCGCACCAATTTCGCGCAACCCGTGGATATTGAGGATCTGCGCGGACGGGTCAGCAGCCTGGGTCTGGGTGATGCCAGCATCCAGCAGCTGACCGACGCAAAGACCTATCAGGTGCGTCTGCCCAAGCCCGAGGGATCCGAAGCGGCGGCGAGCGCGGCGGTGACCAAGCTGCGCACGATGATCCAGCAGACCTACCCTGGAGCGCGGGTCGATGCCGGCGAATCGGTGTCAGGCAAGGTCAGCGGCGAGCTAGCGTGGGACGGCGCAATGGCGATTGCCCTGGCGATGCTCGGCATCGCCATCTACATCTGGATCCGCTTCGAATGGCAATTCGGCGTCGGGGCCTTGGTCACCCTGTTCCACGACGTGGCGATGATTTTCGGTTTCTTCGCGGTGACCCAGCTGCAGGTCGATCTCAACATCGTCGCGGCCTTCCTCGCCGTGGTCGGCTATTCGCTCAACGACACGGTCGTGATCTACGACCGGATCCGCGAGAATCTGCGCAAGTATCGCAAGATGGCGATCGTGCCGCTGATCAACCTCTCGCTCAACGAAACGCTCAGCCGTACGATCGTCACCTCGCTGTCGATCATGCTCGCATTGTTCGTGCTGTTCATTCTCGGTCCCGATGTAATCTTCGGCCTGACGCTGGCGATCCTGCTCGGCACCTTCATCGGCACTTACTCGTCGATCTACATCAGCTCACCGATGCTGGTGTGGCTCGGGGTCCAGCCCGACAGCTTCCTCAAGGTTGACGAGCCGGGCGGAACGCGACCGCAGGAAGTTTGATCTAGGCAATCCGCCGTTCATCGGTTCACCGCTTAAGACCAGGTCGCAATCTGAACGCTTGGCCTCCACCGGGCACCACGCTAGAAGGTCCGTCATGTCCAACCTGTCACGCTTCGCGCTTCCCATCATCGCCGCCGCCCTGATCCTTCCGGCCGCCGGCTGCGCCCGCAACAAGATCAAGGGCGACACCGAATATGTCGCGCGCGACGTCAACACGCTTTACAGCCAGGCCAAGAAATATCTCGACCGGAACCAATATGTGCTCGCGGCGAAGATGTTCGACGAGGTTGAGCGCCAGCATCCTTATTCGGTGTGGGCGCGGCGCGCGCAGCTGATGAGCGCCTTTTCTTACTATATGGCGCAAAGCTATTCCGACGCGATCAGCTCGTCGCGGCGCTTCCTGACGATCCATCCCGGCAACAAGGATGCTCCCTACGCCAATTATCTCATCGCGATGAGCTATTACCAGCAGATCGAGGATGTGAACCGCGACCAGAAGATCACCCAGCAGGCTGCCGATTCCTTCGGCGAACTTACCCGCCGCTATCCCGGCAGCCGCTACGCTAGCGATGCGCGATTGAAGCTCGATCTGATCAACGACCATCTCGCCGGCAAGGAGATGGAGGTCGGCCGCTACTATCAGCGCTCGGGCAACTGGCTCGCCGCCACGCTCCGCTTCCGCACTGTGGTCGACAAGTATCAGACCACCAGCCACACCCCCGAAGCGCTCGAGCGGCTGGTCGAATCCTATCTCGCCCTTGGCATCCCCGAGGAAGCGCGTCGCTCTGCGGCGGTGCTCGGCGCCAATTACCCCGGCAGCAAATGGTATGAGCGCAGCTACAGGCTGATCCAGCGCCACGTGCCGGCGGCGCCGCAGAGCTAGAGACAACGAGCCGCGCCTCGACATGCTGAGGCAGCTCGTCATCCACGATGTGGTGCTGATCGACCGGCTCGAGCTTGAGTTCGAGCCAGGGCTTGGCGCGCTGACCGGGGAGACCGGTGCGGGCAAGTCGATCCTGCTCGATTCGCTCGGGCTGGCGCTTGGGGCGCGATCGGACACTGGGCTGGTCCGCGCCGGTCAGCCCTCTGCAAGCGTCAGCTGCGAAATTGAATTGCCCTTGGGCCACGCCGCCTTCGCCGCGCTTGAGGAGCAGGGCATCGCCTGCGATCCGGGCGAGCCGCTGCTCCTCCGGCGGACGCTGAAGGCCGATGGTGGCAGCCGCGCATTCGCCGGTGGTTCTGCCGTGCCCGCTTCGCTGCTGCGCGACATCGCGGCGGCGGCGATCGAAATTCACGGCCAGCATGACGATCGCGGGCTGCTCAACCCCAAGGGCCACCGCGATTTGCTCGACTCGTTCGGCAAGCTGGACACCAGTGCGGTCGAGGCGGCGTGGACGACATGCAGCGCGCTTGAGGCTGAACTCGAGGCGCGACGCCAGGCGCTGGCCGACGCCGATCGCGACCGCGAGTGGCTCGACTTTGCAATCGGCGAGGTGGATGCGCTCGGGGTCGAGGTGGGCGAGGAGCAACGGCTGGCCGATGCGCGCGGCCAGATGAAGGCGGCGGCGCGGATCGAGGATGACCTGCAGGCGCTTGGGCCCCATTATGCCGGCTCCGAAGGCGGGCTGTCGCAATTGCGTCAGGCGGCGCGGCGGCTGGAGCGGATCCATGATGCGCACCCGTTACTCGCCGAGGCGCTGGCGGCAACCGACCGCGCGATCATCGAGGCCGACGAGGCGGAGACCAAGATTGCCGCCGCCAGGGCCGCTTTGGCGCATTCTCCGATCGATCTCGAATCGGCCGAGGCTCGCCTGTTCGAGATCCGCGGGCTGGCGCGCAAGCATCGGGTCGAGGCCGACCAGCTTCCCGCCTTGCTCGACGATTTGCGTGCGCGCCGCGCGGCGATCGACCAAGGAAGCGACCTCATCGAGCAGCTGCAGCGTGAGATGACGCAGGCCCAAGCCGACTTCGACAAGGCAGCAAGAACATTGTCCGATGCGCGAAGCACCGCCGCGACACGGCTCGACCTTGCGGTCGCCGGTGAACTCGCCCCGCTAAAGCTCGACTCGGCGCGGTTCCGAACCGCCATCGTTGCTGCCGACCCCGGGCCGTCGGGCATCGACCGGGTCGAGTTCGAAGTTTCAACCAATCCCGGCGCGCCGTTCGGGGCGCTGACCAAGATTGCCTCGGGCGGCGAATTGTCGCGCTTCATCCTCGCGCTCAAGGTGGCGCTGGCCGAAGCGGGGGGCGCGCGGACGATGATTTTCGACGAGGTCGACCGCGGGGTCGGTGGCGCGGTAGCGAGCGCGATCGGCGAGCGGCTGGCACGCCTTGCGGTCGACGCGCAGGTGCTGGTGGTGACCCACTCACCCCAGGTCGCGGCGCGCGCGGCGCATCACTACCGGATCGAGAAGGCGCACGGTCCGGATGGCTCCCGCACCACGGTGCGCAAGCTGACCGCCGACGAACGGCGCGAGGAAGTAGCACGCATGCTGTCGGGCGCGGCGATTACCGACGAGGCAAGGGCACAGGCGGCAAAACTGCTGGAGGCGGCATGAGGGACGTGACGATCGATTTCGAGAGCGAGAAGCTCGCCAGCCCGTGGTTTCCGGCCGGGGACGGTGTCCCCGCCGTCCTGATCCTGCCGACGGTAATGGGGGTCAGCGACCTTGAGCGCGATTTTGCGGCCCGGCTCAATGCGCTCGGCTATGGGGCGATGATCGGCGATCTCTTCGGCTTGGCGACACGTGGACTCGGGCGGGACGACATGTTCGGTCATTTGGGCCGCCTGAAAGGCGATCGTTCTACACTGCTACGGCGATTGCACGCACTGCTTGGCTCGCTTGGCGAACGCGATCCGTCGCGGATCGCGGTGATTGGCTTTTGCTTTGGCGGATTGTGTGCGCTCGATATTGCCCGCTCGGGCGCCGCTGTGGCGGGGGTCGCCAGCTTCCACGGTCTGTTCGATCCGCCCGGCCTGCCACCCCAGCCGATCAAGGCCAAGGTGCTTGCGATGCACGGCTGGGACGACCCGATGGTCCCGCCCGAGGCGGTGGTGGCGCTTGCATCGGAACTAACCGAGGGCGGCGCCGACTGGCAGATCCATGCCTATGGTCATACCGGCCACGGCTTCACCAACCCCCATGCCCACCAGATTGGGATCGAGGGCGTCGCCTTCCAGGAAGCGGCGGCACGGCGCAGCTGGGCAGCGCTTGAGGATTTCCTGGCTGAACTATTCGCATGACTTCATATGTCGCCCTGTTGCGCGCGATGAACGTCGCCGGGACGGGCAAATTGCCGATGAGCAAGTTGCAGCAGATTGGCATTGAATCCGGTTTTGCCACGGTCCGCACCTTCATCGCCAGCGGCAACCTCTTGTTCGACAGCGAATTTGCCGAAGCCGAGGTGCAGTCGCGGGTCGAGGCGAAGTTGGCGGCGTTCTTCGAAAAGCCCGTCCCGGTGTTCGTCCGCTCCGCTGCGGAAATGGCCGCGACCGCTGCCGCCAATCCATTTGGCGATGACAAGCCGAGCCGGGTGATGGCGCACTTCATTGCCGAGGAGCCGGGGGCGGCGATGCTGGCCGAGGCGCGCGACGTGGCGGGGGAGCGGATGGCGCTCGGCCCGCGGTGCATCATCGTCAGCTATGGCGCGGGGATCGGCAAAACCAGGCTCAAGCTACCCGCAGTGAAGCACGGCACGACGCGCAACATGAACAGCGTCGCGAAAATGGCGGCGATGCTGGCATGAGCGAGGCCGAAGCGGCGAATCGGCTGATGAAGCTTGCCAGGCTGATCGCGAAGCACGATCGCGCCTATCACGACCGCGACGCGCCCGAGATTTCCGACGCCGAATATGATGCGCTGGTGCGCGAGAATCGCGAGTTAGAGGCGCAATATCCGCACCTCGTCCGCGCCGATTCGCCGTCGAAGCGGCTGGGGGCGGCGCCGACCTCGAGCCTCGCCAAGGTCGCCCATGCGCGGCCCATGCTCAGCCTCGACAATGCCTTCTCCGACTGAGGAAGTGGCGGAGTTCGTCGGTCGGGTGCGGCGCTTCCTGTCGCTGCCTGCCGACGCGCCGGTTGCGCTGACCGCCGAGCCCAAGATCGACGGCCTGTCCTGCTCGCTGCGCTATGAGGAGGGCGTGCTGGTGCTGGCCGCGACGCGCGGCGACGGGTCGGTAGGCGAGGATGTCACCGCCAATGCGCTAACGATCGGCGACGTTCCGCAAGCCCTTGAGGGTGCTCCCGACGCTGCTCGAAGTGCGTGGTGAGGTGTATATGTCGAAGGCCGACTTCGCCGCCCTGAATGAGCGACAGGAGGCGGCATCGGCGGCAAAATCTTCGCCAACCCGCGCAACGCCGCGGCGGGGTCGCTCCGGCAGAAGGATCCGGGGGTCACCGCGGCGCGGCCGCTGCGTTTCCTGGCACATGGCTGGGGGGAATTGTCCGAACCGCTTGGCACCACGCAAAGCGAAGCTATGGCGCGCTTAAAGGCGTTCGGCTTCCCGGTCAGCGATTTGCTCACGACCATCGGCGATGTGGAGACCGCGCTGGCGCATTATACCGCCATCGAAGCCGCGCGCGCCGACCTGCCATTCGATATCGACGGGGTGGTGTACAAGGTCGACCGGCTCGACTGGCAGGAGCGGCTGGGCCAGGTCGGGCGCGCCCCGAGGTGGGGGCTGGCGCATAAGTTTCCGGCGGAGCAGGCCGAGACCGAACTCACGGCGATCGACATCCAGGTCGGGCGGACCGGCAAGCTGACCCCGGTGGGGCGCCTGAAGCCGGTCGGAGTGGGCGGGGTGATCGTCGCCAATGTCACGCTCCACAATCGCGACGAAATTGCGCGGCTGGGGCTTCGCGTCGGCGATCGGGTGCGGATCCAGCGGGCTGGGGATGTCATCCCGCAGGTGGTCGAGAATCTCACTCGCGCCACAGTGCGAGTATCATATGAATTCCCTGACCATTGCCCGGAATGCGAGAGCGAGGCGGTGGCGGAGGAGGGGGAGGTCGATGTCCGCTGCACCGGCGGCCTGATCTGCCCCGCGCAACGCATTGAGAGATTGAAGCATTTCGTTAGCCGCGGGGCGATGGACATCGACGGGCTGGGCGAAAAGAGCATCGTCGAATTCGTCGAGCTCGGCTGGCTCCACGGACCCGCCGACATCTTCCGCCTCAAGGCACACCGCGACGCAGCTCATCGGGCGCGAGGGGTGGAAGGAGAAGTCGGTCGACAACCTCATCGCCGCGATCGAGGTGCGCAAGGGCTTCGACCCGGCGCGCTTCCTGTTCGGTCTCGGCATCCGCCACGTCGGCGCGGTCACCGCCAAGGATTTGATGAAGGCGTTCGCGACGGTCGAGGCGCTTCAGGCCGCGGCGACCGGCGAGGGCGCCGCAGGCCGAGCTGTCGTCGGTCGAGGGCGTCGGGCCGGTGGTCGCCGAAGCGCTGGTCGACTTCTTCCACGAGCCGCACAATCGCGAACAGCTCGCCGATCTGCTCGCGCTGGCGAAACCCGCCGCAATTCGTCTCCACCGCGCGGGCCACCGAATGGAGCGGCAAGACGATCGTTTTCACCGGCACGCTGGAAACGATGAGCCGCGACGAGGCCAAGGCACAGGCGGAGCGGCTGGGAGCGCGGTCGGCGGGATCGGTCAGCGCCAAGACCGACCTGTGTGGCGGGACCGGGGCGGGATCGAAACTAAGAAGGCCGAGGAACTGGGCGTGCGGGTCGCGACCGAAGCCGAATGGGCGCGATCGTGCCAGCTAATGCTCGCAGTCGCCGACGCGATTTCCGATGCGCGGTTTCGTTCGCGATCGTCGCAGCCGCTAGAGCCGACTATGACGACCCCGATACGCATCGATCCACCCCCGCCGTAGGCGCGTAGGCCGAAGCCCGTGGCAGGCGATTGCGAGGCTTACGCCGGGACGAGCTCTCCGGGCTTAGCCCTGACGCGCTTTGAAGCGGCGATTCGTCTTGTTGATGACGTAGGTCCGTCCGCGACGGCGAATCACCCGGCAATCGCGATGGCGCGACTTCAGCGACTTCAGAGAATTGCGAATCTTCATGGCCGGGACGCCTGCTTTGCTTGTTACGAGTGTCTGGAAGGTCCCTGAGGACCGGCGGCTCCACTAGAGGGGGAGGGCGGCTAGTCAAGGCAGGGCGGTCGGGGCTTTGCAGCCGCGGCGGAGGTCACTATCAGGCCGTGCCAACCCCGAACCATGTCCAAAGGTCCCCATGTCCATCACGATTTCCAGCGCGTTCGACGCCGGCAACATCCGCGTCGTCCAAGATCAGCGGCGATACCGCCGAACTGGAGATCGTGACCGATCACCTCAGCGACTTCTACCAATGGTTCCACTTCAAGCTGGCCGGGGCGGGCGGGCGCGAAGTGACGCTGAAGATCACCAATTGCGGCAAATCGGCCTATCCCGATGGCTGGCCCGACTATCAGGCGTGCATGTCGGTCGACCGCGAGGATTGGATCCGGATCGCCGGGCACGAGCTACGCCGACGGGGTGCTGACGATCAAACTTCACGCCCGAGACCGACTGCGTCTGGCTGGCCTATTTCGCGCCTTATTCGATGGAGCGGCACCACGACCTGGTGTCGACCGTCGCCGCGCTTCCGGGGGTCGACTATCGCGTGCTCGGCAAGACGCTCGACGGGCAGGACATCGACTGCCTGACGATCGGCGAGGGACCGCTGACCGTGTGGCTCTACGCCCGCCAGCATCCCGGCGAGAGCATGGCCGAATGGTGGATGGAAGGCGCGCTGGAGAAACTGATCGACAGCGACGATCCCGTCGCCCGCGTCCTGCGCCGCGACTGCACCTTCCACATCGTCCCCAACATGAACCCCGACGGGTCGCGCCGCGGCCATTTGCGGACCAATGCGGCCGGCACCAACCTCAACCGCGAATGGCACAAGCCGACCGCCGAAAAGAGCCCTGAAGTGCTGTGCGTGCGCAACGCGATGGACGCCGAACCGCCCGATTTCGCGATGGACATCCACGGCGACGAGGCGATCCCGGCCAATTTCCTCGCCGGGTTCGAGGGCATTCCCTCGCTGACCGAGCGCCAGAGCCGAGCTGTTCAAGCTGTTCTCCGACACGCTGGAGCGCGTGTCGCCCGATTTCCAGACCCGCCAGGGCTATGAGATTCCGGCGCCGGGGCAGGCCAATATGTCGATGTCGACGACCCAACTGGCCGAGCGCTTCGGCTGCGTGTCGATGACGCTGGAAATGCCGTTCAAGGACAATTTCGACCTGCCCGACGAAGTTTACGGCTGGTCGCCGGAGCGCTCCAAATATCTCGCCGCCTCGTGCCTCGACGCGCTCCATGCGATCCTGCCCGAGCTGGGCAGACCAGCGCGGTGCGCGCCAAGACGGCGAAGAGCGTCGCCTGATGCCGACGCTGGTCCTGCTGCGCCACGGCCAGTCGCAGTGGAATCTGGAAAATCGCTTCACCGGCTGGTGGGACGTCGACCTGACCGACAAGGGGGTCGAGGAAGCGCGGGCCGCCGGGCAGGTTGCTGGCAGCCAAGGGCTTCGACTTCGACCATTGCTTCACCTCGCTCCAGACCCGCGCGATCCGCACGCTCCATCTGGTGCTCGAGGAGATGGACCGTCTGTGGCTGCCGGTGACCAAGGACTGGCGGCTGAACGAGCGACATTATGGCGGGCTGACCGGGCTCAACAAGGCCGAGACGATCGCCCGGTC
This sequence comes from uncultured Alphaproteobacteria bacterium, assembly GCA_963768955.1. Taxonomy (GTDB): domain Bacteria; phylum Pseudomonadota; class Alphaproteobacteria; order Sphingomonadales; family Sphingomonadaceae; genus Sphingomicrobium. The sequence goes on from CAVYJV010000002.1 coordinate 447,395, forward strand.
GGCGAGGAGCAGGTCAAGATCTGGCGCCGCTCGTTCGACGTGCCGCCGCCGCCGCTCGAACCCGACAGCCCGTACCAGGTCGGCGATGACCGGCGCTATGCGGGGATCGAGGTGCCGTACATCGGAGAGCCTGAAGGACACGATCGCGCGGGTGCTGCCTTATTATGAGGCCGAGATCGAACCGCGGCTACGCGGCGGCGAGCGGGTGATCGTCGCGGCGCACGGCAACGCTGCGCGCGCTGGAGAAGCATTTGTCGAAGATCGGCGACGACGAGATCGTCGGGCTCGAGATCCCGACCGGCAAGCCGATCGTCTATGAGCTCGGCGACGATCTGGCGGTGCAGGATCGCTATTATCTGGGCGAGCGGTAGGGCCAACTCCGTTGGTCCCGAGCCTTCGTCGAGGGACGTTCTCGCCGCGCGAGACGTGTCTCGACTTCGCTCGACACCAACGGGGCTGGATTAGGCCGCAGCCGCCGCATCACGGACGTCCCCCGGACATTCTAGGCGGCGGCTTTATCCCGATACATCTCCTGGTCGGCGCGATCGAGGACGGCTTCGGCGGTATCGCCTGCTCGATCAGGGTAAAGCCGATCGCGACGCTCAGCGGCAACGGGCGGCCATGGTGGATGAAATCGCTGCCGGCGACGGCGTCGACCAGCCGCTCGGCGGTCTCGCGTCGCGGCGGCTTCGTCGGCATGGTCGAGCAGGATCGCGAATTCGTCGCCGCCCAGGCGCGCCACCAGATCGGTCTGGCGGACCGACCCGAGCATCAGTTCGGCGAGATGGATCAAGGCGGCGTCGCCGGCCGCATGGCCGAACGTGTCGTTGAGCCATTTCAGCCCGTCGACATCGACGAACAGCAACGCGGCGGGGGCGGTGTGGCGTGCCTGTCGGGCGATCAGCATTTCGAGCTGGCGCACCAGTCCGCGACGATTGGCAATCGGCACCAGCGCGTCGTGACAGGCGAGCCGGTCGAGCTCCTCGCAGCGCGCTTCGAGCCGCGCGACATCGCCGCGCAACCGCGCGATTTCCTCCATCAGCGCCTCGGTATCGACGCTGTGTACGACTCGGTCCATGATCGGCACGCCCACTGTTGATGACAAAATCATAACCTGCATTAAGTAGAAATGGAAATCGCGTTCGCGCGCCTGTGCCAATTGCGCACAGCCGCCAGTCTTTCTACACCGCAGGCGACACGTCGGGAGCAAGGACGTTTCGATGAGCGGCGCGAAGGTCGGGATCATCATGGGCAGCCGCTCCGATTGGGAGACGATGCGCCACGCCGCCGAGACGCTGGACGCGCTCGGGGTGGCGCATGAAACCAAGGTGGTTTCGGCCCATCGCACGCCGCAGCGGCTCTACGATTATGCCGGAGGCGCGCAAGGCGCGCGGGCTCAAGCTGATCATCGCCGGGGCCGGCGGCGCGGCGCATCTGCCCGGCATGGCGGCGTCGATGACCCCGCTGCCGGTGCTCGGCGTGCCGGTCGAGAGCAAGGCGCTGAAGGGCATGGATAGCCTGCTGTCGATCGTCCAGATGCCCGCCGGCGTGCCGGTCGGCACGCTCGCGATCGGCAAGCCTGGGGCGGTCAATGCCGCGCTGCTGGCGGCGGCGATGCTGGCGACGACCGACGAGGCGCTGGCCGGGCGGCTGGCCGAGTGGCGTGCGAAGCAGACCGACGGCCGTCGCCGAACGCCCGAATGAGGCTTGCCGCCGGGTTCGACCATCGGCATCGTCGGCGGCGGCCAGCTGGGCCGGATGATGGCCATGGCGGCGGCGCAGCTGGGCTATCGGTGCCACATTTTCGATCCGCATGAGCGCCCGTGCGCGGCGGAGGTGGCGGGCAGCTTCACCCGCGCGGCGTTCGACGACGAAGCGGCGCTGAAGGCCTTCGCCGACCAGTGCGACGTCGTCACCTACGAATTCGAGAATCTGCCGGTCGCGCCGCTCGCCGCGCTTGGCGAGAAATTGCGTCCCGGGACCCGCAGCCTGGAGATCGCGCAGGATCGCGCGGTCGAGAAACGCTTCCTCGAGGCCAATGGCGCGCGGGTCGCGCCGTGGCGCGAGGTTGAGCTCGGTCGACGAGCTCGAGGCGGCGGTCGCTGCGCTTGGCCTGCCCCTGGTGCTGAAGAGCCGGCGACTCGGCTATGACGGCAAGGGACAGGCGTGGGTGCGCGAGCCCGGCGCAAGCGCGTGCAGCGTGGGCGAGCATCGGCGACGCGCCTGCGGTGGCCGAGGCGGCGGTCGATTTCGACGCCGAATTCTCGGTCCTGATCGCGCGCGCCGCCAATGGCGCAGACCCGCGCCTTCCCCTGCCCGCGCAACGAACATCGCGAGGGCATCTTGCGCCGCTCGACGGTGCCGGCGGGGCCGACTGTCGACGCCCCTGACGGACGTCGCGGTGGCGACCGCCGCAACGCTTGCCGAGGCGCTCGGCCATGTCGGCATGTTCACCGTCGAGTATTTTGCCTGCGCCGAGGGCGCGCTGGTCAACGAGATTGCGCCACGCGTCCACAATAGCGGCCACTGGACGATCGAGGGTGCGCATACCTCGCAATTCGAACAGCATGTGCGCGCCATTTGCGGTCTTCCGCTTGGCAAGCGCGGATCTAGTCGCGGGCGGCGCGGCGATGGACAATCTGATCGGCGCCGACGTCGATCGCTGGGCCGAGATTGTCGCCGAGCCGGGCGCGGCGCTCCACCTCTACAACAAGGGCGAAGCGCGCCCGGGACGCAAGATGGGCCACGTCACCCGGCTGAAGTGACGCGGCCCATCAAGTCGCATGCGCAGTCTTATTTCGCCGCCATCACCTCGACCGGCATGCCGAGCTTGTCGAGCTGCGGCTTTACCTTGGCGGCGTCGCCGACCACCACCCAGACGAAGCCCTTGGGGTCGAGCGCCGAGCGCAAGCGCCTGGTCGGCCGCGGTCCGCGTCAGCCCGCGGTAACGGTCGCCGAGCAGTTCGAAATAATTGTCGGGACGGCCGTAGAGGTCGTTGCTCATCATCGCGCCCAGCACCGCGCCCGAGGTCTCGAACCGCCCGGGAAGCGCCTGGACATTGTTCGACACCGTGCGCGCCAGTTCCTCCTCGGTCGACGCCCTTCTTGCCGAGGAACAGGTTGATCTGCTCGTTGAGCGCCCGGATCGAATCGCCGGTGCGGTCGGCCTGGACGGGGGCGTTGATGATGTAGGGCGCGGCGTTGAGCGTGTAATTGACATTGCTCCGCACGCCATAGGACCAGCCCTTGGTCTCGCGCAGGTCCATGTTGATCCGCGACAGGAAGTTGCCGCCGAGCACTTCGGACGCGCCGCTGACCGGGATGATGTCGCCGCGCGGGTCGATCGGGGTCAGTTGCCCGCCGAGGATGATCGACTGGGGCGAGGACGGCCGGTCGATCAGCACGATCCGCGGGGAGGTCGGACGCGGCGGGAGCGCGGTGAAATTCTTGACCCCCTTGGCATCGCGGGCGCCGCCCACTTGCCGAAGCGCGCCTCGAGCTTCGGCATCAGTTCCGCCATCGGCAGGCTGGAGACGACGTAGATCTCGATATTGTCGGGGCGCAGCCAGCGCTGCTGGAAGGCGACGAGATCGTCGCGACTGATCGCGGTCACCGCCGCGGCGTCGCCGATCCCGGTGGTCGCATAGGGATGGTTGGCGCCATAGATCAGCCCCGGCAAGCGCGCGCGTCGCCATCGAATTGGGATCCTTCTGCGCCTGCGCGATCCCGGTCAGCGTCTGGGTGCGCAACCGGTCGAGCTCAGACTGCACGAAGTCGGGCCGCTGGACGATATCCGCCAGCAGGTCGAGCGACGGGTCGAGATTGGCCGACAGCGCCGACATGCTGACATTGCTTCGGTCGGCCGATCCGCCGGTGCCGATTCCCGCGCCCAGCCGCTCGCCTTCCTCGGCGATTTGCTGGCTGGTCTTGCCCGCCGCGCCCTCGTCGAGCAGCGCCAAGGTGAGGTTCTGCAACCCGCGCTCGGCCGGCGCGTCGGCCGCATAACCGGCGTCGAACGACAATGCGATCTGGGTCGTCGGGACCGCGTCGCGCTGCGCGTAGTTGACCATCACCCCGTTCGACAAGGTGGCATGCTCGATGGTCGGGAAGTCGAGCGGCGGGGTGGCGGCGACCGGCGGAACCGGCCGCACCGTCTTCTTGCTCGGCAGATCGACCTTGGCCGCCTTGGATCCCTTGGCATCGACATAAGGCGGGCGCTCGCCTGGCTCGAGCGATACCTTGAACACGGGGCGGCTGAGCCACTGGTTCATCGCGCTCCTGATGTCGGCCGGGGTGGCGGCGGCATAGGCCGCCAGGCTGCGCTTGTAATAATCGCTGTCGTTCGAATAGACCTGCCCCTCGGCCAGCGCGACGGCCTTGCCGCCGAAGCCGCCGACCTGCTCCAGCCCGCGAACGCGATTGGCGACATCGCTGGTCGCGGCGCGGCGGACCTCGTCCTCGGTCGGGCCGTTGGCGAGATAGTCGGCCATGATCTCGTCGAGCCGCTTGTCGACCAGCGCCGGATCGACCCCCGGCTTCACCGTCACCTCGACCTCGAACATCCCGACCCGCTGGAACGCCTGCACCCCGGCCGAAACCGCGACGGCAAGCTTTTCCTCGCGCACCAGGATCCGGTCGAGCCGCGAGCTGGCGAGGCCGCCGAGGATCGACGCGCCAAGGTCGATCGCGGGCAGCTGATCACTGTTCAGCCCCGGTACCGCCCAGTGGCGCTGCAGCTGGGTCGCCGCGACGCGGTCCTTCATCACGATCGATTTGGATGCGGGCAGCGTCGGCACGTCGGCCTGCGCCGGATTGTTGACCTGGCCGGCGGGAATCGCCGCGAAATATTTCTCGACCAAAGGCCGCGCCTGCTGCGGCGTTGATGTCGCCGGCGAGCACCAGCACGCTGTTGTTGGGGCCATATTTGTCGATGAACCACTGCTTCACATCGGCCAGGCTGGCCGCGTCGAGGTCGGCCATCGATCCGATCGTGCTGTGGTGATAAGGGTGACCTTCGGGGAACAGGCTGGCGAGCACTTCATAATAGACCAGCCCGCCCGGGCTGTTGTCGCTCTGGCGCTTCTCGTTCTGGACCACGCCGATCTGGTTGGTCAGTTTCTTCTGGTCGATTGCGCCGAGCAGATAGCCCATGCGGTCGCTTTCCATGAACAGCGCCCGCTCCAGCGCGCCGGTCGGCACGGTCTGGAAATAATTGGTCCGGTCGAACCAGGTGGTGCCGTTATAATCGGTCGCGCCGATCTGCTGCAGATAAGTGAAGAAATCTTCCGGCAGATTCTCCGACCCGTTGAACATCAGATGCTCGAACAGATGGGCGAAGCCGGTCTTGCCCTTGGGCTCGTCCTTCGACCCGACATTGTACCAGGTCGAGACCGCGACCACGGGCGCCTTGCGGTCCTCATGGACGATCACGGTCAGGCCATTGTCGAGCTTGAACGTCTGATGCGGAATATCGACCTGGCTGACGAGCGAGGCGAGTGGGGCCGGCTCGGCGGCGGCCGGCGCAATCGAAGCAGGCGCTTCGAGCGCGGCGACAGCCTGGACCGGCGGCGTGGTGGCGCAGGCGGCGAGGATGGAGGCACTGGCGAGCAGGACGGAAATGCGAAAGGCGGTGCGCATGGAATGGGGTTCTCTCAAAGGAAGGACGGCGTTGCGGCGCACCGTAAGACAGCGTCATTGATGCGCAACAAGATTCAGGAACAGTCAGCGCGGCTTTTCGACGAAGGGCGGAAACGAGGACGCAGCGCCGATTGTGTTGGGAACGAGCTAGACGCTGGCCGGTTGGTTCCACGCAGAATCAAGCAGGAGCACGCAAAGTGGAACTGGTCGAGCGAATCGCACGAGTGATTACCGGATATCGGTTGAGCGCCAATGCGAAGGGCGCCGAATGCAGCGCGGCCGAAGCGGTGGACGGCCTGTGGGAGGCGCATCGCGACGAGGCCGTCGCTATCCTGAAGTCGCTTCGGGAGCCAAGTCCGACGATGACCGAGGCCGGAATGCATGGCGAGTGGGGCGTGATGATCGACCGCGAACTCGAAGCAATCGAGGCTGACAGCCCACCAGTCACGGCCTAGTCGTTTTGGATACCCCCATTCCGGAAAATCGAAAGGAGCGGCGTCGCATCGCGGCCGAAGCCCGGACCAGGGCGCGGCCGACCTGCCGCTGTTGCGCGTGCCCCGAGCATCAGTCGGATAGTCCCTATCCTTCCCAGATTTCGCCTTCGGGCGCGCCGCGTCCCAGCTTGTCGGGCAGCGGCTCGCTCTCCGCGGTGAAGTCCAGCGACACGCTATTGATACAGTAGCGTTCGCCGGTCGGGGGCGGGCCGTCGGGGAAGACATGGCCCTGGTGCCCGCCGCACCGCGCGCAGACGATTTCGTCGCGGACCATGCCGTAGCTGGTGTCGCGGATCGTCGTCAGATGCCCCTCGGCGACCGGCGTGGTGAAGCTCGGCCAGCCCGTCCCGCTGTCGAATTTCTGCCCGGCGCGGAACAGCGGCAGTCCGCACAGCCGGCAGGTGTAGATTCCTTGCCCCTTGTGATCGGTGAAGACGCCGCAGAACGGCGCTTCGGTGCCATGCTGGAGCAGGACGTGGCGTTCCTCGGCGCTGAGGTCGGCGGCGAGAATTTCGAATTCGGCTTCGGTTGGCGGGGTGAGGTCGAAGTGGGTTGTGGCGGTGTCGGTCATGGCGGTCCTTTCGGCTTGGCCCCAAGATGGTGCGAGGCCCCTCCAATTTCCAGCATGAAGAAGGGCGCGACCGTGACCGGCCGCGCCCAAATTCAAATGCAGAAACCTACCGTGCCTGCGGGGCCGCCACCGCCGCATTGGCCGGCAGCCCGCCGAGCTGGGTCACCAGCCTGATGTAGGCATCGAGATAGGCCAGCACGATGACCTGCCCGATCTCGGTATTCTGGTATCCGCTGGCGCCCGCTGCGGCGAAACCGCCCCACCAGCCGGCACCGCCGCCCGCGCCCCAGCTGACGTCCTTCTTGCGGGCATAGCCTTCGACCAGTGCCTCTTCCTCGGTGGTGCGGGCGTTGACTACGGAGAGCGTGACATTGGCCTCGCCCTTCTTGACGTTGATCCCGCCGGCGATCGCGCCGACCGCGCCGCCGCCAGCCGCCGAACAGCCCGCCCAGCGCGCCCGCCGCCGCGCCGACGCCGCCGCCGCCCGAATTGCGGTTGGCGGAGACGATGTTGGGCTCGAGGAAATAATCGGCGGTCTTGACCTGGCCACGGCCGACATTGCTGCCCTGCTGCAATTCGCCATTGTCGGCCAAGGCGCGCTCCATCGCGCGGCTCTGCATCGAGCGACCGCGGTTGACCATGCCGAAGCAGCCCGACCGTGCGACGAAGATCTTGAGGATCGCCTCGGGGCTGCCGAGGTTCAGCTCGCGCCACCATTGGTTGTCGGGCTCGACGATCGCGATCGTGCCCAACCGCCGGGTGCAAACCGGGATTTCGGACATGGCGTTGATCTGCATGTTGCGGCCCGAGCTGGCGCGGGTGTTGCTGGTCTGGGCGGAAGCCGGCGCGGCGGCAAGCACGGCGCCGAGCGCGAGCGAAACGGTGGCGGCGGATACGAAAAGACGACCGATCATTGGAATATTGCCTCCCTGGTGGTGCGGGAGGTGACGGTCGCGGCAGCACCCCCGCGCCGCCGCAACCATCGATACAGGAACCCCCACAGCGCAGAGAACGCGCGCTGCAAGGGCTTTAACATATATCAGCTTTTGACGGAAGCCGCTGCCTTCTCCACGCCCTTCTCGACGCCGCGCTCGAGGTCGTCGACCACGTCGTGATTCTCGATGCGGCGGTACCGCGCCATCATGAGGCTGACGAGCCCGAACAGGATCAACCCGGCGGCGACTGCCAGGAACAGCCAGCTATGCTCGTCGCGCAGCACCGCCAGCGCATCGCCGAAGTTGCGCACGCGTTCGCCGTCGAGCCCGGCCTTCATCGCGAAATAGCCGACCATCGCGACGATGATCGCGCGCGCCGCATAGCCGACCTGCCGGCGGGCCACCGAAGCCGGGGCAGCGGGCATTTCTTCCATGAACTTGGCCTTGTAGGCGATATACAATTGGCCGCGGCGAGCGCCGAGGATGCACAGCCGCGACGACCACCAGCAATGTGTCGCCGCCCGCGTCGCGGCGACCTGCGATCGCGGCTTCCTGTCCGGCGCCGCTCGATCCCGCTGCCCGGCCCGGCCTGGCCCTGCCCGCCGCCGAGCAACTGCTTTGCGGCGAGGAAGGCGAGGACCCAGTACGCAAGACCGCCGAGCGCGCGGGCGATGCGCTTGACGCTGCCCTTCGCGTCGGTGCCCTTGTCGAGGTCGAGCGCGGCGGTGTAGAGCTTGTAGAGGCCGTAGCCGAACAGGCCGAAGGTCAGGACCGCAAGCAGCAGCGGGGCGCCGGCGGGAAGCTCCTCTTCGGCCGGACGGTCTCGCTGGTCGACAGCGCCTTGCCGCTCGACAGCGCGATCCAGCCGAGCACCAGATATACGATGCCCCGCGCCGCATAACCCAACCGTGCCCACGTCTCGAGCTGCCTGATCCGCTCTGTCAATCTCCCTGGTTGCGAGCAGACGGTTGAGGGGGCGTAACGGTTCGCTGCGCGAGCGCCGACATCCGCGTCCGGCCAGCGATGCCCGCGGCGAGACCGCTCTGCTATGCGCGATGCGGCGAAATTGAGACTGACCTTTCCAAGATCCGCAATTTTTCGATCATCGCGCATATCGATCACGGCAAGTCGACGCTTGCCGACCGGCTGATCCAGACCACCGGCGGACTGACCGACCGCGCGAGATGACGCGCGGCAGGTGCTCGACAATATGGAGATCGAGCAGGAACGCGGGATCACGATCAAGGCGCAGACCGTGCGGCTGAAGTGGAAGGCGGCGGACGGCGAAACCTATACGCTCAACCTGATGGACACGCCGGGCCACGTCGATTTCGCTTATGAAGTGTCGCGGCGCTCGCCGCGTGCGAGGGCGCGCTGCTGGTGGTCGACGCGGCGCAGGGGGTCGAGGCGCAGACGCTCGCCAACGTCTATCAGTCGATCGAGCATGACCATGAGATCGTGCCGGTGATCAACAAGATCGACCTGCCCGCCGCCGAGCCCGAAAAGGTCCGCGCCGAGATCGAGGACGTGATCGGGCTGGACGCGTGCGAAGCGGTGCTGGCCAGCGCCAAGTCGGGGATCGGCATCGACGAGATCTCGCAGGCGGTCGTCGACAAGATCCCGCCGCCCAAGGGCGACCGCGACCGCGCCGCTGAAGGCGATGCTGGTCGACAGCTGGTACGACCCCTACCTCGGCGTCGTCATCCTGGTCCGCGTCATCGACGGCGTCCTGATCAGGAAGGGCCAGCAGGTCAAGTTCATGGCCACGGGCACCCAGCATCTGGTCGACCGCGTCGGCTGCTTCACCCCGAAGATCGAGCAGCTGACCGAGCTTGCCGCGGGCGAAATCGGCTTCATCACCGCGCAGATCAAGGAAGTCGCGCCAGACCGCGGTCGGCGACACCATCACCGACGTCAAGCGGCCCGCCGCCGAGGCGCTGCCCGGCTTCAAGGAAGTCCAGCCGGTGGTGTTCTGCGGCCTGTTCCCGACCGACGCGGCCGATTTCGACAAGCTTCGCGAAAGCCTCGTTCAAGCTGCGCCTCAACGACGCCAGCTTCAGCTTCGAAATGGAATCCAGCGCGGCACTCGGCTTCGGCTTCCGCTGCGGCTTCCTCGGGCCTGCTTCACCTGGAGATCATCCAGGAACGGCTGACCCGCGAATATGACCTCGACCTGATCACCACCGCGCCGAGCGTGGTCTACAAGATGCATCTGTCGCATTCGAAGAACGAGGACGCCAAGTCGATCGAGCTGCACAACCCGGCCGACATGCCCGACCCCAACCGGATCGAGAGCATCGAGGAACCGTGGATCGAAGCGACGATCTACGTCGCCCGACGAATATCTCGGCCCGATCCTGAAATTGTGCCAGGACCGGCGCGGCATCCAGAAGAACCTGACCTATGTCGGCGGGCCGCGCGCAGCTCACATACGAACTGCCGCTCAACGAAGTGGTGTTCGATTTCTACGATCGGCTGAAAAGCGATGTCGAAGGGCTATGCCAGCTTCGACTATGCACCAGATCGGCCACCGCGAGGGCGACCTCGTCAAGATGAGCATCCTGGTCAACGAGGAGCCGGTCGACGCGCTGAGCATGATCGTCCACCGCGGCACCGCCGAAACCCGCGGCCGCGGCATGGTCGAACGCCTGAAGGAACTGATCCCGAGGCACCTTTTCAAGATTCCCGATCCAGGCAGCGATCGGCGGCAAGGTCATCGCCCGCGAAACGATCAGCGCGATGCGCAAGGACGTCACTGCCAAATGCTACGGCGGCGACGCGACCCGCAAACGCAAGCTGCTCGACAAGCAGAAAAAGGGTAAGGCGAAGATGCGCGAATATGGGATCGTCTCGATCCCGCAGGAAGCCTTCATCGCGGCACTGCGGATGGGGGACGAGGTCGTAAGGCGAGGCTCATCGCGCTCGCCGAACATCTTCCCCTGCCCGCGAGAAATTGCACCGCCAGCGAAACAATTCCGATCGCGCCGGGCGGTTTGTAATTGGGCGTGCGGCGTGTAATGGGCGCTAGAAACTATCGAGGAATCAAAGAGTTATGAGCGAAGCGACGGCGAGCCTCACGTCCGAGGTCATCTCGACCGGGATCGCCGAACTGGACTCGATCCTCGGCGGCGGGCTGACCGCCCAGCGCGTCTATCTGCTGGAAGGCACGCCGGGCAGCGGCAAGACGACGATCGCGCTGCAGTTCCTGCTCGAAGGCGCGGCGCAAGGGCGAGCGCGGGCTCTACATCACCCTGTCGGAGACCGCCGCCGAGCTGCGCGAGGTGGCGCGCAGCCATCGACTGGACGCTCGACGGGATCGAGCTGTTCGAGCTGGTCAGCGAGGACGGGCTCGACCCCGACAGCGAGCAGTCGATCCTCGATCCGTCCGAGGTCGAACTGGGCGAGACCATCGCAGGGCGTGATGGAATGCGTCGACCGCATCCGCCCGACGCGGGTCGTGTTCGACAGCCTGTCCGAGATGCGCCTGCTGGCGCAGAACTCGCTGCGCTACCGGCGGCAGATCCTGGCGCTGAAGCAGTATTTCTCGACCCGCGACTGCACGGTGCTGATGCTCGACGACCGCAGCTCCGACCCCGGCGACCTGCAGCTGCACAGCATCGCGCACGGCGTGATCACGCTGGAGCAGGCGGCGCAGGATTACGGCTCCGAGCGCCGCCGCCTGCGCGTCGTGAAGATGCGCGGCGTCAAGTATCGCGGCGGCTACCACGACTTCGTGATCGAGACCGGCGGCGTGGCCGTGTTTCCGCGCCTGGTCGCGGCCGAACATCACACCGATGTTCACGGGCGAACTGGTATCGACCGGCATGCCGCAGCTCGACCAGATGCTGGGCGGCGGGCTGTCGCGCCGGCACCAACACCCTGCTCAACGGGCCGTCGGGCGTGGGCAAGACCACCACCGCGGTCCGCTGCGGCCTGACCGCGATCGAGCGCGGCGAGAAGGCGGCCTACTACCTGTTCGACGAAGGCATGGCGACGATGCTGGCCCGCGCCACGGCGATGGGCATGGACCTGCAGCCCCATCTGCGACAGCGGCGCAGCTGAGCCTGTCCCAGATCGATCCGGCCGAACTGTCGCCGGGCGAGTTCGCCAGCCGGGTGCGCCGCGGCGGTCGAGGAGGACGGCGTGCAAGTTCATCGTCATCGACAGCCTGAACGCCTTCCTGCAGGCGATGCCGGGCGAGAAGTACCTGCTGCTGCAGATGCACGAGATGCTGAGCTATCTGAACCAGCAGGGCGTGATCACGCTGCTGGTGCTGGGCCAGCACGGCATCATCGGCGACGTCCGGTCCGAGGTCGACCTGAGCTATCTGTCCGACACGATCGTGCTGTTCCGCTATTTCGAAGCCGCGGGACGTGCTCCAAGGCGGTGTCGGTCGTCAAGAGCCGGACGACCGCGCACCAGATCGAGCATCCGGGAGTTCGGCCTCGGCGCGCAACGGCATCAGGATCGGCGAGCCGCTGAAGGATTTCGAGGGCGTGCTGACCGGTGCTGCCGACCTATCGCGGGCGACCCCGCTGCTGGAAAGTCATCCCGCGGCGGCTCGGCCTGACGGTGGCGGCAACGGATCCTGTTGCTGGCCCTGCGCGGCCGCGATGCGACCGTCATCGGCCAGATCCTGGAGCGGCAGGCCATAAGCTGCACCGAGTGCCTGAGCGTCGGCGAGCTCGCGGCCCGCTTGACGACGATGCCGGCGCTGCCATCGTCACGGAGGAGTCGCTCGAAGGCATCCACGCGCAGTGGATTGTCGGACTGGCTCAACGACCAGCCCCCCTGGTCGGACTTCCCGTTCATCCTGCTGGCCACCAAGCGCGTCGGGCAAGCGACCCGAGGCAGCCGTCGCCGTCCTTGAGACACTGGGCAATGTCGTCGTGCTGGAGCGCCCGATCCACAGCGAGACCTTGCTGCAGCGCGGTCCACTCGGCGCTGCGCGGACGCCGACGGCAGTAGGAGGCGCGCCGCCGTCTGGGGGAGCTGCAGGTCGGCCGAAGAACGGCTGACCCAGCTCAACGACTCGCTGGAGCAATCGATTGCCGAGCGAACGTTCGAACTGTCGCGCGCCAACAATCAGCTGATGCAGGAGATCGCCGAGCGCGAGCGCGCGCAAGGCGCGCTGGTGCAGTCGCAGAAGATGGAAGCGGTCGGCCAGCTGACCGGCGGCATCGCCCACGACTTCAACAATCTGCTGACCGTGATCTGCGGCAATCTGGACCTGATCCAGCGCCGCGCGACCGATCCGAAGACCGCGACACAGGCGGGCCACGCCCTGCAGGCGGCCGACCGCGCGGCCAAGCTGACCCAGCAGTTGCTGGTGTTTTCACGAACCCAGAAGCTGTTGCTCGAACCGGTCGACCTCAATGCCTTGCTCAGCGGGATGAGCGATCTGCTCGATCGAACGATCGGTGCCGATGCGAGCGTCGACATGATCCTCGATCCGACGGAACCCTGGGCGCTGGCGGACGACAACCAGCTCGAGCTCGCCATCCTGAATCTGGCGATCAACGCGCGCGACGCCATGCCGGATGGGGGGAGATGATATCCATCGCAGTGCGTCGGCACACGGCGATTTTACCGATACGCGAGGCCGACCGATTTCGGCGTGATCATGGTGCGCGACACCGGCCCTGGCATTCCGGCACACCTGCTTGACCAGGTGTTCGATCCGTTCTTTACGACCAAGCCGATCGGCAAGGGCACCGGCCTCGGTCTGAGCCAGGTTTATGGCATCGCGCAGCAGTCGGGCGGCACGGTGCGGCTGGAGAGCAAGCCGGGTATGGGGACAAGCGTTTCGATCTGGCTTCCTTTGGCGCCGCGGGTAGATCCGGGAATGCAGAAAACCCATTCGGCGACGCAATCGCTACAGGCTCGAAACCTGGACATCTTTGTCGTGGAAGATGATGCCGAGGTGCGGCGTTTCATCATTGAATGCCTCGAAAACTTCGGATGCCGGGTAAGTTATGCCGCCAACGGAAGTGAGGCACTCGCCAAATTGGCCGAGAAGCGTCCGGACATCCTCATGGTGGACTTCGCGATGCCGGGAATGAATGGCGTGGAGCTTGTCCAGAAGGCATGGCTGCTCCACCCCCGACTGCCAGTCCTACTTGCAACGGGCTATGCCGACATGGAAATGGTCGAAAAGGTGATCCCTCCGGAATGCGTGTTGCGCAAACCATTCCGCAGCGAAGACCTTCTCTCGGCCATCAACGCCGTGGTCGCCGAATCTCAAGTTTAGACTTCCGCGTCAAAAACCGCGATTGGCGCTTTTTTTCGCTCAGAATTTCATTTTGCCGAGAGAGGGGGGAAACCAAAAAAGGCCCAAAACTAGAACCAATCAGGTTGTTATGGGCATAAGCTCTGTACCGATATCATGTTGATTCGGGGCATGCGATAAACTTGCCACGGCTGCAACGAGCGGGCAGGATCGGGCAATGGTGCGCAAGCAAGACCGCGTGAAACCTGCCGCCACGCCGGACTTCGATTTCACGACCGCGCTGGCGATTGCCGACGCGCTGCCGATCGCGCTGGCCTATGTCGACGCATCGCTGACCTACCGCTTCGTCAATACAGGCCTGGCCGAGTTGCTCGAGCGACCGCGGGCTGAGCTGCTCGGGCGAACCATGGGTGAGGTGCTCGATGCAAAGGTCATGGCCGACCGGCGACCGATGCTCGAGGCGGCGCTGGCAGGGGAGCGGGTGTGGTTCGCCGCTGATTACGCTCACCCAAGCCGCGGGCCGCTCGCCATCCAGTCCGAATATCTGCCACAATTCGCACCCGACGGGACCGTTAGCGGGCTGATGATCCTCATCCAGGACGCGACCGAGCAGCGCGTCGCCGAGCGCGCGCTGCGCGAGAGCGAGGCGCGCTTCCGGCGGATCGCGGATTCGGCGCCGGTGCCGATATGGGTCACCCGGCTCGACCGGACGCGCGACTTCGTCAATCAGGCCTATGTCGATTTGATTGGGGGCAGCGCGGAGGAGGCGCGGGGGCTCGACTGGATGCAGCGGGTGCATCCCGACGATAAAGCGGCGGTGATCGCCGATACGATTGCCGGGGAGGCGAGCGGCGAGCCGTTCACTACGGAGGCGCGGTTCGAGACGCGGCCGGGCGAGTGGCGCTGGATGCGCGCGGTGTCTCAGCCGCGGTTCGGGCCCGATGGGCAATTGATCGGTTATATTGGCGTGTCGACCGACGTCACGCTGGCCAAGCAGTCCGAGCTGGAGCTCAAAGCGCTGGTCGCGGAGCGCACCGCCGAGTTGCAGGTGAGCGAGATGCGTTTTCGCTCGATCTTCGACACGGTGCTGGAAGTGCTGGTGCTACTGAAGCCCGACGGCACTATTCTGGAATTGAACCGGAAGTCCGCGCCGTGGCGCGACCCCAATCCGAAACATGCGATGGGGCAGAAATTGTGGGATTCGCCGACCATGCTGGCCTATCCGCAGCATATTCCGCTGATGAAGCGGGCGATCGCGAACGCAGCCAGGGGCGAGTTCTTCAACGATGAAGTGAAGATGGAGCGCGAAGGGGTGCCCACCGCTTATCTCGACGTCTCGATGCAGCCGGTGCGCGACGAGTCGGGGGCGATCGCTTATCTGCTGTTCGAGGCGCGCGACATAACCGAATTGAAGCTTGCGCAGGAGCAGTTGCGCCAGAGCCAGAAGATGGAGGCACTGGGCCAGCTGACCGGCGGCATCGCGCATGACTTCAACAATTTGCTGACGGTGGTGGTCGGCGGGCTCGACCTGATTGCGCGGCAGGTCAAGGACGACCGCTTGAAGCGCTATGCCAGCAACGCGCTGACCGCGGCCGAGCGCGGGGCCCGGCTGACAGCGCAATTGCTGGCCTTTAGCCGGGTCCAGCGGCTCGAGGTCAAACCGACCTTTGTCGCCCCGCTAATCGAGGGCATGCGGCCGATGCTGCGCAACGTGCTGGGGCCGGGGATCGTCAAGACATTCGACCTCGACGACACGCTGGCGCCGGTAATGGCCGACCCGACCCAGCTCGAACTGGCGGTGCTCAACCTGGCGATTAATGCCCGCGATGCCATGCCGGACGGTGGCGAGCTGCGGTTCGTCATCAGTCCGATCGCGATGCGCGGCGACCCAGAGCTCGAGGACGGCGATTATATCGAGCTGGCGGTGAGCGACACCGGCACCGGCATGACACCGGAGGTCGTCGCGCGCGCCTTCGATCCGTTCTTCACCACCAAGGAAGTGGGCAAGGGCACCGGGCTTGGCTTATCGATGGTCTATGGCGTCGCGCGCCAGTCGGGCGGGACCGCGCGGATCGATAGTTCGCCCGACGCCGGGACCACAATCAAACTGTATTTCCGGCGCGCCGAAGGGGCGGTCACGGACGATCAGGTGACCGACCGCGTCGAACGGCCGGACCGGCGCAACGCCTCGGTCCTGGTGATCGACGACGACCCCGACGTGCGCGGCTTCATTGTCGCCAGCCTTGAGGACTTTGGCTATCGGGTTCGGGACGCGGCCGACGGTGAGGCCGGGCTGACCGCCTTTGCCGAGGAGCGTCCCGACCTCGTGATCCTCGATTATGCCATGCCCGGATTATCGGGCGGGGAAGTGGCCGCGCGAATCCTGAAGGTGGTGCGCGGCCAGCCGATCCTGTTCGTCTCGGGCTATAGCGAAAGCGAGGCGATCCGGCGGGCCGCGCCGCAAGCGCAAATGCTTTCGAAGCCTTTCCGGCCTGATGCGCTCGACGCCGCGGTCCGCGAGGTGCTCGGCGACGGGAAATAAGCGCGAATTCGCGCGTTGGGCGGTCGTGGGGGCGGATGACCAGGGAGTCCGCCGATGTTGGAATTGATGATCGGCCTTGCCGGCCAGGTGGCGGTGGCGGCAAGCGCCCCGGTCAACACAAGGGCCAATGACCTGTTCGACCGCGATGCCGCCCTGAAGGCGTGGGCACTGCGTCATTACGACACCAATCGTGACGGCTGGCTGACGCTTTACGAAGCGCAACCGGCCTTGGCGGCGTTCAAGGATCTGGCCGACGGCGATCGCGACGGCCGCGTCACGACCTTTGAATATGATCGCGCCAAGGAATTCATTGCGGCGCGACGTTAATCGCGCTCAGCCAGCCTTTTTCCGCGTGCCGATACCGACCACCATCTGATTGGCGCGGTCGTAAGACAGTGGTTTGCCAAATAGATAGCCCTGGATGGTGTCGACGCCGAGGTCGCGCATGCGCTCGAAATCTTCCGCCGTCTCGACGCCCTCGGCGGTGACGTTCATGCGGAAGCTCTTGGCCAGCTGGACGATCGACTGGATGATCGCGACATTTTCCGGCCGCGTGCCGGCGGCGCGAACGAAGCTGCCGTCGATCTTCAATTTGTGGAATACCGCCTTGTTCAGATAGCCGATCGACGAATAGCCGGTGCCGAAATCGTCGAGCGCGATGCCGACGCCGAGCGCGCGCAGCCGCTTCAATACGTCGAGCGTGGCATTTTCATCGCCCAGGAACACGCCCTCGGTCACTTCCAGCTCGATGCGATTGCCGGGCAGTTTGTAACGCGCCAGCGCCTGGCTGACGAAATTGGGCAGCGACGGCAGGATGATCTGCTTGGGGCTGATATTGATCGCCATGGTAATCGGCTCGGGCCAGGAGGCGACGGCGCGGCACGCCTCGTCGATCACCCATTCACCGATTGCGCCCATCAGGCCCGCTTCCTCAGCGACGGGGATGAACACCGGCGGCGGGACCATGCCGCGCTGCGGGTGATTCCAGCGGATCAGCGCCTCGAACCCGACCAGCGACTGGGTTCGCGCGCTGACCAGAGGCTGGAACATGAGGTGGAACTGGCCGGCTACGATCGCCTGGCGCAGGTCGTTCTCGAGCCGGATGCGGTCGTCCTGCTCGAACTGTAGTTCGGCCGAGAAATATTTGGCGACCCCACGGCCGGCATCCTTGGCCTGATAAAGGGCGAGATCGGCCTTCAGGATCAGGTCGTCGACCGTGGCCCCGTCGATCGGGCCAAAGGCGCAGCCGATCGAGACGCCGATGCGGATTTCGGTCTGATCGATCATGTACGGCTCGGCGACCGACTTGATGATCGCCTGGGCCAGCATCTCGACCTGCTTGCGGCTCTGCGCATCGTTGAGGACGATGGCGAATTCGTCGCCGCCCATGCGACCGACATGGCCTTGGTCCCCGACCTGCTCGCACAGGCGCTTGGCAACGGCCTGCAGCACGGCGTCGCCCTTCGGATGGCCGAACGTGTCGTTGACCGGTTTGAAGCCGTCGAGGTCGAGAAACATGATCGCGCACGGCACATTGCCAGCAGTCGCGGCGCGCAGCGCCTCGCCAAGCAACTGGCGCACGCGACCACGATTGGGCAGGCCGGACAGGACGTCCATGTTGGCGAGATGGGTCAGCCGCTCTTGCGTGTGGCGGATTTCGGTAATGTCCGACCCGACGCCGCGGAAACCCTCGAATCGGCCCGCGGTATCGATGATCGGGTCACCCGCGATCGAAATCCAGCGTGGCCCGCGCGCGGTCTTCAGCTCCATCTCCAATTGGTTGAATGGCTGGCGCTCAAGCAGGATCTTGCCGAGCTCGGAATGGCCGCCGAGCAGCGACGGCAGCGAATGGCCGACCAACGCGCTGGCCGGTCGGCCGAGCAACGCGGTCATGCGCGATGAAATGTAGGTCACACGATTTTCGGCATCGACCTGCCATAGCCAGCCGACGCCACGCTGCTCATATTCCTGCAGCAGGAGTGACGCGCTCTCGCTGGCCGAGCCCATATCGGCATTGGTCTGCAGCTGACGGAAGGCCCAGCGCGCGACCGAAAACACGCCCACCACGGCGACGCCCAAGGTGAACAAAACCTGGAGCTTGTTGAGGAACGGCATGGTGGCATTGGCGGTGAACAGGACGTAGCACAGCCCGATCGTGAAGCTGGCCATCCACGCGGTGACGCAGGCCGGGACCACGACCAGCCCCAGCGCGGCAATCCCCAGCCCCGAGATCAGGCTGGCGGTGACTAGCTGACTGGCCGGATCGAGCGAGGGGAAACAATAGAGCGGCAGGCTGAGCCAGATCAGGGCGCGACCGAGCACTTCGCCAACCATAAAGGCCTGCGGCACCTGGCGGCCCGAGCGACCGACGTGGGTGATCGCCTGGTTACGCGACAATTGCATCGCGACGAAATTGACCAGCCCGACCGCGCCGACCCAGCCGAGCAGGGTCGGCGAGGAGACGGTCGCCATCAGGCTGCCGGCCATCAGCAAGGCGGCGATGACATTGGCAATGGCGAAAAAGGGCGCCAGCTGGGCACGCGCGATCAGCTGGGCATCGCGTAGCGGCGAGCCATTGTCCGGTGCGTTGGGACTGGTCAGCGCGAGCGATTCCCCACCCGGAAGGCGTGCAGAAACCATGCGCTTATACCGGTCGGGTGCCTCGTACATCCGCTATCCACTCGTTGGCAGGAAGCCGAGGGATAGCCGAAGAGCGTTTATGCCGCGTTAAAGTCTGACCGCTTCGAGCACTTATTCTATGACTTTTACGGGGCCATCATCTTGTCGAGATCGCGGACCGTCACGGGGTGATAGCTGGGGCGCGCCCTGGGTAGATTCGTTCGGCGATTGGGCGACCCCATTGCGGATCCTGATACAGCGCGGTGAGCAACGGGCGGACGAACTTGCGGCGGCCCTGCGTCATCAGGAAGTCCTCCAGCGCCGGCACCGCGACATCGAGCCGGTTGGCGACCGCGAGATCGAGGAAGGCGAAGCGCAATTCATTGTTCCCGGCGCGGGCCAGGCCGAAACCGCGGCCCAGCAGCTCAAGCTTGTCGTTGGGCTGCTTGCGATCGATCCGGGTCAGGAAACGCAGCCGCTCGTCGGTCGTCCAGCGGTCCCAAACCGGCTTCATCGGCGCGGTGCCGGCGGCAAAGGCCATAACCGCTCCATCGACTTCAGCGAAGGCCTGCGGATCGGCCGCGGCGAGGTTGGCCGGGATGCCCGGCTGGTCGACCCACGCGTCGAGGTTCAGCCTGGCCTCCAGCGCTGCATCGCCCTTGATGAGATGCTCCCTGATGTCGGCCAGGAACAGGCTGGTGGTGACCGGCTGGAACTGGTGGCGGTTGAACCAGCCCTTCATCCATTCGTCGAACCGCTCGCGTCCGACCGCAACCTCGATTGTGCGGAGGAAGGCGGCACCTTTTTCATAGGCGATGTCGGTCAGCCCGGCGTCCGGGTTGCGGCCCTTGAGATCGAACCTCAGCCGCGTGTCGGCACCGGTCGCGCCTCCATTTTCCTCGACCGCTTTGCGCATCGCATCATGGCCGAGCGAAATTTGCTGCGCGGCGACCTTGGGCCCGTACACCGCCTCGACGATGCGGGTGGTGGCATAGGTCGTCATGCCCTCGTTGAGCCAGAAATCGGACCAGGTCGCGTTGGTCGCGAGATTGCCCGACCAGCTGTGCGCCAATTCGTGCGCGATCAGGCTGTTGTTGCTCTTGTCCCCGGCGATAAAGGTCGGGGTGAGGAAGGTGAGGGTGGGATTTTCCATGCCTCCGAAGGGGAAGCTGGGGGGCAGGACGAGGAGGTCATAACGGCCCCACTGGTAAGGACCGTAAAGCGCCTCGGCGGCTTCGACCATTTTCTCGGTATCGCTCAGTTCGGCGGCGGCCTTGTCGAGCATCACCGGCTCGGTCCACACCCCGGTACGTGGACCGAGCTCACGGAAAGCAAGGTCGCCGACCCCGATAGCGATCAGATAGGGCGCGACCGGGCGTTCCATCTTAAACGAAAACTGGCGCGAGGAGCCGCTCATGACCGGCTCGCCGACTTTCGGTGCGCTCATTACCGCGGTCAGTGCCTGGGGGACGGTGATCTTCGCTTCCCACGTCTGGCGGATACCGGGCGAGTCCTGGGTCGGAATCCAGGTCCGGTTCTCGATCGCCTGGCCCTGGCTGAACAGATAGGGCTGCTTCTTGCCCGCAGTCTGCTCGGGCGTCAGCCATTGCAGCGCGCCGGCCTCGGGCGCCGATTTGTAAGTAATGACGATCTTGCGCGAAGCGCCGATCGCGACCTCGAGCGGTGCACCAAGATGTTCGTCGGTCGTGCCAACCTTATATTGCAGTGGCTGGCCTTCGGCGGTGGAGATCTTCTCGATTTCCAGCCCCTTGTCGTCGAGAATGATCGTCCCGACCCCGGGCTTGGCATCGATGTCGAGCGTCGCGGTACCGCCGACGCGCTTCGCTTGGAAATCGACTGCGAGGTCGAGCGCGAGATGGGTCACGCGTGCCTCGAGCGGTTTGGCGTAGCTGTGGACGTCGACCGCGTCAGGCGTCGTTAGGATCGGCGCAACGGCCGACGTCGCGTCGGCGGTTGCCGCGCTATTGTCGGCGTTCGTCGCCGGCGTTTGGGCCTGGCACGCGGCCAGCAACAGCGCCGAGGCGGCGACAATCATTCGGAGCATTGAAAAAGTCCTTCGTCAGCCGGATTCGGCAATACCAACGTAAATCGAGCGCTTCGGTGCCGCGAGGACGCGGCGCACCATCGGCTCGAAGAACTCCAGCGGGGCGGTGTCGTAGGTCGAATCAAATGCCGTCTGGTCATAAATTTCGCAGAATCGCGCGGTATCCTCGAAATGTTCGTGGCCGCGGAAATTCTCGCGCATGTCGCGGTCCATCCCCAGATAATGGAAGAAATAATAACCCTGAAAGATGCCGTGATGCTCGACCATCCAGTGCAGTTTGTCGTTGACGAACGGCTTTATGATGGCGGCGGCGATATCGGGATGGTTGAAGGTGCCGAGCGTGTCGCCAATGTCGTGGAGCAAAGCGGCAACGACATATTCCTCGCTTTCGCCGCCACGATGGGCGCGGGTCGCGGTTTGCAAGCTGTGCTGCAGCCGGTCGATCGGAAAGCCGCCATAATCGCCGTCGAGAATCTTGAGATGGTTCAGCACGCGGTCCGCCAGCTGGCCCGCGAACGGCACGAAATGCTGACCGATGATCGCCCAATCCTCAGCCGTGCCCTCATCCATGTGCCGGAATTTGGCTTGCGCCTGCTCGTTCATCGCAGATCTCCTCGAGGGGCAAGTCTAGGCGCATTTGATCCGAATTGTGAAGGCTCGGCGTGAAGCTCGGAGCCGCCCCGCTTGGGCTTCGCGTCGTCCTCGCCTATATCGATCCAATGCGGCGACGGGCGAGCGAGGATTGATGGCGAGCGACGGGGCCAGGTTCCTTGAGGCTGGCGAGCCTCGGCTTGCACCGCCGCCGTCGTCGGTGGCGCAGGTCGCCGCGCGGCCCAAGGGGCCGGCCAAGCCGATCCTTAAGGGCGTCGGACTCGACGCGCCGTTCTTCGACGACAAGAATCGGGCCTTCTGGGTGCTCCAGTCAATCGGCTGGGGTGGCTATTTCATCCTTCGCTCGCTGTCCGGGCTTGCCAATTCGATGGGCGCGATGTTCATCGTCCACACTCTGCTGCTGACCGCGACCGGCTATTCACTCACCCTGCTCATGGCCAGCCTGTTCCGCCGGCTGATCACCATCAAAGTGCTGTGGACCCTGATCCTGTCGTTCGCGACGGTGTCGATCGCGGCCGGCACTTTCTCGGTGATCGAGACGTGGAGCTACGTCACTTTCCTCAAACCCGATTATGAGCCAGTGGGCCTGCAGTATCTCGGCGCGCTGCTGCTCGATTTCGTGCTGCTGGTGGCATGGTCGGCGCTCTATTACGGGATCAATTACTACCTCCTTCTCGAAGAGGAGATCGACCAGCGCGCGCATCTTGAAAGCGCGGCTTCTAGCGCTCAGTTGGCGATGCTCCGCTATCAGCTCAACCCGCATTTCCTGTTCAATACGCTGAACTCGATCTCGACCCTCGTGCTGCTCAAGCAGACCGAGCGCGCCAATGCGATGCTCGCGCGCCTGTCGTCCTTCCTGCGCTATACCCTCGTAAATGAGCCGACTGCGCAGGTGACACTGGCGCAGGAGGTGGAGACGCTGAAACTCTACCTGGAGATCGAGAAAATGCGGTTCGAGGACCGGCTTCGGCCGCATTTCCAGATCGACAGCTCGACTATCGGGGCGCGACTGCCATCACTCCTGCTTCAGCCGTTGGTCGAAAATGCAATCAAATATGCCGTCACGCCGAGCGAAACCGGGGCCGACATCTGGGTCAAGGCCGAGCGCCAGGGGCAGGGAGTTCGGATCGAGGTGGCCGATAGCGGGGCGGCGCAAGGGTCGGGCCCGAGCAGTCATTTCTCCACCGGCGTCGGTCTGACGAACATCAAGGACCGTCTGGCGCAAGCCTATGGCGCGGGGCATGGATTTACGACCAAGTCGAACGATCATGGCGGCTTCAGCGTTATCATCGATATTCCGCTTGGGCTCCGCGAGGGCGAACAATGAGGCGCATCATCGAACAATGAGGAAAAAGGTTCACACATGACCATCCGCACCATCCTGGTCGACGACGAGACGCTGGCGAACTCAGGGGCTGCAACTGCGGCTCCAGGCGCATGAGGATGTCGAGGTCGTCGCCACCGCCGCCAATGGCCGCGAGGCGATCCGCGCAATCAAGACCCATAAACCCGACCTGGTGTTCCTCGACATCCAGATGCCCGGCTTCGACGGCTTTTCGGTGGTCCAGGGGCTGATGGAGGTCGAGCCGCCCCTGTTCGTCTTCGTCACCGCTTATGGCGAGCATGCCATTCGCGCGTTCGAGGCGCAGGCCGCGGACTATCTGATGAAACCGGTCGAGGAGGATCGGCTGGCAGCGACGCTCGACCGGGTGCGCCAGCGGCTGGCTGAGAAGCGGGGCGCGGAGGAAGCCGAGCGGCTGAAGGAAGCGCTCGAGGAACATGCCCCCGAGGCGGCCGAGGAATTAGCCGAAACGACCGGCGCCGAGGGTCCCGCGTCGAGCCGGTTCGAGAAGATGATCAACATCCGCGACCAGGGGCAGATCTTCCGCGTTGACGTTGACACGATCGAGCGGATCGACGCCGCCGGTGACTATATGTGCATCATGACCGGCGACAATACATTGATCCTGCGCGAGACGATGAAGGATCTTGAAAAGCGCCTCGATCCACGCCGCTTCCAGCGGGTCCATCGCTCAACCATCGTCAACCTCGATCTGGTCCGTCAGGTCAAGCCGCACACCAATGGCGAATGCTTCCTGGTGCTCGACAGCGGCGCGCAGGTGAAGGTCAGCCGCAGCTATCGCGACGTTGTCGCGCGGTTCGTTCACTAGGTGGTCAGCGGCCGTCTGGCAGATGGCCTGCGCGAATGATCGTCATGGAGAGGTACATATGAAAACCGCCCGGAAACTATTGCTCCTGGTCGCCACCCCGCTGGCGATGATCGCCTGCGCCACGCCCGCAGCCGCGGCGGTGATCAATGTCGTCAAGACCGCAAGTTGCGGCTGCTGCGGCAAATGGGTCGAGCATATGCGCAAGGCCGGCCACGACGTGCGCGTGACCAACGTCGAGGATGTGACGCCGACCGCGCGGAAACTTGGCGTGCCCGACGATCTGCGCTCGTGCCACACCTCTACCGTCGGTGGCTATGCGATCGAGGGGCATGTGCCCGCGGCCGATATCGCACGGTTGCTCAAGGAAAGGCCCAAGGCGGCAGGCATTTCGGTCCCGGGCATGGTGGCAGGATCGCCGGGAATGGAAATGGGCAGCAACAAACCGCCCTACCAGACCATCATCTTCACCCGCGACGGCAAAAGGAAAGTGTTCGCGCAACATTAGACCGGGGGGATAGCACATGGCCAAGGTGACGGGACTGGGGGGCGTTTTCTACAAGGTGGCCGATACGGCGGCGACCCAAAAATGGTATCTCGACACGCTTGGCGTCGGCGGCGAATGGGGGGCGATGTTCCCGTTCAAGGACGACATGCCCGACGGCTACACCGTCTTCTCCCCGTTCAAGGCCGAGACCGATTACTTCAGCCCGAGCCTCGAAAAATTCATGATCAACCTGCGGGTCGACGACCTCGACGGGATGATCGCCGAGCTGGAAGACAAGGGTGTCACCATCATTGGCCGGCAGGACGAGGATTATGGCAAGTTCGCCTGGATCATCGATCCCGACGGGATCAAGATCGAACTGTTCCAGCAGATTGGCGGTGCCCCGTGATGAGCAAATTCCACACATTCGCCGCCCTGCACGTCCCGGGCGACCCAGTCGTTCTGTATAATATCTGGGATGCCGGTAGCGCGATTGCCGTCGCCGCTGCTGGGGCCAAGGCATTGGCGACGGGCAGCCACCCCGTGGGCGACGCCGTCGGGCTTTGGCGACGCGCACCAGGTGCCGCTCGACTATGTGTTCGCCAACGCGACGCGGATCATGAAGGCCGTCGACCTGCCGCTGTCGGTCGACTTCGAAGGCGCATATTCGATCGATCCGGACGAGGGCGCGGCCAATGTCGCGGCGTTGAAGGCGACCGGTGCGGTGGGGTGCAATCTCGAGGATCAGGTGGTCGGCGGGGAGGGGATTCACCCGCTCGAGGATCAGGTCCGCCGCATCGCCGCGATCCGCGCCGCGGTGGGCGACGACTTCTTCCTCAACGCCCGCACCGATTTGCTGATCAAGGCGGCGTCGATCGACGACAAGGTGATCGACGAGGTGATCGAGCGCGGCAAGGCCTTTGCCGATGCTGGCGCGAGCGGGTTCTTCGTCCCGCGGATCGCCGACCCGCGCCACATCGAGCGCGTCGTTCGCGAGGTGCCGTTGCCATTGAACGCGATCGCCTTCCCGGGCGCCCCGCCGAAAGCCGAATGGGCCGCGGCGGGTGTCGCCCGCATCAGCCACGGACCCTTTCCGCACAAGGCACTGATGGCGCAGCTGACCGAAGCGGCGAAGGCGGCGATCGGCTGACGCCCGGCTCTAAATCTTAGTTTCCGGATGTCAGGAGGGACATCTGCCGCAGTGCGAGTCGCAGGCGACAGTTTCAGGGTAGTGCCGTACTGATCGAGGGCTGCAGCCAGGATTTGCTGGAACCATTGGCGTAAGTCCATCTGCGAGCGACCTAGCCCTCGGGCCGTCATTTTAGACGCTTCCGTCGGCCAGGTCCGCAGCGCAAATCCGATCCCCGATGCGAAATATCGAATCGTGTGACACGAGCGCCGACGACGGGTTCTCCAAGAGGCGATGGATGACATCGATGCGACTTGCTCATGCCGAAGCTCGTCGGGCCGTTCACAATCTAGGCCGCCGCCTTCTTCTGCCACGGCCAGCGGAACGCCGGGCCGCTCTTGAGGACGCTTCGGCGGAACAGGCGGGCGCTGAGGCGGAGGATCAGCATGACCCACAGGATCTGCCAGGCCAGCGCGGCGACGTGGGGGAGCAAGCACCGGCAGCTCGGCGGCGCGGCCGAACATGGCGAACGGCGATGACAGCGGGAACACCGCGCCGGCGATCGCGCTGGCGCTGTCGGGGTGGCCGACGCCGACCGTGGCGAGGGCGAAGATCATCATTTGCGCCATGGTCACCGGCATCGACAGGGTCTGCACCTCGCGCACGGTCGAGGCCTGCGATCCGATGCCCAGGAACAGAGAGCCGATCAGCAGGTAGCTCATCGAGAAGTAGATCACGCCCAGCGTGATGAACACCGGCCAGCCGACCGCCGGCGCGGGCAGCGCCGACAGGCCGCCCGGTAGATAGAAAGCGATCGCCCCCGCGCCGGCCGCGGTCCACACCAAAATCCCGACCCAGGCCATCCCCAGCATCGCGAACAACTTGCCGATGAAGATCGATTCGATGGGAATCGCGGCGGCGATTACCTCGATCGCCTTGTTCGATTTCTCCTCGATCAACTGCGACAGCAGCATCCCGGCGAGCAGGATGGTGAGGATGAACAGCACGCCCTGTCCGATCCGCGCGGTGATCGACCTGGCCGCCACGAGCGAGCCCGACGAGCTCTGGGTCAGCTGAACCTCCAAGGGCTGTCCGACAACCGGCGCGGGGGCAGCGCGGGCGCGGCGGGCCTGGTCGATCATGAATGACAATTGGCGCACGGTCTGGCCGTCGGCATTGACCGCGCCGGTGAAATGCGGCGCCTCGAGCCCGCCGTCTAGCACGCCCAGCACCGGCGGATCCTCCTGCGCCAGCAACGCCCTGCGCTGTGTCACGACATCGCCGGCCGGTGTCACCGGGCTCAACACCACCGCAGGCGCGCCGATCAAGAGCGGCTCCATCACTTTTCGCGCGTCGTAGAGCGCTCGGTAATCTGCTTGCGACGCGACCACCGCCACCACCGGCTGGGCGACATTGCTGCGGATCGTGTCGCCCAGCCCGCCAAAGCCGAGCCCGACCGCGAGCGGGAACAAGGGGCCGAGCAGGAACAGGAGGAAAGTCTTGCTCATCACCGTCGCGGTGAAATCGCGCCGGGCGATGACGAAGGCGGAGCGGAGCAACTTGGGGGTCTTCATGCCGCTTCTCCGATCCCGGATTCCATGGCGCGCGCGGCGGCCGCGCCGGCGATGGCGACGAACGCATCGTGCAGCCCGGGCCGCTCGATGCTCAACGTCTCGATCCCCGCCCCGCCGTCGATCAGCGCTTTCAGCAACGGCTCGGGGCCGGTTTCGGGCAATTCGAAGCGCCACTCCCCGCCGACCCGTTCGGTTCCGGGGGGAAAGGACGATCGCCACGGTCCATCGTCGCTCCGCGTGCGCAAATGCACGATCGGGCGCAGCTTGCCCCGCGCCTCGTCGACCACGCCCTCGAACGCGACCTTGGACCCGGCGATGATCGCGACCCGCTCGCACAGGCGTTCGGCGTGGGCGATGACGTGGGTGGAGAAGATCACGGTCGCGCCGCCCGCCGCCTCACGGCGGATCAGCTCCTCCAGCTTGCCCTGATTAATCGCGTCGAGGCCCGAGAATGGCTCATCGAGCACGATCAGCTTCGGCCGGTGAACGATGGTGCCGAGCAATTGCACGGTCTGGGCCATGCCCTTGGACAAGTTGCGGATCGGTTTCTTCGCCCAGTCACCCAGCCCGTGCCCGTCGAGCAGTTCGACGGCGCGGCGGCGGCCTTCGCGCAACGGAAGTCCCCGCAGGGCACCCATGAAGGCGATCCCGTCCATTGCGGTCATCGCCGGGTAAAGCCCGCGCTCTTCGGGGAGGTAACCAACCTGTTCCGCCGCATCCAGGGGGCGATCGTGGCCGAGCAGCTTCCGCGTGCCTGAATTGGGGTCGATGATGCCGAGCAGCATGCGGATGGTGGTGGTCTTGCCCGCGCCGTTGGGACCGAGGATGCCGTAGATCGACCCGGTCGGCACCGCGAGGCTGACCCCATCGACCGCGCGGGTGTCGCCGAAATCCTTGACGAGATTATGCGCCTCGACGGCGTTGCTGGTGGCCATGTCCTATGTGCTAAGGGCTGGCGGTTAAATGACAATGACCATCGAACAGGAAATCCGCGCCAAGGCGATCGACCTGGGTTTCGCTTCGTGCGGCTTCGCGCGCGCGGATGCGACGCCGCACTCGGGCGACGGTCTGCGCGCAATGGCTGGCCGAGGGGCGGCATGGCGAGATGCGCTGGATGGAGGAACGCGCCGAGCAACGCGCCAGCCCGAACGGCCTGTGGCCCGCAGCAAAATCAGTGATCGCGCTGGCGATGAGCTATGCGCCGGCGGTCGATCCGCTAGCCCTGGCGCAGCATGGCGAGCTCGGGCGGATCTCGGTCTATGCCCAGGGCACCGACTATCACAAGACGGTCAAGAAGGCGCTCAAAGCGCTCGGCCGCTGGCTGGCAGACACGCATGGCGGCGAACTGAAGGTGTTCGTCGATACCGCGCCGGTGATGGAAAAACCGCTCGCCGCCGCGGCCGGACTGGGCTGGCAGGGCAAGCATACCAATTTGCTCAGCCGCGAGCATGGCAATTGGCTGTTCCTCGGGATCGTCATGACCAGTCTGGAGCTTACGCCGGATGCGCCCGCGGCGGAGCATTGCGGCAGCTGTACGCGGTGCATCGACGCCTGCCCGACCGGCGCGATCACCGGGCCGGGGCGGATCGATGCACGGGCCTGCATCTCCTACCTCACGATTGAACATGCCGGGCCGATCCCCGAAGCCTATCGCGCGGCGATGGGTAATCGCATCTATGGGTGTGACGACTGCCTGGCGGTGTGCCCGTGGAACCGGTTTGCGGAAAGCGCCCAGGCCAATCGCGCCTTCCTGCCGCGTGCCGAGCTGGTTGCACCGCGGCTGGCGGATTTGCTGGGGCTCGACGACGCGGGGTTCCGGGAGATGTTTTCCGGCTCGCC
This sequence comes from uncultured Alphaproteobacteria bacterium, assembly GCA_963768955.1. Taxonomy (GTDB): domain Bacteria; phylum Pseudomonadota; class Alphaproteobacteria; order Sphingomonadales; family Sphingomonadaceae; genus Sphingomicrobium. Next base: position 476,296 of record CAVYJV010000002.1, read on the forward strand.
GATCAAGCGGATTGGTCGCAACCGGATGATCCGCAATTGCCTGATCGCGGCTGGGAATAGTGGCGACGCCAAGCTGACTATTGCGGTTCAACCGCATTTGTCCGACTCCGATCCGGTGGTGGCGGACGCCGCACGCTGGGCGATGGATCGCCTTTAGCGCCCCATCAGCGTCAGGCAGCTCGCCACGTCGATATCCGCGCCCGACGGCCGCCGCGCATCGGCATAAGTGACCCGCGCCACGCCCGAGCCGCTTTCCGGCGGATAGAGGTAGACGTCGAGCACACAGCCGCCCCCGGCCCATTGCAATTTGGTGCCCGGCCCTTCCTGCACCTGGAAGATTGGCTGACCGAAACGGCGACCGAGATCGGCCACGTCGAGCCCGATCAATGTGCCGCCCGTGGGTCGTGCAGTTGGCTTGACGACGACCGCCGCGGGCGGCGGGGTAGGCGTGCTGGCGCAGGCAGCGATGGTGAGGGCGAAAGCGGGGGCGAGGAAACGGCGCATCGGTCCTGTCTGTCATTGCGCTTGGCATGGGGCAAGGCTAACCGCCGCCGAAATCCCTCATCTCAAGCGACTGGACCCCAAGATGACTGCTTCCCGCCTCGATGTGCTGTGCATCGGAAATGCCATCGTCGATGTGATCGCCGATGCCGACGATGCCTTCCTTGCCGAACAGGGGCTGGACAAAGGGTCGATGCGACTGATCGACGAAGCCGAGGCGGTGCGCCTTTACGGCGTAATGCGGCCGGGGCGCGAGATCAGCGGCGGATCGGCCGGCAATACGGCGGCGGGACTTGCCTCGCTCGGGCTCAAGGCCGGCTTCATCGGCCAGGTGGCGAGCGACGAGCTGGGCGACATCTATCGCCACGACGTCGAGAGCCTCGGGGTCGATTTCCTCGTCCCCGCGCGCGGCGATGTCGGCGCCACCGCGCGCTCGCTGATCCTGGTCACTCCCGATGCGCAGCGGACGATGAACACGTTCCTTGGTGCGGCGCAGCGGCTGGAGGCGCGCGATATCGACCCGAGCGATGTTGCCGACGCCGCGATCCTCTACCTCGAGGGCTATCTGTGGGACCCGGCCGAGCCGCGCGCGGCGATGGAAGCGGCAATCGCCGCGTCGCGCGATGCGGGCCGCAAGGTCGCCTTCACCCTGTCCGACACTTTCTGCGTCGACCGCCACCGCGATGGCTTTCAGGCGTTGATCGATGCCGGCAAGATCGACATCTTGTTCGCCAACGAGGCCGAGCTGGCGGCGATGACCGGCGAGAGTGACTTCGACGCCGGCGTGGCCAAGCTGGCGCGCGCAGGTGCCGACCCTGGTCGTGACCCGCAGCGAGCAGGGCGCGGTCGCGGTGCGTGGGCAGGAGCGGGCGTCGGTCCGCGCCGAGCCGATCGAGCGGCTGGTCGACACCACCGGTGCGGGCGACCTGTTCGCCGCCGGCTTCCTGGCCGGCGAAGCGCGCGGGCTGGGGCTGGAAGCGAGCCTCAAGCTCGGCGCGATCGCCGCCGCCGAAGTGATCCAGCATTATGGCGCGCGTCCGGAAAAGGATCTGCGGGTGCTGGCGGGCGACCTGCTGGCATAGAAAAGGGCGGCCCGTTTTGCGGACCGCCCTCTTTCATTCAGCGTCATTGACCTCAGTCCTTGGGGACGTCGATCCCCGGGATGTGCGGCGGGATGTCGTCCACCTCCGCCTCGGGCACCACCACCACGCCGTGGCCGAGATGGCTCTTGCGGCGGCTGTAGCCGAAGTAGATCAGGAAGCCGATCGCCGACCAGATCGGCAGGACCAGCATCGCCGTGGTCGGCAGGTTGAGGAACAGGAACAGCAGTCCGGCGATGGTCAGCGGACCGATGATCGCCAGCCCCGGCACCTTGAACGCCCGCTTGCGGCCCGGATCGCGCTTGCGCAGGATCATCACCGCAACCGCGACCATCAGGAAGGCGTAGAGCGTTCCGGCATTGGCGATATCGGCGAGCTGGCCGACCGGCAGGAAGGCGGCCGCGATGGCGACGACGATGCCGGTCATCGCGGTCACGACATACGGGGTCTTCCACTTCGGATGGACCTCGGCCAGCTTCTCCGGAAGCAGGCCGTCGCGCGCCATCACGAAGAAGATGCGGGTCTGGCCGAACAGCAGGATCAGGATGACCGACGGAAGTGCCAGGATGGCGGCATAGCCGAGCATGTTGCCGATCGCCCCGAAGCCGATCTGGCGAAGAACGTGGGCCAGCGCCTCGTTCGAGCAGACCAGTGCTTCGCGCTATGTTCGGCCATCGCGCACTGGCGGGCCAGTTCTTCCGATCCGGCCGGGAACGGAATGCCGTTCGGACCCATGATCGGCTGGCCGCCGATGGTGCCGACCGCGCCGGCCGCGACCAGGATGTAGAAGACGGTGCAGAACAACAGGCTGCCGATCAGGCCGATCGGGACGTTGCGCTGCGGGTTCTTGGTTTCCTCGGCCGCGGTCGAAACCGCGTCGAAGCCGACATAAGCGAAGAAGATCGTCGCCGCCGCGCCAACCGCGCCGACCCCGGTTCCGAAGCCGCCGAAGATGCCGGCCGGCAGGAACGGGTTGAAGTTGGCGGTGTCGACCTTGGGCAGCGTGAGCGCGATGAAGGCGGTCAGCGCGACCACCTTGATCGTCACCAGAACGGCATTGACCTTGGCGCTCTCGCTGGTGCCGATCATCAGCAACCAGGTGACCAGCAAGGCAATGACCAGCGCCGGCAGGTTGATCAGTCCGCCCGGTGCGCCGCCGAGCGCGAGCGGCCCGGCGGTGAGATAGGCGGGCAAGGCTATCCCGAATGTGTCGTTGAGGATGGTGCCGGTGAAATAGCCCGACCAGCCGACCGACACCGCGGAGGCGGCGATGGCATATTCGAGCACCAGCGCCCAGCCGACCGTCCAGGCGAGAAATTCGCCCATGGTGGCGTAGCTGTAGGTGTAGGCGGAGCCCGCGACGGGGATCATCGCTGCGATTTCGGCGTAGCAGAGCGCGGCGACGATGCAGACCAGGCCGGCGATGATGAAGGCCAGCATCAGGCCCGGACCGGCCTTTTGCGCGCCGGCGGCGGTCAGCACGAAAATGCCGGTGCCGATGATGCAGCCGATCCCGAACAGGGTCAGCTGGAACGCAGCCCAGCGAACGGTGCAGCGCTTTCTTCTCGGCGGTCGCCAGAATGGCGTCGAGCGGTTTGACGCGATCGAATATCATGAAATTCCCCTTGGCAGGCGGCGTCCGCTTGCATTGGCGGGCGCTCATCATTGTCTGGTGAGCGGGAGCCTAGCGCCTCAAACGGTGAGGGCAATCCCCTTCGTTGTCAGTGGCTAGCCGCTATTTCGCCAGCATCGGCCCCAGCGGCTGGCCGCCGAACAGGTGGACGTGGAGGTGGGGCACTTCCTGGCCTGAGCGCTTGCCGGTGTTGGCGAGCAGTCGATAACCCTGGGCGTCGGCGCCGACCGCTTTCGCCACATCGCCCACCGCGCGGACGAAGTCGGCGATCTCCGCCTCGCTCGCCTGCGCCGCAAAATCGTCCCAGCAGACATAGGCCCCCTTGGGGATGACCAGGACGTGGATCGGGGCCAGCGGATTGATGTCGTGAAAGGCCAGGCTGTGCTCGGTTTCCAGCACCGTGCGGTTCGGGATCTCCCCGCGCAGGATCCTCGCGAAGATGTTCGACGGATCGTAAGGCAGACTGGAATCGACCGGCATTGAAGACCTCGCTTGACCGTTTGGCCCCGTCCGCTACCACGAAAGCGATGACCGACGACACACCCGAAAGCCTGATTCCCTATGACGAGATCGTGCAGGAGGCGCTGCGCGACGTGGTTGGGCGCGTGCTGTACGAGGTCGAGCGCTCGGGTGGCGTGTTGCCGGGCGGGCATCATTTCTACATCACCTTCCAGACCCGCATGCCGGGCGTGACCATCCCCAAGCATCTGTCGGACCGCTTTCCCGACGAGATGACGATCGTCATCCAGCATCGCTTCTGGGACCTAAAGGTGGAGGATGATTTCTTTACCGTCGGCCTTAGCTTCGGCGGCATTCCCTCGACGCTGGTGGTGCCGTTCGCCGCGGTGACGGACTTCGTTGATCCGGCGGTCGATTTCAGCCTCAAGTTCCAGGCCAATGGCGCGGGGCAAGAGCATGAGGAACATGACGAGGCCGAGAATGATCGCCCGGTGATCGAGCCGGTCGACGACGGATCGAATGTCGTTAGCGTGGATTTCACGAAGAAAAAGTAGGGCTGCGACCTCACACCCGCTCGTCCTGAGCTTGTCGAAGGACTGCTATTCTTACTAAAGCCACAAGCAAGGGCAGGGCCTCGACAGGCTCAGCCCAAACGGATTCTTGGGGAACCAGTTTGAGCAGCACCACCCGCACCGAAACCGACTCCATCGGCCCGATCGAGGTGTCCGCGGACGCCTATTGGGGTGCGCAGACCCAACGCAGTCTGGAGAATTTCCCGTTCCCCGAACGCGAGCGGATGCCGATTGGGCTGGTCCGGGCGCAGGCGATCGTCAAGCAGGCGGCAGCGCGGGTGAACCGCAAGCACGGGCTCGATGACGGAGTCGCCGACGCCATCGAGCAAGCGGCCTCGGCCATCGTGGCGGGCGAGCATGACGACCAGTTTCCGCTCACCATCTGGCAGACCGGGTCAGGCACTCAGACCAACATGAACGTCAACGAGGTGATTGCCGGGATCGCCAACGAGCGGCTGTCCGGCACGCGCGGCGGCAAGGAACCGGTTCATCCCAACGACCATGTCAACCAGTCGCAATCGTCGAACGACAGCTTTCCGACCGCGCTCCATGTCTCGGCGGTGCTGGCAACCCGCGACCAGTTGATCCCCGCGCTCGACACGCTGACCGCCTCGCTCACCGCCAAGGCCAAGGCGTGGGATCACATCGTCAAGATCGGCCGCACCCACACCCAGGATGCGACCCCCCTGACATTGGGCCAGGAATTCTCCGGCTATGCCGCGCAACTGGTAAGCTGCAAGGCGCGGATCGAGGGCGCGCTGGAGGGCAATCTTCGCAAGCTGGCGATCGGCGGGACCGCGGTCGGCACCGGCCTCAACGCCCCCGCGGGCTGGGCCGAGGATATGTGCGCCGCAATCGGCGACATCGCCGGCACCCCGTTCGAGCCCGCGCCCAACAAATTCGCCGAAATGGCGGCCAGGGACGGGCTGGTGTTCTTCCACGGCGCGCTCAACACGCTCGCCGTGGCGCTGACCAAGATCGCCAACGACATCCGCTTCCTTGGCTCCGGTCCGCGCTCGGGGCTTGGCGAACTCAGCCTTCCGGCCAATGAGCCAGGCAGCTCGATCATGCCGGGCAAGGTCAATCCGACCCAGTGCGAATCGCTGACCATGGTCTGCGCCCAGGTGATCGGCAATCAACAGGCGGTGACCGTCGGCGGGATGCAGGGGCATTTCGAGCTCAATGTGTTCATGCCGTTGATCGGCGCCAACGTGCTGCGCTCGATTGAGCTGCTGTCGATCGGCATGACCAGCTTCGCCAAGCGCTGCGTCGACGGGATCGAGGCCAACGAGGCGCAGATCAAGGCGCTGGTCGATCGTTCGCTGATGCTGGTGACGGCGCTGGCCCCCGAAATCGGCTATGACAATGCCGCGGCCATTGCCAAGCATGCCCACAAGAAGGGTATGACGTTGAAGGAAGCGGGGCTCGATCTTGGGCTGGTGGATGAGGAGACGTTCGATCGTGTCGTCAAACCGGAGAATATGCTGGGGCGCTAGCGCGCTTCGCCTCGCCGCTGTTGGTGGCTTCGCGTTGGTCCTCGCGTCGTGCGGCACTAGGCAGGCCCCACCACCGCGCCCGATCACCGTTCTGCCCAGCGCGGTCGCAGCGCTCACCCCCGCGCTGTACATGCAGGTCGCCAGCAACAGCGCCTTGTTCGCCCTGCGCGCCTCGGAGCTGGCTGTAACCCGCGCCAGTGACGGTGAACTGCGCGCCGACGCGCGCGCCATCGCCCAGGACCAGGGTGGGGTCGGGGCGCAATTGAGCTATGCCGGTCGTCGCGTCGATCTGCTGCCGCGCGCCACCCTGCCCGAGGCGATGGAGGCCGATCTTGCCCGGCTCACCCAGTCGCCCGACTTCGACCGCGATTATCGGGCGCTGGTCGGCCGGGCCCTGGCCCAGGCGCTCGAGGCGCACGAGACGTTCGCACGCGGCGGGTCGAGCGCGACGTTGCGACCGGTGGCGCAAATGGCTGCGCCGGTCACCCGCCGCAACCTCGACGCGCTCCGAGGGCGTTAGAACTTATAGTTCAGCCGGGCGCCGATATTGTCGATGCCGGGATTTTGGCGGCCGAACAGGGTCGCATGGCTGAGATGCACCCAGCTCGCCTCGACCGTCATCCGCTCGCTGACCCGGGCGCCGATGCCGAGTTCCGGCTCGAACAGTACCCGGCTGCCGAATTCGATCTTGTCGTTGAACGGATTGTCCCGGTTGCGCGCCGACCCTGTATGGACCGCGATCCCGATCCCCGGCCGGATATAGACCCGGTCGCCGAACTTGCGCGACATGCCGACGGCGGCAAAATGAGTGTCGCCCTTGGTGTTGGCGGAGGCGAAAGCATAAGGCTCCAGCTTCAGCCCGGTAACCGGCTCGCCGCGATAGCCCAGCTGCAAGTCGATCCCGCCCTCGGGCGAACCGCCGAGGGTCAGCGGCGTATCGACGCCGTGGACGAACAGCCCGCCGAACAATTCGCCCGCATGGGCCGGCGTCGCGGTGGCGGCAATGGCAATCGCCAGGCCGGTCAAAATCGATCTCTTCATACGGTCACTCCTCGAACAATTACGCACTGGATGCATTAAAAGCGCTGTCTTGCCAACAGCTTGGGCTTCAGGCGCCGGCCTGCCACTGACGGATGAAATCGGTCGGCCACAGCAGCATCCAAACGTTAAGCGTCAAATTGTCGCGGATCACCGCCAGGGTGAATAGCTCCAGCCCGATCACCAGTGCGACGCTCGCCCATACCGGCAGCCGACGGGCGGCGAGAAAGCCAATACCCATCATCGCAACGTCGCTCATCGAATTGAGGATCGAATCGCCGCTGTAGCCGAGCGCCATTGTCGCCTCGCGGTAGCGGTCGATCACCAGCGGGGTATTTTCGGCGATCTCCCACGCCGCCTCGACGAGGAACGCGATCAGGAACCGACGCTCTACGGGCCAAGTGGGGACGACTTTCCACAGGATCGCATAGAAAATCAGCCCGTGGATGAAGTGACTGGGGCTATACCAGTCGGCCAGCATCTGGCTCTGCTCGGGCCCGACCTGACCCCACAGGTCGACCGTCCCGCAGGTGCAGATGGGCGGCCGCCCCATCGCCCACAGCAGTGCCGCGACGGCGAAGAAAGCAACGATTGCCGCGATCGCGGCGGGATGCGGGCGGGTCATGCGTCAGGCATAGCAAAGCGCGGCCGCTTGCAAAGAGGGGCGCTTCGGGCAATCACCCGCGCCATGCTCCGCGTTTTCGGCCCCGATTGCTCCGCCTCTCCGATCGACGCCGGCTCGATCGGGGCGTTGCCGAAGGGAGCGATCTGGGTCGACCTGCTCGAGCCGACCCGCGAAGAGGAGAAACTGGCCGAGCAATTGGTCGGCACCAATATCCCGACCCGCGAGGAATTGTCCGAGATCGAGCCGTCGAGCCGCCTGTTTCAGCGGCAGGGGGCGGCGTTCATGACCATGTCGGTTCTGTACGGGGTCAATGACGGCCACCCCAATAGCGACCCGATCGGCTTCATCCTCACCGACAAACATCTCGTGTCGATCCGCTATGTCGATCCCAAGCCATTCGTGATTTTCGCCGAGCATCTCTACGCCGAGCCGGACATGGCCAGTGACCCCAACACCTTGTTCACCCGGTTGCTCGATGCGGTGATCGACCGGCTGGCGGACGAGTTCGAGGTTGCCGGCAAGACGATCGAGGCGGTGTCGCACCAGATCTTCCAACGCCAGGCCCATCGCGGCCCCTCGCCCGAGCTTCGGCTAGAGGCGCTGCTGATGCGGATCGGAAAGGCCCAGCAACTGCTCGCGCGCCTCCGCGAGACGTCGGTCAGTGCGACCCGACTGCTGACCTTTCTCCAGACCACCGACGCGATGGAATCGGACATTGGCAACCGCCGCCATATCAAGAGCCTGATTGCCGACGCGCAGGCGCTCAACGACCATAGTGACTTCCTAGGCGACAATCTCACCTTCCTGCTCGACGCCACGCTTGGGCTGATCAGCCTCGAGCAGAATGACGTGATGAAAATCTTCTCGGTCTTCGCGGTGGTGTTCATGCCGCCTACCCTCATCGCCGGCATCTACGGGATGAATTTCGAGCATATGCCCGAGTTGAAGTGGCTGCTCGGCTATCCGATGGCCCTCGCAGTGATCCTTGCAAGCGCGGTGCTGCCCTACCTGTTCGCGCGGCGGCGGGGCTGGCTGTAACGCCCTTTGTCATCGTCAGGTGAAGTTGCTAGTGCGCGCGCAGTTTCCGCGGCCGCGATGCCGCGCTTTTCTTACCATGAGGTCCATTCCATGATCCCGACCGGCCACGACAGCTTGAACATCCGCTCGACGCTCGAGGCCGGCGGCAAGACCTATGCTTATTATTCGCTCCCCAAGGCCGGCGCGGCGCTCGGCGCGATTGATCGTCTGCCTTTTTCGATGAAGGTCCTGCTCGAAAATCTGCTGCGCTTCGAGGATGGGGTGACGGTCACCCGCGACGATCTGCAGGCGATGGTCGATTGGCTGAAGTTACGGTCGATCAATCGCGAGATCCAGTATCGCCCGGCCCGCGTGCTGATGCAGGATTTTACCGGCGTCCCCGCGGTGGTCGACCTCGCTGCGATGCGCGATGCAATGAAAAGTCTCGGTGGCGATCCGCAGAAGATCAACCCGCAGGTGCCGGTCCATCTGGTGATCGACCATAGCGTGATGGTCGACGAATTCGGCACCCCCAAGGCGTTCGGCGACAATGTGAAGCTGGAATATCAGCGCAATGCCGAGCGCTACGAATTCCTCAAATGGGGTAGCCAGAGCTTCGATAACTTTAAGGTCGTGCCGCCGGGCACCGGGATTTGCCACCAGGTAAATCTCGAGCACATCGCGCAAACGGTGTGGACCGGGCCCGACCAGAATGGCGATGAAGTCGCATATCCCGACACGTTGGTCGGCACCGACAGCCATACGACCATGGTCAACGGCCTCGGCGTGCTCGGCTGGGGCGTCGGTGGGATTGAGGCCGAAGCGGCGATGCTGGGTCAGCCGGTGAGCATGCTGATTCCCGAAGTGGTGGGATTCCGCCTCGATGGCGAGCTCAAGGAAGGAATTACCGCCACCGACCTGGTGCTGACGGTCACCCAGATGCTCCGCGCCAAGGGCGTGGTTGGACGGTTCGTGGAGTTCTTCGGCCCGGGCCTCGACGCCTTGTCGCTTGCCGACCGCGCGACCATCGCCAACATGGCACCCGAATATGGTGCGACCTGCGGCTTCTTCCCGGTCGACGAGCGGACAATCGACTATCTCAGACTGACTGGCCGCGACGACGAACGGATCGAACTGGTGCGCGCTTACTGTCAGGCGCAGGGTTTGTGGCGCGACGCCGCGACGCCCGATCCCCTGTTCACCGACACGCTCGACCTCGACATGAGCAAGGTCGAACCGTCGCTGGCCGGTCCCAAGCGCCCGCAGGATCGCGTCCGCCTCAGCGAAGTCGATGAACTATTCAACGCAGAGCTCAGCGGAACCTACAAGAAGGAAGGCGGCGAGCGCGTCGCGATTGCCGACGAGAGCTATGGCATTGGCCACGGCGATGTGATGATCGCCGCGATCACCAGCTGTACCAACACCAGCAATCCTTCGGTGCTGGTCGCCGCCGGGCTGGTCGCGCGCAAGGCTCGCGAGCGGGGGCTGAACCGTAAGCCGTGGGTCAAGACCAGCCTCGCGCCGGGTAGCAAGGTGGTCACCGACTATCTGGATTCGGCGGGCCTCAGCGAGGACCTCGACGCGATCGGCTTCAACCTGGTCGGCTATGGCTGCACCACCTGCATTGGCAATAGCGGCCCACTCGATCCCAAGTTCAGCGCGGCCATCACCGAGCATGATTTGGTCGCCGCCTCAGTCCTGTCGGGCAACCGCAATTTCGAGGGCCGAGTCTCGCCCGATTGCCGCGCCAATTATCTCGCCTCGCCGCCGCTGGTGGTCGCCTATGCCTTGTTCGGCACGGTGACACGGGACATCACCAAATGCCCCATCGGCCAGGACCGCGACGGCAAAGACGTGATGTTGGCCGATATCTGGCCGACCAATGACGAAGTCCGCACGCTGATCGACGCGCATGTCCATTCCGACATGTTCCGCAGCCGCTACGCCGACGTGTATCACGGCGATGATTTGTGGCGCGAAATCGCAGTGACGGGCGGGGACACGTACAAATGGCCGGCGCAGTCGACCTACATCCAGAACCCGCCCTACTTCGAGGGTATGACGATGACCCCCAAGCCGCTGACCGATATCAGCGGGGCGCGGGCGTTGGCCCTGTTCGGCGATTCGATCACCACCGACCATATTTCGCCGGCCGGAGCGATCAAGCTCGACAGCCCGGCGGGAAGCTACCTTTCCGAGCATCAGGTGCCGCGCACCGAGTTCAACAGCTATGGCGCGCGGCGCGGCAACCACCAGGTGATGATGCGTGGCACCTTTGCCAACATCCGTATCCGCAATCGCATGCTGGCCGGAGAGAATGGGGGCGTCGAGGGCGGCATGACCCGCGGTCCGGATGGTACGATCAAGCCAATCTACGACGCGGCAATGGAATATCAGGCGGCGGGCGTGCCGCTGGTGGTGCTGGCGGGCAAGGAATATGGCACCGGTTCGTCGCGCGACTGGGCGGCCAAGGGGACCATCCTGCTCGGCGTCCGTGCGGTGCTGGCCGAAAGTTTCGAGCGCATCCATCGCTCTAACCTGGTCGGCATGGGGGTGATTCCGCTGCAATATCGCGATGGCGAAAGCGCCGCGACCTACCGGTTCGACGGGACCGAGACCTACTCGATCGACGGCGTCGCCGACATCGAGCCGCGACAGGACATCACGGTCAAGGTGACCCGCGCCGATGGCGAGGCCTTCGACCTCGTCGCCCGGTGCCGGATCGACACCTACAACGAGCTCGAATATTTCCGCGCCGGCGGCATCCTCCAGTACGTGCTCCGGAATCTCGCGGCATGACGCTCGACCTGCTGATGGAAGTGGTCGGCTGGATCGGCGCGGTCCTGATCCTCGGTGGCTATGCCATGCTCACCGCCGGGAGGGTCACCGCGAAAAGTATTTCCTACCAACTGGCCAATGTCGTCGGCGCGGCAGGGTTCATTGCCAATTCCAGCTGGAACGGCGCCTGGCCGTCGGCAATTCTCAACGTCATCTGGGTCGGAATCGGCGTGGCTGCGCTGATCCGCATCGCCGGTACGCGCGAGGCTGCTGTCCAATAAGGTCGTGTGGGAGCGGCTGACGGGTCCGGTGCGTTGAGCCGCAATGCCCACACCGTTCGAACCGATGGAAGCGCTGCTTGCCGAAGAACTGCCTGATGGCGGCAACTGGCAGTTCGAGCCCAAATGGGACGGCTTCCGCTGCATCGCGGTTCGCGATGGCGGCTCCCTCGACCTCTGGTCCAAGTCGGGCAAGCCGCTGGGGCGCTATTTTCCCGAGGTCGTATCAATGCTGCGGCCGGCTCAAGGCCACGCGCTTCGTCCTCGATGGGGAATTACTGATCAGCACCGCCGGCGCGGTCTCGTTCGACGCGCTTCAGATGCGACTTCACCCGGCGGAGAGCCGCATCCTGAAGCTGTCCATCGCAACCCCGGCAATGTATGTTGCTTTCGACTGCCTTGCGGTGGGCGACCGGATCCTCGTCACTGCGCCGCTGGCCGATCGCAGGGACGCGCTCACTGCGATGCTCGCCACGGAAGGCGAAGACAGAATGCTACTGTCGCCCGCGACCACCGACCGGGCAAAGGCGCTCCGCTGGCTCGGTCGCGGAGGCGGCGCGCTCGACGGAGTCATCGCCAAAGAGGTCAATGCCCCCTATCGTGCCGGCGAGCGTGCGATGATCAAGGTCAAGCAGCGCCGGACCGCCGACTGCGTTGTGGGCGGGTTCCGTTATGGCGCTAAGGGTGGACTGGTCGGATCGCTGCTGCTCGGCTTGTTCGATGCGGAGGGCCGGCTCGATCACGTCGGCTACACCTCCTCGATCCCCGCCGCCGACAAAGCGGCATGGACCGTGGAGCTCGAGGCGCTTACCGGACCGCCCGGCTTCACCGGCGACGCGCCCGGCGGGCCGAGCCGCTGGGCCACGGAGCGCTCGGCCGAATGGCAGCCGCTCCATCACGAATTAGTGGTCGAAGTGCTATACGACCAGGTGACCTCGGGCCGCTTTCGGCATGGCACGAAGCTCCTCCGGCGACGGCCGGACAAAGCGCCAAGCCAATGCACGAAAGAGCAATTGGCGCCGCCACTCACTCCGGCGCAACTCAAGCAACTGATCAAGGGCTGATGCTGTTCGAGGCGCCGCTCATCCCCGGACTTTCATTTCGGGAGCAATTCATCGGCGAAGCCGACGAGCGATTGCTGATCGCCGCGATCGGCAATGTCGAGTTGAACCCGTTCCGCTTTCAGGGCTTTATCGGCAAGCGGCTGACCCGCAGCTTCGGCTGGCGCTACGATTTCGAGAATGGTCGGTTCAACCAAACCGACCCGATTCCGGTCTGGCTGCTGCCCTTGCGGGACCGGGCGGCGGAGTTTGCCGGACTCGATCCTCACGACTTCGTCCAGGCGTTGCTGATCCGCTATGATCCAGGCGCCGGCATTGGCTGGCACCGCGACCGCCCGGTGTTCGACCATGTGGTCGGTATTTCGCTTGGGGCCCAGACGGCACTGAGCTTCCGCCAACGCACCGGGACGGGGTTCCGTCGGGTCAAGCTTCCGCTGCCGCCGCGCTGCGCCTATCATCTGTCGGGCGAAGTGCGTCACGAATGGGAACATGGCATCGCCAGCCACGACGCGCTCCGCTACTCGGTGACCTTCCGCAGCCTCGCCGCGCGCCAGGAGGACAAGTGACCAGCCAGCTGATTGACCTGAGCCACGTTATCGAGGACGGCATGACCACCTTCAAGGGTCTGCCTGGGCCGCACATTTGCGATTATTGGACGCGCGCCGACTCCGCCGCGAAGTATGACGATGGTTCGTCTTTCCAGATCGGGCGGATCGACATGGTCGCCAATACCGGCACCTATGTCGACAGCCCGTTCCACCGCTACGCCGAGGGCAAGGATTTGTCCGAACTCCCGCTGGGATCGCTCGCCGATCTGGACGCGCTGGTGGTTCGCGCGCCGTTCGCCAAGGGTCTCGCGATCGACGTTGCGGCGCTCGACGGGCTCGACGTGCGCGGGCGGGCGGTGCTGGTCGACACCGGCTGGGACCGGCACTGGCGAACCGACACCTATTACAGCGACCATCCCTATCTCACCGAGGATGCCGCGCTGTGGCTGGCCGCCAACCTCGCCGCCTTCGTCGGCATTGACAGCCACAATATCGACAATACCGCCGTGCGATCGAGGCCGGTCCACACCATCCTGCTCGGTGCCGACATCCCGATCGGCGAGCATCTGACCGGGCTTGACGCATTGCCCGACAGCGGCTTCCGCTTTTCCGCCGTGCCGCCCAAGGTCAAGGGCATGGGGACATTCCCGGTCCGCGCCTGGGCGCGCGTCGGCTAGCGCAGGCTGAAGTCCGATCCAGACCGTCCGCGGAGGCGCGCGTTCGCGCGTGCCGTCGCCGGACAGCGAAGCGATCACTTTCTCGTCGAACAGATTCTCCGACGCCGTCCCTCGATCGACAGGCGATCGGTCAGGCCGAACCGCGCGACCCCGTCGAATGTCAGGGCGGCGGGGAGGCGGCGGTCGTTGTTGTCATCTTCATACTGGCGGCCGGTGAGGCGCGCCGTGGCGTCGAGCGACAGGCGGTCGCCGCTCCAGCCAAACGAGGCCGATCCGCTGTGACGGGCGACCTGTGCGGGCCGTTTGCCATCGAGCGCTGCCGCCTCGCTATCCGCTTCGATCCGGGCGTTGGTCAGCGCATAGCTCAGCGCGCCACGCCAAGGCCCGCGCGACCAGCTGGCGTCAATCTCGATCCCGCGGGTTTCGATCGCGGCGACGTTCTGGCGCTGGCGATAGGTCCCGCCCGCGGCGACGAAGCCGACGCCGGGAAACGTCCCCGGCCCGGTGCCGAGCGAGACATTGGCAATCGCGTTCTTGAGTCGGTTGGCAAAGACTGTAGCCGACACTTTCGCGCCTTCCACCGGGGTCCAGTCCAGCCCGGCCTCGATGCCGCCAAGCCGCTCGGGGTCGAGTGCGGCGTTGGCGGCGGTGGCGTCGGCCCCGGCGCGGAACGGTCGGTACAGTTCGTTGAGCGTCGGCAGCCGCCAGCCACGATACGCCGCGGCGCGCAGGGCCAGCGTCTCACCAAGCCGCCGCCCAACCGCGATCCGTCCCGATCCTTCCCAGCCCGATCGGTCGGCGAACCGATTGTCGGTCAGCACCGCTCCATTGACTTCCCGCTCAAACAAGCGGCCGTCGGCCATCGACCAACGGTCGGCGCGCGCATCGGCGGACAGGCTCCACCCGCCGACCGACCAGCTCGCGCCGCCGAACAGGCTGCTTGTCGTGTTTCGCCCGCCAGCTTCGCGTTGGCGGGTGGGCGCTCCCGTGATGAAGCGGAAATCCTCGTCGGTTTCCCCCGACACTAGCCGCCACTCGGCGCCGATCCGCGTCTCGATGCTGCCAAACCTGGGCATGACCTCGACCCGCGCGCCATAGCCTTTGGCGGGGACGCGCTGGGCGAGGGTGGGCGTGGCCACGCTCCGGTCGGCGTTGACCGAGGCGAACTCGCTGTCGAAATGGCGATCCTGGACATAGGCCAGCGCCGACCACCGAAGGCCGCCGTTGCCGACCAGCCGCAGCGAGGCATCGGTCCCGCGCTGACGATTGTCGGTGAAGTCGGTGCCGCGTTCGCGCCGGTCGCGATAGGCCGACAGGCTTGCCTGTGCTTCAATATCGCCAATTTGGTGCACCAGCCGGGCGCGGACATTGCCTTGCTCATATGGCGCGCGCTGGTCTGCCGCGCCGCGATCACTCGCAACGATGGGGACGAACCCCCGTCCACGCGCAAGGCCGCCCGACAGGCTGGCGAAACCATCTGTCCACTTGAATCCGCCAAGCGCTCGCGCATCGACCGACTCACGCGATCCGCCGAGCAGGCTTGCCAGGACGCCATCGGGCGGGCGGCTGTCGATGGAGATCGTTCCCGCCACCGCCTCGATCCCGCCGCCGCGGATGACGCGGATGCGGTCGATCGCATGGGGGTCGAGCGCGCCGAACGAGATCCAGCCGCCGAATGGATCGGCCTGCGGCACCCCGTCGAGGGTCAGAGTCACTCGGCTCGCGGCATTACCGCCGAGCCCGCGCAAGGTCAGCCCCTGGCTGGTCGGGTGGGCCGAGCGCGAGTCCGAGCGGCGGAAGCTGGCGAGCCCCGCAACATCGCGCAGCACATCCTCCATCCTGCCCGAGGCCGACCGCTCGATCTCGATCCGGCCGATGGTCCGGGTGGCGGCAAGCCTGTCGTCGGCCTCGATCCCGCGCCCGGTGACGACGATGACCTGCTCGACCGGCGCCGCGTCAGGCATCGCGCATCATCCGCCTGCGGATGAGCGCATTAAACATCGAGATGGAGCCAAGCGGGCCGGATCGCTTGCGGCGGCACCTCGTCGACGCGAAGGTGCGCGACGGCGAGCCCAAGCTCGGGATATTCGACGCGCAATCGCGTTTCCGGGGCGACCCCGATCGGCACCACGAACAACCGCCGGTTGACCTTGCCCCGCCAGTTCATCCGCGCGGTATTTTCCTGGCCCACGAAACAGCCCTTGGTAAAACTGACGCCATTCAATTCGTCGGCATTACATTCCAACCACAACAGATCGCTCAGCTCCGCGCCCTCGCATACGCCAAGCCGCAGCCGGTGCTCGCGCCAGCCGCTCGCGGCCTCGCTGGGGGGCGCAAGCCAGCGCCCGCCAAGCGCGGACAAACGCGGATCGTCGTTACCATCGGACGACCAGTGCACTGCCAGCCGCTCGTCCCGAGCGATCGTGATCGCCCGCCGCAAGCGGTACATCGTCAGTCGCTTAGCCAGCGCCTCGGCCGCCGCCTCGTCGCAATCGAGCAGCAAATCGTCGCCCTGGTCCCAGACGATGAAATCGGCGATCACCTTGCCCTGCGGGGTCAGCAGCGCGGCATAAGCGGGCAGCGTATCGAGCTTGTTGGTCACCAGCCCGTCGAGAAACCCGCGCACATCCTCTCCGGAAAGACGGATCAGGGCGCGGTCGGTGAGGGTGGTTTCGGGCATGGCCCTTAGCTAAGGGTGCCAAGTGACCGATACAATCACCATCCGCAGCCCCGACGACTGGCACGTCCACCTGCGCGACGGCGAGATGCTGGCGAAGGTCGCGCCCTACACCGCACGTCAGTTCACGCGGGCGATCGTCATGCCCAACCTCGCGCCGCCGGTAACCCACGTGGAGCAGGCCACAGCTTATCGCGACCGGATCAAGGCCGCCGCCGGCCCCGATTTCACTCCGCTGATGACGGCCTATCTGACCGACCAATCCGACCCCGCCGAGCTTGCCCGTGGCCATACCGAAGGGGTGTGGGTGGCGGCCAAGCTCTACCCCGCGGGCGCGACCACCAACAGCGCCAGTGGAGTCACCGATATCGCGCATATCCGCCCCACCCTGGCGCGGATGGAGGCGATCGGCATGCCGCTGCTGGTGCATGGCGAGGTCACCGACCCGGACGTGGACGTGTTCGACCGCGAGGCCGTGTTCATCGACCGAATCCTCACCGGGCTGGTGCGCGACTTCCCCGCGCTCCGGATCGTGTTCGAACATATCACCACCCGCCACGCCGCCCAGTTCGTCACCGACGCCCCTGCCACGGTCGCCGCGACCATCACCCCGCAGCATCTTCACCTCAGCCGCAACGCATTGTTCGAGGGCGGACTTCGGCCGCATGCCTATTGCCTGCCGGTGCTCAAGCGCGAGGAGCATCGGCTGGCGGTGCGCGCGGCGGCGGTCAGTGGATCGCCCAAATTCTTCCTCGGCACCGACAGCGCGCCCCACGCCCGCGACGCCAAGGAAAGCGCCTGCGGCTGCGCGGGCATCTTCAACGCCCCCTTCGCGCTGGAAAGTTATGCGACGGTGTTCGACGAAGAAGGGGCGCTCGACCGGCTGGAGGGCTTCGCTTCCGAGCATGGCCCGCGCTTCTACGGTCTGCCGCTCAACCAGGGGACGGTGACCCTGAACCGCGCCGATCAGCCCATCCCCGACCGAATCGGCGAGCTTACCCCCTTCCACGCTGGCCAGACGCTCGGTTGGCGCCTGGCCTAAGCGCGGCGGCTTGCCCGACTCGGCGAACAGGTTCACATTCGCCGGACATTTGGCGGGGGAGGGCGCGATGATCCTTTTGGTATCGATGGCGGCGTTGCTGGCGCAGGCCGAGGGCAAGACCATGGCTCACGACGACTGGCACCATGCGACGATCACCGCTGTCGGCAGCCCGGTGGCGGGTGACCCGGCGCATTATCTTACCGTACAGACGGGTGACCTCGACGGCGACGGCAAGCCCGACGATGCCTATCTCAAGCTGGCCTGCGACGGCGCCAGTCTGACCGGCGCCTGGTATCAGGTGAAGGGGCGGCGTGACGCCGCCTCCGGCATGGCGAGCGGCAAAAGGACGCATCACCCGGTGACCTTCGTCAAGGAATGGGGCGCTTCGACCCCGCAACTGTCGGCAATCAAGCCGACCTATGACGTCAAGAAGGTCGAGGGGACTGGCGCGCGTTCGGGCGGCGGCTGGGCGCCGATCAGCCTTAACTCCACCGACGGCCTGTGCGCTGCCGCCGGCGCGGCGGCGAAGACGGTGACCAAGACCCGGTCCAACATCCAGAATAATTGAGGCGCGTTGACCGGTTGAACCCGTACCGATGCTTCGCTACAGCCCGCTCGCTGCCGCGATCCGGAGACGTGGGTGAGTGGCTGAAACCAACGCTTTGCTAAAGCGTCATACGGGTTAAACTGTATCGAGGGTTCGAATCCCTCCGTCTCCGCCACTTCCTAGGACAGTCTACAATGTCCTGAGCGCCCGTGAGGGCCGGGCGTTTAGGCTCGACAGGCTGCCCGCCAGCCCCACCAGCAGCACCGTTACCAGGCCGACCGCCAGCGTGCCCGCCACCAGCCATGGGTCGGGCGCCCATTCGAAATCGAACAGCTGCGTCACGATCAGCCACGCCCCGGCCAGACCTAGGCCGAGCGCGACCAGGGTCACCAGCGCCGCCAGCAGCAGGAATTCGAGCGCCTGCAGCCTTAGCAACTGCCGCCGCGTCGCGCCGAGCACGCGCAGTACCACGCCGTCATAAGTCCGCGCCTCCCGCATCGCCGAGGTCGTGCCGGCCAGGACCGCAATCCCCGCCAATATCGCCGCCGACGCCGCCCAGGCGATTGCCACCGACACCCCCGCCGCGACCTCGCCGACCTGCTCCAGCACATCGCGCACCGGCACCAGGCTGGTCGACGGGAAGCGCGCGGCTATGCCATCGCGCACCGCCGCGTCGGCCCCTTTGGGCAGGCCGATCGTCGCCGACAGGTTGTGCGGCACGTCGGCCAGCGCGTTGGGGGAGAGGACGAGCACGAAATTGAACCCGAGCGTATCCCAGTCGATCTCGCCGGAAGCTCGCGATCCGCGCTTTGCGCTCGCCGCCGTAAATGCTGAATCGAAGTTCGTCGCCAAGCTTGAGCTTGAGCGCTTCGGCCAGCCGCTCGTCGACCGACACCAACGGCGGCCCGGCATAATCTTTCGCCCACCATTGCCCCGCCGCCAGGCTGCTCCCCGGCGGCAGCGCGTCCGCATAGGTCAGGCCGCGCTCTCCGCGCAGCGCCCAGGCGCCGTCGGGGATTTCGGCGAGGTCGGCGACGTTGGTCGCGCCGTATCCGGTGATCGTCCCGCGCAGCAGCGGCACCAGCTGGACCTCCGCCTGCGGGCTGGCGGCCATCGACGATCCCGCGAAACTCGTCCGCCCGGTCGCGCGGCACGTCGAGCGCGAAGAAGGCCGGCGCGCGCTCGGGAATGTTCTGCTGGAGGTTGGCGTCGAAGCTCGACCGCACGGCCGCAATCTGGACGAACATCGTGAGCCCGATCCCCAGCGCCACCACCAGCCCGATCGTCCCCGCGCCGGGCCGGTGAAGCCCCGCCAGCGCCAGCCGAAGGAATGGACCCGTGGGCCGCGGCACGCTTCGCCGAGCCCCAGCGCACCAGCCAGCCGAGTCCGGCAAGCAGCGCCAGCACGGCGGCGACGGCGCCGAGATAGGAGGCGGTCATCAGCGGGTCGGCTTGCGGTCCCCAGCGCAAGCGCAGGATCAGGGTGGCCGGCGACAACAGCCACGGCAGCCGCGTGCAATCGGTGTCCGCCGCGCGTCGATCGATCCACGCAGCAGTCCGGCCGCAGGCACCGTCGCGGCCCGGGCCAAGTGGAAAGGCAGAGGCGGCCAGCGCGGTCAGCAGCCCGAAGCCTGCAGCGAGCATCAGTGGTTCCGGGCGATCGCTTGTTTCGAGCGCGATCGGCAACAGGTCGGCGGTGGCGCGCGACACGATCGGCACCGCGAGCGCGTCCGATGCCAAGCCCGCCAATTGTCGCCACGCCTGCCACCATCGCAATCTGGATTGAGTAGATTTTCCGCACCAGTACCGGAATCCGCACCAAGAACCTTGAAAGTCGCGATGCTGGATTGCCGCGCGCGCAGGAAGGACGCGACCGCGTTGGCGATTCCGATTCCGGCAATCACCAACGCGGTCAGGACTATCAGCGTGAGAAATTCGGCCATCCGCGACAGGAATCGGCCCGCACCCGGCGCCGCATTGTCACGTGTCTTCGATTCCCAGCCACCGCTTGGAAAGGCGGTTTTCGTGCGTTCCACCAACGTCGCCGGTCCTGCGCGTGTCGCAATCCGGTAGCGCGCCTCGAAGAGGCTGCCCGGCTGCATCAAACCGGTTTCGGCAGGTCGTCGCACCGCGACCAGTCACGACTGGACCAAGCGAAAAACCCTCGCCCAGTCGGTCGGGCTCGTCTGCGATCACTCCAGCTACCCGAAACGTCGCGGTGCCGAGGCGGAAGGTCGACCCCAACGGCAACCGTCCAGGCCAGCGCCGGGTCGATCCAGGCGCTCTTCGATCGGCGGCGCACCGACCGTCCGCCCGTCGGCCAGCCGAAGCGCCCCGTATAGCGGATAGGCGCGTCGACGGCCTTCAGCTGGATCGGGATCGAGCGGTCGCCGGACGACTGCGGTCGAGGTCATCGCGACCGATTCCGCGACACGGCCATCTTTCGCGAACAATGCACGTTCTTCGCTCGTAGCTAGGCGTGCGGATCGGGCGAACTCGACATCGCCGCCAAGGATCATGCTGCCCCTATCGGCCAGCCCGCGCTCCATCGCGGCAGCAAGATTGCCGACGGCTGCCAATGCAGCGACCCCGAGCAATAGGCTGAAAAACAATAGGCGAAGGCCGCGAAATCGCCAATCGAGTTCGCGCCGCCCGATCGTCCAAGCCAGCCGCCAGTCGTTCACGCGGCGCTATCCGCGACCAGCAGTCCGTCTTCCAACTCGATGATCCGGTTGCACCGCGCAGCAAGCGTCGCTTCATGAGTGATGACGATCAGGGTGGCCCCGGTCGCGTCGCAGCGTTCGAACAATAGATCGACGATCGCGCTCCCGGTGACGGCATCGAGGTTGCCGGTCGGCTCGTCGGCGAACAGCAAGGCGGGACGCGGTCGCGAGCGCACGGGCGATCGCCACGCGCTGTTGCTCGCCGCCCGACAATTGCGCGGGATAATGATCGAGCCGATGGCCAAGCCCGACCGCTTCCAGCTCGGCGCGCGCCGCCACGAACGGATCATCCATCCCGGCAAGTTCCATCGGCACAGCGACATTCTCCACCGCGGTCATCGTCGGAAGCAGGTGGAAAGCCTGCAGGACGATCCCGATCCGGCCGCGCCGAGCCTCGGCCAGACGGTCTTCGTCGAGCGCTGTGAAATCTTCGCCAACGATCGTGACTTCGCCGGTGCTTGCGCGCTCAAGTCCGCTGAGCACCGCCATCAGCGATGACTTGCCTGATCCCGACGCGCCGAGCACGGCAAGCGCTCTCGCCGCGTTCCACGTCCAGGTCGATCCCGCGCAGGATTTCAGTCGCGCCTTCCCCCGATCCGAGCTTCAGGGTGACATTGCGGGCGCGGATCATCATATCGGTCATGTTTCACGGAAATGGTCGAAGGATCGCGAATGGCAAGGCATGCGCTCAAATTAATGGCGTGCAGGAGTACTTGCTGCCGAGCTGTTCTGCCGCGCTCGGAAGCCGGCCCGTCGAATCGTCGCCGAGCGGAGCAGGCCGCACCCGTCGACACGCCGCGCCCGGCGGGCGAGGAACGGCTGATCGTGGCGTTCGGCGACAGCCTGTATGCCGGTTACGGACTGGAGAAGGGGGAGGGGCTTGCCGCCCAGCTCGAGATCCGAATGCGCGACGGCAGGCATCAATGCCACCGTCGTCAACGCCGGGGTCAGCGGCGATACGTCAGCCGCCGGGGCGCCAGCGTCTCGCCTTTCACGCTAGACAGCCTGAAGCGCGCGCCCGACCTCGTCATTCTCGGGCTGGGCGGCAACGACGCGCTGCGCCAGATTCCCGCCGGCGCAGACCCGTGCCGAGATGACGGCGATGATGGACGAGCTTCAAGCGCCGCAGGAATTCCCGTCTTGCTGACCGGCATGCGAGCGCCGCCCAATCTTGGCCCCGATTATGCGCAACCGAGTTCGAGACGCATCTGGCCTGACCTGGCCGACGAAGTATGGCGCCGGTCTCTACCCCTTCATCCTCGACGGGGTGATCACCGATCCCGAGCTGATGCAGCGCGACGGCTTTGCATCCGACCGCCGCCGGGGTCGAACGCATGGCTGACGCAATCGCGCCGCTGGCCCAAAAGGCGCTCCCGCCAAAAGCACAGGCGCTGCCCCCCAAGGCGTCATGATCAGCCTCGACGAGGCCCATCACATCATCGCCGGTGCCGTGGAGCCACTCGGTCGCGAGCGGATCGCGCTGACCGACGCCCCTGGGCGCGTCCTCACCGATGCCGTGGTCGCCGGCTTCGAAAGCCCGCGTGCCAACGTTTCGATGATGGATGGCTTTGCCGTGCGCGGCGACGATGCGCGGGTCGGTGTGACGCTGGTGGTGATCGGGACCTCGGCGGCGGGCGCCAGCTTTGCCGGGCCGGTCGGGGCAGGACAGGCGGTGCGCATCTTCACCGGCGCCTCTTTGCCCGAAGGCGCGGACCGCGTGGTGATCCAGGAGAATGTCGCGATCGACGGCGACCGGATGACGATCGTCGAAGCCCCCGGCGCATCCAGCTTCATCCGCATGGCGGGCAGCGATTTCGCGGCGGGTGATGTGGTGGTCGCGGCGGGCACGAAGCTCACGCCCGGCGCCTTGGTCGCGGCGGCAGGGGTGGGGGCCGGTCTCGTCACTGTCACGCGGCGCCCGAGGGTGGTGACCATCGCCACCGGCGACGAGCTCCGCCCGGTCGGCACCACGATCGACGACCCCGACCATAGCATCGACAGCATCGCGCCCGGTCTCCACGCGATGCTCGGCGCGATGGGCGTGGACATCCTCGCGCATCATCTGCTCGGCGATGACCTGCCCGCGCTCGAAGCGGTCGCGGCGGCGGCGGTGGCACAGGCCGACCTGATCGTCGTCACCGGCGGCGCCTCGGTCGGCACGCGCGATCACGCCAAGGCGATGTTCGCCCCGCTGGGAATGGAATTGCTGTTCTCGAAGGTCGCGATCAAGCCGGGCAAGCCGGTCTGGCTCGGCCGCGTTGGCGCGACGTTGGTGATGGGTCTTCCCGGCAACCCTGGCTCGGCCCTGGTCACCGCTCGCCTGTTGCTCGCCCCGCTCGTCGCCGCGCTGCTCGGCCAGAAATCGCCGCCGCCGCTTGAATGGATCGACCTGCCGCTCGGCCAATCCATCCCCGCCACCGGCGACCGCGAATCCTTCCTTCGCGCGACCCTCGCAAGTGGAAAGCTCATCCCGGTTTCCAACCAGGATTCGGGTGCCCAGCGCGCCCTCGGCGAAGCCGGCTGGCTCGTCCGCTGCCCGGCGGGGCAGGGGCCAGTCGATGTCGGCACACTGGTACCGGCGCTTCCTTTCTAGCCGCGCCGCCAGTCGCCCGACTTGCCGCCCGATTTGGCCACCAGTTCGATCGCCTCGATCACCATCCCGCGATCCATCGCTTTCAGCATGTCGTAAATCGTCAGGCAGGCAACAGACACCGCGGTCATCGCCTCCATCTCGACCCCGGTCCGCCCCGTGCAGCGCGCCTCGGCGGTCACCACCAGCCCGGGCAATGTGGCATCCGCCTCGATCCGCACCGATACCGAATCCAGTCCGATCGGATGGCACAGGGGGATCAGCGTCCCGGTCTGCTTGGCGGCCATGATCCCGGCCAGCTCGGCCACCGCGATGACGTCGCCCTTGGTGGCACTGCGGACAGCATCGAGCGTCGCCGGCTCCATCCGCACCCTCCCGCGAGCGGTCGCGGCGCGCGCCGTTGCCGGCTTCGGCCGACACATCGACCATATGCGCCCGCCCATCGGCATCGAAATGCGGTCCGGCCATGCTCAGCGTTCCATCAGCCGCGGCATGATTTCGGTCAGGTTGCAGGGCTTGGTGGAGCGTTCGAGTTGCGGGCCGATCACGCTCCACCCGTCGCGCACCGCGCCGCCCGATCCCGGCAGGCAGAAGATGAACGTGCCATTCGCGACACCGGCGCAGGCGCGCGACTGGATCGTCGACAGGCCGATCTTGTCGAAGCTGACGCGGTGAAAGACCGCCGAAAAGCCGTCGATATGCTTGTCGAACAATGGCTGCATCGCCTCGGGCGTGACGTCGCGACCGGTGAGACCGGTGCCGCCGGTCGAAATAATTACATCGACCCCCGCATCGTCGATCCACTTCTGCGCCTGCGCGCTGATCGCGGGAATATCATCGGGCACGATCTCGCGCGCGACCAGCCGATGTCCCGCCGCCTCGACCGCACCGACCAGATAACCGCCCGACGTATCGGTCAGCTTGGTCCGCGTGTCCGACACGGTCATTACCGCAATCCCGACCCGCTGCTCGCTCATCCCTGTTCCTCCCACCGCGCCCGGTCCGCATGATCCTGGTCCCGCGCCTCGACCCAGCGTGTACCGTCGGGCCTCGTCTCGCGCTTCCACAAGATAGCATCGGTCTTTAGCCGGTCCATCGCCTGGTCGACCGCGTCGAACGCCGCGCGGCGATGGCTGGCCGCCGCCGCGACGAACACCGCCGCCTCGCCGGCGCCGACGCTGCCGATGCGATGAACGATCAGCAGTTCATCGACCGCGACCCTGGCGCGCGTGTCGGCGGCGATGGCGGCGATGCTCGCCTCGGTCAGCGCCGGATGATGATCGAGCCAGAGCTCGGCGACCCCGTCCTCCCCGCGCACCACGCCGGTGAAGCTGACGATCGCCCCCGCGCGCTCAGCCCGGCGCGAGAAGGCGGCGAGCAGCGCGACGGGGTCGATCGGCTCGGCGGAAAGAAAGCTCACCCGCCGCTCACCGGGG
Source organism: uncultured Alphaproteobacteria bacterium (assembly GCA_963768955.1). Lineage (GTDB taxonomy): Bacteria > Pseudomonadota > Alphaproteobacteria > Sphingomonadales > Sphingomonadaceae > Sphingomicrobium. The sequence goes on from CAVYJV010000002.1 coordinate 501,094, forward strand.
GCAGGAAGGCGACGTCGTCGATGCCCGCGATCGGGATGGCGCCGGTGACCACCAGACCGTCGAGCGCGATCCGTATCCTGGGGTCGAGCAAGGCGGGATAATCCGCCCCAATCCACAGCCGCAACGATTCGCTATCCCCAACATTTGCGGGTATAGAACAATCCATTTCATGCGTGCCGATCTCGTCGCGAAGTCGCCCGAAAAACGTCAACTTCATCCGCCGGTTACCGACATATGCCGCGCGACGCCGCGTGTCTCGTTGGCGGCAATCGCGAAGTCATGGGCGAGCGGCTTGTGGCGGATTGCGCCCGCGATCGCCGCCTCCAGCGCGCCAACATCCCCGCGGCGCAAAGGGTGCCGCAGATCGACCCGCCCGGCATCGCCCAGGCACGGAAAAAGCTGTCCGGTGCAGGTCACCCGCACCCGGTTGCATGACCCGCAGAAATTGTCGCTGAGCGGAGTGATGAAGCCGATCGTTCCCCCCACCTCCGTCCGCACATAGCGCGCCGGCCCGCCGGTATTGAGGGCAATGGGGGTCAGCGCCCATCGCGCCTCCAACCGCTCGCGCACCGCGGTCATCGGCACATGCTGGTCGATCCGTCGCGCCTCGACCTCACCCAGCGGCATCACCTCGATGAAGCTGATCGCCGCGCCCGCGCGCATGTACCCATTCCGCAAGCGCCACTGCCTCGTCCAGATTGTCGTGCTGCAGCGCTACGGCGTTGATCTTGACCGCGATCCCCGCAGCCAGCGCTGCATCGACCCCGGCGATCGCCTGCGCGACGTCGCCGCCCCGCGTGATCCGCGCGTAGGTCGCCGGGTCCAGGCTATCGATCGACACATTGATCCGCTTCACGCCCGCCTTGGCCAGTGGTGCGGCAAATTCCGCCAGCCGCGTTCCGTTGGTGGTGATCGCAATCTCGTCGAGACCGTTGCCAATGTGCCGCGACAGGGATTGAACGAGGTCGACGAACCCTTTCCGCACCAGCGGCTCGCCGCCGGTCAGCCGCAGCTTGCGGATTCCTATCCCGATGAAAATACTCGCGAGCCGATCCAGCTCGTCGATGCTAAGTATCTCGGAACGCGGCAAAAACTCCATTCGCTTGGGCATGCAATAAGCGCAGCGCAGGTCGCACCGGTCGGTCACCGACAACCTGAGGTAGGTGATGCTCCCAGTGCGACTTCTAGGCAAGAACCGACTCCACCCCCAACCGCCCCGCGACGTACAGGATCAAGAGCGCCGTCACCACCCGCACCCATTTGGGGTCGACCTTTTTCGCCCCCAACCCGGCGCCAACCAGCCCGCCGACCAGCACCGCAGGGAACAGCAATGCATGGTCACCCAACGCCGCCCCGGTCGCTGCCATCCCCTTGCTCGCCTGCCCCGCCAGACCGGCAATCGAATTGACCAGGATGAAGCCTGCGCATGCCGCCGCAATCCGCCTTGGGCTGTCCCAGCGCAACAGATAAAGTATCGGTGCAAGGAAAATCCCGCCGCCGATCCCGACCACACCGGCCAGAAACCCAAGCCCGCCGCCGGCCACCGGCTCGAACCACCGCGTCGCCGGCGCCGGTTTGAAGTCGCGTTTCCAATAGGGCTGCCACAGCATCACCAGCCCCGCCACCAGCAGCGACCCGGCGAGCGAGGCGATGAACATTTCCCGCTCGACCACCAGCCGCCCGCCGATCCACGCAGCCGGAACGCTTGTCACGAACAACGGCCACAGCCGCCGCCAGTCGAGATGCCCGGTGCGCGCGAATGTCCACGTGCCGACGCTGACCACCAATATATTGCACGCCAGCGAGAGGATCGGCACCGCGCGGAAATCGGAGCCTGCCAGCACCAGCAACGCGGTGTAGGTCGATCCCCCGCCGAACCCCGCAATTGCATAGATTAGCGCCGTCACGAGGAACGCCGCCGCAAGCGCGATCATATGCCGGCATACCATTGGTAGCCGGCAACATCCTCCCAATATCCGCCCTTGCCGCCGTAGAGGTCGTCGATCCGGTCACGCGCCTCGACCCGCATCACGAACTTGGCATGTTTGTAGCCCAACTGCCGCTCGACCCGCAGCCGCACTGGCGCGCCATGCCCCATGGGCAGACGCCGGTCGTTCATCAGCAGAGCGAGGATCGTCTGCGGATGGAAGGCGTCATACAGGTCGATAGATTCATAATAGGGCACGCCATTGCTGTCGTCGGCGCAGTGGAAGACGATATAGCGCGCCTTGTCTGCGAGCCCCGCCGCCTTGAGCACGTCGCCCAGCACGGGCCCTTGCCATTTGCCGATCGCGCTCCATCCTTCGACGCAATCGTGGCGGGTGATCTGCGCCCGCTGCGGGAATTTGCCCAGATCGCCCAGCGACAGCATCAGCGGCCTTGCCACCAGTCCGTCAACCCGCAGCCGCCAACTAGTGAAGTTGGTCGCCGCATGTGCCTGATAGTCTGCGGACCCTGGACGCGCGACGCCATTGGTGCGGAATACCGGCGACATCTGGTCGCGGCGATATTCGCGTGCCAGTCCCGGGGCGACCAGCCGCTGGCTCGCGTCATGCAGCGGCTCGGCGCTTTGCAGGATGCGGCGAAATCGCGGACTGGCGTTGAGCCGGTCGCACCCGCCAAGCAGCAGGCCGCCGGCGCCGATCGTGATCAGCTCGCGGCGATTCATGGTGCCACCTCCTCGGGCACGGCGCGCTTTCCCGGGAGGCGGTACCAGCCACTGATCATCGAGCGCAGTTCGTTGATCGGCCCGGCGAGCACCACCATCACCACATGGACGACGAAGAACGCCATTAGCGCTACCATCGCGATGAAGTGCAAGGAGCGTGCCGACTGCCGACCGCCGAAGATGTCGAGCAGCCATGCCCAGCCCGAATCCATTGCCGGCGACATCGCCAGCCCGGTGAAGACGATCAGCGGCAACAGCACGAACAGCACCAGTCCGTAGCTCAGTTTCTGGAGGATGTTGTATCGGAGCGCCGCCGCCCCGGCCGGGAAGCGAAGCCGCGCATGATCCCTGATGTCGGCCCACAGATGGGATGGCCGGATTTCCGCGCGGCTGATCATCAGGTCGCGCTGAAAATGCCGGTTCCACAGACTGGCGACCATGTAAACTAAGAGACTTATTGCGAGCACCCACGCGAACGCCAGGTGCCACAGGCGGGCATCTGCCAGGTTGTAGCGCGACGGGATCGTGACCCAATGGGGGAAGGCACGCCGCTGGACCTTTCCTTCCGAATCATTCCAATGCCCCAGCACCCCGGTCGTCTCGATCCGGAGCGGCCCGGCGACGACGAAGCCGCTATTGTCGGTCGACCCGATCTCGAACCAGGCGGGGTCGGCATTCGCCCCATAATGCCCCCAATAGAGGCGCGGATGAGCGTTGAAGATCATCAGCCCGCTCATCATCAGCACCGCCAGTGTGATGACGTTGATCCAGTGCCACAGGCGGGTCGCCAAGCGGTGGCGCTTGACCAGGTCGCCGGGGCCGGGCTCGCCGGTGGGTGCCGCCTCGGCATCCTCGATGATGTCCGGCGAAACGGTCATTCGATCTCCAGCCCGCAGGGTCGCCTCAGATACGTTTCACGCTAAGCCTCGGATGGTCCGATGGACAGTGAATTGTCGTGCGCTTGCACTGGAGTCGCCGCGTCCGCGCGCCTATATGCCCTTCATGCTCGCGCTCGTCCTCATTTGGCTGGCCACCGTCGCGGCGATGGAAGGCTTCGCCTACGTCATGCACCGCTGGGTGATGCACGGTCCCGGCTGGTTCCTCCACGAAAGCCATCACCGCGTCCGCCATGGCCGGTTCGAGCTCAACGATCTGTACGGTGCGATCTTCGCCATTCCCTCGATCGTCCTGATCTACGGCGGTGTGCAGGCCGGCTGGGGCGGCTGGGCAACCGCGGTTGGGATCGGCATTGCCACCTATGGCGCGATCTATTTCGGCTTTCACGATATCATCGTCCATCGCCGGATGAAGCACCGCTATATTCCCAAATCGGCGCTATATGAAGCGCATCGTCCAGGCGCACCGGCTCCACCATGCGCTGGAAAGCAAGCACGCACGGCCTCAGCTTCGGCTTCCTGATCGCGCCGCCGATCGAAACCCTGATGGCCCAGCTCGAAACCAGCCGCGCGAAGTTGCGCGCGCCCACCGGTCGAGAGATTCCCAGCCGAAGCTAAACCAAGATCCGGCCCGTTCAGTCGTAATTCAGTTGCCAGGGCGGTCAATGATCCTGCTCGATGTGGCGTAAGAGGGGTCGACCATGCGTGTCCTGATCGCAGCTGATCTTAATGGCGGGACTGGCTCAGCCGGCCGTTGCCCAGCAATCCAAAGTCCCCGACGATGAACCGATCGTGGTCAGAGGACTCGTCGATGGCGCCCGAGTGGTCGAGGTGGATTTCGACAAGGTCTGGAAGGGCTGCGCCGAATGCAAGCGGGCGCTCGCCAAACTCGACAAGCTCGCCCAGACCTATCGCGACGAGTTGAAAACGGCCGGCTATTTCGCGTCCGGAGGCTCGAGCGCTCATTGCTCCTATGCGACTCCTTCGGGCACGACGGGCTTCCAGCGGTCGAGTGCCCGGGAGGTGGGCGACACGCAGCGTAGGACAACGCAATCGCTGGTAGGTGGTCTATGCGCGGACAGGATGTCGGATTCGTCTAGGCGCACCTTCGATGCCATCGCGGAGCGACATGTGGTCCCGCAACAAGCCAAGATGCTGGCCTACATGCGATCGTTCCTTGATCAACTGGCGCCGCATGTCGCGGATGCGACCGAGGCGGAGCGGATCGCCCACGGCGCGAAGGCGGGTCTTACCGACAAGAAACGGACGAAGCTCGCTGCGAAAAAGCTTCAGCGTATAGACGTGACCCAGGCCGTGATCCGCCGGCTCGACGCCTCCGATTTCAAGATCATCCTGCCCGATCCGTCGCCCTCCGGTCCTGCGCGGGGCGGCTATGAGCCGCCGCGGCGAAAGGCCGGCTAAGTCCCCAAGTTCATCGCACCAATGTCGATGAACCGCCTGTCATTACCTCAGCCTTGCTCGCGGAGGCAGCATCACGAGGATCAGGCGGGTGCGGTCCACAGATGGTCTCGCGGGCTGGCGAGGGCGGGAACGATCGCCTGGCCGAGCGCGCTCGAGAAATGGAGCAACTTTTCGCTTTTCGAGATGATCGTCCGGTCGTCCCACGCCTGTGGGCCGCGCCGCACGACCTTTTCGCCGATCGCGCCATAGACATTGGACGCGGCAAGGACCGCCAGGCGCGCGCGAAAGGGTAGCCGTGCCGCACCGGCGCGGGCCGAACGGCGATAGTCGCGTGACAGATCGACCAGCCGCTTCGCCAGCGTCGCGACCTGCGCGCGCGCCTTCGGATCGGCAATGGTCGCCGGATCGTCAGGGTCGAGCCCGGCCGCGACCAGCCAGTCGCGCGGCAGATAGATCCGCCCCTGCGCCGCATCGGGGACGATGTCGCGCGCGATATTGGCCAGCTGGAAGGCGATGCCGAGATCGCTTGCCCGGTCGAGCGTGTCGCGGTCGGTGGGATCAACTCCCATTACCGCCGCCATCATCGATCCCACCGCGCCGGCGACATAATAACAGTAGGCCAGCAGTTCATTTTCGTCGGCCGGTGTCCAGCCCTTGGCGTCGAGCGCGAACCCCTTGAGATGATCGGCCACCCGGCGCGGCGGAATGCCGACTTCGGAGGCGACAAGTCCTAGCGCGTCGAACGGCGTCTCGCCGGTTCGCTGGCCATCGAGCGCGGCGTTCGTCAGGGCCTCGATCCGCTCCTGGCCGGCGGCGGGGTCGTCGGGCGCACGCGCGTCATGCCCCAAGGTCTGACCATCGGTCAGGTCGTCACAGGCACGGCACCAGGCGTAAAGCAGCCAGGACCGTTCGCGGGTCTCGCGGTCGAACAGCCGGCTTGCGCTGCGGAAGCTCTTTGATCCGCGGCTGATGATCGCACCCGATGCCGCGACCAGCGCCGCACGGTCGGGCATCGACATGTTCATCCGACAATCAGCCCCGCCGTCGCCTTGGCGCTTCCGACCACCCCAGGTATGCCTGCGCCGGGATGGGTGCCCGCGCCGACGAAGTAGAGATTATCGAGCACGTCGTCGCGGTTGTGGACGCGGAAGTAAGCGCTCTGGGTCAGCACCGGCTCAAGGCTGAAAGCGGAGCCGAGATGCGCGCCTAGATCCTGCGTGAAGTCGGTCGGGGTGTAGTGGAAAATCGTCTCGATCCGGTCACGGATGTCGGGGATCAGCAACTTCTCGATCCGGTCGAGCACCACCTCCTGGTAGCGCGGGCCCTCGACCGACCAGTCGACATCCAGCTTGCCGCGGTGCGGCACCGGGGCGAGCGCGTAGAAGGTCGAGCAGCCGGGCGGGGCCATGCTCGGGTCGGTGACCGTCGGATGGTGCAGGTAAAGCGAGGGATCCTCGGCCAGCACGCCGTTCTTGTAAATGTCCTTGAGCAATGGCCCGTAGCGGTCGGAAAACAGGATCGAGTGATGCGGGATGCCGGGAAAATTGCCCTTCAACCCGAAGTGAACCACGAACAGGCTGGGCGAGAAGGTCCGCCGCTTGAGCCTGGCCTCGGCCTGTTTGCCGCGGGCGTGATCCTTGAGCAGGCCGTAGCTGTGGACCACGTCGCCGTTGGTCGCGACCATGTCGGCCTTGAGCTCGCCCTTGGCGGTGACCACACCGGTGACCTTGTCGCCCGACGTGGTGATCCGTTCGACTGGTTCATCTAGGCGGACGGTCCCGCCGATCCGCTCAAACAGCCTCACCATCCCGTCGATCAGCGCATTGGTGCCACCCTTGGCGAACCATACCCCGCCGTCGCGCTCGAGCTTGTGGATAAGGGCGTAGAGCGCGCTGGTATTCATCGGATTCCCGCCGACCAGCAGTGTGTGGAACGACAGCGCTTGCCGTAGTTTGTCATTCTTCACGAATTTGGCGACCATCGAATAGACTGACCGCCATGCCTGATATTTCACCATCGCCGGAGCCGCTTTCAGCATCGAGGCGAAGTCCAGGAACGGCACCGCGCCGAGCTTGACATAGCCTTCCTGGTACACCCCTTCGGCGTACTTCAGGAAGCGATGATATCCGGCCACATCGTCGGGATTGAGCGCGGTGATCGCGGCCTCTAACGCTGTGTCATCATTGGAATAATCGAACGCGGTGCCATCGTTCCACATCAGCCGGTAGAAAGGGCTGACCGGCACCAACTCGACATCGTCCTTCATATGATGCCCGGACAGTGACCACAGTTCCTCCAGACACGGCGGGTCGGTGATCACCGTCGGCCCGGCGTCGAACGTGTAGCCGTCCTTTTTCCACACATAAGCCCGCCCGCCAGGTCGGTCGCGGGCTTCGATCACGGTCGTCGCGATTCCGGCCGACTGGAGGCGGATGGCCAGCGCCAGTCCACCAAAACCGGCGCCGATAACGATTGCACTGTAGGGACGGTTATTCACGGGATGATTGCCTTCAAAGCGCGGAACAGAGATACGGGAGGCTTGCCGGAGAGGATGCGTACCTTGTCCATCAAGGTCAGCCGCCCAGCGTAGAATCGGGACACCAATTGCTCGTTGAGCCGATAGAAATGGGTGAAGATTCGCACCCGTTCGGCGGGCCGGGCGGCGCGAAACAACATACGGTTGAGCATGCGATAGAAGCCGCCGCGCTGCCACTGCTCGAGGAATCGTCCCCGGCTCCAACTTGCGATCGACGCGCCGCGCAGATCGGGCAACTTGGCAAGCGCGATGGCATTGGCCGCAGCCTGGGGCAGCGAATAACCGGTAACAGGATGAAAGAAGCCCCCCTTGAGGCCGAGCCGGGCCACCCGGTCCGAAGATGGCCAGAATTGGTCGGGACTGCCACCGAGGAGAATCGGTAACACGCCATGCTCCCGCCGCGCGGGCGTCCCACTCCACCCCTGAGCCGTGACATAATCGGCGATCCGGTCGCCGATCTTATTGCCGTCGAGCGCGGGACCGTTGGTGTAATAGGTGTCCTCCACAAGCAGCCGGTCCGGGCTGAATGGCAAGCTGTAGACAAAGCGATAGCCGTCTGATTGATCGACCGTCGCATCCATGATGATCGGCGTCTCGAGGCCGTGGCCAGGCGCATCATACTCGATCCCGACGAATTTCTGCCAGGCGAGGTCGAGGCCGGGCATCGGCCCGTCCGGCCCGCGCGCGTCGATCACCCCTGACGCCGCGATTTCCCTGCCGTCGACGAGACGAACCGAGTCCGGCGACAGGTCGGCCGCCGCCACACCAAGCGTAAACTGGGTCGGCGCCAACCGTTCGCGAACGAGCGCGTCGAGGCCGCTCGAATGGACGCTGTTGTAGCCGAAACCCAGCGCCCGCGTGCGTCCGGGAAAGCGCACCGAGTGCCGCGTCCAGCGAACCGGCTTCATCGCCTCGACCAGCGCTAGCGCTTCGCCATCGACGTCGCCATCGAAGTAGGACCAGGTGTGATTTCCACCAAGGCTGTCACCCGCCTCGACCAGCAACAGCGGCACGTCGGGCCGGGCTGCGGCGATCGCCAGCGCGGCGAGCGAACCGGCGAGGCCTCCACCAACGATGACGAGGGGCTTGTTCGACTGCATCGCCGCTCGCCTTAGAGGGATCGCGCTGGTAAGGCCATTGGCAATGGAATGGCATCCGAACCTTGTCTGGGCAGCCGTTGGAAGCGCGCTGGCGATGACCGCGATTGTGGCGGTGCGCTATCTCATCACCAGCGGCGGCTTCGACTGGCTGACCCGCCGTCGTCACCCGGGCCTCTATAACGGACGCGGTCCGCAGATCCGGGCGGAGATCGGATGGTCGCTGCTCAGCGCCGCGCTTTACGGCGTGCCGGCCGGCATCTTGCTGTGGGGTTGGGACCGCTTCGGCTGGACCAGGCTCTACACCAACGTGTCGGATTATCCCGTTTGGTGGCTCCCCGGCGCGGTGCTCGCTTACCTCCTGCTTCACGACAGCTGGTTTTATTGGACCCATCGCTGGATGCATCAACCGGCGGTCTATCGCCGGGTCCATGCGGTCCATCATGCCAGTCATCCGCCAACGGCCTGGGCAGCAATGAGTTTCCACCCGTGGGAGACACTGACCGGCGCAGTAGTGGTTCCGGCGCTGATCCTGACCATCCCGATCCACATCGGAGCGCTCGGGGTCGTGCTCACCATCATGACCTTGATGGGCGTCATGAATCATATGGGGTGGGAAATTTTCCCCAAGGCGCTCGTTCAGGGACGGGCAGGAAAGTGGCTGATAACAGCCAGCCATCATCAGCTTCACCACCAGCGGAACAAGTGCAATTATGGCCTCTATTTCCGGATCTGGGATCGCCTTTGTGCGACCGATGGCGGTCTTGGCCGCTTTGAGCCTCAGCGTCGTCGCGCCCGCTCGACCGCTAGCGTCGATCCCGTCGACAGCCGACCTCACGATCGAGATCGTCGGGCTGCGTGATTCAAAGGGTGTCGTCCGGCTGTGCCTGACCGCCAACCCGCGCGACTTCCCCCACTGCAAGGGCCGCGACGCGATGTCGGCGACGGTCAAAGCCTCGCGCTCGCCGATCCGCTACGTGTTCCACGGGGTTCAGCCGGGCACTTTTGCCATTGGCGCGTTCCACGACGCGAACGGCAATGGCAAACTCGACACGATGATGGGCATCCCCACGGAGGGATTTGCCTTCTCGCGCAATCCCGCGATCAAACCGCGCGCGCCTCACTTCAACGAAGCGTCGTTCCACAGCCACGGTCCGCCGCTGCCGCCCCTAAAGATGAAGTATCTTCTCTAGCCTTTGCAGGGGCTTGACCCAAACTCCTCCAGAATCCGCTGAATCGATTCGGGAACGATCCGTTCGGATTGTCGTTCACCGCACGACTTCATGCGCCGTTGGTGGGGGCCGGGAGCTGAGGCCTAAAGTGAATCAAGGGAGAATGAAGATGCGCAAGACTTTGATGGCTGCTTTGCTGGCCGGATCGATGGCTGTTTCGGCCTGCTCGACGGTGGATGATGCCCGCATGGCGGATGTCGGCACGGGTGCCGCAATCGGCGCGGTTGGTGGTGCCGGTGTCGGCGCGGTCGTCGGCGGCGTGTCGCCGATCGAAGGCGCCGTGGTCGGTGCTGCCATCGGTGGCCTCGCCGGTGCGGTTTGGTCGGACAGCAACAATGACGGTTACGTCGACGGCTACAGCCAGAACGGCACTTACTATCAGGGCCGTCCGTCGGGCTGGGATTCGACGCTTGGTCGCGTCGGAACCGGTGCCGTTGGTGGCGCGGTACTCGGCGCTGCTGCCGGTGCGCTGATCCCGGGCGTCAGCCTGCTTGAAGGCGCAATCGCGGGTGCCGTGGTTGGTGGCCTGGCCGGGGCCATTTGGGCCGACCAGGATCGTGACGGCCGCGTTGACGGCTATATGTATAATGGCCAATATTATGCGGGTGCCCCGACGGGTCAGGCGCCTGCTCCGGCCCCGATGGGTGCTGGTGAGCGCGGTTAACCCCAGCGTTCTAAGCGATTGGCGCGTCGGACGGCTTGGTCGTCCGGCGCGCTTGTCGTTGGGCTTGGCATTGGCGCTTGCGGTTGCTGTGCCACAGGTGGCGTTCGCAGCGCCCATGGGCGGCCCAACCGTCGCCGGCGAGACGATCGATAATTTCTATGCGGCACGCAATGGCAAGCCATTGTGGTTCGGTCGGAAGACCAATGGCACCGCGGCGCAGAATCTGTATGACTTGATCCGCGACGCTCGTGCCGACGGCCTCGACCCGGCTCGTTACGCTCCCCAGGAGATCGAGTTCGCACTTCGCGCCGCTTGGTCGAGCAATCCCGATGTGATCAGGCGCGCCGACCGAATATTGAGCGAAATTTTCGTCGCTTATGCGCGCGACACGCGACGCCAGCCTGCGATTGACATGATCTGGGTCGATACCGAACTTCTTCCGGCGGCCTTCTCTCCCCGCGACCTGCTGCAAGCGGCCGCCGCGGCACCGTCCCTCGATCGCTTCATTGCCAACATGGGCTGGATGAATCCGATCTACGCAGGGCTCCGGCGCGCCCTTGTCACAGGGGCACTGACCAGTCCCGACGAACACGACCTCATCCTGCTCAACCTCGAACGCGCCCGCGCGCTTCCCGCCGGGCGCGGCAAGGCGGTCATCGTCAATGCAACTGCTGCGGAACTGGTGATGACCGAGGATGGTCGGGTGATCGACAAGATGCGCGTGGTGGTCGGCAAGCCGGTTCACCCCACCCCGATGATGGCGGCGCTGATTCGTTTCACCTCGCTCAACCCCTATTGGAATGTCCCCGCCGATCTCGCGGCCGAGCGGATTGCGCCCAATGTGCTTAAAAGCGGTCTGCCGTATCTTCGCCAGAAGGGCTATGAATTGCTTTCCAGCTGGTCGGACGATGCCACCGTCGTCGAGCCCGCTACGATCGATTGGGCGGCGGTTGCGGCGGGCAAGGTCAATGTCCGGGTGCGCCAACTGCCGGGGCCGGAAAATGCCATGGGCCGGATGAAGTTCATGTTCCCGAATGCGCAGGGAATCTATCTCCACGATACGCCAGAAAAGAAGTTGCTGGGCGAGGACAGCCGGATGTTCAGTGGCGGCTGCGTCCGGCTCGAGGATGCGCCGCGACTGGCGCGCTGGCTCTATGATGGCACCGAACCCACGAGCGGCTCGGGGGCACCCGAACAGCGGGTCGATCTGCCGCGCCCGGTGCCGGTATTTCTGACCTATCTCACGGCCGTGCCCAACGCGGGATCGGTCACCTTCCTGCCCGACGTCTACAAGCGCGACCCGGCGGCGCTGGCGGCGCTGGCTGCAAGCAGCCGCCTCGCCAGTCGCTGACGATCATTTGCTCCAGACCGAGGTGTAGCGCAGCTGCACGCTGATCGGCTTACCGGTCGTGTCGAGCGCCGGTGCCCATCGACTTTGGTCGATCATGACGCGGCACAGCGCATTGTCGACCGCGCCATTGCCGGTCCCCTGGAATGGCGTGCATCCGGTCACCCGGCCAGTATCGCTGATGGTAAGCAACAGATGCGCGAAGCCGCGATCGGCGGCGAAGACGCTCAGCATCTGGCGTGGAAGGCGCGCCCTGTGGCCTGACAAAAGCCGCGCCCCTGTCCCGATCCCGCTGCCGCCACCGCCGCGACCCGTGCCGCTTCCGCCGGCGCCCGTGCCGCTCCCAGCGGCGGCCGCGCCCGCGTTGGATGCCGATCCGGTGCCGGGCAGTGGCGCCGCGGGCATCGGCTGCGGGGTCGGGATCCGCGCGAGCGGGGCGACGATTGGGCTGGGATCGGCTTTCTTGCCGGGGGGCGCCGGTTCGTCGGCCGGGGCCTTGCTTGAACGCTCGGCCGGGAGCGGCGGCGGAGGCGTGGGTGGTGGCGCCACATCGAAGGTCTTCAACGCCTCGTCGCGATCCCGCTCCACCTTCAATGCCAGTCCGGTCAGCAAAAGGGCGCCAAGTGCGAGATGAACCGCCGCGGTCGCCGCCACTGATCGAGCACGGTCGCTTGGGTCGGATAAGGAGAAATCGCCTGGCATGATCCGTTGCAAAACGCTCGGCCCGAGCCGTGGGTTGCTAGACCTTAAGCGACGCGGCCCGCATCTCCGCCTCTCGCTGCAGGTTGCGCGCTAGTTGGGCCATGCCGTTGAGGTAGGGCGGGGGCACGAAAATATCGCGATAATCCGCAGCCGCCGCGGCGCGCAAGGTCCATGCCGGATCGACCAGATGGGGTCGCGCCAGCGCCACCAGGTCGGCGCGCCCCGAGGCGAGGATGGCATTGGCCTGGTCGGCCTCGGTGATATTGCCCACCGCCATCGTGGCCAGCTTGGCCTCGTTGCGGATCTTGTCCGAGAACGGGGTCTGGAACATGCGGCCATAGACCGGCTTGGCGTCGGCCCAAGTCTGCCCCGCGCTGACGTCGATCAGGTCGGCCCCGGCGGCGGCAAACGCCCTAGCAACTTCGACCGCTTCTTCGGGGTTCACCCCCTCGTCGCCCGCCCAGTCGGTGGCGGAAATGCGTACCGACATGGGGCGGTCAGCCGGCCATGCTTCACGCATCGCCGCGAACACTTCGAGCGGATAACGAAGCCGGTTAGCAAGGCTGCCGCCATAATTGTCGAGGCGTTTGTTCTGCAGCGGCGTAATGAAGCTCGACAACAAATAGCCATGAGCCGCGTGCAATTCGACCATGTCGAAGCCGGCGTCGATGGCGAGCCGGGTCGACGCGACGAATTGATCGCGGATCACGTCCATCTCGGCGCGGGTCAGCGCACTGGGCTTTGCATTGCCGTCGCTCCAGGCAATCTCGCTTGCCGCAACCAGCGGCCAATTGCCCTCGAGCAGGGGCGCATCCATCTCCTGCCAGCCCAATTGGGTCGATCCCTTGGCCCCCGAATGGCCCAGCTGGAGGCAGATCCGGGCCCTGCTGTTGGCATGGACGAAGTCGGTGATCCGCCGCCACTCCGCGGCGTGTTCGACCGACCACAGGCCAGTGCAGCCGGGGGTAATCCTTGCCGTCGGTGACACACAGGTCATTTCCGTGAAGATCAGTCCCGCGCCACCCAAAGCGCGGGCGCCATAATGCACCAGGTGAAAGTCGCCCGGTGTGCCTTGGGTCGCCGAATAGGTCGCCATTGGCGAGACGACGATGCGGTTCTCCAACTCCATCGCCCGCAACTTGAACGGCGCGAACATCGGCGGCGCGGACCGGGGCTCGCCGGTTGCCTGCAACCAGAAACGTCTTTCGACCTCGTGGAGCCAGTCGGGATCGCGCAGCCGCAGATTTTCATGGCTGATCCGCTGGCTCCGCGTCAGCAACGAATAGGCGAATTGCCACGGCTCGAAATCCAGATAGCGGTCCAACGTCTCGAACCATTCGGTCGAATTGCGCGCGCTGTTCTGGAGCTTGAGCACTTCAAGGCTGCGTTCGGCCTGATATTCTTCAAGCGCCTGCGCGATCGGCATGCCGGGACGATTGAGAACTTCGGCCAGCTTGATCGCATCCTCAAGCGCAAGCTTCGTCCCCGACCCGATCGAGAAGTGCGCGCTGTGCGCGGCATCGCCGATCAGGATGGTGTTGCCGTCGCTCCAGCGCGCGCACTTGATACGTCGGAAATTAAGCCATGCCGCCGCGCCCGGCAAATGGGCCGCGTTGCTGAGCAATGGCTGACCCTCGAGGTGCCTGGCGAAGATCTGCTGGCAACGAGCGATGACCGATGCGGAGTCTAGCGTATCGAAGCCGAGCCCGCGCCACGTCGCCGGCGAGCATTCGACGATGAAGGTCGAGCAATCGGGCGCGAAACGATAGGCGTGCGCCCAGATCCAGCCCGCCTCGGTCTGCTCGAACGCGAAGGTGAAGGCATCGAACGTCTTCGGCGTACCGAGCCAGATGAACTTGTTGGCCCGCTCCTCGATCTCGACCCCGAACGCATCGGGCCGAGCGTCGCGGATCCGGCTGTTGATGCCGTCGGCGGCAATGACCAGGTCATAATCGGTCCAGCAGGCCGGATCGGGATCGCATTCTGCCTCATAATGCAGGCCTACACCCAATTGTTCGGCACGATCCGCAAGCAGGTCGAGCAACGGCTTGCGACCAATCCCGATGAAGCCGTGGCCCGAGGAGGTCAGACATTCGCCGGAAATGTCGACCGCGATATCGTCCCAGTGAGCGAAGCCGGCCACAATGGCGGCCCCGGATACGGCGTCATTGGCCATCAGATTCTCGACCGTCTGGTCGGAGAAGACCACGCCCCAGCCGAAGGTTACGCCGCGCGGATTGCGTTCGAACAGGGCGACTTCGTGAGTCGGGTCGTGAAGCTTCATTGATAGAGCGAAATATAGTCCCGCGGGTCCGCCGCCGATGCAGGCAATTTTCATCCATCCCGCCTAGCCGTGTCCACGACCATCACTCAATCCTCATGCGGTCGAAAACGTCAAGAAGCCAGATGGGCGTGGTGGACGCATCTTTCGGTCCACCGCGACTCGCGAGTCGCGAGCTGCGCGTGCTTCAGATTCAGTCTTTTCGAGGTGGGTCGGCGCCGATTCTCGTCCCGATTCGAGACTTGAAGCGTCTATTTACGGGCGAATTTCGAACGCACGAAAATGGTCCTGCATTCTGCGATGAATCGCTTCCAGGGGTGGGGTTAGCAAAACGACAACGATGATCAAAAAGTTAACAGAAATTAACTACTCAAGCAGAACATGAATTTCTAAAGCCGGATTATCCAGATCAGTCATAGTCGATACTTATAGTGCCAACTAATAAGATGCAATACGTGGTCGAACGACATTAAGCTGCTAAGTAAAAAATTCAAATATTAACTTTATTGACTTTCGCAGTCATCGGCCACTTTCCCGAAAGAGTCATGCTGGTCGCTTCGGGTAGCTTGCAATTTGTCTTGACCCATGTGCTTTATAGGGCACTGACAGCGGGTGGATGATTCTGGCGTTAACCGTCTTTGGTTAATCGCCATCCCTCCATTCGCTGAAATCACAATTAGCGGTGCCAGCCGATCGGCAACGGACCGCAGGGGCGAAGGTGGGTTATGCGATACGAAGATGCTTCCCAGACGGGTTTAGGCCAGGTCGACGCGCGCAACGATGCTGATCAACTGGCGGCACGTGATTATGGCACCGCCTCCGGCAATGTGATCACCGGCACCGGCACCATCACTGGCTCTGCCGGGCTCGATATGGTTGATGCGGGACAGGGTCGCATTACCGCCATCGACGGTGCTGGCGGAAGCGACTCGAGCTTCTCGGGCGGCAAGCTTTCGGTTCAGGGCCAATATGGGACGCTGACGATCGATGCCCGCGGCAACTATACTTACGATCGCCAGGCCGGGACGCCTGAAGGGGTTACCGACACGTTCCATTACACCCTTGCCAACAAGGCCGGCGCGACCGACTCTGCTCGGCTGGTAATCAGCTTCGGCGAGCAGCCCAAGCTCGCCGACGCATCTCGCGTGGTCCCAGGCCCCAATGGCGTCGTGACCCTGCCGCCAGGAGTCGAACTGTCGGACATCCGCGTGGTTGGTCGCGATCTCGTGGTTACCCTTCCCGACGGCTCGCTGATGGTCATCGTTGATGGCGCAATCTTCGTTCCGCAACTGGTGCTTGGCGGCGTCGAGGTTCCGGCCACCAACCTAGCGGCCCTCCTGATCGGGTCGGAGCCGCGTCCCGCGGCCGGCGATCTCGTCGGCCCCACCAATCCGAGCAGCGGCGGCAACTTCGAAGTGCCAGTGGCGCCGCTTGATCCGGGCGTACCGCTCGGTGACCTGCTGCCGCCGACGGAGCTCGAATATACGCCACCCGAGTTTGAAGAGCTGGGCGATATTCTTGAGGATAATGACCCGCCGTTCGTCGGCCTTTCCAGCGTCAACGTTTCGGAAGAGGGCGTGTCCTCGGTGGCGGCACCGAATCCGGATACGTCCGGTTCGCCCGACACGACCAATTCGGCAAGCGTCGGCGGGATCCTTCCCGTGTCCGACCCCGACGGCGATTCGCTGTCGGTTATTCTTGGCATTCCCAGCGACGGGCTGACGTCGGCCGGCGTCCCGATCATCTGGTCGGTCAGTCCGGACGGGCATACCCTGACCGGTACCGCAGGTGGGAATACCGTCGTCACCGTCGTCATCAATGATGTCGGCGCCTACACGGTCAATCTCCTTCGTCCGGTCGATCACCCCAACGGCGGTGGCGAGCAGGGCGCGAGTTTCGTGGTTCCCGTCAGTGTCAGTGACGGCGATGAGGTTACCACCGGCGGCGCGATCACTGTGACAATCGAAGATGATTCGCCGACGCTTAGTGGACGCATCGGCGAGCCGATCTTGACGGTCGATGATACGACTCTGGCGATCAACGCCAGTGGAAGTTTCAGCGGTGTCTTCGACGCTAGCTTTGGTGCGGATGGCCCGGCGGCGGCGAATTCCATTTCCTATGCGCTCGGCGTCACCGCAGGCGCGTCGGGAATCATCGACGTATCCACCGGTGAGCAAGTCAATCTGGTAATGAATGGCGGTGTCGTCGAGGGCCGCACGGCAACGACCAACCTGCTTGTGTTCACGGTCACAGTTGATGGGTCGGGTAATGTGGTGTTGGACCAGCTGCGTGCGGTTCAGCATAACGATTCGGCTGATCCGATCGAAACCGGTGCGAGCGCCGCCACGCTGTCTTCCGACAGTTTGGTGACCTTGAGCATCGTTGCAACCGACCGCGATGGCGATACCGCGACGATCTCGATAAATATTGGCCAAAACCTCCGCTTCGAGGATGACGGTCCGTCGATCGGGGTCAACGGCAGCGTTGCCGAGCCGCAGATCATTGTCGACGAGACGGTGCTGGCGACCAATGCGAGCGCGAGCTTCGCGGGTCTGTTCACGGGTGTGTACGGCGCCGACGGCGCGGGCACGACCACTTATGCGCTGGCGGTGACCGCGGGTTCGTCGGGGCTGGTCGATGTCGCGACCGGCGAGAATGTGATCCTGTCGCTGGTCGGCGGGGTGGTCCAGGGCCGTACCGCGATCAGCAACGACCTGGTGTTCACGGTCACGATCGACGCCGCCGGGGTGGTCACGCTCGACCAGATCCGCGCGATCCAGCACGAGCCCGGATGCGGGTCCCGACCAGCCGGCGACCTTGTCGGCCGACAGCCTGGTGCGGGTGGTTGCGACGATTACCGATCGCGATGGCGACCAGGCGTCGGCGAGCGTCAACATCGGCACCAACCTGGTGTTCGAGGATGACGGTCCGTCGATCGGGGTCAACGGCAGCGTTGCCGAGCCGCAGATCATTGTCGACGAGACGGTGCTGGCGACCAATGCGAGCGCGAGCTTCGCGGGTCTGTTCACGGGTGTGTACGGCGCCGACGGCGCGGGCACGACCACTTATGCGCTGGCGGTGACCGCGGGTTCGTCGGGGCTGGTCGATGTCGCGACCGGCGAGAATGTGATCCTGTCGCTGGTCGGCGGGGTGGTCCAGGGCCGTACCGCGATCAGCAACGACCTGGTGTTCACGGTCACGATCGACGCCGCCGGGGTGGTCACGCTCGACCAGATCCGCGCGATCCAGCACGAGCCCGGATGCGGGCCGACGACCAGCCGGCGACCTTGTCGGCCGACAGCCTGGTGCGGGTGGTTGCGACGATTACCGATCGCGATGGCGACCAGGCGTCGGCGAGCGTCAACATCGGCACCAACCTGGTGTTCGAGGATGACGGTCCGTCGATCGGGGTCAACGGCAGCGTTGCCGAGCCGCAGATCATTGTCGACGAGACGGTGCTGGCGACCAATGCGAGCGCGAGCTTCGCGGGTCTGTTCACGGGTGTGTACGGCGCCGACGGCGCGGGCACGACCACTTATGCGCTGGCGGTGACCGCGGGTTCGTCGGGGCTGGTCGATGTCGCGACCGGCGAGAATGTGATCCTGTCGCTGGTCGGCGGGGTGGTCCAGGGCCGCACCGCGATCAGCAACGACCTGGTGTTCACGGTCACGATCGACGCCGCCGGGCTGGTCACGCTCGACCAGATCCGCGCGATCCAGCACGAGCCCGGATGCGGGTCCGACGACCAGCCGGCGACCTTGTCGGCCGACAGCCTGGTGCGGGTGGTTGCGACGATTACCGATCGCGATGGCGACCAGGCGTCGGCGAGCGTCAACATCGGCACCAACCTGGTGTTCGAGGATGACGGTCCGTCGATCGGGGTCAACGGCAGCGTTGCCGAGCCGCAGATCATTGTCGACGAGACGGTGCTGGCGACCAATGCGAGCGCGAGCTTCGCGGGTCTGTTCACGGGTGTGTACGGCGCCGACGGCGCGGGCACGACCACTTATGCGCTGGCGGTGACCGCGGGTTCGTCGGGGCTGGTCGATGTCGCGACCGGCGAGAATGTGATCCTGTCGCTAGGTCGGCGGGGTGGTCGAGGGCCGCACCGCGATCAGCAACGACCTGGTGTTCACGGTCACGATCGACGCCGCCGGGGTGGTCACGCTCGACCAGATCCGCGCGATCCAGCACAGCCCGGATGCGGGTCCCGACCAGCCGGCGACCTTGTCGGCCGACAGCCTGGTGCGGGTGGTTGCGACGATTACCGATCGCGATGGCGACCAGGCGTCGGCGAGCGTCAACATCGGCACCAACCTGGTGTTCGAGGATGACGGTCCGTCGATCGGGGTCAACGGCAGCGTTGCCGAGCCGCAGATCATTGTCGACGAGACGGTGCTGGCGACCAATGCGAGCGCGAGCTTCGCGGGTCTGTTCACGGGTGTGTACGGCGCCGATGGCGCGGGCACGACCACTTATGCGCTGGCGGTGACCGCGGGTTCGTCGGGGCTGGTCGATGTCGCGACCGGCGAGAATGTGATCCTGTCGCTGACGGTCGGCGGGGTGGTCGAGGGCCGCACCGCGATCGGCAACGATCCTGGTGTTCACGGTCAGATCGACGCCGCCGGGCTGGTCACGCTCGACCAGATCCGCGCGATCAAGCACGAGCCCGGATGCGGCGACCGCGACCAGCCGGCGACCTTGTCGGCCGACAGCCTGGTGCGGGTGGTTGCGACGATTACCGATCGCGATGGCGACCAGGCGTCGGCGAGCGTCAACATCGGCACCAACCTGGTGTTCGAGGATGACGGTCCGTCGATCGGGGTCAACGGCAGCGTTGCCGAGCCGCAGATCATTGTCGACGAGACGGTGCTGGCGACCAATGCGAGCGCGAGCTTCGCGGGTCTGTTCACGGGTGTGTACGGCGCCGACGGCGCGGGCACGACCACTTATGCGCTGGCGGTGACCGCGGGTTCGTCGGGGCTGGTCGATGTCGCGACCGGCGAGAATGTGATCCTGTCGCTGGTCGGCGGGGTGGTCCAGGGCCGTACCGCGATCAGCAACGACCTGGTGTTCACGGTCACGATCGACGCCGCCGGGGTGGTCACGCTCGACCAGATCCGCGCGATCCAGCACAGCCCGGATGCGGGTCCGCGACCAGCCGGCGACCTTGTCGGCCGACAGCCTGGTGCGGGTGGTTGCGACGATTACCGATCGCGATGGCGACCAGGCGTCGGCGAGCGTCAACATCGGCACCAACCTGGTGTTCGAGGATGACGGTCCGTCGATCGGGGTCAACGGCAGCGTTGCCGAGCCGCAGATCATTGTCGACGAGACGGTGCTGGCGACCAATGCGAGCGCGAGCTTCGCGGGTCTGTTCACGGGTGTGTATGGCGCCGACGGCGCGGGCACGACCACTTATGCGCTGGCGGTGACCGCGGGTTCGTCGGGGCTGGTCGATGTCGCGACCGGCGAGAATGTGATCCTGTCGCTACGGTCGGCGGGGTGGTCCAGGGCCGTACCGCGATCAGCAACGAGCTGGTGTTCACGGTCACGATCGACGCCGCTGGGGTGGTCACGCTCGACCAGATCCGCGCGATCCAGCACAGCCCGAATACGGGTCCGACGACCAGCCGGCGACCTTGTCGGCCGACAGCCTGGTGCGGGTGGTTGCGACGATTACCGATCGCGATGGCGACCAGGCGTCGGCGAGCGTCAACATCGGCACCAACCTGGTGTTCGAGGATGACGGTCCGTCAAGTCGAATCCAGTGGCGTGCAACCGAATTTGGTAGTCGATGAAACCGTTCTTGCAACCAATGATACGGAAAGCTTCGCCGGGGTATTTTTGGCGGGCTTTGGGGCGGATGGTCCCGGCCCGATTCCGTTGACGTATGCGCTTGGTGTCATTGCCGGGGCGAGTGGTCTGATTGACGTTGCAACGGGTCAAACCGTCATCTTGTCGCTCAATGGCACGGTAGTTGAGGGCCGCACGTCGGGCAGCAACGCATTGGTGTTCACGGTCAGCGTGGCCGCCAACGGCGATGTCACGCTCGACCAGCTGCGTGCGGTGGTTCACAATGATCCGGCCGATCACGACGAACCCGGCGCGAGCGCGGCAACGTTGTCCGCGGACAATCTGATCACGCTGACCGCGACCGCCACAGACAAAGACGGCGACACCGCCACCGTAACGATTGATATTGGTCAGAACCTTCAGTTCGAGGATGATGGACCGTCGGTGGTTGCGTCGGGTGTCGAGCCGCAACCTGGTGGTTGACGAGACGGATCTGGTGACCAATGCGTCGGCGAGCTTTGCCGGTCTGTTCATCCCGAACTTCGGTGCGGATGGCGCGGCGGCGGTCAACCCGACCACGTATGCGCTCAGCGTGACGGCGGGTCCGAGCGGGCTGGTCGACACCTTGAGTGGCCAGGCGGTCAATCTGGTGATGAACGGCACGACGGTTGAGGGCCGCACTTCGGGCAGCAACCTCCTGGTGTTCACGGTTACGGTTGATGCCGCTGGCGTGGTTACGCTCAATCAGATCCGTGCGGTGGTTCACAATGATCCGGCCGATCCGGACGAGCCTGGCGCCAGTGCCGCGGTTCTGACGGCGGACAATCTGATCCGGCTGACCGCGACGGTCACCGATGGTGACGGCGACACCGCAACAGCGGTGGTCAACATCGGCTCGAACCTTCAGTTCGAGGATGATGGACCGTCGGTGGTTGCGTCGGGTGTCGAGCCCAACCTGGTGGTTGACGAGACGGATCTGGTGACCAATGCGTCGGCGAGCTTTGCCGGTCTGTTCATCCCGAACTTCGGTGCGGATGGCGCGGCGGCGGTCAACCCGACCACGTATGCGCTCAGCGTGACGGCGGGTCCGAGCGGGCTGGTCGACACCTTGAGTGGCCAGGCGGTCAATCTGGTGATGAACGGCACGACGGTTGAGGGCCGCACTTCGGGCAGCAACCTCCTGGTGTTCACGGTTACGGTTGATGCCGCTGGCGTGGTTACGCTCAATCAGATCCGTGCGGTGGTTCACAATGATCCGGCCGATCCGGACGAGCCTGGCGCCAGTGCCGCGACCTGACGGCCGGACAATCTGATCCGGCTGACCGCGACGGTCACCGATGGTGACGGCGACACCGCAACAGCGGTGGTCAACATCGGCTCGAACCTTCAGTTCGAGGATGATGGACCGTCGGTGGTTGCGTCGGGTGTCGAGCCCGACCTGGTGGTTGACGAGACGGATCTGGTGACCAATGCGTCGGCGAGCTTCGCCGGTCTGTTCATCCCGAACTTCGGTGCGGATGGCGCGGCGGCGGTCAACCCGACCACGTATGCGCTCAGCGTGACGGCGGGTCCGAGCGGGCTGGTCGACACCTTGAGTGGCCAGGCGGTCAATCTGGTGATGAACGGCACGACGGTTGAGGGCCGCACTTCGGGCAGCAACCTCCTGGTGTTCACGGTTACGGTTGATGCCGCTGGCGTGGTTACGCTCAATCAGATCCGTGCGGTGGTTCACAATGATCCGGCCGATCCGGACGAGCCTGGCGCCAGTGCCGCGGTTCTGACGGCGGACAATCTGATCCGGCTGACCGCGACGGTCACCGATGGTGACGGCGACACCGCAACAGCGGCGGTCAACATCGGCTCGAACCTTCAGTTCGAGGATGATGGACCGTCGGTGGTTGCGTCGGGTGTCGAGCCCAACCTGGTGGTTGACGAGACGGATCTGGTGACCAATGCGTCGGCGAGCTTTGCCGGTCTGTTCATCCCGAACTTCGGTGCGGATGGCGCGGCGGCGGTCAACCCGACCACGTATGCGCTCAGCGTGACGGCGGGTCCGAGCGGGCTGGTCGACACCTTGAGTGGCCAGGCGGTCAATCTGGTGATGAACGGCACGACGGTTGAGGGCCGCACTTCGGGCAGCAACCTCCTGGTGTTCACGGTTACGGTTGATGCCGCTGGCGTGGTTACGCTCAATCAGATCCGTGCGGTGGTTCACAATGATCCGGCCGATCCGGACGAGCCTGGCGCCAGTGCCGCGGTTCTGACGGCGGACAATCTGATCCGGCTGACCGCGACGGTCACCGATGGTGACGGCGACACCGCAACAGCGGTGGTCAACATCGGCTCGAACCTTCAGTTCGAGGATGATGGACCGTCGGTGGTTGCGTCGGGTGTCGAGCCCAACCTGGTGGTTGACGAGACGGATCTGGTGACCAATGCGTCGGCGAGCTTTGCCGGTCTGTTCATCCCGAACTTCGGTGCGGATGGCGCGGCGGCGGTCAACCCGACCACGTATGCGCTCAGCGTGACGGCGGGTCCGAGCGGGCTGGTCGACACCTTGAGTGGCCAGGCGGTCAATCTGGTGATGAACGGCACGACGGTTGAGGGCCGCACTTCGGGCAGCAACCTCCTGGTGTTCACGGTTACGGTTGATGCCGCTGGCGTGGTTACGCTCAATCAGATCCGTGCGGTGGTTCACAATGATCCGGCCGATCCGGACGAGCCTGGCGCCAGTGCCGCGGTTCTGACGGCGGACAATCTGATCCGGCTGACCGCGACGGTCACCGATGGTGACGGCGACACCGCAACAGCGGTGGTCAACATCGGCTCGAACCTTCAGTTCGAGGATGATGGACCGTCGTCGGGCATCGCCACGACGGGCCAGACCGTCATGCTCGACGAGTCCGCTGGAAACCAGGTCGACTCAAACGATACAACCGGTCCGATCGCGGCCTTCGCGGCAGTCGCCAATGTCGGCGACGATCCGGATGTTGCGGGGACTGGCCCGATCCAGTTCGCGACCAACGCCAGTGCGCTGGTCGCCTCGACGGGCAGTGCCTATGGCGCGGATGGCGCTGGTACCACGGTGTTCGGCCTCAGCGTTGCGCCAGGTGGCGTTGACTCAGGCCTCGACACGACAGCCGGCGTCAACATCTTCCTGTTCCTTGAGAGCGGCGTTGTCGTCGGACGCGTAGGCGCGACTGCAGGTGTCGCGGCTGGGGGACCGGCGGCCTTCGCCCTCGCCATTGACCCGTCCACGGGTGCGGTCAGCATGGTCGAATATCTGTCGATCAACCATCCCAACGCGGCCAACCCCGATGACTCGGTGTCGATCACCAACACCGCGGTCCAGGCGACCGTGACGGTGACCGACCGCGATGGCGATGCTGCGAGCAGCTCGGTCAATATCGGCAGCCAGATCCGGTTCCAGGACTCCGGGCCGGTTATGACCGCCGCTCAGAATATGAACATCCAGAACAGCGGCGACGTTGCCCATACGGCTGCCTTTGCCTTCAACCTGGGTGCGGATGGCGCCAACGTTTCCAACGACGTCATCACCAACGTCACGGGCAGTGCCACGGTCGGCGGGAATCCGGTCACGAACTGGAGTTTGTTGGCTGGTGCGGAAGATGCGACCACGGCGAGCTATTCGTTCAGCTTCGACTATTCGACCGGGACGGGTACAGCCACAGCAACGGGCACGTTGGTCTTCAACAAGGCGGCGGGCACCTACACGATTGATCTCGCCAACCCGATCCAGGGGGTCACAACCATCCTCCAAACGGCTGAGGGCACGCTGTTCCAGGGTTATGAGTTTGGGACGTCGACGCCTGACGGTTCGCAGCCGGCAATCTCGGTAACCCAAATCCAGGACTTGGCCGGAACTGCGAACGACATTTTCGTGCAGTTCACCGCTGTTTCCGAGCCAAGTTCGGGCACCGGAGATAATAATCTGGAAGTGACCAATTGGGTTCCGGGCGCCGATAACCCGCCCCCTGTGGCTGCGGGCGGCGACACCGCCTGGAACGCGGGTCAGCTGTTCAATCAGGTCGACGGCTGGGTATCGACGTCGAACAGCGCCAATGGCGTTGACGGCGACACCATCCAGGGTGGCGAAGTGCTCGACTTCTCCCTGGTCCAGGGCGCCAACCCGACCGGCAACCTGGCTCAGCCGGCAACCTTCGCCCAGGCATCGGCAATGTTCCTGAAGTTCGACGGTATCGGCACCGGGGAAGACATGATCGTCATCCTGAAGCTCTACGACCCGAATACCAATACCTATACGACCCGGGCGATCATGGTCGAAAATGGAGACATCCAGAAGGGTCCGGGTTCGGGACCAGGCCAATATTCCGGCATTACGCTCGACAACAATGATGGCCTCGTGATCATCGAGTCCAACGACTACAACAACCCCGGCGAAAATTGGGTCATTGTTGGCGCGCAGATTGCAGGGTCCGACGAGGGTGTCACCGGCACCGCGATCAACCTCAACGCTGCGATCGGTGCGGGCGGCGACAGCGACGTCGACAACAACGGTTCGCTGGACACCGATGCTCTTGGGTTCCAGAGCGACACCAACGATGGTCCGTTCAAGATCTCGTCGATTGGCTTCCTGACGACGTCGACCACACCGCAGAACGCGGTGCTGGACTTCAACGTCACGGTAACCGACGGCGACGGTGACTCCATCACGCAGGCCATCAGTGCGACCGTGACTGCTGCAGCGGATTCGACGAGCGCAGCCACCATCCCGGCGGCGAACACGACGATCGCCCCGGTGGTGCTCGACCTAGACGGCGACGGTGTGGAGTTCCTCGATCCGACAGCCGGTGTTCCCTACGACTATGGCAGCGGTTTGGTGGCCACCGCGTGGGCAGGCGCAGACGACGGTATCCTGGTCCGCGATGCCAATGGCGATGGCACGGTCGACGATGCTTCCGAGTTCGTGTTTGGCGGTAATGGTCAGACCGACATGGAAGCATTGCACGCCCAGTATGGCGACCAGCTCGATGCCAGCGATGCAGACTTCGTGATGTTTGCGGTGTGGAACGATGCCAATTCCAACGGCATCGCCGACGATGGCGAACTGAGCAGCCTGGCCGAAGCGGGTATCGCCAGCATTGGCCTGGTCAGTGACGGCGCTGCCTATTCAGACCGCTAACGGCGATGTCCATGTGGCGGGCACGTCCACCTTTACGCGCACTGACGGTTCGACCGGGGATGTGGCCGATGCTGCCTTCCGAACGGGAAGCCGAACAGCCGTAGAAGTCCGAGCGAGTTGCCGCCAATAGCAACAATGTCGTCCTTGCGGCGGCGATTGCGGCGGCTGGGTTGGCCGCTTCGGCACCGGCGGCGGCGTCGATCGACACCGTCAACGTGTCGGCGATCAAAGACCGTCAACCCGGCGCTTGTGTCCGAAGTGATCGACCTGTCGCTCCTTGGGTTGACGACCGATACGTCGGTCACGGCGCTGATGGGCGGTATGGGCGGTAATTTCGATACCATCGACATCTCGGACCAGTCCGCCCGCGCGGCCGATTTCACCAATGGCTCGATCGGCGAACTGGCCGGCAGCTCGTTCGACGGGATGGGGCACACCGCCCTGCTCGAGGGGTCGGACATGGTCGCCGCGCAAATCGCGATGCCGATGATGGCGAGCAATATCGCGATACCGAGCGCAGAGGCACTCTCCACCATGGCCGGGATCGACCATGCCCAGTTGTCGACGTCGATTGAATCGATCATTGCCAATGCCCTGCAGGGCGGTGGCGGATCGAACATCGATACGTTGCTCAGCGCCTTGCCGGGTCAGGGAATCGCCGCAGATGCGGGACTCGACGCCCTGGCAAGCCTCGGCAACGGCACCGTGCCGGCCTGGGACATGGGTCAGGGAGCCGGCTTTACGTTCGCCGGAGCCAACCTAATGACGAGCGAAGCCTTGGTGCTTCATCACGACGCCATCCAGCCGATTGCAAACGGCTGAACCTGGGCGGGCCCCTGGTGGACAGGGGCCCGCGCTTGGAAAGACCAGAAGGGGGAAGACATGAAGAAGTACTGGCTACTCACGATCCCGGGAGCGTTGATTTTCGCGACCACGCCCGCCGCGGCGATCGAACTGAAGGATGCCGTCCAGGCGGCCCTCAATACCAACCCGGAAATCCGCCAAGCGGTCGCTAACAAGAGCGCTACACAATATGAGCGCAAGCAGGCTCAAGGGGTCTGGTTGCCGCGGATTTCGGTCGAAGCATCAGCAGGCGTTCGTCAGCTGAAGAATCCGACACGACGCTCGATCGGCATCGCCGACCAGACGCTTTACCCACTGGAAGCCAGCGTCACGGCCGATCAATTGCTATTCGATATGGGCGGTCGACAGGCGGAAATTCGTCGTCAGGCATCGCGCACCGACGCTGCTGCAGCGCGGATCGAAGAGCGCTCCGAATTCGTCGCGCTGAACGTCGCTCGCGCCTATATCGACTATTTGCTGCAGCAACGGCTGGTTGCAATTGCTGACGATAATGCGACCTTCCATCAAAAGCTCGCCAGTGACCTTGGAGAAGGTGTGGCGAAGGGCTCGATCAGCATCGCCGACCAGCAGCAGGCCGAAGAGCGCCTACAATCGGCCCGTGCTCGATTAACCGAAGCCCGCGAAGATCTTGATACGGCGGGAATCCAGTTCCAGACGCTTGCCGGGATCCCGGTTGACAGCGTCTCGATGCCGCCGGACCTATCGCAATTCGTCCCGGCTTCACTGCAGGACGCGGAAAATGCGGCACGCGCAAACAATCCGCGGGTCCAGGAATCTGTTGCCGACTTGCAGACCGCCCGGGAAGTGACCCGTGCGGCGCGTTCGGAGATGGGTCCGCGGGTCAATCTCGAAGCCACCGCGCGGATCGGCGACGACATCGATGGCTTCCGCGGCAGGACAACCGACTTGCAAGGGCGGGTCGTGATGCGTTGGCTGGTGTTCAATGGCGGCACCAACATTCACAACGTCCGGGAACAACAAGCGCGCGCTGACGAGGCCCATGCGCGTGTCTTCGAGCAGACCCGCCGCGCCGAAGAAGATGCCCGTTCGGCTTGGAGCCGCCTGACCAACCAAAGCCGCCTGGTCAGCGAGCTCGAAACCCAAAGCCGCGTGGCCGATGACTTGCTCCTGTCGTATCGCGAGCAGTTCAACGTCGGTCGCCGCTCATTGCTCGATGTGCTCGACGCGCAAAACACGCGCCAAAATGTTCAGGCGCAGGCCGAGACCGCGCGGTTGGCCAAGCTCTACGCCCAGTATCGTCTCCTGGCGTCGACCAACCGCCTGATCGAGGCGCTCGGGGTCAACATGCCGAGCGAGGCGTGGAGCGACGAGCGCACGCGCTTCCGGGTCAATCCGGTCCCGACGTCAGATCTTCAGGAAAACAGCCTTGCTGCGCCGGCGATGGGCCCCCCCGCGCCGACCGGCGGACGCTGAACAGTTGAAGGGGACGGGCGTTGAGTTTCATGCATTGGCTGGATTCCGCGCCTTCGCGTGAGATTGACCCCGTCCTCGACTGCCTGGCCTTCCTAGCGCGCAGAGCCGACCGGCCGTCTTCCCCTGTACTGCTGCGGGCCGGGTTGGCGCTGTCCGACACCGGCACGCTCCCGTTCCACCAGATCGAACCGGCGCTTGACCAGATCGGGATGCGCGGCGAACCGATGGTACGTCGTCTCAAATCCTGGCCGATCCAGCGTCTCCCGGCGGTTCTCGAACTCAGCGACGATCGCGCTTCCGTATTGCTTGAAACGCGGTCTGGCGACGGGCTGATTTACGCGCCAGGGATCGGCGAACCCATGTGGGTATCGCTCGCCGAGCTCGACAATGCGTTTACCGGCCGGGCGGTATTCGTCGAATCCGATCCGACCCGCGAGCGTGCGTCCGAGCGGCCCTGGGATAAAGCCAAGCGCACGCACTGGTTCTGGTCCGAGGTTTGGAAGGTTCGCAGCGAGTTCTGGCCCGTTCTGCTCGCCGCGTTGGTAATCAATCTGCTCGCCCTTGCGGTGCCGTTGTTCACGATGAACGTCTACGACCGGGTAATTCCCAATAAGGCGATCCCGACTTTATGGGTTCTGGCGTTCGGTGTCGGACTGGCGCTGGCGTTCGACTTCCTGCTGCGCCTCGCGAGGTCGAGACTGGTGGATGAGATCGGGCGAACGCTTGACGCCAAACTGAGCCAGAAATTGTTCGAGAAAGTGATGAACCTGCCGATGGCGGCTCGCCAGGGCAGCACCGGCGCGATGGCCAAGCGGGTATCCGAATATGAATTGGTGCGAGATTTCTTCGCTTCCACCACGGTCGTGCTGCTGGTCGACATCGCCTTCCTCGCGCTGTTCCTCATTCTTATAACAGTGCTGGCCGGCTGGCTGGTGATGGTGCCGGTCGTCGGCATCATCGTGATGTGCATGATCGGATTCAGCCTGCAGAAGAAGATGGGCGAGGCAGCGGTCGATGCCCA
Organism: uncultured Alphaproteobacteria bacterium; assembly: GCA_963768955.1. Lineage (GTDB taxonomy): Bacteria > Pseudomonadota > Alphaproteobacteria > Sphingomonadales > Sphingomonadaceae > Sphingomicrobium. The sequence goes on from CAVYJV010000002.1 coordinate 530,219, forward strand.
AGCCGATTCCAGCCTGCAGCATTCGGTGCTGGTCGAATCGATTGGCGGGATCGAAACGCTTAAGTCGGCCGGCGCGGAAGGGCAGATGCTCGGCCGGTGGCGGCGTTATGCGTCGATGTCAGCAGCGACGTCGGAGGAAATGCGCCGGCTGACCGCGGTGGCCGTCAACATGGCTTCGCTGTCACAGCAATTCATCAGCGTCGGCCTGCTGATCGGCGGCTTCTATCGCTTCAACGCCGGACAGATGTCGATGGGCGCGATCATCGCGATCGTCATGCTTGCCGGCCGCGCTATGGCACCGGTCGGCCAGTTCGCCTTCCTCATTACCCGCGGTAAGCAGGCAATGGCGACCATGGATTCGCTCCAGCAGATGATGGACGCCCAGGACGAACGCGGGGCCGCGATGCGCTCGATCGTTCCGGAGGTCAGGGCCGGTTCGATCGAGCTGGCAAAGGTGTCGTTCACGTATCCCGGCGCTTCGGTCCCGTCACTGACGGAGATCGATCTCAAGATAGCCCCGGGTGAGCGGATCGGGATCATCGGCCGCGTTGCCTCAGGCAAGTCTACGCTCGGCCGCATCCTGTGCGGTCTCTACGAGCCAGGCGCCGGCGTGATGACCATCGACGGCCTCGACAGCCGACAATATCATCCCCACCAGCTGCGAGATTCGTTCCGCTTCGTCGGGCAGGATGCCGAATTGTTCAGCGGCTCGGTGCGCGACAACCTCATGCTTGGCGCGGCTGGTGCCGATGACGCGCGGCTGATCGATGCAGTCAAGCGGTCGGGTGCGGATATCTTCCTATCGCGTGACGCCGCGGGGTTTGACCTTCCGGTCGGTGAACGTGGCTCGCGCTTGTCGGGCGGGCAGCGCTCGCTGCTCGTACTGGCGCGGGCGCTGGTCAACCCGTCGCGCATGCTGTTCCTCGACGAGCCTACCGGCGCGATGGACACTCAGACAGAAGCGTACTTTATCGATCATCTGCGGACAGCGCTGGCGCCCGACCAGACCTTGATCGTATCGACCCACCGTCACCAAATGCTGTCAATCGTGGATCGCCTGATCGTGATCGACGGCGGGCGGATTTTTGCAGACGGACCGCGCGAGGAAATCCTCGGGCGGCTCGGCAAGGCGGCAGCCAAGGAAACCGGGCAATGAACTGGTACCGCGCCCGCCATGTCAACATTGCAATGCACCGGATGGCTTTCGTCCTGCTCGCACTGCTGGCGGCTGCGGGCTGTTATGCGCTCGCATCGCTTACCATCCTCCGTGCTGCTGCGGTCGACACGCCGATCGTTGCTCCGGCACAGGCCGCGGCACTGGTTGCAGCGACCAGCGGCGACGCTTCGGTCCAGGTTCAAGCGATCGGTGAAAAGGCGCAACTGATCAACGCCGCAATGCCGTTCAGCCGCGCGCCGGTACAAGCGGCCCAGGCCTTCGTCCTTCCCGCCGGCGACAATCTTGACCAGCGACGCGCGCTGCTATGCCTGACCCAGGCGGTGTATTACGAAGCCGGGTTCGAACCGATGGACGGGCGCCGCGCCGTCGCCCAGGTGGTGCTCAACCGGATGCGCCACCCGGCCTTTCCAAAGTCGGTGTGCGGCGTGGTCTACCAGCGAAATTCGACCCCGGTATGTCAGTTCAGCTTCGTCTGCGACGGCGCGCTCGACCGCCGCCCAGAAGCAGGCGCGTGGAAAGTAGCCGAAGCCGTTGCCCGCGCGGCCCTAGCTGGCCACGTCGAGGAATTGGTCGGTTCAGCGACGCATTACCATGCCGATTATGTTGCTCCTCGCTGGGCACCATTGCTGACCAAGATCAGCAAATTGGGCGCCCACATCTTCTATCGCTGGCCGGGCGCCTGGGGACAGGTCGGGGCGTTCAACGGTCGCTACATTGGCGAGCCGCGCGATCCATCGACGATGCGCCCGCTGATCCTGGCCAAAGCGACCATCAATGAAATCACCGCGGGGGGAGACACGATCGCTTATTCAGGACCGCCGATTGCCCGAGCGGAGAATGATGTCGGCGGCCTGCTTGATACATCGAAGGGCTGGACGCTCAATATCCCGATGCCGAACGAAACCGGCGCCGCGGCCAAGGCGATCGCCGAGCAACAGGCCAAGCCAGTCACGGCGCCCCAGAATGGCGCACCGTCGGAAACCCGCGTGATCGCGTCACGCTGACCAGTTAGAACGGCTTTATATCATGGCGTCGATCCCCTATCTTTCCTCCCTGACCAAGGGCCGCGAGCCACTTACAGGTTCGAAGCGGATCATCGTCATTTCCGCGCTCGGCTTCTCGGTGTTCCTGTTGTGGGCGTGGCTTGCGGAAGTCGACGAGGTCACCGCGGGTCAGGGCAAGGTTATTCCGTCAAGCAAGGTCCAGTTGATCCAGTCGGCCGAGCCTGCGACGGTCCAGGAACTGTTTGTTCGCTCTGGCCAGCGGGTAAAGCGCGGGCAATTGCTCGCGCGTCTGGAGGATCCCACCAGCCAGTCGCGGCTGGGCGAGCTGCAGGCTGAAACCGAATCGCTCGAGGCACGTTCGGCGCGGCTGTCGGCGGAAGGATCGGGCGGTTCGAGCGCCGGTCTGGCGGGCGAGGAAGCGCAGTTGAGCTCGGTTCGCCGGGAGGCCTTGTCGAGCCGGATGTCGGCGCTTCGAGCGTCGGCCGAGCAGCGCCGACGCGAAGTTGCCGAGGCCGCTGCCACGATTTCGTCGCTGACCCGGAGCTTGCAACTGGCCAACGAGAATGTCGGCCGGCTTGCGCCGCTCGCCGCCAAGAACATCGTTCCGCAAACCGAGCTCGCGACCGCACAGCGCGAAGTGATCGATCTGCAGGGTCGCATCGCGGCCGCGCGTGAGCAGCAGGGTCGCGCCAGCGCGGCAGTCAGCGAAGCACTGAGCCAAGCCAATGAGGCAAATTTCTCGTTCCGCCAGGAAGCGCTCAATCAGCGTGCGGAGCTGACAACGAAGATTGCGGTCAACCAGCAGTCGCTACGGGGGGCGCAGGGTCGGCTGGGTCGGATGGAGCTTCGCTCCCCCGTCGATGGCGTGGTTAACGATCTCAAGACCAATACCATCGGCGGCTTCGTCCAGCCGGGTGAAAAGGTCATGGAAGTCGTGCCGATGGGCGACAAATTGTTGGTCGAGACCCGCGTCCGGCCGAGTGACATCGCCTTCATCAAAGTCGGCGACAAGGCTCTGGTCAAAATTACCGCCTATGACTTCTCGACCTATGGCGGGCTCGACGGACGGGTGGTCCAAGTCTCCGCGGATTCCATTTACGACGAGGCCGCCAAGGAAGCGTTTTTCACCGTGCTCGTCGAAACCGACCGCAGCTATGTTCGGTCGGCGGGGAAGAGGCTACCGATTACGCCGGGAATGATGACCGACACGCAAATTATAACGGGGCGCAAGTCGATCCTCGCCTATCTGTTGAAGCCCTTCCGGAAAGCGAGTAGCGACGCGCTCCGCGAACGCTAGTTCGCCAGACCCGCGGGTTCGATCGGGCGGTCCGCCGACGCCATTTGCACCATCGCCGACTGGGTCGTGCGTTCAACCGAAGCCAGCACCATCGGCGAGGCCTCGCGGCGATAGCCATGGGTCCAAGCCTGGTTGCCCGAAAAGGTCAGGATCGGGCGGTAGTCGGCGATCGTCGCGCTATCCGCGATCCGGTCAGTGCCATTGTCGAGCACCAGCATCCGGCCTTCGGCGCGGACGACGAGAACGGCATGATCGGCGCGACGCGCGAGGTCACGCAGGATGACTAGGTAAAGGTCCTTTTCGTCGAACCCGGCCTGCCGCAGCATTTGCAGCTTGGCGATCGCATAGTCTTCGCAATCTCCCTTGCCGAGACGAAGCGTGTCGCCGCCGCTCATCCAGCGGTCGGAGGTGCCAAACTGATCGCTGTCATTGGTAAAGCGAATGCGGGCGTTGACGTAGCGGTTGACCGCGTCGATCCGGTCGAGCTTGGCCTGGTCGGAAAGGTTGGCGGCATAGCGGATCGCCGCACCGCCGGCGCTGCCCGAGGAAACCTTGCGCCACCGGCCATCAAGCGAAGTGCGTTGCACCGACAGGGCGATCGTCCCGAACACATCGGGCCGGTCTATCGCAACCGGCGCTAGGAAGGTTGGGGAGATCGCGGGCTGAAGAAACGAGCCTTGACTGGCGGGCGACGGAGCAGCGGCCGGACGTGGTGTCGCCGCGCCCGATTGCTGCGCTAGGATCGCGGCTAATGCACTTGGCGCGCCGCCGAGAATGGCGTCGGTCTTGCTGAAACTCGCATAGGCTGGAGCCACTTGGGCGGCGGCGGGAGTGGCCGCAGCAGCAATGGCGAGCAAGGTGAGAGCAAGCCTCTTCATAGCCATGCTTTTGACAAAGCGAGGCGAAGACCAGCCTAAGGCCTTTGGTTAAAATCGCTGTAACCATCCGTTTTCAGTCGATTTCCGACAAGAAACGATCGATCGCGGCATTGAATGCAATGGGTTGTTCTAGATTGGCGAGGTGACCCGCATTTGGAATCACCTGCAGGACGGCACCCGGAATCAGTGCGGCCAGATCCGCCGACAGTTGGGGCGGCGTAACGCTGTCCTCATCACCGACCAGCACCAGTGTCGGGACGCCGATCGCCGCGGCGCGATCGCGCTGATCGGCTAGCCACACTGCGCGTGCACCGAGGACGTACGCCGCAGGATCGATCTTGCCCATCGTCGCGATCACCTCACGGTGGATCGCGGGTGCGGCGGCACTACCGAGCAGGACTCCAGCGCGCGCTTCGGCCAGCGCGCGCATGCCAATCGTTCGACTGGCTTCCTCGGATCGATCGTAAATTTCCTGGCCTTCGGGGTGAACCGCGAAGCTGTCGGCGAGGATAAGCGAAGCACAACGGGTCGGGGCCGCCGCTTGAAGTGCGATTGCCACCACGCCACCGAGTGACAAGCCGCACACATGCACCTGCCCGATTTCTAGCGTGTCCATCGCCGCGACTACTGCCGCAGCGTAATCGTCGCGGGTCGCCTTGGGCACGAAGTCGCTCTCGCCATAGCCTGGATAAGAAATTGCAATAGCTCGGCGCTTTCGCTCGAAATGGTCGAGTTGGGGTGCCCAAACATGCTTGTCCGACCCGACGCCGTGGAGGAACAGGATCGGCGTTCGGTCCCCGCCGCCCACATCGGTAACGTCGATCAGCCCGCGATTCGTTGCGATTACCCCCATGATCCTGTCTTCCGGCGCGTCGGGCCGCTTTGCAAGCGCGGCGGCCGAATGTAGCGTTGCACGCGATGACCAGCATGACCATCAACGGCGACGCAGTGCGCTTCGAAATCGATCCCGCGACGCCATTGCTGTGGGCGCTGCGCGACGCGGCCAATCTGACCGGGGCCAAATATGGCTGCGACAATGGCGAGTGTGGGGCGTGCACTGTGATTGTCGACGGGCGCGCCGCGCCGAGCTGCACCTTGCCGATCGCTTCGCTGGAGGGAGCGGAGGTAATCACCATCGAAGGGCTGGCGCCGGATCGCGGCCATCCGATTCAGCAGGCATGGGTGGCGGAGCAGGTCAGCCAATGTGGCTATTGCGAGCCCGGCGTAATCCTGTCGATCTCGGCATTGCTCAGGGCTAATCCGCGCCCTGAAGAGGCCGAAATCGAGGCGCTGACCAACATCTGTCGCTGCGGCATCGGCCCGCGGGCACGAAAGGCGATTGTCCGCGCGGCGATGGCAATGACGGGGGGCGACAGCCTGGCGGCGATTGAGAAAGAAAACGCTCCGTCGCAGCTTGAACCTGAAGCGCCGAAACGGTTCAGCAACGGCTCATCTAGCGAAGCGCAATTTCCCTCTCAGTAGCCTTTGGTTCAAGCGGAGCCCACGATGCGTAAATTCAGTCTTTTCCTCCTCCTCGCCAGCAGCGCGATGCCAGCACTGGCCCAGCGTGGCGACGATGGCGGTCCTCGCGATGGTCAGCGTTCGGAGCAGTCGCAGAGCCGCGCCGAACGTCCCCAGCGGGCGGAACGTCCCCAGCCGCTCAGCGCGCTCAGCGCGCTGAGCGGGCCGAGCGTCCGCAAGTCGCGGTCGAGCGCGATGGCGCGCGCGCCGAACAAATGCAGCAATATCGGCAGCAGATGGAAGGCCGCAGGCAGCAGAATCGACTCCGCGCGTGCCGCGAGGTTGGAGGAGCGGCAGCAGCGTCGCCAGCAGATGGGCCAGCAGCAGGCCGACGATGGCGCGAGCCGCGAGCAGCGCATCCAGCAGTGGCGCGAACGTCGCGGTGAGGGCAGACTGCAAGGTGGCGGCCTCGTCCAGCGGGACCGCCCGATCCGTTCGATCCCGGTGCTCCAGCCCGAAGTCGGCCAGAATGGCCCGGTACGCACCGACGTTCGGCGCATTGGCCGCGATGGTCGCTACGAGCGGGACGCACATCGCGATTACCGCGACGGTCGTCGTCATCGGGACGACCGCTATGTCTGGGCTGGTAATTGGCGCAACGATCGCCGTTTCGACTGGCGGCGTCATCGCGACCGCCACCGCTCGATCTTCAGCCTGGGATTTTATTTCGATCCCTTCGGCTTCAACTATCGGCGCTTTGGGATCGGATCCTACCTCTATCCGAGCTATTACCAGTCGAGTTATTGGATCAACGATCCGTGGCAGTATCGCTTGCCGCCGGCTTACGGACCGTATCGCTGGGTCCGCTATCACAACGATGCGGTGCTCATCGATACGTGGACCGGCGAAGTGGTTGACGTTATCTACGGCTTCTTCTGGTAGAGCCAAACCGACCATTGGTCGAAGGGGGCGTTGCGGCACTTGTCGCAACGCCCTTTCGCGTTCTAGGGGCCTAACACACCAGTTACAGGGATCACCGCATGACCGCTCGCGCTTCGTTCGCCTTGCTCTTTTCGACTGCCTTTCTAGGCGCCTGCGCCACGACCGCGGCAGCGCCAGTCGCGCCCCCCGCACCGATCAAAGCGCCAATCCCGGAGCCGGCGGTGGCGCCTGCCGTCAGCGCCCACGACCAGTTGTTCCAGCTGTTCAAGGACAGCGACGAAGCCAGCCTCAAGCTCAACCCGATCAGTGGTATTTTCCGCGGCGACCCACGCTTTGGCGACAGCTTGGGCGACGGCATCACCGACGCTTATTTCGATGCCGCGCGCCAACTGGTCGAGGCGGATATGCAGCGCCTTCGGACGATCGATCGCAGCCAGCTCAACGAAACCGACCAGTTGGCCTATGACGTTTTCGAATATTCCGGCAAGGACGGCTTGATCGGCCTGTCACCGGCGATGCTGTCGCTGACCGCGGTTCGGCCACTCAACCATTTCTTCGGCTTCCAGACCTTCTATCCGACCTTTGCCAATGGCAAAGGCGCGGCGCCGTTCAAGACCGTCGTCGACTATGACAACAACCTCAAGCGCCACACCAATTATGCGTGGTGGGTCGACCAGGCGATCGCTCGCTTTAAGCAGGGCGCGGAGAGTGGCGTGGTCGAAACCAAGATGACGATTCGCAACGTCATCGAACAACTCGACAACCAGCTCAAGCAATCGCCCGAGGAGTTGCAATTCTACGGCCCGATCAAGCAATTTCCGGCGGAATTTACGACTGCCGACAAGACGCGGCTGACTGCCGCGCATCGGGCCGCGATTGCCAATGAAATCTATCCGGCGCTGACCCGGCTGCGCGACTATCTGAAGAGCGAGTATCTGCCCAAGGCGCGCGACGGCTACGGCATCATGTACATGAAGGGCGGCGACCAATTATATCGCTACCTGGTTCGGTCGACCACGACGCTCGACATGACTCCCGACGAAATCCACCAGCTTGGCCTGTCCGAGGTGGCGCGAATCAAGGGCGAGATGGAGAAGGTCAAGGACGAGGTCGGGTTCAAAGGCACCCTGGGCAAATTCTTCGACCATCTGCGTACCGACCCCAAGTTCAAGATGAAGAGCCGCGAGGCACTGACCCAAGGCTATTACGATATCGGGAAAGCGGTTGATGCGCGGATGCCCGAATATTTCTCGACCATCCCCAAGACCAAGCTGGAAATCCGCCCGTACGACAAGACGATCGAGAAATTCCAGGCCGGCGGAAGCTACGAGCAGGGCACACCCGATGCCTCGCGGCCGGGAACTTTCTATTTCAGCGCTTACGATCTGCCGTCGCGGACGACGCCGGGGATGACCACGCTCTATCTGCACGAGGGATCACCGGGGCATCATTTCCAGATCAGCCTGGCGCAGGAGAATGAGGCGCTTCCGGCATTCATGCGGTTCGGCGGCAACACCGCTTATGTCGAGGGCTGGGCGCTTTATTCGGAGACGCTGGGCTACGACATGGGCTTCTATAAGGACCCCTATCAACGCTTCGGGACGCTCAGCGACGAGATGCTGCGGGCGATGCGACTGGTGGTCGACACCGGTATCCACAGCAAGGGTTGGACCCGCCAGCAGTCGATCGATTACATGCTGGCCAACAGCGACATGGGTAAGACGGACGCCACCGCCGAGGTCGAGCGCTACATCGTCATCCCGAGCCAGGCGCTGGCCTACAAAATCGGTGCGCTAACCATCCAGCGGCTGCGGAAGAAAGCGGAAAGCGAGCTTGGTGCCGAAGTTCGACATCCGCGAATTCCATGCCCAGGTGCTGATGACCGGCGCGCTGCCGCTGGCCATCCTTGAAAAGAAGATCGACCGCTGGATCGCGGCGAAGAAGGCGGCCTGACCGTCCAGGGAACGGGAAGTGCGAAATCGGAGAGCGTGATGGTGAGGATCGTATGGTGTGGCGGGGCGGCGATCGCCCTCTCGGTATTGACCCTTCCGGCAATGGCACTGGCCCAGGGCACCGCAGCCACGACGGCCCAATCGCCGTCGCAAGCGCTTGCGGCGCTGTTCGCCGCGAGTAACGAGGGCGAACTGAGGCGCAACCCACTCGGCGCGTTGTTCCGCGGCGATACCCGCTTCGCCGGCCAATTGGGCGACGGCATCAGCGACGCTTATTATGCCGCCGAGCGCGACTCGGCGGCAGCCGAACTGGCGGCGCTGAAGCGGATCGACCGCGACCGCCTGACGCCGTCGGAGCGCATTTCCTACGACGTGTTCCAGTGGCAGCGGAGCCGCGAGTTACGCGGGCTTCAGCCCGATTTGCTGGCACTGACCGCGGTTCGCCCGATCGATCATTTTGGGAGCATGCATACTTTTTTTGCCGAACTGAACAGCGGCGACGGCGCGGCGCCGTACAAGACGGTCAAGGATTATGACGACGGACTGAGCCGGATCGACGGATTCGTGCTCTATCTTGACCGCGCGATCGGCCGGATGCGGCAGGGCATGGCCAGCGGCGTCACCCAGCCCAAACTGGTGATGGTCAATGTCGTCGAGCAGCTCGACGCGATGCTGGCCGAGCAGGGCGACAAGAACAGTTTCCTGAAACCGGTGCAGAAATTCCCGGCGGCGATCCCGGCGGTCGAACAACAGCGGTTAAAGACGGCCTATGTCGCGGCGGAAGCGGGCAAAATCCGGCCGGCCTTGACCCGGCTCAGGAAATTCATCGCCGAAGAATATCTGCCCAAGGCGCGCGATACGGTCGGCCTGTCGGCGATGCCCGGCGGCGACAAGCTCTATGCCTATCTGGCCGAGGGCAGCACCACGACCGACCTCACCCCCGACGCAATCCACCGTATCGGCCTCAGCGAAGTCACGCGGCTGCAGGCGGAGATGGAGGCGGTCAAGAAACAGGTCGGCTTTACGGGCACATTGAAGGAATTTTTCGAGCACATCCGCACCGACCCCAAGTTCAAACCGCAATCGCGCGAGTGGCTGCAGGAGCAATATGTCGCGGTCGGCAAAAGGCTCGATTCGACCTTGCCCAAATTGTTCGCGACTTTGCCCAAGACGCCCTTGCTCATCCGCCCGACCCCGGCGCTGACCGAAAAGGGCGCCGCGCGCGGTTCATACAGCCGCGGATCGCCCGACGGGTCGCGCCCTGGCGTGTTCAATTTCAACGCCTACGATCTGCCGTCGCGAACCACGCCGGCGATGGAAACGCTCTACCTTCACGAAGGCGCGCCGGGGCATCATTTTCAGATCAGCCTGGCGCAGGAAAATGCGAGCCTGCCCGATTTCCAGCGCTTCGGCGGCAACACCGCTTATGTCGAGGGATGGGGGCTGTACGCCGAGACGCTAGGGCGGGAGCTCGGCGTCTACACCGACCCCTATCAATATTTCGGCTATCTCGATTCGCAATTGTTTCGCGCGATCCGGCTGGTGGTCGATACCGGCATCCATTCGAAGGGCTGGACCCGCGAAAAGACGATCCAGTACATCCTCGACAACAGCTCGCGCGGGTTGAGCAATGCCACCGCGGAAACCGAGCGCTACATCGCCAACCCGGGCCAGGCGCTGGCGTACAAGATCGGCCAGATGAAGATCAGCGAATTGCGCGCGCGGGCTGAGAAGTCGCTGGGGCCGAAGTTCGACATCCGCGAGTTCCACACCCAGGTCCTGATGAGCGGCGCGCTGCCGCTTAGCGTGCTCGAGGCGAAGATCGATGACTGGGTGAAGGCGAAGCAGGCGGGGTAGGGCAGCTCGTTCGGTTGACAAAGGACCGGCGGAATCCACGTCGAATCTGTCAACCTTGTAAAGCGCAGCGTCTGCGACCTTGGCGATTCGAGGGGCGCAAAGCGCGACGGTCGACAATTGGAAAGAGCCAGAGTCGCGCGAGTTGTCCCAAGGGTAGCCAAGCAGGCGAAATCCTACATTGGAAGCTTTATTTCCGCGAACATTTGAGCCGCCTCCGCAATGTCCGCTCCGGGTGGAAAGCGGACATTCACTCAAATCGATCTGAAGGTCCGCTCTGCGACCGTGTCCATCATTGAGACCGGCGTTCTAGACGCTCGATAGCGGGTGTCGAGACAGCAGTCCGCTACGTAGCTATGAACGCGAATCAGATGCAAGAATGCGCTTTTGCAATTGTATCGCCAGTCCCAACGCGGTGCCGACCGCAATCGCCACGGTAAGGCTACTCAGCACGGTCAGACCAAACGTCAGAAACAGCAATATCCGGTCGCTCGCGCTCGCCCTCAGGCGCTCTGGCCATCGATCCGGTTCGCTCATCGTCCACGCCGTGACGATCAACAACCCCGCCAGGGCCGGCATGGTGAGATATGCCGCCAGCGGCGCAGCGGCGACGATCACCACCAAGATGGTCAGCGCGTGGACGATCCCGGCAATCGGGGTCCGTCCGCCAGCGCGGACATTGGTCGCGGTCCGAGCAATCGCGCCGGTCACCGGCAAGCCTCCGAACAAGGGCGACGCAATGTTCGCCGCGCCTTGCGCCAGCAATTCAGCGTCGGAGCGATGGGCGCCGCCTATCATCCGGTCGGCGACCACCGCCGACAACAGGGATTCCACTCCAGCCAGGAATGCTATCACGAGTGCCGAGGGGAGCAATGCGATCAATAGCTCCGCACTCATCGGCGGCAGGGCGATCATCGGAATGCCATTGGGAAGGCTGCCGAATCGTGAGTGCAATGTGTCGACCGGAAGCGCCAGCAACGACACCGCGCCAGACGCGATTGCGATGGCGAGGATTGAGCCCGGAATCCGCGGCGTCCACCGCCGCAACATTAGGATCAGCACGATGGTGGCAAGACCGATGGCAAGCGCGGCCACGTTAATCGTCCCTTTTGCGGACCATAACACAGGAACAATTTCGACGAACTCAGCGGGCATTTGCGCGATGGATTCGCCAAGAAGATCTTTCAATTGACTGACCGCGATGATCACCGCGATCCCGATCGTGAATCCTTCGATGACAGGCTCCGGGATCAACGCGATCAGCCGGCCCGCTCGCACCACCGCCCCGATGATCAGAATCACGCCGGCCATTAAAGTAGCGAGTAGTAATCCGTCGAACCCGAATTGCTGGATGATCCCGTAGACGACGACGATGAAGGCACCAGTCGGTCCGCCGATTTGGACACGACTCCCTCCAAGAGCCGAGACGATCAGTCCGCCAATGACCGCCGTGACCAACCCGGCGGCCGGCGGCGCGCCTGATGCAATCGCGATCGCGATACTTAGCGGCAGAGCAACCATCGCGACGGTTATTCCTGCGATGACGTCGGCCGCGAATAGCCGGGATGTATATGCCGGGAGGGTCGTCAGCAGCTTCGGCTTCATCGCTCACGCGCCGCTGTCATTCCTGATCCATCAAGCATTCACCCGAATATCGTCCGCATGCAGGGGATAAGGCGCCGCGATCGCCCGCTCAATCCTAGTCCCGCCAAGCTTGCTCGAATATCCGTGATTGACGTCGCGATGATGCGCTTCGTCGGCGCGCACCAGCAGCACCACGTCGCGCAGCGTCGCATCGTCGGCCATCTTCCAATAATGGCGTGCGATCGCCGGGGCCGGCACGTTGGGCGAGCGGCCTTCGTCGATTTCCTTGAGGTAGAGCGTGTAGCTGATCACCGCTTCCTCCTCGAAATAGCCGACCACGCGATGCGCGGTGTTCGACGAGAACAGATAAAGGATCGAGAACAGGACCAGGAACACCCACTGCGCCATCAGGATCACCAGCCGTTCGAACAGGGTCGGCTTGGCGATCTCGATGAACGTCATCAGATGCATGCGCTCATTCTCGGCTTCTTCGAGCAGGGTGCGGATCCAGCCCTCGTCATCCTTGCATCCGGCGCAGGCGAACTGAGATGGGTGAACATCGCCCCGACCATGCCCGGGACCGCCGCGACGGTTTCCAGCACGATCGCTCGGTGGCCGTAGCGTTTGGCGAAGAAGGTATCGGCACAGAAGCGCAGCAACTTGGTGAAGCTCAAGCGCGAACCGGTCCGAAAAGCCCTCGGGCTGATGGTGGATCGCGGGCTCGGTGTCATGCTCTTCGGCAAGGGCCCTGTCGTCGGGCACAAGGATCCTATTGGTCATTTTCGGCCTCCACGCACGACGGCACGGCGTGGGCCGCCTTGACGCTGTAGCGACCGGCGAGATCGAAGTGGATCAATCGCGCCTCGGAATGGGTCGCGGTCCGGGCCTTGGCGAGCGAGGAGCGCTTGCGCTTGAGCCAGTAAGTCTGTTCCATGGGGTCGACCTTGCGTGGGCAAGCGGGGGCACGATGACCCTCTGTCACAGGATGCTTGCGGAAAGTGCAGGTGATGTCGGCGACGTAGCACGCCACCGAGGGAATAGCGATCTCATTGGAGGATCATTCGGGAAGCGCCTGCGCTTCAGGCCATTCCAAGTTGGCCATGCGCCGAACTTTTACAGTCCGGAGGAGTCGAACTGATGTAGGACGGTCGGTTCGGGCAATTCGCGGCCGTGTCGATGGGCTGACTGGAATGTCCGTAACGGGTCGAAAGCGGACTGGCAGATTTCGATCTCGGACTACTCAATTAGCAGCCGGTCTGCTTTCGACCCATTGCGGACATTCAACTTCACTGCCAACTTCTGGCGGTGAAAGCCCGAACCGAGATCAAGAGCGCGCGCGAGGCTCATGTTTGACGTGTTAGGCTGTGGCATGTTGCCTTCTCTGCGGCGGCAGGAGGGCTCTTACCTTTCGCAGCATGTCGTTGAGAGCACGAGGTGAGACGCCGACACGCGGCTTTGGCACTCCTCGCGAACTTGGCCGGATGTGGCGACCCAGGGGAGGCAGAGCGACGGGTGGAATCCGACGCGGAGTTGCAGGCCCAGGATGAGCGCGCTTTTGCAGACTCACCTGATGTGCAGCTGCCTGAACTCAGGCTCAAACTCATTGACTTGGGGGTGCCCCGACTTGCCATCCGCCAGACGACTGAAGATCATGGGGTAGAGATCCTCAGGCTGATCCTGAACGGACGGACGTTCGCCTCGCTCGACAAAGCCGCTCTTGCCAAGCTCCAGCTGGATAGCCGCTACCGCTTCGAGCTTGCCGATCCGGGTCAGTCGAAAGTGCTCGCGCATTACTCGGTCGCGGAAGATGCCGCTCGCCGCAAGCAACGCTACTGGAAGGAACTGGAGGCGAATGGCGAGATCGACATTTTCCCGCGCTACCGCGCCGGTTCCGACATGACGGCCTACGCTCGTCATCTTGAACGCTACTGTGGCTATGCGCCGGGTGAAGCTCTGAACGTTATCGAAGGACGGTGGCTGGAATATCGCAACGCAATGGCGGACCGTGCCGCTAAAGAGCCAGGCACGGGCGCCATCGCCTCGTTCAAGTGCATCGTCCGTATCGCCTACGCCACGGAATTGCAGCCTTACTTCATAGGCAATCGCGGCCAAAAGGGAGTCCAGTCAAGCTGATGCCACTGGACAAAGAGAAATCTTCCATTCTCACCATCGATGCCGGTCCATCGCATAGGGGGTGGCGGCGGAGATCGACTTTCGAACCTATCAACCGGCGGAGCAGATGAAACCGGCCGGTCCCGCGGGGATCCGTTGGGGACGGACACCGCTTTGGGTCGATAGCGGACAGTAGCCTGCTCAGGCGCTCGCCAGCGCTGCCGCGATCAGCTTGCGGCTGTTGTCGACCCCGTAGAGGGCGATGAAGCTGCCCATGCGCGGGCCTTGGCTGGAGCCTAGCAGCGTCTCGTAGAGCGCCTGGAACCAGTGGCGCAGGCTCTCGAACGGGTGGCGCTTGCCGACCTCGAAGACGATGTTCTGGATCTCGTCGCCGGGGGTTCGGGGTCGAGACTGGCGAGCGCGGCGTCGAGGTCGCTTGCAGCGCATCGATTTCATGCGCGACCGGCGCGCGGCGCTGGAGCGTGGGGGCGACGAAATCGCGCGCGTAATTGACCGCGAGGCCGATGAGATTGTCGAGCTCGGGATCGGTTTCGGGTGACGTGCCGGGGGCGTAGCGCTGAACGAATTTCCACGCGGTCGTCCTTGTCGCTCGACGCCGGGGAGCGAGGCGAGGTTGAGGAGCAGGCCGTAGGTCAGCGGCAGCGCGTCCGTCGGGCACCTTGCCGCCGTGGATGTGGTGGACCGGATTGCCGAGCTTCTGCTCGATCGGCTGGCCCGGCGTAATTGCCGCGAAACTGGTAATATTCGTCGACCGCGCGCGGGATGACGCCGATGTGCAAGCTCTTGGCCTTGCGCGGCTCGCGATAGGCGAAGAAGGCCAGGCTCTCCTCGTTGCCATAGGTCAGCCACTGGTCGAGGCTGAGGCCGTTGCCCTTCGACTTGGAGATCTTCTCGCCCTTTTCGTCGAGGAACATCTCATAGTTGAAGCCCTCGGGCGGGCGGCCGCCGAGGATGCGCGCGATCTTGCCCGACTGGATGGTGGAATCGATCAGGTCCTTGCCGGCCATCTCATAATCGACCCCGAGCGCGACCCAGCGCATCGCCCAGTCGACCTTCCACTGCAGCTTGGACAGGCCGCCGAGCGCCGACTGGGTGACCGCGCGTGCCGTCCTCGTCGGTGAAGGCGATCGTGCCCGCCGCGGCATCGACCACGTCGCACCGGGACCTGCAGGACCCTGCCGTTGGTGGGCGAGATGGGGAGCATCGGCGAGTAGGTCAGGCGGCGCTCTTCGCGCAGGGTCGGGAGCATGACGCCGAGGATGTCGTCCCAATGGCGCAGGACGTCGCGGATCGCGTCGTCGAAGCGGCCGCGCGGCGTAGAGTTCGGTCGACGAGGCAAATTCATAGTCGAAGCCGAAGCGGTCGAGGAAGCGCCGCAGCATCGGCATTGTTGTGCGCGGCGAAACTGTCGTGGGTGCCGAACGGGTCGGGGATCTGCGTCAGCGGCTGGCCGAGGTGGGCGGCGAGCATCTCGGCATCGGGGATATTGTCGGGCACCTTGCGAAGCCCGTCCATGTCGTCGCTGAAGGCGATCAGCCGGGTCGGGTCGCCGGTCAGTTCCTCATAGGCATGGCGGACCATGGTCGTGCGCAGCACTTCGTTGAAGGTGCCGATGTGGGGCAGCCCCGAGGGGCCGTAGCCGGTCTCGAACAGCATCGGCCTCGCCGTCTGGCTTGCCGTCGGGCCAGCGCTTGAGCAGCTTGCGCGCTTCCTCATAGGGCCAGGCCTTGCCGTCAGCGCCGCATTGCGGATGAGGTCGTCGCTCAACTGTTGCCCTTTCGTTCTCGGCATCGCCAAAGCTTCGCGCAATGGCCGCTCCTTTGCCCCTTCCCGCGCTCCATGCAACCCATGCCGGAATCTGGATCGCGGCCGGCGGGGAGGTGCGCGAGGCGTCGCGGCGCGGAGGCGATCAGGCGGCTGGCGGAGACGCCGCATGTCATGCTGAATGCGCCGCTGGTCGGACAGCGGCTGGGGACGGCCGACGTATCGGGGCTCGACCTGCTGGAGCTGTTCGCCTTCGTCTATCCGGCGCGGTTCGCGGTGCCGACGGTGGCGGGGATGTGCCGCGCGGTCGGGATCGCGCCGCCGGCCGAGGAGCGCGAAGCGGCGGCGGCGCTGCTCGGGATCGCGGAGGCGCTGCTCGACCGCGTGAAGGCGGACGATTGGGCCGAGCGCGAGGGGGCGTGGACGGTCAATGCGACGCTTCACCGGCTGGGCTGGGGCTGGGCGCCGTTCGTGGGCGAGCGCGTGACCAAACCCGAGCGCGGCGAGCGGATGCTGTTCTGCACGACTGCCGCAGTGGGAGGAGCAGAGCGACCGACCGCCGCCGCGCGACGGTGACGATTTCGGCGCGCGGAGGCCGAGGCCAAGCTGGCCGAGCTGACCGGGGCCAAGGCGGAGCCGCGGCTCGGGCAGCGGGCGATGGCGGCGCGGAACGGCAGCGATATTCGCGCCGCGGCGGGCGGCCGGCGAGCCGAACATGCTGCTCGCCGAGGCCGGGACCGGGATCGGCAAGACGCTGGCCTATCTCGCGCCGGCGTCGCTGTGGGCGGAGCGCGCGGGCGGGACGGTGTGGGTATCGACCTTCACCAAGGCGCTGCAGCGGCAGCTCGACGCCGAGGGCGCGCGGCTCTTCGCCGATCCGTGACCGAGCGCAAGAAGCGAAGATCGTGATCCGCAAGGGGCGCGAAAATTATCTCTGCCTGCTCAACCTCGAGGATGCGATGCAGGGCGCCTTCGCGGGGCGCGCGGCGGTGCTGGCGCAGCTGGTCGGGCGATGGGCGGCGTATAGCAAGGACGGCGACATGGTCGGCGGCGATCTGCCCGGCTGGCTGCCGAGCCTGTTCCGGCGGGCGGGCGCGACGGCGCTGACCGACCGGCGCGGCGAATGCGTCTATGCCGGCTGCCCGCATTACCGGAAGTGCTTCATCGAGCGCGCCGAGCGCGCGGGGCGCGAGGCCGACATCGTCATCGCCAATCATGCACTGGTGATGGTCAATGCGCGCGCGCGGACGGCCCGATGCGCCGACCCGGATCCTGTTCGACGAAGGCCATCATCTGTTCGATGCCGCCGATTCGACCTTTTCGGTGGCGCTGACGGGGCAGGAAGCGATCGAGATGCGGCGCTGGATCGTCGGACCCGAGGGCAAGTCGCGCGGGCGACGGCGGGGCCTTGCCGCGCGGCTGCTCGACGTGTGCAGCTATGACGAGCAGGGCGGCCAGGCGCTCGACGCGGCGGTCGAGGCGGCGCGGGCGCTGCCGAGCGACGGCTGGTTGCAGCGACTCGGCCGAGGGCGATCCGTTCGGCCCGGTCGAGCGGTTGCTCGCACGAAGTCCGCGGCACGGTCTACGCGCGGGCCAAGGCGCAGGAAGCGGGCTATGGACTTGAGACCGAGTTGGCCGAGCCCGACGGCGCGCTGGTCGACGCGGCGGCGGGGGCGATGGAGGCGCTCGAGGCCTTGGCGCGGCCGCTGGCGGCGCTGACCCGGCGGCTCGAGGCGATCCTCGAGGATGCGCCCGACTGGCTCGATTCGCAGGCGCGGGCGCGGGTCGAGGGGGCGATCGGCGGCCTAGGCTGGCGGCGCGATACGCTGGGCGCGTGGATCGCGTTGCTCGGGCAGGATCGGCGGCGCGGTCGATCCGCGATTTCGTCGACTGGCTGGCGATCGAGCGGGTCGAGGGCCGCGAATATGACATCGGGCATCAAGCGCCACTGGCTCGACCCGACGCGACCGCTGGCCAAGGCGGTGCTCGAGCCGGCGCATGGCGTGCTGGTGACGCGGCGACGCTGCGCGGGGCGGAGGACTGGCCCGCCGCCGAAGCGCGGAGCGGGGCGTTCCACCTGCCGAACGCGGCGAGCCACTTCGAGGCCGACAAGCCCGTTCGATTATGGCCGCCAACGCCGAAGTGCTGATCGTCACCGATCTGCCGCGCGGCGACATTGCCGCGCTGGCGGGGGCCTATGCGCGGCTGATCGAGGCGGCGGGCGGCGGGACGCTGGGGCTGTTCACCGCGATCCAGCGATTGCGCGCGGTCCATGCCCGGATCGCCGACCGGCTGGCGCGCGCCGGGCTGCCGTTGCTCGCCCAGCATGTCGACCCGATCGACACCGGCACGCTGGTCGACATCTTCCGCGACGATCCACGCTCCTCGCTGCTCGGCACCGATGCGCTGCGCGACGGGGTCGATGTGCCGGGCGAGTCGCTGCGGCTGGTGGTGATGGAGCGCGTGCCGTGGCCGCGACCGACGGTGCTTCATGCGGCGCGGCGGATGGCGGGCGGTGGCAGCGCCTATGACGACCGGATGGTCAAGGCGCGCCTGGCGCAGGCGTTCGGACGACTGATCCGACGCGAGGGCGACAAGGGCCTGTTCGTGATTTTGTCGAGCGCGTTGCCGTCGCGATTGCTGTCGGCGTTTCCGCCCGAAGTGCAGGTATCGCGGGTGCCGCTCGACCTTGCGCTCCAGCGGGTGCGGATGCGCTTATTCGCCGAGGGCGGCGACCAGTTTGTCGCGCAGGCCGACGAGCCGTTCAAAATCGACCGCTGAAGCGGGGACGGCAGGGGTCTCGGCATGCGCTTCGGGCGCCGGCGCCAGGGGAATGGCTGGTGCATCGCTGTCCGTGACCGGTTCGACCGTCTTGGTGGCGAGCAACTTCTGCACCCCGCGGATGGTATAGCCATGGTTGGCGAGCAGATCGTGGATCCGCCGCGCGAGATCGATGTCGGCGGGACGATAGTAACGGCGATTGCCGGCGCGCTGGAGCGGGCGGAGTTGCGGAAACTTGGTTTCCCAATATCGCAGGATGTGCTGGGCGACACCCAGCTCTTCCGACAATTCGCCGATCGTCTTGAACGCGCCCGGATCCTTGGTCGACGCCACCAGCGTTACTTTGCGACCTTGTCGCGCATGATCTGACTGGCGCGGAAGGTCATCACTCGGCGCGGCGCGATCGGCACTTCGATGCCGGTCTTGGGATTGCGGCCGACCCGCTCGCCCTTGTCGCGCAGAATGAAGCTGCCGAAGCCCGAAATCTTGACGTTCTGGCCCTTGGCCAGCGAATTGCACATATGATAGAGCATGCGCTCGACCATGCTCGCGCTCTCCGCGCGCGACAATCCGAGCTTGCGGTGGACGATATCCGACAAATCGGCCCTGGTCACCGTGCCCGCATGGAGCCCATTTTGCCGGGCAATCCCCGCATCCGCCATTTCACCTCTCCCCAGCGGGCGCCCCCGCCCTGCATTTCGCAGCGTAACCAAAAAGATGCGTGACGGCAATCCGAACGAGTGGCAAACTCGTTAATAGCGAATAACGGCCGCGCCCCAGGTAAAACCGCCACCCATCGCCTCCAACACGATGAGATCGCCGCGCTTGATTCGTCCATCACGAACCGCGGTGTCGAGGGCCAGCGGAACCGACGCCGCCGACGTATTGGCATGGCGATCGACCGTCACGACTACCTTTTCCGGTGACAGACCAAGCTTTTTCGCGGTCGCGTCGAGAATTCGGGCATTGGCCTGATGCGGCACGACCCAGTCGACATCGCTCGACTCTAGACCCGCCGCGGCAAGGACTTCATGGAGCACGTCAGCCAGGTTCTTGACCGCATGGCGAAACACTTCGCGGCCCTTCATGCGCAACTTGCCGACCGTGCCGGTGGTCGATGGACCACCGTCGACATAGAGCAAATCGTTGTGACGGCCGTCGGCGTGGAGCCGGTCGCGAGAATTCCACTGGTCCCGTCCTCGGCGGAAAGGACCAGCGCGCCCGGCACCGTCGCCGAACAGGACGCAGGTGCCGCGATCCTCCCAGTCGAGGATTCGCGAAAAGGTTTCGGCGCCGATCACCAGCGCCTTGTCCGCGCATGCCCGATTGCAGCATCGAGTCGGCAACGCTCAGTGCATAAAGGAAGCCGGTGCAGACGGCGTGGACGTCGAAGGCGATGCAATCGTCGATGCCGAGTGCCGCCTGAACCTTGGTCGCGGACGAGGGAAAGGTCTGGTCGGGGGTCGCGGTGGCGAGCACGATCAGGCCGATCTGGGTAGCGTCGATGCCGGCGTGGACGAGCGCACGGCGGCACGCCTCGGTGGCGAGGGTGGCGGTGGTCTCCCCGTCGGCGGCAATATAGCGGCTGCGGATCCCGGTCCGCTCGACGATCCATTCGTCCGAGGTGTCGACCTGCTCGGCAAGTTCAGCGTTGGTAACGCAACGCTCAGGCAGGGCTGAACCAACGCCGGCGATGACCGAACGACGAGTCATGCCGCTGTGTCGCCATTGAAGGCGTGGGCCCGGAAATTGTCGAGATCGTCGCCGATCTTGCGGGTGATATCGTTGTCGATCATCCGCGCGGTCACCCCAATGGCGTTGGCGAGGCCCTTGGGGGTGGCGCTGCCGTGGCTCTTCACCACCAGCCCGTTGAGGCCAAGGAACACCGCGCCATTGTGATTATTGGGATCGAGGTGGACCTTGAGCATGTGCAGCGCCGGCCGCGACAGTGCGAACCCGGCCTTGGAGCGGAGCGAGCTGGTAAAGGCGCGGCGCAGCAGATCGGTCACGAAGCGGGCGGTCCCCTCGGCGGTCTTCAAGGCGATATTGCCCGAAAAACCGTCAGTTACGACCACATCGACTTCGCCACGAGACAATTGGTCGCCCTCGGTGAAGCCGATAAAGCTGAAGGGGAGATAATCGGCCTCTCGAAGCAATGCGGCGGCTTCCTTCAATTCGCCCGTGCCCTTCAATTCCTCGGTGCCGATATTGAGCAGTTTCACTCGGGGCTTGTCGATCGACAGGGCGGTGCGGGCATAAGCCGCGCCCATCACCGCGAACTGGACGAGGTTTTGCGCGTCGCATTCGGTGTTGGCGCCGAGGTCGAGCATGACGAGGTCGGTATCGCCGAGCGTCGGGAGCAAGGCGGCGAGCGCGGGGCGGTCGATCCCCGGCATCGTGCGCAGCGCGAGCTTGGCCATCGCCATCAGGGCGCCGGTATTGCCTGCCGAAAGTGCGGCGTCGGCGCGGCCTTCCTTCACGGCATTGATCGCCATGCCCATCGACGTGGTCTTGGCGCGGCGGATGGCCTGGCTCGGCTTTTCGCTGCCCTCGATCGAATCTTCGGTGTGATGGACGGTAACGGTGCCGTCGAGATTGGCGTGGCTCGCAAGCTCAGGCCTGATCAGCTTCTCATTGCCGAACAACTCAAAGCGCAGACGGCTGTTCTTGCGGCGCGCGCGCGCCATGCCGGCGACAATCACCGCCGGCCCAATGTCGCCGCCCATGGCGTCGATTGCAATTCGGGGGTTGGCGGTCACCGCCACCACCCGCTCAGGCGTCCGTCGAGATGATCTCGCGGCCGTTATAATGGCCGCAGGCGGAGCACAGATTGTGAGGCCGCTTGAGTTCGCCGCAATTCGGACATTCCTGGAAGGACGCCGGAGTCAGCGCGTGATGGCTGCGGCGCATGTTGCGCTTCGATGGCGAGGTTTTTCTTTTGGGGACGGCCATTGCGGCACCTGTGCTGTGTGTTTGCCAAAAAAATTGGCGACTCTCCTCGCCCAGCTCATAGGACAAGTCCCAAGGCGGCGGCCGGATCGTCGCGAACGAGGGTGCCCTATAGCGAAATGGAGCGGGGAAGCAAGCGCTTCAGGCTCGGTCCAGCACCCGATCAGCGACATAGGGGTTGGTGGCCCGTTCGTGGGCGAAGGTCGACATCTGGCCGTGGCCAGGGATGAAGGCGGTGTCGCCGCCCATCGGCCAGAGGCGCCCGGTGATGGCGTCGAGTAGGTCCTGGTGATTGCCGCGCGGAAAATCGGTGCGGCCGATCGACCCCTGAAACAATACGTCGCCGACGATCGCCAGCTTCGATTCGGGGTGGTGGAAGACGACATGGCCCGGCGTGTGGCCGGGGCAATGGCGGACGTTGAGGGTGAGATTACCGACGGTCACCGTGTCGCCGTCGACCAACCAGCGATCGGACACGAATGGCTGGCCTGGAACGCCGTACTTGGCGCCATCCTCGGCCAAGCGATCGATCCAGAACAGATCGTCGATGTGCGGACCCTCGATCCGGAGGCCGAGTTCGGCGGCAAGGATCCCGGCCGATCCGCAATGGTCGATGTGGCCGTGGGTGAGGAGAATCTTCTCGAGCGTAACGCCGTGTTGGGCAACGGCCGCCTTCAGCCGGTCGAGATCGCCGCCGGGATCAATGAGCGCGCCCTGCATCGTCGCGGTGCACCAGATCAGGCTGCAATTCTGCTGCAGCGGGGTCACCGGGATGATCGCGGCGCGTAGTGGCGGGGTTTCGGACATTGCCGCCGGTTATGGCGCGGCGGGAAGTTTGTCGAGCGCCGGGGGCTGGTCCTTCAGCGACGCTGCGACCATCTCCGCCCCGCGCAACGCGCGCAGGACATTGCCGCCGGCGAGTTTGGCGAGATTGGCATCGGACCAGCCGCGGCGGATCAGCTCGGCGAAAATGCGGGGGTAAGCGTCGACCCCTTCCAGACCGCTTGGCGTGTAGGGGATCCCGTCATAATCGCCGCCCAGCCCGACATGGTCGTGGCCCGCGATCCGCGCGACATGGTCGATATGATCGGCGACCAGCCGGACATCGGTGGCGGGCCGGGGATTGGCGGTCTCCCACGCCTTGAGACCGTCGGCGACCGCCGCCTTGCTCGCGCGGTGGATCTGGCCCAGCCGCGCTTCCTCGCCAGCGCGGCGAGCGCTCCAGTCCCAAACCTCCTTCGAGATGAAGCCCGGAACGATCGTCACCATCACCACACCGCCGTTGGCGGGGAGCAGGCGCAGCACGTCGTCGGGGACATTGCGCGGATGGGGCGAAATGCCGCCAGCCGAGCTGTGCGAGAAGATCACCGGCGCGCGGCTGGCGGCGATCGCCTGACGCATGACCTCGGGCGAGACGTGGCTCAGGTCGACCAGCATGCCGAGCCGGTTCATTTCCTTGACCACCGCCACGCCGAATGGCGAGAGGCCGTTGTGTTTCGCTTCGTCGGTGGCGCTGTCGGCCCATTCGGTGGTCTGGTTGTGGGTCAGCGTCATGTAGCGCACGCCAAGATCGTGGAAGCGGCGGAGCGCGGCCATCGACGCCGCCGATCTGGCGCCCGCCCTCGATCCCGAACAGCGAGCGCGATCCGCCCGGCGCGGTGGATGCGGACCATGTCGTCGGCGGTGCGCGCGCTGTTCCAGGTGGCGGGGGTAAGCGGCGATGATCCGCTGCGCCGTGTCGATCTGCTCGATCGTCGGTGCGGATCGCCTCGTCGCCGAGGATCGTGCCGCTGATGTAGACCGACCAGAATTGCCCGCCGACCCGGCCGGCGCGAAGCCGCGCCATGTCGGTCATCAGCGGCGGGGTGCGGGCCGCGCCGTCCGATTGCCAGCCCCTCGACCTTCGATCCGAAATCCTCGCGCAGCGCCCAGGGCAGATCGTTGTGGCCGTCGATCAAGGGCGTGCGTTTGAGGATCCGGTCGATCCGCGCCTGCACTTTCGGATCGATCGTCTGGGCGGAGACGGGAACGGTGAGGAGGGCCAGCGGCGGCGGCGCTGACGATCAGGGGGAGGAGGGTACGCATGGAGTGACTTTACGGAGGCCTGCGGTGCGGTCAATGCGGACGGCATGATCGCGCCCTTCTTGCTGTTCGACGATGCCCGCGACGGTGGGGCGCCGTGCGCGGCTGTACGAAGCGCCGTTGGGGGAGATTGCGGCGCATAGCCCTGACGAGGTGCGGCCCGCTTGGCTCGATTGCGGGCCGCGATCGCGTCGGGAGCGCATGCGCGGGATGGATCGGCCTATGACGCGGGCTATGCACTGGAGGACGAAGCTTCGTCCGCTCGCCCGCAAGTGTCGGCGACACTCCATTGCTGTGGTTCGGCCTGTTCGACTTCTTTGCGCCTGCTCGATGCAGCGGAGCGTGCCGCGTTCCTCGGCGATCCCGCCGCGGCGTGGATCGGCAAGCCCCGGCCCCGCGATCGAGCGTGCTGACTATCTCGCAGCGGCGAGCCGGGTCCGCGACCATCTGTTCGCGGGCGATTTCTATCAGGCCAATCTGACCTTCGGCTGCGATGTGCCGACTGACTGGCCCGCCGCTCGCGGCGTATGCCCAGATGCGCTCGCGGTCGAACGGCCGGCTGGGGCGGGGTGGTGCGCCATCCGGGCGGCTGGCTGCTCAGTCGCTGAGCCCCGAGCAATTCTTCACGCTTCGCGGGCGGCGTGCTCGAGGCCAAGCCGATGAAGGGCACCGCGCCGCGCCGCGACGACCCCGCTGCCGACCGCGCCGAAGCCGAAGCGCTCGCCGCCGACCCCAAGCAGCGCGCCGAAAATCTGATGATCGTCGACCTGTTGCGCAACGACCTGGCGCGGGTCGCCGAAACCGGCAGCGTCGACGGTGCCCGAATTGTTCGCGGTCGAGAGCTTCCCGACGGTCCACCAGATGGTCAGCCGGGTGACCGCGCGCGTTGCGCGCGGGGGTCGATGCCGTCGACGTGCTCGAGACGCTGTTTCCGTGCGGGTCGATCACCGGCGCTCCCAAGATCGCCGCGATGGCGGCGCTCGCCGCCCTCGAGCCCGAGCCGCGCGGGGCCTACACCGGCTCGATGGGGTGGATCGACCCCAATGGCGACGCCGCCTTCAACGTGCTCATCCGCACGCTCGAGATCAGCGAGAATTCGGTGGAATCGCGGAAAATGCGCCATTGATCCGCCTCGGGCTCGGATCGGGGCTTGTCGTCGACAGCGTGGTGGAGGATGAGTGGGCCGAATGCTTGCTCAAAGGGAAATTCGTGGCGTCGGACAACAACGAGTTCGACCTGATCGAGACCATGCGGTTCGACCCCGAAGGCGGAATCTCCGACCTCGACCGTCATCTCGACCGGCTCGACGCATCGGCAGCGAAATTCGGCTTCCCGTTCGACCGGCATTCGGCGCGCAACGAACTGCAGGCGGCGACCTTTCGCCGCGCCCAACCGGCAATGCTTCGCCTGTTACTGTCGCCGACGGGGACGATGGCGATCGAATTGAAGCCGGTGCCGGCGATCCCCCGGCAGCCGGTCGAGGTCGCGGTCCGCCCGCTGCCGGTCGCTCCCGACGATATCCGGCTTGGCTTCAAGACCACCGCACGGCCTTCATCGAGGACGCGCGGCGCGAGGGCGGGCGCGTACGAGACGATCTTCGTCGATCCCGAAGGCTATGCTGACCGAGGGCAGCTATTCGTCGATTTTCGTCGAGCGCGACGGCAAGTATCTCACCCCGCCGCTGGCTCGCGGGCTGATGCCGGGACTGCTCCGCGCGCGAGTTGATCGAGGAAGGAAAGGCGGTCGAAGCCGACTTGACGCTCGCCGATCTCGCCCAGGGTTTCACCATCGGCAATATGGTGCGCGGAATGATCCGGGCGAAACTGGCCGACGCCTAGGCCGCGATCGGGAAGCGCAGCAGTCGGTCGGTGACCGGGACCAATGCCGCCGCGCCGGGGCCGACTTTCCGCAAGATCTCGGGATGATGCGCGTCGAGACCGCCGGTGAGCGACCCGAACGCCGGCAGGATCAGCTTGGTCCGGTCGCGACGAAGCAGCGGCGCGAGACGCTGGCGGCCCTTGCAGGTTGATGCGCAGCTTGGGATGGAAGTGGCCCGACATTTCTGGGCGCGGATCGCTCGGGATCGGCTTCGTGGCGAAGCGATGATTCCGTCGACCTCGATTTCCTCGGCGATCCGCCCGCCGCAATGATCGACGAAGCCGGCGTCGTGGTTGCCGGTGATCCAGACCCAGTCGAGCCGGGCGGTCAGGCTGGTGAGCAGATCGCGGGCGTCGTCGGGCAGGCGGTCGCAGCCGAAGCGGTCGTGGAAGCTGTCGCCCAGGCAATAGAGGCTGGTCGCGCCGCAGCGTCGACCTGGCGTTCGAGCGCCTGCAGCGTGGCGAGCGAATCGTAGGGCGGAAGGAACTGGCCCGATCCGCGCGAACCAGCTGGCCTTTTCGAGATGCAGGTCGGCGACCAGCAGCGCGCTCTGCGCGCGGCCAGTAAAGCGCGCCGTCGGGCTGGCGGCGAAAGTCGTGACCGGCGAACGAAAAGGGAACCATGATTCGGCTTTAGCGGTCGCCGCAAGCTTTGGAAGCCGTCAGGCTCCAAGCCCCAAGATATGTGATCGCGCAATGCCCGCGCGTCGTGGAGGGCATTGTGCGGCACGTCGCTGTTGGCGGCGCAGGAGAAGCCGCCGCAGGCGGACCATGCGGAAGGTGATTGCGCCGAGATTGCACCATGTCGCCCGGGCCGGTGATGAGCAGCATCGAGAATTGAGCGATGTCCTCGGGCCAGTCGGCGACGATCTCGATCCTGTCGTCATGCGCCAGCCATCGCGCCGAGCTTCTGGGCAACCTCGGCGCGGCTCAGCGTGCGGGTGCCTGAGGCGGCTCGGGCACCATGTCGAGATAGGGCATGACGTGACGCTCGACCCACGGCACCTCGGCATCGCCGGCGATCACCGCGTAAAATTCCTCGCCGCCGTCTTCGGGCACCAGCGCCAGGCTGATCAGCCGGCCGCCGACCCCGTCAAATTCGGTATCGAGAAAATAACGCATGCCGCGCGTCACTGGACGTTCGGGCTTGCGCCGTCCAGTCTCCGGTCATTCGATTCGTCGGCAGCAGAGGACAAGTCATGGCTTCAGGCAGCAGGTTTCTGGTTGGCGGGATGACCGCTTTGGCATTGGCGTTTGCAAGCGCCCCGGGTCTTGCCGCCCCAAATGATCCGGGACGGGGCAAGGTCGCCGCCGCAATCAAGGCCGACCATAACGCGGCGGTGGAGCGTCTGCGGACGTGGATCAAGCTTCCGACCATCGCCAACATGGGGATGAACCACGCCGAGGGCGCCGAGCATATGCGCAAGCTCGCGCTCGATGCCGGCTTCCAAAGCGCGCGGATCGTCCAGACCGACGGAGTCGACGGGGTGTTCGCGACGCTCGACGCGGGGGCGAAGGACACGCTGGCGGTCTACTTCATGTACGACGTCAAGCATTACGATCCGGCCGAATGGAGTTCGCCGCCGCTGGAAGGACAGCTGGTCGATCGCCCGGGAATGGGCAAGACAATGGTCGGGCGCGGCGCGATCAACCAGAAGGGGCCCGAGACCGCCTTCCTGGCGGCGGTGCGCGCGTTCAAGGCGTCGGGGGTCAAACTTCCGGTCAATCTGGTGCTGGTCGCCGAGGGCGAAGAGGAAATCGGATCGCCCAATTTCGCCCAGATCACTGCCGATCCCGAAGTGCGCGCGGCGCTGAAAAAATCCGTCGGGATCATCATTCCCTTCGCCGCGCAAAGCTCAACCGGGGCCGTGACGGTCGGCCTGGGCGCCAAGGGCGTGGTCGAAGTCCAACTGATCTCGAGTGGCGAGAAGTGGGGCCGTGGACCGGCCAAGGATATCCATTCCAGCATGATGGCCAGCGTCGACAATCCGGCCTGGCGGCTGGTCAAGGCGCTCGACACGCTGGTCAAGGAGGACGGCTACACACCGGCGATCGACGGCTGGTTCGACAATGTAAAACCGCTGACCGAGCGGCAGAAGGAAATCATCCGCGCGGAAGTCGCGGGCAGCGACGAAAAGGAGGACATGAAGGCGCTCGGCGTGAAGCGTTGGATCGCCGACGAGGATTATACCACCAGCAGCTATCGCCTCGCGTCGCAGCCGACGGTCAACATCCAGGGTCTCGTGAGTGGCTATACCGGGCCGGGCGGCAAGACCATCCTGCCTGGACGGGCGGAAGCGAAACTGGACCTGCGGCTGGTCCCCGACATGACCTTCGACGAAGCGGTCACGAAGCTGAAGGCGCATCTCGCCAAGCGCGGGTTCGGCGACATCGAGGTGAAGGTCAGCGGCGGCTATGGTCCCAACGCAGACCGCCGAGAACACCGCCCTGATCCGCGCCCAGCAGGCGACGTTAAAGGCCGCCGGGATCGAGCAGAGCCTGGCCGCGCGGATGGCGGGCAGCTGGCCCGGCGTGCTCTTCACCGGCGAGCCGCTGAAAGATGGCGGCGGGGATGTTCGGCGGGGGCATCGGTGGCGGTGCCCATGCGCCCAACGAGTGGATGCTGATCGACAGCAGCAACCCCAAATTGCTGGGCTTCGATGGGCAGGCGTTGCTCTACGCGGACTTCTTCTACGAAGTCGGCGCGGACGGCGAAGGGCAAGCGCTAGAGCACTGGAGCGGGGCGCGGCGGGCAGGGCTCGCCGCGTGCCTCGGCGCTTTTTGCAGGCTTTCTCCCAGTCGCGCATGCGCTTGCCCGCGGCTTCCTCGGCCTTGCGCAATTCGCGACCGCGCTTCTCGTCGGCTTCGGACTGGCTGGTGGTCGCGGCGTCGACCCCCGCGGACGACGACCTTGACCGGCAAGGTGACGACGTCGACCGCGGTCCTGGCGACGGTGCATGCAGCCGCAGCCAAGGGCAAGCAAGGCACGAGCAAAAAAGCTTTCATCGCCAACATCATGGCCGATTTTGCCGGTCAATCAAGCCGCATCGCCTCCTCGGCCAGCGCCTCGGCCTCGATCAGCAGCGCTTCGTCGGCCAGGCCCGGTCGGCGAGGCTTCGCGGCCGATGACCACCATCAGCGGGACGGCCAGCGGGGTGACGCGACTGGCCTCGACATGGACCATCGTCGCCGCGGCGCGGTCGACCAGCCGGGCGAGGCGGCCGAGCTCGGTCATGCGGGCGCGGGCATCGTCCCAGGCGGCCGTCAGCAGAAGATGGGTCGGCTCGAACCGGCGCAGCACGTCGTAGATGAGGTCGGTCGAGAAGCTGACCTGCTTGCCCGATTTCTTCTTGCCCGGGTGCTGGCGCTCGACCAGCCCGCCGATCACCGCGACCTCGCGGAAGGCGCGCTTGAGCAGATGCGACTGCTCGACCCATTCGACGAATTCCTGTTCGAGGATGTCGGGGGAGAAGAGCGGCCGCGGGTCGGTCACCGGCTCCAGGCTGGCGACCGCGATCCCATAATCGTTGGCGACGAAGGCCGAGCGGCTTGAGGCCGGCGGTCTCCATCCGCTTGGTGAGCAGCATGCCGAGCGACTGGTGCGCGTTCCAGCCTTCGAAGCTGTAGACGACCATGAAGTGGCGCTTGTCGTGGGGGAAGGTCTCGACCAGCAATTGGTCGGGCCGCGGCAGGATCGAGCGGCGCTGCTGCACCTCGAGCCATTCGCGCACGTCGTCGGGGAAGCGGTGCCAGTCGCGATCGTCGGCGAGGTAGCCGCGGACCCGGTCGGCGAGGTGGGTCGACATGCTCATCCGCTGCCCGCCATAGGTGACCAGCCGGCCCTCCTTCGACGATGCGCGGACGATGATGTCGTCGTCCTTGAAGCGCATCGACCTCGAGGCCCAGCCCGGCGAAGAAGATGTGGTCGCCGACCACCAGGGTCGAGCCAAAGCCTTCCTCGACCTTGCCGAGCTTGCGGCCGTTGTCGAAGCGGACTTCCATCATCGGATTGTCGACGATGACCCCGGCGTTGAGGCGATGCTGGCCGGCGACCGCGGGCCTGGTGATGCGCCAGCGGCCGGGGCTCTCCTCGACCAGCCGACGGAACTTGTCGTAGGCGCGAAGCGAATAGCCGCCGGTGGCGATGATATTCGAGCACGCGGCGCCAGACCGCGTCGGTCAGCCCGGCATAAGGCGCGGCGGAGCGGACCTCGGCGAGCAGTTCGGCCTCGTCGAACGGGCCGGCGCAGGCGACCCCGAGGATGTGCTGGGCGAGCACGTCGAGCGTGCCGGGGCGGAAGATGATCGGGGTCGAGCTCGCGGTCGTCGACCGCGTCGAGCGCGGCGCGGGCCTCGAGATATTCGAAGCGGTTGCCGGGGACGATCATGCCGCGGCTGGGCTCGTCGAGGCGGTGGTTGGCGCGGCCGATCCGCTGGAGCAGGCGCGACTCCCCTTGGGCGCGCCCATCTGGATGACGAGGTCGACATCGCCCCAGTCGATGCCGAGGTCGAGGCTGGCGGTGGCGACGAGCGCGCGCAGCCGGCCGTCGCCCATCGCCGCCTCGACCTTGCGCCGCGCCTCCAGCGCGAGGCTGCCGTGGTGGATGCCGATCGGCAGGGCCTTGTCGTTGGCCGTCCACAAATCCTGGAAGATCAGCTCGGCCAGGCTGCGGGTGTTGCAGAAGATCAAGCGTGGTCTTGTGCTGCTCGATCAGCTCCATCACCTGTTCGGCGGCATAGCGCCCCGAATGGCCCGACCAGGGCACGCGGCCCTCGGGGATGAGGATCGACAGGTCGGGCTCGGCGCCGGGGTCGCCATCGACCAGCCGCACCGCGTCGATGTCGCCGTCGGGGGCGAGCCAGGCGCGATAGGCGTCGGGATCGCTGATGGTGGCGCAGAGGCCGACGCGGCGGAGGTCGGGGGCGAGATGCTGGAGCCGGGCGAGCGACGAGGCTGAGCAGATCGCCGCGCTTTTCGCGGGCGAAGGCGTGGATTTCGTCGATGACGACGGTCTTGAGACCTGTCGAACAGCAGGGCGCTGTCGGGATAGCTCAGCAGCAGGCTGAGGCTTTCGGGCGTGGTCAGCAGGATGTGCGGCGGGCGGATGCGCTGGCGCGCCTTGCGGTCGGAGGGCGTGTCGCCGC
The DNA here is from genome assembly GCA_963768955.1 of uncultured Alphaproteobacteria bacterium. Lineage (GTDB taxonomy): Bacteria > Pseudomonadota > Alphaproteobacteria > Sphingomonadales > Sphingomonadaceae > Sphingomicrobium. Next base: position 561,099 of record CAVYJV010000002.1, read on the forward strand.
TGCGCGTCTCGACCCGGATGGCGAGCCCCATCTCCTCGATCGGGGCCATCAGGTTGCGCTGGACGTCGACCGCGAGCGCCTTCAGCGGCGAGACGTAGAGCGTGTGGAGCCCGTCGCGGGGATGCTCGATCAGGTCGGCGAGGGTCGGCAGGAAGCCGGCCAGCGTCTTGCCCGCGCCGGTCGCGGCGACGAGCAGGGCGTGGTCGCCGGCGCGCGCGGCGTCGAGCATGTCGAGCTGGTGCCGCCGCGGCGCCCAGCCGCGCGCCGGCGAACCAGTGGTCGATACGCGTCGGGAAGGCTGGCTCAGTCGCCGCTATCCGGTGATGTCTTGCGATCGGCCTCGGCCTCGGCATAACGTTCGCCTCGGTCGCCGATCGTCGGCCGGGCTATTGTCGCTGACCTGCCGCGACTGCGGGTGCGCAAGACCATCACCAGACAGGACGATGCCGAGCAGCGGCGACGTCCGACGATTTCGATCGCCCCAGATTGATGCCGCCCATGTCCATGACATTCTCCCTCTTCGCGAAAGCGGAACCTGTCCGCCGCTTTCAGCCGTATAACCGCCCAATGGCCCGCCTCGGTTCCTGGATCGAGCCTTTTCCCGAAGGCATCTATGTCAAACCCGCCGATGCGTGGGTCGATCCCTCGCAGCCCAAGGACACGGCGCTGGTGACCCACGGCCATGCCGACCATGCGCGCGGCGGGCATGGCGCGGTGTGGGCGACGCCCGAGACGCTGGCGATCATGGACGTCCGCTATGGCCAGCAGAATGCCAATCCGGTCGATTATGGCGAGAGCGTGACGCATCGGCGAGGTCGAGGTCAGCTTCGTCCCCGCCGGCCATGTGCTGGGATCGGCGCAGATCGTGCTCGATTACAAAGGCGAGCGGGTGGTGGTGTCGGGCGACTACAAGCGCCGGCCCGACCCGACCTGCGCGCCGTTCGTGGTCACGCCGTGCGACATCTTCATCACCGAGGCGACCTTCGGGCTGCCGGTGTTCCGCCATCCCGACACGGGCAGCGAGATCGACCGGCTGCTCCAGCGGCTGCAGCCGAGCCCGAGCGGTGCGTGCTGGTCGGCGCCTATGCGCTGGGCAAGGCGCAGCGGGTGATCGCCGAATTGCGCGCGCGCGGGCATGCACGCGCCGATCTATTATCACGGCGCGATGGAGCGATTGTGCAATCTGTACGAGGAGCTTGGCGTGCCGCTCGGCGAGCTGCGGCCCGCGACGGGGGCGAAGCAAGGAGGAGATGGCGGGGCATATCGTCATCTGCCCGCCGTCCGCGCTCAACGACCGCTGGTCGCGGCGGCTGCCCGACCCGATCACGGCGATGGCGTCGGGCTGGATGCGGATCCGCCAGCGCGCGCGGCAGACGCAATGTCGAACTGCCGCTGGTGATTTCCGATCATGGCGACTGGGACGAACTGACCCGCACCATCCGCGAGGTCGCGCCCAAGGAAGTGTGGATCACGCATGGGCGCGAGGATGCGCTGATGCACTGGTGCATGCTCCACCAGGTGAAAGTCGCGCGAGCTGCAATCTGGTCGGGGCGAGGAGGATGAGGACGAGTGAGCGCGTGGCACGGCACTAGGTGAAGGTCCGCTGTCACGCTATGAGGATGGAAAGCGAGCTGCGCGATCTTTGCAGGCGGTGATCCGAGCGGAACGCCTGCCGCGCGGACGTCGCAGACGTTGCGCGGCAGTCCGCCAAGCGGATAGCGACACCGTCGGCGCAACCGCTTCGATCGAGCTTGCGATGGCACCCGATGCGCCAACGAAAGTCGCGCCCATCGAGCCGACCTCGCGAGTCGAGTTCGCATTGTCCGCGATCGAAGCGTGCATGGCCGCAACGTCCGCCTTGCGCGATCAGCGCCATGGTCTTCTCCGCCGCCAATGGCGAGGGCGTAGCTAGCGCGCGATAGGGGTCGATTATGTGACGGCGCAGAACGCGACCTTCAGTGACTGGCGGTCGGCTCCGCTCGACGCCGCCGACTGCGCGAGCTGGGCGTCGATCGCTCGCCATCAGACGGTCGAGGCCGGGCTGGTCGGTGCGCCTCGGCGCGGGCGACGAGGACGTCCTGGGTGTTCGAGGCGCGCAGCAGCCACCAGCCGTCGTCGGTCTTGACGCGGACGCCGTCGGTCGTGTCGACGTCGGCGCCCTCGGCCGCGAGGCGCTCGGCGACTTCGCCGACGACGGCGAACTTGCGGCTCTCGTCGACCTGGAAGCGAAGCTCGGGGGTGGCGACCGAGACGGGCATCGCGCTCTTGCAGCTCGGTCAGGCGTCTGGCCGCTCGACGAGACGGCGCGGATCAGGCGGACCGCGGCGTAGAGCGCGTCGTCGAAGCCGTACCATTGGTGCTTGAAGAAGATGTGGCCGCTCATCTCGCCCGCCAGCGGCGCGCCGGTTTCCTTCATCTTCGACTTGATCAGGCTGTGCCCGGTCTTCCACATCAGCGGCGTGCCGCCCATTTCGGCGATGCGGTCGAACAGGGTCTGGCTGGCCTTGACGTCGGCGATGATCGTCGCGCCGGGAAGGTCCTTGAGGACGGGGCCGGCGAGGATGATCAGCAACTGGTCGCCCCAGATCACGCGGCCCTCGCCGTCGACCGCGCCGATGCGGTCGGCGTCGCCGTCGAAGGCGATGCCGAAGTCGAGGTTCTTGTCGGCGACGAGCTTCTTCAGGTCGGCGAGGTTGGCTCTCGACCGTCGGGTCGGGGTGGTGGTTGGGGAAGGTGCCGTCGACCTCGGTGTAGATGGTGTGATGCTCGCCCGGCAGGCAGCTTGACCAGCTTCTCGAGCGCGGGGCCGCCGGCGCCATTGCCCGCGTCCCAGCCGATCTTGTAGCCCTTGCCGTCGAAGCCCTTGACCAAGGCGTCGACATAATCGTCGAGGATGACGTCGGCTCGCTGACTTGCGCCCGCGCCTTCGCTCCAGTCGGCTTCGCGGCGCGGCGGCCGAGGTCCTGGATCTCCGGGCCGAACACCGAGCGGCCGTTCAGCAGCATCTTGAAGCCGTTATAGTCGGACGGATTGTGGCTGCCGGTGACCTGGATGCCGCCGTCGACGTCGAGGGTGGAGACCGCGAAGTAGAGCATCGGCGAGGGGCCCATGCCGATGCGGACGACGTCGAGCCCGCCTGCGGTCAGCCCGTCGATCAGCGCGGCTTCGAGACTCGGGCGAATGGGTGCGGCCGTCGCGGCCGACCGCGACGCGCTTCGCGCCTTCGCTGATGGCGAGCGCGGCGTAGCTGCGGCCGAGCGCGCGTGGCGTCGGCTTCGGTCAGTGTCGATCCGACGATGCCGCGGACGTCATATTCGCGCAGGATGGTGCGGTTGAAATTGTGCGACATTCGATGGGTCCGTTCGTAAGCGATGAGAGATCGTGGCGAGCGCAGGAGATGGATTGCTTCGCTGCGCTCGCAATGACGGAAGGCGGGGTTGGTTCCCAGCCGGCAGCGGCGATCGGCGGTTGCTCGATCTCGGCCTGGCTCGGGACGGCGAGGCCGGCGATCATTTCGCGCAATTCCTGGCGCGCGGCGACATGGCCGATGCCCGACTTCGCCGAGGTCGGCGAGATCGAGCAGGGTCAGGCCCTTGGGGAAGAGCTCGCGGTAGATGACGCGCTCGCCAAGGCCGGGGATGACGCGGAAGCCGACGCGGCGGGCAAGCTCGTCGAGCGCGGCGCCGACGCGCTGGAGGTTGTGCGATTCGATGTGCTGGAGGCGGTTGCGCAGCACGACCCAGTCGACGCTCTTGCCGGTGTCGCTTGGCGCGCTGGGTGCGGCTGTTCCAGATCAGTTCGGCGTAGAAGCTGGGCTTGGTGACCTTGAAGTTTTCGGGGTCGACCTGGCCGATGAGGTCGAGGTCGACGAAGCTGTCGTTCATCGGGGTGACCAGCGTGTCGGCGCGCAGGATCGCGGCGCGGGCGACCGGATCGTCGCGGCCCGGCGTGTCGATCACGAGCACGTCGCATTGGCCGAGAGGCGGTCGATCGCGGCGTCGAGCCCGGCCTCGGTCTGGTCGTCGAGCACTTCATAGGCTGGCGCGGGCCAGTTGCTTGTCGAGCCGGCGCATCGTCGCGTCGCGATTCTCGAGGTAGCGGGTCATGGTCCGCTGGCGCTGGTCGAGGTCGAGCGCGCCGACGCGGTGGCCCGAGGCGGCGAGCGCGATCGCGGTGTGGACCGCGGTGGTCGACTTGCCGGTGCCGCCCTTTTCATTGGCGAAGACGATGAAATGCGGCTGGCCCATGGCCTCGTGCCCCTCTTGTGATGACCCCGAGCGCGCGCGTGCAGAAGCGGCCCCTCTCAGCGCTGTGTATCGAAGGCGCGAATTCGCATGCAAATTGTTCGTAAATGAAGCGCGTTGACGCGACCTGTCGCAGGGATGGCGCGACGGCGGGCGAGGCGATCGCGCTGGTGCCGACGATGGGCGCGCTCCACGCACGGCCATCTGGCGCTGGTCGACGGCGGCGCAGGCGCGTGGCGGACCGGGTCATCGCGACGATCTTCGTCAATCCGCTGCAGTTCAACGAGCACGGCGATCTCGACCGCTATCCGCGGACCGAGGAGGCGGATCTGCGCGAAGCTGCGCGGCGGCGGGCTGCGATGCGGTGTGGATGCCGGCGCGACGAGCGATCTTTATCCCGACGGGCTTTGCGACCACGGTCAGCGTCGCGGGCGTCAGCGAGCGCTGGGAAGGCGCGCACCGCGCCCGGGCATTTCGACGGCGTGGCGACGGTCGTCGCCAAGCTGTTCATCGCGGTCACGCCCGATGTCGCGATCTTCGGGGAAAAGGACTGGCAGCAGCTGGCGGTGATCCGGCGGATGGACGCGCGACCTTGGGCTGCCGATCGCGATCATCGGCTATCCGACGGTGCGCGAGAAGGACGGGCTGGCGATGTCGTCGCGCAATGCCTTGTCTCGGCGGACGGAGCGGGCGCAGGCGGTCGCGCTTGCCGACGGCGCTGGAGCAAGCGCGGGCGGCGATTGAGTCGGGCGAGCATATCCTCGGTCTCGACGCTGCTGGCGGTGGCGCGAGCGACAAGCTCGTCGCGGCGGGGTTCGGACCGATCGATTATCTCGCCTATGTCGATGGCGACACGCTCGAACCGCTCGACCATGCGAGCGGCGACATGCGGCTGATCGCCGCCGCGATCCTCGGCAGGACGCGGCTGATCGACAATCTGCGTGTCGATTATAGACACAGTTGGAACGAGCGGTCACCACCGCGTTAACCATTTGTTCGTCGATCGCGGCCGAAACCTGCCGTCACAGCAGGAAACGGGGTGACGTGCACATGGCGATCAGTCAAAAAGGTGCCGACTTCCTGCTTCGCAGCCGGCTTGCGGATGCCGAGCACGGGGCGACGTCGATGCCTTGTTCGAGCTGGGCGTGACCTATTCGACCGGCCGCGGCGGCGTCGATCGTCGACCTGATCGAGGCGCATAAATGGTTCAACCTCGCGGCGCTGTCGGGCGATACGCGCAGCGCAAGCAGTGCCGCGCCGAAATCTCGGTCGAGATGACCGCCCGCGAAATCGCCGAGGCGCAGCGCCAGGCGCGCGCGTGGCTGGGCGACCGCGACCAGCGCCACGCGGCGTAGGAATCCCCTCCCCACCTCGGAGGCCCCTTCCCGTGCCAGCCCGGAGGCCGAAACTACCGAACGACCACCGTCACCGAGCGGCGGTTCTGCGCCCAGGCTGCTCTCGTCGGAGCCGGCCGCGACCGGGCGTTCCTTGCCCCAGCTGGTCACCAGCAGCCGCGCCGCCGGAACGCCCTGCGACAATCAGGAAATCGCGCGCCGCATTGGCCCGTCGCTCGCCCAGCGCCATATTATATTCGCGCGTGCCGCGCTCGTCGGCATGACCCTCGATCGAAGCCCGGACGGTCGGATTGGCGAGCATCCAGCGCGCCTGCGCGGCGAGCGTCGCCGCGACGCATCGTCGAGCTCATATTCGTCGGTCCCGAAATAGACCGTGTCCGAGCCCGCCTTGGCGACGAGGTCGGCCTGCATGCGCGGGAAGCTCGATCAGCTCGACATCGCCGGGAGCGACGTTGGGGTCGGCTCGGGACTTGTGTCGGCGGGCGGAATCTGCGGGCGCGGCCTTGCGCTTGTTGCGTGCAGGCGCTGGTCGTCAGCGCGATGGCGGCGAGGCCGAGGATGAGGGTAGTTGCTCATGATGGTTCTCCTGTCGGATCGATGAGAGTCAGTTCTTGAGCGGCGACCAGCTGGGGTCCGAACCGCCCTGCGGGGTGGGCATGCGGCGCGGCGCGCCGCCGTCGATCGGTGACCGCGTAGAGCGTGGCATTGCCGCGACCCTGCGCGGTGCGGTGGAACATGACGAACTGGCCGTTGGGGGCCCAGCTCGGGCCTTCGTCCTGCCACGCGTTGGTCAGCAGCCGCTCGCCGCCGCCCGACGAGTTCATCACGCCGATCCGGAAACCGCCGCCGCCGATGCGGGTGAAGGCGATGAGATTGCCGCGCGGGCTCCACACCGGCGAGGCATAGCGACCGCCGCCGAAGCTGATCCGGCGCTGGTTCGAGCCGTCGGCGTCCATGACGTAGAGCTGCTGGGTGCCGGAGCGTTCGCTTTCGAACACGATCCGGCGACCGTCGGGCGAGAAGCTGGGCGAAGTGTCGGCGCCCGGCGCGCTGGTCAGCCGGCGCGGCGCGCCGCCATTGGCGCCGACGATAAAGATGTCGGTGTTGCCGCCCTGCGCCCATCGAGAAGACGATGTGGCGGCCGTCGGGCGAGAAGCGCGGCGCGAAGGTGATCGCGCCGCCGGGGACGAGCAGGCGCTCGGCGCCGGTCGCGATGTCGACCACGAACACGCGCGGCTTGCGGGCGAGCACGCCGGTGTAGACCAGCTTGGTCGCCTTGCGGGCTGAAGCGCGGGGTAGTGACGTTGGCGCGGCCGGTGGTCAGGTAGCGGAGGTTGGTCCCGTCCGAATCCATCAGCGCGATGCGCTTGACGCGGTTGGTCTTGGGGCCGGTCTCGGCGACATAGACGATGCGGGTGTCGAGATAGGCCCCCTCGCCGGTCAGCCGGGCATAGACGGTGTCGGCGCATTTGTGCGCGGCGCGACGCCAGTCGGCCGCGGCGACGGCGAAGCCCTGCGACGCGAGCTGGCGGCCGGCGGTGACGTCGTGGAGCAGGCAGGCGACGGTGATCCGGCCGTCGGCGCGCGCCTCGACATAGCCGGCGACAAGCGCGCCCGCGCCGGCGTTGCGCCACTCGCCGTAAGCGGGGGCGCCGGCCTGGGCGACGGTGTAGCCGCCGATGCCATTGGGACCGAGCGGGGTGAAAGCGCCGGTCGAGCGGAGGTCGGACGCAATGACCTCGGCGATCTGGCGCCCGAGGGCTTCGGACGCGCCGCTGCGACGCGGGCATGGCGGGGACGGCGATGGTCTGAGCCGGAGCGGACCGCTGCCGCCGACGACTTCGGGCGGGTCGGTATCGTCCTGCGCCCGCAGCGGCGGTTGCCGAGAAGAGCAGGCAGAGGCGAAGAGCGCGATGTTCCTGATCATTTTCTCACCCTGTAGTGTAAGCGTGGTTTCTTCCAGCCGCCATTGTCGGTGTCGTAGAGGTCGGCGGGCAAGCCGGAATGGAGCGCACTCGGCGAAGATGCGCCGCACCTGGTCTTCGAGCAGATCGCCATAGCGGGCGCGGAGGTCCGAATCGCCGGCGATGCGCGCCAATCGCTGGCGGCCGTGCCAGTCGGCCCGAGCGGGCGAAGCTCAAGCGAACCTGGACTTTCAACTGATCGGCTCCTTCGCCGAGATAGGGCTGACGATCGGCGCAGCGCTGGGCCTGGGCGGCGATGGAATTGGCGACGCTAGTGCGGGCCTTGGCGCTGAAGGTTGGCGCGGCGGGCCGGGAGGGACCGGCGCGTGGCGCAAGATCGTCGTCGAAGCTCTTGAGGAAATCGTCGCCGATCCCGGCGCGGCGCGGTGGGCTGCGCGGGCGGCAGGCTCTGCGGGGCGCTGTGGCCGGGGCGTCGGGCGCGCCGCAGGCTGCGGCGACGGGCGCGAGTCGGCAAAGGCGTGACGAGCGGCTGGCGGTGCGCGGCGGTGGTTCGGTCGCGGACGGGCATCGGCGGCGGCTGGGACGCGGCCGGCTGGGCGATCGGGGTCGGCGCGGCGGCATCGAGCGCGACCTCGTCGACCAGTTCGACCTCCATCGAAGGTGGCTCCGGGGCATCGTCGACCGAAGCGAGGCTGATCGACAGCGCGGCGATCAGCAAGACGTGAAACAGCAGCGCTGCGCCCACCCCGGTCCATTCGGCGCGATCGGCGGTCATGGCGCGTCTCCCCCGACCGAGACCATCGCGACGCGGTTCAGTCCGGCGCGGTTGAGTTCGCCCATGACCCGCATCACCTGGCCGTAATCGAGGCTCTTGTCGGCGCGCAGATAGATGCGGCGGCCCTCGGGCGGCTCTGGCTGGGCCGCGATGTCGGCGAGCCGCTGGGGGAGAGCATTGGCCGCGACGGGCGCGTCGTCGATGAAGATGTTGCCCTCCCCGTCGAGCGAGATCTGGACCGGCGCGGCCTGCTGGTCGAGCGCGGCGGCGCGGCTTTCGGGCAGATCGACCGGCACGCCGGCGACGAGCAAAGGCGCGGTGACCATGAAGATGATCAGCAGCACCAGCATCACGTCGACCAGCGGCGTGACGTTGATCTCGCTCATCGGCGCGCGGCGGCCGCGACCCCGGTTACGGGAAGGAAGGGACGCGCCCACGTTTACGCTTCCACCTCGAGCTCACGGCTCAAGGTGGCGTGGAAACGGTCGGCGAAGCGCCCGAGGCGGGCTTCCAAGCGATCGAGGCCATGGGTCAAACGGTTGTAGGCGATGACCGCGGGGATGGCGGCGAACAGGCCGATGGCGGTGGCGAACAGGGCCTCGGCGATGCCCGGTGCGACGACGGCGAGGCTGGTATTGTTGGCGTCGGCGATGGCGGTGAAGGCGCGCATGATGCCCCAGACGGTGCCGAACAGGCCGACGAACGGCGCCACCGACCCGACCGTGGCGAGGATGTTGAGCCGGTCGCCGAGCCGGTCGAGCTCGGCGGCGAGCGCGGCATTCATGCGCGTGGCGAGGCGTTCGCGGGTGCCCGACCGGTCGATCGTGCGGCTGCCCGTCGAGCGGCGCCATTCGTCGAGCCCGGCGGAGAGGATCGCGGCGCTCGGCAGCTTTTCCGACCCGCGTTTGGTGTGAAAGGTGTCGATATCGTCGGTGGCCCAGAAATCGGCTTCATATTTCTCGGTCGCGCGGTTGATCCGGCGGAGGCGGATGGCGTGGGTGAAGATGATCGCCCAAGTCCATACGCTGGCGGCGAGCAGGCCGAGCATGACGGCCTTCACCACCACGTCGGCGTGGAGGAACAGTGCCATGGGCGACATCATGTCGGTCGGTGCGGTCAAACTATCAATCCCTCGCGAAGCTGGTTGAACCGCTCGATCCAGTCTTTCGGCTGGCGGCGGGGTCGGTCGTCGGGACCGAGGAAGGCGGCGGTGACGCGAGCATCGGCCAATGTTTCGGTTTGCCGCATGACTCGCTGATGAATGAGGACGCTTGCAGCACGGACCTGATCGACGGTTGAAACGATGACCAGATCGTCGCCGAGCCGGGCCGGGCGGAGGTAGCGGATGTTGACCTCGGCCACCGCATAAACGCCGGTGCCGGCCTCCATCGCGGCCCGCTGGTCGATCCCCGCGGCACGCAGCATGTCCGACCGGGCGCGCTCCATGTACTTGAGATAATTGGCATAATAGACGATGCCAGCGGTGTCGGTATCCTCGAAATAGACGGTCAGGGCGAAGCGATGCTGAGGCCCGATAAAGCCGCCGCGATAGGGTTGGTCCAGATCCATCGCGCCTCCCTTAGACAGCGCGGATTCGCGGGGCAAACGATCATCGACGGGCTGACCCGATCTGTCCGACCCGCCGCACCAGATCGCCCTGGACGAGGCTCATGTCGGCGAGGTGCATGCCCCAGCCGGGGATGAACAGGCTGAAGATGGCGACCTCGCCGCCGATCCGGTCGGTGCGCCTGTCGGCGGGGTCGGCATTAGTGCGAATCGAGAAATAGCCGCGCGGGCCGTCGCTGACGCAGCGGCCCGAAGCGAGGCCCGGGGTGCGGACATAAGGCGCTGGGGGCCGGCCTTCGCTCGACCAGTCGATCGGCCCGCCAGGGACGGGAAGCGAGCTGTTCGCCACCCAGATGCTATCGAGCCGCCGCCAGTCGGTTGCCCCGGGCGCGGCAGGATTGACGCAGGCGACGGTCATGCCGGGAGCGGTCGCGATTCCGAACAGGGCGCCGGTGGGCGGCGCATTGCGCTCACGAAAGCTGGTCCAGCTGATGACGCATCCGGTCTCGGTGGCGGTGGTGCAGATCGGGGTCTTCTTGAAGGCTCCCGCCGACCGTCTTGCCGCGGGGCACGAGCAGATTGAAGCCGGGCAAAATGGCAAGCTTCATGCGCGCAGCGATGGCGGGCTTGGTTTCGATTTCCCGCGCGATCAGCTGAATGCAGCTGGAGGCTGCCCTGGCTGTGGCCGATGAGCACGAACGGGCGGCCCTGGTTCTTCGTCGCGATATAATTGCGGAAGGCGGCGGCGACGTCGGCGTAGGATTGGACCGCGGCGGCGGTAATGTCCTGTCCGGCCGAGAAAGCGACGATCGCGCCGACCGTCATCTGGCGATATTTGGGCGCGAAGGGCCGGCACACCGATGCGAATGCGGGCGAACTGCGCGGTCGCCATGTCATTTTCGTCGTCCATCACGAGGTCGCTGTTGAGCCCGCGATCGCGTGACACGGTCGGATAGACGTAGAAGCAGTCGATCGCCGGGGCTGCAGCGGTGCGCGAGACGGTGCGCGCGCCATAGCCTGACGGATTGACGTCCACGGTGGCGAGCGGGGCGTGCAGATGTCGCCGCGGCCGGGGAGGCAGAGCCAGTTGGCGGGTTTGGTGTAGTCGACCGATGCGGGCGCCTGGGCGGCGGCTGGTGCCGCCGCGAACAATGCGGCGGCGGCAATCATACGCATCATTTCGCTGCATCTCCGGAATCGAACAGGCCAGTCTGGGCGCCGGCGGGGGGATTGAGGCCGAGGTGGGTCCAGCCGCGGCCGTTGAGGCAGCGGCCCCTTGCGGTGCGGGCGATGAGGCCGAGCTGGATGAGATAGGGCTCGACCACGTCTTCGAGCGTGTCGCGCGGTTCGCTGAGGCCCGCGGCGAGGGTTTCGATCCCGACCGGGCCGCCGCCGTAAAGGTCGGCGATCATCGTCAGATAGCGGCGGTCCATCGCGTCGAGCCCGAGCTCGTCGATTTCGAGCCGGTGAAGCGCGCGATCGGCGGCGGCCGGCGTCGATGCTGTCGTGGCCCGCGGCATGGGCGAAATCGCGCACCCGGCGGAGCAGGCGGCCGGCGATGCGCGGGGTACCGCGGCTGCGCTTGGCGACTTCCTGCGCGCCGTCGTCGGTGACCGGGGCATTGAGCAAACGCGCGGCGCGGCGGACGACCTGTTCGAGCTCGGCGACCGAATAGAAATTGAGGCGGATCGGGATTCCGAAGCGGTCGCGCAACGGGGTGGTCAGCAGCCCCTGGCGGGTGGTCGCGCCGACGAGGGTGAATTTGGGGAGGTCGATGCGGACCGAGCGGGCCGAGGGACCCTCGCCGATCATGAGGTCGAGTGCGCGGTCCTCCATCGCCGGGTAGAGGATTTCCTCGACCGCGGGGGCGAGGCGGTGGATCTCGTCGATGAACAGGACGTCGCCGTCCTCGAGGTTGGTCAGCAAGGCGGCGAGATCGCCCGACTTGGCGATCACCGGGCCCGAGGTGGCGCGGAAGCCGACCCCCATTTCGCGGGCGAGGATCCCGGCGAGCGTGGTCTTGCCGAGACCCGGCGGGCCGAAGAACAGGACATGGTCGAGCGCCTCGCCGCGCGACTTGGCGGCGTTGACGAAGATGCGGAGGTTCTCGCGCGCCGCCTGCTGGCCGACGAATTCGTCGAGGCTCTTGGGCCGAAGCGCCGAATCGGCGTCCTCGGCGGTGCGCTCGGGGGTGGTGAGTCGGGCGGGATCAGTGGCCATGCCGGGCTCGGAACGTCGCAAAGGTCGCGCTACGTCCCGGTAAGATTTTACCCGCCTCGCCATTTCGATCGGAATTCGAGGAGGAGCAACGCCGGGTCATTGCCTTCATGATGCACATTTCGGCGCCTGTAGGACAGCGAATTGAACAGGGCCAGCGGCTGCGGCATGATCCGGCCGACGACAAGGGGGCAAAGGTATGGAGATTTCACGACGGGCGATGCTGGGCGGGATCGCAGCGCTGGCCGCGGCGAGACCGGGCATCGCGCAGCGGCGCGGCGCGGGGCCGGGCTGGTTCGACCGCGCAATCGTGATCGACGGGCTGGGCGGCACCGGCGATCCCTATAATGAGGTGGACGGCGTCACCCGACTTGGTGACCGCGCCTGGGCCGAGACGGTCGCGACCGGGGTGACGGTGGTGCGCGACACGGTGTTTCCGGTCGGCAACCCGGCCGATCCGTGGAAGGATTATCAGGGGGATATCGCCAACAAGCACGATTTCATCGGCGCCAATCCCGACCGGCTGCTGCTGGTGCGGACGGCGGCGGACATTCTGAAGGCCAAGCGCGAAAAGAAGTTCGGGATCGTCATCGGGACGCAGGATACGTCGATGATCGGCCCCGACCTCGACCGGCTGGCGCAGCTGAAAAAGGACGGGGTAATGACCGTCCAGCTGACCTACAACAATCGCAACCTGGCCGGCGACGGCGCGCTGGAGCCGGCCAATGCCGGCCTGTCGAAGCTGGGGCGCAAGACGATCGAGCGGATCGAGGCGGAGAAATTGTTGCTCGACCTGTCCCACGGCGGTCAACGGACGATGGCCGAAGCGGCGGCAATGGCCAAGCGGCCGCTGGTGGTCAGCCACACCGGCGCGCGGGCGCTGTTTGATCACCCGCGCAACACCGACGATGCGACGATCAAGATGGTCGCCGACAAGGGCGGGGTGACGGGCATCTATTTCATGCCGTTCCTGGCCGCCGACATGAAGCCGAGCGGGGCGCGGCTGATCGAGCATATCGAGCATGTCGCGAAGATCGCGGGGGAGGATCATGTCGGGATCGGCACCGACAATGGCGTATTGCCGGTGATGCTCGACGCCAAGAGCCGCGCGGATTTGCGCAAGTGGCAGATGGAGCGGCTGAAGGCCGGAATCGCCGCGCCGGGCGAGAATCCCGACTTCGTGCCCGTGGTCGAGGAGTATAATTCGATCGACCGCTATCGCCGGATCGCGAACGATTTGATCAAGCGCGGCTGGACCCAGGCGCGAGTCGAGAAATTGATGGGTGGCAATTTCCTGCGCGTTTATCGCGAGGCGTGGGGCGGGTAGGCGCCGCCCTATTCGTAATGCTCGAACTCGCCCGCCAGTTCGAGCCATTCGTGCTGGCGCTCTTCAAACACCGAGACATTGGGGATGAAGGCATAGGGATCGTCGAACGCGCCCAGGGCGATGGCGATGGTGTCGGGGATGCTGTCGTTTGAATAAAAGACGGTCGAGCCGCACTCGGGGCAGAAGTGAAAATGCGCCGCGCCATTCTCGCCGGTGCGCGGTGTAGGTTTTCGCGTCGCCCGACGTGGTCACCTGGTCGGCGGGGAAGCGGACCTGTGCGGCGAAGGCGGAGCCGCTGCGCTTCTGGCAATTGAGGCAATGGCACACCGAGATGCGGACCGGGATGCCGGTGGCGGTAGCGGTGAGCTGGCCGCAGCGGCAGGAGGCGGGGTGGGTGGTCAATTGCGGCACTCCTTTGCCTGATAATTCCAGGCCCCACCTGAATCCAAACACCGATCAATATCCCAAAACTCGCCGTACCTGATCCAAAGGATGAGCCCCATGAGAACAACTAGGATTGTCGCGAGGCCTGTCATGCAACCACGTTTTCTCACTTCGCCGCTTTCCTAAGCGCCAGCCGGACCAGCGCATCGAGCGTCGCGCCGTCGCCCAAGATCCTCGAGCGCGGCGGCCACCGCGGCGCTGGCGTCGGCGGGTTTGAAGCCGAGGTTGGCGAGGGCCGACAGGGCGTCCTGCGCGATGCCGCCGCGCGGGGTTGGGCTTCCGGCGGTGGCGGCCAGCGCCGGGCTGCCGAGTCTTGCCGGCGAGTTCGTTGACGATGCGCATGGCGAGCTTGGGGCCGACGCCATTGGCTCTAGCGACCATCGCCTTGTCGCCGCGGCTGACGGCGGCGGCGAGCTCGGCCGGGTCGAGCACCGACAGGATGGCGAGCGCGACGCGGCCGCCGACGCCCTGCACGCTGGTCAGCGCGCGGAAGCTCTCGCGCTCGCCCGCCGTGCCGAAGCCGAACAGGGTCATGCTGTCCTCGCGCACCTGCATTTCGGTGAGCAGCATGACGTCGCCGCCGATCGGGCCGATCGCATCGAGGGTGCGGGCGCTGGCGAGGACGAGATAGCCGACCCCGGCGACATCGAGCACCGCGCTGTCGGCAGTGGTTTCGGCGAGAATTCCGGTGAGGCGGGCGATCATCGCCCTTGCGTAAGGCCCGAACGCGCGCTCGCCAAGTGGTGGGCGTGGGTGATGGCGACGGCCAGCGCGTCGGCGGCGTCGGGGCCGGCGATGGTCAACGCCGGGGAGCAGGCGCTGGACCATGGCGTGGACCTGCGCCTTGTCGGCATTGCCAATGCCGACGACGGCTTTCTTGACGAACCGCGCGGCATATTCGCCGACCTCGATCCCAGAGCGCGCGGCGACCATCAGGCACACGCCGCGCGCCTGGGCGAGCTTGAGGGTCGACTGGGGGTTCTTGTTGACGAAGATTTCCTCGGCCGCGGCGCTGTCGGGGGCGTGGTCGGCGAGCAGGGCTTCGAGCTGGGTCGCGAGGTGCGACAGGCGCTGGGGGAGGAGTTCCTTCGCGTCGGTCTTGAGTTGGCCGTTGGCAAGGTGGGTCAGGCGATTGCCCTCGGCGCGGATGAGCCCCCAGCCGGTCGAGCGACAAGGACGGGTCGAGGCCGAGGATGATCAGCCGAGCCTCTCCATCACCGTCGTCGCGGACTTCGTAATTGCCCCACACGGTCTGGACGTCGTCGTCGTCGTCGAGCGCGTCGATCAGCTTGAACAGGGTGGCGGCGTCGTCTTCGCCGACTTCGATCCATGGTCTGCGGGCGCCAGGCGAGCTTGGCGCCTTCGGCTTCGCCGAGCACGGGTTCGAGCGCCTTGGCGACTTCGTGGAGGCTGCCGATCGTCGGTCCAGATCTCGTGGCCGTCGTCGCGACGAGGAGACGTCCTCGGCGCCGGCTTCGAGCGCGGCTTCGAACACCTTTTCGGCGTCGCCCGCGGTGGCGGGATAGTTGATCAGGCCGACGCGGTCGAAGGCGTGGCTGACGCTGCCGCTGGCACCGAGGTTGCCGCCGTTCTTGCTGACCGCGGTGCGGACGTTGGTGGCGGTGCGGTTGCGGTTGTCGGTCAGCGCCTCGATGATCAGCGACACGCCGCCGGGGCCGAAGCCCTCGTAGCGGATTTCCTCATAGGTTTCGGCGTCGCCGCGCGCCGCCTTGTCGATCGAGCGCTGGATATTGTCCTTGGGCATCGACTGCGCCTTGGCGGCGTTGATCGCGGCGCGCAGGCGCGGGTTCATGTCCGGATCGGGCAGGCCCATCTTGGCCGCGACGGTGATTTCGCGGCTAGCTTGGAGAACATGCCCGAGCGCTTCTTATCCTGCGCGCCCTTGCGGTGCATGATGTTCTTATATTTGGAATGGCCGGCCATGGCGTGATCCTTACGCCAGACCCAAGGCGTTGCGATAGGTTTCGAGCAGGGCGTCGGCTTCCTGGCGGACATGGGCTTTCCATGCGGCGCAGCGCGACGATCTTGCGCATCGTCTTGGTGTCGTAGCCGTTCGACTTGGCCTCCGAATAGACGTCGCGGACGTCGTCGGCGATGCCCTTTTTCTCTTCCTCGAGACGTTCGATCCGTTCGATGAACAGCCGCAGCTGGTCCGCCGCGACATTGCCTTCGGCCATATGCTGATTCTCCGAATTCTGTGATATGATATCGGCGGCGCTTTAGGCGAGGCCAACCGATGGCCTCAAGCCGGTTGAACGGCGACGGCAAGCTGGCTATGGCAGGCCGCGCAACCTAGCCCGGAGAACGAAGTGTCGATGCTCAAACCGCGGCGCGCAAGGTGCGCATTCTCGCCACGCTGGGCCCGGCGAGCAGCAGCCCGGCAGATGATCCGCAAACTGATGCGACGCCGGGGCCGACGCCTTTCGCATCAACATGAGCCACGGCAACCAGGCCGACAAAGCCAAATTGGTGAAGGCGATCCGCGCGCTGGAGAAGCCGATACCAAGCGGCCGACCACGATCCTGTTCGACCTGCAGGGGCCCAAGCTGCGGGTCGGCAAGTTCAAGGGCGGCGCGGCGATGCTCGGCGTGGGGCAGATGTTCGTGCTCGACCGGGCAATCAAGCTGCGGCGACGCCAATCGCGTCGAACTGCCGCACCCCGAACTGTTCGGGGCGGTGGGCAAGGGCGACCGGCTGCTGATCGACGACGGCAAAGTGCGGCTGAGGGTGGTCGCGGTCGAGGCCGACAAGATCGCCTGCGTGGTCGAGGTCGGCGGGCAAGGTGTCGGACCACAAGGGGGTCAATGTCCCCGACGTGGTGGTGCCGATCCCGGCGCTGACCGACAAGGACCGTAGCGACCTGAAGTTCGCGCTCGAGCAGGGGGCGACTGGATCGCGCTTGTCGTTCGTCCAGCGGCCCGAGGACGTGAGCCGAGGCGCGCGCGCTGATCGGCGACAAGGCCGCGCTGATGGCCAAGATCGAGAAGCCGGCGGCGATCGAACGGCTGGACGCGATCGTCGAGCTGGCCGACGCGGTGATGGTGGCGCGCGGCGACCTCGGGGTCGAGCTTCCGCCCGAGGACGTGCCGCCGGTGCAGAACCGGATCGTCGCCTTCGCCCGCCAGGCGCGGCAAGCCGGTGGTGGTGGCGACGCAGATGCTCGAATCGATGATCGCTCGCCGACCCCGACGCGGGCCGAGGTGAGCGACGTCGCCACCGCGATCTACGACGGGCGCCGATGCGGTCATGCTGTCGGCGGAAAGCGCGGCCGGGCAGTATCCGGTCGAGTCGGTGGCGATGATGGACCGAATCGCGCAGCCGTCGAGAATCGACCCGATCTATCCGGCGCGGATCCACTTCACCGAGACCCCGGCCGAGGCGACCACCGCCGATGCGCTGTCGGAAAGCGCGGCGCAGATCGCCGACGATCTCGATGCCAAGGCGATGGCCTGCTACACCTCGTCGGGTTCGACCGCGCGGCGGATCGCGCGCGAGCGGCCGCCGGTGCCGACCCTGGCGATGACCGCGAGCCTCAAGGTGGCGCGGCGGCTCGGGCTGCAGTGGGGCGTCCACGCGGTCCACACCCGCGACGTGTCGAGCTTCGAGGAAATGGTCGGCAAGGCCAAGCGCATGGCGCTGCGCCACCACGCTCGTCGCGCGCGGGGCGACCGGATGGTGATGATGGCCGGCGTGCCGTTGCAAGAGCGGGATCGACCAACGTGATCCACGTCGTGAAGCTCGACGGGGACGAGCTCGAGAGTTACGTGAGCGAGGGTTAGCGCGACAGCAGCGCCGGGATTTCGCCCGGGATTTCGCGTGCGAGGAAGCCGATCGGGCCGACCTTCTGGGCGAGCGCCTTCCCGGCTTCGCCGTGGAGCCAGACGCCCCACAGCAAGGCGGTCAGCGGGTCGGCGCCGCGCGCGAGCAGGCCGCCGACGATCCCGGCGAGCGCGTCGCCGCTGCCCGAGACGCCGAGGCCGGGGCCGCCGCCGGCATAACGCCATGCCGCGCCGTCGGGAGTGACGACGTGGCTGGCACGCCCTTGACCAGCACGAACGCGTCGTAACGGCCGGCGCAGGTCGCGGCCGACGCCGAGCGGGTCGGCCTCGACCTCTTCGGGATCGCAATCGAGCAGGCTGGCCATTTCGCCGGCGTGGGGGAGCAGGATCGGCGGACGGTCGCGGCGCGCGCGTCGGCTGGCGCGGGCCGGCAGGACGTGGAGCAAGGCGGCGTCGAGCGCGAGCGGCTTGCCGAGCTTGCAGCAGATCGGCGGCGAGCGGGTCGCGGCGGCGTTGTCGGCCTCAGCCCCGGGCCGGCGACGATCGCGTCGGCATCCTTGGCAAGCTCGGCAAGGTCGGCTCACCGCGCGTCGGGAAAAGCCGCCGTCGCGGTGGCTGGCGTGAGCCCGACGACCATCGCTTCGGGCATGGCGATCCCAAGCGGGACGGCGATGACGTCGGGCACCGCGAGCTGCAGCTTGCCCGCGCCCGGCGCGCATCGCGCCATGGGCGGCGAGCAGGGCCGCGCCGGGAACGTCGCGCGACCCGGCGATGATCAGGATCTGGCCGTGGCTGTCCTTGTCGCCACCCTCGACCGGCGGCAGCGGATGGCGCTGCAAGCGCGGCCGCGGTCGAGGGCGGTCGGACGGCTCATCGCGACCCGGTCATCATGTCGGGCTCGGCGGTCTTGGGCGTGCCCTCCTCCTCCATCGGCGCGCCGTGGTTCCACAGGGCGAGCGTGGGCACGCACAGCGCCATCTGCGTCGCGGCCGAAGTCGTAGGCGGCGATGCCGCAGTTGAGGATCTCGGCCTGCTGGTCGATGGCGAGGATCTCGCTCCTCGGTCAGTTCCTCGAGGATGTAGCGCATGCACAGCACGACGACCTGGTGGCAGACGACCAGCACGCGCTTGTCGGCATAATGGAGGTTGATCGTGTTGAGCGCCGAACGCAGCCGCAGGATGACGTCGGCCCAGCTCTCGCCGCCCGGCGCGCGGTGGTAGAATTTGCCCATCTTGGCGCGGTGCGCGGCCTCGTCGGGATAGTGCGGCGCGGATGCCGACGGTGGTCAGCCCGTCGAACACGCCGAACTCGCGCTCGCGCAGGCGCTCGTCGAGGATGGTCGGCTTGGCGCCCCCGGCGAGGCCGCCCGCCTCGCAGATCGCCTCGGCGGTCTGCTTGGCGCGGATGTAGGGGGAGGAGAGGATCACTTCGGGGCGTCTCTTCCTCGGGCAGTGCGGCGAACCAGCGGCCGGTCGCCTCGGCCTGCTGGTGGCCGAGCTCGGACAAGCGGCACGTCGACGTCGCGCAGGTCGAGGTCGATGACGTCGTGCCCCGCCTCATGCGCCGCGTCGCGCGCGACATTGCCCTGGCTCTGGCCGTGGCGGACGAGCCACAGGCGCTCGGGCCAGCGGCTGGGTAATGGCATGGTTCCTCCTGTTGCGGGACATGAAAGCGCGAGCGCGGCGAAGGTTCACGCATGTTGACGCGCACGCAAGCGTGCACATCGAAAGAGCAGCCATGGCGACGACGATCGATGAACTGGAAGCACGGCGCGCGGCGGCCCGGCTGGGCGGCGGGCGAAAAGCGCATCGCGGCGCAGCATGCCAAGGGGCGGCTGACCGCGCGCGAGCGATTGAGCGTGCTGCTCGACCCCGATTCGTTCGAGGAAGTCGACATGTACGTCGAGCATAATTGCGTCGACTTCGGCATGGAGACCCAGAAGTTTCCCGGCGACGGGGTGGTCACCGGCAGCGGGCACGATCAACGGGCGGCTGGTCTATGTGTTCGCGCAGGATTTCACCGTGTTCGGCGGGTCCTTGAGCGAGCGGCACGCGCAGAAGATCTGCAAGATCATGGACGCGGCGATGAAGGTCGGGGCGCCGGTGATCGGGCTCAACGACAGCGGCGGGGCGCGCATCCAGGAGGGGGTCGCCAGCCTCGGCGGCTATGCCGAAGTGTTCCAGCGCAATGTGCTGGCGATCGGGCGTGGTGCCGCAATTGTCGCTGATCATGGGGCCGTGCGCGGGCGGCGCGGTCTACTCGCCGGCGATGACCGACTTCATCTTCATGGTGAAGGATTCAGCAGCTACATGTTCGTCACCGGGCCCGACGTGGTCAAGACGGTGACCAACGAGGTGGTGACGCAGGAAGAGCTGGGCGGCGCGGTGACGCATACGACCAAGTCGGGCGTGGCCGACGTGGCGTTCGAGAATGACGTCGATGCGCTGCTGGCGACGCGCGATTTCTTCGATTTCCTGCCGCTCGAGCAACCGCCACGAAGTGCCCGAGCGGCCGACCGACGATCCGTGGGACCGGATCGAGGACAGCCTCGACACGCTGGTGCCGCCGAGCGCGGCGACGCCGTACGACATGCACGAACTGATCCGGAAGGTCGCCGACGAGGGCGACTTCTTCGAGCTCCAGCCCAACCATGCCGGGAACATCATCGATCGGCTTCTGCCGGATCGAGGGGCGGACGCGTCGGCGTGGTCGCGAACCAGCCGATGGTGCTGGCCGGGTGCCTCGACATCAATTCATCGAAGAAGGCGGCGCGGTTCGTGCGCTTCTGCGACGCGTTCGACATTCCGATCGTGACCTTCGTCGACGTGCCGGGGTTCCTGCCGGGCGTCGGGCCAGGAGCATCACGGGATCATCAAGCATGGCGCGAAATTGCTGTTCGCTTATGCCGAGGCGACGGTGCCCAAGATCACGGTGATCACGCGCAAGGCCTATGGCGGGGCGTATGACGTCATGGCGTCGAAGCATCTGCGCGGCGATTTGAACTATGCCTGGCCGACCGCCGAGATCGCGGTGATGGGGGCCAAGGGCGCGGTCGAGATCATCTTCCGCGGCAAGACGGCCGACGGAAATCGCCGAGCATACGCGCGAATATGAAGAGCGCTTCGCCAACCCGTTCGTGGCGGCGAGCAAGGGCTTCATCGACGAGGTGATCAT
Organism: uncultured Alphaproteobacteria bacterium; assembly: GCA_963768955.1. Classification (GTDB taxonomy): domain Bacteria; phylum Pseudomonadota; class Alphaproteobacteria; order Sphingomonadales; family Sphingomonadaceae; genus Sphingomicrobium. The sequence goes on from CAVYJV010000002.1 coordinate 581,927, forward strand.
GCCGCATTCGACGCGGCGGCGGGTGGCGCTGGGCTTACGCAAATTACGCGACAAGCAGCTCGAGAATCCGTGGAAGAAGCATGACAATATTCCGCTGTGAGCGACTTCTGACGCTGTCCCATGAGCAGTTGACGCTCTGCTTGAGACCTTTCCCGTCGTGTCAGCTGGGGAATTTGAAACGATCACTGGCTACTGGCTGCACGAGTACGACGAGTTGGCACAGTCCATAAAGAATGGGCTCACCCTCGACCAGCTTTCGTCGGTCGCACGGACATGATTCACCATGCTGCCCTGATGTCGTTGGCCTCCCGGTTGAGACGACAGCATTTATCGACAGCGCTTGGTGGATGACTATCGTCTGTGCGATGAATGGCCTGATGGACAAGCTGCATTCGGCGTGCCGTCGAACTCTTCGGAGATACGATTCATGAAACTCGGACGCTTAAACCACGTCGGGGTCGCCACTCCCTCGATCGAGCAATCGGTCGCGCTGTATCGCGACGTGATGGGGGCGACCGGTGGTGGACGATCCGTTCGACTTGCCGGCGCAGGGGGTGCGGGTGTGTTTTGTCGATGCGCCCAACAGCAGATCGAGCTGATCGAGCCGCTTGGGGCGGACTCGCCGATCGTGAAGTTTCTCGAGAAGAATCCGCTCGGCGGGCAGCATCATCTCTGCTTCGAGGTGCGCGGACATCGAGGAGGCGCGGGCCTGGTACGAGGGCAAGGGCGTGCGCATTCTCGGGCCGACGCGGATCGGGGCGCATGGGACGCCGATCTTCTTCCTCCACCCCAAGGACATGGGCGGGGTGCTGACCGAGATCATGGAAAGCCCGAGGCAGGCGCACTGATGGCCCAGCACGACGCCACCATCGCCTGGTCCGACGATGACCCCGAGGGATTCGCCAAGGGGACGTACAGCCGCGCGCACGAATGGCGGTTCGACGGCGGGCGCGGTCGTCCCGGCCTCGGCGAGCCCGAGCGTGGTGCGGCGCCGTGGTCGGACCCGGCCGCGGTCGATCCCGAGGAAGCGTTCGTCGCCAGCCTGTCAGCTGCCACATGTTGTGGTTCCTCGATCTGGCGCGGCGGGCGGGGCATGTGCTGCGGCTATGAGGACGAAGCGCAGGGCGCGCTGGAGAAGTGCGCCGACGGCAAGCTGCGGATGACGCGCGTGACGCTTGCGCCCGCGGATCGCGTTCGACGGCGGCGCCTGACGCGGCCGCGCTCGACGCGCTTCACCACGAGGCGCACGAAGCCTGCTTCATCGCCAATTCGACCACCGCGACCGTCGGTGATCGGCCGCGCTGATCATTGGCAGTCGCCCGCGTGCGCGCTAGGGCCGTTGGCGATGACCGACACAGACACGAAGCCCGACCTGGAAAGCCCTCGCCGCGAAGGAGTCGCGGGGCCGGATCTGAGCGCGCGAGACGCTCGAGGGGATCCCGCTGAAGACCGTCTATGGCCCCGAGGACGCCGCGCATATCGACAGCGGCTATCCCGGCGTCGCGCCTTACACGCGCGGGCCCTATGCGACGATGTATGCCGGGCGGCCGTGGACGATCCGGCAATATGCGGGCTTCTCGACCGCCGAGGAATCCAACGCTTTCTATCGCCGCAACCTCGCCGCGGGGCAGAAGGGGCTGAGCGTCGCGTTCGATCTCGCGACGCATCGCGGCTATGACAGCGACCATCCGCGCGTCGACCGGCGATGTCGGCAAGGCGGGCGTGGCGATCGACAGCGTCGAGGACATGAAATTGCTGTTCGACGGCATCCCGCTCGGCGAGATGTCGGTCAGCATGACGATGAACGGCGCGGTGCTGCCGGTGCTGGCGTTCTACATCGTCGCGGGGGAGGAGCAGGGGGTTTCGCGCGCGGCGCTGTCGGGCACGATCCAGAACGACATTCTGAAAGAGTTCGCGGTCCGCAATACCTACATCTACCCGCCCGAACCGTCGATGCGGATCGTCGCCGACATCATCGCCTACACGTCGCGCGAAATGCCCAAGTTCAACTCGATCTCGATCAGCGGCTATCACATGCACGAGGCCGGGGCGACGGCGGTGCAGGAGCTGGCCTATACGCTCGCCGACGGGATGGAATATGTCCGCGTCGCGCAGAAAAGCGGGCTCGACATCGACGCCTTCGCGCCGCGCCTGTCGTTCTTCTTCGGCATCGGCATGAACCTGTTCATGGAGGTCGCGAAGCTGCGCGCGGCGCGCACGCTGTGGGCGCGGATCATGGGCGATCTGGGCGCGCAAGTCGGAGAAGTCGAAACTGCTGCGGACGCATTGCCAGACCAGCGGCGTGTCGCTGACCGAGCAGGACCCGTACAACAATGTCGTGCGCACCACGGTCGAGGCGCTGGCGGCGGTGCTTGGCGGCACGCAGTCGCTGCACACCAATCGCTTCGACGAGGCGATGGCGCTGCCGACCGATTTCTCGGCGCGGATCGCGCGCAATACGCAGCTGATCCTGGCCGAGGAAAGCGGGATGACCGCGGTCGCCGATCCGCTCGGCGGGTCGTGTTACGTCGAGGCGCTGACCCGCGAGCTGGAGGAAAAAGCGCAGGCGCTGATCGACGAGGTCGAGGCGCATGGCGGGATGACCAAGGCGGTCGCCGAGGGCCTGCCCAAGCAGCGCATCGAGGAAGCCGCGGCGGCGCGCGCGGCGAAGGTCGATACGGGCGAGACGGTGATCGTCGGGGTCAACCGCTATCGGCTGCCGGAGGAAGCGGAGCTCGACATTCTCGAGGTCGACAATGCGCAAGGTGCGCAGCGGGCAGATCGCGCGGCTCGAGGCGATGCGCGCGAGTAGCGCGACGAGGGGCGGCGCACGCGATGCGCTGGAGGCGCTTCGAAGCGGGCGCGCGCGAGACGGCGGCAATCTGCTCGAACTGAGCGTCGAGGCGGCACGGGCGCGCGGCTTCGCTGGGCGAGATTTCGGACGCGCTGGAGCGGGTGTTCGGGCGCTACGAAACCACGCCGCACCCGGTCAGCGGAATTTACGGCAAGACGCGCGACGATGCGCGCTGGAACGAGGCGATTGCGGGGACGGTGGCGGTCGGCGCAGCGGATGGGACGCAAGCCGCGCATGCTGGTCGCCAAGATGGGGCAGGACGGGCATGACCGCGGCGCCAACCTGGTGTCGTCGGCGTTCGGCGATCTGGGGTTCGAAATCATCGCCGGGCCCGCTGTTCCAGACCCCGCGCGAGGCGGCCGAACTGGCGGTGGCGAAGCAGGTCGACGTGGTCGGCGCGTCGAGCCTCGCGGCGGGGCACAAGACGTTGGTGCCCGAGCTGATCGAGGCGCTGAAGGACCTGGGCGCGGCGGATATCAAGGTCGTCGCGGGCGGGGTCATCCCGGCGCAGGATTACGCCATGCTTCGCGCGGCGGGGGTGCAGGCGATCTTCGGGCCGGGGACCAATCTGGCCGACGCGGCGGACGAGGTGCTGCGGTTGCTCGGGCACAACAAGCCGCCGGTGGGGGAGGTGGTGGAGTGATACGCTTTATTGCTCCTGCTTGCCGCGCAGCCAGCGAAGCCCAAGACCTTCGCCGAGCAATGCTTCGAGCGAGCGCACGGGCAGGCAGAACTGGACTTTTGTTCGGCAGGGCAGGCCGAAGGCACCAAGCATGACGTTCACGATGCGGAAGCGGTAGCCTGCTTCGATCGGGAAATGAGCCAGATGGGCATGAATCAATGCGCAGCCGAAGAATATGCCCGTGCCGACAAGAAGCTGAACGCGATGTGGTCGACAGCGCAATCATGGGCGAAAAGTGATCCACACTCATCGAAATTGCTGCTTGAGTCTCAACGCGCCTGGCTCAAATATCGTGATGCGCACTGCGCGATGGTCGCGGATGAAAATCGCGGCGGAAGTATCGTTCCGCTCGTGGAACTCACCTGTTTGACGGGCTTGACGGTCGACCGAACCAAGTCGCTGTCCCAATTGATGGCTCCGGAGGGTCAGTGATGTTCAAGAAAATCCTCATCGCCAATCGCGGCGAAATTGCCTGTCGCGTGATCCGCACCGCCAAGGCGATGGGGATCAAGACCGTTGCGGTTTATTCCGACGCCGACGCGCGTGCGCCGCATGTGCGGATGGCGGACGAGAGCGTGCGGCTCGGGCCGGCGCCGGCGGCGGAGAGCTATCTCAAGGCCGAGCTGATCATCGACGCCTGCAAGGCGACCGGCGCGGAGGCGGTGCATCCGGGCTACGGCTTCCTGTCCGAGCGCGAGAGCTTCGCCAAGGCGCTGAAGAAGGCGGGGATCGTGTTCATCGGGCCGCCGCCCAACGCGATCGCGGCGATGGGCGACAAGATCGAGTCCAAGAAACTGGCCAAGGCGGCGGGCGTGTCGGTCGTGCCGGGCTTCCTCGGCGAGATTGCCGATACCGACGAGGCGGTGAAGATCGCGGGCGAGATCGGCTATCCGGTGATGATGAAGGCCTCGGCCGGCGGCGGCGGCAAGGGGATGCGGCTGGCTTACACCGAGCAGGATGTGCGCGAAGGCTTCGAGGCGACCAAGCGCGAGGGGCTGTCGAGTTTCGGCGACGACCGCGTGTTCATCGAGAAATTCATCGAGGATCCGCGCCATATCGAGATCCAGGTGCTCGGCGACCAGCACGGCGACGGTGCTGTATCTGGGCGAGCGCGAATGCTCGATCCAGCGGCGCCACCAGAAGGTGATCGAGGAAGCGCCGTCGCCGTTCGTCGACGCCGGAAATGCGCAAGGCGATGGGCGAGCAGGCGGTCGCGCTGGCCGCGGCGGTGGGATATTATCGGCGGGGACGGTCGAGCTGATCGTCGGCGCGGACAAGAGCTTCTACTTCCTCGAGATGAATACGCGGCTGCAGGTCGAGCATCCGGTGACCGAGGAAGTGACCGGGCTCGACCTGGTCGAACAGATGATCCGCGTCGCGGCGGGGGAGAAATTGTCGTTCTCGCAGGACGATGTGAAGATGGACGGTTGGGCGATCGAGAGCCGGGTCTATGCCGAAGATCCGTATCGCGGCTTCTTGCCGAGCACGGGGCGGCTGACGACCTATCGACCTCCATCCCCGTCCCCTGAAGGGGAGGGGATCAGGACCCGCGTCGACGATGGCGTGATGGAGGGCGGCGAGGTCAGCATGTTCTACGACCCGATGATCGCCAAGCTGATCAGCTGGGCGCCGACCCGCGAGGCGGCGATCGACGCGCAGGTGACGGCGCTCGACTCGTTCCAGATCGACGGGGTCAGCGACAATATCGACTTCCTGTCGGCGCTGATGCAGCACCCGCGGTTCCGCGAGCGGCAAGCTCACCACCGGCTTCATCGCCGAGGAATATCCCGACGGCTTCCACGGCGCGCCGGCGGATGACGAACTGCTCGGCGACCTGGCGGCGCTGGCGGCGATCGTCGAGCTGACGGTCGATACCCGCGCAGCGCTGATCGACGGGCAATTGGGCGAGCCGCAATTTCCCGATGCGACCCAGATCGTGCGCATTGGCGGCCGCGATCACGAAGTGACCGTGACGCCGCATGAAGACGGCAATCTCGTCTCGATCGACGACGGCGAGGAAATGGACGTGGTCGGCGACTGGGGCCGGGAGAACGGCTGCTCGAGGCCGAGATCGACGGCCGTCACCGCGTGGTGCAGGTCGCGCGCAAGGGTCGCGGCTGGACGCTGACGACACGGGGCGCCGCGCATCACGCGACGGTGATGGCGCCGCACATCGCGGCGATGATGAAGCATATGATCGAGAAGGTGCCGCCCGACCTGTCGCGCTTCCTGATCGCGCCGATGCCGGGGCTGCTGACTCGGCTCGAGGTCAAGGCCGGCGACAAGGTCGAGCCCGGCCAGCCGGTAGCGGTGGTCGAGGCAATGAAGATGGAAAACATCCTGCGCGCCGCGAAAAGCTCGACTGTCAAAAGCGTGTCGGCGGGGGTCGGTGATTCGCTTAGCGTCGACCAGGTGATCGTCGAGTTCGAATAGGAACGTAGCGAGCGGCCCGCCCGTTGGGCTGGCATGACGAAGAGTAATCCCGATCCGTTGCGCGGTATCGCCGCCGGAATTGCCGCCGGGCTTGTGGCGAGCCTGGCGATGAACCTGTTCCAGAAGGCCTGGGCGGCGGGGCTGCCCATGCCCAAAACGGGCGACGATCCGGCAACGGTCAAGGCCGCGCAGCGAGTTCAGCCGAGCGGCCACCGGGAAATATTTCGCGACCGAGGATAAGGAAGCCGCGGGGGAGGCGGTGCATTATCTGTTCGGGGCGGTGCTGGGCGGCGCGTACGGGCTGCTCGCCGAGTATCGGCCGGAGGTGACCAAGGGCTATGGCACCTTGTTTGGGGCGGCCTCCGCAGTGTTCGACGAGATTGGCGTTCCGGCGGCGGGACTGAGTGGCCCGCCGACCGACTTTCCCGCCGCGACCCACGTTTATGCGCTGGTATCGCACGTCGTGTTTGGCGGCGTGACCGAAGCGACGCGCCGGCTGGTGCGCGCGGGCTAGAGGTTGCGGAGTTCGACGCGGCGGAGTTTGCCGGTCGCGGTCTTGGGCAGGCTGTCGACAAATTCGATTTCGCGGGGATATTTATAGGGGGCAATGCGGTCCTTGACGAACGCCTTGAGCCCGTCGGCCAGTTCGTCGCTGGGTTCGGCGAAATCGGCCAGCACGACGAACGCTTTCACCTTCTGCCCGCGCTCGGGACAGGGAACGCCAATCACGGCGCATTCCACCACCGCGGGATGAGCGAGGAGGGCGTTTTCGACTTCCGGAGCGCCGATATTGTAGCCCGAGCTGACGATCATGTCGTCGGAGCGCGCGACGTACCAATAATAGCCGTCGGCATCGCGGCGGTAAGTGTCGCCGGTGATGTTCCAGCCGTCTTGCACGTAATCGGCCTGACGCGGGTCATCGAGGTAGCGGCAGCCGGTCGGGCCCACGGATCGCGAGACGGCCTTCGCCTTCGGGAATTTCGTTGCCCCCGGCATCGAGGATGGCGGCGGTGTAGCCGGGAACGGCCTGACCGGTGCTGCCGGGGCGGATCGAGTCACCGCTGGCGGAGATGAAGATGTGCATCATCTCGGTCGATCCGATGCCGTCGACGATTCCGATTCCGGTGCGGTCCATCCACGCCTGCCAGGTCGCCTGCGGGAGATGTTCGCCGGCTGAAAGGCAGGTGGTCAGCGACTTGAGCGCTGGCGTCGAGGCCGGGCTGGGCAAGCATCGCCTTGTAGGCGGTGGGGGCGGTGGCGAGGTGGGTGACATTGAACTTCGCCATGGCGTCGATCATCGCTGGCGGGCTGGCCTGTTCGAGCGTCGCGGCGGCGGCACCGAAGCGCAAGCGGGAAGAGCAGGGTTGCGCCGAGGCCGAAGGTGAAGGCGATCGGGGCCGAGGTGAGGACGATGTCGCCGGGCTTCATCGCGAAAGTGGCTCTTGGCGAAGGTGTCGCACGGAGCGAGGATGTCGCGGTGGAAGTGGACGCAGCCCTTGGGGAGGCCGGTGGTGCCGCTGGTGAAGGCGATCAGCGCGGGATCGTCGGCGGCGGTGTCGACCGGCGGAAGGGGGTCGAGGTTGGCGATCTTTCCCTCGAGTTCGCCGTGGCCATAGTCGCCGTCATATTTGACGAGGTGCTTGATGAAGCGGGTCTGGTCCATGCGCGTCGCGGAAGTCGCCGATGAAGCGGCTGTCGACGATGGCGTGGCTGATCTCGGCGCGGTCGATGACGGTGGCGATCTCGCCGGGGCGAAGCAAGGGCATGGTGGCGACGGCGACTCCGCCGGCCTTGAGGACGCCGAGCCACGCGGCGAGCATCATGTAGCAATTGGGACCGCGGAGGAGGACGCGGTTGCCGGGGATCAGGCCATGTCGTCGACCAGCAGGCGGGCGATTTTGCCTGATGTTTCATCGAGTTGGCCGTAGGTCCAGCGGCCGTGGTCATTGACGATTGCGAGGTCATCAGGCTTCGCCACCGCGCAACAGTTGTTCGGCGGCATTGAGGCGGTCCGGATAGTCGAGCAGGTCGAAATGCGGCAGCTGGTCGACCGCCGGAAGTCGCCGCTCGACGAAATCGTCCCTCATTCCTCGACCACCGCCGTCGCTTCGATCTCGACCAGCGCCGACTGGTTGACCAGCCCCTCGACCTCGACCATCGCCATCGCCGGATAATGCGACCCCATGATGCTTTTCCAGATCGGCGCGAGCTCGTCGCGCTGGACGAGATATTGCGGGCGATCGGTGATGTAGACCGTCATGCGGACGACATGTTCGGGCCGCGCGCCGCCCTCGGCGAGGATCGCGACGATGTTCCTGAGCGCCTGCTCGAACTGGCGGTCGAGGCGGTGCGAGACGATCATCTCGCGCTCGTCCCAGCCGATCACCCCGGCGGTGTAGATGGTCCGGCCTCCGGAAACGCTGATGCCGTTGGCATAGCCCTTGGGCCGCGGCCAGCCGGGGGGTTGGAGGATGTTCATTTGGCATGCTCCTTCAGCAGGTCGCGGGCGATGATCACGCCGCTGGACCTCGGACGCGCCCTCGTAGATGCGCAGCGCGCGGATTTCGCGGTAGAGGCTTTCGACCATCGATCCCTTGGTTACGCCCATCCCACCGTGGAGTTGGACCGCGGAGTCGATCACTTTCTGCGCGGATTCGGTGGCGTGGAGCTTGGCCATGGCGGCGGCGCGGCGGTTGTCGCCATCGCCCTTGTCCTGCTGCCACGCGGCGCGGGCGATGAGCAGGGCCGAGGCGTCGATCGCGGTCGCCATGTCGGCGAGATTGGCCTGCGTCACGGCATTGTCGGCCAGCGTGCCATGCCCGAGCTTGCGTGTCGTCGAGAAGGTGATCGCCTCGTCGAGTGCGCGGCGGGCGAAGCCGAGTGCGGCGGCGCCGACGGTGACGCGGAACAGGGTGAGGGTCTGCATCGCAACCTTGAAACCCTCGCCGGGATTGCCGAGCATGGCGCTGGCGGGGAGGCGGACGTCGTCGAGGCGTAAGGCGGGCGAGCGGGTGCGGGGCGATCGCCTCGATCCGTTCGGCGACCTCCAGCCCGGGGGTGTCGCCGGGGAGGATGAAGGCCGAAATGCCGCGCGCGCCTTCGGCCTCGCCGGTGCGCGCGAACAAGGTGATGACGTCGGCGATCTGGCCGTTGGAGATGTAGGTCTTCTCGCCATTGATGAGGTAATCGTCACCGTCGCGGGTGGCGGTGGTGGCGATGTTGGCGGCGTCGGAGCCGGTCGCCGGGCTCGGTCATGGCGAAGGCGGCGATGGCCTGACCGCTGGCGACCTGGCTCAAATAGTCGGCACGCTGGCGGGCGGTGCCGAACAGGCTGATCGCGCCCGAGCCCAGGCCCTGCATGGCGAAGGCGAAATCGGCGAGGCCCGAGTGATAGGCCAGGGTCGAGCGGGCGATGGCCAGGCTGCGCACGTCGAGCGCACCGTCGGCGATGGTCAGGCCGAGGTAACCGGCCGCCCCAAGTTTCGAGACGAGGGCGCGGACTTCGGCTTCGACATCGTCGGGGTGGGCTGCGGAGAGGTTGGCTGCGGCCCAGGCGGAGAGGTCGCGGCCGAGGGCACGGTGGCGGGAGTCGAAGAAGGGCCAGTCGAGATTCACTATCCCCTCCCCTTCAGGGGAGGGGTCGACTCGCGCCCTTGCGCGAGCGGGGGTGGGGGTGTCGTACCAAGGCGGACTCCCCCACCCCGGCTCGGCTTTGCCGAGTCCCCCCTCCCCTGAAGGGGAGGGGATTTAGTCACCCTGGAACACCGGCTGGCGCTTGTTCGCAAACGCGTCGTAGGCGCGGCGGAAGTCGTTGGTTTTCATCAGCTCGGCCTGGACCTCGGCCTCCATGTCGAGCGCGGTCTCGATCGACTCGTGCCATTCGGCGTCGAGCTGCTGCTTGGTCACCGCATGGGCGAGGGTCGGGCCGCGCGCGATGTCGGCGGCGAGGCTCAGCGCCTCGGCCAGCGGGTCGTTGCACAGGCGATTCCAGAAGCCCCAGCGCTCGCCCTCCACTGCCGACATCGAGCGGCCGGTGAACAACAGTTCGGCGGCGCGGCCGTGGCCGATCAGGCGGGGCAGGATCGCGCAGGCGCCCATGTCGGCCCCCGACAGGCCGACCCGGGTGAACAGGAAGGCGGTCTTGGCGTCGGGCGCGGCGAAGCGGATGTCGCTGGCCATGGCGAGGATCGCGCCCGCGCCGGCGCACACGCCGTCGACCGCGGCGACGATCGGTTGCGGGCAGGCGCGCATGGCGCGGACCAGGTCGCCGGTCATGCGGGTGAACTGGATCAGCCCGCTATCGTCCATCCGGGTCAGCGGGCCGATGATGTCATGGACGTCGCCGCCCGAGCAGAAATTGCCGCCCGCGCCGGTGATCACGACGCATTTGACCTGCGGCGTCTGGCCAAGCTCGAAGAACAGGTCGCGAAGCTCGGCATAGGTGTCGAAGGTCAGCGGATTCTTGCGCTCGGGCCGGTTCGAGCGTGACCGTTCCGACGCCGTCGGCGAAGGTCCACAGGAAGTGCGAGGGGGTAAGGCTGTACGGGTCGATACTCATGCGCTGGTTCCGCCGTCGATGGTGACACAGGCCCCGTTGATCGATCCGCTCAAGGGGTGGCACAGGTTGAGGATGGAGGAGGCCACTTCGTCCGCCGTGATCAGGCGGCCGTTGGCGTTGAGCGCGGCCAGGGCGGCGCGCGATTCGGCGTCGCTGCGCTTGGTGACGCGGCTGATGCGCGCCGCGCTGTCGTCGACCATCGGGGTGTCGACGAAGGAGGGGCAGATGGCGTTGATGGTGAGGCGGGTCTTGGCGAATTCGAGCGCCAGGCTTTTGACGCAGCCCGATCACGCCATGCTTCGAGGCGACATAAGGCGCGGCATAGGCGCCGCCCTTCAGCCCCGCGACCGAGGCGATGACGATCAGGCGCTTGTCCTGTCCGTCGCCCTCGAGCAGGTCGGGCAGCGCGAGCTGGGCGCCGTCGAACACGGCGGTGAGATTGGTGGCGATGATCGCGTCGAAGGTTTCGCGTTTGGTGCGCAGGAAGGGCGCGCTGTCGCCGATGCCGGCGTTGAGGATGACATAATCGAACGGGCCGTTGGCGTCGCGGGCGGCGGCAAAGGCGGTTTCCATCGCGGCGCGATCGGTGAGGTCGCAGGGGATTGCGGTGCCGCCGGTTTCGGCCGCGACGGCGTCGAGCGGTTCGCGGCGGCGGCCGAGCAGGGAGAGCTTGGCGCCCTCGGCGGCGAGCATGCGCGCTGCGGCGGCGCCGATGCCGGTGCCGCCGCCGGTGATCAGTGCGTGTTTTCCCGTCGCAAAGCCCATTCAACGTCCCCTTTTTAACCGTGCTCAAGCTTGGCCGATGGGTCGCCGGGTGGCAAGATGGGGGTAACTTGGAAGGGAACGCGCCTTATGTCTGCTCTGGGTGGAAAGCGGACCTTCGTATTTATGTCAGTCCCCGGACGGCGGCCATGCCGAGGAACAGAGCGCCGATGGACAGCAAGACCGATGCGGCAACGCAGGGCCGAGCGTCGCGTAGTCACTCCGCTGCCACATCAAAGCCGCGTCGAGACTGAACGCGGAAAAGGTTGTGAAGCCGCCCAGAAGGCCCGTGGTGAGAAACAGGCGAAACTCCTGACTACCGCCGCCCTTGACCAAAAACAGTCCGGCTAACACTCCCATGAGCAAGCCACCGACTATGTGCACGATTAGGGTGCCGTAAGGAAAGGCTGGTCCCAAGTAGGCGAGCGACGCGCGGTTGACGCCGTGTCGGAGCGCAGCCCAAGCCCCCCGCCAATGAAAACGATTAGATAGCCCCACCATTAAAGGACGTCGCACTGTCCGTAAATGTCCGCAATGGTCGGAAGCGGAATGTCCGCTAAGGGTGGAAAGCGGCAGTAGGCGTCGAAGCGACGGGCCGTTGGCTAGCAACGCATCAGCGCATTTCGACTGACATCGACATGCAACTTAGCATGCGAGGCATACTCAGTGGCCGTTCCCAATTTCGAGAACCCAGCGCAGGCTGCCCAGCCGACGATCCGTTGAGCATGGCTCGGCGCGTCGGAAAGGTGTTATTGCCTGGTCGCCGAGCGGCTGCTGTAGCGTCGCGAGATTGCCCACCGTAGCGATTTGGATTTTCCCGAACTGCGCACCGAGTAGGTCCCGTGTAACGGCAAGTGTTCGCCGCAGGGACTGCCGACGCTGGCCGCCGTTCAACCCCGGCAGGAGCCCAACTGATCGGCCCAGACCCTGCCGTCGCCATCGACATCGCCGTAGCCCGGCCGCAGCAGGACCGACGATCAGGTTGCGCGGCCGTTTCGGCATGACGCTTGGCTTGGGCAAGGTTCGGAACGCCACGCTCACGCGGAGACTTCAGCGTTACATTTGATCGATCCTTCCGCCGTGCGGAATTGGCAACCGAGCGGATGCAGGCCGGTAGCCTGTTCGTCGGAAGCGACCTTACGGGCCGATTTTGGTTACTGCCGTCGGAGGGATTGGTGACGCATCTTGCCGGAGCAGGCGGGCAGAATTGCGACGGCGAGCGGAATCGCTTTCGGCAGTTTCATTGTGCATCAACGCGCGATGTTCAGGATTGGGCCTACATTGCGATGCTATGGTCATGCCATTCACCTGAGCGGTGGCCGGATGGCAGCGCTAACGGCGCAATGGGGAGAAAGCCGATTGACCGATGAACGGCGATCATGGGTCGAAAGCGGACACTAGGCCGCTAACGTCCGTAACGGGTCGATGGCGGACGCTGCCGGGGGTTGGCGCGCTCGTTCCGGCATGGCAAGCGAAGGCGAAGGAGAACCATCGATGAAGAGCCGTGCCGCCGTTGCCTTTGAAGCCAAGCGTCCGCTGGAGATTGTCGAGGTCGACCTCGAAGGGCCCAAGGCGGGCGAGGTGCTGGTCGAGATCATGGCGACGGGGATTTGCCATACCGATGCCTACACGCTCGACGGACTGGACAGCGAGGGGCTGTTCCCGTCGATCCTGGGGCATGAGGGCGCCGGCGTGGTGCGCGAGATCGGGGCGGGGGTGACCTCGGTCGCGGTCGGGGATCATGTCATTCCGCTCTACACGCCCGAGTGCGGCAAGTGTAAAACCTGCCTGTCGGGCAAGTCGAACCTGTGCACCGCGATCCGCGCGACGCAGGGCAAGGGGCGTGATGCCCGACGGGACCAGCCGCTTTTCGTACAAGGGTCAGATGCTTCACCATTATATGGGCTGCTCGACCTTTTCGAACTTCACCGTGCTGCCCGAGATTGCGGTGGCCAAGATCCGCCCCGACGCGCCGTTCCAGTCGAGTTGCTACATCGGCTGCGGGGTGACGACCGGGGTCGGCGCGGTGACCAAGACGGCCAAGGTGCAGCCGGGCGACAATGTGGTGGTGTTCGGGCTCGGCGGGATCGGGCTCAACGTGATCCAGGGTGCGCGGCTGGTCGGGGCGAACCGGATCGTCGGGGTGGATATCAATCCCACGCGAGAGGAATGGGGCCGCAAGTTCGGGATGACCGACTTCCTCAATTCCAAGGGCATGAGCCGCGACGAGATTGTGGCGAAGATCGTCGAGCTGACCGATGGCGGGGCGGATTATTCGTTCGATGCGACCGGCAATACCGAGGTGATGCGGACCGCGCTGGAATGCTGCCACCGCGGCTGGGGGACGTCGATCATCATCGGGGTGGCCGAGGCGGGCAAGGAGATCGCGACGCGGCCGTTCCAGCTGGTGACCGGGCGCAACTGGCGCGGGACGGCGTTCGGCGGGGCCAAGGGGCGCAGCGACGTGCCGGGGATCGTCGACATGTATATGGACGGGAAGATCGAGATCGACCCGATGATCACGCATGTGCTGACGCTCGACGAGATCAACAAGGGGTTCGAGCTGATGCACGCGGGGACAAGCATCCGCGCGGTCGTCGTGTTTTAGGGAGACGCGAATATGTATAGCCATGTCATGGTCGGATCGAACGACCTCGAGGCGTCGAAGCGATTTTACGACGCCATCTTCACCGCGACCGGGGGCAAGGAAGGGCGGATCGATCCCAGGGGACGGCTGGTCTATCTCAACAATGGCGGGATTTTCCTCGTCACGCCGCCGATCGACGGCCAGCCCGCGACTTGCGGCAACGGCTCGACCATCGGCTTCGCGGTCGACAGCCCCGAGCAGGCGCAGGCGTGGGAACGGGCCGGAGTCGCCGCGGGCGGGACCGCGATCGAGGATCCGCCCGGGGTTCGCTCGGGCATGGGGGTGAACCTCTACCTCGCCTATTTGCGCGATCCGTCGGGCAACAAATTGTGCGCGCTTCACCGGCTGCCGGCCGACGCATGATCGAGACGGTCAGCGAGGTCCGGTCGCATGGCGGGACGCAGGGCGTGTATCGCCACTCGTCCGCGGCGACGACCACCGACATGGTGTTCTCGGTCTTCGTGCCCGACCATCAGAACGGGGCCAAGCTGCCGGTGCTGTGGTATCTGTCAGGGCTGACCTGCACCCATGCCAACGTCACCGAGAAAGGCGAGTATCGCGCGGCGTGCGCGCAAGCCGGGGTGATTTTCGTCGCGCCCGATACGTCGCCGCGCGGCAATGAGGTGCCCGACGATCCCGATGGCTTGTGGGACTTCGGGCAGGGCGCGGGCTTCTATGTCGATGCGACGCAAGCGCCGTGGGCCGAGCATTTCAACATGTGGTCCTATCTCGCCGACGAATTGCCGGGGGTGATCGGCGAGCAGTTTCCGGCCGACATGGAGCGGCAGTCGATCTGCGGTCATTCGATGGGCGGGCATGGTGCGCTGACTCTGGCGCTGGGGCTGCCGGGGCGGTTCAAGTCGGTCAGCGCCTTCTCCCCCATCGTCGCGCCGAGCGCGGTGCCGTGGGGGCGCAAGGCGCTGAAGCATTATCTTGGCGAGGACCAGGCGACGTGGAGACGGCATGATGCGGTGGCGGCGATCGAGGATGGCGCGCGGGTCGAGGAACTGCTGGTCGATATCGGCGACGCCGACCCTTTCCTGGAGAAGGAGCTGAAGCCCGAACTGCTTGAGGTGGCGTGTGCGGTTGCGGGCATCCCGCTGACGCTGCGGCGGCACGCGGGCTATGATCACAGTTACTATTTCATCTCCACCTTCATGGCCGAGCATGTCGCGTGGCACGCGGAGCGGCTGGCGCGATGATCGAGAGCCTCGATCTGTGGGCGCAGCACGGCCTGAGGGTCGGGGTAGCGCTGGCGGTCGGGATCCTGGTCGGGCTCGAGCGCGGGTTCAAGCTGAAGGACCAGCCCGACGGACGGCGCGTGGCCGGGGTGCGGACCTTTTCCTTGCTCGGACTGGCGGGCGGGATTGCCGGGCTGCTCGGATCGATGGGGCAGGTGCTGATCGGATCGGTGCTGATGCTCGGCGCGATCGGGATGCTGGCGATTGCCTATGCGCCCAAGCTCACCGCCAAGGGCGACGCGACCAGCCCGATCGCCGCGATCGCGACACTGGGCATCGCCTATCTGGCGGGCAATGGGCTGATCGGGCTGGCGCTGGCGGCCAGCGCGGTGGTGGTGCTGATCCTGGCGCTGCGCGACGAGCTCCATGGCTTTGTCGACCAGCTCGACGAGCGCGACATCAAGTCGCTGGCGCGGTTCGCGGTGATCTCCCTGGGGGTACTGCCCTTCCTGCCCAACGAGGCTTACGGGCCCTATGGCGCGTGGAACCCGTTCAAATTGTGGTGGGTGGTGGTGTTGGTCACCGGCTTCTCGTTCGTCGGCTACATCGCCAACCGGATCTTCGGCGCGCGCCACGGGACAATCGCCACCGCGCTGATCGGCGGGGCGTATAGCTCGACCGCGGTGACCCAGTCACTGGCCCAGCGGCTGGGGAGCAAGGAAGCGGGCGGGGCGGAGGCGGCGGGAATCGCGCTGGCATCGGCGGTGATGTATCTGCGCGTGCTGGTGCTGGTCGCGATCATCGCCAATCGCATGCTGGCGCCGCTGGCGCTGATTATCGCCCCGGCGTTGGTGGTGGCGTGGGGCGCGGGGTGGTGGCTGTACCGACGCGCGCCGGCAAGCAAGGACAGCGTGCCCCCGGGCAACCCGATCGCGCTGCTTCCGGCCCTGACCTTCCTGGCGTTTGTCGCGGGAGCGGCGGTGGCGGCG
This sequence comes from uncultured Alphaproteobacteria bacterium, assembly GCA_963768955.1. GTDB lineage: Bacteria > Pseudomonadota > Alphaproteobacteria > Sphingomonadales > Sphingomonadaceae > Sphingomicrobium. The sequence continues at coordinate 598,033 of CAVYJV010000002.1, forward strand.
CGCTGGGCGCAGGGGCAGTTCGGCGAGCAGGGGATCGCACTGCTGCTGTTCCTGATGGGATCGATGGACGTCGATGCGTCGATCGTCACCGCCGGCGGATTGCCCGAAGCATCGATCGGCGCGACGCTGGCGGCGATTGCGATCGGCGGTACGGTGGTCGCCAACATGGCGGTCAAGATCGGGGTGACGCTGGCTTATGCGCGGGGCAAGGGGAGCAGCGCGGCGGTGGCGCTGGGGGCGAGCACGCTGGCGCTGGCGGCGAGTATCGCGGTCGCCTGGGCACAGCTATAGAAAAAGGCGGCCCGCGCGATGCGGACCGCCTTTCCCCAATTCAGGTCAGTCTTACTTGACGCCGATCACGTCGGGATTGCCGTCAGGATCGTTCTTGACGGTGCCGCCGTTGCGGACCGGTCCGGCGAGCAGGATACCCGCCAGATGCGGGGTTGCCATCGAGGTGCCGCTGATGGTGTTGTAGCCACCGTTGAGCCAGGTCGACTTGATCGCCGAGCCGGGCTCGGCATAGTCGATCGGCGGGTTGCCGTGGTTCGAGATAGCTCGCCCAATCTGTCGCCGATCGCGAAGGCCGAAACGGTGAACACGTTCGGGCCGTTGGCGCGGGCCGGCGAATGGTTGCTGGCAAGGTCGCTCTCATTGCCGGCAGCCAAGGCGAACCGAATCCCGCCGGCCGCAGCGTTGATCACCGCGCTGTCGAGCGCGGTCGAGACACCGCCGCCAAGGCTCATGTTGGCGACGTCGCCGGCCTGACCGGCCGCGGCAACATAATCGACTCCGGCGATGACGCCCGAGTTGGAACCGCTGCCACGACGATCAAGCACGCGGACGGCGACCACGCGGGCGCCCGGGCGCGACACCGATGACGCCGATCGCATTGTCATAGGCGGCAATAGTGCCGGCGACATGGGTGCCGTGGCCATTGCCGTCGAGCGGCGAGGTATCGCGGATGAAGCTGCGGCTGCGCGCGGTGTCGAAGTTGAGGTCGGGATGGACCGAAATGCCGGTGTCGATCACCCAGGCGGTGGCGAAGGTGCCGGCACCGCCGCCATTGACCCGGGCGATGCCCCACGGGGTTTCCTGCGCCGGCTGGGTGCCGCCGCCGCCGCCCGGAGGGGCCGCGGCCTGGATCGGACCGAGCGTGACCACCTGATCCTGCTCGCAATAAGCAATATTCGGATTGCCGGCCTTCATCCGTTCGATGGCTTGTTCGGGCAGATCGGCGGCGAAGCCGCGCAATGCGAACGAATAGACATGTTTGGCGCGGGCACCGACGGCCTGAAGCGAGCGATTCGCTTCAGCCTGAACATTGCCGCGCGACACTGCGGGCTTGAAGACGCAAATATAGCTGTTGGCGATTTTGTCGCCGGCCCGCTGCGCCTGCGCCGGCGTGACGGACACGAGCGGGGCCAAGGCCGCCGCGGCCAAGAGATATTTTTTCATGTTGTGCATTCTCCCCAAGTTTCCGTCGCGGACGGCTTGATGCCGCACGCGCGGAATAAGGGGATGCTAGGCGAGTGTGGCTGATTGTCGATAGCAAAACGCATCATTGTGTGAATTAATTTTAGATGCAATTTCCGATGGTTAACCGGAGGTCAGCGGCGCGGCGGCTGGACCGGTGCGAGGGGGCTTCCGAGCGGCAGGATGGCCGGATCGGCCATCGCCGGGGCGGGCGCGGGCGTGGCGTCGGTCTCGAACCGGCGGTGGCGCACGATGTGCGGGGTGATGACGATATATAGCTCGGTTTTGGAGCGGGTCGACCGTTCGACCTTGAACAACTGGCCCGCGATCGGAATGTCGCCGAGCAGCGGAATCTTGGATTTGCTGGTCAGGACATTGTCCTGGCTGAGGCCGCCGATGACGAAGGTTTCGCCGTCGCGCACCGAGGCGGTGGTCTCGGCCTCGCGCTGGCTGATCGTCGGATAGCCCTGGCTGGTGCCGGTGACCGACGACACCACGCCGTAGATCTGGCTGGTGACGAAGCCGTCGGAACTGACCCGGGGCGCGATCTGCAGCGTCACGCCGACATTCACATACTGGACTTGCTGCGACACGCCGTTGACGCCCGACAGCGTGATGTTGGTGAGGATCGGGAATCGCGTCGCCGGTGATGATCTTGGCGGTCGATCCCGATTGGGCGGCGATCCGCGGGCGCGAAACGATGCGGCCCTCGCCCTTCTGGATCTGGGCGTAGATTGCTGCCTGGACGCTTCCGCTGGGCGTGAAACGTTCGGCCCGACCGTCAACGTCACGAAACAGGCCGCTGTCGATCCGCCCGACCGCAATCTGCCCGTCGCGATTGTTGAGGTCGATGCCGAGGTTGCGCGCGCCGCTTTCGGTCAGTTCGACAAACTGGGTTTCGAGGATCACCGAGTCGACCGGTATGTCGATCAAGTCGATCTGTTGCTTGACCCGCGCGATCCGATCGGGGCTGCCCGTGATCCAGATCGCGTTGAGCCGGCGATCAATGCCAAGTCCGTTGCTGAACGACTGGCCGAGCGGAAGCTGCTGCTGCTGTTGCGCCTGATTCTGCACGTTGCCGAAACCGGATTGCAGATTCTGCGCCAGCGAACCGAAGCCTGGCTCGCGGCGGATGAAGATATTGTTGGGCGCGACAATTTCGCCTTGCGTCAACAGGCCAATGATCTCGCTGACGTCGGCATATTTGAGGGGCACCAGCTCGTAGGAATCGCCCGGATTATATTCGACGTATGACGGGATTTGCGTGGCCGGGACGACCGATTCGCTGCCCGATCCGAGCGGCCGGCTGCCAGTCGCCTCGGCGTCGGTCAGTCTGGTAATGATCACCTGGACACTCTTGTTGCCTGCAGGCTCGATCACCGCCTTGGCCGGAACGGCGGTGTCGAAATAAAGGGTCAGCCCGGACTCGCTGTTGACGAAGTTCGTCGCGCGCACGATCCCCCGCCACGGCAGGCGTTGCGCGACCCGGGGCGCGCGCAAGGTGGCGCGCATCACGATTTCCGGGCGGGTCGGATTGCTGTTGATCGCGGCCGATTGCGGCTCGGCCGGGGAAAAGCGGATCAGGAAGGAAGCGCGGCTGTCGTCGGCGGTGACCAGCTTGATCTCCTCGACCACCGCAGGAACCTGCGCGGCGGCGGGGGCCGCGACCATGGCGGCAAACAACGACAGGCAAAGGAAGAATTGGCGAACCCCCGCCACGCGAATTTTGTGCAATTCAATTCCCTGGAGCGCGCGCAGCGCGGCTTTCGGGCGCAAGTTGTAAGGGCGGTCGGGGGGATTGCAAGTGGCGCGCCCCGAAGGGCGGGATGCGCAATGTCCGATATTGTGACCGGATCGCAACAGGTTGCGCTGGTGGCCGCTTCAGCCGCACCCGACGCAGAGCGCCGTCACCAAAATAAAGACCATCCCCCGGATGGTCTGAATTTTGGTGACCCCTACGGGAATCGAACCCGTGTTTCAGCCGTGAAAGGGCCGCGTCCTAACCGCTAGACGAAGGGGCCGTCCGAGTGGGGTGCGGGGCGCGCGCTAGGCGAAGCGCGCCGACATGCGGTCAAGCGAGGGCGGCGTCCTCGAGGTGCATTTCCGCGGCATTGCCGCCAGTCCATTCGTCGCGCTTGATCGTCCCGGCAAGCCACCAGCGCGTGTCGGGAGCGGCAGGCGAGCAAGGCCTGGCCCAAGCGGCGTATCGGCGGCGCGGAAGGCGATCCAGCTTGAAGCTCTTGCCGTCGTCGCCCGCCGCAATGCCGCGGACATGGCCGTTGCCGACGATCGACGTGCTTGATCAGCCGCGCGGGCCCGGCGGCGACAGCGCGGGGCGGGCCAGCCCGCGCCATAGGGCCCGCCGGCGTCGAGCGCGTCGCACAGGCTCGCCCGCGACCCCGCCGGGCGCGAGCAAGCGCGTCGAGCGAGCAGGGCGCGGCCCGCCACGCGCCGCCTCGATCGTGCGCGGCCAGGCGCTCGTGGAGGAAGGCGCGCAGCGGCTCGATCGCCGCCCGGGGCGACGGTGACGCCCGCGGCCATCGCGTGGCCGCCGCCGGCGACGAGCAGGCCGCTGTCCTTGGCGGCAAGGATCGCGGCGCCGAGATCGACCCCGCTGATCGAGCGGCCCGAGCCCTTGCCGATGCCGTCCTCGTCGACCGCGATGACGATGGCCGGGCGGTCGAATCGCTCCTTGAGCCGGCTGGCGACGATCCCGACCACGCCCGGGTGCCAGCCGGTGCCCGAGACGATGATCAACGGCTGCGTCGGCCTGGGCCAGCGCCTGCTCGCGCGGCCTGCTCGGTCGACGATCTGCTCGATCGCCCGGCGCTCCTCGTTGAGGCGGTCGAGCTCGGCGGCGATGGCACGCGCTTCCTCGGGGTCGGTGGCGGTCAGCAGGCGCACGCCGAGGTCGGACTTGCCGACCCGGCCACCGGCGTTGATGCGCGGGCCCGAGCGCGAAACCGAGGTCGCGGCAGGTCGGCGCTCTTGACCAGGCGCGCGGCCTCGGCCAGCGCGACGAGCCCGATGTTGCGACGCTCGGCCATCACCTTGAGGCCCTGCGTCACGAAGGCGCGGTTGAGGCTCTTCGAGTCGGCGACATCGGCGACGGTGCCGAGCGCGACGATGTCGAGCAGGTCGATGATCCGGGTTCGGCGACGCCATCGACGAAGCGGCCGCGGCGGCGCAGTTCGCGCAGCAGGGCGACCCCGAGCAGGAACGCCATGCCGACCGCGGCGAGATGGCCGTGGGCGGCGCCATCGGGGCTTTCGTCGAGCCGGTTGGGGTTGATCATCGCGACCGCGACGGGAAGCGCGGCGGCGCATTGATGATGGTCGCAGACGATCACGTCGAGCCCGGCCGTCGGCGGCCTCGGCCAGCGCATCGAACGCCTGCGCGCCGCAATCGACGGTGATGGCGAGGCTCGCGCCCTGGTCCTTGAGCTCGACCAGCGCCTTTCCGCTCGGGCCATAGCCTTCCATCAGCCGGTCGGGGATGTAGATCATCGGCTCGTTGCCCGAGCCGGCGAAGGAGCAGGATCGAGCAGCGCCGCCGAGGTCGCGCCGTCGACGTCATAATCGCCGAAGATGGCGATCGTCTCGCCCGCCTCGACCGCATCGGCGAGCCGCGCGGCGCGCCTTGTCCATGTCGGCGAATAGCGAGGGATCGGGCAGGAAATCGCGCAGGGTCGGCGCGCGGTGGCGGGCGAGGTCGGCGGGATCGACCCCGCGGGCAAGCAGCAACTGGTCGACCAGGTCGATGCCGAGATCGTCGCCGCCGTCGCGGCGCGAGCGCCACGGCTGGCCGCTGACCGAGCGGAAGGACGCGCAGACGAAGCCGCTCATGCGGCGGCGATCAGGCTGGCGCGCAGGCGCCTCGGCTTCGGGACGTCGCAGCGCCGGGACCTGATGGGCGCGAGAATCCGCCACCTCCGGCGACTCCCAGGCTGCAGCGTGCAGATGCCGAACATCCGGCTCCACGCGCTTTCGGCAAGGTCGATGCTCTGGATGTTGCGGGTCGGGACGATCGACCGGCGACGGCGCCACCAGCCCTGCTCGACGAACAGGGCCTGGTCGGCGAGCGCGTAGCGGGTCCGCCGCCAGCCGAGCCAGCGCGCGCGAACACGGCGACCAGCGCGCCCGCTGGCCCATAGCGATCGATGAGCGGCTGGACCAGCACACCGCACGACGACCGCGACCAGCGATGGCAGGCGCAAGCAAGGCCGCGAGCGAGGTGACGTAGGCGAACGAGACGCGCGACCAGTGGCCGGACGAGGGCGAGGCGGGCCAGCCAAGCGAGGCGAGGATCGAGGCGGCTTCGTCGCGGATGGGCAAGCGGGGCGACGACATGGTCGCCCTTGCCGCCGTCCATGGCGAGGCTCTGCAGCTTGAGCTCGCACCAGCCGAAGCGCGGCGCACCGGGCCGCTGGCCGAGGATCGCCGCCTGCACCCGCGCGGACCGGGATGGTGACGTCGGTCAGGGTCAGCAGGCCGCGGCGGCGGCGAAGGCCGGTGTCGGTCCGGTCGAGCCGGAAGCCATGCTCGCGCAGCAGCGTGCGGACCATGCCGGTGGCGATGCCAAGCAGGATCAGCACGATGGCCCCGCCGATGATCGCGATGAACTGGTGCGCGACGACCAGTTCGCGAAGCGGTCCCGAGCGCTCGGCGAGCGCGATCCAGAAGCTGCGCTTGAAGGGATCGAAGCCGAGCACGTCGCCGAACGTCTGGGTGACGCCGAACAGGCCGGCGACGACCGCCAGCGAGAAATTGAACAGGCCGGCGGTCGCGACGCGGCGCTTGTCCATCGCGAACAGGGGCGGCGCTGGCGGTCTCGTCGTCCGCGTCGGTGATCACGGCGGCGCGGCCGCGGCGGGCGCGGACATGATCGCGCAACGCCTCGGCGCGGGCCAACGCGATGGTGTCGAGCACGCCATCTTCATTCTTGGCCCCGGCCGACGCGCCGGTTTCGAACCGGACCCGGGCAAGGCCGAACAGGCGATGGAGCGGGCCCTGCTCGAGATCGACGTCGGTGACCCGGTCGAACGGGATCGCGCGGCTGGTGCGCGACAGGAAGCCGCTGTCGATGCGGATTTCATCGGCGCCGACGCGATATTCGAACTTGAGCCAGGTCATCAGGCAGCGACGACGGTCGAGAATAGCACGATAGCCAGCGGCGATGCAGCGCGACGAGCCACCAGTTGCCCTGCGACGCCGAGCACGGCCATACCGGCGATCAGGCCCCAGGCGCCCTTGATCGCCTTGCCGAGCCCGGTGACGAGATAGAGCGGGTGAAGCCGCTCGGCCGGCGCCGATCGCGAGTCGGCGTCGGTCACACGAAGTCGGTGCGGATCAGGCCGCGGATGTCGTCGCGGATCGTCGGCGGCGCGGTCGGGCGACAGGCCGGGGAGCGTGACGATGCTGTTGTGCGTGCCCGCGGTGTGGACGACCAGCGTGGCGGTGCCGAACAATTTGTCGAGCGGGCCGCGCGTGACGTCGATATGCTGGACCCGGACGAACGGGACGATGGTGTCGGTGTGGAACAGCCAGCCGCGCACCACGCGCAGCAGCCCGCCATCGACCGCATAGCCGAGCCGGCGGTAGATGCGGTCGGGGCCGACGACGATCGCACTGAAGGCGATCAGCCCGACGAGCACGGGCGCAAGGCCGGCAACCGGCAATTCGTGCGAGGACGAGGCGGTCGATCACCAGCGCGCCGACGAACAGGGGCAGCCAGAAGATCGCCGCGCCGAGCCGCAGGACGTGACGATAGCCGGGCTCGACCGGCTGGATCGACGCAACGGCGAGTTCGCCCGGCTCGATCGAAACTTCGGGGGTGCTGGTGTCATGCGCGGATAATACAGCGCTGCAGCCGTGTCACAAGGGGGATCAGGCGACGCCCGCGGCGATGCTCGGTGACGACGCGGCGGACGGTGCCGGAGCTGGCGCGCATGACGATGCTTTCGGTCGTGACGCAGCCGCCGCGCAGGCGCTTGACCCCGTCGAGCAGCGAGCCGTCGGTGACCCCGGTGGCGGCGAAGATGCAGTCGCCCTTGGCCATGTCTTCGAGCGCGTAGATGCGATCGAGATCGTCGATCCCCCAGCGCTGGCGCGCGGCGCGCTCGTCGTCGTTGCGGAACAGCAGGCGGCCCTGGATCTGGCCGCCGACACAGCGCAGGCCGCCGCCGCAAGCACGCCCTTCGGGCGCGCCGCCGGTGCCGATATAGATGTCGATGCCGGTGTCGGGATCGGTGGTCGCGATGACCCCGGCGACGTCGCCGTCGGGGATCAGCTGGATGCCGCAGCCGAGCGCGCGCAGCTCGGCGATGATCCCGGCGTGGCGATCGCGGTCGAGCACGCAGGCGATGATGTCGGCCGGGCCGACGCCCTTGGCGGCGGCGATGGCGCGGACATTGTCGGCGACGCTACGGTCGAGATCGATCGTGCGTCGGCGCATAGCCCGGCCCGATCGCGAGCTTTTCCATGTAGACGTCGGGCGCGTTGAGCAGTCCGCCCTTTTCGGCGATGGCCAGCACGGCGAGCGCATTCGGGCCGCCCTTGGCGGTGATGGTGGTGCCTTCCAGCGGGTCGAGCGCGATATCGATCCCCGGGCCGCCGTCCTGCGCCGAGCCGACCTTCTCGCCGATGTAGAGCATCGGCGCTTCGTCGCGCTCGCCCTCGCCGATCACGACGGTGCCGTCCATCGGCAACTCGTTGAGCGCGGCGCGCATCGCTTCGACCGCGGCGGCATCGGCGGCTTTCTCGTCGCCGCGCCCGACCAGCTTCGCAGCGGCGATCGCGGCGGCTTCGGTCACGCGGACCATTTCGAGGACGAGGACTCGGTCGAGGATCGATGAGCGAATAACCATGGCGCTGCGAAAGTCTCCGGAAAAAGGGGGAAGGATCGAACCTTGGGAAAGGCCCCCGCCAGCGTTACTGGCGAGGGCCAACTTTGTCGAGGCAATGACGCCCTCCGAAGCGCTGCTATTTCTTCTTTCTGGGAGCGGGCGCTGCCTTCTTGGGCACGGGCTTCTTGGGCCATGGATATTGCTTCTCGATCGCTTCGAACCGCTTGGCCGATTGCGGCATGGCCCGCATCAGATCAGGAACGCTGGCGAACATGCCGCGAAACACGTCGCCGTCAATCCACAGCAGCATCATGTCCTGCCCGAAGGCGCGGCCGGTGTCAGTGGCGAAGAAACGGTTGAGATCGGCCAGCTGGGCGGCATCGAAGCGGCGCGCCATGGCCCGCGCCATGCCCTCGCGCAGCCTGGGCTCCATGATCCCCATGCTCTGCCGCATCTCGACCTTGAAGGCGGCGACATAGGCCTTGATCCGCGCGTCGAACATCGGATCGCCCTTGCTCGCCTGCTGCAGCAGGGTCAGCCCGCCATCCTTGCCCGACGCGACCGGCAGGCCGACGGCGTTGGACAATTCGGTGCCGGTCATGCCCATGATCCGCCCGTAAACGTCGTTCATCATGTTGTCGGTCAGCATGTCGAACATCCGGCCATAGCTGCCGGCCGGCATGAACCCATCCATCGCGGTGCGGGCGAGCGCCAGCCGCGCCGGCTCGGGATCGGCCTGCGGCGGAAGGATGCGGTCGAGCGCTTTCACCGCCATTTCGGCGAACATCGACATCGACGCGGCCTGGTCCGCGGCCTTGGTGGCGGCGCTTGGTGCCGGTTCTTTCGCCGACCCCTCAGCCGCCTTCGGCTCGACCCGGACGATCGGCGGCGGGACTGCTACCGGTGCGGCGGCAGGTGCGGTGGTCCCGGCCGCAAGCGCGGCCAGCGCGGTGACGAACATCAACTATCTCCCCCTGTCTAACCGGCATCTTGCCGCGCCCCCGTGGCGGCGGCAACGCCTATTCCTCGTCGGGGTCGGCCTCATGATCGAGGATCGAGGTGCGGACCCGGACCGAGCGGGTGCCGAGGCGGGTCTCCTGGAGGAAGATGGCAAAGCCGGCGCCGGTCGAGATCATCGAGGCGATGAACAGCAGGGCGATGGCGGTGCCGAATTTGAGGCCCGTCAGGAACGCCCAGAACAACAGGATTACCACCGCCGAGATGAGCAGCGCCGCAAGCACGGTGGCGAAGATGGCGCGATTGACGATGCGGATCCGGCGGTCGAGCAGGCGGACTTCGCGGATCAGCCGGTCATGCTCCTCGCCGCGGCTGCCGAGGATGCGCGGCTCCAGCCCGCGCGCCCGGTCGACGATCCGCGCCAGGCGGCCGGCGCAGACATTGAGGAAGGCCCCCAGCCCGGCGAGCAGGAACACCGGCGCCACCGCCAGCTGGATGATCTGCGCCAGCTGGGTGAGTTCGTAGGAGGGCGGTAGGGAGCGCGGTCATGGCCGCGTCACACGTCTTCCGCGGCGCGGGCGCTGGCGGCGATCTCGAGCAGGAACATGGCGGTGGCGATGAAGCTGGCCGCGAGCACCCAGGCAAAGCTGGCGATCATCGGCGACGTGGCACCGAACAGGCTGACGACCAGCGTGGCGATCGACAGGCCGACGGCGAGGATCAGCGCCAGGACCAGGTCGGTGAGCGCGGCAATGCCGGTCCAGGTGCGAACCGAGCCGCTCTCTACCCGGGCGGCGAGCATCAGCACGATACTCCGGCAGAACAGCCACCCGGCGACGATCGACAGGGTCGACAGGAAATGGGTCGATGATTCGGTCACGAACAGGATCCCGGCCAAGACGGTCAGCGCCCCGGCGAGCATCGAGAGACGCCGCGCCCGGTGGCGAATGCGTCCGGCGACGAGTTCGGTGACGCCGGCGAGCACCAACAAGGTGCCGATGATGACCGAACTGTGGGTCTTGCCGTACAGCGGGAGCAGGGCGGAGCCTGCGCTCAGCAGCAGGATGAACCAGCCTGCCGTGGCAATGAACTTGGCGCGCTCGGGCAGCGCGGAAGTCGTGGTGGGAAGGGGGTCCATGCTGGCAGACTAACCCAATCGCGTGATCGCGACCACCGTGATCGGGCCGCCGGGGCCGGGAGCCTCGACTTCCTCGCCAGTCTCGCTGCCGATCAGCGCGACGGCGAGCGGGGCGGTGAAGGCGATGCGCCCCGCGGCGGGGTCGCTTTCGTCATGGCCGACGATGGCGAGCGTGCGGGTCTTGCCGTCCTGTTCGATCGTCACGCTCGTGCCGAAGGCGACGATCTCGCCGCTGGCGTCTGGCGCGAGCTGGGCGGTGGCGAGGCGGGTACGCCAGTAGCGCTGGTCGCGCTGCAGCGCGGGGAGTTGTTCGGGCGTCGCGGCGGCGATCGCGTCTTCAAGCTCGGCATTGCGCGCCTCGATGAGGGCGAGACCGCGCGACGTGACGAGGTTGGCACCGGGCGGGATCGGCAGCTCGAACTTGGGCTCGAGATGCTCCTCGTCGCTCTCGCGGCGGAAGGCGACGCTCATGCGCTTGCCATCATTTTCTTGATCCCACGCGCCGCCTGGCGCAATCGTTGCTCATTCTCGACCAGCGCGAGGCGGACATAGCCTTCGCCTTCCTCGCCGAAGCCCACCCCGGGCGCGACCGCGACATGGGCTTCGGTCATCAATTTCTTGGCGAATTCGACACTGCCCAAGTGACGGAACGGTTCGGGAATCGGGCTCCACGCGAACATGCTGGCCATCGGCACCGGAATGTCCCACCCCGCACGCGCGAAACTGTCGATCATCACGTCGCGGCGGCCCTTGTAGAGCTTGCGGTTGAAGTCGATGATGTCCTGGGGACCGTTGAGGGCGGCGCAGGCGGCGGCCTGGATCGGGGTGAAGGCGCCATAATCGAGATAGGATTTCACCCGGGTCAGCGCGCCGATCAGCCGCGCATTGCCGACCGCGAACCCGATCCGCCAGCCGGCCATCGAATAGGTCTTGGACATGGAGGTGAATTCGACCGCCACGTCCCTGGCGCCGTCGACCTGGAGGATCGAGGGGGTGGGCGTGTCGCCATAATAGATTTCGGCATAAGCGAGGTCGGAAATGACGATCAGTCCGGCTTCGCGCGCAAAGGCGACGAGCTTTTCGTAGAAGGACAGGTCGACGACCTGGGCGGTCGGGTTGGACGGATAGCCGATCACCAGCACCTTTGGCCGCGGCACAGTGTAGCGCATCGCCTTTTCTAGCCGGTCAAAGAAATCGGGACCCGGGACGGCGGGGATCGAGCGGATCGCGGCGCCGGCGATAATGAAGCCGAAGTGATGGATGGGATAGCTGGGGTTGGGGGTCAGCACGACATCGCCCGGCGCGGTGATCGCCTGGGCGAGATTGGCGAGGCCCTCCTTGCTGCCCAGGGTGACGATCACCTCGCTGTCGGGATCGAGCGCGACGTTAAAGCGGCGCTGGTAATAGGCCGCCTGGGCCTTGCGCAGGCCGGGGATGCCCTTGGAGGCCGAGTAACGGTGCGAGGTCGGCTTTGCCGCGACCTCGGCGAGCTTGGCGATCACGTGCGGCGGGGGCGCGCCGTCGGGATTGCCCATGCCGAGATCGACAATGTCCTCACCGCGCGCCCGAGCGGCGGCCTTCATCGCGTTGACCTCGGCGAAGACGTAGGGCGGCAGGCGCTGGATGCGGTAGAAATCGTCGGTCATGGTGACCTTACTAGGCGAGCTTGGCCAATTTGCGAACGAGGGATCCCGTCGGTCAGTAAATATGGCGTTTCGCCGCTTCGCAAGCGAAACGATCAGAACATTGATGAAGGTTAATCGTTGGTGCGCGTCTAATCCCAGACAGGAGTAAGCGTTATGAAAATCTTGATCGCAGCAGCCGCGCTCGCCGCCATTGCCGCGCCCGCAGCAGCTCAGCAGAACGGCCTGGTCAACGTGGACGTGAGCAATGTGCTCAACAACCTGGACCTCGACCTGCTCAACAACAGTCTCAACAACAATACTGTCCAGGTGCCGATCGGCATCGCCGCCAATGTGTGCGGCGTGACCGCGAATGTCCTCGCGGCGCAGAAGAAGGGCAGCGATCCGGTCAGCTGCACCGCCAAGACGACGTCGTCGCAGCTCAAGAGCGCTGCCAAGGCTCAAGCGGTTCCCAAGGCGCAGTAACCGTCTTGTCGCTAACCCATGAAGCGCCCCGGCCAAGTGGCCGGGGCGTTTTGGTGTCAGCGGTCGTAGGCCGGGAGGCTGAGGCCGCGCGCAATCGCGGCACCCCTCAGCGAAAATCCCGCCAGGCCCGCGACTAGCGCGGCGAGGGTCGCGGGGGCACCGAACAGGGTCAGCGCGACGAACAGTCCCGAGGCGAGCGCGGCGGCGGTGACGTAAAGTTCGGGGCGCATCAGGATCGAGGGTTCGTTGGCGAGCACATCGCGGATGATCCCGCCGACGCAGGCGGTCATCACCCCCATCGCGAACGCCGGGACGGGGGCGACTCCATAGTTGAGCGCCTTGGCCGCGCCATAAGTGGCGTAGGCGGCGAGACCGACTGCGTCGAACCACAGCAGGGCCTTGTCGGCGATGGTCTTGCGCGACAGAAACCATACCGCGATCGCGGCGAGGATGCAGATCAGCAAGGTGGCGTTGGTGCCGACCCAGAACACCGGCGCCCCGATCAGCAGGTCGCGGACCGTGCCGCCGCCGACGCCGGTCACCACGGCGAAAAAAATGAAGGTGACGAGCGTCTGTTTCTTTTCCGCCGCAAGCAGCGCGCCCGAGATAGCAAACACGGCGATCCCGACATAATCGAGCAGGAGCAGGGCGTCGGGGAGGATGGCGGGGGGCGTCATTGGTAGGCCCTAACGCGTCGCCGAAGAAAAAGGCAGTCCTTCGACAGGCTCGGGACGAACGGCTATGAGGGCATCATGACCGACGATACCAGCACCAAGACCCCGACCTTCCCCACACTCGAAGACTGGCAGCACTGGACCTGGGTGACGGGGCGCGCGCAGCAGATGCTGATGGAGACTTGGGCCGAGACGCTGAAGAGCGAGGAGCCGATCGCCGGTCTGGCAACCCCCGCACCGACCGACCCGATGGCGTGGATGACCGCCGGGGCCGAAGCCTGGTCGAAGGGGATGGAAGCGTGGGGCAAGATGCTGGGCGCGACGGCCGAGGCCGGGACCGCCAAGGATCGTCGGTTCGCTTCCCCCCAATGGTCCGAAAATCCCGTGTTCGAGACGATCAAGCAAAGTTATCTCGCCATTTCGGACCAGTTGCTCGGTTCGGTCGAGCAAATCGACGGGATCGACGACGAGACGCGGCAGAAAATGCGCTTCGCGACCAAGAGTTTTGTCGACGCGATGGCGCCGAGCAATTTCGCGCTGACCAACCCTGACGTGATGAAGAAGACGATCGAGACGCGGGGCGAGAATCTGCTCGGGGGCTTGCGCAACATGCTCGACGATATTCGTGGCGGGCAACTGACGCAGACGCGCAAAGGCGCGTTCGAGGTCGGCCGCAACCTGGCCGCGACGCCCGGCAAGGTCGTGTTCGAAAACGAACTGTTCCAGCTGATCCACTACGCGCCGGTGACGGAAACGGTGCTCGAAACGCCGGTGATCGTCTTTCCGCCGTGGATCAACCGCTTCTACATCCTCGACCTGACGCCCGAGAAGAGCTTCGTCCGCTGGTGCGTGGAGAATGGCATTTCACTGTTCATGGTCAGCTGGAAATCGGCCGACGAGAGCCTCGCGCATGTGACGCTCGACGATTATGTGCTGCGGGGCCAGGTCACCGCGATCGACCAGGTTCGCGATCTGCTCGGGGTGAACAGCGTCCACGCCATCGGCTATTGTGTGGCGGGGACCACGCTGGCGGCGACGCTCGCCTATCTCGGCGGCCAAGGGCGACGCGGCGAAGGTTCAGAGCGCAACCTTTTTCACCGCTCAGGTCGATTTCGCCGAAGCGGGCGATCTCAAGCTGTTTCTTGGCGGCGAGACGATGGGGCTGCTCGACCAGATTACCAAGGACAAGGGCTATCTCGACGGTCGCTATATGGCCGCGACCTTCAACCTGCTGCGCGGGTCGCGACCTGATCTGGAATTACGTCATCAACAATTATCTGATGGGCGAGGAGCCGGCGCCGTTCGACCTGCTGCACTGGAACAGCGATGTCACCAATCTGCCGGCCGGCTGGCACCGCGACTATCTGGAGACGCTCTACAAGCAGAACAAGCTGGTCGAAAAAGGCGGGATCCGGGTCGACGGGACGCCGATCGACCTGTCGACGATCGCGACCCCGGCCTACATCCAGGCGGGGCGCGAGGACCATATCGCGCCGCCGGAAAGCGTGTGGAAGATCATGCGTTTCCTGCAGGGGCCGAAGCGCTTCGTGCTGGCCGGATCGGGACATATCGCGGGGGTGGTCAACCCGCCCGCCGCGGGAAAATATCAATATTGGGTCAACGAACGGGATCCCGCGCCGGCCAGCCTTGAAGAGTTCGTCGCCGGCGCGCGCGAAACCAAGGGCAGCTGGTGGCCCGATTGGCTCGCCTGGTTGAAGCAACTCGACGGAAACATGGTGCCCGTCGCCGGTGCGCGGGTCCCGGGCGAGGGCAAGCTCAAGGCGATCGAGGACGCGCCGGGGCGCTACGTCAGGTCACGCTGAAACTCGTCAGCCGCCGAGCTTTTTCACCACATTGGCGAATACCGCGGGGTGAAACGGTCGCTCGAATTCGAGCCCGACCTTCCATTGCTCGGCCCATGCGACCTGGGCGTGGATCGTTTCCATGCCGGGAATGCGCAGCCACACGTTCTCGCCCGGCTCGACCTTGACCGGTGGCGCGATGCAACAGCCCTCGGGCGAGAAATCGAGCAGTTCGACCGGATAGCGGATGTCGCCATGGCGCCGAAACTCGATCTCGCAATTGAGCGGGACTCGAATGGCACGGCGCGGCTGGTTCATTCGTCGCATCCTTCCCTCGTCGGAACGCAACGCCTTACGAAATTTGACCGCCGCAGCGAAACAAGCCGGATCCGAAACGGATATAAACGGCAATTCCTAACAGTTTTGCTACGCTCGTTCGCGGTCCTGGCCGGAATGCGGGTTCGGGTCGCCGGTTACAGGATCCCGCCGCCGAGCCACAGGCGCAGCACGCAGATCAGAATCACCACCAGGTTGAGATTGCGGCCGGCATTGCCCTGGCTCATCGCCCCGATCCCCGCGCCGATGATGGCGAGGCCGACGATCAGCCAGTTGAAGATGCCAAGCAGGGGGATGAAGGCGACGACCGCGAAGATGAGCGCGACGATACCGATGATGATCGAGACGATATTGAGCATGAGCCGGGTCCTATCATGCGAATCAGGCTTCGCCCAGTTCGGTCGCGATGCGCGACCTGGTCGCGCGCCGCTCGCTTAGCAAAGAGGAAGCGTAGAGCGCGAGCGCGGTCCAGATTGCCCCGAAGGCAATGGCGTGGGCGGTGGAGAAATGTTCGCCATAAAGTCCGACCGCGAGCAGGAATTGCAGCGTCGGGGCAAGGAACTGGAGCATGCCGACGGTCGAATAGGGCAGGCGACGCGCCGCGGCGGTGAAGCATAGCAAGGGCACGGTCGAGACGATCCCGGCGGCGATCAAATAGGCGTTGATCGTGCCGCCATGGGCGAACATCGGCTGTCCCGACGGCTCCGCCGATCAGGAGCCAGCCCAGCGCAAGCGGAAATAGCAGCCCGGTTTCGATCGACAGGCCGGCGAGCGAATCGACCGGCGATGATCTTCCGAAGCAGGCCGTAGCTGGCGAAGCTGAAACACAGGATCAGGCTGATCCACAGCGTTTCGCCAGCCCCCGCCGCAAGCACCGCGACCCCGGCGCCCGCAATCCCGACCGCCGCCCATTGTCGTGTCGCCAGCCGCTCGCCGAGGAGGAACCGGCCGAGCAAGATATTGGCCAGCGGGTTGAGGTAATAACCGAGGCTGCCGGCGAGGATGTGGCCGTTGTTGATGGCGTAGACGTAGAGCAGCCAGTTGGTGCCGATCAGCACGGAGGTGCCGAGCAGAGTCAGCAGGACCTTGCGATTGCGCAGCGCGGCCGCGACTTCGATTCCAGGCGCGGGCAATGGTGAGCAGTAGAGCGAGCACCAGCAGCGACCAGATGATTCGATGGGCGACAATGTCGATTGCGGGGACGCTGGCAATCTGCCGGAAATAGATCGGCATGATGCCCCACAAGGCATAAGCGGCGATGCCGTAGGCCAGCCCCGCGCGCCATCGGGCGGCGCGTTCCGCATTGCTGGACGGGGTTCGATTCATCGCGCGTTCGCCTAGACCAGCCAAGTCCCAAGTCAACGCGCATAGTGAATGCGATGTTGGTTGAAAGCATGACGCGGGGGTGCCACTCTGGGAGCCCGAGCACTTTACGAGGCTTCCATTTGTCACTGATCCGTGCCCTTCCGCTGACCATCGCCGCCGCAATGGCGGTGGGCGCTTGCGTGCCGGTCAAGGAGAAGCCGCGCGCGGTGGTCAGCGTCGGCGAACCGAACAAGGCCGACGTGTGGCAGGGGATCGCCAGCCCCGCCGACCGGCAGCGACTGGCCAATGTGAGCGGCGGCCTGGGCCGCCGGGCTGGCCGATGCGCGCAAGGGGAATTTCGCCAGCGCCCTCCGTGACGATTGCGGAATTGCTGAAGTCGAATGCGGCGCTGGCGCGGCCGGCGCCGACCCCGGGCAGTTATAGTTGCCGGCTGGTGAAGCTGGGCGGCAAGCCGGCGTTCGAGAAGTTCAAGCCGTTCTTCTGCTATGTCGAGGTCGACGGCAATCTGCTGACCATCGTCAAGCAGACCGGCAGCCAGCGGCCCGCCGGGCGGTTGTGGGAGGATGATGATCCGACCCGGCTTATCTTCCTTGGCAGCCTGGCGCTGGGCGACGAAGAAGCGCCGCTGGCCTATGGCGATAACCCCAAACGCGACATGGCGGGAATATTGGAACGGACCGGTCCGTTCCGCTGGCGGCTGGTGATCCCGTGGCCGCAGGACGGGTCCAAGCTCCACGCTTACGAACTGACGCCGGTCGCCGACCAGCCGCAGTGAACAAACTCGCCGATCCGACCGAAGTCCGCGCGCACTTGATTGCCGCGGCGAGTGCCGGGTCTGCAATTAGCTACTCCGACTTGCTCGGGCAATTGGGCTACGCTTTCTCCCGACCCAAGATGCGGGCGTTGTGCGCGGTGCTCGGCACGGTCGACGAGGAGGCCGAAGCGCGCGGGGAGCCTGAGCTTGCGGTACTGGTGGTGCGGGCCTCCGACGGACTGCCCGGACAGGGCTGGTGGGTTGCTGGCGGGGCCGAGAAGCACGGTCACGTCGGTGACTGGGAAGGCCCCAAGGCGCGGCGGCTGGTCGAGCGGTTGCAGGCGCAGGCGTTTGCGTATTGGTCGGAGCACGCTGGCTAGGCTAAGACTTTGGCCTAGGCTAAGGGGCCGCGATGACCTCCCCCACGGAATCGCGCAATTTCATCGTCACCGACGAGGATGACGGCATTCGCCTCGACCGCTGGTTCAAGCGCAACCTGGCCGATGTCAGCTTCAACCAGGTGTCGCGTTGGGCACGGACCGGGCAAATCCGGATCGACGGCAAACGCGCCACCCCGGGCGACCGGATCGAGGCGGGCCAGTCGATTCGCGTCCCCCCGGCCGAGGCCAGGGACGAGGAGGAATTGCGGCCCAAGCGGCCGGCGATCGAATTGAGCGACGATGAGGCGGAGTATGTCCGTTCGATGATTATCGACCGCGGGCGCGACTGGTTCCTGCTCAACAAGCCGCCGGGGCTGGCGACGCAGGGCGGGACCAAGACCAGCCAGCATCTCGATCGCCTGCTCGGCGGGCTGGCGGGCGAGAATGAGCAGCGGCCCAAGCTGGTCCACCGGCTCGACAAGGACACCAGCGGGGTGATCCTGGTGGCGCGGTCGGCGCGGGCCGCAGGACATTTCTCCAAGGCCTTTTCGGGACGCACCGCGCGCAAGATCTACTGGGCGATCATCACCGGCGTGCCAAGCCTGAAGAAGGGCATGGTCGACGCGCCGCTCGGCAAGCAGCCGGGCAGCGGCGGCGAGAAGATGCAGGTCGATGAAGAGAACGGCCAGGCGGCGCGGACCCGCTACCGGATGATCGACCGGGTCGGCAATCGCGCCGCGTGGGTAGAGCTTCAGCCGCTGACCGGGCGTACGCATCAGTTACGGGCACATATGGCGGCGATCGGCCACCCGATCGTCGGCGACGCCAAATATGGCGGGGCGGAAGCGTTCCTGACCGGCGGGGTCAGCCGCAAGATGCATCTGCACGCAAGACGGCTGCGGATCGAGGGTCCCGATGGCGTCATGATCGACGGCAGCGCCGAGCTTCCCGACCATTTCGCCGATACGCTCAAGATGCTCGGCTTCGACCCGCTCGCGGGTGACGCGCTGCCGATGGACACGTTCGATTACAAGACCGATCCCGAGGTCAAGGCGCGGCGCGTGGCCGCGGCGGCCAAGACCAGGCGCCGTGAGCGCAAGGGCGAGCGGCGCAGTCGTGGTACGCGGACGGAAACCGGCAAGCCGGGTGGCAAGCCGCCGGCCAAGACGACGGGGCGCGGAGCCGGCAAGTCAGCCGGCAAGCCGACGCGCAGGCCGACCGGAAAGCCCCCCGCGAAACGATGACCAAGCTGGCAATCTTCGACTGCGACGGCACGCTGGTCGACAGCGGCGGGACGATCCACCGCGCGCTTCGCTCGACCTTCGACACGCACGGTATCGACTGCCCGCCCCGGGCGGTCACCAAGCGGGTGATCGGGCTGAGTCTGGAGGAAGCCTTCGCCACGCTGGTGCCGGAGGGCGACCATCCGGCGCTGTCGCGGACCTACAAGGATGCGTTCTTCGCGATGCGCAGCCAGGGCGTGGTCGAGGAGCCGTTGTTCGACGGCATCGTCGCCGCGCTCGACGCCTTTCGGGACGAACGGGTGGAAGCTCGGGGTGGCGACCGGCAAGAGCATGCGCGGGCTTGGTCATTGTCTTGCCGCGCACGGTATCACCGACCGGTTCGTAACGCTCCAGACGGCCGACAATCATCCATCCAAACCCCATCCGTCGATGGTGCTTGCCGCGATCGCCGAGGCCGGGAGCGCGGCGGAGCAGACCGTGTTCATCGGCGATACGGCGTGGGACATGGGTTCCGCGAGGAGCGCCGCCTGCGGGGCGATCGGCGCGGGCTGGGGCTATCACGACGAATCCGAATTGCGCGATGCGGGCGCGCATGACGTGGCGTTCGATCCGGCCGAACTGGTGGCAATGTCCGAACGCTGGATCGGGGGACGGAAATGACACCGGAAGACGCCTTGTGGAAAAAGCGCTTTCACCTGTTCGCCCTGCTCCGGCTGGGCGGACTGGCGGTTTTCCTTCTCGGCCTGGCGGTGATGTTGACCGACCTGGTGCGGCCCGGCGGCTGGCCGCTGGTGGGCGGGATCCTGGTCGCGGCCGGGGTCATCGACGCCGTGGTTGCGCCGCGCCTCCTGAAACGGTCGTGGGACAAAAAGTGAAGCGTTTCTGGACTGACGCGTCGGTGGTGGAGATTGACGGCGGTTATGGCGTAACGCTCGACGCGCGACCGCTGAAGACCCCCGCCAAGGCGGTGCTGGTCGCCCCGACGCAGGAGCTGGCCGAGGCCATTGCCGCGGAATGGGCCGGGGCGGGCGAGACCATTGATCCGCGCGCCATGCCGATGACCGGGCTCGCCAATGCCGCCATCGACCGGGGCGGCGAGGAGATGGTGGCGGGAATGGTGCCGCTACGCCGACAGCGATCAATTCTGCTACCGCGCCGAGGGGCCGACGACCCTGGTCGAGCGGCAGGCCGAAGCCTGGGACGCGCTGCTAAGCTGGGCGCGCCGACGTTACGATGTCGATTTCGCGACCTGTAGCGGGATCGTTCATGTCGCGCAGCCGCCCGAGACGATCCGCAAGCTGGCCCATGAGGTAGCGATCCTCGACCGATTCAGGCTGGCGGGATTGTCGCCGTTGGTGACGATCGGCGGGTCGCTGGTGGCGGGGCTGGCGGTGCTCGAAAAAGCGATCCCGCCCGAAGCGGCGTGGGAAGCGGTCAGCCTCGACGAGCGCTGGCAGCTGGAGAAATGGGGCAGCGATGCCGAGGCCGAAGCGGCGCTCGACGCCAAGCGGAGCGATTTTCTCGCCGCCGCGCATTTCCTCGACTTGCTGGACTAATTGGGCCTGGCGACCAGCTCGCGGACGAATTGCATGAGGTAGGGCTGGCGTTCGCGATGCAGCCGCTCGGCGGTGACGATCGCCTGGACATCGGTCGAGCAACGCTCGACGTCGTCGTTGATCAGCACGTAATCATATTCCGCCCAATGGCCGATTTCCTGCGCCGCGCGGCGCATACGGAAGTCGATCACTTCCTGCGTGTCGGTCCCGCGATCGTGGAGGCGTTGCTCGAGCTCGGGCATCGACGGCGGCAGGATGAAGATGCGGACCAGGTCGGTGCGGAAGGCATATTCGAGCTGCTGCGTGCCCTGCCAGTCGATGTCGAACAAGATGTCGCGGCCGTCCTTCAGCGCCTCCTTGATCGGCTCCTTCGGGCTGCCGTAGCGATGATCGAAGACATAAGCCCATTCGGCAAATTCGTCCTCGGCGATCAGCCGCTCGAACTCGGCATCGTCGACGAAATGATAATCGACCCCGTCGACCTCGCCCGGACGCATCGGCCGGGTCGTGGCGCTGACCGACATGGTGATCGACGGATCGACCTGCATCAGCTTGCGGCTGATGGTCGTCTTGCCGGCGCCAGAAGGCGAGGACAGGACGATGAGAAGGCCGCGGCGGCGGCGGTCCAGTGCCTGTGACTTGGGGGCTCGATCCATGGCCGCACTTGCCTCGCCCGGCCCGTATCCGTCAAGGCGCGCCAGAAAAATGGTGCAGTGCAACAAAATGGCTTGAAAAGTGCGCTGCAGCGTATTATTGTGCATTGCAGCAAAGGAATTTCAAATGGTCACCGACACCACCAACAACAACATCGAAACGAATATCAACAAGACCGTCGAAGCCGTCACTACCCCGATCAAGGCGCCCACCGCGCCGGTCGCGAAGACGGTTGCGAAGGTTGCCGCCAAGCCGGGCCGCAAGGCTCGTGCGACGACCGCCAAGCGCCGCGCCCGCAAGGCCCCGACCAAGGTCGTCGCTGCCGTGAAGGTGAACAACAAGCGCGCGGTCAAGGCGACCAAGCGCGTCGCCAAGGCGAACGTCGCCGCGGCCCAGACCCAGATCGAAAGGAATATCCCGATGGCCTATGATTTCACCAAGATGTTTGCCGGCTTCGAGCTTCCGGCCGCCGACCGTTTCCAGACCATTTTCGCCGACGCCGGCGAGCGTAGCCAGGAACTGGTCAAGAAGAGCCAGGCCACTGCCGGCGAAATGACCGAGCTGGCCAAGGCCAACATCGAAGCGCTGACCGAAGCCGGCCGTATCGCCGCCACCGGTGCCCGCTCGATCGGCCAGGACGCGCTCAACAGCGGCCGCGAAGGCTTCGAGCAGGCTTCGGCTTCGCTCAAGACCCTGGCCGACGCCAAGTCGCCGACCGAATTCTTCCAGATCCAGTCGGAGCTGGCGAAGGCTTCGTTCGACCGCGTGGTCGCCGAAGGATCGAAGTTCGCCGAGGCGATCGTCAAGCTGGCCGGTGAAGCCGCCCAGCCGCTGTCGAACCGCGCGACGATCAATGCCGAGCGCATCAACGAGCTTGCTGCCTAACCTCCCTCCTCCTGTTGGGCAGTATATGCGGCCGTCCCGTTGTATTGGGGCGGCCGCATTTTTTTAATCGCCGAAGCGGAGCGCGAAGGCTTGCAGCGCGTTCGCGGGATGCCATATCCTGAGACCTGCATGACTCGCTTCGACATCACCATGGCCGACCCGCCCCGCCGCGACGACGGCACCGACGACGGTTTCGAGACCGGGGTCGTCACGCGCACCCGGCCCAAGACCAAGAAGCCGTCGAATTACAAAGTGCTGCTGCTGAACGACGATTACACCCCGATGGAGTTCGTCGTGGAAGTCCTGCAACGCCACTTCTCGATGGGGATCGAGGATGCCACGCGGGTGATGCTCCAGGTTCATCAGCAGGGCGTCGGCGTGTGCGGCGTCTTTACCTATGAAGTGGCCGAAACCAAGGTCACCCAAGTGATCGACTTCGCACGCGAGAACCAGCATCCGTTACAGGCGACGCTGGAGAAGGCGTAATCACCGTCGTCTTGTGACTCGCTGCGCATCCGCTAAAGCGCGGCATGGACTCCATTCGTATCACCGGCGGCAAGCGCCTCGAGGGCAAGATCCCCATTTCCGGCGCGAAGAACAGCGCGCTGACCCTGCTGCCCTGCGCCTTGCTGACCAGCGGCAAGCTGACACTGGGCAATCTGCCGCGGCTGGCCGACGTCGACAATTTCTCGCACTTGCTCAACGGGCTTGGGGTGTCGACCAAGGTCGCGGGGGTAAAGAAAGGCGAGTTCGGGCGGCGAATGACGCTCGAAGCGGCCGAGATTGCCTCGACGACCGCGCCCTACGACATGGTGCGCAAGATGCGGGCCTCGATCCTGGTGCTGGGGCCGATGCTGGCGCGAGCGGGCGAATCCACCGTCTCCCTACCCGGTGGCTGCGCCATCGGCGACCGGCCAATCGATTTGCATCTCAAGGCCCTGGAAGCACTTGGCGCCGAGATTGAGCTGGCCGCGGGCTATGTAAAGGCGACCGCGCCCAAGGGCCGGCTGACCGGTGGCGACTATAGCTTCCCGGTGGTGTCGGTCGGGGCGACCGAAAATGCGTTGATGGCGGCAGTGCTCGCGAGCGGGCGGAGCGAATTGTTCAACGCCGCGCGCGAGCCGGAAATTGTCGATTTGTGTAATTTGCTGGTGGCGATGGGCGGCAAGATCGAGGGAATTGGGTCGTCGCATCTGGTGATCGACGGGGTCGAGGGCCTCAACGGCTGCGAGTATGACGTGATGCCCGACCGGATCGAGGCCGGCAGCTATGCCTGCGCGGCGGGGATCACCGGCGGATCGATCGAACTGGTCGGGGCGCGATCGGCCGACATGCTGGCAATCACCAACGGGCTGGCCGCGGCGGGATTGGCGATCGAGTTCACCGACGGGGGCATGAAGATCAGCGCCCACCAGCCGCTGAAGCCGCTGGCGGTGTCGACCGCACCCTATCCGGGTTTCCCGACCGACATGCAGGCGCAATTCATGGCGATGCTGACCGTGGCCGAGGGGCAGAGCTTCCTCGAGGAAACGATCTTCGAGAACCGCTATATGCACGTCCCCGAACTGCGGCGGATGGGAGCCGATATCGAGGTCCATGGCCGCTCGGCGATCGTCAAGGGCGGGACCAGCCTGACCGGGGCGCAGGTGATGGCGACAGATCTTCGCGCGTCGATGAGCCTGGTGCTTGCCGGCTTGGCGGCGGAAGGCGAAACCGAGGTGCTGCGCGTTTACCACCTCGACCGCGGCTACGAGCGGCTGGAAGAGAAGCTCCAGGCCGTCGGCGCCACGATCGAACGCGTCTCCGCGGGCTAGTCCGCGCTGGTCAGCTGGCGCTGGCCACCGAGCTTGTGGACCCGGCCCGACTTCATCACGAACCCGACCTGCTCGAGCAGGCGGACGTTCTGCGTCGGGTCGCCGTCGACGGCGATGATATCGGCATCCTTTCCAGCAACGATCGTCCCGGCCTTGGCGGTGATGCCGAGCAGGTCGGCGGCGTCGACCGTGGCCGAGCGGATCGCGAGAGTCGGATTCATCCCGTTCTTGACCATCAGCGCGAATTCCTCGGCATTGCGGCCGTGCGGGCTGACTCCGGTGTCGGTGCCGAACGCAATCTTGACCCCGCGGCGGATCGCCTCGGCGAAGCTCCTCTCGCCATTTCCAGCGGCGGCTCGGGCCTTGTCATATTGGGCGGGGGTCAGTGCCCCGCGCTGCCCGTCGGCGAGCGCCGCGGCGGGGGCGAGCAGGGTGGGCACGTAATAAGCGCCGGTCTGCTTGTAGAGGCGGAACGTCTCCTCGTTAGTGAAGGTGCCATGCTCGACCGAATCGACCCCGGCGCGCAGCGCGGCGTTGACGCCTTCAACACCATGCGCGTGGGCCGCAACCTTGCGGCCGAAAGTGCGCGAGGTCGTCACGACGGCGCGCATCTCGTCGTCCATCATCTGCTGGTTGAGTCCGCCGGGGACGTTGCTCAGCACCCCACCGGTGGCGGCGAACTTGATCACGTCGGCACCGGCGCTGACCTGCTCACGGGTCGCGCGGCGGCAATCGTCGGCGCCGTTGCAGGTGTTGCCGGGCTGCGTCACCAGGCTGGCGAGGCTGCGATTGGCACCGTTTCGCCCGTCGCCATGCCCGCCCGACACCGACACCATCCGGGCAGCCGACAGGATGTTCGGTCCGGAGAATTGGCCGGCATTGATCGAAATCGCGCAGGCTCAGGACCAGCCGCGGGTCGCCGCCGAGATCACGCACCGTCGTGAAGCCGGCGAGCAAGGTCTTGCGGGCGTTGAGGATCGCGGTGAACGCCTCATCCTCATTGTCGCGCCCCGCCGCCTGGAGTCGCGCCTGTAGCCGGTCGTCCAGGCCGGACAAATGGACGTGGCTGTCGATCAGGCCGGGCAGAACCGTGGCATTGCGTAGATCGACCACGCGCGCACCGGGCATGTCGATGAAGCCGTCGCGGACGTCTTCGATGGTCCGGCCGCGGACGATGACGCTGGCATTTCGGCGGGCGGGCTTGCCGGGCTCGGCCAGCAGGGTGCCGGCATGAATGACGGTGACCGGCTCGGCGGCGGGCTGGAGCAAGGCGAGGGCGAAGGCGGCGAAAACGGTCATGCAAATTCCCCTGTTCAGATCGTATCGAGTGCGTGAAGCGTAAGGCCGACGAGACCGCCGACCAAGGTACCGTTGATGCGAATATATTGAAGGTCGCGGCCGACCGCGGATTCGAGCCGGTCGGTGATCGTCCGCGCGTCCCAGCCGCGGACCGTCTCGCTCACCAGCTTGACGATCGAACTGCCGTAGCTCGCCGCCATCCCCGCCACCGCGCGGCGCGCGAACTGGTTGATCGCGGTGCGGATGCGTTCATCCTTTTCGAGGCTCTGGCCCATCGATTTGAGGACTTCGCCCATCTTACCGGCCATCGCCGCATCGGGATTGCGCGCAGCGCGAATCATCGCCTCGCGGCCCTTCTGCCACAGGGTGTCGAGCCACAGCCCGACCGACTTGTTGTCGAGCAATTGCAGCTTCAATTCCTCGACCTTGGCCTGGGTTTCTGGCTTGGTCTGAAGGTCGTTTGCCAAATCGGCCAGCGCCTGCTCGATCCGGACGCGGACCGGATGGGCCGGGTCGGTATGCATATCGACGGTCAGCTTTTTCAGCCCGTCGATGATCGAATCCGAAAGCCGCGAATCGACCCCGGCCAGCTTGAGCACCCAATTGGTGCGCTTCTTGACCATGTCCCGGATCAGGCTTTCGTTGGCGTCGAGCGCGCGGCTTGACCAGCGGATCACCGCCTCGAGCATCGGCACGTGGCGATCTTCGTTGATCGCCGAGGCGAGCGCATGGCCGAGCAGGGGCGCGACCTCGGCCTGCCGCAACCGGCCGGAAATGGCGCTCTTGACCAGTCCTCCCAATCGTTCGTCGTCGAGACTTTCGAACAGATCGGCGATCAACCGGCTGGCGCCCGAGCGGATGCGGGTTTCCTCGCCCTGAGGCGCCTGGAGGAAGCGGCCCGCCGCGCCGGCGAGGTCGATGTGCCGCATGCGCCGTGCGACCACCGGGGCGATGAGGAAGTTGGATTTCAAGAAATTCGCCAGCGCCTCGCCGATGCGATCCTTGTTACGCGGAATGATCGCGGTATGCGGGATGGGCAGGCCGAGGGGGTGCCGGAACAAAGCGGTGACCGCGAACCAGTCGGCCAGCCCGCCGACCATGCCGGCTTCGGCGAACGCCTTGACCCAGGCGAGCCAGGGATAGGCCGGCTCTAGCGCGCGGGCGGCGAGGAAGATGGCGGCCATCACCACCAGCAAGCCGGTCGCGGCGATTTTCATGCCTGCCGTGCCCGGTTGGGCCGGGTTGAATTGCGTAAGGTCCCGGGTCATCGCGGATACCTTAACCGCTCGCCGGTCGATGTCACTCCGCCGGAAGCGGCTCGGTCATCGGCTTGTGCGGCTCGCCGTTGTCGATCCACTTGCCGAACTTGCGCCCGATCCAGCTTTCGACATCCACCGCCAGGCTGAAGCTGGCGGGAACGATCAGCAGCGTCAGCACGGTCGAGAAGATCAATCCGCCGATCACGGTGATGCCCATCGGCCCGCGGAACGAGGAGTCGCCGGTCAGCGACAACGCGACGGGGACCATGCCGGCGACCATCGCCACCGTGGTCATTACGATCGGCTGGGCGCGCTTGTGCCCGGCCTCGAGGATGGCGGTGTCCTTATCGACCCCGCGATCCATTTCCTCGACCGCAAAATCGACCAGCAGGATCGAATTCTTGGCGACGATCCCGAGCAGCATCAGCAACCCGATGAACACCGGCAGCGAGATCGGCGTCCCGGTGACGAACAAGGCGAACGCCGCACCCAGCGGGGCGAGTAGGAGCGAGCCCATGTTAACGAACGGGACCAGCACGCGCTTGTAGAGCAGCACCAGCACCGCGAACACCATCAGGATGCCGGCGACCACCGCGACGATGAAGTTGATCATCAATTCGGTCTGCCACTTGCTGTCGCCAAGCTGGAGCTCGGCCACACCCTGCGGCAGGTTCTTCATCGTCGGAAGCTCGCGGATCTTTTTCCATGCGTCGCCTGAAACCAGTCCCGGGGCGAGGTCGGCCCCGACTGCGATGCGGCGCACCTGGTTGGTGCGCTGGACAGTCGTGGGGCCGGCGCCAAAGCTGATCTCCGCCACGGATTTGAGCGGTACCGATCCGCCGCTCTGGGTCGGGACGGGAAGATTCTCGAGCGTCGCCAGGTCGCGGCGCGACGATTCGGAGATCGCCACGCGGATCGGCACCTGACGGTCGGACAGCGAGAATTTGGCGCTGTTCTGGTCGATGTCGCCCAACGTCGCGAGGCGGATCGTCGAGCCGAGCGCGCTGGTCGTCACGCCAAGGTCGGCCGCCAGATCGAGCCGCGGACGGATGATGATCTCGGGCCGCACCAGATCGCCCTGCACGCGGGCCGCGCGAAGCTCCGGCAAGGTCTGCATTTCCTCGGCGATCTTGTTGGCGGTCTGCGCCAGCAATTTCGGATTGTCGCCACCGAGGTGCAGGGTGATGTCGCGACCGCCGCCCCCCCCGCCTTCGGGTCCACCGCCCGATTGCGACTGGAAATTGACCCGTGCGTCGGGGATGGCGGAAAGCTGCGGCGCAAGGCTGCGCTCGATCTCGATCGAGGTGCGCTTGCGATCGTCACTCAGCGTGATGTTGAGGTTGGCGCTGCCGACATTGACGCGTTCGACCACCTGCAGGACCTCAGGCGCGGTTTCGACGATTTCGCGTGCCCGGGTCGACACGGCCTCGGCCTGGGCCCGGGTCGAGCCGGGCGGCAGGAACATGCGCACCTGGCTGAACTCGCGGTCCTGCGCAGGGAAGAAGGTGAACGACAATTGGCTGAACAGCAAAGCAGTCAGCACCAGTGAGACGATGCCGCCGACGACCGACGACCAGCGATGCTTCAGGGTCCACTCGAGCGCGCGCAGATACCAACGCATCATTGCGCTCTCGCCGTGCGGGGCGGGGCCGTGACCCTTGAGCAGGTAGGCGGCCATCAGCGGCGTGATAAGCCGCGCCACGAACAGGCTGATCAGCACCGCGACGACCACGGTGAAACCAAAATTCTTGAAAAACTGACCGGAAATGCCCGGCATCAGGCCAACGGGCAGGAAGACCGCGACGATCGCCATCGTCGTGGCCAGCACCGCCAGACCAATTTCGTCGGCCGCGTCGATCGACGCCTGATAGGCGGTCTTGCCCATCCGCATGTGCCTGACGATATTCTCGATCTCGACGATCGCATCGTCGACCAGCACACCCGCGACCAGGCTCAGGGCGAGCAGGCTCAGGAAGTTGAGGGTGAAGCCCATCAGGTCGAGGAACCAGAAGGTCGGGATCGCCGATAGCGGGATCGCGACCGCCGAGATCAGCGTCGCGCGCCAGTCGCGCAGGAACAGAAACACGACGATGACCGCCAGGACAGCGCCTTCCCACAGCATTTCCATCGACGATTCATATTGCAGGATGGTGGCGTCAACCTCGGTATAGATGCGGTTGAACTTGACCTTGCCCTCGCTGTTCTTCTCGATCAGGCGAAGTGCCTTTTCGGCCTCCTCGTAGGTGGTGACATCGGACGCACCCTTGGCCCGGGTGATGCCGAAACTCAGGATCTGGCGGCCGTTCAGCTTGCTGATCGAGCGCTGCTCGCTGTTGCTGTCGACGACCTGCGCGACGTCGCTCAGGCGAACCGTGCGGCCACCCGGCAGCGCAATCTGGGTTGCGCCAAGCTCCTCCGCGCCACTGGCGTTGCCGAGCACGCGGACCGATTGTTCGGATCCGGCGATTTCAGCGCGACCGCCGGCCGAATCGAGATTGATCTGGCGTAGCTGCTGATTGACCTGGGCGGTGGTGATGCCCTGCGCCTGCATCGCGGCCGGATCGAGGATGACGCGGATCTCGCGATTGACCCCGCCGTAGCGGTCGACTGCCGCCATTCCGGGGATGGCCAGCAGTTTCTTGGACACTTCATTGTCGACGTACCAGCTCAATTGCTCGAGCGTCATGTCGGTGGTTTCGACCGCGAACAGCGCGAGCTGGCTGCCCGCTTCGGCGCGCACGACCTGCGGTTCCAGGATGCCCTCGGGCAAATCGCCGCGGATTTGCGACACGGCGTCGCGCACGTCGTTGGTGGCGCGGTCGACCGGGGTGCCGATTTCGAACTGGACGAACGTGTTGCTGTTGCCCTCGCGGACCGAGCTATTGATCTCCTCGACGCCGTTGACCCCGCGCACCGCCGCCTCGACCCGTTGGGTAACCTGGGTCTCGAGTTCGGTCGGCGACGCGCCGGGCTGCGAGATGCTGACGTTGACGAACGGGAATTCGACGTCGGGGCTGTCGTTGACGTCCATCCGCATGAACGACACGATCCCGGCGACGAGCAAGGCCACGAACAACACGATCGGCGGGATCGGATTGCGGATCGCCCAGGATGAGATGTTGCGGAAGTTCATCGATCGATTCCGTTCTGGCTAGCGTGCCGACTGGCGACGCGGCGCGACTTTCTGCCCGACGTTGAGGAACGGCCCGGCCGACAGGACCACCGCTTCCTGGCCTGACAGGCCCGAGACGATCGTCACTCCGGCGCTGTCGACATTGCCGACCTTGATGGCGCGCCGCTCGACCTGGTTCTTGGCATTGACGATGTAGACGTAGTTGCCATCCTTGTCGCTCAGCACCGAGCTTTGCGGAAGCAGCGGCGCCGTGGTCGATCCGGCTGCAATCCGGGCTTCGGCGAACCCGCCGGGCCGAATCGCGCTGGAATAAGGCACCGCTATCCGCACTTCACCGAGTCGCGATTGCGGATCGATGATCGGCGACACCTGCCAAATGCTGCCCGATAGGCTGGTGGTCGAGCCAAGCGGGGTGACGCTGGCCGGAAGACCGACCCGCATGCCCGCCAGGTCCTGTTGCGACAATTGGGCACGCATTTCCATCTCGCCGCCCCTGGCGAGGCGGAACAGGCCGCCGGCACCGCCGCTGACGATCTGACCAACCTCAATGCTGCGCGACAGGATCAGCCCCGAGGTAGGCGCGCGAATGTCCAGCCGACCGATTTGCGCGCGGGTCGCGCCAAGCTGGGCCTGAGCAACCCGGACCCGCGCATTGGCGGCGTCGCGCGCCGCTTTCTTGCGGTCGAGGTCCGCTTTCGACACGAAGCCGCGACTGACCAGCGAAGCGCTGCGATCAAATTCGTTCTGGGCGAGGGCGGCATCGGCCCGGGCGACCTGGACCGATGCGGCCAGCTGCGCCGCGGTCTGCGACTGGACCGAGCGATCAATGGTTGCCAGCACCTGGCCCTGGCGGACCCAGCTTCCGGCATCGACCAGCACCGCACGCACCAGACCGCCTTCGCCGGCGACGCCGACCGGCTGGTCGCGCCGCGCCGCGAGAGCGCCTGAGGCGGTAATCGTCCGCGCCACTTCGCTACGGCCCGGCACCACGACGGTGACCGAGGGAATTTGTCCGCCGCGTCCGCCGCCCGCGGCCGGGCCGGCTGCGGGGACAGGCTCGTCACCGCCGCGGAACATGAAGAAGGCGAGCAGCAGCGCGACCGCCACCACCACTGCGGCGATGATAATCTGGCGCTTGCGGTTGGGCCGATCGATGACGATCAGCGTATCCGAGCCTTCGAAGCGGGTTTCCCGGTTCATACCTGTCATTCTTTCGCCTTGTTCGCGTAACCACAGCCGACGACTGCCAAGCTGTATTACGCGAATAACTCACCACCTGCAACTGGTAGGTTGGCGAAGTGCGATTCCAATGCTTTTTCGACCAACGGTGGCACTTGCCCTGCGGAGCGTCGTTAGTGTTCACTGCGGCACGGGGTCCGCCGATTCGCGGGCGCCCACCAACGGAGGGAATGATGGGTCTGCTTGAATCGAACAGCTGGATCGTCTGGATCATCATCGGCGGGCTCGCCGGGGCAATCGCCAAGCTGCTGATGCCGGGCAAGGATCCCGGCGGCTGCATCGTTACCATCCTGCTGGGCATTGCCGGCGCATTGCTGGCGGGTTTCATCGGCCAGTCGCTGGGTCTGGCAAGCACCGCCAATGGCGCGGGCTTCATTGGCGCAATTATCGGCGCGTTCGTGATCCTGTTCATCTATCGTCTGATCCTGCGCCGCCGCTAGGTCGGCCAAAGATCATTCAGCGAAACGACATCGCCGGACAGCCAAGGGTTGTCCGGCGAATTTTCGTTTGGGAGTTGATATGAAAAACATCATCTTATGCTCGATCGCACTTGCTGCGGCTGTTCCGGCCGCGGTCCAGGCGCAGGGAGCGACTGTCATCCAACCGCTCGCCGGCACTCGCCTCGATGTTAGCGCCACCGGCGAGGTCACCCGCGTGCCCGACCTGGCGATCATCTCCGCCGGGGTGCAGACGCTGCAGCCAACCGCGACCGCCGCGATCGAGGAGAATGCCGCGCGGATGGAGCGGGTCCGCGCAGCGCTCAAGCGCGCCGGGATTGCCGAGCGCGACATCCAGACCTCGTCGATCAACCTCAACCCCGAATATCGCTACGCCGAAAACCAGCCGCCGGTGCTGACCGGATACCGCGCGTCAAACAACGTCAACGTCAAATTCCGTGACCTGAAGCGCAGCGGGGCGATCCTCGATGCGCTGGTCCGGGAAGGTGCCAACCAGTTGAACGGCCCGAGCCTGACGATCGACAAGCCCGAGGAGGCCTATGACGAAGCCCGGGTCAAGGCGATCGCCGCGGGGCAGCGCCGCGCCGAACTCTATGCTCGCGCACTAGGCAAACGGGTGGTGCGATTGCTGTCGGTGAGCGAGGGGACTGCGTCCTATCCGGGGCCGATTCCGATGGCCTATGCCCGCGATTCGGCGATGGCGGTGTCCAAGACCGAGATCAGCCCGGGGACCCAGGACCTTCAGGTCACCGTGTCGATGAGCTTCGAACTGCAATAGAGAAAAGGGCCGCGCGGACGTGGCGTCCGCGCGGCCCGATTGTGTACTGAATGCGGTTTAGCGGACCGAACCGCGACGGATCAGGTTGACGATCCCAAGCAGGATGATCGCGCCGACCAGCGACACCAGGATGTTGGTGATGTCGAGCGGGTTGCCGCTGTTGATGTTGCCCTTGCTGAAAATCAGCCCGGCAATGAACGCGCCGACGATGCCGACGACGATGTTAAGCAAGATGCCCTGCTGGCCATCAGTGCGCATAACGAGACTGGCGAGCCAGCCGACGACGCCACCGATGATGAGCCAAAGAATGAAACCCATGTGCATTCCTCCTGTTCGTGGTCACTTTGTATGACCTTCCGGCATCAAGACGCGTGATGCGCACCTCTTGTTCCCGTTAAATACCGGTCTGTCCATCCGCATCCGTAACGAAAAGGCCGCGGAGCCAAGCCCCGCGGCCTTATATCGTGCATTGCTCGGGTCGCGATCAGTAGCGCTGCTGGCGCTCGTATTGCTCGCGATAATGCTTGATTCTCGTGACCCGCAGGCCGGGCATGCCCGACCGGTCGACCGCGCGCTGCCAGCTGGTGAATTCCTCCAGGCTGAGCGTGTAGCGGGCGCAGGCCTCGTCGACGCTGAGCAGTCCACCGGCCACGGCGGCGACCACCTCGGCCTTGCGACGAACCACCCAGCGGGTGGTCCCCGCGGCGGGCAGCGAATCAAGCGTCAGGGGCTCGCCCAACGGTCCAATGACCTGAGCCGGCCGGATTTTCTGATTCTCGAGCATCTGTTCCTAACTCACCTGTGACTGTCGCCGATTGTGGCGATGAGCCTGATTAACCCCGCCCATTGAAGATATTCTGAAACCTGCTGGTAAACCGAAGCGTCATCATTCCTTACCGTCCGGTAACCCTGTTTTGCGATCGAGCGTCGCGAACGCCCCGCCGAGCGTCGCCGCGGCATCGCGCCAGCCGTCGCTTCCGGAGAGGAGAAGGGCGATTGCCTCGCGCCGGTTACCTGCCCTGGCGCCCAGCGGCCGGCGAAGTGCGCCGAGCAGCTCGTCGAGGTCGAGCCGGGCTTCGGCCGCTGCTTCGAAATCCATTTCATGACGCGCCAAACCCATGCCCCACTTTTTTCTACCTTTGGTTGACCCTCTCTATGCGGACAGGGTGAATTTCGGGTAAAGACGCGCCCATGCCCGATTGTTTCGACCTTGAGCGCCCCATTGGCGACGCGCGGATCGTCGTCGCGATGAGCGGCGGGGTCGATTCGTCGGTGGTCGCGGCGATGGCCGCGCGCTCCGGTGCCGAAGTGATCGGCGTCACGCTCCAGCTGTACGATCATGGCGAGGCGGTGAAGCGCAGCGGGTCGTGCTGCGCGGGGCAGGATATCTACGACGCCAAGACCGTGTGCGACCGGCTCGGCATCGCCCATTACGTGCTCGATTACGAGAGCCGCTTCCGCACCGGGGTGATCGACAAGTTCGCCGACGAATATGCCGCGGG
Source organism: uncultured Alphaproteobacteria bacterium (assembly GCA_963768955.1). Taxonomy (GTDB): domain Bacteria; phylum Pseudomonadota; class Alphaproteobacteria; order Sphingomonadales; family Sphingomonadaceae; genus Sphingomicrobium. Next base: position 631,646 of record CAVYJV010000002.1, read on the forward strand.
GAGGACCCCGGTGCCGTGCAGCCTGTGCAACCAGGGCGTGAAGTTCGTCGACCTGGTGGCGTTTGCGAAGGAGCTTGGCGCCGACTGCCTCGCCACCGGTCATTATGTCCGGCGGGTGGTGGTGGATGGCAAGCCGCAGCTGTGGAAGGGCCGCGACCCGGCGCGGGACCAGAGCTATTTCCTCTATGGTACGACCACCGAGCAGCTTGATTATCTGCGCTTTCCGTTGGGCGATCTGCCCAAGAGCGAGGTTCGCCGGCTGGCGGAGGCAGAAGGGCTGATCGTCGCCAACAAGCCCGACAGCCAGGACATCTGCTTCGTCCCGGATGGCGATTATGCTTCGCTGGTGAAGAAGTTGCGTCCCGAAACCGCCGCGCCCGGCGAGATCGTGGCGCTGGACGGCACCGTGCTGGGCGAACATCAGGGCGTGGTCCATTTCACCATCGGCCAGCGGCGCGGGATCGAGGTCGGGGGGCAGAAGCAGCCGCTCTATGTGGTTCGGATCGAACCGGAGACGCAGCGGCTGGTGGTCGGCCCGCGCGCCGCGCTGGCGGTGGCCTCAGCCCGGGTCGAAGGGATCAACTGGCTCGCAGAGGATCAGGAAGAGGTTCACGCCAAGGTGAGATCGATGGCGCCCGCGGTCCCGGCACAGTGGAACGGCCAGCGGCTCACCTTCGCCCGCTCGGAATATGGAGTCGCGCCAGGCCAGTCGGCTGTCTTCTACGACGGCGAGCGGTTGCTCGGGGGCGGGACGATCAGCGCCACGCAGGCGGCGACGCTGGAAGAGGCGGTCGCGGCTTAGTCGCAGCCGAATTCGGAGCGGGTCGGCCCGAGCGCGGTCTTGCGGCTGGGCTTGGCGAACTGGAACAGTCGCTTGCGCGCACCGACCGGAGCGCCGAAGTCGAACAGACCCGAGGAGGTCGAGCCGGTCGTTTCGACGGCGGGAATTGGCGTCGGGCCGCCGATCGGGTCTGGCTTGACTGTCACTGCTGCACTCTCCCTCCGCCGGACCGCATCCTTGGTCCAATGACATAAAGGTCGGCCGCGATTTTGGGTCCGCCCATGGTGCCCGCTATCGCCAGTCCGTGACCATTTCGCGTCGAAACCGTGAAAGCGGTGAACGGCTACCGCCGTGCCCTCCGTGCCGCGGAAGGGATAAGTGACCCCACTCCCTCAACCCGCGCAGAGGTAGGGCAACGGTGAGAAAGAGCCAGCGCGAACGACTCGCGCCAGCGCTGACCCAGGCAGGCGAAATCCTACTTTGGAAGCTTACTCTCGCGATGCAGTCGGACAGATTTTCTAATGTCTGCTTTGGGTGGAAAGCGGACATTAGCCAGTGGGTCCAGCTAGAATCGACCTTGCCAGCAAAGCGGCTTCTGGTATAACGCAATGTGCTAATTAAATGTATCGTCTTACGCGCTGCGTAAGGGAAACGCCAGTCCTTCGGCCGCGCGCGACATTTATGTGCTCGTGGATAATCTGACTGCATCATTGGATTGCCGGAACGGACACTATCTCCGATTCACTCGACGTGATTGGCACGAGCTTCCGGTTTGATGCGATTGAACGGGACTCAAGCGCCGCGATATACGAACGGCTGGACGCGTATCGCGTACGAAGCATGGCTGTTCTGGTCGTTCCAAGTGCAGAACCGAGGTTCTGCCGGAATTCAATCTCGGCGTCATACCGCGGAGTGACTCATTCCGTACATCGACTCGTTAAGGTGAAGCATCGAGCGATGTAACACAGAACTCTGATGATCCATCGCGAGTCGAAAACCAGTTCGCAGCTTGCTGATACTGACACGAGACAGTAGCTGTCGAGGACTCGGTGCTGGAATGACCATCCCGATGCCGGTGATGTGGTCGACTTGGGCCGGCGCTTGCGTCGAGCCGCTGCAAGTGCGAGCCCCGGCGGAAGGCTGTCAAACGGCTGACGGACCGGCAAGATACGTTCGATCGCACGTAGCTTCAGCGCGCGGTCGCTAACGCCCCGCAATGGGTCGAAAGCGGACATTAGCGGTTGCAGCCATTTCGCAGCTTTCCATCCGCCTCCGCTTCGCTACACAACGTCGCCATGAACAAACTTGCTTTCGCCGCCATCGGCCTGTCGCTCACCCTTTCCGCCTGTGCCACCACGCGCACCCCGCCGTCGACCGCGCCGGGGGCCGACTTCCTGACCCGCAACGCCGCCGCCAAGCGGGTCGTGACGACCGCCAGCGGGCTGCAATATTTTGTCGTCAAGTCGGGCCCTAAAAGTGGGCGGTCGCCGGTGACCGGCGAACAAGTGACCTTCGACTATGAGGGCAAGCTGACCACCGGCGAGACCTTCGACAGCAGTTTCGCGCGGGGCGAGCCGCTCAGCGGCGATATCGACGCGTTCGTGCCGGGGTTCAGCGAGGCGCTGAAACTGATGAAACCGGGCGACGAGTGGATCGTGTGGATCCCGCCCGCACTCGGCTATGGCGAGAGGGCGACGGGGACGATCCCGGCCAATAGCGTGCTCCGCTTCCGGCTGGCGCTGCACAAGGTGGGGGCGACGACCCCCTAAAGCTGGAAATGGCCCTCGATCACGGTCACGCAATGGCCGCCGAGGATAACGCGGTCCTGTTTCAATTCGCAGTCAATGTAGCCGCCGCGTTTGCTCGCCTGGAGCGCGTCGAAGCGGTGGCGGCCGAGGCGGCTCGCCCAGAAGGGCACGAGGGCGGCGTGGGCCGCGCCGGTGACCGGATCCTCGTCGATCCCGTGATAGGCAGCGAACACGCGACTGGTGACGGCGGTGTCGTCGCCCGTCGCGGTGACGATCACCAGCCGGTCGATGGTGCGTAGCCTTGCGAAATCGGGCGCGACGGCGCGGACCGCGGCTTCGTCGGCCAATAAGGCGATGGCCGATCCGTTACCGCTGCGACCGAGGAAGGTGGGGGTGTCGGCTGGCAGGCCAAGTGCGTCGAGCAGGCCGGCTTCGGTGCCGGCCTCGACCTTGTGCGCGGGCAGATCGAGTCGCAGCAGGTCTCCGTCGCGGGTGACGGTGAGGATGCCCGAGCGGGTCTTGAAGCGCACCGCCGACCCGCGGATCAGGACATGGCCCGACGCGATCGTGGCGTGACCGCACAGATCGACCTCGACTGTCGGGGTGAACCAGCGCAGGTCGAAATCGGCTTTCTCGGACTCGCTCGGGACGGTGAAGGCGGTCTCGCTGAGATTATTCTCCGCGGCGATCCCCTGGAGGATGGCGTCGGGAAGCCAGGCGGTCGAGCGGCATGACCGCGGCCGGATTGCCCTCGAATGCCTTGGCGGCGAAGGCATCGACCTGGAAGAAGGGCAGGGGGGTCATGAGCGGCTCTCCGTGATCGCCGAGGGAAGCATGGTCTCGCGGTCGGTATGGCCCTCGGGATCGAGGTGGATGAAGATTTCGGTGCCGGGGAAGCGGTCCTGCAGCGCTTCCTCGACCAGGTCCATACGGTCGTGCGCCGCCTCGACCGTCCAGTCGCCCGGCACCCAGACGTGGAACTGGACGAAATGGTACGCACCGCTGGTGCGGGTGCGCAGGTCATGGAGGCCGTCGAGCTCGGGATAATCGGCTGCGGCGGCGAGGAAATCGCTGCGCTTTGCCTCGGGCCATTCCCGGTCCATCAGCTGGTCGATCGCATCGACTCGCCGCGCGCCACGCGCCGTACATGCAGCCAGGCGGCGATGAGCGAGCCCGAACAAGGGGTCGGCCAGCCGCCAGCCGACCAACTGGTCGAGCACCAGCGCGACGATTACCGACAGCGTTGAGCAGCAGGTCGGACTGGTAATGGACATGGTCGGTCTCGATCGCGACCGATCCGGTCCGCGCGATCACGTGGCGCTGATAGGCGAGCAGCGCGAAGGTCGCGCCCATCGCGACCAGCGATACGGCGATGCCCAGCTCGAGCCCCTCGGTCGGCGCGTCGCTGCCCAGTCGGTCGAACGCGCGCCAGGCGATGCCAATGCGCCGACACGGTGATCAGTACGACCTGGGCCAGCGCCGCCAGCGCCTCGGCCTTGCCGTGGCCGAAGCGATGGTCGTCATCGGCCGGCATCGCCGCCGATGCGCACCCCGGCGAGGGTGACGACGCTGGCGAGCAGATCGAGCGCGGTGTCGGCGAGGCTGCCGAGCATCGCGACCGAGCCGGTGTGCGATCGCCGCCCAGGACTTGAGGCCGACGAGGAAGATCGCCATCGCGATGCTGGCCAGCGCGGCGCGGGTCGTGAGCGTCGAGCGCGGAGCTGGTCGCGGGATCGCGGTCATGGGTAGAGCAGGCCTTCGCTCCAGCCTCGCGCCGGTCGCGCACGAACAGGCGCCGTTCGTGAAGGCGTGCGTCGCGGTCGTTCCAGAATTCGATCCGCGCGGGGTGACGCGAAAACCCGACCAGCGCGGCGGGCGCGGGACGTCGCCGCCGCCGAATCGTGCGCGCATCTCCTCGACCCGTGCTTCGAAGGTGGCGCGGTCGGGCAGCGGGCGCGACTGGTCCGACGCCCAGGCGCCGAGCCGCGAATCGCGTCCGCGGATGGCGAAATAGGCATCGGCCTCGGCGTCGCTGACGGCGCTGACGGGCCCTTCGATCCGCACCTGGCGGCGCAGCGACTTCCAGTGGAACAGCAGCGCGGCCTGCGGGTTGGCGGCGAGCTCGTCGCCCTTGCGGCTGTCGAGGTTGGTGTAGAACACGAAGCCGCGCGCGTCGTGGCCCTTGAGCAGCACCATCCGCACCGACGGCCGCCCGTCGGCGTCGGCGGTCGCCAGCGCCATCGCTTCGGGGTCGTTGGGCTCGCTCGCCTGCGCCTCGGCGAACCAGGCTGTCGAACAGGTGCGATGGGATCGTCGGCCATGACCGCCGCGTCTAGGCTTCGACGTGCCTGCCCGGCAACCGGCTTGTTGCGCATGCTGTTGCAGCAGAGGGCAAGGATGGATTTGTACCAACGACTGGGCGTCAAGCGCGGCGCCACCGAGGCCGAGATCAAGAAGGCCTATCGCAGCCTCGCGAAACAGCTTCATCCCGACCGCAATACCGACAACCCCAAGGCGGCCGAGCGCTTCGGCGAGATCACCCATGCCTATGACCTCCTGTCCGACAAGGACAAGCGCGCGCGCTACGACCGCGGCGAGATCGACGAGGACGGCAACCCCAAGTCGCCGTCTTCGGCGGCGGCGGCGGTGGCGGCGGACCACCGGCGGCGGCGCGGGCGCAGCACGGCCGGTCGCCGCGGGCTTCGGCGGGTTCGACGGCGACGACCGCCGATCTGTAGCGACTTGTTCGAAGGCCTGTTCGGCGGCGCCACGCGGCGGTCGGCGGGCGGCGGCGAAGCGGCGGCTTCGGCCGCGGGAGCGCGCCGCAAAAGGGCGGCTGACATCGCCTATCGCCTCAAGGTCCCGTTCGTTGATGCGGCCACGCTGAAGGCCGCAGCGCGTGACGCTGGCCGGCGGCAAGACGATCGACCTCAAGCTTCCCAATGGGGTCGAGGATGGGACCAGGATCCGCCTCGCCGGCCAGGGACAGGAAGGGCCGGGCGGCGCGGCGACGCGATCGTCACGATCGAGATTCGCGCCGCATCCGCTTCTTCGTCCGCGACGGCAACGACATCCGCCTGTCTCTGCCGGTCAGCCTCAAGGAGGCGGTGCTCGGGGCCAAGGTCAAGGTGCCGACGCCGGAGGGCCCGGTCATGCTGACCGTGCCCAAGGGCTCGACCTCGGGCAAGGTGCTGCGCCTCAAGGGCCGCGGCTTCACCGACAAGGACGGCAAGCGCGGCGACCTGCTGGTCAGGCTCGCCGTCGACGTCCCGGCCGGCGACGCCGCGCTGGAGGCGTTCGCGGCGAACTGGGACGGCGGCGGCAACCCCCGCGCGTCGCTGGGGGTTTAAGCCTTCGCATGCAAGACCATTCATCCCCTGTCACCGGAGGAGCGGCGCAAGCGGCTGGCGGCCGAAGCCGCGGCCTGCGGCCAGCAGGTGGCCGAGCGTGCCACGCCGAGCCGACCCCTGGAAGTGCCAAGCGGGTCGCGCTCGGGGTTTATGACGATGGCTTCATCCATGCCGGCAACCTCGCCTATCCTGTCGCTGCTCGCGCTGTTTCCCGTTCTTCATCCTCGCCGCCGCGATCGCCCACCTGCTCGGCCAGTCGGCGGACAGGGCGAATGACCGTGGCGACGATCCTCGGCCGCTGCCTCCGCAGGTGCGCGGAGGTACTTGCCGAACCGATCGCCGAAGTGCTCGACGGGCGCACGGGCACGCCTGCTTTGGTTCGGCGCCATCGTCGGCCTGTGGACCGCGGCGAGCTTCATCGAGACGATCCGCGACATCTTGCGTCGCGCCTATGGGGTGAAATATTCGGCGCCCGTTCTGGACACTATCGCCTGCGGTCGATGCGCCTGCGATCCTGGCTGCGGTCGTTGCTGCTGATCGCGGCGTTCGGCGCTGACCGTCGCTTTGACCTCGGTGCATCATTTCGTGGTCGACCGCGTTCCCGTTTCGGACGGGCTGGCGACGACGCTCGGCTTTTACCGCATCGCGCCCGCGGTCACGCTGTTCGTCACCTTCTACATCACTGTCCTGGCGCTGACCCCGTCGCGCTATCGCAAGCTCGAGTGCCGCAAGTGGCCCGGCGCGCTGCTGATCACCGATCTGGTGGCTGCCGACGGTCGAGCTGCTGCCGATCGCGCTCGGCCTGTTCGGCGGCTATGAGCTCACCTACGGCAGCCTGGCCGGCGTGATGGTCGCGCTTGATCTTCTTCTTCGTCGTCGGCCTCGGCGTCGTCACCGGCGCCGAACTCAATGCCGCGCTGGCCGATCCGGGCGGACAAGGCGCTAAAGGGCGAACGTTATGACGGGGCCATTCACCGCCGAACTCGAGGTCGAGGAACCGGCACCGGACGAAGCATGTCGATCAACGAGACTCGCAAGGGGGACAGTACGATGAGCGGAATGATGGCGGGCAAGCGCGGGCTGATCATGGGCCTCGCCAATGACCAGTCGTTGGCCTGGGGGATTGCCAAGCAACTTGCCGACCAGGGCGCCGAACTTGCCTTCAGCTATCAGGGCGAGGCGCTGGAGCAAGCGCGTTCGCCCGCTCGCCGAGCAGTTGGGCAGCGATCTGCTGATCGATTGCGACGTCAGCGACATGGCCAGGCTCGACGCGACCTTCGAGGCGCTGCGGCAAGCGCTGGGACGGGCTCGACTTCGTCGTCCATGCCATCGGTTTTTCGGACAAGAACGAGCTGCGCGGCGGCTATGTCGACACCAGCCTCGACAATTTCCTGATGACGATGAACATCTCGGTCTATCAGCTTCGTCGCGGTGGCGCAGCGCGCGCGGCGGATGATGAAGCCGGGCGGGTCGCTGCTCACCCTGAGCTATTATGGCGCGGAGAAGGTCATCCCGCATTACAACGTCATGGGCGTCGCCAAGGCGGCGCTCGAGACCAGCGTCAAATATCTCGCCGCCGACCTCGGCCCCGAGGGCATCCGGGTCAACGCGATCAGCGCCGGCCCGATCAAGACGCTGGCCGCAAGCGGCATCGGCGACTTCCGCTACATCATGAAGTGGAACGAATATAACAGCGCCGCTGCGCCGCAACGTGACGATCGAGGATGTCGGCGGGGCCGGCCTGTACCTGCTCAGCGACCTTGCCGCGGGCGTCACCGGCGAAATCCACCATGTCGACGCGGGCTACAACGTCGTCGGCATGAAGGCCGAGGACGCGCCGGACATCGCGACGGTGTGAGCCGATCATGGTTGCGCGTAGACGTTCGAATCTACGGCCGCGTGCAGGGCGTGTTTTTCCGGCGTGGGCGGTCGAACAGGCGCGCGAGCTCGGCCTGTCGGGCTGGGTGCGCAATTGCGCCGACGGGTCGGTCGAGGCCCATGTCGCGGGAGGCGAGGGGCGGTGATGCAGACTGGTCGACCGGATGCGCGACGGACCGCCGAGCGCGCGGGTCGACGATTCTGTCGTGACCGAGGTCGAGGCGAGTCGATCGAAGGATTCGGTCGGGTTCGAGGTCGTACTCCTGCGACGGCAGGAGCCTAGACCGAGCGCCTTGCGCGAGCCATTCATCGACACGGCGCTTCGCGCGTCGAGCTCCTGCCGTCGCAGGAGTGCGATTTCTCAGTCGAGCCGACCCGCATTTCCTTCAGCACTCACGCTAGCGCATCGCGGCGCTCGCCTCGTTCGGGGCCGGCTTTCACCGCATCGGCCAGCGCCGCGCAGTTCGCTCGCCAGCGGTCGGCCTTGGCACGTGCGTCGAGCGGCACCTGCGCCCGCGCCAGCGCCGCACCCGAGCCGCGCGTCGAGCGGCGATCGAGCAGACCCGCCACGCGCGGAGCTGGTCCATATAGGCGCGCGCCACGACCGGCTCGGCGGGCCAGGCGAACGGGATATTGCTGCTGCGGGTTGAAGCGCCCGCCCTGGTCGGCAAGCGCCGCCGCGGCGATCTCGTTGGCGCTCAGCTGCGCGCTCGGCTTCAGCGCGAACACGTCGAGCCCGCGCGCGATCTCGGTGCCGTAGATCCGCCCGCGATAATAATAAGCCGACCAGTAGCCGCCGAGCGACTGGCTGCTTGGCGTCGATCGGGCCGCGATCGAAATAGGCGATCTCGGTCGGCACGCGCGCTGTCGGTATAATCGAAGATCGACAGCCCGCCCTGGTACCAGGCCTGGACCATGATATCGCGGCCCGGGACGGGGATGATCGAGCCGTTGTGCGCGACGCAATTTTCCTGCTCGGTCTGCGGCGCGGGCAGCTTGTAGGTGCCCTTGCGCATCAGCTTGCCGTCCTCGATGTCGTAGATCGCGTTGGCGCCCCAGTCGCGGCGGTCGTAGCTGCGGCAGCGCGGCCGGCCGCCGCCGCCCCATTCGTCGGTGAACAGCACCTTGGTGCCGTCATTGTTGAAGGTCGCCGAATGCCAATAGGCGAAGCCCGGATCGCTCGACCGACGTCGATCCGCTTCGGCTCGGCGCGGGTCGGAGATGTCGAAGATGATGCCGTTGCCCGAACAGGCGCCCGCCGCGAGCTTGCGCGTCGGGAAGACGGTGATGTCGTGGCACTGGTCGGTGACGCTGGTTTCCTGCCGTCCGTCGACCAGCTCGCCGCCCTTGCCGAGCCCGGCCGGGACGCCGCGCTGCTCGTCGGCGAACACCGCCGGGCTGTCGATGATCCGCGCGCGCGGCGGGATTGGCGACCGGGATTTCGATGATGTCGATGCGGAACAGGGCGGTGCGGTCGTCGCCCGGACATCGCCGATGCAGCCGGCCAGTTCCTCGGTCTTGCGCACGCCCGGCGGTGCCCGAATTATAGACGAGGATCCGGCCGTCGCCCTCGGGCCCCTTGACCACCGAATGGGTGTGCGATCCGCGACAGGTCTGCACCTGCCCGACCTGGCGCGGGCGGGTGATGTCGCTGATGTCGAAGATGCGCAGGCCGCGGAAGCGTTCGGTGCTGATGTCCTGGGTGACGCCCTGCGAGCCGCAATCGTGCCGCCCGCGGCCCTGCTCGACCGACATCAGCAGGAGATTGCCGACGATCGACACGTCGCCCTGGCCGCCCGGGCAGACGACCGAGCTGATCTGCGTCGGCACGCCGTTGGCGGCGAGGCGATAGATGTTGAAGCCGTGGTAATTGCCGACGAACAGCCGGTCGCCGTCGAACGCCATGTCGGTCTGGGCGAAGCTCAGCAGCGGCGAGCGCTCGCTGAACTCGACGCCCGTCGGCGGCGGCGTTGCCGGGCCGCGGCGGCGCGCCGCTTGGTCGCCCTCTTGCGCGCCTTGGGCGGCGGCAGGTCCGGCCGGGTTGGCCGGATCGAAGAAGCCCGCCGGGCGCGGCAGCGACGCGACCTTGATCGAGGTTCGAGATCGCTTCGCCGGCATTGCGCATAGCCGGCCTTCAGGTCGACGCGCGGATCGCCGGTGAAGGCGTCGCGCAGCGCGTCCATCCGCTTGATCTCGGCTGCTGCTCGTTGCTGACGTCGTTGACGAACTGGTACAGCACCGGGTCGAACGCCGCGCCGGGCTGCTTGAGCAGCGCCTCGACCATTTCGACCGCGCCGCGATGGTGCGCGATCATCCGGTCGAGGAACAGGCGGTCGAACGCCGCGCCCTTCGCGGCGGCCAGCGCGGCCATCTGCGCGGGGGTCGCCATGCCCTTCATCGGCAGCCCATGGCGCCATGGTTCATGCCGCATGGCCCATTGCGGCATGATCCATCGCTGCCGGTGGCCAGCGGCTGCGCCGCGCTGCGCGCAGCCAGTCCCGCATGAAGCGCGCTTCGTCCTTTTGCGACGCGGTGATGCGCCCGGCGACGGTCAGCAACTGCGGGTTGTTGGTCCGCGTCGGCGCCAGCGCGGCCATCGTCTACCGCCTGCTGGTGATGGGCGATCATCATCTGCATGAAGGCGACGTCGGCGGGGCGAAGCGCGTGTCGGCGATCCGCGCCGCTTCGACCGGAGCTGATGACTCGACCGGCCTGCCCGGGCGCGCCGGGCTGGACGATGGTCACCTGCGCCGCCGCGGGGGCGGCGGCAGGCCGCGATGACGGTGCTGAGAAAGAGGCCGCGCTTGGTCATGATGTCTCCCGGCGGAATTTTGCGGGAGCCTAGCTTCATCCTCGGGGATGGAAAGAGGCGTTCAGCCCGCAAACGGATCGCGCACCAGGATCGTGTCGTCGCGCTCGGGGCTGGTCGACGACCAGCGCGACCGGGCAGCGGATCAGTTCCTCGATGCGGCGGACATATTTGATCGCCTGCGCGGGCAGATCGGCCCAGCTGCGCGCGCCCGCGGTGGTCCTGCCCAGCCGTCGAATCTCCTCGTAGACTGGCTACGACGCGCGCCTGGTCGGCGGCGTGGGGCGGGAGATAGTCGTAGACCTTCTCGCCGATGCGATAGCCGGTGCAGATCTTCACCTTCTCGAAGCCGTCGAGCACGTCGATCTTGGTCAGCGCAATGCCGGTGATCCCGCTGACCGCCGCCGACTGGCGCACCAGCACCGCGTCGAACCAGCCGCAGCGCCGCTTGCGTCCGGTCACGGTGCCGAACTCGTGCCCGCGCTCGCCGAGCCGCTGACCGGTGTCGTCGTCGAGCTCGGTCGGGAAGGGGCCGCTGCCGACGCGCGTCGTGTACGCCTTGACGATGCCGAGCACGAAGCCCGCCGCCGACGGGCCCGATGCCGCTGCCCGCGCCGGCCGTGCCGGCGACGGTGTTCGACGAGGTGACGAACGGATAGGTGCCATGATCGACGTCGAGCAGCACGCCCTGCGCGCCTTCGAACAGGATGCGCCGCCCGCGCCGCGCCGGCCTCGTCGAGGTCGCGCCACACCGGGCGGGCGAACGGCAGAACGAAGTCGGCGATTTCGGCAAGGTCGTTCTGCAACCGCTCGCGGTCGACCGGCGGCTTGCCTGAAGCCGGCACGCAGCGCGTCGTGATGCGCGCAGAGGCGGTCGAGCAGCGGATCGAGCTCGTCGAGATGGGCGAGGTCGCACACGCGGATCGCGCGGCGACCGACCTTGTCCTCATAGGCCGGGCCGATCCCGCGCCGCGTGGTCCCGATCTTGCCCGCGCCGCGAGGCATCCTCGCGCAAGCGCGTCGAGATCGCGGTGGATGGGCAGGATCAGCGGGCAGGTCTCGGCGATGCGCAGCAGCTCGGGAGTGATCGTCCACGCCCTGGCCGCGCAGCTTCGCCACCTCGTCGCGCAGTGCCCACGGATCGAGCACCACGCCATTGCCGATGATCGACGGCGTGCCGCGTGACGATTCCCGACGGCAGCAGCGACAATTTGTAGACCTTGTCGCCGACCACCAGCGTGTGCCCGGCGTTATGCCCGCCCTGGAAGCGGACGACCATGTCGGCGCTTGGCGGCCAGCCAGTCGACGATCTTGCCCTTGCCCTCGTCGCCCCACTGCGCGCCGATCACGGTGACATTGCCCACCAGATTTCCTTAACCCTAAGCGCTCAGCGCGCGTTCAGCCGCGCTCCTATTGATTGTGCGCCGAGGCGTCCAGTTTTGCGGGAGGGATGGGATGGCGAACAAATGGGTCGGGGCGGCGCTGGCCGCGAGCGTGATCGGTGCGGGCGCCATTGCGCAGCCACGCGAGCGACTGCCCGCCGAATGCCGGCAGGAAATCGTCGCCCTCTGTCGCGGTGCCGAGGGCGGATTCCGCTCCTGCATCCGAACCGCCTTGCCCAAGCTAAGCGACCCGTGCCGCAAGGCGATTGGCGAGCGCGGCGCGTCGGCGCCGCCCGCTCCCGGGACCCGCGAAATCGCCTATGGCGCCGACCCCAAGCAAAAGCTCGACCTGCTGGTCCCGGCGAATGCCCGACGCGCGCCATTGCTGTTGTTCGTCCACGGTGGCGGCTGGTCGATCGGCGACAAGCGCACCGGCGCGGGGGTCAAGGCGGCGCATTTCACCGGCCAGGACTGGGCCTTTGCAAGCGCCAATTACCGGCTCGTCCCGCAGGCGACGGTCGAGCAACAGGCCGCGGACATTGCCGCTGCAATCGCCTGGGTACGGACCAATGCCGGCGTCCATGGGCTCGACCCCGACCGGATCGTGCTGATGGGCCACAGCGCGGGCGCGCATCTCGTCGCCTTGGTCGGGACCGATCCACGCTACCTCGCCGCCGCGAGGGTGCCGATCGGCGTGGTCAGGGGCGTCATCCTGCTCGACGGTGCGGGCTATGACATTGCCGGGCAGATGGCGCGACCAGGCAACCCCGTGGCGGGGATGTACGACGCCGCCTTCGGCAAGGACGTATCGCGCCAGAAAGCGCTGTCGCCGACGTTTCACGCTGCCGCACCCAATGTCGCCAACTGGCTGATGCTGCCGATCGACCGGCGCGACGACAGCAAGGCGCAGTCCGAAGGCCTCGCCGCCGCTCTTCGCCCGGTCGGAGCCGCAGCGAAGGTCGTCGCGGTGTCGGGCGAAAGCCATGCCAGTCTCAACAAGGGGCTCGGCGAAGACGGCGACTTCGCCACCGGCGAGGTCGACAGGTTCCTGGCCGGTCTTCGCTAGAAGCGCAGCGGCACGACCTCGCGCACCCCGTCGAGCGCGCATAATTTCTGCACGACCGCCGCCGGCACATCGCCATCGACCGCGACCAGCGCCACCGCCTCGCCCCCTGCGGCGCGGCGGCCGAGGTGGAAGGTGGCGATGTTGATGCGCCGCTTCGCCCAAGCGTCGTACCGAGCTTGCCGATGAAACCCGGCGCGTCGGTGTTGACGATGTAGATCATCGTCCGCCTCGAGTTCGGCCTCGACCTCGACCCCGAACATCTCGACCAGGCGTGCGCCGCTGTTGCCGAACAACGTCCCGGCGACGCGGCGCGGACCCTTCGAGGTGCCGACTTCGACCGCTACCAGCGTGTGATAATTGCCCTCGCGATCGTGGCGCACCTCGCGCACGTCGAGCCCGCGTTCCTTGGCCAGCACCGGCGCGTTGACCATGTTCACGGTCTGCGAATAGGTGCCCATCAACCCCGCCAGCACCGCGCCCGTGATCGGCTTCTGGTTGAGCTGCGGCGGCCGCGCCCTCGACCTCGATCGCGACCGACCTGATGTCCTCACCGAGCGATCTGCCCGACCAGCTTCCCGAGCTTCTCCGCCAGCGCCATGTAGGGCTTCAGCCGCGGCGCTTCCTCGGCGGTAGAGCGACGGCATGTTGATCGCGTTGGTCACCCCGCCGAGCAGCAGGAAATCGCTCATCTGCTCGGCCACCTGGATCGCGACGTTGACCTGCGCCTCGCTGGTCGACGCGCCGAGATGCGGGGTCGAAATGAAGTTCGGGGTGCCGAACAGGGGCGAGTCTTTCGCGGGCTCGCTGGCGAACACGTCGAGCGCCGCGCCGCCGACCTGGCCGCTGTCGAGCGCCGTACTTCAGTGCCGCCTCGTCGATCAGCCCGCCGCGCGCGCAATTGACGATCCGGACGCCCTTTTTGCACTTGGCGAGTGTTTTCGGCTGATAGGATGTTGCGCGTCTGATCTGTCAGCGGCGTATGGAGCGAAATGAAGTCGGCGCGTGCCAGCAATTCGTCCAGTTCGGCTTTCTCGATGCCCAGATCGATCGCACGTTCGGGGGTCAGGAAGGGGTCGTAGGCGACGACCTTCATCTTCAGCCCGAGCGCCCGCGCGGCGACGATCGAGCCGATGTTGCCCGCCCCGATCAGCCCCAGCGTCTTGCCGGTGACCTCGACTCCCATGAAGCGATTCTTCTCCCACTTGCCGGCCTGGGTCGAGGCGTCGGCCTCGGGCAACTGCCGGGCGAGCGCGAAGATCAATGCAATGGCATGTTCGGCGGTTGTGATCGAATTGCCGAACGGGGTGTTCATGACGACCACGCCGCGCGCCGTGGCGGCGGGGATGTCGACATTGTCGACCCCGATCCCGGCACGCCCGACGACCTTCAAGTTGGTCGCGGCGTCGAGGAGCGCGGCGGTGACCTTGGTCGAGCGATGCGGATCGCCAGCCCGTCATAGTCGCCGATGATCGCCGCCAGCTCGTCGGGCGTCTGGCCGGTGATTTCGTCGACGTGAATGCCGCGCTCGCGGAAGATGGCGGCGGCGCGGGGGTCCATCGAGTCGGAGATGAGCACTTTCACGGTCGAAGCTTGGGTCATTTTTAAATTCCGTTCGAGCTGAGCTTGTCGAAGCCCTGACCTGCCTGTGCGGCCGTCCGGAAGAGGACGGCCCTTCGACAAGCTCAGGGCGAGCAGTTTAAGTGTTGCGGGTGGTTTCCCACGCCCAGTCGAGCCACGGCCCGAGCGCTTCGACATCGGCGGCATCGACCGTCGCCCCGCACCAGATGCGCAGGCCCGGCGGGGCGTCGCGGTAGGAAGCGATGTCGTACGCCACGCCCTCAGCCTCGAGCGTCTTGACCATGGCCTTGATCCGCTCGGGCGGGGCGTCGACCGTCAGGCAGACGCTGGTCTTCGATCGGCTCGCGGGATCGGTGGCGAGATGGCCGAGCCAGTCACGACTCTCGATGATCGCGTCGAGCGCGGCGGCATTGGCCTCGGTGCGGGCAATCATCGCGTCGAGACCGCCGAGCGACCTGGCCCATTCGAGCGCGAAGATCGCATCCTCGACCGCCAGCATCGACGGCGTGTTGATCGTCTCTCCGCGGAAGATGCCCTCGTTGAGCTTGCCCCCCGACAGCAGCCGGAAAACCTTTGGCAGCGGACGATCGGGGGTGAAACTCTCCAGCCGCTCGACCGCGCGCGGGCCGAGGATCAGCACGCCATGCCCGCCTTCGCCGCCGAGCGCCTTCTGCCAGCTGAAGGTGGCGACATCGACCTTGTCCCAGTCGATGTCGTAGGCAAACACCGCGCTGGTCGCGTCGGCGAAGCTGAGGCCCTCGCGATCCGCCGGAATCCATTCCGCATCGGGGACGCGAACGCCCGATGTCGTGCCGTTCCATGTGAACAGCACGTCGCTGCTCCAGTCGACTTGGCGCAAGTCGGGAAGCTGGCCATAATCAGCGCGGATCACGGTCGGGTCGAGTTTCAGTTGCTTGACCGCATCGGTCACCCAGCCCTCGCCGAAACTCTCCCACGCCAACGCGGACACCGGCCGCGCACCGAGCATCGTCCACATCGCCAGCTCGAACGCGCCGGTATCGGACCCGGGGACGATGCCGATGCGGTGGCTGTCGGGCAGCCGCAGATTCTCGCGCATCAGGTCGATGGCGAGTTGCAGCCGCGCCTTGCCCAAGCCGCTGCGATGCGACCGGCCGAGCACTTGCGTGTCGAGCTTATCGGGGCTCCAGCCCGGCGGCTTGGCGCAGGGTCCGGACGAGAAATACGGACGCGCAGGACGCGTCTCGGGTCGTTCAGTCACTAGAGTCTCTCCTCACAGAGAGCGCGCGCCGCGTTGGGACGGCGTGGCCCGCCGCCGGACATAGAGCAACGCGGCGGACTGGCAAGTGAAGCGTGAGATTTTCGCCGGGAGTGCGGGGCGGAGGCGGAGATTAGGCAGTGCATTGCGCCAGTCCACTCCTTAGGTTCGCTGTCGATTGGCGTGGGGACCGGGAGATCCAGATGAGATTGTTCGCCAGCTTAGCCATCACCGGTTTGCTTGCGTCGGTCGCCGTCGGGCCTGCCTCGGCCGCCAGAAAGGTCCCGCGCATTCCGACCGCCACCGCAATCGACGTCGAAGTCGCGCGCGGCATGGCCTCGACCGGGGCCAAGGGGATGGCGCTGGCAGTGATCGACCGCGGGCGGATCATGCATGTCAAAAGCTACGGGGTACGCAACGCTAGGGGCGATCCGCTCGACACCGATACCATCATGTACGGCGCGTCGCTGACCAAGGCCGTATTCGCCTCCACCGTCATGCAATTGGTCGACGAAGGCGTGATCGACCTCGACACGACGATCGATCATTATTTGCCCCGGCCACTGCCCTCCTATGACGAGCCCGCCGTCGAGGACAATTATGCGCGTTGGAGCGACCTTGCCGGCGACGCGCGGTGGAAAAAACTGACCCCGCGCATCCTGCTCACCCACAGCCCGGGCTTCGCCAATTTCGGCTTTCTTGAGCCCGACGGCAAGCTGCGCTTCCACTTCGCTCCGGGCGCGCGCTACGCTTATTCGGGCGATGGCTTCATTTTGCTCCAGTTCGTGCTCGAACGCGGGCTCGGGCTCGATCTCGGCAAGGAAATGCAGCGGCGGGTGTTTGACCGCTTCGGCATGCGCAACACATCGATGATCTGGCGGCCCGATTTTCGCCGCAACCTCGCCGACGGCTGGGACATGGCGGGCAAGGTCGAACCCCATGACGAGCGCAGCCGGGTGCGCGCCGCCGGATCGATGGACACCACTATCGCCGACTTCGCCCGGTTCGCCGCCGCCTTCGCCCGGGGGGAGGGGCTGACGAGGAAGTCTCGCGCCGAAATGACTCGGCCGCAACTGCCGATCACTACTGTCACCCAATTCCCGACGCTTCAGCCCGAATTGCCCACGCGGCAGCGACGCCCTGATCTCGCTGCCGGGCTTGGCGTAATCGTCTTCACCGGGCCGCAAGGCCGCGGGTTCGAGAAAGGCGGGCATAACGACACGACGGGCAACAGCTGGATCTGCGTCGAGGCACGCGAACGCTGCGTCGTCCTGCTCTCCAACGACGTTCGCGCCGAAGCCGCCTTTCCCGCCATCGTGCGCTTCATCCTGGGCGAAACCGGCGCTCCCTACGACTGGACCAAGAGCGTTCCTTAGGCGGGCAATATCATCGCCATCCGGAAGATTCGTGGGCAGCGAATTGCGGCGAAATGCGGGCGAAAGTGCCCTCGTTCCTCTCACAAACCCTCTTGGAAAGCTGATCCAGAGCAACAATAATCCTCGTTTCGTCCCACGACCTCAGCGGCTCACCCTTAACACCGGAACAAGAGGTTGAATTGCTTAACCATTCGGGGACAACTCTTCGCTCCAGCCAAACGTGGGCAAACGTGTGGCCGGAATTGGGGCGGGGAAGCTCCTGTTTTGAAGCTTGTACCAACGCCGCTTGGGCCATCCCAGCGCGGTGTGCGAACGAAATATGGGAGCGACGATCCAATGACCACTTTGTCGACAGCATCGAGCGCGTTGTTTCGCGACCGCGACCTGTTCGTCCATGACGGTCGCCAGCTTCGCCGCCTCCGACTGTCGAGCAACCTGCAACTGCTCTTCGCCCTGGTCCTTGGTCTCCTTGTCGCTTTCTCCGTCTTCTCGCTGGTCCGTTTTCTTTCCCCGTCGACCGCGCCGACCGTGATCGCCACCGCCTCCGACGACATGGCGCGCCTTGCCTCGATGACCGAGCAGAAGGTGCGGATCATCGAACAGCGCCAGCAATTGCTTGCCTCGATGCTCGCCGGCCATGACGTCGATCCCGCCATCCTGCGTCAGATCGCAACCACCAGCGCCGCCGCCCAGCTCGGGCAGGGCGGCCCCTACGAACCGGTCAAGGCCGATAGCGATTCGACGTTCAAGCAACTTTTCTCGAGCTGGAAGAAGCTCGACAATCTGTCGGTCGGCGCGATCGCCGTGCCGTCGGAAAAGCCGGTTCGCATGGCCGCCTTCACCTCGGGCTACGGCGTTCGTTCCGATCCGTTCGGCGGCGGTGCCGCGCGTCACATGGGGATCGATCTCGCCGGCCCGGTCGGCACGCCGATCTATGCCACCGCCGACGGCGTGGTCAGCGCCTCGGGTTACAACAGCGGCGGCTATGGCAACCTCATCAAGCTCGACCACGGGCGCGGCGTCGAAACCCGCTACGGCCATCTCTCGGCGTTGCTCGTCTCCGCCGGACAGCGCGTGGCCCGCGGCCAACTGATCGGCCGCATGGGCTCGACCGGGCGGTCGACCGGCAGCCACCTTCACTATGAAGTGCGGATCGAGGGCAAGGCGGTCAATCCGATCCCGTTCATGAAGTCGACCGATTACCTGCTCGCCATGCAGAAGGGCGGGGGCAATGCGCCGATGGACGCGCATGCCGTGGCGCTTGGCGGACCGGTCCGCCGCTAACCTTGCCGCCCGGGGCCGCGCGCCCTATCTCCAATCCGTGACCAACCCCGTATCCCTGACCGTCGCCGCCGCACGGCGCGTCGCGACCATCGCTGCAAAGCAAGGAAAACCACCGATTTTGCGACTGTCCGTGGATGGCGGCGGATGCGCCGGCTTCTCCTATGTCTTCGCCCTCGGCACTCCCGAGCCACATGATGCCCGCAGTGTGACCGACGGCGTGACCCTGGTTGTGGATCCGGTCAGCCTCGACCTGCTAACCGGTTCGGCGGTCGATTATGTCGAGGATCTGGGCGGTTCGGCGTTCAAGGTCACCAACCCCAATGCGGCCTCGGGCTGCGGCTGCGGATCGAGCTTCTCGGTCTAGTGAAGCTCGTCACCTACAATCTCAACGGAATCCGCGCCCGCCTGCCGCGGCTGGTCGAATATCTAGATCGCGAAAAACCCGACGTGGTCTGCCTCCAGGAATTGAAGTGCGCTGACGACGCGCTGCCGATCGGCGACATCGAGGCAGCCGGATACCATGCGGTGTGGCATGGGCAGAAGGGCTTCAACGGGGTCGCGATCCTGGCTTGCGGCGGGGTGCCCGAGCTTCGCCAGATCGGCCTCCCCGGCGATCCCGACGACAGTCACAGCCGTTACATCGAGGCGGAGATCGACGGCGTGATCATTGCGTCCATCTATCTTCCCAACGGCAACCCGATCGGCACCGAGAAGTTCGATTACAAGCTGAAATGGATGGAACGGCTCGGCGCGCGCGCAGCGGACTTACTGGCGCTCGAGCGGCCGGTGGTGCTGGCCGGCGATTACAATGTCATCCCCGAGGATCGCGATACGTTCTCGCGGCGGGCGATGAAGGAGGATGCCCTGTTCCAGCCCGAAAGTCAGGCGGCGTTCCGGCGAATCGTCAACCTGGGGTACACCGACGCGCTTCGCGCGCTCCACCCCGACGAGCCCAAGCTGTTCACTTTCTGGGATTACCAGGCAGGCGCCTGGCAGCGCGACGCGGGGTTCCGGATCGATCATTTGCTTTGCTCGCCGCAGGTCGCCGACCGATTGCAGGCGGCCGAGGTCCACAAATGGGCTCGGGCGGAGGAGAAAGCTTCCGACCATGCGCCGGTGTGCATCGAGCTCATCTAGAGCGTCTTCGCGTAAATCCGATATGTGTGGTTGATGTTGGCGCCGGGCAGCTGGGCGATCGACATCATGCCCTGATTGTCCTCGAGCACCCAACCGAACTCGCCGGTGTGGACGCCATATTTGGCAACGCACACGCGGCGGGTGAATTCGATCAGCATGAAGGCCAATTGCCCGGCGAGGCGGCTGCCCTGCCACTTCTTCGCGACTCCCATCAGCGGCACGCGCACGCGGCGGGTGCGCGGATTGCGCAGGCGCCAGAGGAGTTTCGCCCAGCCGAACGGGAACAGGCGGCCGTCTAGGTCGGCGATCAGCTCATTGATGTCGGGGATGGTGATCATGAACGCGGCGGGCTCGCCATCGACCTCGGCGATGCGGACCAGATCCTCGTAGATGATTGGTTTCAGCTTCTTGCCGGCATACGCGATCTCGGCCTCGGTCAGCGGGACGTAACCCCAATTTTCCGACCAGGCGTCGTTGAGCAGGCCAAGAATGATCGCCGCTTCGGCGTCGAACTTCGACTTGTCGACCTCGCGGATGCGGATTCGCGGGTTCTTCTCGCCCGCCTTGATCAATCGGTCGATCAGCGGGACCATGTCGAGGCGGATGTCGAGCTCGTACGTGTAGAGGTCCTTCGCCTTCAGATAGCCTGCGGCTTCGATCCAGGCGCGATATTCCGGGCGGTGATGGCCCATCATGACCATCGGCGGCTGGTCGAACCCGTCGATCAGCAGTCCGGGCTCGTCCCAGATCGAGATCGAGATCGGCCCGAGCGCTTTGGTCATGCCCTGGTCGCGGAGCCATTGTTCGGCGTGGGCGATGAGCGCTGCCGCAGACGTCACCGTCGACCGCTTCGAACAGACCCCATTGGCCGAGATCGGGCTCCATATGAATCTGCACGAGGTCGTCGATCTGGGCACTGATCCGCCCAACGACGCGGCCGCCGCGCTCGGCCAGGAAGAGGGTGGCGCGTCCGTGGCCGAACCACGGATTCTTCTTGGGATCGAGCAGGGCGTGGACTTCGCTCTTGAGCGGCGGGACCCAGGCCGGGTCGTCGCGATAGATTTCCCATGCAAAATCGACGAACGCCTTGCGGTCCCGGGCAGAGGAAACGGGGCGGATGTCGAGGTCACTCATCGGCCCCAAGGGCTAGCGAACCGCCCGTGGCTTGTCACCTCGGGTTCACCGGCCGTGCTTTAAACGCCATGTTGATGCCACTATCTCACGGCATTCGAACGCTATGACCAGCATGACGCTCACCAAGGACGCCGCCCCCGCGGGCAGGGCCGACGCCAGTCTTCGCCGCCGCGGCGACGACAAGGCGATGCTGCGCGCCGCGGCCGATCTGACGCGCGAGCTCAATGCCCCGAGCAAGGCGATCTACTGGATCGACATGATCGGCTCGGCACTGGTCGGATATGGCGCGCTGGCGCTGGCAGTCCTTGCCGCGTCGGTTCCGCTGATGCTGGTCGCCGGGCTGGTGGCGGTGCTCGCGCTGTATCGAGCGGGGCTGTTCATTCACGAAATCACCCATTTGAAGGCCGGAAGCCTGCCGGGCTTCAAGCTGGCTTGGAATGCGCTGGTCGGCGTGCCGTTGTTCGTGCCCTCGTTCATGTACGAGGGCATCCACAACATGCACCATGCCAAGATCCGCTATGGCACGGTCGAGGATCCCGAATATCTCCCGCTGGCGCTGATGAAGCCTTGGACCCTGCCGGTTTTCGTGCTCGCCGCCGCTGCTGGCGCCGGTCGCGCTGATTTTCCGCTATGCCGTGCTGACCCCGCTGTCGCTGCTGATCCCGCCGCTGCGCACGCTGGTGGTCGGGCGCTTCTCGGGGCTGCAGATCAATCCCCTATTCCGCCGGAAGCGGCCCGAAGGCGAGTTTGCGCGGCAATGGGCGTGGATGGAGGGCGCGGCGAGCCTGTGGGCGATCGCCCTGCTGACGATGGCCGCGACCGGCATCGTGCCGTTGCGCGCCTTCCTGATCTTCCTCGGCGTCGCGTCGGGGGTGATGCTGCTCAACCAAGTCCGCACGCTTGTGGCGCATCTGTGGGAGAATGACGGCGAGGCGATGACGGTCACCGACCAGTATCTCGACACCGTCAACGTGCCACCGCCGGGCATCTGGGCGGAATTGTGGGCGCCGGTGGGCCTTCGCTATCACGCGCTGCACCATCTGCTGCCGGGCATTCCCTATCACGCGCTGCCTTTGGCGCATCGCCGGCTGGCCACTGAAATGGGGGTCGATTCGGCCTATCATGGCGCCAATTATGGCGGGCTATGGCCGTTGGTCGGGCGGCTGTGGGTCAGCTCATGGCGCGGGGGTTCTACTCCTCGCTCCTGATCAGACAGACTTTCGCCGATCAGCAGGAACAGGAAAAAGGGCGCGAAGGCGGCGAGGAAGGCCGGATAGGCGCCGACATTGCCGAGCGCGAGGCTCAAATTGTCGACCACGAAATAGGCGAAGCCCAGCGCCATGCCGGCCGCGGCGCGGAGCAGCACCTGTCCCGATCGAGCCAGGCCGAAAGCGGCCAGCGCGGCGAGCAGCGGCATCAGAACCACCGACAGCGGGCCGCTGAGCTTGTGCCACAGGCCCGACCGCGCTTCGTCGGTGGCGCGCCCGACCGCTTCGAGTTCGGCGATCGACTGGCGCAGGTCGGCGAAGCTATGTTCGTCGGGATCGACTTTTGCCAGGGTGAAGCGGTCGGGGTCGACACCGTCGAGCCCATAGGCAATCGCTTGCCGCCGAACGACATTCATCCCTGCATCGTAGGTCCGGACGTTCTCCAGCCGCCAGCGCGGGCCGTCCTGCACGGCGCGGTCGATATCGACAACGCGCTCAAGCGTCGGGCCATTGCGCTCGAAGAAGCGGACGTTCCGCAACGTGAGATTGGCCCCGCGCCCCGCCACCAGGCGTGCGCGGACATAGTCGCCGTCGACCATCAGCCACACGTTGGACAATAGATCGCTGCGCGCCTGCAGCGGTTCGTAGTCATTGTCGGTCCACGCATTGACCGTCCGCGCTGACTTGACCGCGACAGTCTCGTTGAACGCGAAGGCGAGACCCGCGATGCCGAGGCTGGCGACGATCAACGGGGCAAGGATCTGGTGCGCCGACAGGCCCGAGGCCTTCATCGCCACCACTTCGCTGTGCTGGTTGAGTCCGGTGAACACGATCAGGGTGCCGAGCAGCACCGAAAAGGGCAGGAAGCGCTGGACCAGCAGCGGCACGCGAAGGCTGACGTAGCGCCACAATTCGGCCTCGCCATTGCCCTCGACCCGCAGGATCTTGGCCGACTCGCCAAGCAGGTCGAGCGCCATCAGGACCATCACCAGCAGGACGAGCACCGCCGCGCTGCGGGTCAGGAACAGCCTGACCAGGTAGAGGGCGATTTGCCGCGAGGGGAGGAAATCGAGATTGATCACGCCAGCCGTTCCCGCTTCGGCAGCGCCTTGCGCAGCCACTTGCCGACCCGCGCCGCCGCCCGCTCGAGCGCGCCGATCGGCTGGCCGCCGGGACGGTGGGCGAGTGACATGATACATCCAGCCGATCAGCACGACGAACACCAGGAACGGCAGCCAAAGCGCCAGGATCGGGTCGAGCCGGCCCTGCGCTCCCATCTGCGCGGCATATTGGTTGATCTTGTGATAGGTCACCACCATCACGATCGCGAGGAAGATGCCGAGCGACGATGTGCTGCGCTTGGGCGGCACCGCCAGCGCGACCGCGAGCAGCGGCAGCATCAGCATCATCACCACTTCGACCAGGCGGAAGTTGAGGTTGGCCCGGGCCGAGCGACGGGTCTCTTCGGTCGTTGCCGTTGCCACAGCCGTGCCGAGCGACCTCGGGCAGGGTCAGCTCCGTCCTGCTCGTTGCCGCGCTGGCGGAAGCGGTCGCCCGCCGGCAGGTTGATCGGCAGGTCATAGCTGTCGAACGCCAGCGTGCGCGGGGTCGGGAACTTGGGCGATTGCTGGATCAGCCGGCCGTTCTTCAGGCGGAAGATGATCGTTTCGGGATCGTCGGTGGCAAGGAATTGGCCCTTCTCGGCGGTGGCGGAGATCGCGGTCCCCGACTTGTCGTCGCAGCGCGATGAAGATGCCCGACAGCTGCGTGCCGTCGTCCTCGCTGCGGTCGATGCGCAGCGTCAGGCGCTTGCCCAAGCTTGTTGAACTCGCCGACCTTGATCGCCGCGCCCGAGCGCGCCCGAGCGAAGGTCGAAGCGCAGTCCTTCGTAGCGATAGCGCGAATAGGGCTCGACCCAGCCGACGATCGCCAGGTTGAGGAGCATCAGCCCGACCGCGAAAATATAGGGCACCTTGAGCAGCCGGCCGAAGCCGATCCCGATGCCGCGCAGCGCGTCCAGCTCCGACGACAGGGCCAGCTTGCGGAACGCGAGCAGGATGCCGAGCATCAGTCCGATCGGGATGCCGAGGCTGAAATATTCGGGAAGCAGGTTGGCCAGCATCCGCCACACGACGCTGACCGGCCCGCCGGCGTTGACCACGAAATCGAACAGCCGCAGCATCTTGTCGAGCACCAGCAACATCGCCGCGAGCATCAGCGTGCCGATCAGCGGAACGGCGATGGTCCTCGCCAGATAGCGATCGATCAGCTCGCGCTGCGCAACTTTCGTCGTCCCAACACCATCATTTGGCCGCAAAGCGCGCCGATGAGCTCATGAAAGATTGAATGGCGCCTATACGCGGACCGACCGTGCAAAATCATGCTTAATCGAATCACTCGTCGACTGCTGCCCATCCCCGTTGCGGAGAGCGCGCGACTGATCGCCCGGCCGCGCATCGCCTTGCTGTCCAATCCGCGGTCGACCGGCAATGTCGCCCAGTTGCCGCGCATTCGCGCCTTTTGCGCCGAGCATCCCGACATCTTCCACTATGAAGTCGAGCGCGCCGACCAGATCGGCGATGCGATGAAGACGATCGCCCGGGTCAAGCCCAAGCTGCTGGTCATCAATGGCGGCGACGGCACGGTCCAGGCGGCGCTGACCGAATTGTACAATGGCGGTCATTTCGGCCCGGCGAGCCGCCCCCGGTGGCGGTGCTGCCGAGCGGCAAGACCAACCTGATTGCGATGGACCTCGGCGTCCACGGCGACCCGGTGCGCAGCCTCGAGCGGCTGATCGCCCTGGCGCAGGGCGACCTGTCGCCCCACTTGGTCGCGCGCGAGCTGATCGCATTGTCGGGCGGACGCCGAGGGCGGCAAGCCGGTGATCGGCATGTTCCTCGGCGGTGCCGGGCTGGCCGACATCATGCTTTACTGCCGCAATCGCATCTATCCGCTCGGCCTGCCCAACGGCCTCAGCCACGTGCTGACCGCTTTTGCAGTCGTGCTTCGCCAGGTGTTCGGGCTGCGCGCCAGCTTCCTGCCGCCCGATCCGCGCCCACTCAGCATTTCGGTGCGCAAGGGAGGCGGAGATCACCGGTCGCTTCGCATTGCTTGCGGTGACCACGCTGGAGAAGTTGCTGCTGTCGGGCGAGCTCGGACGGGCAGGGCGCGGGGAACGCTCAAGTTCGTCGCGGTCGAGCAGCGCGCCGGTTCGTTGCTCAATGCCTTCTTCGCCAGCCTCGGCGGCAAGCTGGGCACGCGCAAGCATGCAGGGCGTGCATGTCGAGGAAGCCGACGAGATCAGCATCGAGGGCGATTCGAGCCAGGTGATCCTCGACGGCGAGACGTTCAGCGCCGAAATCGGCATGCCGATCTTCCTCCGCCGCGCCGCGCCCTTGTCGTTCGTCCGCCTCGCCGCCTGAGCCCGTCATGAGCGACCTTCGCGACGCTGGTCGCCGAGGAACTGGCCGAGCCGGTCGATCCCAGCGTGTCGGCAATGGCCGTCGCAATCGCGGCGCAGCACGGCGACGCCAGCCGCGCGGTGCTGTTCTACGGCTCGTGCCTGCGCGAGACGCCAGCTCGACGGGCTGATGCTCGATTTCTACCTGATCGTGTCCGACTATCGCGCGCGCTTATGCCAAGCGCGTGGCTGGCGACCGCCAACCGCCTGATCCCGCCCAACGTCTTTCCGTTCGACGCATGACGGCCTGGCCGCCAAATATGCGGTGCTGAGCGAGGCCGATTTTCACCGGCTCAACGGGCCGGAGACGCGCAACGTGTCGGTCTGGGCGCGCTTCGCCCAGCCGTCGCGGCTGGTGTGGGCGAAGCGATGAGCGGCGCGCGACGCGGCGGTCGACGGCGGTCGCGCGGGCCGCACCGACCTTGCTTGGCGCGGCCGGGCCGCGATCGAGCGCGAAGACCTGCTCGACTGGTGGCGGCGCGCCTTTGCGCTGACCTATTCGGCCGAGCTGCGCGCCGAGCGCAAGGGGCGCAGCCAGTCGGTCGTCGAAGCCGATCCCGACCGCTACGCCGCGTTCGGCAGCGCCGGCGGCGCCGCTCATTGGTCGACAATGCAGGGCGGCTGGGCGCGGCGGCGCATCGAGGGCAAGGCGCTGTCGGTTCTGCGGCTGGCCAAGGCCAGCGCGACCTATGCCGGGGGCGCGGATTATATCGCGTGGAAGATCAATCGCCACGCCGGCACCGACTTCGCAGCTCAAGCCATGGCAGCGGCGTCACCCGTTGCTCGGCCGCGATCAGCCTGTTGCCGCGGCTCCTGAAATCGGGGGCGATCCGCTAGCCGGATCGGGCTGGCGGGACAGCGCGGCCGCGACCGAGGCGCCAGCGCCGACGACGGTGAACGGCTTGCGCAGCAATTCGTACCCGACCAGATCGTCGCCTTCGCCATCGCCCGACATAGCCGGTGACGAACAGCACCGCGATGTCGGGCCGCCGCGCCGCGATGATCCGGATCAGTTCGGGCCCGGTCATTTCGGGCATGATGACGTCGCTGATGACGAGGTCGAAGGTCTCGCCGTCGAACAGCCGCGATCGCCTCGGCACCGCTCGAGCAGGCGATCGGCTCGTAGCCGAGGTCCTCGAGCGCCCCGACGGTGGCGGTGCGCACCCGCGGATCGTCCTCGACCAGCAGGATGCGCGCGCCGGGCACGGTCGGCTCCTGCTTCGCGGCCGCTGGCGCTGCGGGCTGGAGCCGGACGGGCGCGCTGCGCCTTGGTGCGCGGCAGATAGAGCGACACGGTCGTGCCCTTGCCGAGCTACGCTGTCGATCCCGACTTCGCCTCCCGACTGATGCGCGAAGCCGAAGATCTGGCTGAGGCCCAAGCCCGGTGCCCTTGCCGACCGGCTTGGTGGTGAAGAATGGTTCGAACGCGCGCTCGATCACTTCCTGGCTCATGCCGCAGCCGGTGTCGGTGATCGAAATCTTGAGATATTCGCCAGGCTGGATGTCGCCGACCGCGTTGGCGGCCATCGTCACGTTGTCGGATGGCGATGGTCAGTTGCCCTTCGCCGTCCATCGCGTCGCGGGCGTTGACCGCGAGGTTGAGGATCGCATTTTCCAGCTGGTGCGGATCGACGAAGATCGGCCAGGCATCGCGGCGTCCAGCCGGGTCTCGACGCGGATCCGCTCGCCCAGCGTGCGGTCGAGCAGTTCGCGACATGCCGCCCGACCAGTTCGCCGCTTTCGACGCGCTCGGGAAGCAAGCGGCTCGGAACGGGCGAAGGACAGCAAGCGACGGGTCAGCGCGGCGGCGCGGGTGGCGCCCTCCATCGCATTGGTGAGGTGGTGCATGACTTCCTTGCGCGGGCCGTTCAGGCGGCGCCGGGCAAGATCGATCCCGCCGACGACGACCGCGAGCATATTGTTGAAGTCGTGCGCGATGCCGCCGGTCAGCTGGCCGACCGCTTCCATCTTCTGGACCTGGCGAAGCTGGGCTTCGGCGGCCTGGCGCTCGATCGCTTCGGTCTTCGAGCGCCTGGTTGGCTTCCCACAATTCCTGCGTCCGGTCGCGCACGGCCTCCTCGAGCAGCTGCGGCGCGTTCGGCTTCGCTCTCGGCCTCGCGCCGCGCGGCCGCGTTCTGGCGCAGCGCCTGGACCGCGACGCAGCCGAGGAAGATCGCCCCGGCGCCGACGATCAGCCCGAGCCAGCTCAGATAATCGGTCAGCCGGTCGGCCTCGGCGGTGAAGAATCTGGCTCTCGGCGATGCGCTCGGCGAAGCGACTGGCGCTCGGCCGACGGCGATCTCGTCGAGCTTCTTGTCGAGCATTTCCCGAGTTGTCGGTCTTGCCGGCGGCGAAATAATAGCGCCGTTCCGCCCTCGCCCTGCTTCGAGCACGGCGGCGCGCGCCGGCAAGCGCCGAACTCTTCGCCGCGCTGGCGATAAAGCTGCTCGTAGCTCGGCCACGCGCTCGCGTTGCGCGGGGTTGTTGCGAACCAGCGCCTGCGAGCTGGTCGATCTGCTGACCGGCAAGCCGCCACTGGCTGTAATAGATGTTGCCGCTGGTCTCGACCTGCTCGTCGAGCACGAAGCGACCGAGCGCCGCCTCGGCCCGCGAGATGCTGGACGTCGACGATCGCGGGTGACCAGCGTCACGTCGTAGGCATGACGCTCGCCGTCGAGCGCCTCGTCGCGCGCGTGTTCGACATCGCGACCAGGACCACCATGCCGAGCAGGACGAGGGCGGCGAGCAAGGCGATCCGCGGCCGCGCCAACCCCCGCGCCAGTCGAACCGGCTGTCGTCCCCGTGATCTCATGACGACCGCTCTAGCTCGCTCGCTTGGCGCGAGCGAAAGAGTCCAGCCGCATCAGTCGATGCAGCCGGTGGCACGCCCCGCCGCGTCGAACATGCCGAGGATCTCGTCGACCTGCTCGGCCGAATGCTCGGCGCACAGCGAGCAGCGCAGCAGGGTCATGTTGGCCGGGCGTCGCCGGCGGGCCGCGCGAGATTGACGTAGAGCCCCTCGTGGAGCAGCGCCTCCCACATCGCCGCGCCTTGCTCCAGGTCGGGCATGATCACCGCGATGATCGCCGATTGCGGCGTCGTCGGTGCCGAGCTGGAAGCCGAGCGCCTTCAGCCCGGCGTGCAGCTTCTTGCTGATTCTCCCACAGATGCGCGCGCTTGTCGGCGCCGTGCATCAGCTTGCGGATCGAGGTCGCCGCGGTCGCGACGACCGACGGCGGCAGCGATGCGGTGAAGACGTAGGGACGGCAGACCAGCCGCAGGATTTCGAACTTGGGATGGTTGGAGACGCAGAAGCCGCCGACCGTGCCGACCGACTTCGAAAAGGTGCCGATGATGAAGTCGACGTCGTCGATCACGCCCTGCGCTTCGGCGACGCCGCGGCCGTTCTCGCCGATGAAGCCCATCGAATGCGCCTCGTCGACCAGCACCATCGCGCCCGCCGCCTTGGCGACCGCGACCATTTCCTTCAGCGGCGCGATGTCGCCGAGCATCGAATAGACGCCTTCGAGGATGACCAGCTTGCCGGCACCTTCGGGAACGCGCTTCAGGCGCTTTTCGAGCGCCTCGACGTCGTTGTGCTTGAACGGCACGATCTTGGCGTTGCCGAGCGCGCAGCCGTCGTAGATCGAGGCATGGCTGTCGATGTCGAGGATGATGTAATCGTCCTTGCCGGCGATCGTCGAGATGATCCCGAGATTGGCCTGGTAGCCGGTCGAGAAGACCATCGCATGGTCCATCGCGTAGAAGTCCTTGAGCGCCTCCTCGCACGCCTTGTGCCCGGCATAGGTGCCGTTGAGCACGCGGCTGCCGGTCGTGCCCGAGCCGAAGTCGTCGAGCGCCTGCTTGCCCGCCGCGATGACGTCGGGATCGAACGTCATGCCCATGTAATTGTAGGTGCCGAGCAGGATCGTCTCGCGGCCGTTGCAGATCGCCACGGTCGGGCGAGACGACACGCTCCATCACCAGGTTGAACGGATCGGTCATGCCGGTCGACAGCAGCGCCTCGCGCTGCGTCGATCAGCGGATCGAACTTGTCGACAGCAGGTCGCCCATCCAGCGCGGCCTTGAGCTTCGCCGACCGCGTCGACCAGCTGCCCGACAGTCTCGATCTCGGCCTGCTGGTTCATGGTGATGAGGATGTCGAACTCGTCCTCGATCGTCGGCGACGAAATCGAGCACCGTCAGGCTGTCCCATTCGAGGTCCTGGGCGAACCGCGTCGTCGTCGCCGACCGCGACGCCCTTCTTGTTGAAGGGCTCGATGAGGGCTCATCACCCTGGCGTCGGTTTCGCTCGGTCGGTCATGGGCGGGTCCTAGTCTTGGCAGCTGCGCTTTCGCAATCGAATGGGGCGCAAAGAGGGCGGGGGAAGATGGCGGAGGCACGGAAATTCGGCGGCGACGCGGTGCAGGCGATCCGTACCGCAAGCCTGGCGCAATATCATCTCTCGGCGATGGCCGACCGCAAGGCGAGCATGATGATGGGCGCGTCGTTCGTGGTGTTCACGATCTGCGTGGCGCAGGGAACGGCGCGGGGGCACTTGCCGCCGGCGTTGCTGGTGCTGGCCGTGTCGGCCTTCCTCGCGGCGGTGATTTCGGCGATCGCGGTGATGCCGACGATCCATGCCGCCAGGGATCTTCAGGGCGAGCGCAACCTGATGTTCTTCGGCGGCTTTGCCGAGATGAAGGAAGAGGAATATGTCGCCGAGATGATGGACCGGCTGGCCGACCAGGAGAAGTTTCTCGCGATGGTCGCCCGCGATGTCTACCAGAACGGCCAGGTGCTGGCGCACAAGAAATATCGCTTGCTGAAATATGCATATTCGATTTTCATTCTCGGGCTGGTGGCCAGTGTGATCGCGTTCGTCGCGACCGGCGTGCGTTGAGGGGGCGTGATGAGCGACAGCGAGCCAGAACCCGTCAAGAGCCCGCTCGCGGCGGCGGAACCGCGCAAGCTGGCGCCGGGCGATCCCGATTATGAATTTCCGAAGGAGGTCCACAACCTCCTGATGGCGGCCAATGCGACCAACATGACCCTGTCCGAAATGGCCGACAGCAAGGCTTCGATTTTGCTCGGCGCGAGCTTCGTCGTGTTCTCGCTGTCGATCGGCAGCATCGCCGAGGGCAAGGCCAATTTCCCGCTGCTGGTGCTGACCAGCTTCTCGTTCATCGCGACGTTGTTCGGGGTCATGACGGTGCGCCCCAACCGGATGCGGAAATCCAAGGTCCCGATCCCCGGCAAGAAGGTCAACATCCTGTTTTTCGGCAGCTATATCGACTGCCCGCGCGAAGAATATGTCGACGAGGTGATGAAGGTGCTGAGCTCCGAGGAGGAGACATACCGGCGGCTGGCCCGCGACCTGTGGGACCACGGCCACATCCTGCGCGACGACAAGTATCGCTGGCTGTACTGGAGCTTCACCTTCTTCCTGTGCGGGATGATCGTGACCGCAGTCGCGCTGGTCGTCGACCTCGTGTTCATCCGCTAGAGCCAGCCTTCCGAGCGATACCAGGCGGCGGTGTCGGCAAGGCCTTGCGGGGTGGGGACCGCCGCGTGCCACAGGCCAGCGGGGACGGCGTGGTCGGGATTCGCCACCCAGTCGGGATGACAGAAATAGGCGGCCCGATCGGGGGTCAGCTTCGCCTTTGCGCCGCGGACAATCCGGTCGGCCCGGGCGGCGGCGCGCATGACCAGAGCCGGCATGGACGGCCAGTCGCACCTTCCGCCCGACCGCGTCCCCCAGCATCGCGCCGAATTCGCGGTGGGTCCAGCCGGCCGGGTGGCCGTCGTCAGGCTCCATGACGCCCGTGGTTGCGGTCGGGTCGGCGAGGGCAAGCAGCAGGCGGGCAAGGTCGGCGGCGTGGAGCAGGGAGAGGCGACCGGCGGGGGGAAGCAGGACGAGCCCGCGCGCTGCCATCCTGAACATCTCGAGCAATTCGCGGTCGCCGGGGCCATAGATCGCGGGCGGGCGGACGACGACGGTGGACAGCGGTGAGGCGGCGACGAGCGCTTCGGAACGGGCCTTGGACGCGCCATATTGCGACAGCTGCGGCTCACGGGCGGCAAGCGAGCTGACGTGAACAAAGCGGGCGATCCCGGCCTTTTCCGCCGCTGCCAGTACCGCACCGGTGCCCAGCACATTGCCCGCCTCGAACCCCGCCGCGTCGGGGGCGTTGACCACCCCGGCGACGTGGATCACGGCATCGGCGTTTTCGACGAGGCGCTCCAGCGCGGCGCGGGCGTCGAGCGAACCCGCCACCCAGTCGACACCCTTACGCGACGGCTGCGGACGACGGGCAAGGGCGGCGACCGAATGGCCGGCGGCGTCCGCGGCGTCGAGCAGATGCCCGCCGACGAACCCGGTTGCCCCTGTGACTGCCAGTTTCACGGACTAGATCGGCGACCAGTCGGGGAGGTCGTCGAGGTCGCTCTCGACATCGCGGCCCTGCTGCGCCGGGCCCATCGCCTCGGTCAGCCGGTCGAGCACAGCCTCGAGCCCGGTCTCGCCCGCCGCGCTGATCGCGAACACCTCCGCCCCGCTGGCTTCGGCAAGCTCGGCGGACAGAGCGGCGATCAACTCGTCATCGAGCGTGTCGACCTTGTTCAAGGCAACCACTACCGGCTTGTCGAGCAGGCCTTCGCCATAGGCATCGAGCTCGTCGCGGACGATCCGGTAGCTGGTGGCGACATCGACGTCATTGGCATCGACCAGGTGGAGCAGGACGCGGCAGCGCTCGATATGGCCGAGGAAGCGGTCGCCGATCCCGGCGCCCTCGGCCGCGCCCTCGATCAGGCCGGGAATGTCGGCGACGACGAACTCGCGGCCCTGGTGGCTGACCACGCCAAGCTGCGGGCGGAGGGTGGTGAAGGCGTAGGCGCCGACCTTGGCACCGGCGTTGGTGACGGCGTTGATGAAGGTCGATTTGCCGGCGTTGGGAAGCCCGACCAGCCCCACGTCGGCGAGCAGTTTCAGCCGCAGCCAGACATACATTTCCTGGCCCGGCCAGCCGACGCCATGCTGGCGCGGGGCGCGGTTGGTCGAGGTCTTGTAGCTGGCATTGCCGCGCCCGCCGTCGCCGCCCTTGAGGAAGGTGATGCGTCTGGCCTTCCTTGGTGAAGTCGGCAAGCAGGCTGCGCTCCTCGTCGTCGGCTAGAATCTGGGTGCCGACCGGGACCTTGATGACCAGGTCCTTGCCGCCCGCGCCGGTCATGTTCGACCCCGCGCCGCCCTTGCCGCGCGGGGCGCGGAAATGCTGGGTGTAGCGGAAATCGATCAGCGTATTGAGCCCGGCCACCGCGGTGAAGATGATGTCGCCGCCCTTGCCGCCATAGCCGCCGTTCGGCCCGCCATATTCCATGAACTTTTCACGCCGGAAGCTGACCGCCCCGGGACCGCCCGCGCCGCTGCTGATGAAAATCTTCGCCTGATCGAGAAAATGCATCGCGCGCCCTTAGCCGAGAGGGTCGCGGAAGGCGAGGGCGGGGGCGGCTTTCGATGCGACGTTGACGGATGGGGCCCGACCCAGGGGGTATCGACTTCATCGATGTTCGACCCGAAAAGGTCGCAAAAGTCGCACTACGTTGTGCGACCTTTCGTTTTCCCGGGGGCCCCGCGTCTAAACCGCGGCTCGCGCTTGGAATAGCAACGCCTTGAGAATGATCGCCCATGCGACCTGCGTTAACCTAAAAGGTTCGTGTAGGAAAGTAAACTCTACTGAATTAGGTTGGGTGGCATCCTAATGCCCGCTTTGGGGGGAAAGCGGACATCAATCACGTGCGCGCAAATTGTACGGTGAAGCAAGCTCCGGCCCCCGTCCGCCCGCGGACCAGCAGCGAGCGTGCCTCTGAGTTGCTTTACGAGCGTGGTGATTACCTGCATCCCCAGACCCGCGTTCGCTGAGTGCGGATCGAAGTCTTCCGTCAATCCGTTCCCTTCGTCGCAGACGATCAGCCGATTTACGTCGGCTGACGCTTGAAATGCCACGTCGATCTTACCAGCGCCGTGCTTCGCGGCATTTGTCACGAGCTCGTTGGTAATCAATCCGATCGGTTGGATTGAAGTCGCCGGTACCATGTCCTCATCGCCCGTAACGACCACCTCGCGACCGAGGATAGCCGCGAGGTCGTCGCACAGTCGCCGCAGGTAGGCGACGCACGACACTTCGTCCGCTGTATCCGCATAAAAATGGCGATGAACCTGCGCCACGGCAGCAACGCGATGGGCCGCTACCTCAAGGTGAGCGGCAGCCGCGCCCACCTCGGGCGATCGACTCTGCATGTTGAGCAAGCCCGAAACGAACTGAAGACTATTCATCACCCGATGATCGATCTCCTTCGCCATCAGGTTCGCCTTCCCCACGGCGCGCCGGGACGACAGGCCAAGTTCAAGCTGATCCATCACTATCGAAGCAAGATCCTTCAGATCCTCAATCTGTTCTTGTTCGATCGGGCGAGGCTCCTTGTCGATTACGCACAAGGTGCCAAGATTGTGACCATCGCTCGTCCGCAACGGAACCGCGGCGTAGAAACGCAGGCCAAATTCACCTGCGACAAGCGGATTCGCCAACGACCGCGGATCATTCCTCGCGTCCTCGATCAAATAGGGTGTGTCCCCGAGGATGGCCGAGGCACATAACCCCGGCTCACGGTCGATTTGCTCTACTGGCAAGCCGTGATGAGACTTGAACCATATTCGGTCTTCATCGACGATGCTGATGATGGCGATCGGAACCCCGAAGCGGCGGGCGGCAAGCGCCGTGATACGATCAAAGGCGCCATCCGGTGGACTGTCGAGAATGTCGTACCGTCGAACAGCCGCCAGGCGCTCAGCCTCTGTGGACGATGATTGATCAGCGGCTGACATGGGATCCCGTTATTCGGCCGCTGGATGCAGCATGGGAAGCTTGGGCCGAACCTCACGCCACGTCAAATAAATCCGAAACATCAACAACGAGAGGACGTTGCCGCTCTCCTCAGCAACTCATGCTCCCCGACCTGGCCAATGCCCGCAATGGCTCGAAAACCGACGCTGGCGGTGCTTGTCGGCCCGCATTGATGGGCGCGTAATAATGGTTATTCTCACCCCATGGGCATGGACGACCATTATGCGACCCTGCGCGTCGCGCCGGATGCGGATGGCAGGACAATTCGGGCGGCCTATCGAGCGTTGATGCGGCGCTATCATCCCGACGTGAACGGCTCGCGCGGGGCGGGCGCGCGGGCGAAGGCGATCAACGAGGCCTATGCCTGCCTGCGCGATCCCGAGCGGCGGGCGCGATATGATCGAGATCGGGCGGCCGGGGTCACGTCGCCGCCACCGCAGCGCAAGAGCTCGCCGCCGCCCCCTCCGCCGGACATGAGCTGGGTAGTTGCCGACGTCGGCGGCTGGCGTCGTCCGCGGCTGGGCCGGCCGACCTGGTGGCAGGTGCTCGGGCTGGGCGGCGCCACAATTGCCACCGCGATCACCTTCACCGCCACCTCGGCCACCCCTTCGATCACCGCGCCGAGTGCCGTCATCTATATGCGAATGGTTGAACCAATGCTTCCGCAACCGGGCAGCGAACGCCATGGCGACCGGGCAAAGCCGGCGACCGAGTAGATCGTCGGGGGGAGGGTCAGGCCCGGGGGGGCGCTGGGGTGACCATCGCCCCGATCTGACGCACGGCGAGGTCGCGGATTTCGGAGCGGGGTTGGCCGACGCCCTGGGCGACCTCCTGGCCCACGAGGCTGTCGCCGATCGCAAGCAGGACCAGCCCGAGCGTGACCTTGTCCATCGGGCGGGTGTCGCCGACGGCCCGAAAATCGGCGACGATCGCGGATATGGTGTCGATCACCGGCTTCAATGCGTCGCGCTGGCGGGTGAGGGCGATCCAGCCGATCAGCTCGCCCGCGCCCTGATCGGTAAAGGCGTCGAACATCGCATCGACCACGTCGCGCTCGGTGGCGAGGCCCTGGCGGCGGCGGGCGATGGCGCTGCTGATCGAGGCCGAAACGGTGGCGGCGATATCCTCCGCCAGCGCGCGGTGGAGCCCCGCGACCGAACCAAAATGATGGAGCAAATTGGCATGGGTGCGGCCGACTTTGGCCGCGACCGCCTTCAAGGTGATGGCGGCGGCGCCCTGGTCAAGCAGTAGCGCCCGGGCGGCGGCGACCGCCGCGGCGCGGCTCTCCTCCTGGGTCAGGCGTTTGCGGGACGGAGTAATTGACATTTATGTCAGTTAGTGCCATGTTGCATGCTCAAGCCTTGGAGTG
Organism: uncultured Alphaproteobacteria bacterium; assembly: GCA_963768955.1. Lineage (GTDB taxonomy): Bacteria > Pseudomonadota > Alphaproteobacteria > Sphingomonadales > Sphingomonadaceae > Sphingomicrobium. Next base: position 667,343 of record CAVYJV010000002.1, read on the forward strand.
CTTCCATGATCGTCGCAAGTGATACGCGCAGTGTGACGCCGACCGACCTGACCATCACCCCGCGCGATCGCCGCTTCGGGCGCGAGGATGCAACGCCGCGGCTGTGGCATGGCGGCAAGGTCGAGGCGACCGCGATGTACAATGCGTTGTCGGCGACCTTCCCGGTGGGCGAGGCGTTCTTCGTCGAAAGCGTGCGCGCCTTCCGTGACGGGGCCGACTCCAAGCTGGCCGAAGACATCAGGAATTTCACCACCCAGGAAGTGGTCCACAGCCGCGAGCATCTTGCCTTCAACCGCCGCGCCGCCAACTCGGGCTATGATCTGACCGCGCTCGAGGCGCAGGTCGAGAAGCGCCTGGCGATCACCCGGTCGAAGCCCAAGATCGTCAGCCTGGCGGCGACCATGGCACTGGAGCATTTCACCGCCATCCTGGCGCACGAATTGCTGGTCGATCCGCGGCATCTGGAAGGCGCCGACGAAGCGACCGCGAATTTGTGGAAATGGCATGCCTCCGAGGAGATCGAGCATAAGGGCGTCGCGTTCGACACCTGGCTGCATGCGACCAAGGACTGGACGCGGTGGAAACGGTGGAAGGTCAAGGCGCTGGTGATGCTCTACGTGACGCGCAATTTCGTCGTCGACCGGACCGCTGGAGCGCTGGAGCTGATGCGCCAGGACGGGGTCGAAGGGCCGCGGGCCTGGGGCCGGCTGGCGTGGTATGCGCTGGGATCACCCGGCATGATGCGCAAGATCCTTGCCGCCTGGCTGGCCTATTTCCTGCCGGGGTTTCACCCCTGGAAGATCGACGATCGCGCGCTAATTGCGGCCTATGAGGACGCAAGCGGGGCGGCGTTCGACAGCGCGAAGAAGGTGCGGCGGGCCGCTTAGTCTACACCCCTGCTTCCGCCGGGGTGCAATTGACTACGCCGCGATCTTCTCCTCGTCGGCCACCAGCGACTTCCAGCACAGCCGGGCCATCGACTCGTCGCCGCGCGCGCAGCTGTAGCGGGGGGCGGCGAGGCCGGTGGGGAGGAAGCCAAGCTTCTCGAGCACGCGGCCCGAAGCCGGATTGTCGATGAAATAGCTCGCTTCGAGTCGCGCCAGGCCGAGCGCTTCGGCGATGTCGAGCAGGGCAAGGCCGGCCTCGGTCGCGAAACCGCGGTTCCAATGTTCGCGGGCGATCCAGTAGCCGAGCTCGACCGCCCCCGAGGGACGGCGACCAAGTCCGCAGGCGCCGACCAGCCGGGGATCGGCCGTCGTCCGCTCATAGATAAGGAAGCTGGGCAAGACCGGATCGCGCGGGGCGGCGAGGAATGCCTCGGCATCGCGCAGGGCATAGGGCCAGGGCGCAGTGGCGAGGTTGCGAACGATTGCCTCATCGGCAATCGCCGCGGCCAGCGCCGGTGCGTCCTCGGCCCAGCCGGGTCTCAACAATAAATGCTCGGTGCGCGCGAACATGGTCAACTTCCTTCTCCTTCACACCGCCCGCTAGCCGCGGTCGGTGACAGTTTCGGGAGAAGAAAATGAAAAAGGGAGGAGAGGGGGCTTCCCTCTTCTCCCTTTTCGAAACCTTTTTCGGATCTCGTCTTGGGCTGCCCCCACCCGGGAGCAGTCCTTTATCGACCGATCCCGCCTATTTTGTCGCCGTCGTCGGCATAATCGCTTCTACGTGGACGTATTTGCGACCCAGCTTGCCATCGCGGAAACAGACACGGCCGTCGGTAAGCGCAAAAATGGTGTGATCGCGGCCCAGGCCGACATTGTCGCCCGGATACCATTTGGTGCCGCGTTGACGCACGATGATGTTGCCGGCGCGAACCGCTTCGCTGCCGAACTTCTTCACGCCAAGACGCTTCGATTCCGAGTCGCGACCATTGCGCGAAGAACCGCCTGCTTTCTTATGTGCCATCGTACTGTCTCTTACTTCTTCGGTTTCGCGGCAGCCTTGGGAGCCGCCTTCTTCGCCGCCGCCTTAGCAGGTGCAGCATCCTTTGTCGACTTGGCAGGAGCCTTTTTGGCCTCCGGTGCCTTATCGGCCACAGGCTTCTCCGCCTTGGCAGCTGGCTTCTCGGCCTTCGTCTCAACCTTCGCAGGTGCGGCAGCCTTGGCTTCCGCCTTGGGCTCGGCCTTCTTCTCGGCCTTCTTGCCGCCGATCGACACGATCTCGATGATCGTGTGCTGCTGGCGATGCCCGGCCTTGCGGCGATAATTGTGGCGGCGGCGCTTCTTGAACACCGTGACCTTGTCGGCCTTCGCCTGGGCGATGATCTTCGCGCCGACGGTAAGACCCGCGGTCGATTTCAGATCTCCACCCTCGCCAGCGAGGAGGACGTCGGTCAGGTCGATCGTGTCCCCGGCTTCACCGGCCAGCTTCTCGACGACGATCTTATCTCCGGGGGCAACGCGATATTGCTTGCCGCCCGTGCGCACGATTGCGAACATTGGCCTCTTTCCAAAAAAAGTCGTGACCGCGCGAAAATCTGGCCGCGAAAGCCTGCCTTACGCGCGGAAAGCGTGCCGACTATGGCAGCGGCCGTGACCTGTCAACCTTAGCGAAGTGCCGCCCACGCTGTTGCTGCCGCACCACAAGGGGGCACAAACGCGCTCTGGCCGGGGCTAACCGCTTGCTCCTGCGTCAAAGCGGTCCATGCTCCTTCATTCGGGCATGTGACGGCGCGGCGTGGGGCTCGCTTTTCCCGAACCAGGAGGCGTTCATGCCTGTTTCAGCTTATCGCATCGCACTGCTTGCCGGACTTTCGGCGATCGCATTGACCGCCCCGGCGGGTGCGCAGGATGCGCCGCCGCCCACCGTCCCGGCACCAGCCGCCACTGCCGAGTCTGATACGGATTCGCAAGATGCAATCATCGTCACCGGCACCCGTCGCAGCGACCGAACGGTGGCCGACAGCCCCGTGCCGGTCGACGTGATCAGCGCTGAATCGCTTAGCCAGTCCGGCCATACCGAACTCAATCGCGCGCTGACCCAGGAAGTGCCCAGCTTCAACTTCCCCCAGCCGTCGATTACCGACGGTACGGACGTCATCCGCCCTGCGACGTTGCGCGGGTTAAGCCCAGACCAGACTCTGGTGTTGATCAACGGGAAGCGCCGCCACACGTCGGCGCTGCTGAATATCAACGGCTCGGTCGGACGTGGCAGTTCGGCGGTCGACATCAACCTTATCCCGTCGATCGCCTTGTCGCGGGTGGAGGTGCTGCGTGACGGTGCTGCCGCGCAATATGGTTCGGACGCCATTGCCGGGGTTATCAATTTCCAGCTGCGCAATGCGCCGTCGGGTGGCCGCGCGAGCCTGACCTACGGCCAGTATGAGACGCGGGTCGACGGGGTCGAGACCTATGATGGGGTGCTGACCGGGCCCGGCAACACGCCTCTGCTCGCGCCCGACGGCACGCTGCAGCTCGATTATACGGGCAAGGACCGCAAGCGCAGCGACGGGCGGACAGTGACCCTGGCGGCGGTCGTTGGCGTTCCGATCATCCGCGACGGCTATTTGAATGTTGCCGCCGAAATCCAGGACCGCGAAGACACCAATCGCACCGGTGCCGATCCTCGGCGGCAATATAATCTGATTGCCGGCGCGCTCGACCCGCGCGAACTGACCTTCAATCGATTCAGCCATCGCTATGGCGATCCCGAAGTGCGCGACCTGAAATTGTTCGTCAATTCGGCGGCGCCGATCGGCGGCAGCGGGGCGGAAGTCTATTGGTTCGCCTCATATGCCGACCGGCAGGGCGAAAGCGCGGGTTTCTATCGGTTGGCCAACGATGCTCGCAACGTGCCGGCGATCTATCCCGATGGCTTTCTGCCGCTGATCACCACCGACACTGACGATTATTCGAGCGTGGTTGGCATTCGCGGAGAGCTTGGCGGCTGGAAAATCGATCTGTCCGGGCAGGCTGGACTCAACAAGGTCGATTTCCGAATCGAAAATAGTGTGAACCGTTCGTTCGGTGCGGCGTCGCAGACCGAGTTCGATTCGGGTGGGCTGAAATATGGCCAGGCATTGGCAAACCTCGACTTGAGCCGCGAACTCGCGCTAGGCTTTGCAAGCCGCACGACCTTGTCACTCGGTGCCGAGTATCGGCGCGAGATCTTCGACATAAGGCCCGGCGAACTGGCAAGTTATGCCAACGGGCCGGCTGGCGGTGCCCCCGGTGCGCAGGTCTTCCCCGGGTTCCGGCCGGTGATTGGCGGGCAGCGGGTCGACAAGCAGCATAATCGAAACAACAAGTCGCTCTATGCCGAGATCGACAGTGACATCAGCGACCAATTCAACATCCAGGCCGCGCTGCGCTACGAGGACTATTCCGATTTCGGGTCCGACCTCAACTGGAAGCTGGCCGGTCGTTACGAGCCGGTTGAGGGAATAGCGGTTCGCGCATCGGCCTCGACCGGTTTCCGGGCACCGTCGCTGCAACAGCAATTTTATGCCGCGCAGGCGACCAACAATGTCGCCGGCGTGCTGCTCGATACGGTCACGTTGCCAGTCGACAACCCCGTCGCGCAGGCACTGGGCGCCAGCCCGCTCGATGCCGAGCGTTCTTTCAGTCTTTCGGGGGGGCTGGTGTTCACGATGGTCCCGCGCCTCAATGTCACGCTTGATGTCTATCGGGTCGACATTGACGATCGAATCCTGGTCACCGACAATCTGCAGGCCACCCGCGACGCGGCCGGTAATCCCTGCTCGGTGGGTGCGGGCTGCAACCCGACCGGTGGCGCGATCGCGACGATCCTCAACGGCGCGGGCTTCCCAACCACCACCGCCGCCCGGTTTTTCATTAATGGTATCGATACCAGGACCAGCGGGCTCGATGCGGTGGCGACGTACCGCGTTCCAGCATTGGTCGGCGGCCGGCTGAACCTGACTGCGGGGCTTAACCTCAACAAGACCAAGATCACCAAGAATGCCGCGGCGCCGGGGGCGCTATCCTCGGTACCGAACCTGGTCCTGTTCGGACGGCAGGAATTGCTTCGGCTGGTCAGGGGACAGCCGCGGTACAAGATCAACCTGTCAGGCGATTTCGAGCGCGACTGGTTCGGACTGACAGTACGTGCGACCCATTATGGCAAGGTGCTGGATGCCGGCGCGCCCGCAAGCGGTGTCCAGGATATCAAGCTCGCCGCCAAGACCATCACCGACGTCGAGGCACGGTTCAAGCCGCTTGGCGACCGGCTAACGCTTGCCCTGGGCGCCAACAATTTGTTCGACGTTTATCCGACGAATACCCCTCGCGGGACGGCGGTCGATCCGGTGTCCGGCGCGACCGTTGTCCTGCCGGCAACCCGTTACGTCACGCCGTTCAGCAACTTTTCGCCATTCGGGTTCAACGGGCGGTTTCTTTACGCTCGGGCCGCGGTGCAATTCTAGCACTGCGGCGTGGCTTAGTGGCGGAGCTTGCTGCGCAAGCGGTAGCGCGCGCCGTCGAACCGGTCGAACAGCCCGTCGATCGCCGGATGGTCGACCTCGCCGCCGTCGTCGTCGGGGACGAGGTTCTGCTGGCTGACATAGGCGATGTAGCTCGACTCGGCATTTTCGGCGAGCAGGTGATAGAATGGCTGGTCCTTCGCCGGGCGCAGATCCTCGGGGATCGAATCATACCATTCGTCGCTGTTGGCGAATTCCGGGTCGACATCGAAGATCACGCCGCGGAAGTCGAGCAAACGATGGCGGACCACTTCGCCGATGCCGAAGCGGGCCGAGGGCATGGGGAACTCGGAAAAGGTCATTGGGTGAATGTAGTGGCGCTGGCGGAGCACGCAAGTCGTCAGGGCGCGATGCGCTCCCCGCGCCAGTCGAAGCAGCCGCCGCTGTCGGCGGGGGTGAGACGGTCGAGCGTGTCGAGCAGGGCCGCCGCACTGTTCGCCGGGGTGAGCAATTGCCCCTCGGCGAGGCCCCGCTGGAACGGGGCGCTCAATTCGGTATCGACCGTGCCGGGATGAAGCGCGACGCACAGGCTGTCAGGCCGGGTGCGAGCAAGCTCGATGGCCAGCGTTCGAACGATCTGATTGAGCGCCGCCTTTGAAGCCCGATAGCCGAACCAGCCGCCGAGCCGATTGTCGCTGATCGAACCAACCCGGGCGGAGAGAGCGGCGAAGATGGTGCGGCCGGTGGGGCGAAGCAGCGGCAGGAAGTGCCGGGCGACGAGCGCCGGGCCGATGGTGTTGACGCGGAAAATCTGTTCGAGCGCTGGGCCATCGAGTTGGCGGTAGCTTTTCTCGGGCGCGAAGCTGTCGCCATGCAGGACTCCCGACGCCACCAGGATCAGATCGAACGGGGCATCGCCGCCAAGCACGGCCGCCGCTCGCTCGATCGTTGAGTCAGACGCAAGGTCGATCGGCGGACTGCTCGCTCGCGACAGGCGGGTGACCGAGACACCGCGCGATTCAAGCGCTGCGCACAGCGCCGCGCCGATTCCGCCCGATGCGCCGATGACGATTGCTTTCATCGCCGGGCAATTGAAGCGCCCCGCCCCTCTTTGCAAGGCGGGACGACGCTGCTAGAGGCCGCCGCGACCTGACGCCGGCAGCTTGGCCGGCCAGCGTATCTGTCTTGCGGAGAGATGGCTGAGTGGTCGAAAGCACCGCACTCGAAATGCGGCGTGCCCGTGAGGGTACCCAGGGTTCGAATCCCTGTCTCTCCGCCACGCACCCCACGAACTAGTCTCAAGCCCGATCAGGCGCCTGTGACGGCCCCAGATCAGGGGCAATTTCGCGCGTAGTCGGTCTCGCGACATCATCGGCATTCGGAGAATTTGCGGGTCTTTGACCTTTGCTCGATATGCGAGCAAAGTCTTCGAAGGAGAGGGAGCGCATCACCGACTTCGAATATATTACGGCGTTGACCGCAGTGCTGATCGGCTTGGCGGTGGCCGACATGGCGACGAGCCTGCACAAGCTGTTGCGGCACCGTCGCCGTGTGAAATGGGATTGGGTCGCGCCACTCGCTGCATTGGTCATCCTTGTCGAGTTGTTCGGCCTCTGGTGGAATTGGCGAAGGTTCGACGGCAACACTATCGCGGAAATCGCGCCTTATTTCCTTCTTCTCGTGCTGATGTTTCTAGCGGCGTCGGTGACCCTCCCGGATGAAGTCCCGGAAGATGGTCTCGACCTGGGTACCTATTTCGATGACACGCGGGGCTATTTCTGGACCGTTTACGGAACATACGTCACCATATGGATCGGAATGTGGACCGTCGAAGCGATCAGTGAAGGGAAGGGATTCCTTGACCTGTTGCGCGCATTCTCGTTCGATTATCCGTGGATCGCTGCCGCATTCACCTTGGTGTTCGTTCGCGCGCGATGGGCGAGCGGCCTCTTGCTAGTTGTGACCCTGCTGTGGTTGCTTTTCGAATTCGACTGGTGGAGCCGGCCGCTCGGCAGCGTCGGCTAGAGTCAGCTTTCTACCCAAAGCGGAAAATGGGTGTGGCAGGTGTGGCACTAAGGCCGCCCGGCTGATGATCCTGCCGCCGGTCCAATGTCCACTATGGGTGGACAGCGGACAGTGAGGCCGGCGCTTCCGAACGTCTGCCTTGAGTCCATTGCGGTCGTTCCGACCCACCTCGCCATAGCCCTTAAGCAGTCGCATTTCCAAGTTTCGCGCAAGACTCCGGTTGCGAACAGCGGACCAATCTCAACTCGCCTCCGAGCAGCCGGTCAGGTCGGGGCTACGGGCCGCCGGGCAAAGAAACCGAAATAGGCGATCAGTGCATAGCAGGCCGCCGGCAACAACAGCGCGACCCCCAGATTGCCCGACACATCGGCCAGCATCCCGGTCAGCAACGGTATCACCGCGCCGCCAAATATGGCGATGTTGATAATCCCCGATCCGTCGGCGGCGCGGGGCCCGAGGCCCTCGGAGGCGAGGCTGAAAATCGTCGGGAACATGATGGAGTTCATCAGGCCGATCGCCAGCAGGCTGTAGCCCGCGACGGTGCCACTCGTGCTGATCGAAACAAGGATCAGCGCGATCGCACCGACCGACACCCCGGCCAGGATCAGCCCGGGGCTGAGGATGCGCAGGAAGTAAGAGCCGATGAAGCGCCCGACCATCGCGCCGCCCCAGTATAGTGCAATCAGCGATCCGGCGGCAGCCTCGTTCAGGCCCATCACCCGGCTCTGCTGGAGATAATTGACGATCAGCGAACCGATCGACACTTCCGCGCCGACGTAGAGGAAGATACTAAGCGCGCCCAGCCCGAAGCGCGGACGCTTGAGCAGCGAGAAGCCAGCGGTCGGGGCACTTCGTTCATGAAGCTCGCCCTTCAAGCGGTTGCGGAAAAGGAACACCGCCAGCGCGATGATCGCAAGCGCGACGGCAAGACCGATATATGTACCGACAATCGCGCGCGTCTCGGCGGTACGGTAGGCGTCGAGTTCCGCTCCCGAGAGTTGATCCGCCGACAGGTTTGCAAGGCCGCCCAGGATCAGCGCCGCGCCGACCCAGGGAAAGACGGTCGTCCCCAGGCTGTTGAACGCCTGGGCGAAGGTCAGCCGGCTGTGCACTGTCTTTGCCGGGCCAAGCAGGCTGATCAGCGGATTGGCAACGACCTGAACGATGACAACGCCGGCGGCCAGGACGAACAGGGCGAACAGGAACAGGCCGTAGGTCGCGGTCTTCGAGGCTGGGATGAACAACAGACACCCCACCATCATGATTAGCAGCCCGGCCACCGCCCCGCGCATGTAACCGATCTTCTTGACCAGTTGCGCGCCGGGAATGCCGATCACGAGGTAGGCGGTGAAGAAGCAGAACTGGACCAGCATGGCCTGCGTGTAATTCAGCGTGAACAGCTCCTTCAGCTTGGGGATGATCACGTCGTTGAGACTGGTGATCCCGCCGAAGATGAAGAACAGGGCCATGACGAACAGGCGAAGTTCGGGCGCGTCCACGCCTTCGCTAGGCGCATCGACGGTCGGCGTTGCTGGGCTGTTGACGGCCATCGACGAAAATTCCTTCAGAAGGGACCTTGGCAGGATGAGGGACCGGATTGCGAGACGATTCGCAAGGACTTCAGCCGAACGGTGACCGGAGCCTCGGCGCGCAGGGTCGCACCGCTGATTGCGCCGTCGCTCAGGCATGCAAGTGGAATGCGCGCGGTGCGCAAGCCCTTGTCCCTGGCGAGACTTAGCGTCGAATCGAGGCCGACCGGTTTGCAATCCTTGCACGCGCCGGTGAGCGTCACCGCGCCGCCCGGGCCCGAGACCAGTGCGAAGACGAGTTCGACGCTACCCTTGGATCCGACCGGGGCGCCGCCGAACCCGATCAGCAGGTCGGCAGGCGCGGTCCAGCTGATGGTACGCGCATCCTCCTGAGCCGCCAGGTCGAATGGACGGACGATGACGGCGCCGCCCGGCGACTGGCCCGGTCCAGCGCGGCAGGTTCGCGTCGCCTCCCGCAGTCGCGCACGATCAATTGCGTTCCGCTCGACGGGCCGCGCGGAACACATTGCGGTCGGCGGGCCACCAATCGTTCGGGCGCAGGCCGAGCGAAGTGTTGGAAGCACTGCGGCGACTCGTGTAAGTTTCCACCAGAGCCAAGCGGGAGCATCGCGGCGCCTCCGGCCGCGCAATCGGCCGGCCAGTCGAACGGCAGTTCTGCCTGAGAAATCGTGGCGCGGACGGCCCACGGGGTCTCCGACCAGCACATCCGCGACGCCTTGGCCTTCGCTGCCCGGAAGCCACGCGGCGACGAAGGCGTTGGCCGCGACGATCTCGCGGTCCATCCACAAGGGGCGGCCTGACAGCAGGACGGCGACGGTGCGGATACCCTGCGCCTTGAAGCGCTTGAGCAGCGCCAGCCCTTCCTCATCGTCGAGCCGATGGTCGAGCCGGTCGCCCATGAACTCGGCATAAGGCGGTTCGCCAAACACCACGACCGCCACGTCGGGCCGTTTGCTGAACTTGCCGTCGGGCGACAGACGGGCCGTTCCGCCGCCACCCCGCGCCGCAGCGGCAATCCCGGCGAAGATCGAGGTCGCGCCGGGGAAATCGGCATTGGTGAGATCGCCGCCGCCTTGCCAGGTGATCGACCAGCCGCCGGACTGCGCGGCGATATTGTCGGCGGCTTTTCCGGCCACCAATATGTCGGCCGACGGCTTGATCGGAAGGATACCATCGTTCTTGAGCAACACCAGCGACTGGCGCACCGCGGCCCGCGCGATTGCGCGATGTTCGGGCGACCCGATCACGTCCCACTTCCCGGCCAGCGAACGCGCCGAGGGTCGCGGTCGGTCGAACGCGCCGACGCGAAGCTTCATCGCCATCACCCGCGTCGCCGCCTCGTCGATCCGCGCCATCGGGATCGATCCGTCGCGGGCGCCGGCGACGAGGTTGGCGTGGAGCGCCTTCCAATCTTCGGGAACCATGTAGATATCGAGCCCGGCCATCAGCGCCTGCGGGCAGACGATGTTGGTGCAGCCGGGGATCTGCCCGTGCCCGTTCCAGTCGCCGACCACGACGCCCGTCGAACCCCATCCGCTCGCGCAGCAAGCCGGTCAGCAGCTCGCGGTTGCCGTGCATCTTGACGCCATTGATGCTGTTGAACGAGGCCATGACGCTCTGCGCCCCGGCGTCGATGGACGCGGGGTAGGGGGCCGCGTGGAGCGCTTCGATTGCCGGCAGCGATCCGGCGACATCGCCCTGGTCCTTGCCGCCAGTGCCGCCGTCACCGAAGAAATGCTTGATCGTGGCGAGGACGTGGCGGTCGTCGAGGAACGCCGCGCTGCCCTTCAGCCCCTGCAGCCCCTCGACCATCGCCTTGCCCAGCGCGGTGACCAAAGCCGGATCCTGCGAGTAACTTTCATAGGTCCGACCCCAACGCGTGTCGGTCGCGACGGCGATGGTGGGGGCGAAGGTCCAGTCGATCCCGGTGACCGCGATCTCGGCCGCGGTCGCCTCGCCAATGCGGCGGACCAGTTCGGCATCGCGGGTCGCGCCGAGCCCGACATTGTGCGGGAAGAGCGTCGCGCCCGGGATATTGTTGTGACCGTGGACCGCGTCGGTCGCCCACAGCATTGGCACCACCGGTTCGCCATTGGGTAGCGGCTGCATCGATGCGTCCCACATCGCGTCGGCCAGCTTGAGCCATTCGGGCGCGGCCGCCTTGTCATTGCCGCCCGGCCCGCTGTTGCCGCCGTTGAGGATCGTGCCGAAGCGATAGGCGGCGACGTCGGCGGGGGTGATCGAGGCGATGTCGGGCATCACCAGTTGCGACACCTTGCGCTCCAGAGTCATGCGCGCGACGATCGCGGCGGCGCGTTCGTCGATGCTTTGCGGCGTCCGGGCAATCGGGACTGCGGGCGCGGCGGGAATTGTCGCGCAGCCGCCAAGCGCAAGCAGTGCCGCCGCGGCAAACAAGGACCGAACGCTCACTTCTTGCCCTCCGGCAACTGGTAGACGCGCACGTAATCAACCTCCATTTTCGCCGGGAAGGCGGCGGGATCGATCCCCTTCTGCCCGCCCCAGGTGCCGCCGACCGCAATATTCAGCAGCAGGTGCATCGGCCTGTCGAACGGCCAGCGATCGCGCCCGCCCTTGACGTTCTTGAGCATGAACTTGGGCTCGTCATCGACGCCGGTAACGATGAACTTGTCGGTCCACAGCAATTGGTAGCGGTGGAACTGCGTGCAGGCGGTGGGCAGCTTGAACGACTTGGTCTGCTGCACCCCGCTGTCGTAATTGAAAGCGCGGGTGATCAGCGTCTGGTGGATCGTGGTCGGGTCGAAACCGACATGCTCCATGATGTCGATTTCGCCGCCGTCGGGCCACTTCACCTTGGGATCCTCGGGCAGCATCCAGATCGCCGGCCAGGTGCCACGTCCGCACGGAATCTTGGCGCGGATTTCGTAGAAGCCGTAGGTCCAGCTCGCCTTGCCGTTGGTGAACAGGCGGGTCGATGTATATTTCTGGCCGCCAAAGTCGGGGAAGCGCGCCTTGTCGAGCGTTTCGCTGCGCGCCTCGATGATCAGCCGGCCATTTTCGACCCGCGCATTTTCGGGCCTCGCCGCGGCATAATATTGCTTTTCCTGGTTGTACCAGCCGCTCGCATTGCGATGCGTGTCGATAGGCCCATTTCGCGGGATCGATCGCGGTGCCGTCGAACTCGTCGGCGAACACCTTGACGTAGCCGGCCGGCGCCCGGTCAGGCTCGGTAGCGGCCTGCGATCCCGCAGGGGACGCGACGAGCGCCACCGCCAGCACGGATGGTCGAAAGGAACGCATTACGTTTCTCCGCCAGTCACCGCCGGCGCCTCGGGAGCGGCGCCGGCGGATCCTCGTCCAGTCGCTACATCTTCAGGCGAATGCGCGCGCCGTAGGTCCGTGGGCGGGTGAAGAAGCGGGTATTGTCGAACTGGGTGATGATGATCGCCAATTCATGGACGGCATCGGTCAGGTTGTTGATGTAGCCCTCGATCCGGATCTTGCCGTCGCGGCCATGGCTGTATCCGGCCCCCACATCGAACGTCCAGTAACCGTCGACCTTGTCGTCAAGCCGCCGCTCGGGCGTCAGGGGCGTGAAATCCTCGCCGTTGAAGATCGTCATATACTGGCTCGAGCGATAGCCTGCCGAGGCGATATAGTCGAACTTGCCCGACCCGACGTCGATCGACTGGCCGATGCTGGCATTCATCTGGAAACGCGGCGTGCGCGGCAGGCGCTTGCCGTTGATCGAGCGGAACACGGCATTCCCCGGGTCGACATCCGCTTGGTAGCGGAAGTCCTGGATCGGGTCGGCCTTGTTTACCTTCGCTTCCAGCCACAGCAGATTATAGTTGAGGTTGATGTTGTACGGCAGGTCGAACCCGCCCTCGACGTTGGCGCCGTAAATCTCGGAATCGGCGGCATTGTAGCTGTACGACACGACCAGGGCACCGCTGGTGTTCGGCGGAAGCTGGGCGTCGGGAATTCCCGACAGGTCGATCGCCTGGGCGACCGACAGCAGCGACGTCAGCACCTGGTCCTTATAATCGTTGTAGAACAGCGAGGCGTTGAGCCGGGTCCGCATGCCGCCAAGGTAGAAGACGTTCTTCGACCCCAGTTCGTACAAGGTGACCTTTTCCGGATCATAGGTCGGAGCGACGCCGAGATCGCCCAGATTGTCGTTGAAGCCGCCCGATTTGTGACCGGTCGCGATCAGGGCGTAGAGCAAGTTCTTGTCGGTGATGTCATATTCGCCGCGCAGCCGCCAATCGAGGAAGTTCTGCTTCATCTTGCCGGTCTGGCGGAAGATCTGCCCCTGGAACGGCACCGCATAAGTATATTGGGTGGTCGCCGCGAAGCCGTCGCAGGTCAGAAAGTCGCCCGTGATCGTGTCGAGGCACTCCGGACCGCCGGGAATATCGAAGAAGTGCCCGCCAAACGGACCATTGGCGAAGACATCGTCGATATTGTCGCGGGCCCCGAACTGGCTGACCCCGTCGAGATAGAAATTGACCACTTCAGCGTCGGACGTAACGCCATCGCCGTCGACGTCCGGATTGAAGATGGTCCGGTCTTCACGCGCGAAGCGAAAGCCTTCCGTGCCGACACGAAGGCCCATGCAACAATTGAAATTGTCGTCGCCGATGGCGAAGCCGTAGCGCGCGGCCACACCTTCACGCGACTTCTTGTCGTTGGTGTAGCGAAGCCCGGCCGTCACTCGCGCCTTGGGCGTCACCGAATAAGTGGCGTCGCCGTAAATGCCGTAACTTTCGGCATCGACGTCGGGCATGTTGAATTCGATGCCCTGGAAGAATGGGCCGCGATCGCCGGTCGCACCGAGGAAGGCATATTGGTCCTCACGGAAATACATCCCGCCCAGGCTCCACACCAACGGGCCCTTGTCCTGGTGGATGCGCAGTTCGTGGAAATGCGACTTGCTGTCGTTGTAGGACTGGAAGCGCGACCAGTTGTCGAGCTCTTCCTCAAGCGTTCCCGGAAGCATGGCGAGATTGTCGAGCAGCTCGGGATAGAAAGGCGAGATCGGCGTCGCCGCCATATAGTCGGTGGTGACGTGCCGGTAACTGCCAATATAGTCGATCTTGAACGGGCCAGCGTCGTAGGTGATCTCGCCGCGAATGCCGCGATGCTTGATGTCCAGATCGGGGGTGAAGGCGCGCGACACGACGTCGCGAGGGTCGTCGATATCGTTCGGATCGACGCCGTTGCCGAGCGGGTTGGCGTAATTGCTGCCGGTCCAGCCGGTGCCGGTTTCATGCATGTAATCGGCCGCGATCAGGAAGCGCCATTTGTCGGACGGTTCCCACAGCAATTGTCCGCGGAGCGCGAAATTCTCTTCCGCTTCGGCGCCGCCGACATCTTCGACCGGCCCGACATTATTGTAATAGCCGCGGTGCTTCAGCCCCATGCCCGACAGGCGGAAGGCCGCGGTCTGGCCGAGCGGGACATTGACCATGCCGCGGATGACCATCTGCTCATAATTGCCATATTCCGCCTCGACCTCGCCGTCCCACACGCCCAGGCCCGGTTTCCAGGTGATGACATTGACCGACCCGGCCGTGGCATTGCGCCCGCGCAGCGTGCCTTGCGGACCGACGTTGACCTCGACTCGCTGGACGTCAAAAAAGGCCGAACCGATGCCCGACGGACGCGGCAAATACACGCCGTCCCAATGGGTCGCGGCGGCAGGATCGCCAAGTTCGGTATTGTTGCTCGACCCGATGCCGCGGATCCACACTTCGCGGTTGGCGCCATTGTTGGCGACCGTCAGGCCCGGAAGGACATCGTTCAAATCGCTGATGTTCTGGATGCCGCGCTTCTTCAGATCGTCGCCGGAGAAGGTGGCCGCGGTGCCGGCATAATCCTGCAGCGATTGTTCGCGCCGGTCGGCGGTGACGACGATGGCGTCTTCTTCCTCGGCAACGGCGAGATCGGCGGGCTTTTCCGCGGGCTGGTCGGAGGCCTGTTCCGCGGCCTTTGCCTCGTCGCTGGCAGGTGCCGTCGCGGCAGGATCGGCTTGCGCATATGCCGGCGCGCCAAGCGCGGCGAACGACACGCCAAGTGCGAGCAGTGTGCGAATTTTTGCCATTGATGGCCCCCTCTAAAGTGACGGTCGATTTTTCGACTCGGACATAAAGCTATCATAATTGTGAACGTTCACAATCGAAAAAGTGAACGCTCACAATATTGTTCGTTTCCGGCCCATATTGAGTTAGGCTTGGTCGTCAGATGGGGGGCAAGTTGAAATTGGAATCCGTCACGATCGACGATGTCGCTGCGGCCGCTGGCGTGTCGCGCCAGACGGTGTCGCGGGTCATCAACCGGCGGCCGAACGTCAAGGATGCAGTGCGCGCCCGGGTGCAGCAAGCGGTCGATCGCCTTGGCTATGTCCCGAATCTCAGCGCCAGGCGGATGGGCGGCGCTCGATCCTACCTCATCCTTGCGGTCAACGATCGCCAGCGAACGCTCGAAAATTGGCAGGCCGGGCGCGGCAACGACTGGGTCGACCAGATGCTATACGGCGGCATGACCGAATGCGAACGCAACGGTTATCATCTGGTGTTCGAACTGATCGATACCGCGCCGGAAAAGGCTGAAAGCGCGCTTGCCGCTATCCTGTCTGCGCTTCGGCCCGACGGGGTGATCCTGACACCGCCGCACAGCGACAATCCGCGCCTCGCCGCGCTGCTCGCGGACCGCTCTATCGCCTGCGCCCGGGTTGGTCACCGCGATGGCGAGGATAGCGTCGATGTTTACATGGATGAGGAAGGGGCAGCGCGCGCCGCGACCGCGCACCTCATCGGGCTCGGCCATCGCGCGCTCGCCTTCGTCGCCGGATCGCAAAGCTATGGCAATAGCGCGCGGCGGCTGGCGGGCTTCCGCCAGGCGATCGCCGATGCCGGCCTTCCCGCCGAAGCGGGCATGGTCGGGACGGGCGACTTCAAGTTCGATTCGGCGGTGGCCGCGATAGAAACGATGCTTGCCTCCGCACACCGGCCAACCGCGATCATCGCCGACAATGACGAGATGGCCTTCGCCGCGCTGCACGTCGCCGACCAGCATGATCTTCGCGTGCCGCACGACCTGTCGGTGATCAGCTTCGAGGATACGCCCGGGGTCCGGTTCAGCGTGCCCCCGCTGACTGCCGTCCGCCAGCCAACCGCCGCGATGATCGCCAAGGCGTGCGAACGGCTGATCGCCATTTCGGCTGGGGCGGACAAGGGCGGGTCGTTCGAAATTCCCTATGCCTTGATCGAACGGGCCAGCACCGTAGCCCCGGCGTGAGCCTGTCGCCGGTCACCGGTCTCCGCGGCGAGTGGCGTTACGCGACCGCCTTCTTCGGCGCCCATCTGTCGTTCATCCCCTTGTTCGTCCTCCTGCTGCCGCGGCGGGTGGCGGCGGTCGCGCCCGAAAATGCCATTACCCTGCTCAGCATCCTGCTGCTGGCCGGCGGGATCACCGCCAGCATCGCGCATATCGCGGCGGGGCGGTTCAGCGATCGCTGGCTGCGGCGGCACGCTGACCGGCGCGGGGTGATCGTGATCGGGCTGGCGGCGCTCGCGGCGGCGCAACTACTGCTCGCCTTCGCGACCAGCCAAACCGGGCTGCTGGTGGCGATCATTGCGTTCCAGTCAGGCCTAAACCTGATGTTCGCGCCGCTCGGCGCCTTGCTTGCCGACCATGTCCCCGATGCGCGCAAGGGCCGCGTTGCCGGCTGGCTCAATGCCTCGCTGCCCTTGTCCAGCCTCGGCACGACCCTCGCCGCATTCCTGTTCCCGGCCGACGGCCCCGGCGGCTTCCTGCTGATCGCCGCGATCGGCGGCCTTCTCGTCCTGCCCCTGCTGCTCAGCTGGCCGTTCGCCCCGGTCCGTGCCTGCCCAGACCGTAGAACAGAGGCAAACCGGGAAATTGCCGGCCAGCGCGGGCCAGCGCGCCGATTATGTCCGCCTGTGGACTGCCCGACTGTTCATCCAGCTCGGCGCCGCGTTCGTGATCAACTATTTCTTCCTCTACCTCGTCGAGCGCGCGTCGGCACCAGCGGCCTCACAAATGATGGGCAGCCTGGCCGGCCTGGCGACGATTTTGTCGGTGGCCGGCGCGATTGCCGCCGGACATTGGTCGGACCGCAGCGGCCAGCGCCGCCCGACAATGATGACTGCCGCGCTCGCCTGCGCAACCGGGCTGTTCGGCATGGCGGCGACCGCGTTCTGGCCAGTGGTGGTCACCGCCTTCATCCTGTTCCACGTCGGGCTGACCGCCTTCCTGTCAGTCAATTCGGCAATGGTCACGCAATTGCTTTCTAACCATGAGCGGCGCGGCGAATTGCTCGGCATCATGAACCTGACCAACACCATCCCCTCAATTCTCGTGCCCGTGCTCGCGTTGCTGTCAGTTCGCTCGAACGTCATCCCTGACTGGTCGATCGCTTTCACGATCGCCGGCGCGCTGGCGCTTGCCGCCGCCGCGATCCTCAGTCGAATCAAGACAATTCAGTAACTGATCCACCTAGCGCTGAGGATCACGGGTGAAACAGTGCCGCGCTAAGTCTGCAACTCAACCTTGCGGCTGCGATATCCGACGGAATTCTCGACCTTGGGAATTCTTCTTACAAAGGGCCGGAGATCCCGCTTCCAATCGGAGAAAGTGCGAGCACGCCTGCGTGCACCGCCAGTTCCCGCTTTCTCGAGCTTCGCTGCTGCTGTGTCCGAAACTCGGGCCAGATTACAGCTTTGCGTTTGTTCAGCCTGTTTTGGCGGCAATAAAGCGGCTGTGGAGAGAAATTTAGCGGTTGACGCATGGGGAAGGGGGCCAACGTCCTGAAAGGGAAGAACTTTTTCTTCCTAAGGCCGGCGCTGTAACCGGCATGATGGGGCACGTAACAGGTTGGCTGCTGTCGTTGAAGGAAGAGAAACGGCACGCTGGCTGAAGATCCCATTCAGCGGTTGATGCGACGTCAGCATCCACGCGCGGCCCAAAAACAAGCCTGTTACAGCCTGTTATTGGGAGGACCTGATGCTCCTGCGGGCGCCATTCTCCTTCGCAAGTATTTGACGAAGGATCGCAATGATTACAAAGAGTTGCACTGAGTTTCGACGTTGTATATACTGCTCTTTGCGGCAAGTCTTTTAGCCGCCTCCCGCAGCAGCTTTCGAGCAGCAGACCTGAGGAGCCAATCGTACCAGCCGCGGGCCCGCGGCGGGCGAGCGGTCCGTCTGCTCGAACGTCCGCTGGTCATCGGCCCTTTGAAAAGGGAAAACCGATGAAACTGTCTCCTGAAAACCAAAAGCGCCGCGAAATAGCCGAAGTCCGTCGCACGATCGGTCCCGCGACCCTGCGCGCGATAGAGAATGTGACGACTGCGTCCCTCGTGCCATACTCACAGAACGCGCGAACCCATGATGAAAAGCAGCTCTCGGTCATCGAGCGCTCGCATCCGGACCTTCGGAGTCGTTAATCCGCCGCTGGTCGATGCTGACAATGTCATTATCGCTGGGCATGGCCGGGTCGAAGCGGCGAAGCGGCTCGGCATCACCGAAATTCCGGTGCTCAGGGTTGAGTCGCTTACTCCCGACCAGATCCGCGCCTATCGCCTGGCCGACAATCGTATCGCGGAGCTTTCCGGTTGGGACAGCAAGACCGTCGCAATCGAGCTTCAGCATCTGTGCAATGTCGAGATCGACGGCAGTATCGAGGTGCTCGGGTGGGAGTGGCCCGAAATCGAGCTGATGCATGAGAAGGAGCTGAAGGTTGGTGTTGCCGATCCAGAAGGTGACGAGGATGTCCCCCCGCTGGCGGAACGCGCGATCAGTCGGGTTGGAGACCTGTGGCTTTGCGGGCGTCACCGGGTCATGCGCGGCTCGGCCCTCGACGGAGATGCTCTCGGCTGCCTGATGGAAGGCGAGCGGCGCAAATCGGTCTGCCAGGACCCGCCCTGGAACATCAAGGTCAGCGAAATTGGTGGCGCCGGGAAAACCAAGCATCGCGAGTTCGCGATGGCCAGCGGGGAAATGAGCGATACCGAGTTTAGGCAGTTCCTGCTCGACAACATCAATAGCAATTCCGCGCATGCCAAGCCGGGGGCGGTGTTTCAAATTTTCATCGACTGGCGCGGGGTTGAAAAGGTGGTTGCGGCCGGCCTCGCCGCGGGGCTGGAGCTTATCAACGTCTGCGTCTGGGTTAAGACCAATGGCGGCATGAGTGGTGGGCCTTGGCGCTCTGCAGCATGAACTCGTTGCCGTGTTCGAGGAAACCGGGAGGCAAAATCAAGAACCGGGTGCAGCTCGGTCGGTTCGGGCGGTATCGAACCAATGTATGGCAAATGGCGGACAAAACAGCTTCGGCAAGGAGCGCATGGAAGCGTTGGAAAGCCACCGCCACCCGCAAAACCCGTGCAGTTGATTGCGGAAGCCATTCGCGACGTCACCGATCCAGGCGATCTCTTCTGATACCTTCCTTGGATCCGGCACCCTGTTGATTGCCGCGGAACGGACTGGTCGCATCGCGCGGTGCATGGAACTTGATCCGCTCTATGTGGACACCGCGCTTCGCCGGTTCGAAAAGCTCACTGACGCCGACGCTATTCACGCCGCCAGCGGGCGGACTTTTTCCGAAGTTGAAAACGAGCTCAGCGGCTCCGGCGGCGCAGGCAGCAATGATTCCCAACTTGTCAGGCAGCCCGTGCGCACCCGTCGCCGCATCGGCGCAGCGTGAACAGCCTCGATCAGGAGATAGCCCCGTGAAAAACGAACGTCCTTTAGTGCCGGTCCGCCGACGGATCCGCATTCTCCCTAGCCCAGATGGCGGCGAGCCTGAGCAGCGCATCGTGGCTGATGCTGAAGATAGGCCGCGCAAGAAGGCGGGAGCCCAATAGCGGCAGCTTCAAAAAAGGCGAGCCAACCCGCAATCCAAAGGGCAGGCCGAAGGGTGCCAAAGGCGCAAAGGCTTCAGCGCGACGAGTGCTCGGCAAGGTAAAAGTTAGAACACCGCAGGGTGTTAGGAAGGTAACGTTTTTCGAAACCCTGCTGATCAAAGAGCGTGAGCTTGCGATCCAGGGCGACTGGCGGGCGCGGAAAACGATGCTCGAGATCGGCCGCTGGTCGATGCCCGAAGACGTAGTGGAGGACCTTGGCGTATCCCTGGCAGAGCCTTCCGAAGCCGACCGCGCGGTTCTGGAATGGTTCGAAGCGGAGCTGCGTGAGAGGGACCGTCAAGGCAGGCGTCGAGGAACACGAACAAGGCAACACGGACGGTTCGGCACTGACCCTGCCTCGGCAGAAACCGTGGCGCTCGCTCGCGAACGCCTTTTGCCGATGGTGATCCTCTCGTTCGCGGTGCTCAACCCGACCAAGCCCCCGCTGAAACCCAGCTGTACCTTCGCGCCATAGTGTTCTTCGTGCCTGCAAGGCTCAGCAGGCAGGCTGTCCTGGCTGCACACTGATCTGGATCCAACGAAGAACCCTGAAGTCGATCACGGTCGCGATCGTGTTGCCGTGCTGGCTGCTCGGGCGGGAAGCCTGCCCTGGAGATCATGGTCGCGACCTATGGCGAGACATTGTCCAGGGAACATGCCGAGAAACGGCGAGAGCTGCTGGAGAGCGAATTCTACGCGCAGCTGTTCCCGAAGACTAGGATGGACCCGCGCTCCAACCGGCTTCTACACGTTAAGACGACCGCCGGTGGAGGATATCGTGCTGTTCCGTTGGCGGGCCGGTGACCGGTCGGGGGGCCGACGTCATCATCCTCGATGACTGATGGAGGCCGATGACGCACAGCGAGGCGACCGGGGTCCGCGTCAAGCTGGTACTCTTCGACGCTCTCAGAACCGGATCAACACCAAGTCCCAAGGCGCGATTGTCTCCATCCAGCAGCGCCTGCACGAGGACGATCTTCCGGCCCATTTGCTGGAGAAAGGGTTCGAATGCCTTAGCCTGCCGGCGATCTGCGAGGAGGATCGTGAAGTCGCGCTCGCAGATGACTGACGCATCTGGGAAGCGCGGCGATCTGCTCGATCTATTCGCTTTCCGAGAGACGGGCTCAACCCCAGCGGCTCGATCTCGGACGGCGAAACTATTCGGCGCAATATCTCCAGCATCCGCGTTTCCGCCGAAGGCAATCTCATAAAGATCGAATGGCTCCAGCGCTTCGCGGGTCCGATCCCGCGCAACAAGTTCAATCAGGTCGCCCAGGACTACTGGGACCCCGCTGCCACCGACCTTCCCACGTCGGACTGGCTGATGTACGCTCGTCGGGGGTTTCTCGCCGGCCGGATGTTACCTACCCTTAGATATGCTCCCGGAAGCGCCTCGACATTGCAAGTCTCAAGCGGCGGTGGTCGCAAAGCACCGCCAGTGGCAAGCAGAAATCGTCATTATGGAGCGATCGAGCAACGGCTTACCCTTCGTCCAGCAGTTCGCGGAGAGGGTCCTTTCCGCCTGACTTTGGCCCCCGCGCTGATCAACCATCGGAGTAAGGAAGAACGCCTGCTCGTAAACCGGGCAAATCGAGGAAGGACGGGTGTGGCTGCCCGCCTCGGCTGCGAGGGCCTAGGCCTTTTCCTAAGCGAACTGCGGGCCTTCCCCATCGGGGCGTTCGGACGACCAGGTGGATACCCTGACCCAGATGCTCGAATACTCCTTCCATCATTGGAAGAGGTTCTACGAGCAGCGCACGTCGAAGGGGCGGCTTGTCGAACATGTCCGGGGCAAGCGGCCCCCCGCTCCCCGCGCTTCCGAATGGATTGTGTGAGCGCGCACGCATCGTCGCCGGATCCGACGTTTTCGATCTTCCCCACAGCTCGGCTGTTCCTTGATTAAGCAACACCGGTCGCTTAAGCCAAAGACCAGTAGTGAAATACAAACACATTTTGTGTTTTTTGATATATACTAGTATGGCTACACAGTGTATGGAATGATTCCGGCACAGAAATATAAGTAAAGACCATTACACTACACTTCATCTCCAAAGTCGCCACTAGCGGACTTAAATTGGGAGGAGAGAGGACTGGGCACATATTCCTAAAGCGAATGACAACTCGAGACTATCTGTGATTTTGGCGCCTGGCTGCGATAAATATTTGGCCTAAGCGGGCCACACTACGGTTGTGCGTCGAGGAAATTGGGCCCGGCGGGGGTTGGGGGAAGCGACGCCAACACGATCCTGTCCGGCAACTCCGATCGGTTACGTCGGCTGTGGCAAGAAAAGCGGGGCGAGGTCGAGCCGGAAGACCTGTCCGCCGTCCTGCCCGTCGCACTGGGCTCCTGGACCGAGGCGTTTAACCGACAGTGGTACGAGCGGGTGACGGGTCAGAGTGTCAATCGAGTGGGGGAGGTGGTCTCCTGCGTCGAAAACTGCTGGCGCCGGTGTACGCTTGACGGCTTCGTCGAGGAAGACAGCGCCGTCTGGGAGGCGAAGCACACGGGCGCCTTCACCAAACCCGAGGAGGCGCTCGAGAGGTATATGCCTCAACTGCAGCACAATATGGCGGTCACCAAGGTTCACCGGGCGGTGCTGTCGGTCATCTTCGGAAATCAAAAATATGAGATCTTCGAGGTGGCTTCGGACTGGGTTTATCAGCTCGAACTGCTCGAGGCGGAGGAGGATTTCTGGGATTGCGTCAAAACTGGCCGTGAGCCCGTTCCAGTACCGCCTCCGACGCCACCTCGACCCGTAGGGGTGCGTGAGGTCTGCCTCGAGGGAAACAACGCCTGGGCAGCGGCTGCGGCGGATTGGCTGGAGCATCGAGAGGCTGCCAAGCTACATGCCGGTGCGTGTGCCGAGAT
This sequence comes from uncultured Alphaproteobacteria bacterium, assembly GCA_963768955.1. GTDB lineage: Bacteria > Pseudomonadota > Alphaproteobacteria > Sphingomonadales > Sphingomonadaceae > Sphingomicrobium. The sequence continues at coordinate 690,076 of CAVYJV010000002.1, forward strand.
AAAGGGGCTGATTGAGCCCGATGTGGCACGGGCATTCGGTCACCGCATTGAGGCGAAGCGGAGCAAGGCTGGCGCCATCTCGATCCGGGAGATGGCAAAATGACCGGGCGCACCGCTCCGCACGTCTATCGGGCTATAAACGCCATAACCGCGGCCTTAGCAAAGAGCGGCGGCATTCCGAAGGCACACGCCAACCTCAAGGACCAGTATCAGTACCGGTCGATTGACGACGTGTTGGCGAAGCTTGCGCCACTACTCAGTCGGCATCGGCTATGCGTGTTGCCCCGGGTGCTGCGGCGCACGGCCTGCTTTCGAACCGGCGATGCAAACTCGGTTCTCGTCAGCGTCGAGGTGCAGGTGGCTTATGACCTGGTAAGCGGACACGACGGGTCGAGGCACGTCGTCAAGGCGGTTGGAGAGGCGGTTGATCCCTCTGATAAGGCGACCGCGAAGGCGTTGTCGGCGGCGTACAAGAGCGCCATGCTGCAGACCTTCTGTATCCCAGTGGGTGACGACCTCGACGCGGACGCGACTACCCACCGTATTCGCAAGCCCCTCGTCGGCGAGCGGGAGCCCGTGCAAGGTTGGCAGGCCTGGAGCGATGACATCATCGCGATGATTGATTGTTGCGAGACCCAAGACGCGCTCGACCTTATGCGCAGCCGGCAGGCGGGGCTTCTCACCGCCATCAGTCGGGAGCGGGCGGATCTCTATGCCCAAATTGGCGAGGCGTTCGCTTCGCGCGTGCAGTTGTTGGCGCATCCTTCTACGTCGCCCCCGGCTGGTAGCGAGGGCGCAAGGCGGGAAGGGCGAGGCCAGGGCCGGCGACAGGAGGCGGTCAATGCCTAGCGTCCGCCTTCCACCCAAAGTGTCAGTTAAGCGAACCAATGTTGTGCGGTCGTGCCCGGCCCATCGGGCATGGGTGCGCAAGCATCATTGCTCGGTTCCTGGATGCGTTAGCCTGCCGATCGAATGCGCGCACGTTCGTCGGGGCACGGACGGCGGAACCGGGCTAAAACCGTCAGATAGATGGGTGATCAGCCTGTGCGCACATCATCACCAGGAACAGCACCGCCTCGGGGAGCTGAGCTTTGAAAGAAAATATGGTCTTGACCTCGCTAAGCTGGCGGAAGCTTTTTTCCAAAAGTCACCTCAGCGTTGTCGGTTAGAACCTCACGGGTAGTGATCTAAAACGTTCCTAACCGATGTCCCCGGTGATTATGTTTCTGGAGCGACAGGCGCGCGATCGGTTTGAGTACGATCCGCTTGGTCAGGAAGCGGTCGCCGCGATCGGTGGTTGGTGGGATCCCCAAGGCCGGATTATCTCCGAGGAGCTGACGGCGGCTTCGTCGCGGCGCTTACTCAAGACGTCGAGGAGCGAGCTTCACGTCCTGGGACCGGTCAAGAACGGTGACGAGGACGGCGTCGCAGTCAACACAACGCCGACGCTCTCAAGCCTCAAGGCAAGGACTAACTTTCGTGGTCGGATTTCAAAGGCGGTCCCTCTACGAGTGCGCTTGCCGACCCCTGCACTACGCAGAGGGTGCGACAAGCGACCATCGCATTCGGGTGCGGCAACATGGGATTGAGTTCCTAGGGACTGAAAGGCCAGAATGTATTGATGCTGCTTTTCCAGGTCCCCCCTTACAATCTGAAGCGAATGTCGCGAGTGATGTTCACTTTCGCCTAAACTTGGCATTCGAATCTTCTTCAAAAAGTCGGTATCACGTCTCGGATGGGACTAAAATCTAGGACTGTCGCTTCATGTGCGCCGCCAGGTTTTTAGTTTTCGATCGGGAGTCCTATCGATCGTTCGGTTTTGGTAGCAACGAAAGTCGGTGTGGCTGCCCAGCGCATTCGCGACAAATGGCAGCTTCTAACCGCAGCATTTCGAGACACCGAAACACTCGGGACGGTTGCCAATGATCTGCTGGCGCGCGAATTGCTAGAACAACTCAGTGCCGCAGACGACGTGTTTCTTGAGTGCTCATATTGGCTCCGTAATCGATGGCGTTCAGCGCAATAGTAATCCGACAGCGATCATTGCGGTGGAGGCCATCCCAGAAAGCTCGGAATTTACGCTCGAAGTTTCCTCACATTACAGTTCATAGCTGCGCGGTGGGGGAAGAAGATGGAGACGTATCGTTTTTCATCATCGACCAGCAATCTGGATTTCGTCGCTTTTCTCAGGGGGCAAATTGAGCAAGCTGACGTCGAATTAGCGTTCCGCTGCGGATGCTGGATACATTGATTTCCGACGGACAACGTTAATGTCATGAAAATCCGACGTGGAGGGCGCGGAGCTGGGAGTGCTGCGGGGAGGGCAAAAGCTCATTGCGCGCGCACAGCCATTGATCATGTTTGAGAGCGGTCCAGCCGAAGAAGGCGGCTTTACAAGGAAAGGACTTTGGCAATGGTTTGAGGACGCTGGGTACGAGATAATTGTGCCGAATTCAACTAGCGCATCTTGGCAATGGGCTAAGCCAAGAGGGTTTCGCCGAGTCACACCTATACCCTAGGCGCACAACCAACTACTTTGCAGTGCCGCGAGGGCTGCGCGAACAAATCCGAAGCCGTGTTCGCGCAATTTTAGGGCTTACGACCTAATTTTTTCTTCCTAGGCTACAAATTCTTCCCAATGTCGGAATTCTATTTGAAAGCGGAACGGAGAGATTTGCAATTCTTTTCACGCGTCGATCGATAACACTAATCTTTCTTGAAAATCAGAATATTGCCGTAGGCCAAATAAGGCGAACGGACTTTTCTAAACGAAAATAGGTTGAAGGCGTGGATGGCCCTTCGGAATGGGATGCGAGTGTACAGTTCCGTAAACTGCCCAGCTACTCGTTTCTCTAACGTTAGGCCCAGGCTTTTCATGTAGAAACTAAGAGCCGTGACGTCGGTCTTCCGTATCATGAGACCGCCAGATTGCGCCGCTTGCCATTCCTCGACCCCAAGGTGAGCTTTTCGACGCGTTCGGTCGTTTTTGCCGGCAAGTCTCCGGAGGAAGTTGATGGTCGGCTCCACGAAGCGCGATTTCAACGAGTTTGCGTTGTTTTCGGCGAGCACGAGCTTACCACCGGGCTTTAGCACTCGGGCAGCCTCTCTGAGGGCTTTCTCAACTTCGGGGATGTGCATTAGCACGCCCCGTAGGAGGACATAATCGGAGCCTCGTTTTCGAAGGGAAAGCTTTGTTGCATCGGCCTGCTGGAGGGAGACTTGCTTCCCAAGACCACGCTCCAAGATAGTTTGCTCAGCCTGTTCGAGAGCAGCACTTGAAAAATCTGCAGCGACAATCGACAGGTCGCTTTTGGCAATCCGAGTGGTGTGGAAGCAGTAGCCGCAGCCGAGGTCCAATAGGTTCTTTCCGGCAATGTCGCGAAGCTCGCTGACAATGAAGGCGAAAGCTTCATTGTAGAAAGTTTCGAGCTCATCGGAGAGGTAGTCTCGCTCCCACTCACGATGAATGCCTTTCTGGGCAAGTCGGCGCTTGCTTTCGAGTGTAAACGACATCGGGGCCCCTCCGTGAATTTGTTAAAGTTAGCATTCAATGAAAATGTCGAACGAAGCTTGGTTGTGGAAAATAGTGCAAAAGCTTGGCACCAGAAAAAGAACTTCATCTAGCGGGTGGACTAGAGGCGACCCTTACCTCAGTTCGCGGACCATATTCGTCATCGATCCGGACGATATCGTCCTCGCCGAGGTATGGGACCGCACTGCACTTCGATGAGGTGGAGTGCAACCTTGCCGAGATTTGCCAAGCGGTGTGGCGTTCCGGGGCGGGATCGTTTTTCTGCAGCAAATGCACGTCTTCGCTCAATTCACGCCGCTACGCGATCAGGCGAGGAACAAAGTTGCACTACTCACTGGAGACCGGAACGCGAAATGGCGAGAATTTCTCTTGACCTGGCAAAAGCGCAGTGCTGAAGGGCCACTCCAGCAGAGCGCGCAACATCGCTAACCATTACCTGAAATACCTTCAGCCGGATGGTTTGTATGAGCGCTATCTAAGACCTTCTGATAGCGACCAAGCGCTTGGAATAAGCCTAGATCGATGTCTTTAGCAACAATTTTCCTTCCAAAAGGCCATAATCGCATCAGTTTCGATGCCTTTCGGACACTATCTCCTGCAACGATCACTTTGTGTCTGATGCTGTTAATTAGCGCGGCAATCATCCAACTCAATTACTGCCGCTGAGCCGCCGAATGATTACACGATCACTCAATAAAGCCGAAAACTCTGCGACCCACTCGTGGCCCTGCGTAGACAATAAACATTGCCTTCGGAAAAATTTGGGAAAGGCGTGACAAATCCGCGGCCATTGACCCGCAGCATTGATTGCAAAGATCGCTACTCGTGGCGCAGTTTCTGCGCCTCCCATCCAATCGGCAACTTCGGTGGCTAGTGCGTTAATCTCTGAGGCTCCAAGCCACAATTAATCCACCGGAAGTTGGTTTGGAAATCGTTAAAGTCCAGATGCGTTCAAACCAATTTTCACCGTGCTTTGCACACCCTTCCACGCCTGCTTGAATGGCGGCCACCTTGAACTGAGATGCAAAAATTGAAAGGAGCTTGAGCTTCTGGGCAAAGCTATCAGTCACATTATAATGCCAAGAAGTAAGTTCGGCGCCCGCATTCCTTAACAATCGCAAAATGCGTGCGGTATGTTCCGGGAACTGATCAGCGTACGGAACATCTTCATATAACCTTACAATAGTCTTGACCTGCGATGCGCGTTATTGCGCGTAATGTTGAATTACGCGCCAAATCGTGGTCGCTGTGACGTCCAGCGCCGAGGGGTACCCAAATTTCCTCATAATGATTTGAAGCAAGAAAGTCTGTCAACCACGAACTCCACTGGTCAAGCACCTCCGGTTTGCTCGCGGATTTTGTTCGCAGAAATTGCCATTTGGTGATTGCAGAAGTAACCCAGCGACCAATCGCTATCTTCATACCTCAATGTTGCCTCGGGTAATCCCGCACAGGAGTAACGGCACCCAAGATGCATCATGAAGAGTTCCCCCTCACGCATTCGCATGTTAGTTACGCAGGTCGCGACTGAAAAAATCTCGTCCTGTGTGAAAACTTGAGGTATAATTGCTTCGGCTCGCCATC
>CAVYJV010000003.1:0-173727 GCA_963768955.1 uncultured Alphaproteobacteria bacterium
AGGCGGAATCAGTGAGGTTGTCTCGCTCACGCCAAAGTTCACGATCAACATGATCGATTGCTTCAAGCAATGCGCCGAAACAGGGAGTTTGGTCTACCGGATAAGCTCGCGAAAACGCAGGACCGAGTTTGTCCAGGTCCGAGCCGGTAAGCAGTCCAATGGCGATGATGCGCTCGTGAGCCACAACTAAACGTTATAAAATTGTAACATGCAGTGGCCTAACGATCCTCCCCTTTGACCGTGCCAAATGTTTCGGAAGCGTTCCCAGTTGTTTTCATCACTGCCTTTCCCGAAGCGATAACGAAGCACATTCCGGATGCCATTATCGTGCCCAAACCATTTTCCAGGCCGCAGCTCACTGCGGCGGTTGCTGCTGCAGTCCCTGTCCCTTTGACTTTAAAAAACGGCGCAATGGCCGTCGCGAGATTAGGTCTGTTTGAAGTCGGAGACAGAATGTCGATTGATTGACGGCCATGGATCGAAGGCCACCCGATGGCCTTGCAGCTTCCGAGGCCTCTGGCCTCCGCGGACTTTGCTGTCTAACACAAGTTGCCAAACCAGCCGCGGCGCGTTCACGGTCACGAAGAGCGATCCTCCGATCGAATTCGAAAAATGTGTAGGAAACGCTTTGCAATCTTCCTCCGATAACGAAACATCCTCTCGGTTTGAACAAAGCTACTGGAGGACTGCCTCAACCGTCAGCGAGACACTTGAACTGTTGATCTCCGGCGAGATTCATCCGGACCAATTTCGGCTTCTCGCGGATCACGTTCCAACCCTTTGTTGGATGGCCAATGGCGATGGTTATATTGTTTGGTACAATCGGCGGTGGCACGAATATTGCGGCACCACGCCTGACGAGATGGAAGGTTGGGGCTGGCAGTCGGTTCATGATCCTGAAGTTCTCCCTTCGGTATTGGAACAATGGGGTGCTTCAATCGCCACGGGTGATCCGTTCGAGATGACTTTCCCGCTGAAGGGCGCCGACGGTGTCTTCAGACCCTTTTTGACACGTGTACAGCCTCTCCGGGATGCCACTGGCGAAGTCGTTCGCTGGTTCGGGGTCAATGCCGATATTTCAGCCACGAAGGCTGCTGAACTTGCGCTCAGGGAAAGTGAGCATCGACTTAGATTGGTTCAAGCCGCGGGTAGTATCGGAAGCTTCGATTACGATCTCAATAGCGAAATCGCGATCTGCTCCCCCGAGTACTTTCAGATGATGGGACTTCCGGAAGAGACCGTCATCACACTCGAGTTTGCCAAAACGCTAGTGCATCCGGACGATTTACAAGGAGCTCTTAAAGACCTGGAGCGTGCAATCGCCGACAAAGCGCCACTGAAAAGCGAGTATCGAATCGTGCGCGCGGACACTGGCGAAGTACGGTGGGTCGCAAACAGCGCTTTGCTCCTTTTCGACGAGCAGGGCAGTCCCTGGCGTTACGTTGGCGGTGTGGTGGACATAACGGACCGCATCGCAGTGACGACAGCGCTTCGACAGAGTGAAACCAGATTGCGTGCCGTCTTAATTCTGCACCTGGCGGTTTTTATTGCGTCGACACTGAGGGTAACACCACCCTCGTAAGTCGCGGATTTCTGCAGATGATGTCTTATGCCAACGAGGCGGACGTAATTGGCAAAAAATTGCATGATACGATCCACCACACACATCCTGACGGACGACCTTATCCAGTCAGTGAGTGCCCAGTCTATCAGTGCGCATCGATCGGGCAGTCCGCACACGTCACCGACGAGCTTTTTTTCCGGCGCGACGGTGCTCCTGTGCCGGTTGAGTACTGGGTCTCTCCAATTGTCGAGAACGGCAGGCACGTCGGTGCGATATGCACGATTCTAGACCTCACACAGCGCAAAGCGATGGAGGCTGCACACGAGGAGACCGAAGAACGTTACCGGCTCGCTGCCAGGGCGACGAACGACGCAATCTGGGACTGGGACTTGGTCAACAATCAAGTCTTATGGAACGACGCAATCCAAGCGGTCTTCGGGCACCCCCTCGATCGAGTGGGACCGTCCGGCGATTGGTGGATCGAACACATACATCCGGAAGAACGGGATCACATCACGCACGCGATCCATGAGGTTATAGAAGGCGGAGGAGTTCATTGGCAGGCTGAGTATCGGTTTCGATGCGGCGACGGCACGTATCGCTATGTTCTTGATCGCGGGTACGTACTCCGGGGGAAAAAGGGCCAGGCGATCCGAATGATTGGCGCGATGCTCGACCAGACCAATCGATTGCAGGCCCAGACAAACCTTCGAGAGCTGAATGAAACTCTTGAACAGCGCGTGCAGGAAGAAGTGCAGCTCCGCAACGCGGCTGAGGAGGCTCTACGGCAATCGCAGAAGATGGAAACAGTTGGACAATTAACCGGCGGGATCGCGCACGACTTCAACAATCTCCTGCAGATCGTCAGCGGCAATCTTGATCTGCTTCGACAGAAACTCCCTGACGATGCGGACCACCTGAAGCGATATGCCGATCGGGCATTCACTGGTGCGGACCGAGCTGCAACGTTGACGCAGCGACTTCTTGCCTTCTCACGCAGACAACCGCTCGCTCCAAAGCCGATCGACATTAACAGGCTCATTCCGGGCATGTCTGATCTGCTCCATCGTACCCTCGGAGAGACCATTGAAGTTGAGTCCGTGCTGGCGCCGCGTCTGTGGACCGTCGATGCCGATCCCAACCAGCTCGAAAACGCGATCATAAACTTGGCGATCAATTCGCGTGACGCCATGCCGGAGGGCGGAAAACTAACGATCGAAACGCAGAATACCCATCTCGACCATTCTTACTGTGCGCAGAACCCGGAGGTGGCTGTCGGACAGTACGCCGTTATCTGTATTTCAGATACCGGGGCCGGCATGGACGCCGAAACTGCAGTCAAAGCCGTCGAACCTTTTTTCACTACAAAAGAGGTAGGCAGGGGCACAGGCTTGGGACTGTCGATGGTCTACGGATTTGTCAAACAATCGGGCGGTCACATTAAGATTTACTCGGAAGTTGGCGAAGGCACCACAGTGAAAATGTACCTGCCGCGCTTACTCGGGAAGGTTGAAGATCACGCCGACGAGCCGACGCTAAGTGCGGTCAGAGCCCAAGGTGACGAACTGATACTGGTGTGCGAAGATGATGAGGATGTGCGGGCCTATTCCAGCGAGGTTTTGCGCGAATTGGGGTATAAAGTTCTCGAAGCGAGCGACGGGCCATCGTCCTTGGCACTGCTTGAGACCCATGGGCACGTCGATCTTCTGTTCACTGACGTTGTCCTCCCGGGCGGGATGACCGGAGCAATTCTTGCTAAGGAGGCGGCAAAGCTCCAGCCGGGGATAAAAACACTGTTCACAACAGGTTACGCTCGGAATGCTATCGTCCACCAGGGTAAACTCGATCCGGGCGTTGAGCTCCTCACCAAGCCCTTCAGTTATGCGGACCTCGCGGCTCATGTGCGGGACATTCTCGATCGACCGGACAAGTAAATGACTTTGGACGATAACAACTGCCTCACCTCTGAAATGTGTCAAAAGCGGAATGGCAGCCAAACGGCAATCCTGGGTCGAAAGCGGACGGTCTGCTAATGGGTACGCGGCGCTCGAAAGCTGCCTATCCGTTTTCGACCCATTGCAGACATATCTCCCAGCCCGCCGAAACGGCCGGTTATGGCCGGTAGCGGAAGGTCTGCTTTGGTTTTCTACGGCGCGGATTCAGTCACAGGTTCACGTTGAAGGCGCGTTGGGGTCGAGTAGGGCTATAAGTCATCACACGCCCCAAAGTTGGCTGCCGCCAAGTCAGGGCGCAGGGGCATTGCGGCCGAGTGGCGATTACCTTCCTTAGCGCGCCAGAGGAACTTGCCAGAACGGCCATCCACGAATAAGCGGCAGCCCCCCACTCACAAGGACATGCCGTGGCCTCGTTCAAAGACCCTTCTTTCCAAGACCGCGTCGCCTCGGCCAATAGGGCCAAGCAAAAAGCTCTGGACCAGCTTCGAGCGCAATCGCCGGTCGATGCCGCACTTTTAGCGGAGCAGCGCGAGGCCCGCCAAGTGCGAGAGAAGGCCCTGTCCGCGCAGCGTAGTGCGAAGGCAGAAGCCAACGCGTTAGCGAAGGCGGAGAAAGCCGCCGTGAAGCAGGCCAGAATTGAAGAAGAAAAAGCTGCGGCAGAGCTGAAGGCCGCCCGGCTCAAGCCCGCCAGCGCAGCGGACATGAAGGCGGCGCGCGACGCCCGCTACGCCGCGCGCAAGAACCGGAACTAGCGGAGAGGATGTAGAGGTCGTCATGCCGAAAAAGAGTCCGGCAAAACTCGAAGTGCGCGTCGCCGTCCCCGCAGACGTGCAAGGCATCCTCGCGTTGATCAGTCGTACTTACCCCGGCATCGAGAATTACAGTGCAGGACAGGTCCGCGGTCAGATCAACAACTTTCCCGATGGACAGTTTGTCGCGGTTCTTGATGGAGTGATCGTAGGCTATTGCGCATCGTCGCGCATTGACGAGGCTATCGCGCTGGCCCCCCATGACTGGGCAACGATTACCGGTAACGGTTTTGGAAGCCGGCACGATCCAACTGGGGACTGGCTCTACGGGGTCGAAATGGCGGTCGACGAGCGGCAGCGCGGATTGCGGATCGGCAAGCGCCTGTACGATGCGCGCCGCGCGCTGGCCGAGCGGCTGGAGCTTCGCGGGATTGTTTTTGGTGGCAGAATGCCCGGCTATGCCCGCGTCAAAGCAAAAGTCGCTGGGCCCGACGCCTATCTCGCGGACGTCCGCGAAGGGAAGTTTCGCGATCAAGTGATCGGCTTCCAGGTCGCTAATGGTTTCACGCCCATTGGCGTGCTCCGCGACTATTTACCCTTCGATAAGGCGTCGGATGGGCATGCGGCTCACATGGTCTGGCGCAATCCATACGTCGATCCAAACGAGCCCCCAGCCTTTAGGGTCCCGCGCGACGTCGAAGGGGTCCGGCTCGCCACCGTCCAACTCCAGGCGCGCGCCGTCGAAAACTTCGCAGAGTTTGTGAAGAACGTAGAATATTTCGTGGATGTCGCTGCCGACTACCGCTCCGATTTCGTTGTCTTCCCCGAGCTATTTACGCTTTCCCTGCTGTCGTTCGAAAAGAACAAGCTGACGCCGATGGAAGCCATCGACCGATTGACCGAGCATCGTGCGCCGATCGTCGCTGAACTGTCACGCATGGCGCTTCGTTACAACATTAACATCGTCGGAGGGTCGCACCCGACGCGTACCGAGGACGGCAGCATCCAGAATGTCGCCTACGTCTGCCTGCGGGACGGGTCTGTCCACTCGCAAGAGAAAATCCATCCGACGCCGAACGAAGCCTATTGGTGGAAGATAAAAGGTGGAAACTCAGTCGACGTGATCCAAACGGACATCGGCCCCATCGGCGTACTGATATGCTACGATAGCGAGTTTCCGGAGCTTGCCAGACGTCTTGTCGATGAAGGAGCGCGGATTATCTTCGTGCCGTTCTGCACGGACAACAAGCAAGGCTATATGCGAGTGCGCTACTGCGCACAGGCCCGGGCGATCGAAAACCAGTGCTATGTCGTTCTGTCAGGCAATGTTGGCAACTTGCCAGGGGTCGACAATATGGACATCCAATATGCACAGTCGTGCATACTTACGCCATGCGACTTCCCCTTCGCTCGCGACGGCATCGCCGCCGAAGCGAGCGAGAACATCGAGACGCTGACGATCGCCGACGTAAATCTTGCTGACCTCACTTGGGCGCGCGCGGAAGGCACCGTTCGCAATCTCGCGGACCGGCGTTTCGACCTTTACCGGATTGACTGGAAACGAGGCCGGCGTGGAGAAACTGCCACGCCGGAGGCTCTACCGACGGGACCAAAGTCCCCCGGCGGAGGATAAGCAAGCGCGTAAAGGAAATGATGAGACAAAAGGGCAGATTTTGGCCGATAGCCAACCGTCCGGTTTCAGTGGTGAGGTGGCAATATCGGTCGTTCGTTCAAAGATTGATGAAGTGCCCTTCGGCCCTAACTCTCCCAGTGCATTGCCACCTACTCACACTGCGCCATTCTTGCCGAGGTAGGGAGAGAGGCAAATGCACAGCAACTTATTTAAGCATGGCAGTGAGGCTGACGTTTTGGGCGAGGAAAGTAGGTCGGGCTTTCGATGGCTTTGAGACGGCAGTGCCCTTAGCCGTCGCGGCACCAATCTCGCTCCACTGGCCATCATCGCGCCTGAAACTCCCGCCAAACCAAAGGGCCGCCCCGAAGGACGACCCTGAGCACATCAACGCGTGCTGCTCGCTATTGGATCAGTTGCTCAGCGCTGGCCGGTCGGCTCGCTGCTACGGTTCTTATTGAAATCGCTTTGGCTCTTGTCCTCTGCGGTTTCATCGCTCTTCTTCTGGCTGCCGATCGCGCTCTGGTCCTGGCGCTCTTTGTCCATCCCGCTTTGCTCGCGTTGGCGATCACTACCCCCGCTAACTTCGCCCTTTGCCTGCTCGCGCTGCATCGTCTGGTTGGAGTTATTGCTATTGTTGGTCGTCATGTTTGGGTCGGCCATAATGGCTCCTTTCAAGGATGGATGGGGTGTGGCTCTGCGGCGCAGAACCCTCACTCAACCAACGGACCTAGGGCCAAATTGTTCCATGGGAGTGGCGGATTTACGCCATTTTTTCGGTATTTGACTGTGGTCACCTCGTAGGCCTCGTCCTTGGGTCTGGGGCTAGCTCTTTCGGAAAACCTAAACTCGTAAGCATCCGCTTTTCGACCCATTGCCGACATCAGGAGTTTGGCCGCCAACGTGGATTGGATTTCCGGCTTCACGCGGCGCAAGAAGGCAGCCACATGTCGGGCGTAGACTCAACCCTGTCGAAACCAATAGCCGTTGCTCTCGTTGGTATGTGGAAGGGAAACTACATGACATATGCTAAAGGATTTGCCGCTGCACTTCTCGTGGGCACGCTGTCTGCGTGCGAGGTGACCGTCAAACCCGACGATGCCAATGCAGGCACCAATCAGAGCAACCAAAGTGCTCAGGCGTCGACCCAGCCAGATCCTATAGAGCAGTTCAATGCGCAGGCGCAGGAGCGGGCACGGCAGCTCGCGTTGCAAGGCGGCAGTGAACAACAGCGAGCGCAAGCACGGCAGCAGGAGCGCCAGCAGCTTCAGAACCTGCGCTTCGAAGTCGACATCAGCGATCGCAAACTCCGCGTCTTCCAGGGGGATAAACTGACGGGCACGCATGATGTCGCCGTCGGCACGAGCGAATGGCCGACGCCGACTGGTTCATGGGAATTCCACCGCGTCGACCTCAACCCGGAGTGGAATCCCCCCAAAAGTGAAAAGTGGGCGGAGGACGAAAAGCAAAAGGCTCCTGGCGCAGCTGATAATCCGATGGGCCGTGCCCGGCTGGTCTACCGCATGCCGAATACCGTTCATGGCACCGACGACCTCAACTCCCTTGGGAAGGCGTCCTCGCACGGCTCCATTCGCGTTGCCAACGAAGTGGTGGTCCAGCTTGCGGAAATGCTGCTGAAGGCCGGCGGCTCATGGGAGGGTCCCCAGTGGTTCCAGAAAATGACCACCACCCGCGGCGAGGAATATCAGATCCCGCTCGAGCAGCGCATTCCAGTCAAAGTCCAAGAGTAACACAATCTTGATTCCGCTTTCCGCGCCTAACTGACGGGCGAGAATTGGTCGGAAGCGGACCGTCCGGTGATAAAACTCCAGCTGGATAGCGGTCGATTTGCAAAAGCACTTGAGTTACGAACCCTCTATGATCCCTGGTAGACTTTGGGAGCAAGCGGCAAGCGCTGCCTGCTCCCGAGCCCGTCTACCGATTGCGACGCGAGGACTGGATACGGGCACTCAACCGGTCAAAGCGACGATCAAGATCGGCTCGCTCACTGTTGGTCAGACCGCCCTGACGGTAGTTGGCCTCCAGCCGCACTAATGCATTGAAGTCCGAGCGCAGACTTGCCGCTTCGCTGGGGGTGAGCGTTCGGGTACGAACGCCAGCATCGATGCGTGCGTCCAGGTTCGCCTGACGCGCGTTGATGTTTGTCCAACCCGTCTGGTCGTCGGCCCGGTTTGACTGGATCCGGGCGCTCAACTTATCAAAGCGGCGGTCCAGATCAGCTCGCTCATTGCTGGTCAGGCCGCCTTGACGGTAGTTGGCCTCCAGCCGCGCCAGCGCGTTAAAGTCTGAGCGGAGGCGGGCGGCTTCGCGCGCCGTAAGCGAGCGGTCACGTAGGCCGGCATCGATGCGGGCGTCCAGACTGGTCTGACGCGAGTTTATATTGGCCCAGCTGGTGTCGCCATCTCGTTTCTCACGGGTTACCCTGACGCCAAGTTGGTCGAAGCGACGGTCCAGATAGATGCGCTCCTGACTAGACAAGCCATTCCGGCTGTAACGGGTTTCGAGCGCCACCAGATTGTTGAATTCACGCTGAAGAGACATGCGTTCCGCCCCGGTAATTGTTCCTTGGCGTTCGCCATTTCTAAGACGCTGTTCGATCCACGCGCCTCGGCGGCTGATCGGCACCCACCGGCCTTGCCAACCATTGCCCCAGCCCTCATTGCCAAAGCGCGGGTCGTAACGGGGGTCGCCATAGCCGGCTTGCCCCCAGCTCGGATATTGGGCACCCGGGCTATACAGTGGCCCGTAGTTATTACTTCCCTGAACAGCGCCGGCGATCGCCCCGAGGATCGCGCCAACCGGCGAGATCTGTGTCTGCGATTGCGACTGAACATAAGCACCGCCTGACGCTGTGGCGCCGGCACAGGATAAAATACCGTCGCGATTGCTCAGGTCCGTGCGGCAGTAGGGGTAATAGATCGAGCTCCAGCGAAACTGACCACGGTCGTCGCGACAAACGGCGGTAACATAGCCACTCTGCAACGACTCGATTCTCTCGCAGGTACCCGACAGACTTTGGGCGGGCGGAGTTCGATATTGAGCCTGAGCAGGGACGCCCGACAAGGCGAAGGCACCTGCGGCGGCGGCCGCCGCCAGAAAATGAATTCTTGGACATTAGTGTTCTCCGTGTTGGTTGAGTTTGGAAGCCGTTGGTTGCGCTGGACGCCCGACGATGCTCGCTAAGGCGGAGCCGAAGTCTGTTCGGTGGAGTAGAGACTTTGGAAAATCCGCGTTACCGCGCGAAAGGCGGCCGCGATGGACCGCCCCTGCTTCAATTATAGCTCCGGCTCGGCTCAGGCGGTGCGAAAGTAATACAGCCGGATCGTCCGGTCGTAATCGTCCGACCAATTCGGCTCCTCGTTGCGACCAAAGCTGGGCGCTTTGTCCTTTTCGAGTTGGTCCTTGGTGATGGTCTTCAACTTGTAGCCGTCAAGCTTGGTGTCATAATCGAGGCTGTCCCACGGCAGCGGGAAATTGTCCTCGCCCATGCCGAACAGGCCGCCGAATCCCATGACGACATAACGGACCTGTCCGTCATACTTGCCGATCATGACCTTGCGCACGGTGCCAAGCTTTTCGCACTTGGAGTCGAACACGGCGGTACCTTCGACCTTGTCCGAAGCGATCATCGAGAACGTCTCGTTCTTGTCCAGAATGTTAGTATTCGTGTCGCGCGTGTGAGTGGTTGTGGTCATCGTGAAGATGCCTCCTTGAATGGTTGCGTGCGAGATGCGCACTTCGGGGACTGCGACATCAGGTGGGAAAGTTCACCCGGCGGCACCCATTGGGGCCTTGCAGTAAGACGGCATTAGCGTCCTATCTAATCAACGGATGGAGACCATAATGGTTGCGAAAGCGACCACGATTAGCCCGCAGTTCGGCACGATTAGTTTCCGAAAGAGGCGCAATAAGCGACTTTAAACGGAGGCGTACCCACGCTGGCGGCCATGCGAGCCAGAGACTATATTGCAGTCACTCAATCGGTCGGTTGCTGTCGAGCAGATCTTCCTTGTTGGTTTCCGCTCTTTCCTCGGCCACCAGTTCTTCGACATGCGTATCCGGACTGGTGTTTTCATCGGAACCCAAGGCAACCGGCGTGGGCTTTTCTTGGCCTGGCTTCTTCACCGCGGAATCCACACTTTTAAGTGGCAGCGGCGCACCCTCATCGAAGCGCAGGCGATAGATCGGTTCCGGCAGTGCGAAGCCAGCGCTCTTCAATGCATTCGCCGCCGCATTGATGGCGCAACTGCGGCCTCTGAGGAAGTCGGTCTCCGCTTGGTCCACCCACCCGAAGAACCGTAACAGGATGTTGGAGTCGCCCACATCCTGGATGATGGCTGTTGCCTTGGGCGCATCGAGGACGAACTTCAGCGCGTTCACCGCTGCGAGCCCGACGGCCATCCCTTCTACTGGATCATCATCGGCATCCACTCCCAGATCGAAGGTAAAGCGGCGCTCCGGATTGCGGGTGTAATTAAGGATGACAGCTTTGAAAACGATCGCATTCGGAATGCGCAAGTGGTTGCCATCAAGCGTCATCATGACCGTGGCGCGGGACGTCAGGCGAACGACCCGACCCTCATGCCCTTCAATCACTACATGCTCGTTGGCGCGAAACGGTTGGCGCAAGCTGAGCATAATGCTGGAAACATAATTGGCGACGTTGTCGCGAACGGCGAAGCCGATCGCGATGCCGATAACGCCTGCGCCCCCCAGGACACCGCCCAACAATGCGGTCGCCCCGAGAACCTGCAAAGCCGCGACAAGGCCCAGAATGATAAACATGATCCGGATGAACGTCGCGGCCAGTTCGGCAAGGAACGAATTGGGCATTACCCATCGCCATAGGCTGCCGAACGAGGCAAGCAGGTAGCCGAGGAAGGCGATTACCAAGCCGATCGCAAACGCGACGCCAAGCAGCGGCAATGCCTGGCCCAGCCCACGAATGTCCTGCCCGAATTCGCCAAGCGCCGGCGTGAGGTTGGTGCTTACGTCTAGATCGCGTGAGATGTCATTCTGCACAGTCACAACGCCTGAGACGCGTCCCGCGATTGCTTCAGCGCGCTTGACATCTTCTGCGGTTGGGACCGTCCCGCTAAGCGTCACAACGCCGGCGGAAACCTGCACTCGAACCGTCTTAAGAGCCTCGATTTCCGAGAATATGCTTTGTATACGCCCGGCAATATCGGCATTTTCAGTCGCTTTGGTTTTCGTAGCAATGGTGGTCGCGGGTACTGCAGGAGACTCAACGGGGGTGGTTGGCACTTCTTGGGCGTGAGCACTGACTCCGAAGGTAAGCAGGGTGGCAAAGAGAGCGATGCGGAGTGCGATCATCCAACCAACATGCCCCATTTCCATCGTCCGCGTAAGCCGAGGCCTATTGCGCCACTATTCAATCAAGCCTCGATGCGGGGATCTGGAATGATGACAGGGCGGACAATGATTCGATGAGCAGTGATGTCCTTCAGGGCGCGCAATCCCATGGCCGCGCCCGTTGGAACCGCCTGCCGCTCTATCGCTGGTGGCGCACGTCAATCGTCCGCAGCGTCAATCACAAGCGAGTCCTCGCGCGGGTCATAGAGGAAAGCGGCTGGTCGCCGCGCTACATTTTTATGATAATGATGTCGGCCGGCATCGCCGTTCTCGGACTGTTGCTGTCGTCGCCGGCGGTCGTGATTGGCGCCATGTTGATTTCGCCGTTGATGAGCCCAATTCTTGGCTTGGGCTTCTCGCTCGCCTTGTTCGATTTCGCTGAAGCGCGGCGGTCGGTCACCGCACTGCTGATCGGGATACTGGCAGCGATCGCAGTCACAGTCGTAATTGTCGTTGCTTCGCCGCTGCAAGCGACCACAGCCGAGATCCTCTCACGCACCCGCCCCAGTCTGTTCGACTTACTGGTCGCTTTATTTGCCGCTTTGGCCGGCACATTCGCGGTCATTCGGGGCCGAGGTGAGACAATCGTCGGGGTAGCTATCGCAACCGCGCTGATGCCACCGCTCGCGGTGGTCGGCTATGGAATAGCCACCTGGAACATGCCGGTGCTTGCCGGATCCACGGCTCTGTTTGTCACCAATTTCGTGACCATGGCACTGGCAGCGATGATGCTCGCGCGCTTTTACGGCTTCGGCCATTCCCTGTCGCATCGGCAGAGCTGGGCCCAGACGGTGCTGTTGTTCGCGATGTTCGTGGTGATGGCTGTGCCGCTCGCGATTTCCCTCGAGCAAATTGCCCGAGAGGCCTTGATCACCAACCAGGTCCGCAACACACTTTCACAGCGGTTCGGTGCCAACGCCCGCGTTACCCAGCTTGAAATCGACTTTGACGGTGATCCAATGGTGGTCCGGTCGGTCATCATCGCGCCCCGAGCCGCGCCGAAGACCAGTGCCGATCTTCGCGCGATGTTGCAGGTGAAGCTTGGCCGTCCGGTCGATCTGCAACTTGACCAGGTAATGCTGACGCCGGGAGCCGGAGCGATCGAGGCACAGCGCGCTGAGCTCCGCCAGTCGAGCGAAAATCGTGCGGCCCACCGGTCGGTCGCGCGGATCGTCGCGATCGCTGCGGGTGTGGATCCCGATCGGATCATACTCGACCGCGATCAACGCCGTGTCGTCGCGGCGGCCACACTGCTCCCCGGGGCGAGTTCGCTACCTACCGGGTGTTGGAGCAACGCGCTTCGGCCACTGCTGACGGCTGGGATGTCGTGCTGGTGCCGCCGCTGGGGCCATTGCCGCAGATTCGCTTTGCCGACGGGTCCGATGAGCTAGACGAGGAGTCGCGCGACGCGGTGCTCCTGTCGGCCTGGGCTGCCGCGCGCTGGAACATCTCGGCGCTGGCTGTGCCGGGATTCCCGCAGGTCGTCGATGACACGCCCACCCTGACCGAGCGGCGCGGGTTGGCAATCGCCAAACTGCTACGCGAGCGAAACATTCGAGTAGTGCCCGCGCCTGCGCTCGGGCAGGAGTTCAGGCTCGTCGCCGCCGTCGAGGTTCAATAACGATGATTCAGGGCATTGCCATCACGCCGTTCGATGCGACCGCCATCCTAATCGTCCTGGCGGCTGCGCTGGGCCATTTGAATTATCGCTTCCTCGGCCTGCCGCAGTCGGTCGGGCTGACAGTGATGGGCGCGGTCGCCTCCCCGATTGTGGTCGGTGTTGACGGGCTGTCGCTCAGTCGAGCTGACTGCGACCTACATCGTTGTACTGTTCGCGGTGATCGCGCAGGGCGGAACGATCGCGCGGCTGATCGACTGGTGGCGGGAACAGTTCGACATCAATAAAGACCGTAGCGATAGACCAGGAGCGCCGACAGCGTGACGATCATGATCGCCACCAGCGGCAATCCCGTCTTCGTATAGTCGCCGAACTTGTAGTCGCCCGCCGACATGATCAGCATGTTAGTCTGGTACGCTACCGGCGTCGCGTAGCACAGGTTACAACCAAACAGCACCGCCAGAACGAGCGGTTCAACCGGAATGCCAAGCTTCTGCGCGAGGCTGAACGCAATCGGCGTGCCAACCGCGGCCGCCGTCGTGTTCGATGCGAAGTTGGTAAGTACCGTCACAAACAGCATCACCGCCGCGAGCACGCCAGCGGCAGGCAGAAATTGCAGCCCGATCGCGATCAACCCGCTCAACCATTCGGCCGCCCCGCTTTCCAGAATGATCCGGCCGATCGCAATGCTCGCCGCGACCAGCACGATCACCTGGGCGGACAGCGCGCGCCCGATCCGGTCGAAGCGGACGCAGCCGGTGACGAACATGGCAATGGCGCCAGCCAAAGCGGAAATGGCGATCGGCACCAGGCCGATGCTCGCCGGCACCACGGCACCCGCCATGATGGCGAGCGCCAGCGGCGCCTTGGCGGTGCGCGGCAGTTCCTTTGCGCCTTCAAGGACAAGCAGGTTCTCGGCTCGCGCGAAATTCTGAAGGTCGGGCATTGCGCCAGTGGCGAGGATGATGTCGCCCTCACCGAAGATGGTGCCCCCTGCCGGCTCGGCATTGGCTGCCCGGTCATCGTGCCACATCCTTCGCGCATCATGCACGCCCAGGAGCGCGATGTTGTAGAGCTCAGCGACGTTAGCGCTCGCCACGCCCTTGCCGATCAGGCCCGAATCCTTCGGGATCGACAGTTCGACGACGGTCAAGTCCTCGCCAGTCTTGCCGTAGCCGCTCCGCAGGCGCTCCATCAACCAGACGGGCGCGGCGGTTGCGCCCAGCACGCGCATCGCTTCTTCCAGGGCCGCATGCGTCGCGCTGACCGTAAGGCGCCCGCCGGACACAGGCGCCAGTATCTCGACACCCGTCGGCAATTTCTTCTCAAGCGAGGCAAGGTCCAGGTCTCGAGCGGTAGACGTCCCGCTCAACCGCAGCGTCGCGGCAAACCGACGCGGCTCATGCCCTGCGGCGATTGAGTTGTCGGGCAGCAGCCGTGGCATCACCAGCCAGATGAACGGCAGCGCGACCACCGCCGCCATCAACACGATCGGCGTGAAGTGGAACACGGTCATCGGCGGAAGGCCGAGGTCGGTGGCGATCGATACTACGAGCAGGTTGGTCGATGTGCCGATGGTCGTCGCCATGCCGCCGATCAGCACCGCGCTGTTGACCGGGATCAGCGTCTTGGACGCGGCCATACCGCCATTCACGGCGATTGCGGCCATCACCGGCAATAAAAGAACGAGCACAGGCGTGTCGTTGACCATCATGCTCATGCCCATGGCGAGCAGCAAAGTGACGAGCAGTCCGACCTGCCGATTGAAGCGCCACACCCGAGTCAGCAGCCGCGCGGCAGGCTCGAGCGCACCCGTCGTCACGAGTCCGCGGCCCAGCACCATCAGTGCGCAGATCGTGATCAGCGCATAATGACCGAACCCCTGGAAGGCGAGCTTGAGTCCGTCGGTCGGCGCCTGTCCGGGCAACGGAAACGAGTAAAGACCGAGCGCGATGGCGCTGATCGTCAGCAGCGAGATGATCTCGACTCGCGCGCGACCCGACACAAAGCCGTAGAACATTGCGGCGGTGAGCAGGATCGCTCCGATCGCATGCGGCGATGGGGGCGTCACGAAGTCCTCACGGCGTGGCGGCTAGCGGCGCGATGTCTGGCCACGTTACAATCTCGATAAGGGCGCGCCGAACTAGCACTCAGATGCCCGCTAGCGATTGGATTTCTCCTCATCGTCGTCGGCCAGGCTGGCGGTGTAGCGGTCGGTATCGACGAAGTTGTGGCTGAGCAGCAACAAGACGACGATCCCGAGTGCTACAAGACCCGCCAGCCAGAGGAAGCCCATGCCGCAGATCAGCCCGATCGCGCCTGCCGACCATATCGACGCCGCCGAGGCCGCGCCTTTGACGATGTCGCCATCACGAAACAGAGCGCCGGCGCCAAGAAAGCCGATCCCGCCCATGACGCCGCTGATCACCTTGGCGGGATCGATCGACAGATTGGTGTCGGCGGAGGTGAACGGCAGCTCCATGACCAGAAGCCCGAGACCGCAAGAGCTGAGCGAAATGATCACGAAGGGTCGGAAGTCGACCGGCTTCTTGTGAACGAAACGCTCGATTCCGACGGCGAGTGCGAACAGGATCGAGAATGCGATGCGGGCGATTGCGTCGACCCAGGCAAGGTGGACGGGGAAGAACGTGCCGGGCTCCATTTTTGCTGATTGGACTGCCTCAGCCGCGGATGCAACGCCGATTGGACCTGATCAGTTCGGGCGGTTAGACGGGCCAATGGATTTATTCGATATACTCGTCGACCGAGTCAACGAGATGATGGCGGGCTTCGTCCGCGCGCTGCCGCAGCTCGGTATCGCGCTGCTCGTCATCCTCATTACCTGGATCGTCGCCAAGGGCGCGCGCCGCTTGCTGGACCGCATGCTGCGCCAGGCGGACTTGCGTCGGACGCTGATCAACCTGTTCGAGACGCTGCTCGGCGTCATGGTCTGGACTATCGGGCTGCTCATCGCCGCTACGATCGTTTTTCCCGGCGTCACCCCGGCGAACTTGCTGGCGTTGGTAGGTTTGGGCTCAGTCGCGATCGGCTTCGCGTTCAAGGATATTTTCGAGAATTTCCTCGCCGGCATCCTGATCATGCTGCGCAAGAAGGTGAATATCGGTGACGTGATCGAGTGCGAAGCGGTCGAAGGAAGGGTCGAGCAGATCACGCTGCGCGACACCTATCTGCGCCACCTCAGCAACGAACTGGTCCTCGTCCCCAACGCCTATCTTTTCAAGAATCCGCTCAAAATTCTGACCGATGCTGCGCTCCGCCGATACGAGGTGGAGGTTGGCGTCGCTTACGATGTCGATCTAGACAAGGCGGCTGAGGTCATCTCTAGCGCGGTTGCCAAGGTAAAGGTCGTCGACACGAATCGCTCGGTCGAAGTGTTCGCCACCGAGTTCGGCGACAATTCAATCAATTTCATGGTCCGCTGGTGGGCGGGCTCGACTCCAGTCGAAGCTCACGCCAGCCGCGACCAGATCGTCCGGGCGGTCAAGGGCGCGCTCGACGATGCCGGGATGGAGATCCCATTCCCGCAGCGCACGCTATGGTTTCGTGATGCGCTCCAGCTCGCCCCGAACACAGGCGGGCCCGAGCGCACACATGATGAGAAGGGATAGGAACCGGTTGTGTTCTTGATCGGTCGATGACCCTAAAGAAATTCGACCGTCGTTCCCTTCTCCACCGCTTTCGCTAGTTCCTGCGCGTCCCAGTTGGTGAGGCGGACGCAGCCGTGGCTTGAGGTCTTACCGATCAGGCGCGGGTCGGGCGTGCCGTGGATGCCGTAGCCTTCCTTGGTAAGATCGATCCAGGTCGATCCAACCGGGTTGTTTGGCCCGGGCGCGATGGTTAGCCGCTTGTCCGGTCCCCAATCGCGACCCTCAGGCGAAAAATAATAGGCCGGCGTGGCAGCTATCGCGCGCACCTGCATCTTTCCGCTGGGCGAAGGGAAGTCCCCGCTGCCTACGGTCGCTGGATAAGCCGCCAGAAGGCGTCCGTCCGACGCATAGGCACGAAGTGCCGCGGCGGGGCCGTCGATCTCGATCCGCGCCACGGTGGCCTCGATCGGTACCGCGCGGGTTGCTGCGACAATGATCGATTCGCCCGGCGCGGCGCGGTCGATGTCGGGGTTGAGCGCGCGCAGCAGCTCCTGCGACATATGGAATTTCTCGGCGATTGCCTCGGCCGCAGTTTCGTAGTGTGTGGCCTCAACCTTGGAAAGCGCTTCCATGCCCTCGGGCAGGTCGCCGAATGGCCCGGCCAGGTCTGATTCGGTAAGCGCATAAAGCTTGACGACCGGCTCCGCTCCATCGCCACGCAGCGCGGCGAGCAGAGCGGCATCGACGTTCCCGGTCGGCGCGATGCCCTTCGCCCGCTGATACGCCCTGACCGCGCGCGCCGTATTGCCCCCGCCATAGCCGTCGATCACACCGGGCGAAAATCGAGCGCGGTCGAGCATCACTTGCGTTGCGAACACCTCACGGCTTCGATTTTCTGCAAACACCTGATCCGGCAGCGACGCCAGCGAAACTGAAGCCTGTGCGGCGGTCGTCGGGCCCTGGGTCGACGACTGCGCGTTCGCCGGTGCCACCATCAAGGAAAAGCAAAGCGCGGCGCTCGCAAGCTGGAGACACGGGTTAAACGGCGAAAGACGAAGAGGACGGCTAAGCAATTGGAATTCCAAAGATTACGCAAAAAGAATCAACGCGCGCATCCCGTCAATGTTGCAATTTGGAGGAGCACACACGCCGCAATCGCGATCTTGCTTCGCTATCGACCCGGTGGGAGCTCGGCTGCATCCGGCGGAACCGGACGGCTTTCCAGGTCGACGATCAGCTGCTTCATTTCGGCGATCTCGCGCAGCTGGGCCTCGATGATACTGTCGGCCAATTGCCGGACACGCGGATCGCGGATGTCAGCGCGGCGGCTAGTGAGGATCGCGATCGAGTGGTGCGGGATCATGGCCTTCATCCACGCGGTATCGTCGACAGTCGCTTGGCTGCGCACCAGAAAAAGTGCGCCGACGAAGACTGCAACCGATGTCACGGCGATGGCGATGTTGGTGCGGCGGTGCTTGTACATGTTCAGCATGAAGCCGAGCATGATCAGCGCCATGACCGCGCCCATCAACAGTGCCATCCAAGCTCGCGTCTGGCTGAAAAAGACGTGGTCGGATGTGTAGGTGTTGAGATACATCAACCCGAACATCACGACGGTCGAAACCGCGATCATGGCTGCGAAGCGAAGATAGGACATCGAAAGCTCTCCTTTGACTACGGTACGGCGGGCGGCGAATTGACGCGTCGAAAGCGTCTAACTTTCTCAAAGATCCTCGCTCGGCTCCATGGCGGCAAGTCGCGCGCGTTCGGTATCGATAAGGGCGCGATGGCTCGGCTTGTGGACAAACTTGGCTAGCTCCTTCAACGTGATGAGCGTATGAGCCCGAGCATTGGGGTCAGCTGCGACATAGCTGCGCAACTGCCCAAATGCAGCGCCAAGATAATCCTGGAAATCGAGCGGACACAGGATGATCCGGACGGTCCCTTCCTCGTCGGCCATCTGTGTCGGAGGAGGAGAACTACGGTCCAACTCGCCAAGCGCGGCGCTCAGCCAGTCGATGCACGCGATGGCGGTGAACGGGTCGTTGACACCGGGGGACAGCGCCCGGGCGGCGATCTCAACTAGTTCGTCGATCCCGAACCTCAGATCTTGCTGGGCCGTCCTCTGGCGACCGACCGTGACTACAGAAATGCACTCCTCCACTATTCGATCGGAAATCGATGCCGAAGAATGGGCTTCGAACAAGGTCCAGCCGTCCGAAACAAAGTCGCCGGCGCGTCGGACCGGACGCAGGATGAGCTCGTGCCGCCACGCCATTTGCAGCAAGGCGTCGTAATCGATCGCCTCGATGTAGCCGCTCTTCGTGGCAAGGATGAGTTTGAGCTGGCCGGCAAGCGACGGCAGGCTTGTCGTCTTGGAAGCGGTGCCACCTTCTTCGCTCCGCTGACGGATCTGGTCGATCAAGTCGCGGCCAACTCGGGCGATGACGTTGTTGATGTGAATGCCGCTTGTGACATGGTGAACGAAGTAGATCAGCACCGCGGTCGAGGCGATGGCGAGCGCCAGGCCGCCGAACATTGCGACATGAGGAACAAAGGCATCGCGCACGGCTCCGCCAGTATCGGCGCTGGTTTCCTCAGCGCTACGGATGGTCCTCAACACAACCAGGCAGTAAAGATAGGTGCCGATGAAAACGCCAAGCGATGCCTGGTTGCCGCGGTCGCGCATGAAGTTGCCAAGCAGGCGCGGCCCGAACTGCCCTGACGCATAAGTGACCGCCGCCAGCGTGATCGAGAAAACCACCCCGGCCACGGTGATCGTTGAGCCGGCGATGGTTGACAGCATCGCCCGCGCGCCCTCGGGTCGGCTGCCGTAGAACCACTCATATTGGCCAAGCCAGGTGTCGCCCAACCGAGCATCTACCAGCACCAATGAAAGGCCCAGCGCAAACCCGGCGCAAGCCAGCAACGTCGGAAGGAACCAGTAACTGCTCCGGAGATTTTCGCTCAGCTCGATTATGCGGGTGCGAATCAGCACGTCTTTTTTCCGGTCATTTTGAGGCCGCAGATGATGCTAGAGCGTGAAGCTCGAGGGCGTCCAAGCGTATCACTCTCGAACTGGCGAGTGCCGCGCCTGGAAAATCGTGGAAAGAACACCCGCCGTGACCGCGCCGAGGCAATCCATGGCAAGATCGACAACGGTGTCTCGCTGACTGCCGATAATCCCGATGACCCATTCAAACCCTTCCCAAACCAATCCTAGGATAAGTCCTGCAAGAAGAGCGGACGCGACAACGGAAAGAGCGCTCGCTCCGTCAAGCAGACGCCCGTTGCGCGTGGCCATCCAGATCAAGGCTGTCATGCCCGCAAAAGTCGTAAAGGCGTGAACTAGCTCGTCAAACATTGTTCGTTCGTGCCACAGACCAATAATGTAGCCCGCGGCATTAACGGTCGCCGCCACAATCAGGAGCAGCATAATCCCCGACGGCAAAGCGCGTTGAAAATAGAGGGCACCGCCACCGACTACTGCCAGTCCCAGCAAAACCGCGCCCTCTACAATATTCAGACTGAGCGCGTACGCTCCTGCTGCAGCAAGGCCTGCTATTGCCAACCAACTGGCAGTTCGCAGAAAAGGATAGTCAATCAATGTTGCTCTCCTCGTTCGTCGTCACGAAGCTTGGTCCAACCAAGGTAGTGGTGTCGAGCCTTCACGCGCTCCGAGTTCCTAGGACCGACAATTCGCCACAAGCTCGTCGAGTTCCTCGATTCCAGACCGATTACGCTCGTCGTGAGAAACAAGGGAAAGTCTGAGCTGGACTCCAGTCCACTCTGCGTAGGCAACGGTTTTAGGCGAACGAGTGTCAAAAAATTGAGGAACGAAGACAGCAATAGCTAAAGTTCGCATGGCCAAGTCGCATCTTACATAAACCCCGCTGGATGTTCGCAATGGGTCAAAAGCGGACATTAAGTTATCAGTCTGAACAAAAGTCCGCTTTCGGCAGCAATGGCAGGCAATCTGTACGACTGCTATGGGCGCAGAGCGGACGTCTATCTTGATTTCAGGAAATGTCCGCTTTCCACCCATGAGTGCCGCTTAGCTGTCATTCGGCTTCGACCCATTGCGGACATTAGTGAGGTGAGCCAGAACATAGGTGTGACAATCCTCTCGCGCTACCTAATCGTCCCGGCAATAATGTCACTAGTCGCTTGCGGAAGCAGGGTGTCTGTAGGGGAGGAGAAGCTCCCGATTGTGCCCATCGAACGATGCAGTGCGGCAGGAGGAAAAGTAGAGGTTATAGGCGCGTTCACACCTAGCCCCTACTGTGTCGTTCCTACGCCCGACGCTGGGAAAATATGTAAGGACAGTTCCCAATGCGTGGGCCGGTGCATTGTCAATGTCGAAAGCGAGGCCGACTTTAGCGGCGGGTCGAAAGCCACCGGACGATGCGAAAAAAGCAATGCGACTATGGGTTGCGTTGCTGAAGTGCGGAACGGTAGGCGAACTAGCGCCGTATGCAGCGATTAATGCGCAATGAGCATTAACGGAATGACCGCTTTCCACCCAGTGCGGACGACTCCGACGAGGCCCTGACCCTTGACCATTGCAATGTTCGGACTTCGCTTGGCATCGCGGCTCATGCGTCTGAAAAGTCCCACGTTCCCTCTTGGCATTCAAGATTTCTCTTCGTGCGAACAGGTGAGCGCATGCCTGTGTCGGTGCGGCCATTGGGACCATTCGACCTGATGCCTGACCCCGCCATCCGTCACTGGACCGCCTCCGACGGCGTCAATCTCGCCTACCGCGACATGGGGGAGGGGCATCCCGTGGTCCTGCTCCACGGGCTGTTCTCCGACGGGCCGACCAACTGGATCAAGTTCGGCACCGCCGCGAAACTCGTAGAAGTCGGCTGCCGGGTGATCATGCCCGACCTTCGCGCCCATGGCCTCAGCGACAAGCCGCACGATCCCGCGCTTTACTCCCCCGGAATCCTCGGCCGCGACGTGGCCGAACTGATCGCCCACCTCGACCTCGCTGACTACGACCTCGGCGGCTTTTCGCTCGGGGCGCGGACCACCGTGCAGGCGGTGGGCGAGGGGCTTCGCCCGCGCCGCGCGATCCTTGCGGGGATGGGCTATGAGGGGCTCGCCGGCTGGCTCCGCCGCAAGCATTTCTTCCTCGACGCCATTGCCAATGTCGAAACTTCGACCCGCGGCGATGCCGACTGGCTGGCGATCCAGTTCATGAAGACGATGAAGATCGACCTGGAGGCGGCGAAACTATTGCTCCCCACCTTTACCGACGCCGCACCCGAATGGCTCGACGCCTTCACCATGCCAACGCTGGTGCTGTGCGGCACCGAGGACGAGGACAATGGATCGGCGCCCAAACTGGCCGAGGCGCTTCCCGATGCCACTTACGCCCCCGTGCCCGGCACCCACATGTCGAGCGTGACCAGGGCGGAATTCGGCGAAGCGCTTGCCCGCTTCTGCGGAGCGTCTTGACGAGAGCCGCGTTCAGGTTTCAGGCATCGCCCACGCGACATAAGATCACGAACCCCAGGATGAGGATCCTTGCACCCATGAAGAAGTTTGCCCCAGCCGTTTCGCTGCTCGCCATCGCTCTTGCCGGTTGCGCCACCACGACCGCGCCGCCCCTGGTCCAGCCGCCGATGGCCGAAGCCGAAGCGCCGCCGGCTCCCGCCGGGCCGACCGCCGCCCAGGCCGATGCCTTCGTCGCCGCCGCCGAACAGGATCTGTTCGCTTATTCGGTCGAGGCCAATCGGGTGAATTGGGAGAATGCCACCAACATTACCGACGCAACCGACGCCGCCGCTGCCAAGATCAACGCCATCGGCACCGAGAAGAGCGTCAAATATGCGCTCGAGGCCGCGAAATATGCGCAGGTCGAGGGGCTGAGTTACGACACCAAGCGCAAGCTCGATATCCTGCGCACCGGGATCGTCCTGCCGGCCCCGACCACGCCCGGCGCGGCGACCGAGCTCAACACCATCGCGACCAAGCTGCAGTCCGATTACGGCAAGGGAAAAGGCACGCTGAACGGCAAGCCGATCAACGGATCGGACATCGAAGCCGAGATGGGGAATATCAAGCGCACGCCGAAGGAACTGGCCGAGATGTGGACCAGCTGGCACGACAATGTCGGCGCGCCGATGAAGAATGATTATGCGCGCATGGTCGGGATCGCCAATCTGGGGGCGAAGGAACTGGGGTTCGCCGACACCGGCGCGATGTGGCGCTCGGGTTATGACATGCCGCCCGAGGCCTTCGCCGCCGAAACCGAGCGACTGTGGCAGGAGGTCAAGCCGCTCTACATGGCGCTCCACACCTACGTCCGCGGCCAGCTCAACAAGAAATACGGCAGTTCGGTCCAGCCCGCGACGGGTCCGATCCGCGCCGACCTGCTGGGCAATATGTGGGCCCAGGAATGGGGTAACATCTATCCCCTGGTTGCGCCCAAGGGAGCCGGCGATCTCGGCTTCGACGTTACCGATCTGCTGGCGCAGAAGAAGTATGACGAGCTCAAGATGGTCCGCACCGGCGAGGGATTCTTCTCGTCACTGGGCTTCGCGCCCTTGCCGCAGACCTTTTACGAGCGCTCGATGTTCCTCAAGCCGAAGGACCGAGAAGTCGTCTGCCACGCCTCGGCGTGGGACATCGACAACAAGGACGATATCCGGATCAAGATGTGCATCAAGCGCAATGCGCGACGATTTCGTCACCATCCATCACGAGCTGGGCCACAATTATTACCAGCGCGCCTACAAGAACCAGCCCTATCTCTACCTCAACGGCGCCAATGACGGCTTCCACGAAGCGATCGGCGACGCCGTCGCGCTGTCGATCACGCCCGAATATCTGGTCCAGATCGGGCTGCTGCCGCGCAGCCGCGTTCCCTCGGCCGACAAGGACATCGGCCTGCTGCTCCGCCAGGCCATGGACAAGGTCGCCTTCCTGCCGTTCGGCCTGCTGGTCGACCGCTATCGCTGGGGCATCTTCGACGGCTCGATCGCGCCCGCCGATTACAACAATGCCTGGACGAAGATGCGGCTGCGACTATCAGGGTATCACCCCGCCGACGCCGCGCCCGGCCGATGCGTTCGACGCCGGCGCCAAGTTCCACATCCCCGGCAACACGCCCTACACGCGCTACTTCCTGGCGCGCGATGCTGCAGTTCCAATTCTACAAGGCGGCGTGCGACCAGGCCGGCTGGAAGGGCCCGCTCCATCGCTGCAGCTTCTACGGCAACAAGGAAGTCGGCGCGAAATTGAACGCGATGCTCGAAATGGGCGCCTCCAAGCCTTGGCCCGACGCGCTCGAAGCCTTCACCGGCAGCCGCGAGATGTCGGGCAAGGCGATGGCCGAATATTTCGCGCCGCTGAAAGCCTGGCTCGACGAGCAGAACGCCGGCAAGACCCAGGGCTGGTAACGAAAGCGCGTTCGCAACAAAAAGGGGAGCGGCGCCAGATGCGGCGTCGCTCCCCATTTTCGTTGTGTCCGATGTCGTTCAGTGAGACGATCGGCGACCGTCGTCTGCGCTTCGACCGTCGGATCGACCGGAATGTCGGTCGTCTTGCCAGTTTGCTTGAGGGTCAGCGCTTCCTCGGCGATTTCAGCCTGGCTCTTCTCGCCGTCGATCCCGTCGCGGCAGCTTCGACACGCGGTCTCTTGACCTTGGTCCCGGCGTCGGCAAGCCCGTCCTTGACCTTGGTGCCGACGTCTCGATCGCGGTTTCCCTGACGCTGCGTCGCTGATGTCGCCCGAGAATTCGGCGAAGCTCTTGCCGCTTTTCTTGCACGCGAAGAAGCCCGCGACCGCGGCGGCGATGCCCGACGCCACGCCCGTGGCGATGGCGGCGCTGGCCACCGGGCGCTTGGCGATCGCCTTGCCGGTGCGGTGGCGAGCGACGGCATTGGCGGTGCTCGCGGCTCTGCGGCGTCGCGGCTGCGGCTGCGCGCCGGGCGGCGGTTGGTGGTCTTGCTTCGGTGGTGGCCATGCTCGTTACTCCTCACAATGGTTCGTGCGAGGTGTAACGCACGGCGGGCCCCGTCGGTGCCCGCCGTGCGTCGCAATATTGAGGCGACTATAGCTGTCCGAGCAGCGTTTCGGCACTCGAGGCCGAGATATTCGCCCGGTGCCTCGACATTCGATTGCTCGACCACGCCGTCGTTGACGATCATCGAGTAACGCTGGCTGCGCTTGCCCATGCCGAACTTGCTGCCGTCCATCGTCAGGCCGAGCGCTTCGGCGAAGTCGCCGTTGCCGTCGGCCAGCATGACGATGTCCTCGCTGCCCTGCGCCTGGTTCCAGGCGCCCATGACGAACGCGTCATTGACGCTGGTGCAGGCGATTTCGTCGACGCCCTTGCGCGTTGAACTCGCCGGCCTTTTCGACATAGCCCGGCAGGTGCCGCGCCGAGCAGGTCGGGGTGTAGGCGCCGGGCACCGCGAACAGGGCGACCTTCTTGCCCTGCGAAAAGTTCGCCGCTCGTCGACCGGGCTCGGGCCGTCGGGGGTGGCGATGGCTCAGGGGCACGTCGGGAAGGCGGTCGCCGACCTGGATCGTCATGTCATTTTCTCCTGTGGGGTGAGCCGCGACATAGGCTGCCGCGTGACAGCCTCAAGACTTGTGCCGCCGACGCGTGGCACGGGCATCTTGAAGCGCATGGAGCGACCCGCGCTTTCTGTCCGGCAAATTGCTGCTCGCCATGCCCGGCATGGCCGATCCGCGCTTCGAGCAGGCGGTCATCGCGCTTGCGTCCATGACGAGGAATGGCGCGATCGGGATCGGCATCGGACACCAGCGCGCCGGGATTCGCTTCCGCGCCTTGCTCGACCAGCTCGACGATCGATCCCGGGAGCGCGCCCGACGTGCCGGTCCTTCATGGCGGCCCGGTCGAGCCGGGCCGCGGCTTCGTCCTCCACAGCGACGACTGGGGCGGACAGGATACCGTTCAGGTCGTCGGCCGATGGGCGCTCACGCCATGACCGGGACGCATCGACGTGCTGAAGGCGATCGCGGAAGGCCGCGGCCCGAAGCCACTGGTCGTCTCGCTTGGCTATGCCGGGTGGGGCGGCGGTCAGCTCGACGAGGAAATGACCCGTCATGGCTGGTTCACTGCGCGACGGCGGCGACGAGATCCTGTTCGACACGCCGACCTTCGAACGGTGGGACGAGCCTTTCGCGCCGAAGGGATCGATCCCCGCCTGCTGGTCGGCGAAACCGGCGCGCCTGACGTAGCATCATATAAAGAATTCTTTATATTTGCTTTTGCGACGCGGCCGCGGCTAGGGGCGCGCGCGAACCGCAGATCGATGGAGAAATGCACCGTGGCAACGACTGCCGACACGCTTACCCGCGACTATATCGTTGCCAGGACATCAGCCTCGCCGACTTCGGCCGCAAGGAAATCGACATTGCCGAAACCGAAATGCCCGGCCTGATGGCGCTGCGCGAGGAATTCGGCGCATCGAAGCCGCTCAAGGGCGCGCGCATCGTCGGTTCGCTCCACATGACGATCCAGACCGCCGTTCTCATCGAGACGCTGACCGCGCTTGGCGCGACCGTTCGCTGGGCATCGTGCAACATCTATTCGACCCAGGACCATGCCGCCGCCGCGATCGCCAGCGTCGGGCGTGCCGGTGTTCGCGGTCAAGGGCGAGACGCTCGAGGAATATTGGGACTATGTCGTTCGCATCTTCGACTGGTCGACCGATGGCGATCCCGACCAGACCTGCAACCTGATCCTCGACGACGGCGGCGACGCCACCATGTTCGCGTTGTGGGGCGCACGCGTCGAGGCCGGCGAAACCCTGTTCACCCCGACCAACGAGGAAGAAGAAGTGTTCGCCGCGACGCTGACCCGCTTCCTCAAGGAACGTCCGGGCTACCTCACCGCGACCGTCGCCAACATCAAGGGCGTGTCGGAAGAAACCACGACCGGCGTCCACCGCCTGTATGAGCTCGCCAAGACGGGCAAGCTCCCGTTCCCGGCGATCAACGTCAACGACAGCGTCACCAAGTCGAAGTTCGACAACCTCTACGGCTGCAAGGAATCGCTGGTCGACGCCATCCGTCGCGGCACCGACGTGATGCTCGCCGGCAAGGTCGCCTGCGTCGCCGGCTTCGGCGATGTCGGCAAGGGCTCGGCCGCCAGCTTCGCAATGGCGGCGCGCGCGTGCTGGTGACCGAAGTCGACCCGATCTGCGCGCTGCAGGCGGCGATGGAGGGCTATGAAGTCGTGACGATGGAAGACGCCGCGACGCGCGCCGACATCTTCGTCACCGCGACCGGCAACATGGACGTCATCACCGTCGACCACATGCGGGCGATGAAGAACATGGCGATCGTCTGCAACATCGGCCACTTCGACAGCGAGATCCAGATCGGCGCGCTCAGCAACATGAAGTGGACCGAGATCAAGCCGCAGGTCGACGAAGTCGAATTCGCCGACGGCAAGAAGCTCATCATCCTGTCGAAGGGCCGCCTGGTGAACCTCGGCAATGCCACCGGCCACCCCAGCTTCGTGATGTCGGCCAGCTTCACCAACCAGACGCTGGCCCAGATCGAGCTGTGGACCCGCATCGAGCAAGTATCAGAACGACGTCTACGTCCTGCCCAAGCACCTCGACGAAAAGGTCGCCGCGCTTCACCTCGACAAGCTGGCGCGTCAAGCTGACCAAGCTCAGCGACAAGCAGGCCGCCTACATCGGCGTTCCGCAGGAAGGCCCGTTCAAGCCCGATCATTACCGTTACTAAATGCATCCCTGCGAAGGCAGGGGTCCAGACCGCCGAAGCCGCGTCTCTACGGAGGAAGGGCACTTCGCGCGTCTGGGCGCCCGCCTCCGCAGAAGTGCAATGGCGATGCTGCCGGACGCGCCCGATGTCCGCTTTGGGTGGAAAGCGGACATTCGTGCTCGTCGATCAGGCTCGGCCCTCGACGATGTATGCGATTCCGCATTGTCGTCCCTTGATAGGCAGTTTCCGCTTTCTTGGGCTCCGCCCCGTCAAGCAGAGTATCGCAGACCCTGCTACTCGGACGCCCCGCGACCGCGGCATGTCCTTTGGAATGTAGGCGGAAGGTGGTCCGCGTAAAGGCAATGGCGGTCACGTCGGTCGCTTCGCAAATTGGCCGCGGGCCTTCACCTGTGCGATCCTTCTGGAGATAGTCCGCACGACTAATCCCCCGATCGTCCCAAAAGACTTTAGCTTTCTTGTGTGCCGAAGATTGCGAGATGCGCCGCTCTGCCGAGATTTCAACGGCGGCCGCGGCCGCTTGCTGATCCGATGACGGGATTGGTGTGGGCCTCGGGCAAATTGCCGGTTATGGTAGCCGCCATAAGTTGCTAAATAACTGCCACCGCCGAGACGCCGTAATTGAATAGCAAATCCGTGGCCGTGGCCGAAAGCGACAGAACCAACAAAAACCCGTTGATCCATACAAGCGATACGAAAAACTGGTGACACCCGACAGGAGAAGGTACATCGTGCGACGCTGCCAGAAAGATATGTTACTGCCAGTAGAGCGCGCCAATCGTGCCGTTCTGTTGTAATGCTATAGGTCGAGACCATGACCACCGATAGTTGAGTGAACCCTCGTACGTAATTTGCGCTGATGCTTGCGAGCTCAGGAAAAGCGCCTAAGAGCCATGTCCACCGATTGTCGCGACTGACTTTCGATAAAAACTGAAACTTGTCATATGCCGCCCCTCACGGCCGACCCTGGGGGCACAAGCCGACATCAAACAGACGACGCTAACTACTCGGAGCGCTCGCTCGAGTCGCTCTTGCGTCCGAGAAACTCGTTCCGACAATCGCATTACAATTTCTGTTATGCAAGCTATTGAAGCTTGTGACGTTAATACCAATGTGGAACAGAGGACATTCCGCAAGCGCCAGTCGGATTGAGCACGGAGCAGAGGCGGTCTAGTGTCAGCAATGGGTCGAAAGCGACATTGCCCACTTACACCAACTTCCCACGAATCGGAGCACGACTGCACCCCTGCGAAGGCAGGGGCCCAGACGCACGTAGCGCCCGGGCTCGCGCGACGCACTCGGGCTAGAGCCCTGCCTTCGCGGGGGGGCGCAAGAATAAAGCAGCGCCCTACATTTTTGACCTTTTGCTGCCGCCCGCGCTGCCCTTTTTCTTTCTCCTCGCCCGCCCTATGACCTTGCCCATGTCGGGCGGCACCACATTCTCATGACGATTACTCCGGGACTGGCCACCGTGATCATCATTGTCGCCGCTTTCTGGGTGGCGATTGCCGCGTTTCTGATGATCCTCGCCAGCCGCCGCATCAGCCGCGCCAATGCCCTGCTTGGCGGCGCGCGGTCGATCGCCTCGCTGCTTCGCTCGGTCCCGGCCCGACCATTGATCGTCCGCCCCGACGGCGGGATCGAAAGCGACAGCCTGCTCCAGCGCGACCTCGGACTCGCGGCCATGCCCGAGCATCTCGACAGCCTCGCGGTCGACGGGCTCGGCATCGACCCGGCCGATCTCGCCGTGCTCAAGGCCGACATCCAGACGGCGGCGGTCAGCGGCACCGGAATCGCACGCCAGGTGCGCATTGCCGCCACCGACCGCGCGGTCGAGGTTCGCGGCGGGCTTGCGCCCCCCCCCTATGCCGCGGGCACCCTGCTGCTGTGGCTGTTCGATGCCACCGGCGCCGAGGCCGAGCGATTGAAACTCGCGACCCAGCTCCGCCGGACCGAGGCGGCGCTCGACGCGCTCACCCATCTGATCGAAAGCGCGCCCTTCCCGATGTGGTATCGCGGACCGGACATGAGCCTCGGGCTGGTCAATTCGGCCTTCGTCGCCGCGGTCGAGGGGCGCGATGCCGCCGAAGTGATCGCGCTCGGCAGCGAATTGATCGACAGCCCCGGCGACCAGGGCGCGCGCGCCGGTGCAGCGGCCGCGCTCGAAGGCGGCCGTCCCTACATCCGCAACCAGCCGGCGACGATCGGCGGCGAACGTCGGATGCTGAAGCTGGTCGACGTGCCACTGCCGACGGGCGCGGTCGCGGGCTTTGCGATCGATATCCAGGATCTGGAGGACGCGCGCTTCGAGCTGGCCCAGAACCTCCTCTCGCAGCGCGAACTGGCCGACCGCATGACCGCCGCGGTGGCGCAGTTCGACAGCGACCGCTCCTTGTCCTTCTTCAACCAGCCCTTCGCCACCATGTCGCAGATCGACCCCGCCTGGCTCGGCGAAAATCCCGAGTTCGACCGCGTGTTGGAACAGATGCGCGACAATGGCCGGCTGCCCGAAGTGCGCGATTTCCCCGCCTGGAAGAATGAGCGGCGCGACTGGTTCCTGAGCCCCGAAGAGGCGTTTACCGAGGACTGGATCCTGACCAACGGCGATCACTGGCGCGTGGTCGCCCAGCCGCTTCCCGACGGCGGGCTCAGGATAATTCTCGAGGATCGTACCGAGCAGGTCCGCCTCGCCTCGGCGCGCGATACGCTGCTTCGGGTCCGCACCGCGACCTTCGACAATCTGTTCGAGGCGATCAGCGTGTTCGCGTCCGACGGCCGGCTCTATCTGTGGAACCGCCGTTTCTGCCAGGTGTGGGACCTCGACGAGGAGTGGCTTGCCGAGCATCCGCGGGTCGACGAGCTGGTGCCGGTGATGGCGAAGAAACTGGTGAACCCGACCGCCGCCGCGCAGGTGCGCGAAATGGTCCGCGACACCACCACCGGGCGCCAGTCGGGCACCGGCCGCGTATCGATGACCGACGGTCGCCACTTCGAATTCGCCGCGGTGCCGCTGCCCGACGGCAACGCGCTCTTCACCATGGTCGACGTCACCGATTCGACGCGCATCGAAGCGGCGTTGCGCGAACGCGCGACGGGGCTTGAGGAGGCCGACAAGGTCAAGACCGACTTCGTCGCGGGCATGAGCTACGAACTGCGCACCCCGCTGACCTCGATCGGCGGGTTCGCCGAGATGCTGAGCCAGGGTTATGCCGGAGAATTGCCCGCCGCTGCCTCCGATTATGTCGACGCGATCCTGGAATCGGTCGAGCGTCTGGCCAAGCTGATCGACGACGTGCTCGATCTCACCCAGGGCGATCGCAAGGGCGTGGTGCTCGATCGCGAGCGGATCGACATGGCCGGTCTGTGCCGCACGGTCGCCGAATCGATCGAGCCGCGCGCCGCGGAGCGCAAGCAGTCGCTCAGAGGTCGAGGTCGACGAATCCGCCGGCGTGGTGATCGGCGATGCGCGGCGGCTTCGCGAATCGCTCGAGCATGTGCTTCGCAATGCGGTCGCCTACACTCCCAACAAGGGCAAGATCGCGCTCGCCGCCTGGGGTGACGAGCAGAATGTGACGATTTCGGTCGCCGACAACGGCCAGGGGATCGCGCCCGAGCATCAGCAGGACGTGTTCACCCGCTTCCACCGCATCGGCGGGGTCGGGCAGGGCGATGCGGCGCTCGGGCTCGGCCTGCCGCTGACTCGCCAGTTTATCGAGGCGCATGGCGGGACGGTCGAGTCTCGAATCGGCGGTCGGGCAAGGGCACGATGGTGACCATGGTCGTGCCGCGGGCGCCGCAATGAACCTCGCCGACGAAGCCGCCACCGCAAGTGTCGCCCAGCGCCTCGCCGGTCTGTTGAAGCCAGGCGACGTGGTCGCATTGTCGGGTGATCTTGGGGCAGGAAAGACCACCTTTGTGCAGATACTTGTTGCGCGCTCTTGGCCACGAAGGCGAAGTCCCGAGCCCCAGTTTCGCGATCGTCGTACCCTATGAGCATATGATGCTCCCACTACTGCTCCACGCCGATCTCTACCGCATCGAAGACCCTTCCGAGCTCGCCGAGATCGGCCTTGATTCGATCGACGATGATGCGGTGCTGTTGGTCGAATGGCCCGAACGCGCCGGACCCTCCGCCTGGCCCGAGGCACTCCGCCTGACGCTGCAGATCACCGGTCCGGAGCGGCGGCGCTTGACAGCCGAGGTGCCGGCGGCATGGGAGGGGCGATGGCCACCGCCCCCAGCAACTCCATGATTCCGCCCGCCGGGGTCGACCAGTTTCTTGCCCGCTGTGGATGGGCCGAGGCCCGCGTCGAGCCGCTCGCCGGCGACGCCTCGTTCCGCCGCTACTTTCGCGTGATCGGCGAGGGCCGGCAGGCGGTGCTGATGGACGCACCCCCGCCGCATGAGGATCCGCGGCCATTCATCGCGGTCGCCGAATGGCTCGCCTCGATCGGCCTGACCGCTCCCGAAATCATTGCCCGCGATCTTGACCAGGGCCTGCTCCTGCTCGGCGATCTCGGCGACGTGCGGTTGCGCGAAACGGTCGACGACGAACCGGCGCGCGAGGAGGAACTTTACCGCCTCGCCACCGACCTGCTGGTCCAGCTCCATGCCAGCCCGCCGATGCCAGGCCTGCCGCCCCACGGGCTCGACCAGTGGCTCGACGAACTGATGCTGTTTACCGACTGGTATTGCCCGGCGGTCGGGATCGAGGCCGATCGCGACGGTTGGCGCGCGGCGTGGACCGAAGTGCTCTCCCCGGTAGCGAGCGACCGGCTCGGACCGGTCACCGTACTTGCGCGACTATCATGCCGAGAACGTGATGCTGGTCGCCGGACGCGAAGGCGTGGCGCATCTTGGCTTGCTCGATTTCCAGGATGCCCTCGCCGGTCATCCCGCCTACGACCTCGCCTCGGTGCTGGAAGATGCGCGCCGCGACGTTCCGATGGCGATCGAGCGCGCCATGCTCGATCGCTACATTGCGGCGACCGGCGGCGGGGCGGGTTTCGAGCGGGCCTATTGGGCGCTCGCCGCGCAACGCAACACACGCATCCTCGGCGTGTTCGTTCGCTTGTGGAAGCGCGACGGCAAGCCGCATTACCGCAGCTTTCAGCCGCGCATGTGGGGCCTGCTCGAGCGCGACCTCGCCGCGCCCGGGCTGGAACCGGTCCGCGACTGGTTCGACGCGAACGTGCCAGCCGGCAAGCGCGCGGACTTGTGGAGCTCTGCCCAGTGACTGCACGCCGCTCGCTCCGCCTGCGCCCGGAGATTGCGGCGGAAGTTCCGCATACGGCAATGGTGATGGCGGCCGGGCTGGGCAAGCGCATGCGCCCGCTGACCGCCTCGCGGCCCAAGCCACTGGTCGAGCTCGCCGGCAAGCCGCTGATCGATCATGTGCTCGACCGGTTGCGCGCTGCGGGGGTGAGCAAGCTGGTGGTCAACGTCCACTATCTCGCCGACGCGCTCGAAGCCCATCTCGCCGCCAAGGCGAAGGATTTCGCGATCACCATTTCCGATGAGCGCGATTTGCTGCTCGAAACGGGTGGCGGGCTGGTCCGGGCCGCGCCGATGATCGACTGCGACCCCTTTCTGGTCGTCAACAGCGACAATTTCTGGATCGATGGGCCGGCCGACGGGTTGCGCCTGCTCGCTAGCGGGTGGGATGATGAGCGGATGGACGCGCTTGTTGTTGCTGGTCCCGCAGGCGCGCGCCGGCAATCATCGCGGGCAGGGCGATTTCCGGCTCGACCGCTTCGGCCGCCTCAGCCGTCGGGCCCGCTCGCGGGTCGCGCCTTACGTTTATACCGGGATCCAGATGATCTCGAAGCGGTTGCTCGAAGGTGCGCCCGACGGTCCCTTTTCGACCAACATCTTGTGGGACCGGGCGATCGAGGCGGGCCGGTGCTACGGGCTGGTCCACCAGGGTCTGTGGTTCGACGTTGGTACCCCCAAGTCGATTACCGATACCGAGGCGGCGCTCGCGAATGAGTGACGGCCCAGCCCATGCGCGGCCGTCCGTTTTCACCATCCCGGCGCATCGCAGCTTTGCCGACTCGCTCGCCGCGGGATTGATCGCGCGCCACGGCCGCGATCCGATGGCGCTCGCCGGCGGGCGGATCCTGCTGCCGAATAATCGCGCGGTGCGCAGCGTCACCGAGGCGTTCGTCAGGGCGAGCGGGAACGGCCTCGTTCTGCCGCGGTTGATCGCGGTCGGCGATCCCGATCTCGACGACCGCATCGGCGGGGCGCTCGATCCGGCCGATTCCTCCGAGCCAGTATCGCGGGCGATCGATCCACTGGAGCGACAACTGGCGTTGGCGGCAATTGTCCGCCGCGGCGGCGAGGGAGCAGCGGAGGCGATGCGTCTCGCTGCCGATTTGGCGCGGAGTCTCGACGCGCTGACGATCGAGGAAGTGCCGGCTACGAAACTGGCGGAAGTTGCGTTCGAAACCAGCGAACTTGCCGGTCATTGGCAGCTGTCGCTCGACCGACTCCAGGCGATCATCGCCGCCTGGCCGACCGAGCTTGCTCGTCGCGGCGCGATCGATCTGACCGA
This sequence comes from uncultured Alphaproteobacteria bacterium, assembly GCA_963768955.1. Lineage (GTDB taxonomy): Bacteria > Pseudomonadota > Alphaproteobacteria > Sphingomonadales > Sphingomonadaceae > Sphingomicrobium. The sequence continues at coordinate 33,810 of CAVYJV010000003.1, forward strand.
CCGTCGCAATCGCCTGCTCCGCGCCACCGCGCTCCGCTGGTCGAGCAAGCCACCGCCGGGGTTTACCATCGCCGCGGGCATCACCACCGCGGCGCCCGCGGTCGCGGCTCTGCTGCGCACCGTGTCGCGGATGCCCGGTGGCGCGGTCGTGCTGCCCGCGCTGGCGCTCGCGAATGTGATGAGCGACGAGGAATGGGATGCGCTCGGTCCTGACGACGACGGGCGCGGCGAGGAAAGCCATCCGCAATACCACCTCAAACTGCTGCTCGACCGGATCGGGGTGGCGCGTGGCGAAGTCGATCTGTGGCGTGGCGGCGGGCGGGCGGCATCGCCGGCGGTGCGCGGACGCGCCGTTGCCAACGCCATGACCGCCGCCGACTTTAGCGACAAATGGAGTTGCCTGCCGCCGCGCGAGCGCCGCCTGACTGGGATCCGTGCCGCCGAATTGGCGGACCCGGCGAGCGAAGCGATGGCCATCGCCGTCGCGCTTCGCCAGGCCCTCGAAACACCGGAGCAAACCGCAGCATTGGTTACGCCGGACCGGATGCTCGCCGCGCGCGTGTCCGCCCTGCTCGGGCGGTGGGGAATTGACGCCGACGACAGCGCCGGGCGACCGCTTAGTCAGGCACCCGCGGGCACCTTGCTGCTCGCCATCGCGACCGCTGCGGCCGAAAGCCTCGCGCCGGTGGCGATGCTGGCCCTGGTCAAGCATCCGCTGGTCGGGGGGAGGGAGGTGAGCGGCAGGACTGGCTCGCCGCGACGCGCGAACTTGACCGATCGCTGCGCGGGCCACGCCCGCCTGCCGGCCTCGCCGGTCTCGATGCGCATTTTGGCGACAGTGATGCGGAGACGGCATGGGCCCCGATTCGAGCCGCGCTTCTGTCGGTCGAGCGATTGCGCGCCCCGCTCAGCCTGTCGGCCTTCGCCGCCCGGCTGCGCGATGCGGCGACGGCGCTCGCCGGCTCCCGCGCCTGGACCAACGCTGACGGGCGCATGGCAGCGCAACTGGTCGCCGATCTGGAAGCCGCGCCCGACGCCGCGACTTTGGTGCTGGATGAGACCGAGTGGGTGCCGCTGCTTCGCGACCTCCTCGATGCGCAGCCCGTTCGCCCGGCCTATGGCGGCCACCCGAGGATCTTCATCTGGGGCCTGCTCGAAGCGCGATTGCAGCATGCCGATCTGATGATCCTGGGCGGGCTCAACGAAGGGGTCTGGCCCGCGCTTCCCGCGCCAGACCCGTGGCTCGCCCCCAAGATCCGCGCCTTGCTCGGGCTACCAGGGCTGGAATTCCGCGTCGGGCTGTCGGCGCATGATTTCGCCTCCGCGCTGGGCGCGCCGCGGGTGCTGATCACCCGTGCGCGTCGTGATTCCAAATCGCCGACAGTAGCCTCGCGACTATGGCTGCGGCTGATGGCCATGACCGGCGGCCTCGCCCGCGACCTGCCGCTCGAGCGAATGGTCGCCGCGATCGACGATCCGGGCGAACCGCAGCCGGTCGGCCGCCCGGCGCCAGCGCCCCCCGCCGCCGAGCGGCCGCGCAAGATTTCGGTGACCCAGGTCGATCGGATGAAGGCCGACCCGTTCGCATTCTACGCCAGCGCGATGCTCGGCCTGCAGATCGCCTCGACCCGGTCGATGCCGACCATAGCGCGGCGTGGAAGGGAAGCGCGGTGCATGAGGTGCTGGAGGATTGGCTGCGGGAAACCAAATGCGACCCGGACGATCTGGTCGACCGGGCGAAACGATTGGTCGCGGGCGAGGCGATCCACCCGATGCTGCGCGCCTTGTGGCAACCGCGGCTGATCGAAGCGATCGAATGGATTGCCGATCACGAGCGCGCCAACCGCGCCGATGGCCGCGCGCCGGTCGCCGCGGAAATTCGGGGCGAGACCGTGCTCGGCGGGGTTACGCTGCACGGCCGCGCCGACCGGATCGACCGTCTGTCCGACGGGCGCCTCGCGATCATCGATTACAAGACCGGTCAGCCGCCGCAGCCCAAGGCGGTCGACGCCGGTTTTGCGCTGCAACTGGGGCTGCTCGGGCTGATTGCCCGCGCTGGCGGCTTCGGCGAGGCCACGGGCGAACCCGGCGCGCATGAATATTGGTCGCTGGCGCGCGACAATCGTGGCGGTTTCGGCAAGATTTTCGCCCCCGACGCCAAGATCGGCGCCGACGAATTCCTGGCAACGTCGCTGACCCATTTCCTGGCCGCCGCATCGGACTATCTCACCGGCGACAAGCCGTTCACCGCCAAGCTTCACCCGGCGTTCGCACCGTACGGCGACTATGACCAGCTGATGCGGCTCGACGAATGGTACGGCCGCGACTGAGTTACTTCTTGGTCGGCTTCTTGACCTTCGAGGCATAGAGCAGAGCCGCGACGATCGCCGCCGAACCGATCCCGACCGCGACCCCCGCCTTGACCAATTTGGTCCGCCGTTCGCCGCCTTCTTCGTCGTCGCCTTCGCTCATTCGTCTCTCCTGTCCTGCGTACGGTGATATTCGAGCCCGCCCGTCTTGGGAAGCGCGTTGCGACTTGCTAGGGCAGCGGCATGTCGCGTCGTCTCAAACCGCTCGATGTCCTCGAAGGCGATCAGCGCCGCGCAGCGGACCCAGGCGCGCATGCCTCGCTGTCGGCCTCGGCGGGCACCGGCAAGACCCATGTGCTCACCGCACGCGTGTTCCTGCTGCTCTTGCGCGGGGTGCGGCCCGAGACAATCCTGTGCCTGACGTTCACCAAGGCCGGCGCGGCCGAGATGGCCAACCGTATTGGCGAACGTCTGGCGGCCTGGGTGCGGATGCCCGATGCCGACCTGCGCAAGGAATTGTTCGCGCTCGGCGAAGATAATTCGCCGCCGATGCTCGACCATGCCCGCCGCCTGTTCGCGCGGGTGCTGGAGGCACCGGGCGGTTTGCGAATCCAGACCATTCACGCCTTCGCCCAGACCTTGCTCGCCGCCTTTCCGGCCGAGGCGGGAATTACGCCGGGCTTCCGCCCGATCGAGGGACGTGCCGAGCAGGAACTGGCGCGGCGGACGCTGGCCGATCTGGTGGCGGAGGCCGAGCGCGGCGGGGACGGCCGCCTGATCGCCGACATTCAGGCGCTGTCGATGCGATTGGGCGAGGAAGGGGCGGTGTCCTACCTCGCCGATTGTGCGAAGCGGGCCGACGCCTTTGCCGGGCTCGGCCCGCGCGAGGCGATCGAACCGCGCTTGCGCGAACTGGTCGGCCTGCCGGCGGACGATGTCGCCGATTTTCTGCACAATGCCTGCGCCGACGATAATTTCGACTGCGCCTTGCTGCGCAGCATTGCCGCGGCGAACATTGGCTGGGGGACAGTCACCGGGCGCGGTCACGCCCAGGCGATCGACGAGTGGCTGGGTCTCGATCCGGCGGGGCGGTTCGCCAATCTCCATGCCGTCGCCAAAGTCGTGATGAAGGCCGATGGGGAGCCGAGGGCGGTCGGCGCTGGTCAGTTGAAAGCCCATCCCGATTACCAGCAGATGAGCGACGACGCGCACGGCATGATCGCGTGGCTGGCTGGGGATGAAAAGCGCCGCCGGGCTGATCGCCGTGCAGGCCGCCGGGCTTCGGGCGGGGCAGGCCTACGCCGCCGCCTACAGCAAGGCCAAGCAAGCGGCCGGTGTGGCCGACTTCGGCGACCTCATCGCGCTGGACACGCACGCTTGCTCGAGACCCCGGGCATGGGCGACTGGGTGCGCTTCAAGCTCGACCGGCGGACCGACCATATCCTGGTCGACGAAGCACAGGACACCAACGCCGACCAGTGGGCGATCGTCAAAGCACTGGCCGAAGAGTATTTCACCGGCGCAAGCGAGACTGACCGGCGCTGGCGGACCCTGTTCATGGTCGGCGATTTCAAGCAGGCGATCTTCCGCTTCCAGGGCACCGACCCGCGCGAATTCGAGGCGATGCGGCGGTTCACGCGCGACGCCGCGGCGTCGCTGGAAGAGTCCGACGAACCGGTCCGTGAATTTCGCGAATTGTCGATCAACGCCTCGTTCCGATCCTCCCCCGCGGTGCTCGATGTGGTCGATGCCGTGATCGCCGAGGTCGGGCATGAGGCGATGGGCCTGCCCGAGCGGCCGGCGCGGCATGAGGCCTTTCATTCGGCGCGCCCCGGCAGGGTGGAATGGTGGCCTGCGTTCACCGTCGACGAGGGTAAGGAAGAAGCCGGCGAAGAAGGCTGGCTCGACGAAAGCGAGCGCCGCTACGCCTCGCACCTCGCTAGGACGGTGCGGCAGTGGCTCGACGAGGCGCCGGTGATGGCCAGCACCGGCCGGCCACTGACGGCGGGCGATGTCCTGATCCTGGTCCGGAGCCGTGGCGAGCTGGCCTCACTGCTGGTCGCGCGGCTGTTCGCCGAACGCGTGCCGGTGGCGGGGATCGACCGGCTGCACCTGCACCGGCCGCTGGCGGTCAAGGACCTGCTCGCCGCGGTCGGCTTTGCGGTCCAGCCGCTCGACGATTTGACGCTCGCCAACCTGCTCGTGTCGCCGCTGATCGGGTGGGATCAGGACCAGCTTTACGATGTCGCCAGGGGGCGCGGTAAGAAGCCGTTGTGGCCAGTGCTGCTGGCCCGCGAGGGCGAGGGGGGCTTCGTCGACGAGGCGCTGGGCAAGCTTCGCCAGCTCCTGGCGATGGCCGATTACACGACCCCGGCGCGGTTTCTCGAGACCATCCTGTCGGGCCCGCTCGACGGACGGCGAAGGTTGCTTGCGAGGCTCGGCCCCGAAGCGCGCGATCCGATCGAGGAACTGGTCTCCGCGGCGCTGGAATTCGAGCGCGACGACGTCAATTCGCTCGACCGGTTCCTCGCCTGGTTCGGGCGCGGCGATGTCGAGATCAAGCGCGACCCTGCCGCCCCGGTCGATGCGGTGCGGGTGATGACGGTCCACGGCGCCAAGGGGCTGGAGGCGCCGGTGGTGATCCTGGCCGACGCCACCGCCGACCCGTCGAAGCTCGGCGCGACCAACCCGCCGCTCGACTTCCCGGTCGGGGGAAGTCCGGTGCCGCTGATCCGCCCACGCAAGGCCGAGCGTTGCGATCCGTTCACTTTGCTGATCGAGGAGGAGGATGCGCTCGACCTCGCCGAGCATTGGCGGCTGCTGTACGTCGCCCTGACCAGAGCGAGGGAGCGTTTGGTCGTCGCGGGTGTCGCCAGGAAGCGCGCGGTGGCGGACAGCTGGCACGCACGGGTCGAGCAGGCGATGATCGCCGCCGGCGCGGTGCGCGAGGGCGAGGCTGGTCCACTGGTGTTCGAGGCCACGGGAGAAACTCGGCGCTCCAAAGCGCGTGTCGACCGGCGGCCCGCGCTGGTGCTGCCCGACTGGATCAAGGCGATGGCACCAGTGGAGAGCCGGCCGCCACGCCCGCTGGCGCCATCGGCGTCGGGCGAGGACAATGTGCCCTTTCCGCCGCCGGCGCCGGGCGAGGTCGACGCGGCGCGGCGGGGGACGCTGTTGCATCTGCTGTTCGAGCGATTGCCGGGCGTGGCGCCCGATCAGCGGCGTGCGGCGGCGGAGAAGTGGCTCGAAGTGTCTGGGGGAGTCGATGACGTCGCACTGCGAGCATCATATGCGGCGACCGTGTGCGAAATCATCCAACATACTGACTTTAGAGATGTTTTCGGAGAAAACGCGTTGGCGGAAGCGCCGATCGCGGCGATCTTGCCGGACGGGCGGGTGATCGCCGGGACGGTCGACCGGCTGCTGGTCGAGGAGGGCCGCGTGCGGGTGATCGACTTCAAGACCGGGGCGTTCGTGCCCACCTCCGCGGCCGAGGTGCCGCGCGCGCACCTCAGCCAGATGGCGGCCTATGCCGAGGCATTGGGGGTGATTTTCCCCGGCCGAAGCGTCGAGGCGGCGTTGCTCTACACTTCCGGACCGAAAATGATCGCGCTGCCCGGTTGAGCATCGTAGCGACTGTGCCCATATGAGCGTCAAACCACAGGAGTCCTTTATGGGAACGCGAAGCGTCACCGACCAGAGTTTTGCAACCGACGTGCTTGGCAACGACAAGCCGGTACTGGTCGATTTCTGGGCCGAATGGTGCGGCCCGTGCCGGATGATCGCACCGGCGCTGGAAGAGATTGCCGGCGAGATCGGCGAGCGAGTCGACATCGTCAAACTCAACATCGACGAAAATCCCGAAACCCCGGGCCATTATGGAGTCCGCGGAATCCCCACCATGGTGCTGTTCAAGGGCGGCAAGCCGGTCGCCCAGAAAGTCGGCGCCGCCCCGCGCAGCCAGATCCAGCAATGGCTTGAGTCCGAAATCTAGCAGGTTCGCCCCACCCTCCTTCCAATTGACGTGGGCAGGGGGCGACCCTACATCGCGCCTCCATCGCACCCGCGCGCGGGTGACCGCTGCGTTGCGCCTTCTCGCGACCGGTTTTTTTGAGGAAACAGCATGATTGCCGGTCTGGCCAAGAGCATCTTCGGATCGTCCAATGATCGTTATGTCGCCAAGCTTGGCAAGACGGTCGAGGCGATCAACGCCTTCGAGCCGACGATCGCCGCACTGAGCGACGAGGAGCTGGCCAACCAGACGGTCGTGTTCCGCCAGCGATTGGCCGACGGCGCGAAGCTCGACGATTTGCTGCCCGAGGCGTTCGCCACGGTGCGCGAAGCGGCGAAGCGGACGCTCGGCCAGCGCCATTACGACGTGCAGATGATCGGCGGGATCGCGCTTCATCGCGGCGAAATCGCCGAAATGCGCACCGGCGAGGGCAAGACGCTGGTCGCGACGCTGGCGGTGTATCTCAATGCGCTGCCCGGCAAGGGCGTCCACGTCGTCACGGTCAACGATTACCTCGCCAAGCGCGACGCCGAGTGGATGGGACAGGTCTACAAGTTCCTCGGCCTGTCGGTCGGCATCATCGTCCCCAACCTGATCGATCATTTGCGCCGCGACGCCTATAATTGCGACATCACCTACGCGACCAACAACGAGCTCGGGTTCGATTATCTCCGCGACAATATGAAATACAGCCGCGACCAGATGGTCCAGCGGCCGTTCAATTTCGCCATCGTCGACGAGGTGGATTCGATCCTGATCGACGAGGCGCGCACGCCGCTGATCATCTCCGGCCCGACCGACGACAAGAGCGAGCTCTATGTCGGCGTCGATGCGATCGTGAAGCAGTTCGTCGACGCCGATTACGAGCTCGACGAGAAGCAGAAGTCGGTCGTGCTGACCGAGGAGGGCACCGAGAAGGCCGAGCGGATGCTCGAGGACGCCGGGCTGATCGAGGGGCAGAACCTCTACGACATCGCCAACACCCAGACGGTCCACCACCTCAACCAGTCGCTGAAGGCCAACAAGCATGTTCAAGAAGGACATCGATTACATCGTCAAGGACGGCAAGGTCGTCATCATCGACGAATTCACCGGCCGGATGATGGACGGGCGGCGCTGGTCGGACGGGCTCCACCAGGCGGTCGAAGCCAAGGAAGGCGTGCAGATCGAGCCCGAGAACCAGACGCTGGCGTCGATCACCTTCCAGAATTATTTCCGCATGTATCCCAAGTTGTCGGGGATGACCGGCACGGCGCTGACCGAAGCGCCCGAATTCTTCGACATCTACAAGATGAACGTGGTGTCGATCCCGACCAATGTCGACGTCAAGCGGATCGACGAGGACGACGAATTCTACAAGAATATCACCGACAAGTTCCAGCGCCATCGCCAAGGAAATCCGCAAGCGGCAGGACATCGGCCAGCCGGTGCTGGTCGGCACCGTCGTCGATCGAGAAATCGGAGATGCTGAGCGAATATCTCGAGCAGCAGGGGATCAACCACGAGGTGCTCAACGCCCGCTTCCACGAAAGCGAGGCGCATATCGTCGCGCAGGCGGGCAGCATGGGCGCGGTGACGATCGCGACCAACATGGCCGGTCGCGGCACCGACATCCAACTTGGCGGCAATGTCGAATTCCGCATCGAGGATGAGCTTGAAGCGACATGCCCGAGGGGCCCGAACGCGACGCCGCGATCGAGCGGATCAAGGCCGAAGTCGCCGAGCAGAAGGCCCGCAGTGCTCGAGGCCGGCGGGCTGTTCGTGCTCGGCACCGAACGCCACGAAAGCCGCCGCATCGACAACCAGCTGCGCGGCCGCTCAGGCCGCCAGGGCGATCCGGGCCTGTCGCGCTTCTATCTCAGCCTCGACGACGACCTGCTCCGCATCTTCGGCCCGCAGACTGCCTTCAGCGCGGCTGATGAACAAGAATCTCGAGGATGGCGAGGCGATCGTCTCCCCGTGGATTTCCAAGGCGATCGAGACCGCCCAGCGCAAGGTCGAGGCGCGCAATTACGACATTCGCAAGCAGGTCGTCGAATTCGACGACGTCATGAACGACCAGCGCAAGGTGATCTACGAGCAGCGCGCCGAGATCATGGATGTCGGACCATGTCAGCGACGTGATCGAGGATTTCCGCGCCGAGACCATCGCCGGCGCTGGTCGCGACCCATTGCCCGACGGGCACTTATCCCGAGCAATGGGATGTCGCGGGCTTGAAGGAAGGGGCCGACGATCTGCTCGGGCTGCAGCCGCCGATCGAGGACTGGTTGCAGGAAGAAGCGGTCGAGCAGGATGTGATCATCGAGCGGCTGCAGGCGATGACCGACGAGGCGATGGCGGCCAAGACCGCCGGTGCCGACATGGAGCGCTGGATCGAGGTCGAGAAACAGATATCTGATCCAGACGCTCGACCATCACTGGAAAGAGCATCTGGCGACGCTCGACGCGTTGCGCACCGTGATCCACCTGCGCAGCTTTGCCCAGAAGAAGCCGATCGACGAATATAAGCAGGAAGCCTTTGCCCTGTTCGAGCGACTGCTGGTGGCGATCCGCGAGGAAGTGACCAAGACGCTGCTGCGAGCGCAGGTCCAGTTGAACGAGCCGGCGCCAATGCCGACGGGTCTGCCTGACTTCATCACCAGCCATTTCGACCCCTTGTCGGGCGATGACGACACCGATGACCGGGACGCTGCCTCGGCGATGTTTGCCCCGCGCCAGCAGGCCCCACTGCCGCCGATGCCCGAAGGGGCGGTCGAGCCGGAAAGCCGCAATTCGCCGTGCCCATGCGGGTCGGGCCAGAAATACAAGCATTGCCACGGCGCGCTCGCCTGAGGTCCGCGGCGCGATGATTGACCGTACCGCGTTGCGGCGGGCCTATCGGCCCGAAGAGAACAAACTCGCCGCCGAGAGGCTTGCCGAGGCCGCGCTGGACAAGGCCCAGGCGTCCGAAGCGGCGGCGATGGCGCGATCTCTGTCCAAGGCGGTGCGCGGGCACAAGCCGGCCGGGATCGACGCCTTCATGGCGGCCTATGACCTTGGCAGCGACGAGGGCATTGCACTGATGTGCCTCGCCGAGGCGTTGCTTCGAATTCCCGACGCCGAAACGGCCGACGATCTCATCGCCGACAAATTGTCGGGACCGGACTGGGCCGAGAAACTCGGCGAGTCGCGCTCCACGTTCGTCAATGCCGCGACCTTCTCGCTACTGCTGACCGGCAAGGTGCTCGACGAGGCCAACGACCGGTCCGACGGATGGCGCGCGGCACTGGGCCGGGCGGTCGGCCGGCTGGGCGAGCCGGTGATTCGTACCGCGGTCAGCCAGGGGATGAAGATCCTCGGCAAGCAATTCGTGTTCGGGCGGACGATTGAGGAAGCCCTGTCGCGCGCCGGACCCGAGCGAAAGCAAGGGCTGAATCACAGTTTCGACATGCTTGGTGAGGCGGCGCGGACGCATGACGATGCGGCGCGCTATGCCAAGTCTTATTCCGATGCGCTCGACGCAATCGCGGCCGAGGCGACCGGCGGCTTCCGCGCCAGCCCGGGCATCTCGGTCAAACTGTCGGCGCTCCACCCGCGTTACGAGTGGAACCATGCCGACGAGGTGAAGGCCGCGATCCTGCCGGTGTTGCGGGATCTGGCGATGAAGGCGAGCGCCGCCGACGTCCATTTCACGATCGACGCCGAGGAAGCCGACCGGCTCGAATTGTCGCTCGACATCATCGAGGCATTGGTGGCTGACGATGCGCTTTTTGCGAACGATTGGGGCGGGTTCGGGCTGGCCCTGCAGGCCTATCAGAAGCGCGCCGTGCCGTTGTGCGACTGGGTCGCCGCCTTAGCGCGGAAGCACAATCGCAAGCTGATGGTCCGGCTGGTCAAGGGGGCCTATTGGGACACCGAGATCAAGGCGGCGCAGGTCGCCGGGCTCGAGGATTATCCGGTGTGGACGCGCAAGGTCGCAACCGACGTGTCCTACCTCGCCTGCGCCAGGCGGCTGCTCGACGCCAGCGACCTCATCTATCCAGCGTTCGCGACGCATAATGCCAACACGATCGGCGCGGTGAAGGCGATCGCCGGGAAGCGTGAGTTCGAATTCCAGCGCCTCCACGGAATGGGCGAGGGGCTGTACGACGAATTGGCGCGGCTCGAGGCGGGGATCGGCGAGGCGCGGACCCCGGTGCGGATATATGCGCCGGTCGGCACGCACAAGGAATTGCTCGCCTATCTCGTGCGGCGCCTGCTCGAGAACGGCGCCAACAGTTCGTTCGTCAATCGCATCGCCGATGAGGATGTGCCGATCGAGGCGCTGGTGCGCGACCCGGTGGCGGAACTTGCCGCGCTGGATCCCAGGCGCAATCCGGCCATCCCCTTGCCAGATGCCATCTTCGGCCCGGGGCGAAGGAACAGCGCGGGACTCGACCTCAGCGACCCGCTGGTGAGAGAGCCGCTGCTTGGGCGACTGGACAAGCTGGAGGCCCGGCTATGGTCCGCGGAGGCGACGCTCGGCGGTGCGGGCGAGGGCAGGGCGGTGGTTGCGCCTTACGACCGCAGCGAAGTCGTCGGGCGGGTGATCGAGGCGAGCGAGGCCGAGGTCGATGCCGCGGTTCGGACGGCGGCGGCGGCCCAGCCCGGATGGAATGCGCTTGGCGGCGAGGCGCGCGCGGTGCTGCTGAACAAGGCCGCTGATCTGTTCGAGGCCGAACGCGAGGCCCTGTTCTCGCTGTGCATGCGTGAGGCGGGCAAGACCCTGATCGACGCCGTGCTCGAGGTCCGCGAGGCGGTCGATTTCCTGCGCTATTATGCGGCCGAGGCGCGGCGGCAATTCACGTCCGCGACGGCGTTGCCCGGGCCAACGGGCGAATTGAACCAGCTGCGGCTCCACGGGCGCGGGGTGTTTGCCTGCATCAGCCCATGGAATTTCCCGCTGGCGATCTTCATTGGACCGGTGGCGGCGGCGCTGGCGGCGGGCAATGCAGCGATCGCCAAGCCGGCCGAACAGACGCCGTTGATCGGCGCGCTGGCGATCGAACTGATGCACGCCGCGGGCATCCCGCGCGACGTGGTGCAGATGGTGCCGGGCGACGGCAAGGTCGGCGCCGCGTTGACCGCGCACCCGCTGATTGCCGGCGTGGCGTTCACCGGATCGACCGACACGGCGCGGGCGATCAACCGCAGTCTGGCCAACCGCGACGGGCCGATCATCCCGCTGATCGCCGAGACCGGCGGGCAGAATGCGATGATCGTCGATTCGTCGGCGCTTCCCGAACAGGTCACGCGCGACGTGGTCGCCTCCAGCTTCCAGAGCGCGGGACAGCGCTGTTCGGCCTTGCGCGTGCTGTTCGTGCAGGATGATGTCGCCGACGGCATGATCGCGATGATCAAGGGCGCGATGCAGGCGCTGAGCATCGGCGATCCGCGCGAGCTCAGCACCGATGTCGGCCCGGTGATCGACGAGGAGGCCAGGGACGCGCTCGAGGCGCATTCGGCGGCGATGGAGAAGAGCGCGACGCTGGTCGCCCGGCGCGAACTTCCCAAGGCGGCGGGCAAGGGCAGCTTCGTCGCCCCGGCAATCTTCGAGATCGGCGCGCTCAGCGACCTCACGCAGGAGAATTTCGGGCCGATCCTCCACGTCATCCGCTGGAAGAGCGGCGAACTCGCCAAGGTTATCGAGCAGATCAACGGCTCGGGCTTCGGGCTGACGCTGGGGCTGCAAAGCCGGATCGACAGCGTCCGGGAGTATGTCGAAGGCCGTGCACGGGTCGGCAACATCTACGTCAACCGCAACCAGATCGGCGCGGTGGTCGAGAGCCAGCCGTTCGGCGGCGAGGGATTGAGCGGGACCGGGCCCAAGGCCGGCGGCCCCCACTATGTCGCGCGCTTCGCGACCGAGCGCGTGACCTGCATCGACACCACCGCCGCGGGCGGCAATGCGTCGCTAATGGCGGCGATCGACGGGTAGGATTTGGAGCCTGGAAAAAATGGCTCCCCGAGTTGGATTCGAACCAACGACCAAGTGATTAACAGTCACCTACTCTACCGCTGAGCTATCGGGGAGCGGTCCGTCTCCGGACGGACGCGCCTATGACAAAGGCGAACCGGCAACGCAAGCCTCAAGTGGCGAATTGCGACCCACGCGACCGTTCAGGTCGCGAACTGCTCCATCGCGATGCGCTCGTCGAGCGCATGTTCGGGGTCGAACAGCAGGGTCAGCGAACGCGACCGGTCGAGCCGCACGTCGACCTGGGTGACATCGCGCACTTCGAACTGGTCGGCGACCGCGGCCACGGGGCGTTTGTCCGGTTCCAGCACGCGCAGACTTACCGCGACATCGTCGGGCAGGATCGCGCCTCGCCAGCGGCGCGGGCGGAACGGGCTGATCGGGGTCAGCGCGAGCATTTTCGCGGCCAGCGGCAGGATCGGACCCGAGGCGCTCAGATTGTAGGCGGTCGACCCCGCGGGGGTGGCGACCAGCACGCCGTCGGCGACCAGTTCGGGCATCACCACGCGGCCGTCGACGCTCAATTCCAGCTTGGCGGTCTGGCGGGTTTCGCGCAGCAGCGACACTTCGTTGATTGCCGGATGCGACCAGGTCTCGCCGCGGATGGTGGTGGCCTCCATCGCCAGCGGCGCGACGCGGATGTGCTTGGCGGCGGCAAGGCGCGCCTTCAGTCCGTCCTGGCGCCACAAATTCATCAGGAAGCCGACCGTCCCGCGGTTCATCCCGAACACCGGGCGCGAGATGCCATCCTCGAGCATGGCGTGGAGCGTCTGGAGCATGAAGCCGTCGCCGCCCAGCGCGACGAGCACGTCCGCGCTGTCGGCATCGGCCCAGTCATAGCGCTTGCGCAGCGACTTCTCGGCCGCCTGCGCCGCCGCGGTGGGCGACGCCAGGAGGCCAATCCCCGCCGAGGCGAGATCGCGGTCGGTGTCGCCAGTCACGTAGCCCACCATAGGCAAAACGAGGGCCAGCGCCACTGTCCCGTTACGGGTCTTCGCCAAACCGGGCGTAGGGCGAGCCGGGCGATGCGCATAAGGGAGCAGAAGAACGGAGTAGGCGTGAGCAGAATGCAACAGAAACGAGGGTCGGATCGCCTGAAGGCACCGATGCCGGCGGTGCGGGACCGGGCGCTTGAAAAAGCACTGGCCGAGGATCTGATCCAGATCGCCTTCCAGCCGCAGATCGACCCGTGCCGGGGCCGGGTGCTGGGGGCGGAGGCGCTGGCGCGCTGGACCGGAGCCGATTCTCCTGAACAGCTTTTCGCGCGCGCCGCGGCGGTCGGACTGACCGAGCGGCTCTCGCGCCACGTCCAGCGCAAGGCGCTGCGGGCGGTGGGCCAGTGGGGCGGGCCGCTCAAGAACCTGCGGCTGTCGCTCAATCTCGCGCCCGAGGATCTGGCGCGCGAGGGGTATGACGACTGGCTGGTGGCCGAGCTCGAGGCGGCGGGGCTCAGTCCCCGGCGGCTGACCCTGGAAATCACCGAAAGCAGTCTCGTCATCGACCGCGCGATCGTCGCCACGCGTCTGTCGCGGCTGCGGGCGATGGGGATTGAGATTGCGGTCGATGATTTCGGCACGGGCTATGCCAATCTCGCCTACCTCACGTCGCTGCCGCTCGACACGATCAAGATCGACCGCGGGCTGGTCGCCGAGATTGTCGGCGGCAGTCGCGATCGGATCGTGGTCAAGGCGATGATCGGCATGGCGCGCGAGCTGGGGCTGAAAGTCGTGGTCGAAGGGGTCGAGACCGCGGCGCAACTGGCGCTGATCGCCGACTGGGGATGCGATCTCTATCAGGGTTTTCTGGTGGCGGGAGCACTCGACGAGGTCGAGCTCCGGCGGTTCGTTGCCGCCAGCCACGGATCCGTCGCCGCCTAGGCCGGCTCCATCTCCCGGGTCTTGTTGCCCGCCGCTACGACCCGCGCCAGCCCGCGCGAGATTTGCAATGCGCCCTGCAATCGCGCTTCGCCGGTTGGCCAGTCGCGGCTCACCACCAACTTGCTGTCGGGGCGCAGGCGCGCCTGACCCTTGAGGCGATCGACGTAGCCGAGCAGCCCGGGAAGATCGGGGAAGCCGCGGTCGATGAAGGTCACCACCGCCCCCTTGGCGCCGACGTCGAGCTTGGCGATGCACGCGGCACGGCAGTTAATCTTGGTTTCGACAATGGTCAGCAGATTCTTCGTCTCGGGCGGCAATTTGCCGAACCGGTCGATCATTTCCGCCGCAAATTCGTCGACGCTGGCGCGATCCTCAAGGTCGCCCAAACGGCGATACAGCCCCATGCGCAGGTCGAGATCGGGGACGTACAATTCGGGGATCAGGATCGGCGCCTCGACATTGATCTGCGGGGCATATTCCTCGCGCCGCTCGCTGTGGCCCGACTTCTGCTCGAGGATCTCCTCTTCCAGCATCGCCTGGTAAAGCTCGAACCCGACTTCCTTGATATGCCCCGACTGTTCGTCGCCAAGCAAATTGCCCGCGCCGCGAATGTCGAGATCGTGGCTGGCGAGCTGGAAGCCCGCGCCGAGGCTGTCGAGATTGGCCAGCACCTGAAGCCGCTTTTCCGCCGTCTCGGTCATCTGCCGGTCGGGGGCGGTGGTGAGATAGGCATAAGCGCGGGTCTTCGACCGCCCAACGCGCCCGCGCAGCTGATAGAGTTGCGCAAGGCCGAAGCGGTCGGCGCGGTGGACAATCAACGTATTGGCCGAGGGAATGTCGAGCCCGCTCTCGATGATCGTGGTCGACAGCAGCACATCATATTTCTTGTCATAGAAGGCGCTCATTCGCTCCTCGACCTCGCCCGCGCCCATCTGGCCGTGCGCGGTGACCGCCTTGATCTCGGGGATTTCCTCGCGGAGATATTCCTCCATGTCGGCCAGATCGGCGATGCGCGGCACGACCACGAAGCTCTGCCCGCCGCGATAATGTTCGCGTAAGAGCGCCTCGCGCACGACCACCGGATCCCACGGCGCCACGTACGTGCGCACCGCCAGCCGATCGACCGGCGGCGTCTGGATGACCGACAATTCGCGCAGGCCCGACATCGCCATCTGCAGCGTGCGCGGGATCGGCGTGGCGGTCAGCGTCAGCACGTGCACGTCCGCTCGCAACGCCTTCAGCCGCTCCTTGTGCGCCACTCCGAAATGCTGCTCCTCGTCGACGATGACCAGGCCCAGCTTCTTGAATTTCATCGATTTCGCCAGCAGCGCATGGGTGCCGATGACGATATCCATGGTGCCGTTTTCAAGTCCTTCCTTCGTCTTCTTCGCTTCCGCCGCCGGGACCAGCCGCGACAGCCGCCCGATCTCGACCGGGAATCCGTGGAAGCGGTCGACGAAATTCTTGTAATGCTGGCGCGCGAGCAGTGTGGTCGGGCCGATCAGCGCGACCTGAAACCCCGCCATCGCCGCGACGAAGGCGGCGCGGAGCGCGACCTCGGTCTTGCCGAAGCCGACGTCGCCGCAAACGAGACGGTCCATCGGCTTTCCGGCGGCCAGATCGTCGAGCACGTCGCTGATCGCGCGGTCCTGGTCGTCGGTCTCCTCATAGGGGAATCGGTCGACGAACTGGGGGAAGGCGCTGTCGGGCTCGGCCACCTGGCCGGGACGAGTAGCGCGGACCGCGGCGGTCTTGATCAGTTCGCCGGCAATCTCGCGGATCCGCTCCTTCATTCGGCTCTTGCGCCGTTGCCAGGCTTCGCCGCCCAGGCGATCGAGCGTGGCGCGTTCGCTGTCCGACCCGTAGCGCGACAGGACGTCGATATTCTCGACCGGGACGTAAAGCTTGTCGCCGCCCGCGTAGCTCAGCGCGACGCAATCGTGCGGCGCCTTGCCGACCATGACCTTGGTCAGCCCTTCGTAGCGAGCGATCCCGTGATCCATGTGGACCACCAGGTCGCCCGGGGTCAGCGCGGCGAGCTCGGCCAGGAAGGCATCGGCCGACTTGCGCTTCTTCTTGCGGCGGACCAGCCGGTCGCCGAGCATGTCCTGTTCGGTCAGGACCGCGACGTCGGGGGCGGTAAAGCCGTGGTCGAGCGGAAGCACGATCTGCGCGGCATTTTTGCGCGCCGAGCGCTTCCTGCCAGCTCCCGACCTGCGAAAGCGCGGTGAGACCGTGGTCCTCGAGCAGCCCCGTCAGCCGCTCGCGCGAGCCGGCGCTGTAGCTGGCGAAAATGACCTTTTTGCCGGCCTTTTTCAGCTTGGCGGCGTGGGCGACCACGGCCTCGTAGACATTGGCATTCTGCGACCGCTCGGGGGCGAAATCGCGCGGGCCCTCGACCGCGAAATCGATGACCTTGGCGCTGGGCGGCTCCGGGAAGGACGTGGCGAGGTGGATCGACCGCTCCGCCGCCGCTGCGCGCCACTCCTTCTGCGACAAATAGAGTGCCGACGGGGGCAACGGGCGATAGCTGCCGGGGTCGGACACCATCGCCCGGGTCCGGTTGGCGAAATAATCCTCGATCGCCTCGGAGCGGCTGGCAAGCGCCCCGTCGGCCCCGCTATCGCGCAGGATGACATCGGAATCGCCAAGATGGTCGAACAGGGTTGCGAGCCTCTCTTCGAACAGCGGCAGCCAATGCTCCATCCCCGCCAGCCGCCGGCCGTCGCTGATCGCCTGGTAGAGTGGATCGCCGGTGGCATTGGCCCCGAATTTCTCGCGATAGGTGGCGCGGAAGCGCTTGATGCTATCGGCGTCGAGCAATACCTCGCTGGCCGGCATCAGGGTGAAGGCGGCGGCCTTGCCCGTCGATTTCTGGTCGGCAGGGTCGAAATGACGCATCGTCTCAATCTCGTCGCCGAAGAAATCAAGGCGGATCGCCTGCGCCGCGCCTGCCGGGTAAAGATCGACGATCGACCCGCGCACCGCATATTCGCCCGCGTCGTGAACCGAGTCGCTCCGCTGATAGCCATTGGCCTGAAGCAGTTCGGCGAGCCTGTCGCGGTCGATCGCCACGCCTTCCTTCAGCACCCGCGTGAACTGGCGGATGCGGAATGGCGTCAGCACGCGCTGGGTGGCGGCGTTGACGGTCGTGACCAGCACTTGCGGGCGGGTCAGCGGTTGCTGCAGCGCGTGGAGCGTCGCCATCCGCTCGGCCATCACCCGCAGCGCCGGACTGGCGCGGTCGTAGGGCAGGCAGTCCCAGGCCGGGAAGCCGATCACCTCCACCTCGGGCGCGAAGGCGGGGATGGTGTCGGTCAGCGCCCGCATCGCCGCTTCGTCGGCAGCGACGATCACCAGGCGGCGACTCGTACCCGTGCCAAAGGCGGCGCGCGCAAGGTCGGCGGCGAGCCACGGCAGGAATCCGGTCGGAACCGAGGCCAGGGTCAGCGGCGTCTTGGCGGTGAGGATGGTGCCGAGCGGGGCGGTCATTTGGCGATCCGGATGAAGTCGAGTTGCTTGAGCTGGTCCATCATCGGACCCTGAAAGCGCGCGGGCACGGGCAGGGTGCCGATGGCCCAGGCCATGATGTCGACATCCTGCTCGTTAAGCAGATCGAAAAACCACGCGCGCTCGGCCTCGTTCCAGTCCGCGTGGTGGGCGTCGAAATAGCCGCCGATCATCAAATCGGCTTCGCGCGTACCGCGATGCCATGCCCGCCAGTTGAGCGCTCGAAGCTGGTCGTCCATCGAAGCGCTCCCAGACGCAAAAAGCCCGCATGGCGAAATCGCCGCGGGTGATGAGGCCCATGTAGGCAGGCTTGACGCGCGGCGCTAGGGTCGGCGGCGATGCGGCCCGAAATCCTCAATCCCCTGTTCGCCGAAGTGGAAGCGCTAGCGGGTGTCGGGCCCAAGGTGGCAAAAGGATTGGCGCGGCTCGGGCTGACCCGCGCGATTGATCTCGCTTTCCATCTGCCGACTGGGACGATCGACCGGGTCGCGGCCCCCGCGGCCAGTGCCGCGCTGCTCGGCCGGATCGTGATTCTGACCGTCATCCCGTTCGAGACCCGGACGAGTTCGGGGCGCGGGCCGATGCGGATTTATGCAAGCGACGGCGCCGGCAGTGCGATCACCCTGACCTTTTTCAACAATCCCGGCTGGGCCACCAGGCAATTGCCTCTGCGCGAACCGCGCGTGGTGGTGGGGCGGCTCGACCAATATGGCGACGAGTGGCAGATCGTCCATCCCGAGGTGCTGAAACCCGACGAGGCGAGCGGGATCGCGATCCGCGAGCCGGTCTATCCGCTGACCGAGGGCATCGCCAACAAGCGGATGCGCGAACTGGCCTTGGCCGGGTTGGACCGCGCGCCCGAACTGGCCGAATGGATCGAGCCGTCATTGCTGGCGCAGATGCACTGGCCCCAATGGCGCGCAGCGCTGGCCGAAGCGCATTCCGATCCGGACTCAACGGCCGCCCGCAAGCGCCTCGCTTATGACGAGATTTTCGCCAACCAATTGGCTTTGTTGGTGCTCCGCCAGGACAGCCGACGCAAGCGGACCCGGCCGCTGGAGGGGGATGGCCGGCTGATTGGCGCGCTCAAGCTGCCCTATGCAATGACCGCGGCGCAGGCGCGCGTCAGCGAGGAAATCCGCGGCGACATGGCGCAAGGCTCGCCGATGCTCCGCCTCCTCCAGGGTGATGTCGGGTCGGGCAAGACATTGGTGGCAGTGTTGGCGATGCTGACCGCGGTCGAGAGCGGCGCCCAAGCGGCGTTCCTCGCCCCGACCGAAATCCTCGCCCGCCAGCATCACGCGACCCTGCTCGGCCAGTTGGGAAGCCTCGGCGTTCGCGTCGCGATCCTCACCGGCCGCGAAAAGGGCCGCGCAAGGGAATCGGTGCTGATGGGGCTGGCCTCGGGCGAGGTCGACATCTTGATCGGCACCCACGCCATCTTCCAGGAAAAGGTCACCTACAAGAATCTCGGCCTCGCGGTGATCGACGAGCAGCATCGCTTCGGTGTGTCGCAGCGGCTGCTGCTCTCATCCAAGGCGCAGGCACCGCCGCATCTGCTGGTGATGACCGCGACCCCGATCCCGCGAACGCTGACGCTCACCCATTATGGCGAGATGGACGTCAGCCGGATCGACGAAATGCCGCCCGGCCGCACTCCGGTCGAAACGCGAGTCATCAGCGAGGAGAAACTGCCCGAGGTGATCGCCGGGTTGGGCCGCCACATTGACGGCGGCGGTCAGGCCTATTGGGTGTGTCCCTCTGGTCGAGGAGAGCGAGAAAAGCGATGCCGCCGCGGCCGAGGAGCGTGCGGCGGTGCTCCGGATGCGCTTCGGGGCGGACAAGGTCGGGCTGGTTCACGGACGCATGAAGGGCGCCGAGAAGGATGACGTCATGGCGTCGTTTGCGCGCGGCGAACTGGCGGTGCTGGTTGCGACAACGGTGATCGAAGTCGGGGTCGACGTCCCCAATTCGACCTTGATGGTGGTCGAGGGCGCCGAACGCTTCGGACTCGCCCAATTGCACCAGTTGCGCGGTCGCGTCGGGCGCGGGGAGGGCAAGAGCATCTGCCTCCTCCTGCGCGGCAACCAGCTCAGCGAGACGGGCCGCGCCAGGCTTGCCCTGATGCGCGAGACGAATGACGGCTTCCGCATTGCCGAGGAGGATTTGCGCTTGCGCGGGCCGGGGGAAATCCTGGGCACGAAGCAGTCGGGCGAAGTCGGCTTCCGCGTCGCCACGCCCGAGGATGTCGCCGAGCTCGCCCCCGTCGCCCAGGGCGACGCGCGCCTGCTGCTCGACCGCGATGGCGGGTTGGCAGGCGAGCGAGGCCAGGCGGCGCGGCTGTGCCTCTATCTGTTCGAGCGGGATGCGGCGGTGGGGTTGCTTAGGAGCGGGTAAGCAACCCGTGCTTCTTCTTTCCCAGGCTCACCTTCACGCCGGCCACGACGACCGCCTGCGGATCGCTCGCCGCTTCGCCGTCGACCTTCACCGCCCCCTCGGCGATCTTGCGTTTCGCCTCGCCATTCGACGCAACGAAACCCAGCCCGACCAGCGCCGTCGAAATCGTCGCCCCGTCGCCAACCGCGAAGCTTGGCAAATCCTCGCCACCGCCGCCCGCAAAGGCATCCTTGGCTGTGGCCGCTGCGCTTGCCGCCGCCTGCTCGCCGTGCAGCATCGCGGTCGCGGCATTGGCCAATTCGATCTTTGCGTCGTTGATCGCCTGGCCTTCGAGTTTCGCCAGTTCGTCAATGCGTTGCAGCGGTAAATCGGTAAACAGTCTGAGGAACTTCACGACATCCGCATCGCTCGTATTCCGCCAGAATTGCCAGTAATCGTACGGCGAAAGCTGGTCGGCGTTGAGCCATACCGCGCCGCTCGCGGTCTTGCCCATCTTGGCCCCGTCCGCGGTCGTCACCAGCGGCGTCGTCACCCCGAACAATTCCGCCCCCGTCACCCGACGCGCGAGGTCGATGCCGTTGACGATATTGCCCCACTGGTCCGACCCGCCAAGCTGCAGCCGGCACCCGGCGCGGCGCGACAGTTCGAGGAAATCATAGGCCTGGAGGATCATGTAATTGAATTCGAGGAACGTCAGCGGCTGCTCGCGGTCGAGCCGCAGCTTGACGCTGAATCGAAGGTCAGCATCCGGTTGATCGTGAAATGCGGCCCGATGTCGCGCAGGAACGGGACGTAATTCGAACGCATCGAGCCAGTCGGCATTGTCGAGCAGGATCGCCCCGGTCGGCCCGTCGTCGAAGCTCAGGAAACGCTCGAACACCCGACGGATCGACGCGATATTGGCCTTGATGTCGGCATCGGTCAGCAATTTGCGGCTCTCGTCCTTGCCCGACGGATCGCCGACCTTGGTCGTACCCCCGCCCATCAGCACGATCGGCCGGTGCCCCGCCTGCTGCATCCGCCGGAGCATCATGATCTGCACCAGGCTGCCGACATGCAGGCTCGGCGCGGTCGCATCGAAGCCGATATAGCCGGTGACGATCTCGCGGTTCGCCAGCGCATCGAGCCCGGCGGCATCGGTCGCCTGGTGGATGTAGCCGCGCTCTGCCAGGAGCCTAAGGAGGGAGGAGGTAAAAGTGCTCATTCCCACCCCCTAACCGTTCGTCCTGAGCTCTTGCAAACGAACATCCCCCAGATGTCCGTTTTCCCGAGCTTGTCGAAGGACTGTCCTTCCGTCACGCTGCAAGCATGGCCACTCACGATCTTTTGCCTCATCCCGCCAGCGCCCCGACCGCTCCGGCGTTTAAGATCTGGGTCAACGTCGACCGCTCGGCGGCATTCGGACGCAATGCGACGCTCAACCTGTTCTTTTGCGTCGGTGCGCCCGCATCGCGGTTCGTCATTCCCGAAACTGGCAATGCCGCCCGCCGCGACGAGCTGTGGCGAACCACCTGTTTCGAGGCGTTCCTCGGCGAAGAAGGCCAATCGACCTACACCGAGTGGAATTTCTCGCCGTCGCTCGACTGGGCGGCCTATCGGTTCACTGCGCCGCGGACCGGCATGGCAAATGCCGAGGTCGAATCCGAACCCTATCTCCGGGTCGAGGATAATCTGACCTGGTGGGGGATGGGGGCGACGATCGCCATTCCTGCCGACGCCACGTTCCACCTGGGCCTGACCGCGGTGATCGAGGAACAGGACGGCCACAAAAGCCATTGGGCGCTCGCCCACGGCGGCGAATGCCCGATTTCCACGACCCCACTTGCTTCCGCGCCCGCCTGCCGGAATAGCGTGCCCATGAAATTCGGCATCGAACGACTGCTCGCCGACCCCGCCTGCGCGCCCCGCTGGAGGGCAGGCGCGTCGCGCTGCTCGCCCACCCCGCCTCGGTCACCGCCGACCTCGACCCACGCGCTCGACGCGCTCGCCGCCTGTCCGGACATCACGCTCACCGCCGCCTTCGGGCCGCAGCATGGGTTGCGGGGCGACAAGCAGGACAATATGGTGGAGACGCCCGGACTACATCGATCCGCGTGCACGGCATTCCGGTCTTCAGCCTCTACGGCGAGGTGCGCCGCCCCACGGGGCAGATGATGAGCACGTTCGACGTCCTGCTGGTCGACCTGCAGGACCTCGGCTGCCGCATCTACACCTTCATCACGACCCTGCTCTACGTGCTCGAGGCCGCGGCCGAGCACGGCAAGACCGTGTGGGTGCTCGATCGCCCCAACCCCGTCGGGCGTCCGGTCGAGGGCTCTGACCCTGCGTCCCGGCTGGGAAAGCTTCGTCGGCGCCGGGCCGATGCCGATGCGCCATGGCCTGACGCTCGGCGAACTGGGCCAGTGGTTCATCAAGCAACTTCAATGCTCGACGTCGATTATCGGGTGATCGAGATGGAGGGCTGGCGCCCAAGGCCGGCGCCCGGCTATCGGCTGGCCGCCGGCGAGCGCGCTTGGATCAATCCTCAGCCCCAACGCCGCCGAACCTCAGGATGGCGCGCGCTTATGCCGGCACCGTGATGCTGGAGGGTACGACACTTGTCCGAAGGGCGCGGCACCACCCGGCCGCTCGAGCTGTTCGGCGCGCCCGACATCGATGCGCGCGCGGTGCTGGTGGAGATGCGAGCGTTCGCCCCGCAGTGGCTGCAAGGCTGCATGCTCCGCGAACTGCTCTTTGAGCCCACCTTCCACAAGCACGTCGGACAGCTGTGCAACGGCGTGCAGATCCACACCGAGGGGCCAGCTCTACGACCATGCCGCCTTCCGGCCGTGGCGGCTGCAGGCGCTTGGCGTTCAAGGCGATCCGCAACCTGTACCCGGACTACCCGCTGTGGCGCGATTTCCCCTACGAATACGTGTTCGACAAGCTCGCCATTGACGTGATCAACGGCGGGCCGGCGTTGCGCGAATGGGTCGACGACGCGGCGAGCGAGGCGGGCGATCTGGAGGCGATTGCCTCGACCGATGAGGCAGTGTGGGAGGCAGAAACGCGGACGCTGTGCCTCTATTGAGCCCGACCGGGCACATTTCACTTCCAATGTTGGATTTCACCTGCTTGGTTCGAATTGGCTCTTTCTCACCGTCGATTCGCCTGCGAGGTTGCAAGCTCGTTCGAAGTCCAGTTTCACCGCAGAAGAATGGAAGGTCGCAGGGACGTAGTGCGACCTTTGCGACTTTCCGGCGACTTATCGTTTCCGGCTCAGCTCACGCATCGCATCGTCCAGCCCCTCGAGCGTCAGTGGGTACATGCGGTCGTTCATCAGCCGCTTGAGGATTCGCGGTCGACGCCGAGTGGCCCCAATAGGCTTCGGGGGTCGGGTTGAGCCACGCCGCGGCGGGGTAGGTGTCGGTCAGGCGCTTGAGCCACACCCTCCCGGCCTCCTCGTTCATATGCTCGATCGACCCGCCAGCATGGGTGATTTCATAGGGGCTCATCGCCGCGTCGCCGACGATGATGACCTTATGGTCGTGGCCGAACTTGTGGAGGATGTCGAGGGTCTGGTGGCGCTCGGTGAAGCGCCGGCGATTGTCCTTCCACACGCCTTCGTAGATGCAATTGTGGAAGTAGAAATGTTCGAGATGCTTGAACTCCGATCGGGCCGCCGAGAATAATTCCTCGCAGATGCGGACATGCCCGTCCATCGATCCGCCGACGTCGAGGAACAGCAACAGTTTGACCGCATTGTGCCGCTCTGGCCGCATGTGGACGTCGAGCCAGCCCTGGCGCGCGGTGCCGTCGATGGTGCGCGTCGAGGTCGAGTTCGTCGGCAGCGCCTTCGCGCGCGAAGCGGCGCAGACGGCGTAGCGCGACCTTGATGTTGCGCGTGCCAAGCTCGCGGCTGTCGTCGAGATCCCTGAACTCGCGCTTTTCCCACACCTTGATCGCGCGGCCATGCCGGCCTTCGCCGCCGATGCGGATGCCTTCGGGATTGTAGCCGCCATGACCAAAGGGCGACGTGCCGCCGGTGCCGATCCATTTGTTGCCGCCCTGGTGCCGGCCCTGCTGCTCGGCCAGCCGCTCCTTGAGCGCCGCCATGATCTCGTCCCACGATCCGAGCGCCTTGATCTTGGCCATCTCTTCGGGGGTCAGATATCGCTCGGCCACCTTGCGCAGCCATTCCTCGGGGATCGCTCGTCTGGGGTCGCTCAAGTCGGCGATGATGCCCTTGAACACTTCGGCGAAGATCTGGTCGAAGCGGTCGAGCTGCCCCTCGTCGTGAACGAACACGGAGCGCGCGAGATAATAGAATTGCTCGGGTTCCTGCGCGATCACTTCGGCATCGATCGCTTCGAGCAGCAGCAGATGCTCCTTCAGGCTGGCCGGAATTCCTCCGCGGCGAAGCGCGTCGACAAAATTGATGAACATGGGGTCTTCCTAACCGCTCGTCCTGAGCTTGTCGAAAGGTGCCCTTCGACTTCGCTCAGGACGCGCGGGGTGTGACCAAAGCCGAGTCCCTTGGTTAACCCGACAGTTACACATTCCCCCTAAGCCAGCCCTACGAGTTTCAACGAGGGCAAGCGCAGATGGCGACCGCGGGTATCGAGGAAGTGACGGAAAATGCGATCCGTGCGGTGGCGCGTGATTGCGGTTCCTTGTCGATCGAATGCAGCGATGTCGCGGGTTACGTCCAGGACGTGTCGGACAAGATCAGTCTGCATTTGAAGACGCTCGACGGCCTGGAGGAGGTTACCACCCATTTGCTCGCCGACCAGGCGCGGGTCAGCGATTCCACCGACGAGGCGCGGCTATTGTCGGAGCAGGCGAAGGCCAAGCTCGACGCCGGACGCGAGGCGATCGAGGGCACGATCGAGGGCTTCAAGGGCCTGACCGATCTGGTCGTCCAGCTGGGCGAACGTATGGCGGGCTTCGCCACCGCAATGAACCAGGTGCAGATGGTATCCTCGACGATCGAGGTGATTGCCCGCAAGACCAATATGCTGGCCCTGAACGCGACGATCGAAGCCGCGCGCGCCGGGGACGCCGGGCGCAGCTTTGCGGTGGTCGCAGCCGAAGTGAAGAAGCTCGCCCATGACACCCGCTCGGCGACCAGCCAGATCGCGCTGACGATCGGCGAATTGACCCGCGAGGCAGGCGCCGTAACATCGGAAATCAAGACCGGGGTCGAGCGCAGTCGCGCCGCCCAGGCCGGCTTCGGCCAGATCAGTGACACCGTCCGCGAAGTCAGCGAGATCGTCGGCATGGTCGACCGCCAGACCGAGGGCATCGCCCATTCGACCAGCATGATCCAGACCAGCGTCGATCGGGTGAAAGCTGGCTTGACCGCCTTCGCCGGCGATGCCCGCGACAATGGCGGACAGTTGGTCAAGGCGCAGAAGCGCCTCGTCCACCTCGAACTGCTCAGCAACACCATGCTCGACACGCTCGCCAATTCGGGCGCCGAAATCGACGATACGCCGATGATCCTGCTGGCCCAGGAAGCGACCCGCGCGATCGCCGCCGCGGTCGATGCGGGGATCGATGCCGGGGAGGTCGCCTTCGATGCGGTGCACGACCGCAATTACGTGCTCGAGGAAGGCACCAATCCGCCGCAGTACAGCAATGGCTTTGCCGACTTTGCGCATGAGGTGGTCCGTCCGCTGCTCGACCGCTTCAAGATGCGCGACGGGCGCATCATCGGTTCGGCGATCACCAACGTCGACGGCTATCTGCCGACCCATCTATCGGAGCGCTGCCACACGCCAGGGCCCGATCCGGTTTGGAACGACGAACATTGCCGCAACCGCCGCATCTTCATGGACGAGACTACGCGCAACGCGATCAACAGCGACCGGCCGGCCATGCTCGCCACTTACCGGATGGAACTGGGCGACAAATATATCCCGGTAAAGAACGTGTTCGTGCCGCTCTACTTCCGCGGCAAGCGCTGGGGCAATTTCGAACTTGCCTACCGCGACGAATAGCTAGTTACGGGCCGCCGCGATCGCCTGCTCCAGGTCCGCGATGAGGTCGGCGGGATCCTCGAGACCGATATTCAAGCGGACCAGGCGGGTGCCCTGGTCGGGGGTCGGGCGCATGAGGTGGGGATAGGCCATGACCAGGCTGACGACCCCGCCCCAGCTATAGCCGATCTTGAACAGCCTCAGGCTGTCGACGAAGGTCTCGACCTGCGCTGCGGTCCAGTCGGAAAAGATGATCGAGAACAGGCTCGCCGAGCCGGTGAAATCGCGCTTCCAGATGGCATGGCCGGGACAATCATCGAACGCGGGGTGAAGCACCAGAGACACGTCTGACCGCTGCTTGAGCCACTGCGCCACTTTGAGCGTCGACTTCTCCAGCGCTTTCAGCCGGACGTCGAGCGTCGCCAGTCCGCGCAAGGCAAGGGCGCAATCGTCGGGGGAAGCACCGAGTCCGAGCTGTTCGAGCGTGGTGCCGATCTTGCGCGCCATTGCCGGCTCGCGGGCCGAAATGCTGCCGAGGAGCACATCGCTGTGCCCGCCGACATATTTGGTCAGCGCCTGGATGCTGATGTCGACCCCGGCGGCGAAGGCCTTGAACAGCATGCCGGCGGCATAGGTGTTGTCCAGTGCAACCGGAACGCCGCGGGCTCTTGCGGCAGCAACGATAGCGGGAACATCCTGTACTTCCATCGTGATCGAGCCGGGACTCTCGCACCAGATGAGCGCGGTGCTGTCGCGGATCAGCGCTGCGATATCTCCGCCGATCAGCGGGTCATAAAGCTCAACCTCAATTCCCAACCTTGCCAGCAAGTCGTCGCCGAGCTCGCGATTGGGCGGATAAGCGCTCTCGGGGAGCAGGACGTGGCTGCCGGCACGGCAGGTGGCGATATAAGTGGCGCTGATTGCCGCGAGGCCGCTCGGCACGAGGTAGGTGCGATGCGCACCCTCCAGCTCGGCGATCCGCAGCGCCAGTTCGCGGCTCGTCGGCGTACCGGCCAGGCCATAGCGATAATGGTCGGCATTGCGCTGGCGGTCGACCACCTCGGCGAGGCTGTCGAACAGCACGGTAGAACCGCGATAGGTCGGGGTGGCGAGCGAGTCGAAGTCGCGGCTCGAACGCTTGAGCGGGTGGATCAAGCGCGTTGCTGGCCGATCCTTGTCTGACATGGCCGCTTAGCCGTTGCGCCGCGCCATGAACGCCAGCTTCTCGAACAGCATCACATCCTGCTCATTTTTGAGCAGCGCTCCGTGGAGCGGCGGGATTGCTTTGGTCGGGTCGCGGTTCTGAAGCACCTCGAGCGGCATGTCTTCGTGCAGCAACAGCTTGAGCCAGTCGAGCAATTCGCTGGTCGAGGGTTTCTTCTTGAGCCCCGGCACGTCGCGAACATCGTAGAACAGGTCGAGCGCGCGGCTCACGAGAATCTTTTGGATGCCGGGGAAGTGAACATCGACGATCGCCTCCATCGTCGCGCGATCGGGGAAGGAGATGTAGTGGAAGAAGCAACGGCGCAGGAACGCGTCGGGCAGTTCCTTCTCGTTGTTCGATGTGATCACCACCACCGGGCGTTCGGCGGCTTTCACCGTCTCGCCGGTTTCGTAGACGTGGAATTCCATCCGATCGAGTTCCTGCAACAGATCGTTGGGGAATTCGATGTCCGCCTTGTCGATCTCGTCGATCAGCAGGACGGGCAGGCGAGGCGAGGTAAACGCCTCCCACAATTTGCCGCGCTTGATGTAGTTAGAAATGTCGTGGACCCGGCTGTCGCCGAGCTGGCCGTCGCGAAGCCGAGCGACGGCGTCATATTCATAAAGGCCTTGGTGCGCGCGGGTGGTCGACTTGATGTGCCATTCGATCAGCGGCGCATCGATGCGCGGCCGCGATTTCATGCGCCAGCACGGTCTTGCCGGTGCCGGGCTCTCCCTTGATCAGCAGCGGGCGGCGGAGCGTGACCGCGGCATTAACCGCGACCTTGAGGTCGTCGGTGGCGATGTAATTGTCGGTTCCGGTGAAACGCATGCTCTGGGCCTAACCGGCGTGGACAGGCGGAGCAAGCCTAGTCGCCGCGAGCGTGCGCCCTGGCTTCCATCAGGTCGAGAAGGCCGCGATGCTGGAGCAACAATTGCTCGGCCCCGAACCCAAGCGCCCGCTCGCTGGCCACGCCGTCGGTGCCGGCGGCGACCGCGTCGGCCAGGCTGTCCTCGGATGGCAAAGTGCAGACCGGGGTTTCGATCCCGGCGCGATCGGAGGCATGATCGAGCAGGGGGCGGAGCGAGCGCCAATCCTGCACCAGGGCGGTCGCGGCGCCAAGCGCGCAGCCGCGCCGTTCGGACCGGGCAAGGGTTTCGATCGCATGACGCTGGGCGAGCAGCGCATTTTCGGTCTGCATCGCCCCTGGAGTCGAGGGTATCGGCCCGATCGCCGAGGTCAGGCGGACGAGGTAGAGCCGCTCGCGGTCAAACGCGTCGGCGGCATCGCGCAGCCATTCGCGCGCTTGCCCGGCGGGCGCCGCGGCGAGGGCCAGGTCGGTCAGGCCGGGATGGCGCCCGTGGATCGCACACAGAAGGTGAACCGCATCGGCAAGGTCGCGCGACGCGGCGGCGCCGGTCGCGGTGAGCAGGGAAGCGAGATGGGGATGGCGCGACGAGCCCTCGGCATGGACCCGTGCCAGCTGCGCCTCGACGACGCTCGCTTCCTGCCCATCGATTGCCGCCTTGATCGCCATATTCCCTACGCTCCAACCGCCATGTGGCTTGGCCTAAGCGAGGGCTTCTAACCCAAGGGCGTAAAGACGGGGTTTATCAGCGGGTAAGGAAGTGGAGAGAATGATTACGATCCGTGCCGTTACGGGACGAAAAGCCGCCCCGTCACCTAGGATCGGTACAAATTCGGCATTGCTCGCTTCAGCGCATTCACCTTCGGCACGTCATGGGCAAGAATATAGGGGTGCATTGGATTGCGCTTCATGAAGTCCTGATGGCTCCGCTCGGCGGTGAAGAACTTGCCCGATTCAAGACGGGTGACGATCGGTTTGGAGAAGGCGCGGGCATCGGTCAGTTGCTTGATGTAGGCATTGGCGACGCGAACCTGGGGGACGGTCTGGGGAAAGATCGCCGACCGATAGCTGGGGCCGGTGTCGGGACCTTGGCGGTTGAGCTGGGTCGGATCGTGCGCGACCGAGAAATAGATGCGCAGCAACGTGCCATAACTGACCTGCTTCGGATCATAGGTGATTCGAACCACTTCGGCATGGCCGGTGCGTTCGGAACTGACCTTGGCATAGGTTGCGTCCGCCGCAGCGCCGCCGGCATAGCCCGACACGACATTCCGCACGCCCTTCACGCGTTCGAACACGCCCTCCATGCCCCAGAAACACCCGCCGGCGAGCACCGCGGTTTCAAGCCCGGCGCCGGCCGGCACGTCGAGCGCCGGGGCGGGCACCAGCCTGGCGCTCGCCGCATCGGCGGCGGAGCAGGCGGTGGTGGCAAGCAGGATTGCGGTTAGTATGGCGGCCTTCAAACGCATCGCTCATTCCTTCAACGTTCGGTCAATATACGCGACTTTTGATCGCAGGGATGCATCGACCTGACTGAACGGGCTGTGCACGGCGACGGCTTTGAGTAGGATGCCGCCATGGCCGAAACCTATCCCGTGCCCGGTGAATGGGCAGAGAATGCGCTGATCGATGCGGCGCGATACGATGACATGTACCGCCGGTCGATCGACGATCTCGAAGCCTTTTGGCGGGAGGAAGCCCGGCGGATCGACTGGATCAGGCCCTTCTCGACAGTCAACCGGTCCAGCTTCGACGAGGCCGACTTCGGGATCGAATGGTTCGGCGACGGGACATTGAACCTGGCCGCCAATTGTCTCGACCGCCATCTCGAGCAGCGGGGCGATGTGACGGCGATGCTCTGGGAGCCCGACGACCCCGCCGAGCCGGGCCGGACGATCAGCTACCGCGACCTTCACCGCGACGTCTGCCGCTTCGCCAATGCGCTCAAGGCGCATGGAGTGAAGCGCGGCGATCGGGTCACCATCTATTTGCCGATGGTGCCCGAGGCGGCGGTGGCGATGCTCGCGTGCGCGCGGATCGGGGCGGTGCATTCTGTGGTGTTTGCCGGCTTCTCTCCCGACGCGCTGGCGGGACGAATCAGGGACTGCGACTCGCGTCTGGTAGTGACCGCCGACGAAGGGCTGCGCGGTGGCAAGCGTATTCCCCTGAAGGCCAACGTTAATGCCGCAGTCGAGCAATGCCCGTCGGTGGAACGGGTGATCATGCTCCGGCGGACCGGAGCCGATGTGCCCATCGTCGAGGGCCGCGACGTCGACTGGGCTGAAGCGGTGGCGGCTCAATCGGAGATTTGCCCGGCGGAGGAGATGGGCGCGGAGGATCCGCTGTTCATTCTTTACACGTCGGGATCAACCGGCCAGCCCAAGGGCGTTCTGCATACCACCGGCGGTTATGCGGTGTGGACCGCGATGACCCACCAATATGTGTTCGATTATCGGCCGGGGCAGATCTACTGGTGTGCAGCGGATGTCGGCTGGGTCACCGGGCACAGCTACATCGTCTATGCGCCGCTCGCCAACGGCGCGACGCAGATCATGTTTGAGGGCGTCCCCAATTGGCCCGATCCGTCACGCTTCTGGCGAGTGATCGACAAATATCAGGTCGAGATTTTCTACACCGCGCCGACCGCGCTCAGGGCCCTGATGCGCGAGGGCGACGAATGGGTCACCGAGACCGAACGATCGTCGTTGCGGCTGCTGGGCACGGTCGGGGAGCCGATCAACCCCGAGGCGTGGGAGTGGTATCATCGCGTCGTCGGCGAGCGGCGTTGCCCGATCGTCGATACGTGGTGGCAAACCGAGACCGGTGGAATGATGATCGCGCCTTTGCCAGGGGCAACCCCGCTGAAGCCGGGCAGCGCGACCCGGCCGTTGTTCGGGGTCAGACCCGAACTGCTCGACAGCGACGGCAATGCGATCGAAGGGGCGGGCGAGGGCAGCCTGGTCATCGCCGACAGCTGGCCGGGGCAGATGCGGACCGTGTGGGGCGACCATGCGCGTTTCTTTCAGACCTATTTCACGCATTATCCGGGCAAATATTTCACCGGCGACGGCTGCCGCCGGGACGAAGACGGCTATTACTGGATCACCGGCCGGATCGACGATGTGATCAATGTCAGCGGCCATCGCATGGGCACCGCCGAAGTCGAAAGCGCGCTGGTGGCGCATCCTCATGTCGCCGAGGCGGCGGTGGTGGGCATGCCGCATGCGATCAAGGGACAGGGAATCCACGCCTATGTCACGGTCAACGCCGATGTCGCGGCCGATGCGGCGCTTCACGGCGAGCTGATGCAATGGGTGCGCAAGGAAATCGGCCCGATCGCGACCCCGGACGTCATCCAGTTCGCGCCGGCCCTGCCCAAGACCCGCAGCGGCAAGATCATGCGGCGGATATTGCGCAAGATCGCGGAGGGTGATGTCAGTAATCTCGGCGACACATCGACGCTGGCCGATCCCGGAGTGGTCGACGATTTGCTGGCGAACAGGCCGACAGTGGCGGGCTAGATTTAGCGCCTGCACGATTTACCAGCAAAAAAAGCCGGAAAGGGGAGGCTTCCGTCAGCCTTTCACGTCGGAAGGCTGAAAATTTTGATGCCGGGGGCTAGTAGAGGGGGTGGGTCAAATTCTTCCGACCAGCTGCCCCAACACCGCCGGCCAGGGTCGAAGATCTCGGTCCGATATTCCTCCCGGACACTCCTTTGCGGAAGGGGGCCACTGGAACCGAGAACTCATTTCTGCATTTAATTATATGAATTATCGGTTCGCAGGGGCGAGCAGTTCGGGCGACTGATCCATTCTGAAGCCGGAAACTTCGCACGACGATAAAGGGGATTGCCGTGACTACGGACACGCGCTGGCGAAACGGCCAAGACATTCATCCTGTGCATGCGGTGCTGCTCGTGTCATGCCTGCCCTTGTTTCTGGGGGCGTTGCTGAGCGACTGGGCGTATTTCAGCAGCTTCGAAATTCAATGGCTCAACTTCGCCGCATGGCTGATCGTGGGCGCGTTGATATTCACAGGTCTGGCGCTGTTGTGGGGATTAATCGACGCACTTCGCGCGGACGTGCCGCCCGGCCGAAGCAAATGGATCTATGTCGGATTGCTGGCGGCGACGTTGGTGCTCGGATTCATCAATGCGCTGGTTCACGCGAAGGATGGCTGGGCGACGATGCCGCTGGGACTGATCCTTTCGTTAATCATCTTTCTTCTGGCGGTAGCCACGATCTGGGCAGGTTTCGCCAAGTCGCGAACAGGAGAAGGCCGATGAACTTTCGTCCCTTTGCGCTGACGCTGACGGCGCTCCTGCTTGCCGGTTGCGGCGTCGATTCCGACGTTACCCAATATGGTCCAAACCCAGACCTTCCGGGCAAGCAGCGTGGTCTGCTGCCGAGCATGACGATCGCCGATCCGGCCGGCTGGGGAGACCGACGCCCTGCCGTCCCCGAGGGCTATACGATCACGCCGATCGCCACCGACCTGAAGATTCCGCGGCAGACATTGGTCCTGCCCAACGGCGACATCTTGGTGGCAGAGGGCAAGGGCGGCGGCGAAACGCCGGTACTTCGGCCCAAGGACATGATCGCCGGCTATTTCAAGAAAAAGGGCACCAGTTCGGTCAAGGGCGGCGATCGGCTGACCTTGCTGCGCGACGCCGACGGGGACGGGACCTACGAAGGGCGATCGGTGTTCGCGGAAAATCTCAACGCGCCTTACGGACTGGCGTTGGTGGGCGACCGCTTGTTCGTTGCCAATCAGGATGCACTGGTCCGCTTCGACTACCAGCCCGGGCAGATCCGGGCGAGCGGGCCGCCCGTCACCGTCACGCCGCTGCCGGCCGCGATCAATCATCACTGGACCAAGTCGCTGGCGGCAAGCGCCGATGGCCGCTTTCTGTACGTCGGCATCGGCTCGAACAGCAATATCGGCGAGCGCGGCATGGCGGTCGAGGAAGAACGCGCGATGGTGTGGCAAGTCGACGCGCAGACCGGCGCTTCGCGCCGCTTCGCCACCGGGCTGCGCAACCCAACCGCGCTCGCGGTCCAGCCGGGCATCGGCCAGCTCTGGGCGGTGGTCAACGAGCGCGACGAGCTTGGTGCTAATCTGGTACCCGACTATCTGACCTCGGTACGCGACGGCGCATTCTACGGCTGGCCCTACAGCTATTGGGGTCCGAACCCCGACCGGCGGGTGCAGCCGTTCAAGGAAGCACATGGTGCGACGCGCGGTTCGGCCGGATTATGCACTTGGCTCGCACACCGCTCCGCTGGGGCTGTCCTTCTCCAGCCCGGCGATGGGCGCGCGCTTTGCAAGCGGTGCGTTTGTCGGCATGCACGGCAGCTGGAACCGCGAAACCCCGGTTGGCTACAAGGTGGTCTTCGTGCCGTTTCGCGGCGGCCGACCGTCAGGGCCACCGATCGACGTCGTTACCGCCTTCCAGGCCGACGGCAAGACGTTCGGGCGGCCGGTTGGCGTGACCGTCGATCCGCGCGGCGCACTGATCGTCGCGGACGATCTGTCGAACACCATCTGGCGGGTGGCGCCGACCCAGAGGCAGGTGCAACCGCAAGCGTCCGCACAGACCATCACGGGCCGGTGAGCCCGGTCGCAGCTCACTCATGGATGCCCTATTGCGGGGCCGCGCCAGTGCCCGGCGATTGGCTTGGTCGATGGAATTTCGACCCAGTGCTGATTGCCGCAACGGTTGGGATCGCGTTCCTGCTGTGGCGCGTGACCGATGCACCCGGTCACCGCCGCCTGGGCTTCGCGCTGATGCTTGCCTTCATATTGTTCGTCTCGCCATTCTGTGCGCTGACGTCTGCCTTGTTTTCGGCCCGCGTAACGCACCACGTGCTGCTCACGGCCGTGCTCGCCCCGTTGCTGGTCTATGCCTTGCCGGCGGTGCGCTTGCGCTGGCGAACGTCGCTCGCGCTGTGGACCGGGGTCCAGGCGATCACCTTCTGGATGTGGCATTCGCCCGGCCTCTATGCCGCAGCGCTCTCCAGTGACCTCCTCTATTGGTTGATGCAGATCACCTTGGTCGGCACGGCGATGGGCTTTTGGCTGGCGTTGCGGGGCTCGTCCGCGCCCGCCGCAATTGTCGCGCTGCTTGCGAGCACCGTGCAGATGGGACTTCTCGGCGCGCTCCTGACCTTCGCCCAGACACCGTTTTACCGCCCGCACTTTCTGACTACCCGGCCGTGGGGAATGGACGCGCTCCAGGATCAGCAGCTCGCCGGGCTGATCATGTGGGCACCATCGGCCGGCCTGTATCTTGGTGCGGCCCTGTTTCTGGTCCATCGCTGGCTTGCCCAGGAAGAGCGCGAACTGGCATCATGATCGAGCGGCTACGGGCTTGGGGCAACAGCTACACGACACGGGGGCGTTACTCGCCGCTCGGCATCGCCTTCCACTGGGGCATGGCCGCGCTGATCCTGTTCCAGATCGGCTGGGGATTCTGGTCCGACTGGCTGATGCCCGGCGGCGACAAGGTTCGCGCCTACCAGATCCACAGCGCAGCGGGGCTGCCGGTGTTGCTGCTCGCAATCGCTCGAATTTCTGGCGGATGTTGATCGACGATCCCTACAACGACGCCGACAGGCAGGGCTGGCAGACCACGATCGCCCACATCACGGCCTATCTGTTCTACGTCGCCTTTTTCACTTTGCCGTTGTCCGGCTGGATCATGTGGTCGTCGATCGCCGCGCCCGGACCGCTTTATCTGGGCGGAATACTCCCCTGGCCGCAAGTGCCGCTCGACGGTCTGGATGCCCCCATCCGCTACGCGATTCTCGACCTGTCCGAGGATGTCCACATCGCGTCCGTCATCGTGCTGCTCGTGCTGATTCCGGCACATGTAGGGGCGGCCCTGAAGCACCATTTCTGGGATCGCCACGACGTGCTTCGAGGGATGTTGCCCGAAGTCGAGGATCGGACGAAGCACCGGACAGGCCCGCGGCGTAGTTCGCCAGTGCCGCGCGTTCCGAAGGGGTCAGAAGCTGGCTGATCCGAAGCATCACGTCGCCAGGGTCGTTGCGCCTTTTGGCCTTTCGCCAGAGATCGAGCTGTTGGGCGAGGTAAGCGGCCGGCTGACCGGCCAGCGGCGGATTGGCCGGGCCAAGGCCTTGCCCTTGCTCGCCGTGGCAGGCGGCACAGGCGACCAGTCCGCGCGCGGGATCGCCTTCGTGATAGAGCGGACAAGCGCGCAGTCGCAGCGGTAGTGCCCGGCCTCGTAGGCCAGACCGGCGTAATGGAAGGACACGGCCTTGCGCTCGCGGGCGTCGAGCTGCTTCGCGATCCAGCCCATCTGCTGATGGTACCGGCGCCCGTCGGCATAGGCTTCAAGCTGCCGTTCGAGATATCCCGCATCGAGTCCCGCCAAGCGCGGCGAGCCAGCGCCGTCTCCCCGGCCGTCGAGGCCATGGCATGTGAAGCAGGCGTTGTTCGCCCCCGCGCCGGCGCCGCTAAGCGCGATGATCCGGCCATCCTTGGCGAACCGGTCGAGCGACCTGGTCTCGGTCGCGGAGCAGCCACCAAGCAGTGCCGTGCAGGCAAGAAAGATATTGATGCGCACAGGTCCGCAACCGTCAAACGCGTCCGCATGTTCCAATTGCTCGCTTTGGCGCTCCCTGCTGTTGGTTGGCACTGCCTGCAAGCCGCCACCCGAGCAGCGCCATTTCATGCCGATGGCTGACCCAGCGCAGGGCAAAGCGGCGATCGGACGGGTCGGCTGCGGCAGTTGCCACACTATTCAGGGCATCGACTGGCCGCGGGGCAAGGTCGGGCCGAACCTCGATGGGCTCGCCAACCGCGCGTTGATCGCCGGCCGAGCTTCCGAACCGGCCCGATGTCCTTGCCAGCTACATCCGCAATGCGCCGGCGCTGTTGCCCGGATCGGGCATGCCCGCCATGCCCGTCAGCGAGACGGAAGCGCGCGATATCGCCGCTTATCTTTACCAACAGGGAGATCGCTGATGTTCGAAGGCTGGCCGCCGCCGATGCTCGATCCGGCCGGCCCGTATGCCGGATCGATCGCCACGCTGAGCTGGATCTTGTTCGCGATGGCAGCGGCCGTCATGCTCGTCGTCTTGGGGGCGCTTTATCTGGCCTTGTTCGGCCGTCCGACGGTGCAGTCGAAACTCGGCGGCAAGACCGTCATCTGGTTGGGGGGCGTCGCCTTCCCCGCGGTCGTGCTGACCGTCCTGTTGGTTTATGGCCTGTCGCTGACGCGCAATCTTTCAAGCCCGGCCCAGGGAAGCGAGCTGAGGGTCCGGATCACCGGCGAGATGTGGTGGTGGCGGGTCGCCTACCTCGACCAGGGCGGCCGCGAGGTCATCCAAGACGCCAACGAGCTGCACATTCCCGCCGGTCGCCCGATCGTACTGGAGCTGGAGTTGGCGGACGTCATCCACAGCTTCTGGGTGCCGCGACTGTCGGGCAAGCTCGACATGATCCCGGGCCGCCGCAACGTCTTGCGGATCCAGGCCGACGCGCCCGGCATATTCGGCGGCCAATGCGCCGAATTTTGCGGCGGCCCGCATGCTTTGATGGGGTTCACGGTGATCGCCCACGAACCGGCCCAATTTGCACGACTGATGCAGATGCGGATGGCGCGGGAGCAGGCGACCCCCGTCGCGGCGGGCGGCGGCGCGCAATTGTTCGAGACCGCAGGCTGCGCCGCATGCCACCGCATCGCCGGCACTGGCGCCAACGGGCTGGCCGGTCCTGACCTGACCTATGTCGGCACGCGCCGAACGCTCGGCGCAGGCATCTTGCCGAACAATCGCGGTGCCATGATGGGCTGGATCGGAAATAGCCAGGCGATCAAGCTTAATAACAGGATGCCGCCTTACACCGTCCTGTCGGCTGAGCAATTGACCGAGCTCGCCATCTATCTCGAGACCCAGAAGTGACATCCGAAACTGGCTTCGACCCAAAGCTGTACGACCGCTTTCCGACTGCCGAAGCGCGTCCACAGAGCGAAGTCGACGAACTTGAACGCATCTGGGCCGCCCCGACCGGCTGGCGTAGGCTGACCATCGTCAACAATAATTATGTTGGCCTGTGGTACGTCGCCACCGCCTTCCTGTTCTTCCTGCTCGCCGGCGTGCTGGCGCTGGTAATCCGGACCCAACTGGCGCTGCCCCTGCTCGGCGTCTCTGCCTCAGGAAACCTACAACCAGTTCTTCACCATGCACGGCACGGTGATGATGTTCCTGTTCGCGGTCCCGATGATGGAAGCGATCGGGGTCATGCTGCTGCCGCAGATGCTGGCCGCGCGAGATCTACCGTTCCCGCGATTGTCGGCTTATGCCTTCTGGGCCTATTTCGTCGGCGGGCTCTGTTTCTTCTGTTCGATCTTCGTCGGCCTCGCGCCCAACGGCGGGTGGTTCATGTATCCACCGCTGACCAGCACGACCTATTCGCCGGGCATCAACGCCGACTTCTGGTTGCTCGGGATCGGCTTTATCGAGATCAGCGCCATTGCCGGGGCAATCGAAATATTGGTCGGCATTCTGAAAACCCGCGCGCCCGGCATGACCCTGGCCCGCATGCCGCTGTTCGCCTGGGCGATGCTGGTCTTCGCGGGCATGATCCTGATCGCGTTTCCCGCGGTCATCCTCGCCACGTTGCTGCTCGAGCTGGAGCGCGCACTCAACTGGCCATTCTTCGATGCCACCCGCGGCGGCGATCCGGTTCTGTGGCAGCATCTCTTCTGGTTCTTCGGGCACCCCGAGGTGTACATCATCTTCCTGCCCGCCGCGGGTCTCGTTTCGATGATGGTCGCCAGCCTCGCGAAGACCGAACTTGTCGGCTACCAATTGATTGTCCTCGCAATTTTAGGAACCGGATTTCATCAGCTTTGGGGTGTGGGCGCACCACATGTTCGCGATCGGTATGCCCACCTTGTCGGTCGGCTTCTTCGCCGCGGCCAGCATGGCGGTCAGCCTGCCTGCCGGGATCCAGGTTTTCAGCTGGATCGCGACTCTCGCGGTCGGCAAGCCACGCTACAACACGCCGACCCTGTTCGTCGTCGGCGGACTGGTCACGTTCGTCATGGGAGGGCTAACCGGTGTCATGGTGGCGATGGTACCGTTCGACTGGCAGGCGCACGATACGCATTTTATCGTCGCCCATCTTCACTACGTCCTGATCGGCGGCGCGGTCTTTCCCGGTTTTCGCGGCTTTCTATTATTGGTCCGGGATGACCAGTCGCAGGGGCTTGTCCGAACGGATGGGCAAGTGGGTCTTCTGGCTGATGTTCGCCGGCATGCACATCACTTTCCTGCCGATGCATCTGACCGGCCTGATGGGCATGCCGCGACGGGTCTATACCTATCTGCCCGGCAAGAATTGGGAGTGGACCAACCTGCTGTCGACGGTCGGCGCGTTCATCCTGGCCGCCGGAATAGTGCTCTTCCTGATCGATCTCGCGCGCAATTTTCGATTCACCACCGAAGACGACGTCGGCAACCTCTATGGCGGTGGAACGCTCGAATGGCTTCCGACCGGCCTCTATTCCACCCGCAGCATTCCCGTGGTGAAAAGCCGTCAACCACTGTGGGACGATCCCAAACTGGCCCGGCATGTCGCGGAGGGCCGCTATCTGCTGCCCTATTCCGCCACCGGCATGCGCGAAACGTTGATCACCAGCCCGGTCCGCGCCGAGCCACAATATCTGCAAATTATGGTGGGGCCGTCGGTGTGGCCCTTTCTCGGCGCGGTCTTCACCGCCGGATTTTTCCTGCTCCTGACGGTGCAGGCCTATGCCCTGTCCATCGCCTGCCTGCCGCTCGCGACCTTTTCCATCCTGCGATGGCTGTGGGACACCGACCGCCAAGTACCGCAGAAGGAAGTCGATGTCGGGGAGGGGATTATGCTCCCGACCTACGTCACCGGTCCACGAGCCCATGGCTGGTGGGCGACAATCTGCGTGCTGGTGGTCGCCGGTATGATCTTCCTGATGGCCGTGTTTGGATACCTGTTCGTCTACGGCATCCACCCGAGCTTCTGGAACATCCCGACCGATCGCTGGTGGGCGTTTGCGATCGCCGCGGCCTATGCCGCCGGGGCGTCGCTGACCGTTTACGGCCACCATTTGATGGGTCGAGACGGGGCCAGCAACTGGAGCCCGACCGCGGCGCTCCTGTTTGCCAGCGCCTTCGTCGTCGTTGCATTCGCCGCCGACTGGTTCACCTGGCAGGCACAAGGCTTTGACCCAGAGGTCTCGGCGCAAGGCGCGTTTGCCCAAGCCATGCTCGCGCTGGAAGGGCAGATGGTTGCCGTCATCGTGCTGATGGCCGGCTATCTCGCCGCTCGCACCGCCAGCGGGCTCGTCACGCGCCCGCGGAATACGACGTTCGACGTTGTTAGCCTGTTTCTGCTCTACACTGCCGCCCAGGGCGCCGCGACCGCAATGCTGCTCCGCTTTTTCCCCGCGAGCGGCTGATGCGATTCTGGCGAAACCAGCTCGGCGGATTGATCCTGTGGACGGCGCATTTTTTTGCCATCTACATCATCGCCAGTTTGTGGCCGGGGACGTTACTCGCCCGATTTCTCGTCCTAGTGGCAACTATCCTCGCGCTTGCCGTTGCGGGATGGCGTGCGATGATCGTGCTGCGCAAGATGCGAACGGCACAAGACGACTTTCTTCGCTGGTCGCGCGGTCTAGCGCTTCTTGGCTATGCGCTGTCAGGGACAGCCATCCTCTATCAAGGCGCACCCTCTCTTCTGGCCTAGGATGACTGGGGTAAGGACTTTCGTAGAGGCGATCACCAATCAGACCGCGTGGAAGCTGGTTTCCTGACGTCAGCTATCCACCCATGATGGCGGCCTATCTTCCTTTCGGCGCCCGACCCATTGCGAAGATTCGCTCAGAAAATGATTATGCAGGCCAGTGAAGGGCCCAGCCATGCAGCTAATTTGGACGAACCGCAGGTTCCGGAGGGCCCCAATTCCTTCCCCATGGGATTGTACCTGGCAGGTTACCTATGGTGATTCAGGTTCACGTCCACGCAAAGTGAACGTCGACCAATGATCTGGACATTTCAATTATTTGTTATGGTGGACGCACTAGGGCTCGAACCTAGGACCCGCTGATTAAGAGTCAGCTGCTCTACCAACTGAG
Organism: uncultured Alphaproteobacteria bacterium; assembly: GCA_963768955.1. Taxonomy (GTDB): domain Bacteria; phylum Pseudomonadota; class Alphaproteobacteria; order Sphingomonadales; family Sphingomonadaceae; genus Sphingomicrobium. The sequence goes on from CAVYJV010000003.1 coordinate 74,085, forward strand.
CTATGCGTCCATTTTGCCGTGGGGCAGGCAGGGATTGGTGTCCGCTGCGGGGCGGCCTCTAACAAAGGTTTCACTGGGGCGCAACGCCTATCCCGCGGCGTCAGCCCTCGAGCCGCGACTGGCTGCGTTGCTGGCGTTCAAGGCTCATTAGGATGCCGAGGCAGATCATCACCGTCATCACCGCCGAGCCGCCGAAGCTGACCAGGGGCAGCGGGACTCCGACGACGGGGGCGAGGCCCATCACCATCAGCAAGTTGATCGAAGCGTAGAAGAAGATCGTGCCCGACAGGCCGGCGGCGGTCAGCTGGCCGAAGCGGGTCGGGGCGCGCTGGGCGACCTTCATCCCCCAGCGGATGACGAGCCCAAAGGCCAAAATCAGCAGGGTGCCACCGACCATCCCCCATTCCTCGACCAGGCTGGCGAAGACGAAATCGGTATGGCCTTCGGGGAGGTAATCGAGGTGGCTCTGGCTGCCGTTCAGAAAGCCCTTGCCGAAAATCCCGCCCGATCCAATTGCGATCTTCGACTGGCTGATATGATATCCGGCGCCGAGCGGGTCATTCTCGGGATCGAGGAAGATCAGCACACGCTTGCGCTGATATTCGTGCATCATCGCGAACACCACCGGCATTGCTGCGGCAAGCGCAATGCCCGAGCCGATGAAATACCACATCGGCAGGCCGGCGAGGAACATCACGGTGATGCCGCAGAACACCACCATCAGGCAGGTGCCGAGGTCGGGCTGGACCAGGATCAGCCCGGCGGGCACGCCGAGCAACAGCAGCGCGGGCCACAAGGCGCGCCATTTGCGGATTTCGCCGGCGGGCAGCAGTTCGTAGAAGCGGGCGAGGGTGAGGACGATCGCCGGTTTCATGAATTCCGACGGCTGGAGGCGGATGAAGCCGAGGTCGAGCCAGCGCTGCGCGCCCTTCTTCACGAGACCCAGCGCCTCGACTCCGAACAGCATGACGACAATCACGGCATAGGCCGGAAAGGTCAGCGCCTTCATGGTCGATTCCTTGATCGTCGAAATGACGATCGCGACCGACAGGAAGAACAGGATGACGACCGCCTGTTTGTTGGCCCATGGCGCGAAATTGCCACCCGCCGCCGAATATAGCGCAATCAGCCCGAACGCGCAGATCCCGGCAACCATGAAGATCAGCCGCCACGGCAAGCGAGCCAGCGGGGTGGGGAGGATCGCCGAACTGATCATGGGGCGGAGGCTCGAGCGGCCCGGGTCGCCGCCGTAGCGGCTGCGGCAGCGGCTTCGACCGCGGCGGCGCGGCGGGCGTTGCGCTCGAGCAGGGTGCCACCCCAGCCAGCCTCCAGTTCGGCCAGGCGGGCCATCGCCTTTGGCTTGTCGAACAAATAGGTCAGCACGTCCTTCGCAACCGGGGCGGCGGCGCGCGCTCCCCCAAGGCCATGTTCGATCACCACCGCCCCGGCATAGCGCGGATTGGAGGTTGGAGCGAAGAAGACGAAGAGGCCGTGATCGCGATATTTCCAGTCGCCTGACTGGCCGCGTTGCGCGCCCGAAATCTTGCGAACCTGGGCGGTGCCGGTCTTGCCCCCCATTTCGATGCCGGGGATCATCAGCCGGCTAGCACCCGCGGTACCGTCCCCATTGACTACCTCCCACATGCCGCCGCGAACGATCTCGAGGTGCTGGGGATCGAGACCGATCAGCGGCGCGGGCTTGGTGTGGGCACCGACCAGGGTCGGCTGGACATTGCGACCCGAGGCGATGCGCGCCGCCATTACCGCCAGCTGGAGCGGATTGAGGATGAGATAGCCCTGGCCGATCGAGGCGTTGAGCGTGTCGGACGCGGTCCAGTCGGGCCGCTCGACGATCCGCCGGGGCTCGTTCCACTTGCGCAGTTTCCAGGCGCTGTCGGGCACCGTGCCGTAATTCTGGCTGACCACCGGAAGATCGAATTTCTGCCCCAGTCCCAAGGTCTTGGCCATGGGAGCTATTGCGTCATAGCCGATCTTGTGGCCCATCGCGTAGAAATAGGTGTTGCAGCTCTTGGCGATGGCGCGGCGCATGTTGACCGTGCCGTGCCGGCCAAGACAGCGGAAGAAACGATTGCCGAGCGCATAGCCGCCCGGACAATGGACTGTCGCGCTGGGGTCGATCCCGGCCTTGAGGATCGCCATCGCTCCCATCGGCTTGATCGTCGAGCCGGGCGGGTAGAGGGCGTTGAGGTTCTTGTTGAGCAGAGGTTTGCGTTGGTCCTCCGACAGCATCTTCCATTCGATTCGGCCGATCCCGTCGGAGAAGCTGTTGGGATCATAGGCCGGCATCGAGGCCATGCACAAAATGTCGCCGGTCAAACAGTCGAGGACGATGCAGCTGCCCGATTCCTCGCCCAGGCGGCGGGCGGCATATTCCTGCAGACCGGCGTCGATCGCGAGCTGGGTGGTGGCGCCCGAGCGGTCTGGCTTGGGGGTCAGTTCACGCACCAGTTTGCCGCGCGCAGTCAATTCAACCCGCTGGCCGCCTGGCGTACCACGTAAAGTCTGTTCCAGTGTCTTTTCAAGACCTTCCTTGCCAATCTTGAAACCTGGTGTGATCAGAAGGGGGTTCTTCTCCTTCTCATATTCCTTGGCGTTGGCGGTGCCGACATAGCCGGTCAAGTGGCCGACCGCGGGGCCTGCGGGATAAAAGCGCGAGAAGCCACGCTGGGGTTGGACGCCGGGCAATTCGGGCAGCCGGACGGTCACCGCGGCATATTTTTCGTAAGGGACATTCTCGGCGACCTGAACCGGCTGATAGCCCTTGGCGGCCTTCAATTCGCGGATGATGCGATCGACCTCGTCGACGTTGAGCTCGAGCAATTGCGCCAGCAGGCGCAGAGTTGTCTCGGGATTTTCGAGCTGCTCGGGAATGATGTCGATACGGAAGTCCGAGCGGTTGATGGCGATCGGCTTGTTGTAGCGGTCGACCAGCCAGCCGCGGCGCGGAGGGACGACGATCAGCTGGACGCGATTGCTTTCCGAGAGAAGCTTGTAATGCTCGTTCTGGGTCACCGCGAGGTAGCCGAGCCGCCCGACCAGCAGCGCGCCAACCGCGGTCTGCGCGCCGCCGACGATCAGCATGCGCCGCGAGAAGGCGAGGCTCTGGTGCGCGCCGGTGTAGCGCTTCCCGCGCTGGGGTCCGAGAATGCTCATCGGCCGAACCGCCAGCGATCAAGACGCGACACGATCATCGCCGCCAGTGGGAAGGCGAGCACGCCAATGGCGATGGCGGGGACGATGTGGAGAAAAGGCACGGGCGCGCCCATCAGACCTGCGGCCTGCCAGTCCGACCAGCGATCGACCGTGATCAGCACGGTGGCGATCGCCCATTCGACCCAATAGTCGCGCCACTGGGTGCGGCGGTCGACCAATTCCATCGCCAGCATCACCGCCGACCATAAGGCGACCGACAGGCCGATCGGCGCGCCGGTGAGAAGGTCGTTGGCGAACCCCATTGGCGCCGCCCACCACGCCGGCCATGGATCGGCGCGCAGCAGCCGCCAGGCGATCAGCATGAGGAAGCCGGCATTGGGCCACCAGCCGGTGGCCGAAACGATCGGCAAGGTGCCGAGCGCCGAGGACAAAATCACGCTAGCGGCGGGAATGTAGGACGCGCCGTTGACGGCGCCGCCACGAAATGCGCCTTGCTTGGGTGACAGGGCGGCGCGGACCATCTCAGCGCTCCGCTGGCGCGGCTGCGGCGGCGAGGGCGGCGGGCTCGAACACGCGCTCGACAATGGCGAAGCTGGCCTGGCTCGGGTCGGCGAGGGGAATCCCAAGCGCGCCATCGTCGTCGAGCCGGATGATTCGGGCGATTGGGACTAGCGGGGGGTAGAGGCCGCCGGTGCCCGAGGTGACGATGATGTCCCCGCGCTTGAACGGATTGCGGCCGACTTCAAGCGGGCGGATGTCGACCGTGCCATCGCCGCGTCCGGTCGAGATGACCGGGATGCCGCCGCGCAGGATCCGCGCTGGGACGATGTTGGAGCGGTCGCTGACCAAAAGCACACGGCTCGCCGAACTGCCGGCCTCGATTACCCGACCGACGAGCCCGTCGGCGGTTCGCACCGGCATACCGGGCATGACGCCGTCGCCGCGTCCGACCGAGAGGATGGCGAAGCGGCGAGTGCTTTCGAAGCTGGAGCCGACGATTCGACCGACGGCGACCGCCTCGCGGGTCTTTTCGCGCAGGCCGAGGGCGGCCTTGAGCTGGGCATTTTCCTGTAGCACCGCCTTGGCGCGGATGATCTGGCGCTGCAGCTCGACGCGCTCGCGCTTGAGTCCTGCATTCTGCTCGGCGGCGTTCCAGTAGTCGCCGGCCCCGCCGACCACGCCCCTGGCGGTCGTGACCACTTCGGCCAGCGCCCCGCTGACGGGTGCGGTGACATCGAGAGCAGCGCCGCGCACGCTGGCATAAGCCGAGGGTGCGACCAGCGACAGGATCAGCATGATCAGCCCGACGATCAGCCCGCCGATCGCCGCGACCAGCCCGAAGAAGGCGCTATATTGTGCTTTCCTCGACCAGCCCGGGCGCGGACCCGCCGGCGCGGCCACGACCCCTCAACCCTACGCGGTCTGGAGGACGCCGCGGAACTGCTCTTCTTCAAGCGCGCGGCCGGTGCCGAGCGCAACGCAGGTCAGCGGGTCGTCGGCGACAGTCACTGGCAAGCCGGTTTCGTCGCGAAGCACTTCGTCGAGTCCCTGGAGCAGGGCGCCGCCACCGGTGAGCACGATGCCCTGGTCGCAAATGTCGGCGGCCAGCTCGGGCGCGGTATTCTCAAGCGCGATCCGGACGCCTTCGACGATCGTCCCGACCGGTTCCGACAGCGCCTCGGCGATCTGGCCCTGGTTGATGGTGATTTCCTTGGGCACGCCGTTGACCAGGTCGCGACCCTTGATGTGGACCGTCTCGCCGATGCCGTCGACCGGCGGCTTTGCGATGCCGACTTCCTTCTTGATCCGCTCCGCCGTGGCTTCGCCGATCAGCAGATTGTGGTTGCGGCGGACGTAGGAGGAAATGGCTTCGTCCATCTTGTCGCCGCCGACGCGGACCGACGTGGTGTAGGCGAGGCCGCGAAGCGACAGGACGGCGACTTCGGTGGTGCCGCCGCCGATATCGACGACCATCGATCCGACCGGCTCGGTGACCGGCATGTCGGCACCGATCGCGGCGGCCATCGGCTCCTCGATCAGGTAGACCTGGCTGGCGCCGGCGTTGGACGCGGCGTCGCGGATCGCGCGGCGCTCGACCGAGGTCGAACCCGACGGCACGCAGATCACGATTTCCGGGAAGCGCCAGGCGCGCATCTTGCCGCCGTGCACCTTGTGAATGAAATGCTTGATCATCTGCTCGGCGACATCGATGTCGGCGATAACCCCGTCGCGAAGCGGACGGATCGCCTCGATCTGGTCGGGGGTCTTGCCCATCATCAACTTGGCGTCGTTACCAACCGCCTTGACGCGCTTGACGCCATTGATGGTTTCGATTGCCACCACTGACGGCTCGTTGAGCACGATCCCGCGACCGCGGACATAGACCAACGTATTGGCCGTGCCCAAGTCGATCGCCATGTCGTGCGACATCCATTTGAACCAGCGCGTCCAGAACATGCTTTCCCCGTCTCTCGCTCTTCGTTCGGACCAGTCCGCCTGACAGCGACCCGGTTCACGATTCCTTATCCAAGTCCTTGTGAAAGCTATATGAATTATTGGGAAGATTCAGCGCTTCGCGGGACGCCTCGGATTGGGCTAGGACCGCTGCCATGTCAATAAGAAGGCTCCCGTCCGAACTGGTCAATCGAATCGCCGCGGGCGAGGTGGTCGAGCGCCCGGCGAGCGCCTGCAAGGAACTGATCGAGAATGCGCTCGATGCAGGGGCGCGAAGCGTTGCAGTGCGACTGGCCGCCGGCGGCCTCGACCTGATCGAGGTCAGTGACGACGGATCAGGGATGAGCCCCGACGACATGGTGCTCGCGATCGAGCGTCATGCGACCTCGAAACTGCCGGACGACCGGATCGAGGACGTAGCGAGCTTTGGCTTTCGCGGCGAAGCGCTGCCGTCGATCGCCAGCGTGGCGCGGGTAACGATCGAGAGCCGAACGAGGAATGGCGCCGACGGATGGCGACTCGCAATCGATCATGGCGTGGCGGCGGGGGAGGGGCCGGCGTCGCTGCCGCCAGGGACGCGGGTCAGGGTCGAAGGGCTGTTCGACAAGGTGCCGGCACGTCGCAAGTTCCTGCGTAGCCCGCGCGCCGAATATGCCGCAAGCCTCGATTCGGTGCGGCGACTGGCGATGGCGCGGCCCGATGTCGCGTTCAGCCTCGACCATGACGGGCGGCGCATCCTGTCATTGCAGCCAAGCGACGGGCCGGGGCGGGTTGCCGCTTTGCTGAGCCACGATCTCGATCGCCATGGCCTTGGGATCGACTGCGTCCGCGACGGATTGCATTTGACCGGCGTCGTGTCCTTGCCGACCTTCAACCGCGGCATGGCCGACCAGCAATATCTATTCGTTAATTCGCGCCCGGTGAAGGACCGGTTGCTGGTCGGGGCGTTGCGCGCGGCCTATCGCGACCTGCTGGCGCGCGACCGCCACCCGGTGGCGGCCTTGTTCGTCCAGGTCCCGGGCGACGAGGTCGACATCAACGTCCACCCAGCCAAGACCGAGGTCCGGTTCCGCGATCCGGCGGCAGTGCGCGGACTGATCGTGGGGGGATTGAGGTCCGCGCTGGAAGAAGCCGGGCATCGCAGTTCGGCGCGGGAGCAGTTTGCGGCACCGGCGGCGTGGCAAGTCGAGCCGGTTGGAGCCGATGGCGGCCTGTCACTGGCGCCGCCTCCTGCCCAGGGGACTGTGTGGGATCACCGACCAGCCTTTGCGTATGCGCCGTTGCCGCAGGGCCGCGCGGTCACGGCGTCGCCGATCGCGCCGGCCGATGTGCAATACCCGCTCGGCGTTGCGCGGGGGCAAGTTGCGGCGACCTATATCGTCGCCGAGGCCGAGGACGGACTGGTGATCGTCGACCAGCATGCCGCACACGAACGGCTGGTTCTCGAGCGGATGCGCAAGGCCAATGCAGGTGGGGCAATTCCCCGCCAAGCGCTGCTGATCGCCGAGACGGTCGAACTGGACGAGGTCGAATGCGACCGGCTGGAGGGGGCGGCGGTGGAGTTGGCCGATCTGGGGCTCGAGATCGAGCGGTTCGGGCCGACGACGATGCTCGTGCGGACGACTCCGGCGGCACTGGGCAAGGCCGATGTGCCGGGACTCCTGGCCGATCTGGCGGGCGAGCTGGCCGAGCTTGGCACGGCACTGGCGCTGCGCGATCGGCTTGACCATGTCGCGGCGACGATTGCTTGCCACGGATCGGTGCGGGCGGGGAGAATCCTGTCGGTGGCGGAAATGAATGCGCTGCTCCGCGAGATGGAAGTCACGCCACATTCGGGCCAGTGCAACCACGGGCGGCCGACGTGGATCAAGCTGGCGCATCAAGACATCGAGAAATTGTTCGGTCGAAAGTAATCGACTCTGGCTTTTGGCGATTCTCTGATACTGTCACACTTGCCGCTGGGGAGGGGCACCTGATGAGTGATCAGGACCGGATCTATTTCGCGAGCCGCGCCGCCGAGGAAGAGAAACGCGCCCTCGCCGCGAGTGACCCCAAGGCCGCCGATGCCCACCGCAAATTGCAGCGCGCCTATCTTGAGCGGGCCAGCGTGGGGGATCGTCCCGAGGATATAAGCGAGATCGTCGGCTAGCTGACGAGCAGCGCCAGCGCCTGATCGAGCGCGCCCGGTTGGTCGATCGGGGTGGTGAATCGCGGCCAGTCGGGCGGGGGCTGATTGGTGAACCAGGTATATTGGCGCTTGGCATAGCGGCGGGTGGCGGTCTGGCCGCGGGCGATAATATCGGCGCGGCTGCCCCCGGCGGCAATTTCGCGGACACCGATGGCGAGCATCGCGGGGAGTTGGGGATTGAGGCCCATCGCCATCAGTCTGGCGACTTCCTCGATCGCGCCATGGTCGAGCATAGCGGCGAAACGCTCGTCGCAGCGAGCAATGAGCCAGTCGCGCGGAGGAAGGAGGATCAACGGGCAAAGCTCGACCTGGTCAAGAATTCCGCCTTCGAGACTTTGCTGCCAATGAGACAAAGGTTCGCCCGTCGACTGGACCACTTCGAGCGCGCGCGCGATACGGGTGGTATCAGCTTCATTGAGGCGACGGGCCCCTTCCGGGTCCAGCTTCAACAAAGCTCGATAATTGTCGGCAACCGACGAGGTGCGGACCGCGCTTCGGATCGCGGGGTCGATCGGCGGGATCGGGGCGATGCCGTGGAGCAGGGTGCGGATATAGAGGCCGGTGCCGCCGACCAGGATCGGAAGTTTGCCCGACTGGTGGATGTCGGCGATTTCGGCTTTGGCGAGGGCGGCCCAGTCGGCGGCGGAGCAGGGGTGGTTCACACTGCGAGCATCATATAGCCGATGGTCGACTTCGGCCCGGTCCGCAGCCGAGGGAGCGGCGGAAATTATTGGAATCTCACGATAAAGTTGCGCGCTATCGGCATTGACGATGACCCCGCCGGACCGGCGCGCGAGGGCCATCGCAAGCCCGCTCTTGCCGCTGGCGGTGGGACCGGCGATGAGGGCCAGCGGAGGTTTGCCTGTGATCATTGCGACGCTGATAGCAGCCGGACGGCTCGATGACAGGCTGCTCGCCGAAGCGATCGCGCGGGTGCCGCGCGCGCAATTTCACCAGTGGATCGATGAGGGCGATGCCGCCGACCTGATCGTCGACGATCTGGAGGCGAGGAAAGCGCTGGAAGGCTGGAACGGCTGCGACGTGATCGTCCAGCCGGCCGAGGGGCGCGAAAAGCAGTTGCTCGCGGCTGACATGGATTCGACCATCATCGGCCAGGAATGCATCGACGAACTGGCCGATTATGCCGGGATCAAGCCGAGCATAGCGGCGATCACCGAGCGCGCGATGCGCGGAGAGATCGATTTCGCCGAGGCACTCAAGGAGCGGGTGGCGCTGCTCGAAGGGCTCGACGTGGCGATCATCGGGCGCTGCCTGGAGGAACGGATTCGGCCCAACCCGGGCGCCGAGACGCTAGTGCGGACGATGCGGAGCCGCGGCGCGGGGACGTTATTGCTGTCGGGCGGATTCGTCGATTTCGTCGAACCGGTGGCGGCGCTGGTCGGTTTTGAACATCACGCCGCGAACACGCTTGCCAGGAACGGCCTTGAACTGAGCGGGGAGCTGGTCGGACCGATCGTCGATGCAAGAGCCAAGCGCGCGGCGATGCTGATCGAATGTGACGAGCGCGGTATCGAGCCGTCAGCGGTGCTGGCGATCGGCGACGGCGCCAATGATATTCCATTGGTCGAAGCGGCGGGGCTCGGGGTGGCCTACCGGGCCAAGCCGGCGCTGGTCGCGGCGGCCGGTGCTCGGCTCGATCATCACGGGCTCGACGCCTTGCTCTGGGCGCAGGGGATCGCACGCAAGGACTGGGTCGGGGTCTAGACCCTATTTAGCCGCCACCGGGAAGCAGGGCTGGGGCTTCAATCGCGCGCAGGTCGCCGCGGCCTCGGCCTTGCCATAGGGGCCGGCCTGAAGGCGCGTCATCGCGCCGACCGGGATGTAATAGGCCTGCGCGCCACCGAGCCTGGGGCCGAGCCGCGCGAACAGGGCCTGCGCCGCGCCGCGCGTGCCGAACGCGCCAAGCTGGATTCGCCACCCGCCGCCGGATGCAACCGGTGTTGCCGCCAGGGGCTTGGCGGTTGCGACAGGGGTTTTCGGTTTGGCCGGTTGAGCCGGTTTGGCGGGTTGAGCGGAGGCGGTCCTGGGCGGTTGGGTCTTTGCCTTGGGCGCGGCGGTGGCGGCGGCAAGGGCGATCGCCACGCCTTTCTGGCGATCGGCGAGCGGCAATACCTTGTCCATGTCGGCGAGCGTGGTCTTGGCGGGCGCCAGGCCCTGAGCGGCGGCGCGGCTGACATAGGCATAGCCGAGCACTGGATCGCGTTTCATTCCGTCGCCATTGAATAGCGCGGTCCCAGTGACGAGCATGGCGCGCGGTTCGCCCCGTTCGGCGGCGCGCTTGAGCCACAACAGGGCGGTGGCGCGGTCGCCTATATCGAACAGCAACAGCCCGAGGCTGACCTGCGCGTCGAGATGGCCGGCGCGGGCGGCGCGTTCGAACCATTTCTTGGCCTCGCCGCTGTCGGCCGTCACGCCGCGCCCAAGACGATAGGCCTGGCCGAGGTTGAAGGCCGCGTCATCGTCACCCTTGTCGGCCAGCGCGCGCCAGATGGCGGTGGCTTTCGCAGGGTCACCCTGCTTCCACGCCTCGATCCCCGATTGAACGGTGGCGAACGAGGCAGCGGGCAGGGCCGCCCCGAGCAGTGCCGCCATCGCCAGCTTGCGTATCACCATTTCCATCCTCGAATATCGACCGGCGAACCTTAGCCGTGCGGGATGAGTCCGCAATAAGGTCGGGCGAGCATTAACCAATATTTAGGGGCTTTGGGGTCAGGTGGTTGCCTGATCAGCGTCATTTTGGGCGAGGGGAATAGAATGCGCGTTCTTGCAATGGCATCGCAGAAAGGCGGATCGGGGAAGACGACCCTGTCCGGGCATCTGGCGGTGCAAGCGCAATTGGCGGGTGCAGGGCCCGTCTGCCTCATCGATATCGATCCGCAGGGTTCGCTCGCCGATTGGTGGAACGAGCGCGAGGCAGACATGCCCGCCTTCGCCCAGACCACGGTCGCGCGGCTGGCCTCGGATCTCGAGGTGCTTCGCCAGCAGGGCTTCCGCCTCGCTGTCATCGATACCCCGCCGGCCATCACCATGGCGATCCAATCGGTCATTGCGGTGGCCGAACTGATCGTCATTCCGACCCGCCCGAGCCCGCACGATCTGCGCGCCGTGGGCGCCACGGTTGATCTATGCGACCGCGCCGGCAAGCCGTTGCTGTTCGTCGTCAATGGCGCGACGCCCAAGGCGAAGATCACCTACGAAGCCGCGGTGGCGCTGTCGCAGCATGGCACGGTGGCCCCGGTTACGCTTCACCACCGCACCGATTTCGCCGCCTCGATGATCGACGGCCGGACGGTGATGGAAGTCGATCCCAACGGGCGCTCGGCGCGCGAAGTGGTCGAACTGTGGGATTACATCTCCGACCGTCTCGAAAAGAATTTCCGCCGCACCGTCTTTGCCGCCCCGGGCCAGCCCGCCGGCAACGCTGCTGCAAGTCCGCGTCCCGTCGGTGGCTTCGGCCGCCGCGTGGTCGGCCAGTAAGGAGTAAGCGACCATGGGCGAGCCCAAAGCTTTCGCTTCCCTCTCTTCCGGCTTGCTGGCCCGCAAGGGCGGCGCGCGTCCCGCGATGCGCCCCCAGGGGTTCGGCGGCCAGTCGGGCGGCGCGAGCCTGGAAGATCTCGGCTGGAACGACATGGGCTTTGAACCGCCCAAGCCGGCCGACCTGCCCGATGCCGACGCCGAGCATGATGCATTCGGCGAGGTGGTTGGCCCGCAGCCGCTGCGCAATCCACTGTCTGCGCTGACCCCGGTCGGCTCTCCGGTTCATGACCAGCACGACGAACTCGCCGCGGCCTTCAACGCCGTCGAGGATGAGGGCGACGAGGATTATGACGAGACCGCCGAACTGTATGACGGTCCGCCGCCGGACCTGAACGCGTTCGAATCGGATGGGGCCGACGTGGTGCCGATGCCGATCCGCAAAGCGATGGCAATCGCTGCACCGGTAGCGCAGCCGGTTGCGCCGCGCCGTGCACCGGCCCCGCGGGCCGCCGCCGGATCAAAAGCCAAAGCGGCGTTTACCTTGCAACTCGACAAGGAGCGCCATCTCAAACTGCGCCTGGCCTGCGCGGTTACCGGCCGATCGGCCCAGCAGCTCGTCACCGACGCGCTCGATGGACTGCTCGCCGACATGCCCGAACTCGACGGCATGGCGAGCCACGCGCCGCCAGCCGCCAAGCGGGCAAGCAAATAAGGGAAGGGGAGTCGTGATGGTTAAGTCGCTGCGTCTGGGAGCTGCATTGTCCGCTATGGGGATGATCGGCGCGCTGACCGCCTGTGCCACCCCCGGTGCCCGCCATCACAACCGCGCATCGATCTTCGGTGACAAGGTCGACAGTTCGAACATCGGCGTTGCCACGCGCGCCCAGGCCGCGATGGAAAAGGGCGATCATGCCACCGCGATCAGCCTGGCCGAACGCGCCGTGGGCAACACCCCGAGCGACGCGGGCTTCCGCGCGCTGCTGGGCAACGCCTATTTCTCGGGCGGGCGCTACGCCTCGGCCGAAAGTGCCTATCGCAATTCGCTGTCGCTAATTCCCAATCAACCGCAGGTGGTACTCAAGCTGGCGCTGGTGACGATCGCCCAAGGCAAGCATGACGCCGCGATTGCCGACCTCAATAACGCCCGCAATCTCCTCGATCCCTCGGACTACGGCCTGGCGCTGGCGCTTGCCGGTCAGCCCGCGGCAGCGATCAATGTGCTCGACGATGCCGCGCGCCAAGTCGGCGCCGATGCCCGGGTGCGCCAGAATCTGGCGCTCGCCCATGCGTTGACCGGCGATTGGACGATGGCCCGCACGGTCGCGTCGCAGGATGTCGCCGCCGACCAACTCGACAGCAGGATCCAGCAGTGGATGACCTTTACCAAGCCGGCCAAGGCATCGGACCAGGTCGCTTCGCTGACCGGCTTCGCGCCTGCCGCGGCCGACCCCGGCCAGCCGGTGCGGCTCGCTTTGAACCGTCCGAAGACTGACGTTCGCCTGGCCCAGGCCGATCCGGTCGCCATTGCGCCGGTGGTGAGCGAGCCGGTCGAAGCGCCGCCGCCGCTGGTCGAGGAGCCAGCCTCGGTCGAGGCTGCCGCCGTCGATCTGGCGCCCGAGCCGGAGGCCGTAGTGTCGAATGAGGAAGCGCCCGCGGTCGATCTGCCGGCCGAGGTTGTCGAGCCCGCGCCGCCGGTGGCGGTTGCCGCCGCCGCGCCGGTCGCGGTGGTCGAACAGGCCCGTGCCTATGCCGAAGCGGTCGCCGCGCCGGTGATCCAGGCCAGCATCCCCAGAAATGCCGTGCGCAAGGCATCGGCCCGGCCCGGCCTGTCGCCGCGCGCCGCAAGCCTCCACGATGCCCGCCTGCCGGTTCGCCGTGCCGCCTTTGGTGGCAGCCGCTCGGTGGTCCAGCTAGGCGCTTATTCGTCGCGCGCCGGCGTCTCCGCGGCGTGGGCCAAGCTGGCGGCCAAATATCCGGCGTTGCGCGGCTATGCGCCCGCCACCGCGCGCTTCGACGGACCGAAGGGCACCGTCTATCGCCTGTCGGTCAGCGGATTCGAAAGCGGCAACAATGCCAAGTCGATGTGCTCGTCGCTCAAGACCAAGGGCGGCGCCTGCTTCGTCCGCTCGGTCGCGGGCGATGCGCCGATCCGCCTGGCGTCGCTCTAAGGCGCTCCCTAGACGAGCCGTTCGGCGGTGAGCAGGTCGAGACAGGCCATTCGCACCGCAACGCCCATTTCCACCTGAAGGATGATCAGCGACCGGGCGGGATCGTCGGCCAGCACGCCGTCGATCTCGACCCCGCGATTGATCGGGCCGGGGTGCATCACCACCGCATTGGGCGCCGCTTTGGCGATGCGCGCCTCGGTCAGCCCGTAGCGGTCGAGATATTCGCCGGGCGCATCGCCAAAGTCGGTGTCGAGCCGCTCGCGCTGGATGCGTAGCATCATCACCGCATCGGCGCCCGCCACCGCCGCGTCGATCGATCCGTCGCCGGCGAAATCGGCGGGAAGCAGTTCGGGCGGTCCGGCGAGGCGGACCTCGGCACCGAGGCGGGTCAGCAATTTCAAGTTCGAGCGGGCGACGCGGCTGTGCTTGAGATCGCCGCAGATGGCGACCTTGAGCCCCTCGATCCGGCCGAAATGGCGGCGCAGGGTGGCGGCGTCGAGCAACGCCTGGGTCGGATGTTCTCCCGACCCGTCCCCGGCGTTGATCACCGGGCAATCCATGATCGCGGCGACATCGGTCGGCGCCCCGCTGGTGCCGTGGCGGATGATCAATGCGTCGGGGCGCATCGCGTTCAGCGTGCGAGCGGTGTCGGCCAGCGTCTCGCCTTTCTTGATCGAACTCATCTCGACCTGCATCGTCACCACCTGCGCCCCCAGCCGGTTGGCGGCGATCTCGAAGCTCAACAGGGTGCGGGTGGAATTTTCGAAGAAGGCGTTGACGATGGTCAGGCCGTCGAGCCGGTCGGCGTTGCGCCGCGGCTGACGGTTGTAGTCGAACCAGTGATCGCCCTGGTCGAGGATGGTCGCGATGTCGGCATCGCTGAGGCTGTCGATCGAGAGGAGGTGCATGAGCCGGAGCGATAGTCGGACGGCGCGCGCTTGGCCAGCGGGGGCGAAATGGGTTGCTCCAGATCAACAAACGACCGATAGATGGGCCTTTCCGGGGGGAAAGACATATGTCCGACACGGTGGCGCCGGCGGCAACCCGACTCGAATCGCTCGATTTCGTGCGCGGCTGCGCGTTGTTCGGCATCCTGCTGATGAACATCAACGGGATGGGACTGGGTCCGGCTTACGACAATCCGACGATTGGCGGGGGCGATACCGGCATCAACCTGTGGACCTGGCTGGTGATCAACGTCGGCTTCGAGGGGACCCAGCGGGCGTTGTTCTCGATCCTGTTCGGGGCGGGGGTGATCCTGCTGACCAGCCGGTTGGAGGCGTCGGGGCGGACCGATGCGAGCGACATCTACTTCCGCCGCAACCTGTGGCTGATCGCGTTCGGGCTGCTCAACGCCTGGCTGCTGCTGTGGGTCGGCGATATTCTCTATTATTACGGGATCAGCGCGCTGTTCCTCTACGCGTTCCGCAAGTTGTCGGGAAAAGCGCTGCTCGGGCTGGCGGCGGCGGCGCTGGTGCTTGGCGCGGCGTGGAGTGCCAACGATACGCGGCGGTTGCTGAACGTCCATGCCGCGGCCGAGGCAGCATCGGCGGTGCCGAAGGAGAAGCGCAGCAAGGAGCAGGAAAAGGCGATCGAGGCCTGGGCCGAGAAGAACAAGAGCGGACCGCCGCCCGCTGTTTATGCCGAGATGCGCACGGCCAATACCAAATCGTGGTGGAGCGCGCTGGAGAATCGCGCCGGGGCGATCAAGCATTTCCAGTCGTGGCAACTGTATCGCGGCTTCTTCGACATCTTCGGGATGATGATGCTTGGCATGGCGCTGTTCAAACTCGGCGTGCTGACGCTCGAATCGCGAACCCGCACTTATCTGTCGATGATGGGCGGGGGCTATGCGATCGGGCTGACCGGCAACATCCTCGAGGCCAGGTGGATCATGGACCATGGCTTCACCGCGCTGGCCTATGCCCAGGCGTCGATCAGCTATGACGTCAGCCGGGTGGCGATGACGATGGGGCATCTGGGGCTGCTGATGCTGTTCCTGCGGTCCGGCATCTTGCCTTTCGTGCGGCGGTCGATGGCGGCGGTGGGACGGATGGCGCTGACCAACTATCTGACCCATTCGGTGGTCGCGCTGGTGATCTTCGTGTTCCTCGGCTGGTGGGGAGCGATGCAGCGACACCAGCTGTATTACGTCGTGTTCGCGGTGTGGGCGGTGCAGTTTGCGCTGAGCCCGATCTGGCTGAGGCATTTCCACTTCGGGCCGGTCGAATGGCTGTGGCGCTACCTCACCTATGGCAAGAAGCCGGCATTTGCGAAGAAACCCCCGCCACGGCGGGCCGAGCCGCTCCCCGCCTAGACTGCCACCAGCGCGTCGATCGCGCCTTGCAGGATGTGCGCGGCGGCGTGGGCATCGACACGGGTGGCGCGCCTGGCGCGGCTGAAATCGGCGTCGATCATCGCCCGCTCGACCGCCACGGTCGACCAGCGCTCGTCCCACAGCAGCACCGGTATTTCGAGGGCCAGGAGATTACGGGCGAACGCCCGGACTGACTGGGTGCGGGGGCTGTCGCTACCGTCCATGTTGAGCGGCAGGCCGACCACCAGCCCGACGATCGACTGGCGGGCGATGAGGGCGCTCAAGGTGGCAAGGTCGGCGGTGAATTTGGTGCGGGTGATTGTCTCGGCGGCAGTGGCAAAGCTCCAGCCGGCATCGCAGGTGGCCAGACCGATGGTCTTGGTGCCGACATCGAGCGCGAGAAGCCGTCCGCCGCCCTCGGGCAGCGCCGCGCGATAGTCGACGGCCGTCGAGAAGATCACTTGGCCGCCCGGAACGCCGCCAGCCGCCGCGCGACATCGGCCCGGATCGACCCCCAGAACAAGGCAAAGTCGAACGGATGGTAATTGTTGCCGGGCAGGACGAAACCGCCGGCGGTAGGCAGATTGCCGCCGACCAGCAGCAGGCCATCGTCGCACATCGCGCCGACCTGCGCAGTGGCGAGAGTGGCGGTCGAATAATCGGCCGAGGGCCGGAGCGTGCCCAGGTTGGACATGGCGGGGGCCGCGCCGCCTGCGGTGCCGGTAATCGGATTGACGCACACCATGTCGCGGCGCTGACGCTTGACCCCGTTGGCAGCCTTTGTGCCGATCCAGCTGTCCATCACCAGCGCCGGATTGGCGGGCTCGGCAAAGCTCTGCCATGACAATATGCAGCCGGTTTCGTCGGGCGACGCGCAGGCGGTGCGGCCCATCAGCGGGAGATCGGCGTTGGAGGATAAAGGCCAGCCGACGACATAAGCCGCGACCAGCCGGTCCTTGAGCACGTCGCGGCGGTCGGCGAGCAGGCGCGACAGGTGCAGCGCGCCCTGGCTGTGTCCGGCGAGGATCAACGGCTTGTCGGCCGGTTGCGCGCCGAGGAACGTGTCGAATGCCTTGAGGACATCGCGATAGGCGAGGTCGAGCGCCTGCGACGCATCTTCGCTCTTGAGCAGGAAGGCGCCGAACGCGGCCTGACGGTAGCGTGGCGCCCAGATGTCGGAGACGTCGTTGAACGCGCTTGCCTGGCTGCGGACGAAGGTCCGGGTGCGGCCCTCGCTGGTGGCATCGGGGACGAGTGCAGCGTTCCAGCGGTTGCGCTCGAGATAGGTGGTGGGGTGGATATAGAAGGTCGCGGCGTCGCGCGGGCGCAGGATGGGGGGCGGTGCGGGCGCACCGTCGGCCTGGTCGGGGCGCCATTCGGCGAGCGAGGAATCCGCACCGGGCTTGGCTAGCCAATTGGCGTTGGAGGTATAGTCCGGCCCCGAATCGCCCGGCGGCGGGGCCTGGAAATGCCCTTGGGGCGTGGCCTGCTTGACCAGGAAGCTGGCGCCAAACTGATAGAACAGGAAGGCCCCGATCACCGCGAGGATGGTGAGCAGGAAGACACAGCCGAGGAAGCGACGAGCAAGCATGGCGCGCGCCCTAGCCGCCACGCTGCAGCGCGGCAACCGCGCTTGAAGGCACTGGCCCGCCCTGCTAGCCGCCTCGGGTCGCTTGCCGATCCGAGGAAACAAACAAGCTCCATGTCCGTATCCGAAAAAGAAGTGCGCCATGTCGCCAAGCTTGCCCGGCTCGCGCTGAGCGATGCCGAGATCGACAAGATGGTGCCCGAACTGAACAATATATTGGGCTGGGTCGAGCAGTTGGGCGAGGTCGACACTGACGGGGTCGAGCCGCTGACCGCGGTAATCGACCTGAAGCTGCGGCTGCGTGACGATGTCGTCACCGACGGCGATGCGCGCGAGAAGGTATTGCTCAACGCGCCCGATGCGCAGCACGGCTTTTTCGCGGTGCCGAAGGTGATCGAATAGTGTCCGAGCTTATCAACAAGACAATTGCCCAGCTTCGCGACGGCTTTCGTGGCGGCGACTTCAGCGCGCGGGAGATTGCGACCGAGTTTAACGCCGCGGTGGTCGCCGGGCGGGCGCTGAATGCGTGGACGGTGGAGACGCCGGAGCTGGCGCTGGCGGCGGCCGACGAAGCGGATATGGCGCGCGTCGCGGGCGGACTGAAGCCGCTGTCGGGCATTCCGCTGGGGATCAAGGATCTGTTTTGCACCGAGGGCGTGGCGAGCACGACCGGGTCGAACATCCTCAAGGGCTTCAAGCCGCCGTACGAAAGCACCGTCTCGGGCAAATTGAAGGCGGCCGGCGCAGGGATGTTGGGGAAGCTCAACATGGACGAATTCGCGATGGGATCGTCGAACGAGACCAGCGCTTATGGTCCGGTGATTTCGCCCTGGAAGCGCAATGACGGATCGAATGCCGCGCTGACCCCGGGCGGAAGCTCGGGCGGGTCGGCGGCGGCGGTCGCGGCGGGGATGGCGCCCGGCGTCACCGGAACCGACACCGGCGGCTCGATCCGCCAGCCGGCGGCCTTCACCGGCATCAGCGGGATCAAGCCCACCTATGGGCGTTGCTCGCGGTGGGGGATCGTGGCGTTTGCTTCGTCGCTCGACCAGGCGGGACCGATGGCCAAGGACGTGCGCGACTGCGCGATCCTGCTCGAGAATATGTGCGGGTTCGATGCCAAGGATTCGACCTCGCTCGATCTGCCGGTGCCCCAGTGGGAAGCGGGTTTATCGAGCGATCTCAAGGGTAAGCGCGTCGGTATTCCCAAGGAATATCGGATCGAAGGCGTTCCGGGCGAGATCAATGCGCTGTGGGATCAGGGGATCGCCTGGCTCAAGGATGCAGGGGCGGAGATCGTCGACATCTCGCTGCCGCACACGAAGTATGCGCTGCCGACCTATTACATCATCGCGCCGGCCGAAGCCTCGTCCAACCTCGCCCGCTACGACGGGGTGCGGTATGGATTGCGCGAGATGGGGGTGAAGAGCCTCGACGACATGTATGCCGCGACGCGCGACACCGGCTTCGGCGCGGAGGTGAAGCGGCGGATCATGATCGGCACCTATGTGCTGTCGGCGGGATACTATGACGCCTATTTCACCAAGGCGCAGAAGGTGCGGACCCTGATCAAGCGCGACTTCGCCGAGGCGTTTGCCAAGTGCGACCTGATCCTGACCCCGACCGCGCCGTCGGCGGCGTTCGGGCTGGGCGAGAAGATGAGCGACCCGCTGGCGATGTATTTCAACGACGTGTTCGCGGTCCCGGCGAGCCTGGCGGGGCTGCCGGCGATGTCGGTCCCGGGCGGGCTCGACGCGCTCGGCCTCCCGCTCGGGCTGCACCTGATCGGCCGCGAGTTGGACGAGCAGGGCGTGCTCAATGCCGGTCTGGCGATCGAGGAACGGGCCGGGTTCACGGCGCGGGCGGAGAAATGGTGGTGAGCGATTATCTGATCAAAGGCGAAACCGGCGATTGGGAGGTGGTCATCGGCCTTGAGGTGCACGCGCAGGTCGTCAGCAACGCCAAGCTGTTTTCCGGTGCCGCGACCGCGTTCGGCGCTGAGCCGAACACGCAGGTGAGCCTCGTCGATGCGGCGATGCCGGGGATGCTGCCGGTGCCGAACCGCGAATGCATCCGCCAGGCGGTCCGCACGGGCATGGCAATCGAGGCGCAGATCAACAAATGGTCGCGGTTCGACCGGAAGAATTATTTCTACGCCGACCTTCCGCAGGGATATCAGATTTCCCAGCTGTACCATCCGCTGGTCGGCGAGGGGTCGATCACTGTCCTGCTGGACGAGAAGGACGAGAGCAGCGCCAAGACGATCGGGGTCGAGCGGATCCATGTCGAGCAGGATGCCGGCAAGCTGATGCACGATCAGCATCCGACCATGTCCTATGTGGATCTCAATCGCTCGGGCGTGGCGCTGATGGAGATCGTGTCCAAGCCCGACATGCGTTCGCCAGCGGAAGCAGGGGCTTATGTCCGGAAGTTGAGGGCAATCCTGCGCTATGTCGGCTCGTGCGACGGCAATATGGAAGAAGGATCGATGCGCGCCGACGTGAATGTCAGCGTGCGCAAGCCCGGCGGCGAACTGGGCACGCGGACCGAGACCAAGAACGTCAATAGCGTGCGCTTCGTCATGAACGTGATCGAGAGTGAAGCGCGGCGGCAGGTCGAGCTCATCGAGAGTGGCGGCACGGTGGCGCAGGAGACCCGGCTCTACGACCCCGACAAGAATGTCACGCGGACGCTCCGGTCGAAGGAAGATGCGCATGATTATCGCTACTTCCCCGATCCCGATCTGCTGCCGCTCGAGCTGGACGAGGCGTTCTTGCAGGCCTGCCGCGAGAGCCTGCCCGAGCTGCCCGACGCCAAGCGCAAGCGCTACGAGGCCGCGGGAGTTTCGGCCTACAACGCCGCGGTGCTGACTGCGGAGGTCGAAAGCGCGCGCTGGTTCGACCGCTTGCTCGACGCGGGCGCCGAGGCCCAGCAGGGCGCGAACTGGGTCGTCGCCGAACTGTTCGGCGCGCTGAATCGCCGCGGCGAAACGATCGCCACCACCGGCATCTCGCCCGAGGAAGCGGCGGAGTTGCTCAAACTGGTGTCGAGCGGCGAGATCAGCGGGTCGATGGCCAAGCAGGTGTTCGAGATCATGCTCGAGACCGGCGATGCACCGTCGAAGATCGTCGAGGAGCGCGGGCTCAAGCAGACCAGCGACACCGGCGCGATCGATGCCGAGATCGACAGGATCCTCGCCGCCAATGCCGACAAGGTCGAGCAGTACAAGGCGGGCAAGGAAGCTTTGTTCGGCTTCTTCGTCGGGCAGACCATGAAGGCGATGCAGGGCAAGGCCAATCCGGGGGTGGTCAACGAGCGGCTGCGGGCGAAATTGGGTTGAGGTTCTCAAGGAGTGAAACGATGCGTTTGTGGCCTGTCCTGCTCCTCTCCGCGATCGCTGCCCCGGCCGCTGCGCAACCGGCCGCGCCGCCGAAACTGATCGTCGCCATTTCGGTCGATCAACTGGCGTCGGACATTTTCGACGAATATCGACCGTTGCTGAACGGCGGGTTTGCGAAGCTGGGGCGGGGGACGGTGTTTCCTCATGCCTATCAGGGGCATGCCGCATCCGAGACCTGTCCGGGCCATTCGACCATCCTCACCGGCGCTCATCCGGCCCGCAACGGGATCATCGCCAACACCTGGTACGACCTCGGCCAGAAGCGCGCCGACAAGGCGGTCTATTGCGCGGAGGACGAGCGGATCGCGGGGTCGACCTCGTCGGCCTACACGGTGTCGCCGTGGCATCTGAAGGTGCCGACACTGGGCGAGTATATGAAGCGCCAGTGGCCGGCCAGCCGCACCGTGGCGGTGGCGGGCAAGGATCGCGCGGCGGTGATGATGACCGGCCAGCGGCCCGACCAGCGCTGGTACTGGAACGGCAAGACCTTCGCTACCGATCTCGCAGGGATTGCAGTGCCGCGGTCGGTGCTGTCGGCGCGGAGCGCGGTGGCGTCCTTGGTGGCGCAGCCCCAGGCGGGGTTGGAGCCGCCCGCCCTGTGCAGCGCTAAGGCCACGCCGGTGGCGGTCGGTGGTGGCGGGCAGCCGGTCGGGGCGGGGCGCTTCGCCCGGGCCGCGGGCGATCTGTCGCTGTTCCGTGCCTCGCCCGAATTCGACGGCGCGACGCTGGCGCTGGCGGCGGGGCTGGTGCGCGAAATGAAGCTCGGCAAGGG
The DNA here is from genome assembly GCA_963768955.1 of uncultured Alphaproteobacteria bacterium. Taxonomy (GTDB): domain Bacteria; phylum Pseudomonadota; class Alphaproteobacteria; order Sphingomonadales; family Sphingomonadaceae; genus Sphingomicrobium. Next base: position 95,644 of record CAVYJV010000003.1, read on the forward strand.
CAGCGCGCCCGACCTGCTCGCGGTGGGACTGAGTGGCACCGACTATGTCGGGCATCGCTATGGCACCAAAGGGCAGGAGATGTGCCTGCAGATGCTGTCGCTCGACCGCGACCTGGGCGATTTCCTGGGCTTCCTCGACAATGAAGTGGGCGATTACGTCGTCGTCCTGACCGCCGACCACGGCGGCAAGGACATCCCCGAGCGCGAGCGGGCCGCCGGCGTGGCGGGCGCGGCGCGGGTCGATCCGGCAATTTCGGCATCGAACGTGGGCAAGGCGCTGGCGGCGCGGTTCGGGCTTCCGGGGTCGGTGCTCTACGGATCCAACTTCGGCGACATCTATATCGACCGGTCGATCGTGGCGGGGCAGCGGGCGCGGGTGCTGGCCGCGGCGCTGGCGACCTATCGCGCGCATCGTCAGGTCGAAGCGGTGTTCACTCATGACCAGCTTGCAAAGACCCCCATGCCGACGACGACGCCGGATCGCTGGAGCCTGATCGAGCGGGCGCGGGCGTCGTTCGATGCGCAGCGCTCGGGCGACTTCGTGGTGCTGCTGAAACGCGACATCACCCCCATCGCCGATACCAAGGGCGGCTATGTCTCGACCCACGGCAGCGTGTGGGATTACGACCGGCGGGTGCCGATCATCTTCTGGCGGAATGGCTATGCGGCCCAGAATGTCGCGGTTCCGGCGCAGACGGTGGATATCCTGCCCAGCGTGGCGGGGATGATCGGACTGGCGCTGCCGGACGCGGGGATCGACGGCCAATGCCTTCCGCAGGCGCCTGGAGCGGCTTGCCCGCCGCGCTAATTCGCCACTTGCAAGTAATTAAAATAACAGCATAATCCTGCCCGGCAACGGGTAAGGGAGGCTGGTATGCGTCGCAACTTGATCGCGGTCGGGGCGACCGCCATCGCGCTCTCCGCCTGCGTCCAGACCAAGCAATATGCCGACGTTGAATTCGCGCTTCCGAGCGGCGATTATAAATTGCTGGTGATGCGGCCCGATGTGACGGTCGGCTCGGTGACGACCGGCGGGATGGTCGAGCCGCGCGCCGACTGGACCGAGACAGCGCGCGCCAATCTGCTCGCCGCCTTGCGCGCGCAGCAGGCCGGGCGCGGGGGCAATGTGCGGATCCTCGAGCGCCGCGACGGCCTGCCCGGGGTCGACGCCGAGACGATCGCCGAATTGGAGCGGCTGCATTATGCGGTCGGCTCGTCGATCGCCCGGCACAAATATTCGGGCGCCTGGCTACCCACCAAGCGCGGCAAGGGGCTAGACTGGACCCTGGGCCAGGATGCGGTCGCGTTGGGGCGGAAAAGCGGGATGGATTACGCGCTGTTCCTCCATGCCGAGGACAGTTTTGCATCGACGGGGCGAGTGGCGCTGCAGGTACTCGGGATCGCCGGCTGCGCGGTCGGCTTCTGCGCGCCGACGATCGGGGGCGGCGGGCAGTTTGCCTATGCCAGCCTGGTCGACCTGCGCACCGGCGAAGTGGTGTGGTTCAACGTCCTCCAGACCGGCAGCCAGGTCGCCGGGATCAAATTCGGTGACATCCGCACCCCCGATGGCGCAGCGGTGATGGTCGAGCGGCTATTGGGACGGATGAAGCCGGGCAAGGACGTCGCCCGGGCGCTCAAGGCGCGCTCCTGATGTGCATCCGCTGTGAACTGTCGCGCCGGTCGCTGCTGATCGGCGGCGGTGCAGCCGCCGCCTCCCTTGCCACCGGCGTTGCGGCAGCGCGGATCCCGCCGGCGTCGATGGAGCCGTTGATCGGCCCGGGCTACCGACCGACCGACCGCGACGAACTTGGCATGTGGCAGCAGATGGCGCGGGTCGAGGAGGAAATTGCCGGGTCCAACCTGCTGATCAAGGATCCGGCGCTCAATCTCTATCTCCAGCGGCTGATCGGCAAGGTCGGTGGCCCCGCCGCGCGCGACATGCGCATCTACGTCGCGCGGATCCCCGAGTTCAACGCGGTGATGTTCCCGACCGGCTTCACGGTGATCTTTTCGGGCCTGCTGCTCAGGATGCGCAACGAGGCGCAACTGGCCGGCGTGATTGCGCATGAATCGGGACACTTTCTGCGCAAGCACCAGATCCGCCAGTGGCGCGACATGCGTACCAAGACCAACGTCTTCGCGGTGCTGGCGATGGCCGGCGGTGTCGCCGGCGGCGCGGCGGGCGTCTACACCGGCGATCTGGCGCGGCTGGCCGAGCTGGGCACGATCCTGTCGCTACTCAAATATAATCGCACGCTTGAGGCCGAAGCCGACGCGTTGGGCCTGAAGCTGATCGCCGAGGCCGGGCTTCGACCGATGGCGATGTCCGAAACCTGGGACCAGTTGATCGGCGAACTCGATGAATCAGCCCGCTATCGGCGCAAGAAGCGAGAGCGCCGGATCAACCTGTTCGAAACCCATCCCTCGCCCGATTCGCGTCGCAAGGATTTGCGCGCCTCGGCGGCCGAGGTGACCGTGCCGGGCAAATCCTACGATGACGGTCGCGCACGCTATCTCCAGGCGATCGGCCCGATTCGCCAGATGCTGCTCGACGACCAGGTCAAGCTTAACGATCCGGGCGCCAGCCAATATATCGTCAACATGCTGGCGACCGATGGCTGGAATGGCCTGCTGCGGTTCCACGAGGCGGAGATCTGGCGGTTGCGCAATCGCGCCGGTGACGATGCCCGGGCGGCGATGGGCTATGCGGCCGCGATCGGCTATCCCGACGCGCCGCCCGATGCGTGGCGCTGGCATGGCGTAATGCTGCAGAAAGCGGGGCGAACCGCCGAAGCGCGGGCCGCCTATGCCCGCTATCTGGTGCTGGCGCCCAGTGCGCCCGACGCGCCCTTCATCCGTCAGTTGGTTCAGTAAGGGGCCGGTTCAATGAAGCGTTTTATTCTGTGCGCCGCCGCCGCTGCATTGCTTGCGGGTTGTTCCAACAGCCTGGGCGGGGAGGGGTTCGGTTTCGGTGGCTATTCGCTGGTCCGTGCGCGCGACGTCCCGGTGGGCGATGGCTCGGTCATCGTGCGACCGCCGCGCGAGTGGAACAAGGTCAGTACGGTCTGGGCGATCGACGACATTCGCGCGGTCGAGGACTGGACACTGAACGGGTCGAGCCTCGATTCGATGAGCTTCGTCACCGGGCTCAAGGGTGGGCGCTACATCATTCGCCAGCGCAAGCGCGACGCGCAACAGGTGCCCAAGTTCCGCTCCGACATGACCGCTCCCGAAGTCACCGCAATGCTCGAAAGCTTTTACCGGGTGAAGGCGGGGACGATCGATTTCAAAACCATCGCTCTCAGTCCACGGCAGTTCATGGGCTATCCCGGCTTCCAGTTCGATTTCGACCACCTCGACACTGACGAAGTTTGGCGCCGCGGCCGTGCGGTGGGCGCGGTGATCGACGGACGGCTCTACCTGGTGCTGCTCGACGGTGCGCGTTCGCATTATTTCAATGCGGCGCTGCCCGATTTTGAAGCCGTCGCCAATTCGGCGAGGCTCAGGCGCTAGCGCGCCACCGGATCGGGCGGCGGGGGCGGTTCGGGTTCGCCGGGCAGCGGGTCGGGCCGGCCGGGCGGCTCGTCAGGCTCGTGACCCGGCCTTGGCGGCGCGCTGGCCATCACGCGATCGGAGAAATCGGCGTGGTCGGGGCTTCCGTGCCCGGCGAGGAGGGGGACGGCACGTCGATCGGTGGTTGCATTGGCGGGCTTTCGGCCGGAGCCTCGCTCGGCTGGGCCGGCGGCGAAGGATTGGTCGCGGGAGCCGGTTCGGGCGTTTCGGGCGGGCTATTGTCGGGCTGTTGTTCTTGCATCGGAAATGCTCCTTTCCAACTCAACGTCCCGACATCGTGCATGGTTGCCCCGGCCGCGATCCTTGCTATAGGCCGCGCACCTTATGGCGTCCGCGCGGGCGTGGCGGAATTGGTAGACGCGCTGGTTTTAGGTACCAGTATCGCAAGATGTGGGGGTTCGAGTCCCTTCGCCCGCACCAGCCCGCAACGCAGCCAGTCCGGGGGACTGGCGAGTAGCGGGCGCCGCGCACAGTTTGCACGAGCAGGAATGAAACAGTGACCATGAAGACCGTCGAGACGGAAAATGAGGGCCTCAAGCGGGCCTATACGCTGACCATCGCCGCCAAGGATATCGATGCGCGGTTGGACCAGGAAATCAAGCGCATCGCGCCGACGGTCAAGATGCCCGGCTTCCGCCCCGGCAAGGTGCCGGCCAACCTCATCCGCAAGATGCATGGCGACGCGCTCCACCAGGAAGCGCTGTCGACCGCGGTTCAGATCGGCGTCCAGAGCCTGTTGACCGAGAAGAAGATTCGTCCGGCGATGCAGCCCGAAGTCGAACTGGGCGAGAATTACGCCCCCGGCAAGGATGCCGAGGTCAAGGTTCGCCTGGAAACCCTGCCCGACGTGCCCAAGCCCAAGATCGACAAGCTCAAGCTGGAGCGGCTGACGGTCGAGGCGGACGACGCGGTGGTCGACAAGCAGATCGCGACGCTCGCCGCATCGCAGAAGGCCTGGAAGGCGGCGCCCAAGGCCCACAAGGCGGCGATGGGCGACCAGGTGGTGATCGATTTCGTCGGCACGATCAACGGCGTGGCGTTCGACGGCGGGACCGGCGAAGGCATGGCCGTCGAGCTTGGCTCGGGATCGCTGATCCCGGGGTTCGAGGAAGGGTTGGTCGGGGTCAAGGCCGGCGACAAGCGCGACATCGACGTGACCTTCCCGGCCGATTATCAGGCCGAAAATCTGAAGGGCAAGCCGGCCGTCTTCGCGATCACCGTCACCGAGGTGAAGACCGCGGGCGAGAGCAAGATCGACGACGAGTTCGCCAAGACGCTGGGCCTGAAGGACCTCGAGCAGCTCAAGGGGCTGGTCCGTGACCAGGCGCAGCAGGAACTGAACGGCCTGACCCGTACCCACATGAAACGCCGCCTGCTCGACCAGCTGGCGTCGGACCACGATTTCGCGGTGCCGCCGTCGATGGTGGAGGCCGAATTCAACAACATCATGGCCCAGCTTCGCCACGAAGCCAGCCATGATGCCGATCCGGAAGCGTCGCTCAAGGAAATCGAGGGCGAAGCCGACGATTATCGCGGCATTGCCGAGCGCCGCGTGCGGCTCGGGCTGCTGCTCAGCGAAATCGGGTCGAGCAACGGGATCGAGGTCAGCCAGGCCGAAATGAACCGGCTGATTGGCCAGGCCGCGGCGCAATATCCGCCGGCCGACCGCGACCGTTTCATCCAATATGTCCAGAACGAGCCGATGGCCGCTGCCCAGCTGCGAGCGCCATTGTACGAGGACAAGGTGGTCGATTTCCTGTTCGCCAAGGCCGAGGTGACCGAGCGCGCCTCGACCCGCGAGCAGCTGGAAGCCGACCTCGAGAGCGAGGAAGGCCATGTCCACGGGCCGGGCTGCGGCCACGACCATGGCGAGGTCAAGCCCGCGGCCAAGAGCAAGAAGGCAGCCGCCAAGCCGGCGGCGAAGGCTGCCAAGGCCGACGCCAAGCCTGCTCCGGCGGCGAAGAAAGCTGACGCGCCGGCAAAGGCCGCGGCCAAGCCCGCTACGAAAGCCGAGCCCGAGAAAGCCGTCGCCAAGAAGCCGGCTGCGAAAAAGAAGTAACCCGCTGGCAAGGGACGGCGATTAGGGGAGGGGCATGATCGACACGACCAGCCCGCGCATCGCCGTCCTGCTTCCTTGCTATAATGAGCAAGCAGCGATCGTTCGCACGATCGAGGGCTTCCGCAGCGCGCTGCCGGGGGCGACGATCTACGTCTACGACAATAACAGCCGCGACCGGACGGTCGAACTGGCCCGCACCGCCGGGGCCGAGGTGCGCAGCGAGACCATGCAGGGCAAGGGCCATGTCGTGCGGCGGATGTTCGCCGATGTCGATGCCGACATCTACATCATGGCCGACGGGGATTTGACCTACGACCCCGCGGCCGCGCCGGCGATGGTCAAACTGCTACTCGACGACCGGCTCGACATGGTGGTCGGCACCCGGCTGCACGAAGCCAAGGACGCCTATCGTGGCGGGCATGTGCTGGGCAACCGGCTGTTCACGGGGCTGTTGTCGCGCCTGTTCGGGCGCAGCTTCTCGGACATCTTCTCCGGCTATCGGGTGTTCTCGCGGCGCTTCGTCAAGAGCTTTCCGGTGCTCAGCGAAGGGTTTGAAATCGAGACCGAGATCTCGGTCCACGCGCTCGAGCTCAGAATGCCGGTGGGCGAGGTCGAAACCTCTTACGGGGCGCGGCCCGAGGGGTCGGAATCCAAGCTCTCCACCTTCCGCGACGGCTGGCGGATCCTCAAGACGATCGCCACGCTCTACCGGATCGAGCGGCCGGTCCTGTTCTACGGATCGATTGGCGCGCTCCTGCTGGCCACTGCGATCATCCTGTCGATCCCGCTCGTGCTGACCTACCTGCGAAACCGGGCTGGTGCCGCGCTTCCCGACCGCGATCCTTGCCACCGGGCTGGTGATCATCGCCGTGCTGTGTGTCTTCGCCGGGCTGATCCTCGACACCGTCACCCGCGGCCGCCGCGAAATGCGTCGCCTGGCCTATCTTGCGCACCCGGGCGCAACCAGTTGAGATCGGGCGATAATCTTCGCCCCTGTTACACAAATGTCGCACCAGTGACTAAGTTGTCGGGACCGGCTGGTCAAATAGCGCGGTCTTGATACTCTTCCCCTTCATTGTCGCTGTTAATGACAAATTTAATTAACAAGGGGAAACTTCATGACCAACAAGCAGCTAATTTTCCGTGCTGGCGTATCGCTTGGGGCCATGATGCTGTCGGTGGCCGCGACCGCGCAAAGTTCGATCCCGCCGGCCGACGCCGCGCAGAATCCGGCGACGGCCGCTCAGGAGTTCCGCTTCGGAAGATGCGATCGTCATTACCGGTTCGCGCATCCGCCGCGATCCCTTGAGTCAGGATTCGCCCGTCACCTTCGTCGACCGGGCGGATATCGACAAGACCGGCCTCAACTCGATCAACGACGTGCTGCAACGGCTCCCGTCCGCTGGCGGCGGGCTCAACGGCAAGTTCAATAACAGCGGCAACTTCGGCAACCCGCCCGACGGCGGCGGCGTCGGCGCCGGCGCGGCGGAAATTGACCTGCGCTACCTGGGCTCGAAACGCACTTTGGTGCTGGTCGACGGCCTGCGCTTCGTCAACGCCGCTTCGGCCTCGGGCGTGCCGGGATCGGTCGACCTGAACGCGATTCCTGAAAGCATGATCGAACGCGTCGAAGTGCTGCAGGACGGCGCCTCGGCGATCTACGGCTCGGACGCCATTGCCGGGGTGGTGAACATCATCACCAAGAAGCGGCAGAAGGGGCTGGTCGGCACGGCCCAGCTCGGCGGGTACGAGAAGGGCGACGGCTTCTACCCAGAATTACCAGCTCAGCTGGGGCAATGGCGCTGACGGCCCGACGTCGATCGTGGTCGGCGGCAATTTCGTGAAGCAGGACGCCGATCAGCTCGGGCGATCGCGACATCTCGACTGTTCCCGACGCCCTATTCCAACGAGCTGCCTCGACGGCGGCTGCTGCTCGGGCACCCCGCTTGGGCGATTCATTGTGCTCGCCAATGACCGGATCCTGCGCGGGCCCGTGATCGGCCGTCCGGGTGTTCAACCCGCTGGTGCCCAACGATCCTGGCCGATTTCAAGCGATTTCACCACCGCCGATCGCTTCAATTTCGCGCCATTCAACTTCATCCTGACCCCGCTCGAGCGTTATGGCGGGTTCGTGACCGCCAAGCAGGAACTGGGCGAGAATATGAATTTGTCGGCCAAGGTGGTGTGCAACCGCCGCAATTCGAAGAACCAGGCGGCGCCGCTGCCACTGTTCGTCGGGCCCGACGCCGGCAACGGCAATCTGCTCGACACCATCGTGATCGACGCGAGCAATCCGTTCAACCCGTTCGGCCAGACGCTCGGGCCGGGCACCTATAACTTCATCGGCCGCCGCTGGTCGAAGGCGGGCCGCGGCGCTATAACCAGAAGGTCGAAACGACCTACGGAACGGTGACTCTCGACGGCAAGTTCAAGGTTGCCGACCGCGACTGGTATTGGGACATCAATGCCATCGCCGGCCGCAACAAGGCCAAGCAGACGATGTTCGGCAACATCAACGCCGCCAACCTGCCGCTGGCGCTTGGTCCGGTGGGCAGTCTGCACCGGCCCTGCGTGCCGTTCAACATCTTCGGCGGCGTCGGATCGATCACGCAGGCCATGCTCGACTATGTCACCTTCGTCCAGGACGACAGCAGCGAGCAGAAATTGTGGGGCGTCGGCCAATTCGACCGGCAGCCTGTTCGAGTTGCCCGGTGGGCCATTCGGGTTCGCACTGCGGGCTCGAGCATCGCGACCAGAAGGGGCGCTTCGATCCCGATCCGATGGTCGCGGCGGGGCTCGGTTCCGACATTCCGGCGCTCCCCACCAAGGGCGGTTACAACGTCGACGAGGCCTATGCCGGAATCGGTCGCGCCGCTCTTCTCCGACCGTCCGTTCTGCAGTTGCTCGAACTCAACGCCGCGGCGCGATTCTCCGGATTACTCCGCTTCAGGATCGACCACGACCTTCAAGGCCGGGGTCAACTGGAAGCCGATCAGGGATTTGCGCTTGCGCGGCATCGTGGTCGGAAGGCTTCCGCGCGCCGACCATCGGCGAATTGTTCGGAACGCCGTCGCGCTTCGACCAGGAAATCGACGATCCCTGCTCGGCCGACCGAATCCGTCGGGCACGATCGCGCCAATTGCGCCAGCGCACGGCGTTCCGCCCGGCTATCAGCAGAACAATCCGCAGATCTCGGTGCTGACCAGCGGCAACGAGGATCTGAAACCGGAAACGTCGACGCGGCTGTAATGTCGGCGTGGTCTACAGCCCCGCGTTCATTCCGCGCTTCTCGCGTCGAGGCCAATTATTACAACATCAAGATCAAGGACGCGATCTTCGGCGATCAACGCCGGCGACGATGCTGCAGCGCTGCGTCGCCACGCTCGATCCCGTCGCCTGCGCCGCTCGTCACCCGCACCGCTCGGGCCAGATCGCGCAGATTCCGGGCGTGCTCGGCAACGTCAACGGCGATCGACACCGAAGGGCCTCGATCTCAACCTGATCTATCGCGCGCCGCAACGATGTCGTGGGGCACGCTCGGGCTGACCTGCAACAATACCTTCCTGTTCAATTATGACGTCGATCGTCCCGACCGCGACCGGCGGGAGCGGATCAGCCGCGAAGGCACCGAACAGGGCAGCCCCGACCAGGCCTTCCCCGAGCACAAGGCGGTCGCCGATCGATCGACTGGAACCGCGACCAATTTCGGGGCCTCGCTCACCGGCCGCTACATCAACCGCGTACCGGAAAGCCGAGACCGGCAACAAGCTCAACGAGCCGCTTCTACATCGATTTCCAGATGCGCTACCAATCGCCCGATTTCGCCGACAAGTGTCGGTTTCGCGCTGGGCGTCAACAATTTGTTCGACAAGGATCCCCCGGGCTGCATCAGCTGCGGCCTGAACAATTATCGATCCGGGCACCTACGACGTCCCGGGCCGCTATCTCTACGCCCGGGCGACGGTCAAGATGTAGGCAGCGGCTCCCGAGCGCTGCTCATCGGGGAGGGCGGTTGGCTTCGGCCGACCGCCCTTTTTCATGACCGCCGACGCAATGGGTTGAACATGAGCGCCGGTCCGCCGATGTAGGCAGTCACGCAGTTTCACCCGCAAGGACCAGCAGACCCCATGGATCATCAGGATATCGCCGCCCAGCTCGTTCCGATCGTCATCGAGCAATCCAACCGGGGCGAACGCTCCTTCGACATCTACTCCCGCTTGCTGCGCGACCGGATCATCTTCGTCACCGGTGCGATCGAGGATCATATGGCGGCGATCATCACCGCCCAACTGCTGTTCCTGGAATCGGAAAATCCGAAGAAGGACATCTTCATGTACATCAACTCGCCGGGCGGGGTGGTGACCAGCGGGCTCGCGATCCACGACACCATGCAATATATTCGTCCCAAGGTCGGCACCGTGTGCATCGGTCAGGCCGCGTCGATGGGCAGCTTCCTGCTCGCGGCGGGGGAGCCGGGCATGCGCGTGGCGCTGACCAACAGCCGGATCATGGTCCACCAGCCGTCGGGCGGGGCGCAGGGCATGGCCGCTGATATCGAGATCCAGGCGCGCGAAATCCTGCGGATGCGCAGCCGGCTGAACGCGCTCTACGCAAAATATACGGGTCAGCCGATCGAGGCGATCGAAAAGGCGATGGACCGCGACAGCTTCCTCGAAGCCGACGAGGCCAAGACTTTTGGGCTGATCGACGAAGTGTTCGGCACCCGCCCGGCCGATGCCGACGATCCCACCGGCGCCGGCGACATCACGCCGGCGTGAGCCCGGCCAAAAGCGAGCCGGCGATCCACCAGGTCGCCGCCTTGCCCTATCGGGACTTCGGCGACGGGATCATGGTGTTGCTGGTTACCTCTCGCCAGACCGGGCGATGGGTGGTGCCCAAGGGCAATCTGATGGTCGGCAAGGCGCCGCACGAAGCGGCGGCGATCGAGGCGGAGGAAGAGGCCGGGGTGCGCGGCCTGGTGTCGCCGGTCCCGCTTGGTCATTTTCGCTACCAGAAATTTTATGCCGACGGGCGCTCGGCTACCGCGGAAGTCGAAGTGTTTCCACAGCGCGTGACCGAGGTGCGCAAGAAATGGATCGAGATGGACCAGCGCAAGCGGCGCTGGTTTACCGCGGCCTCGGCGGCAACGGCGGTCGACGAGGTCGAGTTGGGCGAATTGATCCATCGCTTTGGCGAGGGTCTGGGACCCCGCCCGGTCGGCTGACCGCCTGGTCGAGTCGCAACGGTCCCTCCGCCTGCACCTTGTCGCGCCGTCGTGATCCGCCCATATTCGGGACAAGCATGAGACCGGGGGCGGGCGTTAACCCCTCTAACAGTTTGATTGTGCGATAAAGCGGGCTAGCATGGCCCCTGACCCGGGAGCGTCGCCCGCTTCCCGCGAAACAAGGACGTTTATGACGAAGCTTCAAGGCGGCGACAGCAAGAGCACCCTCTACTGCAGTTTCTGCGGCAAATCGCAGCACGAGGTGAGGAAGCTCATCGCCGGGCCGACCGTGTTCATCTGCGACGAATGCGTCGAGCTGTGTAACGACATCATCCGCGAAGAATCCAAGTCGGCGCTGGTCAAGACCCGCGACGGCGTTCCGACACCGGCAGAAATCTGCAAGGTGCTCGACGATTATGTGATCGGGCAGCCGCGCGCCAAGCGCGTCCTGTCGGTGGCGGTCCACAATCATTACAAGCGGCTCAACCACGGCTCGAAATCGGGCAATGAAGTGGAACTGGCCAAATCCAACATCCTGCTCATCGGCCCGACCGGCTGCGGCAAGACCCTGCTCGCCCAGACGCTGGCGCGAATCCTCGACGTGCCGTTCACCATGGCCGACGCGACCACGCTGACCGAGGCCGGCTATGTCGGCGAGGATGTCGAGAACATTATCCTCAAGCTCCTCCAGGCATCGGATTACAATGTCGAGAAGGCGCAGCGCGGAATCGTCTACATCGACGAGATCGACAAGATCAGCCGCAAATCGGACAATCCCTCGATCACCCGCGACGTCAGCGGCGAGGGCGTCCAGCAGGCGTTGCTCAAGCTGATGGAAGGCACCACCGCCAGCGTTCCGCCGCAGGGCGGGCGCAAGCATCCGCAGCAGGAATTCCTGCAGGTCGACACGACCAACATCCTGTTCATCTGCGGCGGCGCCTTCTCGGGGCTGGAAAAGATCATCGGCGACCGGCTGCAGGGCAAGTCGATCGGTTTCGGCGCGCATGTTGCCGCGCCCGACGAACGGCGCACCGGCCAGGTGCTCAAGCATACCGAGCCCGAGGATCTGATGAAGTTCGGGCTGATCCCCGAATTCATCGGCCGAATGCCCGTGATCGCTACCCTGGAGGACCTCGACGAGACCGCGTTGGTCAAGATCCTGGTCGAACCGAAGAATGCGCTGATCAAGCAATATCAGAAATTGTTCGACATGGAGGAGGTCGAATTGGCCTTCTCCGACGACGCGCTTGCAGGGATTGCGCGCAAGGCGATCGACCGCAAGACCGGCGCTCGCGGGCTTCGCTCGATCCTCGAAGGCATCTTGCTCGACACGATGTTCGACCTGCCGTCGATGGACGGGGTCGACGAAGTGCATGTCGACAAGGACGTCGTCGCGGGGTCGAAGGATCCGGTGCGCGTCTATGCCAAGAAGGACAAGGCCTCCGCCACGGGCGGCGACGCCGCGGCCTGATCGCCCGTTGATCAATTCGAGCCACTTCCCGGCGCTGCTCGAGCCGCGCCGGCCGCTCCGCGCCATCCTGGTCGGGTGGGCCGCGACGTCGATCCCGGCGCTCTTGCTGTCGTTCATCGTAGCATCGCTGCTGCCCAAGGTGGCGGGCCCCAGCTTCGATAATGTTGGCCCGGCGATGGCCGTGATGCTGGTCATCGTCGCGCCGTTGCTCGAAACCTTGATCATGGCGGCGGTGCTGGAGATTTTGCTGCTCGCCCTCGCGCCGAAATATGCGGTGGTCGCCAGTTCGCTCGGGTGGGGAATTGCCCATTCGCTGATGGCGCCGGCCTGGGGGCTGGTGATCTGGTGGCCGTTCCTGATCTTCTCGACGCTCTACGTGACGTGGCGTGGGGAAGGGCGGGCGGTGGCGATCGGGATCGTGTTCGCGGTTCATGCCCTCAACAACCTCGGACCGGCCGTGCTGCTGCTGTTTGCCTGAGCCGCTTGTTGCGCTCCGCCGACGCGCTGCCCATATGGGATCCATGACCTCTACTTTCCCCATCCTGCCGCTGCGCGACATCGTCGTGTTCCCCAACCGGATCGTTCCCCTGTTCGTCGGCCGCGACAAATCGGTCGCCGCGCTCGAGGCGGCGATGGCGGCGGACAAGCAGTTGTTCCTCGTCGCCCAGCTCGATCCCAATGAGGACGATCCCGACCGCGACGCGCTCTACGACTTGGGCGTGGTCGCGACCGCGATGCAGCTCCTCAAGTTGCCCGACGGCACCGTGCGCGTGCTGGTCGAGGGCGTGCGCCGCGCGAAACTGATCGAATTGGTCGACAGCGACGGGCATCTCGCGGCGGTCGTCGAGGATGTGGCCGAGGAAGAAGCAGTTCAGCCCGAGGCGCAGGCGCTGATGCGTTCGGTGGTCGACCAGTTCGACAATTATGCCAAGCTCAACAAGCGCCTTCCGGCCGAGACCGGGGTCCAGCTGGCCGAGATCGACGATCCGTCGCTGCTGGCCGACGCCGTGGCATCGAGCCTCTCGATCAAGGTCGCCGACAAGCAGGTGCTGCTGGGTGAGCTCAATCCGTCGCGGCGGCTGGAGATGGTGTTCGCCTTCATGGAGGGCGAACTTGGCGTGCTGCAGGTCGAGAAAAAGATCCGCAGCCGCGTCAAGCGCCAGATGGAGAAGACCCAGCGAGAATATTATCTCAACGAGCAGTTGAAAGCGATCCAGCGCGAACTCGGGAACGAGGACGGCGAGGACGGTGACGAACTGGTCGAGCTGGCGGCCAAGATCCGCAAGACGCGGTTGAGCAAGGAAGGCCGCACCCGCGCCAATGCCGAGCTCAAGAAATTGAAGGGCATGGCGCCGATGTCCGCCGAGGCGACCGTCGCGCGCAACTATCTCGACATCCTGCTTGGACTTCCGTGGGGCAAGAAGAGCCGCCTCAAGCGCGATATCGCCGAGGCACAGGCGGTGCTCGACGAGGACCATTACGGGCTGGAGAAGGTCAAGGACCGGATCGTCGAATATCTCGCGGTCCAGGCGCGGACCAACAAGTTGAAGGGCCCGATCCTGTGCCTGGTCGGCCCGCCGGGCGTCGGCAAGACATCGCTCGGCCGCTCGATTGCGCGAGCGACGGGCCGCGAGTTTGCGCGCCAGTCGCTGGGCGGGGTGCGTGACGAGGCCGAGATCCGCGGCCATCGCCGGACCTACATCGGCAGCCTGCCGGGCAAGATCATCACCAATCTGAAGAAGGCCGGGACCAGCAATCCTTTGTTCCTGCTCGACGAGATCGACAAGCTTGGCACCGATTTCCGCGGCGATCCCGCCTCGGCGCTGCTCGAGGTGCTCGATCCGGAGCAGAACAACCGCTTCCAGGACCATTATCTCGAGCTCGATTACGATCTCAGCGACGTGATGTTCGTGACCACGGCGAACAGTCTCGACATGCCGCAGCCATTGCTCGACCGGATGGAGATCATCCGACTTGAGGGTTACACCGAGGACGAAAAGGTCGAGATTGCGCGTCGCCACCTGATCCCCAAGCAGATGGAAGCGCATGGCCTGAAGGCCGACGAACTGTCATTTGCCGACGATGGGCTGCGCGCCATCCTGCGCCACTACACCCGCGAAGCAGGGGTCCGAACGCTGGAGCGCGAACTGGCCAAGATCGCCCGCAAGTCGCTCCGCCAGATTCTCGAGAAGAAAGTCGAGCGGGTCGAGTTGACCGCTGACAATATCGGCGAGTTCCTCGGCGTTACCCGATATCGCTACGGCGTCGGCGAGGAAGAGGATCAGATCGGTGCGGTGACAGGGCTCGCCTGGACCGAGGTCGGCGGCGAACTGCTGACCATCGAGGCGGTCACCGTGCCCGGCAAGGGGCTGGTCAAAACCACCGGCAAGCTGGGCGAAGTGATGCAGGAGTCGATCCAGGCGGCAATGAGCTTCGTCAAGGCGCGCAGTCCCGCCTATGGGATCAAACCCTCGATCTTCGCGCGCAAGGACATTCACGTCCATCTGCCCGAGGGCGCGGTGCCCAAGGACGGGCCGTCGGCGGGCGTCGGCATGGTCACGGCGATGATCTCGACCCTGACCGGCATTCCCGTCCGCCGTGATGTGGCGATGACCGGCGAGGTGACGCTGCGCGGGCGCGTGCTTCCGATCGGGGGTCTGAAGGAGAAATTGCTGGCGGCGTTGCGCGGCGGAATCACCACCGTGCTGATCCCGGCCGAAAATGAAAAGGATCTTGCCGAAATTCCGCAGGCGGTGAAAGACGGGCTCGATATCCATCCGGTTGCCCATGTCGACGAGGTGCTGGCGCTGGCGCTGGCCGAACCGATAACCGCGATCGAATGGTCGGATGTTGACGAGCATGCCGCGGAACCGGTCCCGTCCCCCGGCGGGACAGTGGAAAGTCCCGCTGTTCGTCACTAGTGCTTTGACTTCGCGGTCGGTTCTTGCCTTAAAAGCGGATCAACGATCGCCGCGAGTCCCGCGGGCCAGTTCGGGAGTAAGGTATGAACAAGCAGGATCTCATCGGCCAGATTGCCGACCGCGCCGGGCTTAGCCGGTCGGATTCGTCGCGCGCGGTGGAGACCATGCTTGAGGTGATCACCTCGGCGCTCAAACGCGGCGATGAAGTGCGCCTGGTCGGGTTCGGCAATTTCTCGGTCACCCGGCGCAAGGCGTCGGTCGGGCGCAATCCGCGCACCGGCGAGCCGATGCAGATAAAGGCCTCGAGCCAGCCCAAATTCCGTCCCGGGCCGCATTCTCAAGGATGCCGTGCAATAGGTTGGTCGCAAGGCTGGACAGCTCGCTCACGGCTTCACTATCGGCACACGACCACCGCGGCATGGGCGCGTAGCTCAGTGGTAGAGCACACCCTTCACACGGGTGGGGTCGCAGGTTCAATCCCTGCCGCGCCCACCATGCCACACTCGTCGATTAGTCCAGATAGCCCGGCTGGAAGCTCGCCACGCGGAGCAGTTCGGGCCAGTCGAGGAAGCGGATTTCGCGGCCCGAGCGCTTGATCAGTTTCTGGCGTTCGAGATCGGCGAACACGCGGTTGACGTTGACCGAGGTCTGGCCGGTGATGTCGGCGATCTGCTGCTGGGTGAACGGATTGATCAACGGCTCGCTGTGGACGTCGATGCCGTAGCGGGTCGCGGTTTCGCACAGCAGATGCGCGACGCGGGCGGTCGAGTCGCGGCGGCCGGTATTGACCATCCATTCGTAGCCGATCGATTCGTTGCGCTGGACCAGCCGCCAGAAGAAGTGGGCGAGCTCCGGATTGGACGCCACGACCTTGTCGAAATCCTCGGCCTTGCCGACCAACACGTCGCTCTTCACGATGGCCTGGATGCCATAGCTGGCATTGCCTTCCCGCGGCAGCACGCCTTCCCCGGGGAATCGCAGCGCGACAATTTGTCGCCGTCCGCTTGAGTCGGTCTTGTATTTGGAAATTAGTCCCGCCGTCACAAACATGACTTCGTTGCGCGGCATACCGGGCTCGCGGAACGGGCGGCGCGGGTCGAGATGGACATTGCGGTGGGGCATGTCATCGAGCGCGGCGGCTAGCGTCGCGGACAGACCGGCCCGGAGCAGCGAATCCTTAAGCGGCACGCTGGAGGCAGGCTCGCGCCTTGCAGTTCGACTTGAATTCAACGTCCACTCCCCGACTCAAATATTTGCGCCAATCGAAAAGAATGCGCAAGCAAAATGCCCTGCTTTGTAAATGTCGGTTATCGACGGAATTGATATCGACGTTAGTTCAGTGCTTCGACCGCCCGCACGATGCCGGACGAATCCAGTTCCACCGCCGATTTCAGGTCGGGAGGGCCGGGCCAGCCATGATCGGCCAGTTCCAGACCCGCGAAAGAACGTGTGCCCCGATAGCGAGGAAAAATGTGAATGTGAACATGTGGATCGACCATCATAAGGATTAGATAGTTGATTTTATCCATTTTTATGACCCCGCCGAGCAATTGCTCAAGCTCGGCGACGATCGCGCCCTGCTCGGTAAAGGCGTCAACCGGCAGGTCGCCGTAGGCGGTCGCGTCGCTTTTCGCGGCCAGCACGAGCGATCCGGCGGTGACCTGCGCCGGGCGCACCAACAGTACCCAATGCCGATAATCGCGAACCAGGGTCGCGGGGTAACCGAATTTCTTGATCGTTGCGTTCATTGGAAGCCCGCCTTGCCTTATCATGCCCCGACCCTTAAGGGCGTGGCGCGCCTAGTCCAAGGGCGCTTGCGGCGATCGTAGCTCAGCTGGTTAGAGCATCGGTTTGTGGTACCGAGGGTCGCGGGTTCAAGCCCCGTCGATCGCCCCATTTTTCTTTTCGCGAGCAGGACTTGCACCGATCATGACCACCCCCTGGGGCTACCCCGACTTCGACGCGCACGAAGCGCTGCATTTCGTCACTGACGAGGCGTCCGGTCTGCGCGCGATCATTGCCATGCACTCGACCCATCTCGGCCCCGCGGGGGGCGGATCGCGCTTCTGGCATTATGCCGATGACGCCGACGCGCTGACCGACGCGCTGCGCCTGTCGCGCGGGATGAGCTACAAGAATGCGATGGCCGGCCTGCCGCTCGGTGGCGGCAAGGCGGTTATTCTGGCCGGTCCCGATCGCGCCAAGTCACCCGCCATGCTCGCCGCCTTCGGCCGCGCGGTCGACAGCCTGGGCGGGAAATATGTCACCGCCGAAGATGTCGGAATGAGCGTCGCCGACATGATCGAGGTCGCGCGCCAAACCAAATATGTCGCGGGCCTCCCAGTCGAAACTGGGGTCGGCGGCGATCCCGGGCCCCATACGTCGCTGGGCGTGTTCCTGGGGATCAAGGCGGCGGTCAAGCGCGCGCTCGGCAAGGACAGCCTCGACGGGCTGCACCTCGCGCTGCAGGGCGCGGGTAGCGTCGCTGGCGGCGTGGCGCGCCATGCCGCGGCGGAAGGCGCGCGGTTGTCGATCGCCGACGTCGACCAGGGTCGGGTGCAGGCCCTGGCGCAACTGTGCAATGCCACCATCGTCGACCCGTCGGAGATCATGACAATCGAAGCCGATGTGTTCAGCCCCAATGCGCTCGGCGCGATACTCGACGAGTCGAGCATTGCCGCGCTCAATGTGCCGATCGTTGCCGGCGGCGCCAATAACCAGCTCAAGACCGACGCCGACGGGCAGCGGCTGATGGACCGCGGCATCCTCTACGCGCCTGATTACGTCATCAACGCCGGCGGGATCATCAACGTTTCGACCGAATATCTGCGCGACGGCAACGAGGATCTGGTCCGCCAGCGGATCGAGGCGATCCCTGGCCGGCTCGAAACGATCTGGAGCGAAAGCGCGTCGTCGGGCCGCGATCCAGCCGCCGTCGCCGATGCGATGGCGCAGAAGCTCATCGGACGCGGTTGAGCGGCAGGCGCGGAGCAGCTAGTCCGGCATCCGCATGCACGTCTTCGCCAACCCGGTCCGTTTCCTCAAGATTGCCCGCCCGGCCACTGGCTGGACGCTGGCGCTGGCGGTGGTGCTGATCGCTGCCGGGGTGATCGGCGGCCTGTTGTTCACGCCGCGCGACTATCTGCAGGGCGAAAGCGTCCGCATACTCTACATCCATGTCCCGACCGCGTGGCTCGGAATGGCCGGCTGGGGCGGGATTGCCGCGGCCAGCCTGATGCAGCTGGTCTGGCGTCATCCGCTGGCGGCGGTCGCGGGCCGCGCAATCGCCCCGGTCGGCGCGGTCTATGCGTTCATGTGTCTGGCCACCGGATCGATCTGGGGTCGCCCGACGTGGGGCACGTGGTGGGAATGGGACGGGCGGCTGACCTCGATGCTGATCCTGTTCTTCCTTTATCTCGGTTATATCGCCCTGGCCTCGGCCGAGCGAGAACGCGGCGGCGAGGGGCGGATGGCGGCGCTGTTCGGGCTGGTCGGCGCGATCAACCTGCCAATCATCCATTATTCGGTGCTGTGGTGGAACACGCTCCATCAGGGCCAGTCGATCTCGATCACCGGCGGATCGACCATCGCGCCTGAATTGCTGTGGCCGCTGCCACTGACCCTGTTCGGGTTTAGCTTCCTGTTCGCCGCGGTGGTGCTGATGCGGATGCGCGCCGAGCTTGCCCGGTCGCGCGCCGAGGCCCGCCTGCGCCGGAATGCGGCGCTATGAACCACTGGCCATTCATCATCGCCGCATATGGCATCGTCATCGGCGGGAGTGTCGCGCTGGTGGCGTGGGCCTGGACGTCGATGCGCAGCGCCGAAAAGCTGGCCGACGAGGTGACCCGCCGGTGAGCGCGATGAAGCCCAAGCACCAGCGGCTGACCCTGATCGCGCTGGCAATGATCGCCGTTGCGGCCGCCGTCGTGCTGGCGATGTGGGGCCTGGCCGACCGCGCCGCCTATTTCCGCACCCCGTCCGACATCGTCGCTGGCAAGGCGGCGGATGGTGAAGCGATCCGGCTCGGCGGGATGGTCGAGCAAGGATCGCTCAAGCGGGTCGACGGCACCTCGGTTTCGTTTGTCGTCAGCGATGGCGCGGCCAGGGTTCCGGTCAGCTATCGCGGAATCCTGCCCGACCTGTTTCGCGAAGGCAGCGGGATGGTCGCCGAAGGGCGCATGGTAGGCGGAATATTCGTCGCGGACATGATCCTCGCCAAGCATGACGAGCGCTACATGCCCCCGCAGCTCGGCAATGCGGCGGCGGAACATAAGGCCGACATGACACTGGTGCAGTGATCGGGCTCGCGGCGCTTTGCCTCGCCGCCGCGCTGGCGATCACGCTGTTGCTTTTGATCGTCGTCCGCGCGCTGGGCTGGCGGCGTCGGCGGATCACCCTGCTCATCCGCCCCTGGCTGCTTGGAATCTGGATCGTCCTGACCATTGGCCTGTCGCTTGAGGCAATGGAGGAGCGGGTCCAGACAAACAAGCTGGTACTGGCCCTTGGAGCCTGCTGGCTGGTGGCGAGTGTGCTTATCCACCTCGTCGATCGTCGCCGGGTGCGGCCTTCGCATGCTGCCCGGGTCTGGGGCGCGCGGTTAGCGCACGGGGGGATCGCGATCGCTGTCGGGGGCGTCATCCTGTCACTGCAGTTCACCACTACGTCAGTGCACCCGATGGAGGTTGGGGACCGCGTCCGGTTCAACGCCTGGACGGTCCAGCTCCATGAGGTTTGGCCGGCAGCGGGGCGGGGTTGGGCCGGTGTCGCGGCCGAGCTGCGCGCGTCGAGCGGCGGCGGGGTTGTCCTGCTCGAACCGCAGCTGCGCAGCGCTGACAGCGGTTCCGGGATGGCCGCACCGGCCACAATCCGAAGCGGCAGCGGCCTGCTCAGCGCCAGCATCGGACCGCGCGACGGGGAGGGTCGCTGGCCGGTTCAGCTTGGCTGGACCCCGTTGCTCATCCTGATCCCGCTGGGCGGAGCAATTGCCGTGCTGGGTGGGGCGCTGGCGATGATCGGCCCATCCATCGCGCGCAGGCGCCGAATGCGGCGGGCACGACTGGCGACGGCGTGGTGGGCATGAACGCTCTGATGATTTGTGTAGTGCTGGCGGTCGCCATCGCGATCCTGCTCCGCCTGTCCGGCGCTCGCGGAATGTTTCTGGCGCTGGCCTGCGCGGCGCTGGTCGCGGGTTGCCTGTTGTTCAGAGCGATCGACGGAAATGGTCCCGTGCCGGTCGATCGTTCAACGACTGCCAGCCGACCAGGCGCTTTGCTCGCCGCCGATCGCTACGCCTTCCTGGGCCGATTCACCGCCAGCGAGCGCTGGCTGGGCATGGCCGATGCGATCGCCTCGCGCGGCAACACGGCCGATGCCGCGGGCGTCCTGATTGCCGCGGTCAAGCAGCATCCGCGCGATTATGCGCTGTGGATCGGCCTCGGCAACATGCTGACCGACCACACGGGTGGCCTTAACCCCGGCGGCCGGCTGGCTTTTGAGCGGGCGATTGACCTCGCGCCTGATTATCCGGCGCCGCGCTATTTCCTCGGGGTGGCGGAGGCGCGATCGGGCAATGTCGCCGAAGCACGCCGACTGTGGGCCGACGTCTTGGCCAATGCACCGGCGAATGCCAGCTGGCGACCCTTGGTCGAGGACCGGCTGGCCAACAGTGCGCCGCCAGCCGGACCCAACCGCTAGGCAGGCACGAACTTGAGCCCGAGGGCTTCAGCCACCGGCTCGTTGCGAATCTTGCCCCCCGAGACGTTGAGACCGGCAGCGAGATGGGGATCCTCGGCCATGGCCTTCTCGGGCCCAAGGTTGGCCAGCTTGAGCGCGAACGGCAGCGTTGCGTTGTTGAGCGCGAAGGTACTGGTCCGAGCCACCGCGCCGGGCATGTTGGCAACGCAATAATGGATCACCCCGTCGATCGTGTAGACTGGGTCGTCATGGGTGGTCGCGCGACTGGTTTCAAAGCAGCCGCCCTGGTCGATCGCAATGTCGACCAGCACGCTGCCGCGCTTCATCGTCTTCAACTGGTCCCGCGTGACCAGCTTGGGCGCCGCCGCACCGGGCACCAGCACGGCGCCGATCACCAGCTCGGCCTCCTGGATCGCGGCGGCGATCGCCGCCTTGGAGGCGAATGCGGTCTTGATCGTGCTTCCGAAGTGCATGTCCAGTTCGGCCAGCCGGTCATTGTTGATGTCGTAAATCGTGACATCGGCGCGCTGACCGGTGGCCATTTGGGCGGCATTGATCCCTGCCACACCGCCGCCGAGGATCGCGACCTTGGCCGGGGCAACCCCCGGGACGCCGCCGAGCAATACGCCGCGGCCGCCCTGTTCCTTCTCAAGATAATGCGCGCCGACCTGGATCGACATCCGGCCTGCGACTTCGCTCATGGGCTTGAGCAAGGGCAACGCACCCGAGCGGGAGGTAACCGTTTCATAGGCGATGCAGGTCGCGCCCGATTGCATCAGACCCTTCGCCTGGTCGGGATCGGGGGCAAGGTGAAGATAGGTGAACAGGATGTGGCGCGGCGAGAGCATCGAGATTTCGCTCGGCTGCGGTTCCTTGACCTTCACGATCATGTCGCTCGCGGCAAATATTTCGGCGGCGGTCGGCAAGATCGTCGCACCCACTTTTTCATACGCCTTGTCGGAGAAGTCGATGCCCATGCCGGCGCGGGCCTCGACGAAAACTTCGTGGCCGCAAGCAACGAGTTCCGCCACGCTCGCCGGGGTCAGTCCGACCCGATATTCATGATTCTTGATTTCCTTGGGCACACCGACGCGCATGACTGTTTTCGCTCCTGAACTGGGAAGTGGCGGCGCTATAGCCTCGCATCGCCGCAATTGCAGCGCCTTTTTGCCGATGCTAGGGCGACGCGCCGCGGATCGCGGTAGTGGCATGGGTAGAGAATGAATATTACCGCGACCGGGGGCGCCGATCATGACGCCCCGATAGACGCTGCCCATGGCCACGCCCACGGACCGCTGGGCAAGCTCATGGTCGGCGCGATCGGAATCGTGTTCGGCGATATCGGCACGTCGCCAATCTACGCCTTTCGTGAAACCTTCGCCGGCCACCATCCGCTGACGCCCGATCCGCTGCACATCTATGGCGTGTTGAGCCTGATCTTCTGGTCGATGATGACCATCGTCACGCTGAAATATGTGACGATCATCATGCGCGCGGACAACAAGGGCGAGGGCGGCAGCCTGGCGCTGCTGGCGTTGATCAACCGTTCGACCACCGGCAAGAAACGATGGAGCGCCGGGATCGTCATGCTCGGGGTGTTCGCCTGCGCCTTGTTCTACGGCGATTCGATGATCACGCCGGCAATCTCGGTGCTGTCGGCGGTCGAAGGCCTGACCACCGTCAATGCCGGGTTCACGCCCTATGTCATTCCGATTGCCATCGGCATTTTGATTGGCCTGTTTGCGATCCAGTCGCGTGGCACGGCCAAGGTCGGACTGATGTTCGGGCCGATCATGCTCCTGTACTTCGCCGTGCTCGCGGGGCTCGGGGTGTGGCACATCCTCGATCATCCGGCGGTCATGCTGGCGATGATGAACCCGCTCAACGCGGTCGCCTTCTTCGCTTACGAACCGCTGATGGCCTTCATCGCCATGGGCTCGGTGGTGTTGGCCGTGACCGGGGCCGAGGCGCTTTACGCCGACATGGGCCATTTCGGCCGCCGCCCGATCAAGTTCAGCTGGATCTATTTCGTCATGCCCGCGCTGCTGCTCAACTATATGGGGCAGGGGGCAATGATCCTGTCGATGTCGCCCGCCGAAGCGCTGCAGACGATCAAGAATCCCTTCTTCTTCCTTGCTCCCGAGCAATTCCGGCTGCCGCTGGTGCTGCTCGCCACCGCTGCCACCATCATCGCCAGCCAGGCGGTGATTTCGGGCGCTTTCTCGGTCACCCAGCAGGCGATCCAGCTCGGCTTCATCCCCCGCCTGCGCATCACCCACACCAGTGAGAAAGCCGCGGGCCAGATCTACATTCCGGTGATCAACTGGGCGCTGATGGTAATGGTCATCCTGCTGGTGGTGATGTTCGGCTCGTCGTCCAACCTCGCCGCGGCCTATGGCATCGCGGTGACCGGTGCCATGGCGATCGACACGGTGCTCCTCGCCGTGGTCCTTTTCTCGCTGTGGAACTGGAAGAAGTGGCAGGCAATCCCGCTGCTGCTGATTTTCGCCACGGTCGATTTCCTCTACTTCGGCGCGAACCTGATCAAGGTGCCCGACGGTGGCTGGTTCCCATTGCTGATCGGTGCGGTCGCCTTCACCCTGCTGACCACCTGGGCCAAGGGCCGCAAGCTGATGATCGACCGGATGAACGAGGCCTCGTTGCCGATCGAGGTGTTCATCAAGTCGGCCTCGAGCAGCGCCACTCGGGTACCCGGCACCGCGGTCTTCATGACCAGCTCGGCCAATGGCGTCCCGCACGCGCTGCTGCACAATCTCAAGCACAACAAGGTGCTCCATGAGCGCGTTATCCTGTTGACCTGCAAGATCGAGGACGTGCCCTACATCGCTGCGGAAAATCGGGTCACGACGACCGACTATACAGCCGGCTTCTACCGCATCGTGCTGCGCTATGGGTTCATGGAAGAAGTCGACGTGCCGGCCGAGCTGGCGGATCTCAAATCGTGCGGCCCGCAATGCCGGATGATGGACACCAGCTTCTTCCTCGCCCGCCAGACGCTGCTCGCCAGCGCGCGACCGGGAATGGCGATCTGGCGTGAGAAATTGTTCGCCTGGATGTTGCGCAACGCGGAAAGCGCGATGGAATTCTTCAAGCTTCCCACCAACCGCGTGGTCGAGCTTGGCAGCCAGGTCGAGATCTAGCGCAACCTTGGCCCACGTCGCCGGTTAGCGACTGCATGGAAAATATACTCACCTGGGTCGCGCCGGTCGCCACGATCCTCGCCGCTTTGATGACCGCCTCGAACCTCGGGGCGAAGATCACTGGCGCCGGATTCATCGTCTTCACCATCGGCTCTTTGTCGTGGCTGACACTCGGGCTGATCGGCGATGACCCGGCGCTGCTGTGGATGAATGTCGCGCTGACGCTGCTCAACCTGTTCGGCATCTGGCGCTGGCTCGGGCGACAGGCAAAGTTCGAGCAGGGCGCCGAACATGCCGCCGCGGCAAGCGAAGCCAGGCCTAGCGAAACCCTGTTCCCGCTGTCGCTGACCGCCGGCGCGAAATTGGTCGGGGAGGGCGGGGCCGCACTTGGGCAATGCGTCGATGCCATGGCCGGGTGCGGCAGCGGACGGATTGCCTATCTGGTGGTGGCGGAAGGCGGGGTCGGCGGGGTCGGCGAGACGCTGCGGCGCATCGAGTGGGGCGACGTGACGGTGCAAGGCGACCAGTTCCAGACCGGCTTCGACCGGGCCAGGTTCAGCACGCTTGAATCGCTGGAGAAAGACCGCTGGCCGGGCCGCTGATCCTAACCGCCGAGTTCGGACCCGCGGACTTCGCCTGGCTCGACGGGCAACGCCGCGCCTTTTTCCCGCCAGCCCGAAACCAGCTGGCCGCGCACCTCACCATGTTCCACGCACTGCCTCCGTCGCTCGAGGACGAGGTGCGCAGATTGCTCAAAGTGCTGACCGTCGAGCCGACGCCACCGGCGACCATCGCCGGGCTCATCAACCTTGGTGGCGGAGTCGCCTATCGCGTGGTTTCGCCCGAGCTCGAAACGATCCGGGAGAGCATTGCCGATCGTTTCCACGGATCCCTGACCGCGCAGGACGCGGGCGGATGGCGTCCGCATGTGACGATCCAGAACAAGGTGACCTCGGCCGAGGCAAAAGCGTTGCTCAATCGGCTTGAGGAGAACTTCCAGTCGCGACCACTCTCGATCGTCGGGCTCGCGCTTCACCGCTATCTTGGTGGTCCGTGGGAAACGCTCGGGCGGTTCGCCTTTCGCGGCTAGCTAAGATCGCCAACCCCGTCGCAGCTCAAATCGAAGGCCGCCATCCCCGCTTCGAGCACCGAGGCCATCATCGGCATGTCGATCAGTTCGTCGATCGCGCCCTTCTCCTGGCCTGCTTCCTCTATTGCTTCGTCCCAGTCGGTGGCGTCGTAGGTGCCCTGGCCGACCCAGCAGAAGGCCAGCACTTCGGCCAGCTGGTCCTCGGCCAGATCGTCGAGCGCGGCGCGCAGCTCTTCCTCGACACTGGTGTTGATCGTGTCGTCGAGCACCGACAGCATTTCGCCACCTTCGTCGTCGACATTTTCCGCGGCTTCATTGCCTTCGAAATCGGTCGGCACCTGCGCTTCATATTCGCGGGCGCGAAGAACGATTCGGCAGAGCGCGTCGAGCGGCGTGAGCGGTTCCATAAATCCTCTTTCGATGTTGATCGCTTAACGAGGTCGCGCCGCGCCGGTTCCGCCGATGGCCCCGCGGATCGCGATCCGGGCATCGAGGCGCGTTGACCGGGGGGAATAGCCTGCCTATATCGCCGCCCGCCGGACGGCCCGATCGATGGACGTCTGTTGGCCCCACGGGGCGGAGTAGCTCAGCTGGTTAGAGCAGCGGAATCATAATCCGCGTGTCGGGGGTTCAAGTCCCTCCTCCGCTACCATTTCCAATGCATTTGCCGGATGCTCGGGACAGGCGTAGCCTTGGACCATGTTCGGTGCAGCCCTGGTGGTGGCGGCAATGGCCATGGCGACGCCAGGTCCGGCGGTTCCGGCGCCGCGCTTCGAAGCCTTGGCCGAACCGCCGCCGTCCGACCCAACTGCCTCCCCCGACACGCTCGGTTTCGCCCGCGACGATTATCAGCGGATGACGGTGCCGGTCCGGATCGGCGGGAAGGGGCCGTTTCACTTCCTGGTCGACACCGGGTCGGATCGAAGCGCGATCTCGCGCGAGCTGGCCGCGGCGCTCGCGCTCGACTCCGGGGCCCGCGCCCGAATGCACAGCGCGACGGGTGAGACGCCGGTCATGCTGGCGGTGATGGCCAACCTCACGCTCAGCCGTCGGTCGATCGAGCGGATTGACGCCCCGCTGCTGGATGCTGCGGACATCGGGGCCGACGGAATCCTCGGCATCGATGCCTTGCGCGGCGAGCGGCTGACTTTCGACTTCGTCAAGCGGACGGTGGTGATTGCCAGTGCGAACGACATAGCCCCGGACGACGAGCGCGATGCGATCATCGTCCGCGCCAGGCGTCGCGACGGGCGGCTGGTGATCACCGATGCCTCGGCTGAGGAGCAGCATGTCAGCGTGGTGGTCGACACCGGCTCGCAATATACCGTCGGTAACGCGGCGCTTCGACGGGCGCTCGAGCGGCGCGGCGCGCTGGACCTTCGCGGGCCGGTCGAGCTGGTATCGGTAACCGGCGCGATATTGCGCGGCGAAATGGCGGTCGTTCGCGATCTCAAGATTGGCGGGACGACCGTGCGCGGACTGGGAATCGTGTTCGCCGACGCGCATACCTTCCGCGAGCTCGATCTCGACCGCCGTCCGGCGATCCTGCTCGGGATGAACGGCCTCGCCAGCTTCGACAAGGTGTCGATCGATTTCGCCGGTCGTAAACTGCGGTTGCTGGTGTCGCACGCCGCCCCCGCCGATCGGCGTTGACAGCAACTGTGTTAATGAACTAACACAGCTTCATTCAGTGTTTTGGGGGTATCGAAGATGGTTCGTTCGGCTGTGGTTCTTGCTCTGTTGTTGTCCGCCGCTCCGGCCGCCGCGCTGCCCGCCGACTTCAAGACTCGGGCCGACAAGTTGCTGGCCGATGCCTATGCCGCCAACGGTCCGGGGGCCGCGGTCATCGTCACCCAGAATGGCAAGACGGTGTACGCCTCGGGGCGCGGGCTGGCCGACGTTGCCGCTCGGACGCCAATCACCCCCGCGACCCACTTCCGCCTCGGGTCGATCACCAAGCAGTTCACCGCCGCGGCGATCCTCAGGCTGGCCGAGCAGGGCAGATTGTCGCTCGATGATCCCTTGTCCAAATTCCTCCCCGGTTATCCCGCACCGGGCGCCTCGGCGACGGTCCGGCAATTGCTCAATCACACCTCCGGGGTGATGGCCTATACCGCGATCCCGGGATGGATGGTTGAGGCCAAGACCGGCAAGGCTTACTCGACCGATCAGTTGGTCGCCGAATTCAAGGATATTCCGGCCCCGTCCAAGCCGGGCGAAAAATGGAATTACAATAATAGCGGCTACGTCCTGCTCGGCGCGATCCTCGAAAAGGTGACCGGCAAGAGCTGGGACCAGGCTGTCGGCGAACTCGTTACCGGCCCGCTGAAGCTTGCCTCGATCCGCACCGGGATCGGCGCCGACGGCTCCCCGGGCATGGCGATCGGCTACACTCGGGGCGAGGGCGGGGCGAAGGTCGCCCAAAAAATCCACATGAGCGTGCCGCACGGCGCCGGCGCGCTGGTCGGCACGGTGGGCGACCTCGCCGCCTGGGGCAATGCATTGCACACCGGCAAAGTGCTGCAGCCCGCTACTTATGCCGCAATGATCGCCCCGACCAAGATCGCAGACGGCACCGTCACGCCCTATGGATACGGCCTGCAAATGGCCGATGTCCGCGGCCGCAGGTCGATTGGCCACGGTGGTGGCATCTTCGGCTTCTCGACCGACAGTCTGTACCTGCCCGAACAGAAGATTTTCGTCGCGGTCTTCACCAATAGCAATTCGCCACAGTCCGATCCGGAGGTGGTGTCGGCCCGCCTTGCGGCTCTGGCGGTAGGCGATGCCTTTCCCGTTTTCACCAAGGTCCCGCTTGATGCGGCGGCGGTCGACAAGCTGGTCGGCACCTACGCCTTCGCGGATACCGAGCGGGCGTTCTACCGCCGGGGCGACAAGTTGTTCGCCCGGCGCAAGGATCGCCCCGCGCTCGAGGTGTTCCCGGTTGGCGGAAATCGCTTTTACTATGGCCCCGACAATCTGACCTGGTTCGAAATCACTCCCGACGCCGCCGGCAAGCACCGGTTCGCGATGCACCAGAATGGTGCCGCGACCGCCGAGACGGGCACCTGGAAGGGTCCGCCACCGGTTGAGACCGCCGCCGTGACCATCCCCGTCGCGACGCTCGCCAGTTATACCGGGAGTTATACTTCGCTGGCTGGTGTGTTCGTGTTCAAGCAGGAAGGCGAGGGCCTAACGGTCAAGCTCGGCGAGCAGCCGGCCTTTCCGCTGAAGGCGGTGAGCGCGACCGAATTCGAAATCCCCCAGGTCGGCGCCAGGATCCGCTTCAACGTCTTGGACGGTAAGGTCGGGTCGATCACCTTGTTCCAGGGCGGACAGGAGCTGGAAGGTGTGCGCACCAATTAGTACCACAGCAAAGCGCCCGGGCCGTTTCCGACCCGCCAGCATTTTTACAAAGCAAAGCGCCCGGGTCGTTTTCACGACCCGGGCGCTCCTGCGTGACGATCGCTCGTCAGCCCCCTTGACTTTGGACGTGCCGCTTATTGGTCGGCATCCTCCCCGAACCCGGTCCCTGAGGCCATGATCCGATGGTCTGTTGCTAGGCCCGGCTTAGTGGCTTTGTCACGCCAAATTCGCTGCTTCGCGGCGTTTGGGTATCGGGTGTGGCGAGCGTGCAACGCGTCGTTTTCGACGCGCCCCGCCCGTGGCGGTTGCCGAGCCGTGGGCGGCTGACTAGAGAGGCGGACACCTGATCCCTCCGTCCCGAAAGTCCCCCGCTTTGCGCCTGTCCCGATCCTTCCTGCCGGTAATGAAGGAAAGTCCCGCCAGCGCCGAGATCGTGAGCCACAAATTGATGCTTCGCGCCGGGCTGGTCCGACAGACCGCGGCGGGGATCTACGCCTGGCTGCCAATTGGCCACCGCGTGCTGAAGAAGATCGAGCAGATCGTCCGCGAGGAGCAGGACAAGGCGGGCGCGATCGAGATGCTGATGCCGACGCTGCAATCGGCCGACCTGTGGCGCCAGTCGGGGCGCTACGACGCCTACGGCCCCGAGATGCTGCGTATCAAGGACCGCCACGACCGCGACATGCTGTTCGGCCCGACCAACGAGGAGATGATCACCAGCATCTTCGCGGGTGAGGTAAAGAGCTATCGCGAGCTCCCGCGCACCCTCTACCACATCCAGTGGAAATTCCGTGACGAGGTCCGCCCGCGCTTCGGCGTCATGCGCGGCCGCGAATTCCTGATGAAGGACGCCTATAGCTTCGACCTCGACGAGGCGGGTGCGCGCAATAGCTATTACACGCAGTTGCTCGCCTATCTGCGCACCTTTCAGCGGCTTGGGATCCAGGCTGTGCCGATGAAGGCCGCCAGCGGCCCGATCGGCGGCGACTTGAGCCACGAATTCATCGTCCTCGCGCCCACCGGCGAGAGCGAAGTGTTCTACGACGCGGCGTTCGAGGAATTCGACTGGGCCCAGTCCGATCTGTCGTATGACGATGCCCCCGGACTTGAGAAACTGTTCGAACAAGTCAGCTCAACTTATTCCGCCACCGACGAAACCCATGACAAGGATCGCTGGGCCGAGGTCGCCGCCGACCGCCAGCGCACCGGGCGCGGCATCGAGGTCGGGCACATCTTTTATTTCGGCGACAAATATTCCAAATCGATGGGGCTCAAGGTCTCGGGTCCGGATGGCGCCAACATCGTCCCTGAAATGGGCAGCTATGGGATCGGCGTGTCGCGACTGGTCGGGGCGATCATCGAGGCCAGCCATGACGACAACGGCATCGTCTGGCCCGAAGCGGTCGCGCCGTGGAAGGTCGGGCTGGTCACCATGCGCGGCGACGATGAGGCGACGGTTTCGGCGGGTGACGACATTTACATCAGGCTCCAGGCGGCCGGGGTCGAGGTGTTGTACGACGACCGCGACGAGCGCGGCGGGGTCAAACTCGGCTCGATGGATTTGATCGGCCTGCCTTGGCAGCTGATCCTGGGGCCGCGCGGGCTGGCCAATGGCTTGGTCGAGCTCAAGAACCGCCGCACCGGCGAAAAGCAGGAACTGTCCATCGACGACGCGCTGGCGAGGCTGTCCGCGTGATCCTTAACCGTTACGAACGGATGATTGCCAAGCGCTACCTGCTTCCAGGCAAAAGCGAGGGATTCATCTTTGTCGTCGCCGGCTTCTCGGTTGGCGCGGTGGCGCTGGGCGTGGCCGCGCTGATCATTGTCATGAGTGTGATGAACGGCTTCCGCGCCGAACTGTTCGACAAGACGTCGGGGCTCAACGGCGATGCCATCATCCAGGGCTATGACGGCCGCCTGGCGGGCTGGGAAAGCATTGCCGACACCGCGCGCAAGACCCCCGGGGTGACCTCCGCAACCCCGCTGATCGAACAGCCGCTGATGGCCTCGGCCAATGGTCGGGTCGAAGGCGTGCTGGTGCGCGGGGTGCGCGTTGCCGACATCCGCTCGAACGAGGTGATGAACCAGAACGTCAAGGCCGGCGACATGGGCGCCATCACGCCCGGCAGCGACCGGGTCGCGATCGGATCGCAGCTCGCGACCAAGCTCGGCGTCTATCCGGGCAGCGAGATCGCGCTAATCAGTCCCGAGGGCCGCGCGACCCCGATCGGCACTGTCCCGCGCATCGTCAGCTACACCATCGGCGCGGTGTTCGAGGTCGGCATCTACGATTATGACAATGCCTTCGTCGTGATGCCGATGGAGGATGCCCAGACCCTGCTGATGCTGGGCGACGATGTCGGCATGATCGAGGTTCAGACCGAAGATCCCGACGATATCGAATCCACCATCGCCCCGCTTCGATCGGTGGTGCAGGGCAAGGGTGTGATCATCGACTGGCGGCAAATGAATTCGGCGCTGTTCGAAGCGCTCGAGGTGGAGCGGATCGCAATGTTCGTGATCCTCAGCATCATCATCCTGGTCGCGGCGTTCAATATCGCCAGCTCCCTGATCATGCTGGTCCGCGCCAAGACCCGCGATATCGCCATCCTGCGCACCATGGGCGCCAGCCGGGCGTCGATGCTGCGCATCTTCATGACCGTCGGCCTGACCATCGGCGGGATCGGTATCGTCGCCGGCGCGATCCTCGCCGCGATCTTCCTGTTCTTCCGCCAGGGCGTGGTCAACTTCATCCAGCTCATCACCGGCCAGAATTTGTGGGACCCGTCGGTCCGCTTCCTCAGCGAATTGCCGTCCAAGACGGATCCGCTGGAAGTGGTCGCGATCATTGCGGTGACCTTGGTCCTGACCTTCCTCGCCACCCTGTTCCCGGCGCGCAACGCCGCGGCGACCGACCCGGTGCAGGTGCTTCGTTATGAGTGAGCCGGTCCTTGAAACGCGCGATCTGAGGCGCAGCTTCACGCAGGGCTCGGTCACCATCGACGTGCTGCGCGGGGTCAATCTCGCGATCCGCCCGGGGGAAGCGGTGGCGTTGCTCGGGCCTTCCGGATCGGGCAAGTCGACCCTGCTCCAGGCGATCGGCCTGCTCGAAGGCGGGTTCGAGGGATCGATCCGCATCACCGGGCAGGAGGCGTCGACGCTCGACGACAATGGCCGCACCGCGCTGCGCCGCGACGCGCTCGGCTTCGTCTATCAGTTCCACCATCTGCTGCCCGATTTCGACGCGATCGAGAATGTCGTGCTGCCGCTGGTCATTCACGGCACCGAGCCGGCCGAGGCGCGCACCCGCGCGGCCGAACTGCTGACCCGGCTCGGCCTCGGACAGCGGCTCGACCATCGCCCGGCCAAATTGTCCGGCGGCGAGCAGCAACGCGTAGCGGTCGCCCGCGCGCTGGCCAATCGTCCACCACTGGTGCTGGCCGACGAGCCCACTGGGAACCTCGACGAGCATACTGCCGACATCGTGTTCGCCGAGTTCATGGACCTTGTCCGCAGCGAGGGCAGCGCCGCCCTGGTCGCAACTCATAATGAGCGTATCGCCGCCAAGATGGACCGCGTGCTGCGGTTGCACGAGGGCGTCCTGGAATGACCGGGGACCGCAATCGGGACCCGCGCGTTACCCGTCCCATGCGTCGCCTTACCCCCACCCAGATCGGGCTCATCATCGCCGGGATATTGATCCTCGCCTTCGCCATCTGGACCGCGTCGAGCACGCGCCGCACCAATCCCGACAAACTGCCCGACGGCAATGTTACTGCGGACCGCACCGCCAATCCGCAGGAACGCTGCGCCGCGCAATCGACCTACGATCTGATCAAGCGTGATCTATTCCGCCGCGCCGCGGCGTTGCGCGGCAGCGATCAGGCGGCGTTCGACAAGCTTGCGGCCTATGCGGTCGTGCGCGTCGATCGCCCGCTGCTGGCCAGCGAGGACGAATCCACCGGGGCTATCGGCTGCACCGGGTCGCTGACGCTCGACCTGCCGCCGGGAGTGGCCGTTGTCGGCGGCCGGCGCACGCTGACCGCCGATATCGGGTACACGCTGCAGGGCGCCGCCGACGGCAATGGCCAGGTGCTGACGCTGACCAATGCCGACGCCATTGTGACCCCGCTGGCAACGCTGGCGCGGACCGGCGGGCAGGCGCTCGATCCGCTCGCGCCGAGGACGACGCCGGCCGATCCGCTCGCCCCGGGACCGGAACTCCCGCCCGCGACCGAAGGTCGGCCGCTTGGCCCCCCGCCGGTGGCGCCGCCGCCGCAGGCCAGTGCCAGTCCAAGCTTCAACTGCGCCAACGCTCGCACGCGCGGCGAGATTGCCGTGTGCCGCAACGCTGGCCTGGCCGCGCTCGACCGGTCGATGGCGGCCCAATATCGCACTGCCATTGCCTCGTCCGACCGCCGCACCCGCACCGAGCTCGAGCGCAGCCGCGGCCGCTTTCTCGCGTTTCGCGATCAGTGCCCGTCGGATGACTGCATCGCCGAGACGTATCGCGGCCGGATGCGCGAGATCCGTGACATCGTCGACGAAGGCATGCGCTAGGCTTGCCAGCGGCTTCGCCCGGCGCGCATAAGCGAGCGGGGGATGCGATGGGGGCAATTGACACCACGGGACCGGTAGCGGGCAACGAGCGGATCGCCGAGCTCGACGTGCTGCGCGGGATCGCCTTGTTTGGCGTGCTGACAATGAATTTTGTCTATTTTGCCGGCGGCGGCCAATTGGCGACCGACGCGCAGTTGGAGGCATTACCCACCGCCGGCGCCGACTGGTGGGCCTATAATTTCGTTCGCCTGTTCATCGGCGACAAGGCCAACACCGTCTTCGCGACCCTGTTCGGCCTCGGCTTCTATCTCCAGATGAAGCGCGGCGAGGGGCGTCCCGGTTTCGAGCGACGTTATGTCCGCCGCTTGTTCTGGCTATTGATGTTCGGTGTGTTCAACACCGTTTTCCTGTGGTTCGGCGATATCCTCAATCTCTACGCGGTCGCAGGCTTCGCGCTGCTGGCGATGCGGCGTTGGAGCACGCGGACCCTGGTAATCGTCGGGTCGATCGCCGCGTTGTACAGCCACGATCTGCAGGAATGGCTGTTTGGCCTGATCAATTTCCACCCCATTCCCGACTGGCTTTATTCGGATTCAGCAGTGCTCGAGCGGCAGTCGGTCGCGGTCGGCGGTGACTACGGAGCGATCGTGAGCCTGTTCGCCCAGTGGACCTGGGTCGAATGGCTTGCGGGCGGGATGATGGCGGCTTGGCTGGTTTATGCAATCGGCCGATTTGCGCTCGGCGCGGCGATCGGCCGCAGCGGGATCCTCGACGACATTCCCCGTTTCGTGCCCATGCTTCGCCGAATCGCGTGGATCGCGCTTCCCGCCGGCCTCGTCGCGGGACTGGCGATCCGCCTGGTGCTCGACGAAATCGTGGTCCTCCCTGGCGATCTCGAAACCTCGAAAGCGATTGCCCAGAGCCTGCGCTCGCCCGCCGCCCTGTTGCTCGCCGCCGGCTATTGCGCCGGGATCGTCGTCGCGTTGCAACAAGGTTGGGGCAAAAGGCTGTTCGGCGTCTTCGCTCCGGTCGGCCGAATGGCGCTCACCAATTATCTCGCCCAGGGCCTGATCTACGCCTTCATCCTGTTCGGGGTGGGCCCGGGCCTTGGCCTTGCCGGCAGGATCGGCAGCGCCGCGATTCTCGCGATTTGCATCGGCTTCTTCGCCTTCCAGGTGGTCTTCAGCCACTGGTGGCTCGCCCGCTACCGCTTCGGACCGATGGAATGGCTGTGGCGCACCCTGACCTACGGCCAGCGGCCCACGATGCGCCGGACGATGCCCCAAATCGCCTAAACTGGGGATAAGTCGAATGCCGGGGTGGCAACTCAACGCGCCCTTGCCCATAGTCGTTCGATGTCCGCCCCGTATGTCCCGCTGCGCGTCTTTTCCTGCTTCACCATGCTCGAAGGCGCGATCGAGCCCAAGGCGATTGCGAGCCATGCCAAGCGGCTCGGATTTCCCGCGGCGGCACTGGTCGACCGCAATGGGCTCTATGCCGCGATGCCGTTCGGCGACGCCTGCTTCAAGGAGGGGGTTCAGCCGATCATCGGGACGATGCTGGGGGTGGCGCGCCCCGGCGACATCGGCCCGCCGGGCAAGCTCGACTGGCTGGTGCTGCTGGCGCAGGACGAGGCCGGCTATGCCAACCTTTGCAAACTGGTCAGCAAGGCCCACCTCGACCGCCCGATCGCCGAGGAACCGCACGTTGCGTTCGACGCCTTGGCCGGCGCCACCGAAGGATTGATTGCGCTTACCGCGGGCGGTGAGGGGGCCATCGCCCGCCTGTTCGCGGACGGCCAGCACGACAAGGCCAGCGTGTATACTGACCGCTTGCGCGCGTTGTTCCACGACCGCCTCTACATCGAACTCTCGCGGCGCGGCGATGCCATCGAGCAATCGGCCGAGGCCGCGCTGATCGATCTCGCTTACGCTGCTGATCTCCCGCTCGTCGCCACCAACCCTGCGCATTACGCCGAGCCCGCCTTCCATGCCGCGCATGACGCCATGCTGTGTATCGCCAATTCGACCTATGTCGAAAACAATGATCGGCCGCGGTCGTCGTCCGAAGCCTGGCTCAAGCCTTCCGTCGACATGGAAGCCCAGTTTGCCGACTTGCCCGAGGCGATCGCCAATACCGCGGTCATCGCCCAGCGCTGCGCCGTCGCCGCGCCCCAGCGCAAGCCGATCCTTCCGCGGCTCAGCGATGACGAGGACGAGACGCTGCGTCGCGAGGCCCATGCGGGGCTCGAAGCACGGTTGGCCGGGCGCGAGGTTGATGCCGCAGTCTACCGCAACCGCCTCGATTTCGAGATCGACGTCATCACCCGCATGGGGTTCGCCGGCTACTTCCTGATCGTCGCCGATTTCATCAAATGGGCCAAGCAAAACGACATCCCGGTCGGTCCCGGCCGTGGTTCGGGCGCTGGCAGTATCGTCGCCTGGTCGCTGCTGATCACCGACCTCGACCCGATCGAGCTCGGCCTGTTGTTCGAACGCTTCCTCAACCCGGAACGCGTGTCGATGCCCGATTTCGACATCGATTTCTGCGAAACCCACCGCGACAAGGTGATCAGCTACGTCCAGTCCAAATATGGCCGCGACCGGGTTGCCCAGATCATCACCTTCGGGCGCTTGAAGGCCCGCGCGGTGCTCAAGGACACCGGCCGCGTGCTGCAGATGAGCTATGGCCAGGTCGACCGCCTCGCCAAGCTCATCCCCAATCATCCCACCGAGCCGTGGGACCTGCCGCGCGCCCTCAACGGGGTCAGTGAGCTCGCCGCCGAGTATAAGAATGACGCCGGGGTGCGCCGCCTGCTCGATCTGGCGATGAAGCTCGAGGGGCTGCCGCGCCACGCCTCGACCCATGCCGCGGGTGTGGTGATCGGCGACCGCCCGCTTGACGAGCTGGTCCCGCTCTACCGCGATCCGCGTTCCGACATGCCGGTCACCCAGTTCGACATGAAATATGTCGAGGCGGCTGGGCTGGTGAAATTCGATTTTCTCGGGTTGAAGACGCTGTCGGTGCTCAAGGAAGCGCGGCGCCTCCTCGCGCTGCAGGGTGTCACGGTCGACTTCGATACCCTGTCGTGGGACGACCCGGCGGTTTACGACCTGCTCCAGCGCGGCGACACGGTCGGCGTGTTCCAGCTGGAATCGGAAGGGATGCGCCGCACGCTCGCCGGGGTTCGTCCCACCGCGTTCGGCGACATCATCGCACTGGTTTCGCTCTACCGTCCCGGACCGATGGACAATATTCCGCTGTTCGGTGACCGCAAGAACGGTCGCGTCGCGCTCGCTTACCCGCATCCGATGCTCGAGGCGGTGCTGGCGGAAACCTACGGCATCTTCGTTTATCAGGAACAGGTGATGCAGGCGGCGCAGGTGCTGGCCGGATACAGCCTTGGCGAGGCCGATCTGCTCCGTCGCGCGATGGGCAAGAAGATCAAGAGCGAGATGGACGCCCAGCGCCAGCGCTTCGTGACCGGCGCCGCGGTCAACGACATCGCCCCGCCCAAGGCCAACGAACTGTTCGACCTGATCGACAAATTCGCCGGCTATGGCTTCAACAAGAGCCACGCCGCTGCTTACGCCGTCGTCGCCTATCACACCGCCTGGCTGAAAGCGCATCACCCGGCGGTCTTCTTTGCCGCGTCGATGAGCTTCGACATGGCGCAGACCGACAAGCTCGCCCTGTTCGTCGAGGACATCCGGCGTAATGGCGTCGAATGCCTCGCCCCTGACGTCAATGCGTCGGAAGCCTGTTTCGCGGTCGAGGATGGCAAGGTTCGTTATGCGCTGGGCGCGCTCAAGGGCGTCGGCGAAAAGGCGATGGAATCGCTGGTCGAGGAGCGCAATGCCAACGGCCCGTTCACGTCGCTCGACGATTTCGCCGCGCGGATCGACCCGAAATTGCTCAACCGACGCCAACTCGAGAGCCTCGCCGCGGCGGGTGCGTTCGACGCGCTCAATTCCGACCGCGCGTCGGTCCACGCCGGGGCCGAGACGATCCTCGCTCATGCCGCCTCGGCGCATGGCGAGCGTACCAGCGGGCAGCATGGTCTGTTTGGCGGCGGCGGGTCGCAGCAGGCGGCCGAGGCCATCCGTCTGCCGCGCGGGGCCGCCTGGACGCTGGCCGAGCGGATGGCGGCCGAGCGTGACGCCTTCGGTTTCTACTTCTCGGCCCATCCGGTCGATGCCCAGCGCCACCTGCTCGCCGCGCACCGGGTCAAGAGTTTCGCCGAACTTGCGTCCTTGCCCGCCCCGGCCGATGGCGGTCGCTCCAGCGCGATGATGGCGGGGCTGGTCGAAATCGACCAACTGGCGCACCTCGGCCAAGGGCCGGCGCTACATGATGGCCACCATCTCCGATGCCTCGGGCCAATATGTCGCGACCGTGTTCGACGCCGGTCCTTCCGCCGATCTCGAAGCCGCGGCCAAGGCGGGAACGTGCGGGCTGATGACGGTCGAACTCGACCGCCGCCCTGGCGACGAGGTCCCCCGGGTCACTGTCAAAAGCTTTCAGGCGATCGACAGTCTGGCCAAGAAGACGCGCCTCCAGCTCGACCTCAGTATCGACGATTCGGACGCGATTGGTGCGATGGTCGATCTGCTCGAGCGTGCACGGGGCGGCAACGGTCTGGTTCGGGCTGTGCTGCCAGTCAGCGGCGGCCGCGACGCGGTGCTGATCCTTGGTCGCGATTTCGGGCTCGACGCCGACTTGGCGTCGAGCCTCGAACGGGTGTTGGGGGAAGGGGCGGTCAGGCTCAGCGCCCAGGAGGGCCCAAAGCTAGCGCTGGTCGGCTGACCGCCCGCCGGCTTACGCTATCATGAAACTCGCCTTGGCGAGGTCCCTGGTCAATCGATCGTTCAGTTCTTCGCCGATCTCGGCCTCAAGCTGCGGAAAGATCTGTTCTTCCTCAAGCTTGGCATGCGCCGCTACCGACGTCCGGAACTCGCGCATCGTCTCGATCCACGCCGGATCGCTGGTTTTCATATTCTTGAGCCGATAGAGGAATTCCTTGACCTCACCATGTTCGGTTTCGAGCTGCGCGGCGTCCGAAACGGAGTTGGACTCGCGCATCGCCGGGTAGATGACATGCTCCTCGCTGTAGGCATGCTTGTCGAGCGCGTGTGTAATCTTGGCGAGCAGCATCGTGCGCTGCGTGGTTTGCGTCTCGTCAGTGGCGAGCGCCTTGTCGAACGCCTTGAGCACCATGTCATGTTCGGCCGCCAGCGTCTTGGCCCAATGGTCGCTCGCCGACATGCTTTCGACGATGAACTTTCGACCGAGGTTGGCGGCAAATGCTAGCGCCGCACCCCCAAGTGCAACGCCGGCGAGGGTTCCGGCCGTTCCCCAACCAAAGGCGCTTTCGCCGTTGCGGGAGCTATTCGAATTACGATTGTCGGTACGCGTAGCCATGCTCACTCTCCTGTTTGAGAACAGGGAGTTAAACAGACGCTTCCGCCGGCTCGTTCCTCGGCATATTGCGTTTAAATTAACCGCCTATCCCGCATTTTCGGCGATCGGCTCGTCCACCGGGGGCGAGGGCGGCAAGGCGGCATTGCCCGGTATCTCATTGTCGACCGGCGCGTCGGGCGTGCCTTCGGCCGGGGTCGGCTCGAAATCTTCCGGCGGTGCGTCGATGCTGAGCTCGGGCGGAGGCGGAGTGGCGGTTTCATATTCGGCGCCCGGAAGCTCGCGCGGCGGTTTGCTGACCTTGGGCGGCGTCTTGTTCACCGGTGCTTTGGTGCCCGAATAGACGCACGCGTCGAGCCCGTCGCGCGCCACCACGCCGACCCGGGCCGCAATGCTGTTGCCATAGCGCCTGGTGAAGCCCTTGGGGGCAATCGCGCCGCGCTTCTTGGGGAGCGGCAGGATCGCCGCAATTCGTGCTGCCTCGTTGGCGCTCATCGCGCTGGCGTCATGCCCGAAATAGCGCATCGACCCGGCGTTGGCGCCATAAGTGCCAATCCCCGTCTCGGCGACGTTGAGATAGACTTCCATGATCCGGCGCTTGCCCCAGATATTTTCGATCAGGAAGGTGAAATAGGCCTCGACCGCCTTCCGCGCATAGCCGCCGCCCTGCCACAGGAAGACGTTCTTGGCGGTCTGCTGACTGATGGTCGATCCGCCGCGAATGCGCCCGCCCGAGGCGTTGCGCTTCATCGCATCCTCGATCGCCTCGATGTCGAAGCCGTTATGGGCGCAGAACTTCAAATCCTCGGCCCCGATCGCGGCACGGACCATGTCGCGGTCCATTTCGCCCAGGCTCATCCAGTCCTTGGTGATTCCGCGTCCGGCGAACAGATCGCCGAGCATGGTCGCCGTAACTGGCGGTGGCACGAAGCGCAGGATTATCACCCACAGGATCGACCCCAGGAACAGCACCAGGACAAGCTTCAACAGGAAGCGGAAGAATCCCCCGCCGCTCGTCGAACGGCGTTGGCGACGATATTTGGGGAGGCGGGTCGAGCTATTGGCCATGCCTGCTTGCTAGCGCGGGTGCGTCAAAAAGGAAGCCCTGGATGAACCTCCGATAACAGCGGCGGCGAGCGGAGCCCGGGGCGGGACGGGCCGAGAGAAAAAGGCACGGGGTTCACGTTCGGCACAGGCTCCAAATGCCAATGTGGAGCGTTGTTTTGATTAAGAAAACCAAGAATTGGAGGTCTTTCATGACCCGCAAGATGATGTTGATCGCCGGCGTCGCCGGCATGGCGT
Organism: uncultured Alphaproteobacteria bacterium; assembly: GCA_963768955.1. Lineage (GTDB taxonomy): Bacteria > Pseudomonadota > Alphaproteobacteria > Sphingomonadales > Sphingomonadaceae > Sphingomicrobium. The sequence continues at coordinate 135,480 of CAVYJV010000003.1, forward strand.
TGACCGTTCCGGCGCTCGCCGAGAAGGGCGACAAGGAGCGTGGCACGCAGGCGCAGGTCGAGCGTGGCGGTGGTGGGCAACAAGCCCAGCGCGCCGAGCGCCCGCAGCGCGTCGAGCGCCAACAGGTCCAGCGTGCCGAGCGTCCGCAGCGCATGGAGCGTCAGATGCAGCGTGCCGAGCGTTCGCAGCGCGTGGAGCGTCAGATGCAGCGGGGCAGCGCATTGAGCGTCAGATGCAGCGGCCGAGCGCACGCCAGCGCGCCGAGCGGCCGCAGCGAATCGAGCGTCAGCAGCAGCGCATTGAGCGGCAGGTCCAGCGGAAGGAACGCCAGCGGGTCGAACGCCCGCAGCGAATTGAGCGTCAGGTCGAGCGTCAGGAGCGGCAGAACCGCTCGCAGCGCATCGAACGCCAACAGCAGCGCATCGAGCGTCAGGCCCAGCGGCCCGAGCGCATCGAGCGCCAGCAGCAGCGCATCGAGCGTCAGGCAGAACGCCAGCAGCGCTTCACCCGCAATGCCGAGATCGATCGTGGTCAGCAGCGCATCGAGCGCCGCGAGCAGCTTCGCGAGGCGCGCCGCGACCTTCGGCAGGACAACCGCCAGCAGCAACGCATCGAGCGTCGCACTGCCGAGCGCCTGTTCGCGCCGCGAAATCGCGATATCGAGGACGTCCGCACCGCGCGGTTCGATGGCCGTGGCTATCGCCCGCTCGCCCCGGTCTTCGCCAGCCGCGACATGCGCGAAATGAAGCCGTTCAAGGCGAAGTTCGACGATCGTCGCTTTGTCTCGATCGGTGAGCGCTACGACAACAGCTACAATTGGTCGCCCGTGCCGACGATTTACGGCAGCCGCTTCTTCGATAATGATGACTATTATTATCGCTACAACGACGACTATGGCTACGCCTATCAGATCGATCGTCGGAGCAATCTGATCAACTCATTCTACCCGTTGTTCGGCGGGTATGGGATCGGCGATCCGTGGCCGCAGACCTATTACAGCAGCTACGTGCCGCTGGGGTATCGCGACTATTATTACGACACGCCGGACTATTATTACCGCAACGACGGCTATGGCATTTACCAGGTCGATGCCGGCAGCCAGTTGATCACCGCCTTGGTGTCGCTGGTGCTGGGCCAGAGTTATGGTGTCGGGCAGGTGTTGCCGGCGACCTATGGCACCTACAATGTGCCGCTGAGCTATCGCGCCAATTATTACGACACGGACGATAGCTATTATCGTTATGGCGATGGCTTCATCTACCAGGTGGATCCGGTCAGCTACCGCGTCGAGCAGCGCTACCCGCTCTATTCCGACAATTACTACGTCGGAGAGCGGTGGCCGGTCGCCTATCCGGACTATAACGTGCCCTACGGCTATCGCTCGGCCTATGCCGACAGCCCGCAATATCATTATCGCTACGCCAATGGCGGGATCTACCAGGTCGATCCGACCAATCAGCTGATCCTGGCGCTGGCGGCGCTGGTCACCGGGGATCAGTTCGCGGTCGGGCAACCGATGCCGAGCGGTTACGACATCTACAACGTGCCGGTCGACTATCGCGACCGCTGGGCCGACAGCGATGACGAATATTATCGCTACGCCAACGGCTACGTCTATCAGATCGACGCCGACACGGGCCTGATCGAGGAGCAGTATTCGGTCTACGCCTGACGCTCATGGAGCGTGAAGTGAGGGGAGCGGCGCCGCATGGTGCCGCTCCCTTTTTCTTGGGCGCGACGTCCGGCGGGCACAAAAAGGCCCCGCCAGCCAAAGCCGGGGAGCCGGAAAAGAGTAAGCCCCGGATACCGAAGTATCCGGGGCTCCATGGTTTTGGACCGAAGTCCGCAACCACCTGATTGTTAGAGCAGTATCGAAACCGAGTCGCAAGCCCCCATTTCAAATAAATTTCAGCAAAAATTCAGATTGGCGGATTGCAGCTCGGGGCGCCCCTCTATTGCCGCAATGCAGCAAGTCCCATATCTGCTGGCGCATGACCTCGACCAACGATATTCGCCGCGGCTTCCTCGAATATTTCGAAGGCGCAGGGCCATGCCCGCGTCCCCTCGGCGCCTTTGGTCCCGCACAACGACCCGACGCTGATGTTCGTCAACGCCGGCATGGTGCCGTTCAAGAACGTCTTCACCGGGCTTGAAACCCGCCCCTATTCGACCGCGGTGAGCAGCCAGAAGTGCGTCCGCGCGGGCGGCAAGCACAACGATCTCGACAATGTCGGCTACACCGCGCGCCACCACACCTTCTTCGAAATGCTCGGCAATTTCAGCTTCGGCGATTATTTCAAGGAGCAGGCGATCGACCACGCGTGGACGCTGCTCACGCAAGGAATGGGGCCTGTCGCCCGACCGGCTGACCGCGACCGTCTACCACACCGACGACCAGGCGTTCGACCTCTGGAAGAAGATCGCCGGCCTGCCCGAGAGCCGCATCATCCGCATCGCCACCAAGGATAATTTCTGGGCGATGGGCGCCGACGGACCGAGCGGGCCGTGCTGCGGAAATCTTCTACGACCATGGCGACCACATCCCCGGCGGCCCGCCCGGAAGCCCCGACGAGGATGGCGACCGCTTCGTCGAGATCTGGAACCTCGTGTTCATGCAGTATCTGCAGGAGAATGACGAGATCGTCGGCGACCTGCCCAGGCCGTCGATCGACACCGGCATGGGGCTGGAGCGGATCGCGGCGGTGATGCAGGGCGTGCACCGACAATTATGACACCGACACCTTCAAGGCGCTGATCGCACGCCTCCGAGGAACTGACCCGCACCAAGGCCGAGGGCGACCAACAGGCGTCAGCCACCGCGTCATCGCCGATCACCTCCGCGCGTCGAGCTTCCTCGTCGCCGACGGCGTGCTGCCGGCGAACGAGGGCCGCGGCTACGTCCTGCGCCGGATCATGCGCCGCGCGATGCGCCATGCGCATCTGCTCGGCGCCAAGGATCCGCTGATGCACCGCCTGGTGCCCGCAACTGGTCGCCGAAATGGGCGCAGGCCTTCCCCGAGCTGGTCCGCGCCCAGCCGCTGATCGAGGCGACGCTGGCGCAGGAAGAAACCCAGTTCCGCCGCACGCTCGCCAATGGCCTCAAGCTGCTCGACGAAGCGACCGGCAGCATGGGCGAAGGCGGCGAGCTGCCCGGCGCGACCGCGTTCAAGCTCTACGACACGTTCGGCTTCCCCTACGACCTGACCGAGGACGCGCTGCGCGCCCGCGGCATCGCCGTCGACCGCGCCGGCTTCGACGCCGCGATGGCCGAACAGAAAGCCGCCGCCCGCGCTGCGTGGAAGGGCTCGGGCGACACCGCCTCGCGACGATCTGTGGTTCGACCTGGCCGAGAGCGTCGGCGCGACCGAATTCACCGGTTACACCGGGCCACGACGGCGAAGGCGTGGTCCTCGCGCTGGTCAAGGACGGCGCGCGGGTCGAGCCGGCGGGCGACGGGCGAGACGGTGATCGTCATCCTCAACCAGACTCCCTTCTACGGCGAAAGCGGCGGGCAGGTCGGCGACGCCGGAAAACTGACCGCGCTCAAGGCTTCGAAGGCGACGGTTGAGGACACGTCGAAGCCGCTCGGCAAGCTCCACGCGCTCCGCACTCGCATCGCCACGGGCACGCCTCAAGGTCGGCGACACGCGTCGCACCAGTCGGTCGATGTCGAGCGCCGCGACCGCGACCCGCGCCAACCATAGCGCGACCCATTTGCTCCACGCCGCGCTGCGCAACCGCCTCGGTGGCCACGTCACGCAGAAGGGCAGCCTGGTCGCTCCCGATCGGCTGCGCTTCGATTTCTCGCATCCCAAGGCGCTCAGCGCCCGAGGATATCGCCGCGATCGAGGCCGAGGTGAATGCCGAGATCCGCGCCAACCAGCCGGTGACGACCCGCCTGATGACCCCCGACGACGCCGATCGCGGCGGGCGCGACTGGCGCTGTTCGGCGAGAAATATGGCGACGAGGTCCGCGTGCTCAGCATGGGCCGTGCCACCGACAAGCATTATTCGGTCGAGCTGTGCGGCGGCACCCATGTCGACGCCACCGGCGACATCGCCTTGTTCAAGATCATCGGCGAGAGCGCGGTCAGCTCGGGCGTCCGCCGGATCGAGGCGCTGACCGGCGAGGGGGCGCTCGCCTATCTCTCGCATCGCTCGGATGATCTCAACGCCATCGCGCAACTCACTGGCGACAAAGCCAATCCCGTCGCCAAGGTCCGCAGCCTGGTCGACGAAAAGAAGCGCCTCGAACGCGAACTGGCCGACGCCAAGAAAGCCCTCGCCATGAGTGGCGGCTCGGCGCAGTCCGAAGCCGCGGGCCCCGAGCAAGTCGCCGGCCACGCTTTCCTCGGCCAGGTGGTCGACGGCCTCGACCCGAAGAACCTCCGCGGCGAGGTCGATGCGATGAAGCAGCGCCTCGGCTCCGGCATCGCCGCCCTCATCGCCACCAACGACGGCCGCGCCAGCGTCGCGGTCGGCGTGACCGACGATCTCGTCGGCGCGGTCTCGGCGGTCGATCTCGTCAAGGCCGCGGTCGCGGCGCTCGGCGGGCAGGGCGGCGGCGGCCGTCCCGACATGGCGCAGGGCGGCGGACCCGACGGGGCAAAGGCAGATGACGCCCTCCAGGCGATCCGCGGCGCGCTGACGACGGTCGCGGCTTAGCGGGGGTTGCTTCAAGATGCCTGCGTAAGTGTCTGCTTTCGCCCCTATGCGGACATAGCAGCAACGCTTCATTCGCCTTTTCACATGTGATAGCCAGCCGCATGATTTTAGAGCGTAACAATGTGACCACGTCGGGCATGGGGGCTCGCTCGATTGTATTCTCACATGGCTTTGGCTGCGACCAGCACATGTGGACCAGCGTCGCGCGTAATTTCGAAGACGAGTTCCGCGTGATCCTTTTCGACCACGTCGGTGCTGGGAGGTCGGACCTGTCTGCCTACAACTCGCGAAAATATTCCAGCCTGCATGGCTATGCTGACGACTTAGTGGAAATTGGGCGCGAGCTTCACCTGAAGGATGCAATTTTCGTAGGCCACTCGGTCAGTTCGATGATTGGCGCGTTGGCAAGCTTGAAAGCGCCGGGCATGTTCAGCGACCTGGTGATGGTGGGTCCGTCGCCCTGCTACGTCAACGATGATGATTACGTCGGCGGGTTCACTCGCGACCAGGTTGTTGAATTGCTCGACTTCCTCGCCAATAATCACCTGGGATGGTCAGCCGCAATGGCACCGGCGATTATGGGCAATCCCGATCGGCCGGACTTGGGCGGAATGCTGGAAAACAGCTTCTGCGCAACCGATCCGGCTATCGCGCGCGAGTTTGCGGAGGTGACATTTCTTTCGGACAATCGCGACGACCTACGGTCGATCCAGGCCAGGACGCTCATCCTCCAATGCCAAGAGGATATCATCGCGCCCCTCAGCGTCGGGCAATTTGTCCATGCCCACATCCCTAACAGTCAGTTCAAGCTGCTCAAGGCGACCGGGCATTGCCCAAATTTGAGCGCGCCAGACGAAGTGACGGCGGCGATCCGTGAGTTCGTTTAACGAACCACCTACAGAGGACCTTGAAGACCTCTACGAGAATGCGCCCTGCGGCTATTTATCGCTGTCGCCGGACGGGCATATCGTCAAGTTGAACGCGACCCTTGCGGGTTGGATGGATGTAGCCCCCACGAATTTGATTGGCGCTCCGTTTCACCAGATCCTGACGTTCGGCGGACGCATCGCCTATGAGACGCACCTTGCGCCTTTACTTCGTCTCCAGGGGAAAGTGAGCGAGTTGGCGTTCGATCTACTGCGATCCGACGGGGAGAAAATCCCGATCATCGCCAATGCTGCCGAAAAGAGGGACGCGGCCGGTAATCATCGCTTCACGCGGATCACCTTGTTCAAGGCGATCGAGCGCCGCAGCTTCGAGCGCAAACTGATGGAGGCACGATCAAAGGCCGAGTCCGAAGTCGGACTTGGTTTGGAAACAGCCGCGTTACGAGAGCAGTTCATTGCCGTGCTTGGTCACGATCTTCGCAATCCATTGTCTGCTTTGGCTGCCGGGCTGGCCCTGCTCGATAAACGGGAGACCCTGAGCCAGCGCGGTCACAAAATCGTGGCGGAAATGAATGGCAGTCTGTCGAGGGCCAACGATCTGGTCGCTAACTTGCTCGATTTCGCGCGGGGGCGGCTGGGCGGGGGGCTTAGCCTTAGTCGAGATGCCGATGAGCCGCTTACGCCGGTGCTTGAGCAAGTCGTTGCCGAAATAAGAAGGATCGCGCCCGACCGCGCAATTGAGGCCAAGCTCGACATTGTAGAGCCTCTTGATTGCGATCGGGGTCGTATCGCCCAGCTCGCGTCGAACCTCCTGTCCAACGCTGTGACACATGGTGCGCCCGGCACCCCAATCAAGCTCAATGCGCGCAGCGATGGCGGATCGTTCAATCTCTCGGTGGCCAATGGTGGCGCCGCAATCCCGGATGAAGCGCGTGAGCGACTATTCCAGCCGTTTTTTCGGGGCGCGGTAAGAAGTGGCCAACAAGGACTTGAACTCGGCTTGTTCATCGTCAATGAGATCGCAAAGGCGCATGGCGCAACGATGGACGTCACATCAAACGATGCTGAGACGATTTTCACCTTCTCGATGCCGCTCGATCGCTAAGTTAGCTTTTTACCCATAGCGGCCATTAGCCCTGTGGAATCGAATCCCTGACCCGCCGTCGCCCGAGAGTCGGCTCCTGATCCAATTCCCCCGCCTCCATGATCTCCCCGCGCAATTCGCTGCGTTTCTCGTGGATCGACGCGATTACCGGCCCCATCGCGACACCGATGTCGACCAGCACCGCTTCCGACAGCTGCAGCGACGCCTCCATCGCCTCGGGCACGGCGTCGGTCACCCCGGCCTTGTACAGGCGGGCAGCATGCGCGGTGTCGCGGGCGCGGGCGATGATCGGCAAGTCGGGGAATTGCTCGCGCGCGCGCCGCGCAAGGCGGATGATGAGGACCGGATCGTCCATCGTCAGCACCAACGCGTCGGCGCTGCCCAGGTCGAGCTTGTCGATCATCGATCCGCGCGCCACGTCGCCGAACAGCACGGCATAGCCCGCCTCGCGCGCGGCCAGCACCAAATCGATGTCATGCTCCACCGCGAGGAAGGCCCTGCCATGTTCGCCGAGCATGTCGGCGACCATCTGCCCGACCCGGCCGAAACCGAAGATCACCGTCTTGCCCGCCGCCGCGCCCGGTTCGACATACGCGCTTGCCTCGCGGTCGACCCGCCGTGCCGCCGCCCGGCCCAGGAAGGCGAGGAGCGGAGTCACGGTCAGCCCCAGCGCGGTCACCGCCTGCCAGAAGCTCGCGGCATCGGCGCGGATCACCCCAGCCGCCGCCCCGGCACCGAGCAGGATCAAGGTCGTTTCCGACGGGCTGGCCATCATCAGCCCGGTTTCCGCCGCCACCCCGGGCCGCGATCCGCTCGCCCACAACAAGGATGATGTCACCAGCACCTTGGCCAGCAACACCAGCCCGAGCGCCAGCAACAGCATCGCCCAGTCGGCGATCAGCGCCTCGAGGTTAAGGCTCATACCGACGGTGATCAGGAACACGCCGAGCGCCAGCCCGCGCAAGGGGGCGGTCACATGCTCGACCTCGGTCCGATATTCGGTCTCGGCGATCAGGATGCCGGCGACCAGCGCACCGAGGATTGGCGACAGCCCGACGGAGCTGGTCGCGAGGCTGGCCAGGATCACGGTCAGCAGGCTGACCGCCAGGAACAATTCGGGGCTCTTGGTCCGCGCCGCCTGAGCGAACAGGGGTGGCAAGGCGATCCGTCCGGCGACCAGCATCGCCGCGATCACCAGCGCCCCTTGCCAGATCACCGTCAGCAAGGCCCCTGGACTCGGCCGCGCCGCCAAGACTTGCGAACAGGAAGAGCAGCGGCACCAGCGCCAGATCCTCGAACAGCAGCATGGCAAACGCCGCCTTGCCCGCCGGGCTGGTGGTGCCCGCCAGCGGGATCACCAGCGCGGTCGAGGACATGGCCAGCGCCAGGCCGAGCACGATTGCCGCTTGCAGGGAATTGCCCATCAGGATCAGCACCCCGCCGATCAACAGCGCCCCAAAGCCAAGTTCCGCCGCGCCGATCCCGAACACCTGCCGCCGCATTGTCACCAGCCGCTTGAAGCTCAGTTCCAGCCCGATCGCGAACAGCAGCAGGATGATCCCGAATTCGGCGAACGGTGCCATCGCCACCGGGTCGGTGATGGTGATCGTCTCCAACCACGGATATTGGCGCACGAATTGGCCGAGCCCGAACGGACCAGCGAGGATGCCGACCAGGATGAAGCCGATGATCGGCGAGATTTTCAGCCGGGCGAACGCCGGAATGACGATACCCGCCGCGCCGAGGATGGTCAGCGTGTCGCTCAATGCAGGAGTCATGTGAAATTCGCCGGCCATCGCTCTCTAAGAGCATGGGCGGCGGCGCTTGTCACCGGCTCTGCAAGTTTCGCTTCCAATGTAGGATTTCGTCTGCTTCACTGCCGTCATGACGTCACTCGACGGACAGGGCTGGAATTCCGTTTTTCGGACTCGCCAGGCCCGGAAGGTCGCACGACGTAGCGCGACTTTTGCGACTTTTGCGAAAACGAATCGGTGGCCGATAGCGACGTCCTGATCGTCGGTGGCGGCCCCGCCGGGATGATGGCCGGGCTGCTCTTCGCCCGCGCCGGCGTCTCGGTCACGGTGCTCGAGAAACATGCCGACTTCTTCCGCGATTTCCGCGGCGACACGGTCCACCCCTCGACCATGGAAATCCTCGACCAGCTCGGCATGCTCGAGCGTTTCCTCCAGCGACCGCACAACCGGGTCGACCGCGCCCAGCTTCGAATTGCCGATCGCGAATGGCGCATCGGCGACTTGTCCCACCTCGCCACCGTGGCGCCGTTCATCGCGCTGATGCCGCAGTGGGAATTTCTCGATTTCCTGCGTCACGAGGCGAGCCGCTATCCCGGTTTCACCTTGCGGATGGAGGAGCCGGTGGCCGGCTTCGTCGAGGAGCAGTCGAGGGTCGTCGGAGTCCGCTTCGTTTCGGGCCGGGAAGAACGCGCTGGCAAGCTGGTGATTGCCGCCGATGGCCGTTCGTCGCTGGTGCGAAGTCTCGGTCTGCTTGGCGTCGAAACCCTCGGCGCGCCGATCGACGTCCTGTGGTTCAAGCTGCCCAAGGTCGACGAGGGCGGCGACGCCCTGCGCGGCTCGGTGCGTCCCGGGCGGATCGTAGTGCTGATCGACCGCGACGATTATTGGCAGGCCGCGTTCGTCATCGGCAAGGGCGAGGAAGCGGCGGTTCGCGCCAAGGGTTTGCCGTGGCTTCGCGGCGAGGTCGAAGCTTCCTTCCCCGACCTGACCTTCCAGGGCGCTTTCCTGGCCCGCGACGACGACATCAAATTGCTCAGTGTGGCGGTCGACCGGCTGACCGACTGGTCGAGGCCCGGCCTGCTGGCGATCGGCGACGCCGCCCACGCGATGAGCCCGATCGGCGGCATCGGGATCAACCTCGCCATTCAGGATGCGGTCGCCGCCGCCAACATTCTCGCCGTGCCGCTGGCGCGTGGAGAGGGGGTCGATTCCCTTCTGATCGAGAGTCCGGCAACGCCGCCTGCTTCCGACGCGAATCATCCAGTCCGGTCAGGTGGCGGCCCAGAACGGTGTCATCGGGCCGGTGCTGAGCGGCGGCACGGTGAGCCCGCCTTTCATCATTCGCATGCTTGACCGCTTCCCGCTGCTACGCCGGATCCCGGGGCGAATGATCGGCCTCGGGGTCAGACGCGAGCGGGTGCGCTCGCCCGACGCCTATGGTTAGGCCGCGACCGCCATCTTGGCCTCGAGATTTTCGCGGATCGCCTCGAAGAATTGTTCGGTCGTCATCCACGCCTGGTCGGGACCGACCAGGATCGCGAGATCCTTGGTCATCTTGCCGCTGCTCGACCGTCTCGACGCAGACCTTTTCCAGCGTCTCGGCGAACTTCGACCACTTCGGGAGTGTCGTCGAGCTTGCCGCGGAACTTGAGGCCGCCGGTCCAGGCGAAGATCGATGCGATCGGGTTGGTCGAGGTCGCCTTGCCCTGCTGGTGCATGCGGTAATGGCGGGTGACGGTGCCATGCGCGGCTTCGGCCTCGACCGTCTGGCCGTCGGGGGTCATCAGCACGCTGGTCATCAGACCGAGGCTGCCGAAGCCCTGCGCGACCTGGTCGGACTGGACGTCGCCGTCGTAATTCTTGCACGCCCACACGAACTTCCCGCTCCACTTGAGCGCCGAGGCGACCATGTCGTCGATCAGGCGATGCTGATATTCGATCCCGGCCTCGGCGAACTTCTCCTTGAATTCGCGGTCGAATACTTCTTGGAAGATGTCCTTGAAGCGCCCGTCATAGGCCTTCAGGATGGTGTTCTTGGTGCTAAGGTACACCGGCCATTCGCGCTGCAGGCCATAGTTGAGGCAGGCGCGGCGCGAAATCGCGGATCGATTCGTCGAGGTTGTACATTCCCATCGCCACGCCGGCGGACGGGATATTCGAACACTTCATGTTCGATCACCTGGCCGTCTTCGCCGACGAACTTCATGGTCAGTTTGCCGGGGCCCGGGACCACGAAGTCGGTCGCCTTATACTGGTCGCCAAAGGCATGACGGCCGATGACGATCGGGTCGGTCCAGCCGGGGATGATGCGCGGGATATTGTCGATCACGATCGGCTCGCGGAAGACGACGCCGCCGAGGATGTTGCGGATCGTGCCGTTGGGCGACTTCCACATCTTCTTGAGCTTGAATTCCTCGACGCGCTGCTCGTCGGGCGTGATCGTCGCGCACTTCACGCCGACGCCATATTGCTTGATCGCCTTTGCCGCCTCGACGGTGATCTTGTCGTCGGTCTCGTCGCGCTTCTCGATCCCGAGGTCGTAATATTTGAGGTCGATGTCGAGGTAGGGAAGGATCAGCTTCTCGCGGATCCACTGCCAGATGATCCGGGTCATCTCGTCGCCGTCGAGTTCGACGACCGGGTTCTTCACCTTGATCTTGGCCATGGAAACGTCCTGCATCCGAAATTGTGGGGGTCGCGCCGCGCCTTAAGCGTCGCTCCGGATCAAGGCAACCGCGTCATTGCGGCCCGGGCATGCCGCCACTAAGGAGACGCCATGCCCATCATCGAGAAACCCGACAGCCACCTGACCGCGGTCAAATGGCGCTTCCCTTCGGTCCATCCCGAGGGGCGCAAATTCGCCCTCATCGCGGCCTTCATCGCGCTGGCCGTATACAGCCTGATCAGTCCGTTCCTCGGCTGGCTGCTGGTGCTGGTGACGATCTGGGTCGCGACCTTCTTCCGCGATCCGATTCGGACCACGCCGACCGATCCCAGGCTGATCGTCGCCCCCGCCGACGGGCTGGTGACGATGATCACCCGCGTGCCCGCACCGCCCGAGCTCGCGGGCGAACTCACCGGCGAGTTCACCCGCGTGTCGATTTTCATGAGCGTGTTCGACGTCCACATCAATCGCTCGCCGATCGCCGGCACGATCCGCAAGATCGCTTATATCCCGGGCAAGTTCCTCAATGCCGACCTCGACAAGGCGAGCGAGGACAATGAGCGCCAGCATTTCCTGGTCGAGCGTGAGGACGGGGTGAAGATCGCCTTCACTCAGATCGCCGGGCTCGTGGCTCGGCGGATCATGGCCTTCGTGGCCGAGGGCGACCGCGTCGCGGCGGGCGAACGGATTGGCCTGATCCGCTTCGGCAGCCGCGTCGACGTGTTCCTTCCCGCTGGCACCGGCAGCCAGATATTGCTCGGCCAGCGCGCCATCGCCGGCGAGACGATCCTCGGCGAGATCGGGGTCGATCCGCAGCGATCGGGCAGCAGCCAGTGAGCATGCCGCCCGAACGTCACGCGCATTCCGTTTCGGGCGTTCGCTCCCAACGCCATTACCGCATTGGCGCTCTGCTCGGGCCTTACCGGGGTGCGCTTCGCCATCACCGCCGCCAATGGCGAGGCGGGCCACTGGCCGCTGGCCTTGGCTTGCATCATCGGCGCGGGCGTGCTCGACGGGCTCGACGGCCAATTGGCGCGGCTGCTCAAGGCCAACAGCAAGTTCGGCGCCGAACTCGACAGTTTAAGCGACAATATTGCCTTCGGGACCGCCCCGGCGCTGATTCTGTTCCTGTGGTCGCTGCAGTCGGCGCCGCGGTTCGGCTGGATTGCCGCACTGGCGCTGGCCGTGTGTTGCGCGCTTCGTCTGGCACGATTCAACGCGCGCATCGACGCCGACCTCCAGCCGCACAAGTCGGCCGGCTTCAATACCGGGGTTCCGGCGCCTGCGGGGGCAGGGCTTGCCTTCGTCCCGATCTATCTGTGGTTGATTACCGGCAACGACCTGTTCCGCATGTGGCAGATCGTCATGCCGTGGACCTTGTTTATCGCACTGCTGATGATTTCCAGCGTCCCGACCTTCAGCTGGACCTCGATCCGCATCCGCCGCGGCTCGCGCCTTTTCGCGTTGGCTGGGGTTGCCTTGCTCGGTGCAGCGCTGATCAACGAACCGTGGGTGACGTTGTTGGCAGTTTCGGCGCTGTATCTCGCGGTCGTGCCGTTCAGCCTGGCAAGCTATGCCAGGGTCAAGCAGCGGCGCGGATTGCCGGACGCGCGCGCACCCGCTGCAAGCGGCCCGACGGATAACGCTGGCTGACCCGAAGCGCGATCGGGGTAGGGGCCGGAAGGACGCTCTGTCCACGCAGCGCGCTGCCGATCTTGCCAATGCTATCCTCAAGGCTTGCGGAAACCGCAACGATCGCTGCCCAGGCGGCGGCGAGGAACGCGATGGTGGCTAAGGCTGCGATCATATTCTCATCCTTCGTTACGGCGCCCAACCAACAAATGGCGGTTTTCGTTCCATTATCCGACGCCTGACCTTCTTCAACTAAACGATGTTCGTGTTTTGTTCTCATGCTGTCAAGTGCTAAATCGGGGTTGCGTTTGAGGCGGGCCTTCGCTAGGGGGCCGGGCATTCCACAGGCGGAACCACCATACCGGTGCCCCGGACTTGATCCGGGGTTACAGGATCCGCCGAGGTAAAACCGGAAGGAGACTATCCTATGGCGACTCCCGTCGTCACGATGCAGCAATTGCTCGAAGCTGGCGCCCACTTTGGCCACCAGACCCACCGCTGGAATCCGCGGATGAAGCCGTACATTTTCGGCGACCGCAACGGCGTTCACATCATCGACCTGTCGCAGAGCGTGCCGCTGTTCGCGCGTGCCCTCGACTTCGTCAATTCGGCTGTCGCCCGCGGCGGCAAGGTGCTGTTCGTCGGCACCAAGCGCCAGGCGCAGGACGCGGTGGCCGAGGCCGCCCGCGTGTCGGGCCAGCATTTCGTCAACCATCGCTGGCTCGGCGGCATGCTGACCAATTGGAAGACTGTTTCCAACTCGATCAAGCGCCTCAAGACGCTTGAAGAGCAGCTCAGCGGCGACACTGCCGGCCTGACCAAGAAGGAAGTGCTCCAGCAGACGCGCGAACGCGACAAGCTCGAAAAGAGCCTTGGCGGCATCCGCGACATGGGCGGGCTTCCCGACGTCATGTTCGTGATCGATTCGAACAAGGAAGAGCTGGCGATTAAAGAGGCCAACGTCCTCGGCATCCCGGTCGTCGCGATCCTCGATTCCAATTCGAACCCGAACGGCATCGCTTTCCCGGTCCCCGGTAACGATGACGCCGCACGTGCCATTCGCCTCTATTGCGAGGCCGTCGCCAATGCAGCGATGTCGGGCAAGACCGGCAACGCCGCCGCCCGTGGCGAGGATATTGGCGCAATGGCCGAACCGCCGGTCGAGGCCGCGCTGGAAGCTTAACAATCGGGGGCCGCGCCCCCATCTACCGCGGCCCGGACTGTCGATCCTGTCGACGGCCGGGCCGTATGTTATTCAAAGGATCAAATGACATGGCTGAAATCACCGCCGCTTCGGTGAAGGAACTGCGCGAGCGCACTGGCGCCGGCATGATGGACTGCAAGAAGGCATTGTCCGAGAACAACGGCGAGATGGAAGCGTCGGTCGACTGGCTGCGCGCCAAGGGTCTTGCCGCTGCCGCCAAGAAGGCCGGCCGCACCGCCGCGGAAGGTCTGGTCGGGGTCGCCGTTTCGGGTGCTCGCGGCGCGGTCGTCGAGATCAATTCGGAAACCGATTTCGTCGCCAAGAACGAGCAGTTCCAGGATTTCGTCCGCAATGTCGCCGAACTGGCGCTGGGCAATGGCGGCGACGCCGAGGCGCTCAAGGCGGCGGCCTATCCGGGCGGCGGCACGGTCGAGGAAAAGCTCACCGAGAACATTGCCACGATCGGCGAGAACCAGTCGCTCCGCCGAGCGGCCCTGCTCGAGGTCAGCGAAGGCGTGGTGGTGAGCTATGTTCACAATGCCGCCGCGCCCAACATGGGCAAGATCGGTGTCTTGGTCGCGCTTGAAGGCTCGGCTCCGGCCGACACGCTGACCGCGCTTGGCAAGCAGCTGGCGATGCACATCGCCGCCGCCAACCCGCTCGCGCTCAATGCCGACGGGCTCGACGCGGACCTGCTCGCTCGCGAGCGCGCGATCGCGATCGAGAAAGCCAACGAGAGCGGCAAGCCGGCCAACATCGTCGAGAAGATGGTCGACGGCACGATGGCCAAGTTCGCCAAGGAAAATGCGCTCCTCAGCCAGCTGTTCGTCATCGACGGCAAGACCCCGGTCGCCGACGTCGTCGCCGCCGCGTCGAAGGACGCCGGTGCGCCGATCACGCTGAAGGCATTCGAACGCTTCCAGCTCGGCGAAGGCATCGCCAAGGCCGAAAGCGACTTCGCCGCCGAAGTCGCCGCTGCCTCGGGCGTTCCCCAGCCGGTCGCCTGACCGAACCCGGTTTGAGAAGATTTAGGGAAGGGCGGGGCTTCGGCTCCGCCCTTTTCGTATCAGCGCCGGACTTTCGCTGCTTCTGCCTTGCAATCGTAGCCAAGGCGCGGATCCGAGCAGAAATCTGGCCATTTCCCGCTTTCGACCCAATAATCGACGAGCCCGAACCTGGCCGCAAGCCGCATGAACCGCCGGTCGTGATGGAGTGGCGCGAACGTCGTTCGAAATAATGTCCACGTTGTATTCGGGGGAACTCTGGCGTCGCTGGCTTCCAAGAATGCAATCAGTTCGTCGAGGCTACCAAATTCTGAGAGCGCCCTGGCCACGACCCAGGATGTGCTCGGATCTTCCGCATAAAGGGCGCGGGCATTCTGGATCGCCAGCCGTTTATTTTCCGGGGTCGAAGCCATTCGCGCCCCGAGATAACTTTCATGGGCCATCCAGGCCAAGGGCGATGTCGGCGTGAAACCGGGACCAAGGTTGCCCGACCGCATCATCTCTGTCGCCTCGGCCGCGTTTCCGACCCGAAACTCGAGCGCGAACCGGGCTTGAAGGACGTTGGTCGCCCCAGGCCACAGACGCTCCATCTTACCCAGTTCTTCTCGTGCCTCGTCGACCTGTCCGCTGTTGAGCAGGGCGGTAATCAGCGTGTCGCGCACCGATGCCGAAAGCGGGTCAGCCCTCACGGCCTTGCGCCCACTTTCAACCGAACTCGCGAATAAGCCCCACATTCCCATTCATCAGCGATTCGAACGCAAGGATTTCGGGATTGGTCGGGTCCTTCGCCCGGGCTTGTGCCACCAGGTTTATCCATCCCGACAATGGCCTTGTAGGCGATAGCCATGACTGGGCCAGAAAGGCCTCTGGCAACTCAGGGTGAAAACGCCTCGCCTCGGCGACCCGCCGTTGCAGGATTCGCCGGGCGTCTACGTTGGCGCGCCCGCGGAGGCGCAGCATGCGGATGTCGGCGATGAGGAGCTTCTTCCAGGCACCTTCGAACCGCGGCGCCTGATTCGTGACTTTTTCGAAGATGTCCGTCGCGGCTTTCGGGTCGAGTGCCAGGAGACTGGAGAGATTGGCGCAGCCACTGAGGTAAAGCTTGAGGGTGGCAAGGTCGACCTTCGCAGCCACAGCTTGCACCGCGCATTCGAGCACTTTTGCCGCTGAATAGGCCATTTGCTGGCGAAGGTCCGCCGGCTTACCGCTGGGGGCGCTGAATTCTTCCGACCACAACAGGCTGCCGGCCCGATCGACCAGCATGAGATTGGCCTGGGCTCCGGCAGTCACGCCGCTGACCTGGATGACGAAGTCCGGTTTCCGTCTGGAATTCGAATTGACCAGTTGCAGGGCTTCGGCATGCGTCGCCTGCAATACGCCCAACTTGATCAGTAGATCGGATGCCAGTGCTTTGGCGCTCGCGCTCTGTTCCACAGCGGCAACCGCGACCGACGGGGCCCGATTGCCGGTATCCCGTACCTGCCAGAGTATCACGGCTGCAACCGCCAGGATCGCGACCGCGATCGCAGCCGCTTGCATCGACAATATTGATCGTCTCCGACCCCGGCGACGCGACGCGTCGTTGCCTCGCTCAGAACCCACCGACCCCGCGATGCTATCGATCGCGGTCAGGAGCGCGGTCCGACCGGCGCGATCGATCCGGCGCTTGGATAAATCGATCGCCTGCAACTGGCGAAAGCCGAGCGGGGCCTCGGTACCGTCGATCGTGATCGGGATCAGGCGAGCGGAATCGCGGCCGACCGCCGCCTCGTCGCGGACCCATGCGCTCTCGACCGATTCCACCGACCACAGGACGAGCACCACGTCCGCCGACTTCAGCTCTTTTTCGATTTCTTTGCTGTATTGAGTGCCACCGCGGATAAAGCGATCCCACCATACCCTGTGGCCGTGGCGCTCCAGCAAGGTGGCGAAGGTTCGCGCCCTGGCTGAATCCGCCCGACTGTAACTCAGGAATATGCTCGCCACTGCATGACCCCCTTCGCGCCCGAAGGTGCGAGGAATTTCAAGGTGAAGCAAGCAGCCTTGCACAACTAGGCGGTTGGCAGCAGGACGAGGGCGCCTTAAAGCGCGGGTCGCCCATCGTGTTAGGGGCGTCCCGACCCAGGAGAGAGCATGACCCGCCCGCGCTTCAACCGCATTCTGCTGAAGCTGTCGGGTGAGGCGTTGATGGGGGCCGGCCAGTTCGGCATCGACCAGGACGCGGTCGCCAGCTTGGCGCAGGAGGTCAAAGCGGCCCGCGACCAGGGGTTCGAGCTGTGCCTCGTCATCGGCGGCGGCAATATCTTCCGTGGAATGGCCGGCGCGGCCAAGGGCATGGACCGCGCCCAGGCCGATTATATGGGCATGCTGGCGACCGTGATGAACGCGCTTGCGATGCAGAATGCGCTCGAACAGATCGGGGTCGAAACCCGCGTCCAGTCGGCGATTAAGATGGACCAGGTGTGCGAGCCGGTAATCCGCCGCCGCGCCGAACGCCACCTCGCCAAAGGCCGGGTGGTCATTTTCGCCGCGGGTGTGGGCAGCCCCTATTTTACCACCGATACCGGCGCCGCACTTCGTGCTGCCGAGATGAAGTGCGATGCCTTGTTCAAGGGCACCAGTGTCGATGGCATTTACGATGCCGATCCGAAAAAGGTGCCCGATGCCAAGCGCTATGACGTCATCGGCTACGACCGGATGCTTGCCGACGATTTGAAGGTGATGGACGCATCTGCGGTGGCGCTGTGCCGCGACAATGATATTCCGATCGTGGTGTTCAACATCCGGCAGCCCGGCAATCTCGCCGAAGTGCTGGCCGGGGGCGGAACCGCAACGATCGTTCAGGATGGAGAGTGACTATGCCGACCTATGACAAGGCCGATTTGCAACGCCGCATGCATGGCGCGGTCGAAGCGCTGAAACATGACCTCGTCGGGCTTCGCACTGGCCGTGCGTCGATCAACCTGCTCGATCCGATCAATGTCGAGGTCTATGGCGCGCAAATGCCGCTCAACCAGGTCGCCACGGTCTCCGCGCCCGAGCCCAGGTTGCTGTCGGTCCAGGTGTGGGACAAGGGCAATGTCGGCCCGGTCGAAAAGGCGATCCGTTCGGCGGGGCTCGGCCTGAACCCGATCACCGACGGGACCATGATTCGCCTCCCGATCCCCGATCTGACCGAGGAGCGGCGCAAGGAATTGGCCAAACTGGTTGGCCAATATGCCGAGAAAGCGCGGATCGCGGCGCGCAATGTCCGTCGCGACGGGATGGATCATTTGAAGGTCGACGAGAAAAAGCACGAGATCAGCGAAGACGAGCGCAAGCGGCTCGAGGTCGAGGTCCAGAAGATGACCGATGACACGATCAAGGAGATTGATTCGTCCGCGCATGCCAAGGAACAGGAAATCCTCGGACGGTGAGCATCAGGCCCGCCGCGCTGGAAGGGGCCGACCTGCCTATCCAGCCTACGGGCGGGGGCGCGGCTCCGCGTCATGTCGCGATCATCATGGACGGCAACGGGCGCTGGGCGGCGAAGCGCTCGCTGCCGCGCGCAGCTGGGCATCGGGCGGGCGCCGAAGCCGTCCGAAAGACCCTGCGCGCCGCGGCGGAAGCCGGCGTCGATGTCCTCACCCTCTACGCTTTCTCGTCCGAGAACTGGCGTCGTCCGGAGGAGGAAGTCAGCGACCTCAAAGGATTGCTCGGCTATTATGTCGAAAAGGAATTGCAGACCCTCGAGCAGGAAGGCGTCCGGCTCCGGCTGATCGGCGATCCGGCGGCGTTTGGCCCCCAGCTGGAGGCGCGGTTGCAAGCCGCAGTCGAACGAACCGCCGACAATCGGCGGCTGACCCTGGTGGTCGCACTCAGCTATGGCTCGCGTGGTGAAATTGCCGCTGCCGCCCGGCGCATGGCGGAGGAGGTGCAGGCCGGCACCCGCGACCCGGCCAACATTGACGAAGCCGCGATCGACGCCGCGCTGCAGACCGCCGACTTGCCGCCGCTCGACCTGCTCATCCGCACCTCGGGCGAAGTGCGACTGTCCAACTTCCTGCTGTGGCAGGCGGCCTATGCCGAGCTGATGTTCGTCGACACCTTGTGGCCCGACTTCGACGAGCAGGATTTCGCCGCCGCGCTTGGCGAATTTGCGTCGCGCCAGCGGCGGTTTGGCGGCCGATGAACGAATTGCTGCTCCGCACGCTGGCGGCAATGGTCATGGCGGCGGTGGCGCTAGTGGCGGCGTACCTTGGCGGTTATGTCTTCGCCATCCTCGTCGCTGTCGCCGCCGGGGCGATGTTCGTCGAGTGGCGCCACTTGACCGGACGCTGGGGCCCGGGCTGGATGATCGCGGGGTTCGCCTACGCCTTACTCCCTGCACTCGCCTTGCTGTGGCTGCGCGACCGGGCGCCCCAGGGGCTCGAATTGATCTTGTGGGTCTTCATCGTCACCTGGACGACTGACATTGGGGCTTATTTCGCTGGTCGCGCGATCGGCGGGCCGAAGCTGGCGCCAACGATCAGCCCCAACAAGACCTGGGCCGGGCTGATCGGTGGCATGGCGAGTGCCGGGCTCGCCGGCTGGGCCTGGACCCAGTTCGTCATGCTGCCGCCGGCCTTGCTGTGGCTCGCGCCGGCGTTCGCGGTGGCGGCGCAAGGCGGCGATCTGTTCGAAAGCTGGCTCAAGCGCCGCGCCGGGGCCAAGGACAGCGGTTCGATGCTGCCCGGCCATGGCGGTGTCCTCGACCGGCTCGACGGGCTGGTGGTGGTTGCCCTATTGACTGGCCTATTCCAGGCAGGAGGCCTGCTTTGAAGCGGCGTATTTCCATTCTCGGCGCGACCGGATCGGTCGGCACTTCGACTCTCGACCTGGTCGAGCGCCATCATGACCGGTTCGAGGTAGTGGCGCTCACCGCGGCCACCAACGCCGCGGCGCTGGCCGATTGCGCGCGCCGCACCGGCGCAAGTCTCGCGGTGATCGCCGACGAGTCCAGATTGCCCGAGTTGCGCGAGGCATTGTCCGGGACCGATTGCCGCGCCGCCACCGGCCATGACGCCATGCTCGAGGCCGCGGCCGGCGAGGCTGAATGGGTGATGGCGGCGATTGTCGGCTGTGCCGGGCTGGAGCCGGTGATGGCGGCGGTCGAGGCTGGGCGGACGATCGCACTTGCCAATAAGGAAGCGCTGGTGACCGCTGGCTCACTGATGATCGACGCCGCCAAGCGGACCGGTGCAACGATCTTGCCGGTCGACAGCGAACATAATGCCATCTTCCAATGCCTTACCGGCAATAGTTATGATGGCGTCGCAAGACTAATCCTCACCGCCAGTGGCGGCCCGTTTCGGACCTGGAGCAAAGCCGACATGGATGTCGCTCGTCCGGAACAGGCACTCAAGCATCCCAATTGGTCAATGGGCGCCAAAATTTCGATCGACAGCGCGACGATGATGAACAAGGGGCTCGAACTGATCGAGGCGCATCATCTGTTCGGCTTACCGTCGGATCGGATCGACATCCTCGTCCACCCGCAGTCGGTCATCCATTCGATGGTCGAATATGTCGACGGGTCGACCATTGCCCAACTTGGCTCGCCCGACATGCGCATCCCGATTGCCCATTGCCTGGCTTATCCCGATCGCATCGCCACCCGCGCCGAGCCCCTGGATTTGATCAAGATTGCGAGCCTCACGTTCGAAGCCCCCGATTCCGAACGATTTCCCTCGCTCCGTCTGGCGCGGGCGGCGCTCGAAAGCGGGAAGGGGGAGGCGATCGTCCTCAACGCTGCCAATGAACTGGCGGTCGCCGCTTTCCTCAATCGGCGGATCGCATTTGGCGAGATTGCCACAACGGTCGAACGCGCCGTCGAGCAGACCGACGCGCCCGCGCCGGCCTCGATCGCGGACGTGATCGAAATCGACCAGGCGGTGCGGCGCACGGTCGGCGCTTCGCTCGAAGCCATGGCCGCCTGATGCTGTCGCAACCCCCGGCATGGTTCATGATCCTCGCCTTCCTGGGCGCGATCGGGCCATTGATCATCTTGCACGAGCTTGGCCATTACTGGGTAGCGCGCTGGTTCGGGGTCGGGGCGGAAGCTTTCTCGATCGGTTTTGGCAAGGAAGTCTTCGGCTGGACCGACAAGCGCGGCACTCGCTGGAAGGTCGCGGCGCTCCCGTTGGGGGGCTATGTCAAATTTGTTGGCGATGCCGACGCCACTAGTGCCCCCGCGCCGAGTGGCGATCTTTCGGCTGACCAGCGCCGACAGAGTTTCCATCTGCGCCCGCCATGGCAGCGGTTCCTGATTGTCCTTGCCGGGCCGATGACCAACTTCCTCATCGCCATCCTGATTTTCGTCGCCTTTTTCGCCGCTTATGGCGTTCCCCAGACTCCCGCGGTGGTCAGCTCGATCGCTCCGGGCAGCGCCGCCGCATCCGCCGGCCTCAAGGTCGGCGATCGGATCACTGAGATTGCCGGGCGCGATACGCCCAGCTTCGAGGATCTGGCGCGGACCGTTAGCCTGCGGCCGGGCGAAACGGTCGACATCCATCTGGTCCGGGACAATGCTCTGCTGATTCTCCCCGCCCAGCTCGGCACGGTGATGGAGGCCGACCGCTTCGGCCAACGCTTCCGCATCGGCCAACTGGGGGTGAGCGGCGGTCGGCGGCAGTTTGTCGAGGTCCCGTTGTTGCGCCTGATTCCGGAGGCGACGGATTACACCATCAAGACGACGCAAGCGATGATCGACGGCCTTTGGCAAATCATCAGCGGGCGCCGCTCGCTCAAGGATTTGGGCGGGCCGCTACGCATGGCGCAGATCGCCGGGCAGCAGGCCTCGATCGGGCTGCTCGACTTCATCCAATTGATTGCATTCTTCTCGATTAATCTGGGATTCATCAACTTGCTCCCAATCCCGATGCTGGATGGCGGTCATCTTGTCCTTTACTCGATCGAGGCGGTCCGGCGGCGTCGTGCCAGCGATCGAGTGGTCGAATGGGCGTTCCGCGGCGGGCTCGCATTCCTGCTTGCCCTACTGTTGGTCGCAACCTTCAATGATCTCGGCTTTTTCGGCCTTTGGGATGGTGTTGGGCGCTTGATT
Source organism: uncultured Alphaproteobacteria bacterium (assembly GCA_963768955.1). Classification (GTDB taxonomy): domain Bacteria; phylum Pseudomonadota; class Alphaproteobacteria; order Sphingomonadales; family Sphingomonadaceae; genus Sphingomicrobium. The sequence continues at coordinate 157,477 of CAVYJV010000003.1, forward strand.
GGTTAGCGCAGGTCGGGCAGGGCTGGCGAAAGTTTTCTGGCACGGCGTTGGCAAGCGCCTGGCTTCAGTAGCAAGAGGGCGGGAACGCGTGATTTCAACACCCAAGTCAATCGGTAAGCGCACCAGCGCACTGCTCCTGGTCGGAACGATCCTCGGCGGTCTGTCGTCGCCCTTGTACGCGCAGGACGCTGTTCAGCCCGCGCCAGCGCCAGTCCAGCAGGCGCCGGTGGTGAATGCCCCGGCAACAGGGACGATCCGCTCGATCTCGGTGCGCGGCGCCGAGCGGCTCGAACCGGCGACCGTTATCTCTTATTCCAACCTCTCTCCGGGTCAGGATTATTCGGCCGAATCGCTCGATACCGCGCTCAAGGATCTGTACGCGACCGAGCTGTTCGCGGACGTCGTCATCACCGGGGCCGAGACCGGCCAGTTGGTCATCCAGATCAGGGAAAACCCGGTCATCAACCGCATCATCCTTGAGGGCAACAAACGCATCAAGGACGACAAGATCCAGCCCGAGATCCGGCTCGCTCCGCGCCAGATCTTCACTCGTTCCAAGGTCCGTTCCGACGTCGACCGGATCATCGAATTGTACAAGCGCGGCGGGCGCTTCGCGGCGACGGTCGAGCCTAAGATCGTCCAGCTCGACCAAAATCGCGTCGACCTCGTGTTCGAGATCAACGAGGGCCCCACGTCCAAGGTCCGCGCGATCAACATCATCGGCAACGAGCAGTTCGGCGACGGCCGCCTGCGCAAGGAAATGTTCACCAAGGAAGCCGGCGGCGTGCTTGGCTTCTTCAAGTCGAACGACAGCTATGATCCCGATCGGCTTGCCGCCGACCAGCAGAAGCTGCGCGCTTTTTATCTGACTGAGGGTTATGCCGATTTCCGCGTCGTCTCGGCGCTCGCCGAACTGACCCCCGACCGCCGCGACTTCGTCATCACCTATGTGATCGAGGAAGGCCCGCGCTACAAGTTCGGCACGATCGAGACCGAAAGCAAGTTGCGCGATCTCAACAAGGAAACCCTGACCAACGCTGATCCGGCTGCAGTCCGGGTGACTGGTTCAACGCCAAGGCGGTCGAGGATGTCGTCGACGGTGCTGAGCGAGGTCGCCGGCGCGCAGGGCTATGCCTTCGCCGACATCAATCCGGCCTATGATCGCGACGCCGAAAAGCGGCTGATGAACATCCAGTTCCGGGTCAATGAAACGCCGCGCGTCTATGTCGAGCGGATCGACATCCAGGGCAATACGGTCACCCGCGACAAGGTCATTCGCCGCGAGTTCCGGGTCAACGAGGGCGACGCGTTCAACGCCGTCAAGGTCAAGCGCAGCCAGGACCGAATCCAGAGCCTCGGCTTCTTCCAGGAGAAACTCGAGATCAAGCAGACCCAGGGCTCGACCCCCGACCGGGTGATCCTGGGCGTCGACGTCGAGGAAAAGTCGACCGGCGAGCTGCAGCTGTCGGCCGGCTATTCGAGCCTCGAGAAGTTCATCGTCTCGGCGACGATCGCGCAGCGCAATTTCATGGGCAAGGGCCAGGAGGTGAACGCCGGTGTCAACTGGTCGCGCTATTCGCGTTCGGCCCAGCTCGGCTTCGTCGAGCCTTATCTGTTCGACAAGAACATCCTGCTCGGCGGCGACATCTATCGTCGCGACTACAACAGCTTCAACAGCGTCAGGGCAGCGAGCCGCGAGACGACCTATTCGCAGACTCAGCACCGGCGCCGCGGCTGCGGCTGGGTTTCCCGGTCACCGAATTCTCAGCTTCGGCACGCGCTATCAGCTGGTGCAGGACAAGCTGACGCTCGACAAGGACACCTTCTTCACCGACCTCGACGGCACCGGCCCGTTCGACAGCGATGAATGCGATCCGGCCACGGCCGGTCGCTATCTGTGCGACGAGATCGGGCACCACTGATCAGTCGGTCGGTCGGCTATTCGCTGATCTTCGACAATCGCAACGGCATTCGCGCCACGCGTGGCCAGCGCGTTGTGCTGAGCCAGGATTTCGCGGGGCTTGGCGGCGACGTCAAATATGTCCGGACGCGCGTCGACGCGACCAAATATTTCCCGCTTCCGGCAGGGTTCGTGCTCTCGGTCCATGGCGAGGCGGCTATATCCACCCGCTGCAGGAGTACGCCGGGCGCGGGCCGTGACGCCGATCCGCCTCACCGACCGCTTCTTCGGGGCGCAGATGCGCGGTTTCGACATTCGCGGCATCGGCCCGCGGGTCGAGCGCGTGCTTTACGCAACGCCCACGCACGCTCGTCACCGAAGGCGACCCGATCTCGGATGCGCTCGGCGGCCGGGCCTATTACATGGGCCGGATCGAGCTCGAAATTCCCGGTCAGCGCGAATATGCGCAGCCTCGGCCTGCGCCCGTCGGCGTTCGTCGACATCGGGTCGGTTTGGAGCCTGACGAAGCCCATCTGACGATGAGCCCGGTTCTGCTTCGGCACCTGACGACGCCGACGCCCGTCACCGCGCGCGGCCTGATCCAGGCGCTGAGCGGATCGGCGATGCGCGACCTCGCGTGCCGGCAGGCCGGCATTTCACCTAGCAGGCGAATGCCGGCTTCAAGGAAATCTTCTATCGGCAATTCGCCCAAGCCGCGCCTGTCGATCGGTGTCGGGGTCAACTGGAATTCGCCGTTCGGTCCCGTTGCGCATCGATCTCGCCAAGGCCCTGCTCAAGCAGGAAGGCGATGACACCAAGCTCTTCTCGTTCAACGTAGGAACCCAATTCTGATGCGCAAGATGATCGTTGCCGTCGCGCTCGCCGCGACCGCATTCACCCTACCTTCGGCCGGCCGTTGCGGCTCCGGCCGTGCTGATCGTCGACCTCGACAAGGTGCTCAGCGAATGCACTGCCTGCCGCGCTGCCTCGGCCTCGATCCAGAGCCAGGTCCAGCAGGGTCAGACCCGCGCCCAGGCGCTCGAAACGCAGCTCAAGCCCGAAGCAGCCTCGCTCGAGGCCGCGGTCAAGGCGCTGGCCGGCAAGCAACCCGACGCCGCGCTTCGGACCCGCGTCACCGCGTTCCAGACGAAGCAGCAGGCGGCCCAGACCGAGCTTGCCAACAAGCAGCGCTCGATCGAGCGATCCAGGCCAATGTGCAGCAGCAGATCGCCAGCCGCGTCGGTCGCTGATTGCGGATCAGGTTCGCGCCCGTCGCCAGGCGCGATGTCGTGCTCGGCAAGAATGCGACCCTCGCCAGCAACAGCGCTTCGGACGTCACGGCCGACGTGCTCGCCGCGCTCAATCAGCAGCTCCCCGTCGGTCAGCGTCACCCCGCTGCCGCAGCAGAACCGCCCGACGCGGCCGGTGAGCGAGATCGGTTGACGGAAGCGCCGTCATCGGCCCGCTCGACATCGGCGGGTGATGGCGGCGCTTCCCGCATCGTTACCCGATGCTGCTGGTCGACCGGGTCGAGCGGCTTGGAGCGCGACGTCTCGATCACCGCGATCAAGGCGGTCACGCATCAACGAGGGCTTCTTCCAGGGCCATTTCCCGGGACGCCCGATCATGCCCGGCGTGCTGATCGTCGAGGCGCTGGCCCAGGCCGCCGGCGTACTCGCGGTTGAAAGCCTCGGCCTCGCGAGGTCGGCAAGCTGGTCTATTTCATGGCGATCGACGGGGCCAAGTTCCGGCTCCGGTCGAGCCGGGTTGCCTGCTGCCGCTCGATGTCGAATTCGTCCAGAAGCGGTCCTCGGTGTGCAAGTTCACCGGGCGCGCCACCGTCGACGGCAAGCTCGCCGCCGAGGCGAATTTCACCGCGATGATTGCCGATCCGCCGGCTAGCTGATCGCCCAGCCACGCTCGCTTTGGCTGACGCGGAAGGCCTGCTCGAAGGATCGCTGTCCAAGTACCTTCGCCGGATCACCGTCGGCGATCACTGCTCCGCCGCTGACAAGCAGCAGCCGGTCGAAGCGTCGGGCCATGTCCAGGTCGTGGACCGACACCAGCGCGGCGCTGTCGTTCGAGGCGATTTCGGCGCGGACGATCTCGACCGTCCGCAGCACCCAATAGGGATCGAGGTTCGACAGCGGCTCGTCGAGCAGCAGCAATCGCGGACCTGCGGCAATCGCCCGCCCGAGCATCGCCCGCGCCCGCTCCCCGGTCGACAATTGGTCGATGGGTCGCGAGGCGAGGGCGGCCAGCTCCAGCAATTCGACAAGTTGAGCGATCCGCGCCGGATCGGGCGAACTGAGCCCAAGGGAGAGAAAATCGCCACCGCCACCGGCCAGGTAGCGTCGCGCGACGCGGGCAGGAAGGCGAGCAGGTGGCGGCGCAGCGCCTCGGCGTTCTGGTCGACGTCCTCGACCGTCGATGGTCACCGTGCCGAGGGCATCCTCGGTCCGCGCCAGCGCGCGCAGCAGGCTGGTCTTGCCGCCGCCATTGGGGCCGATCACCGCCACCATCTGGCCGGCCTCGACCAGCAGGTCGGTCGGTGCCAGTCGCCCGGCGATGCCGATCGCCTTCGCGTCGAGCAATGACGTCATGACGCCATCCGCCGGCGCATGCCCATCAGCACCGCGATGAAGATCGGGGTGCCGATCAACGTGGTTAGCACTCCGACTGGAATCGCGCGGTCGAGCGGGATGGTTCGAACCAGCAAGTCGGCGCCGAGCACCAGCGCGCCACCGATCAGCCCCGCCGGGACGATCGCCCGCCCCGGATGGCCCCGCACAAGTCGCCGCGCGATCACGGGCGCGATCAACCCGACGAAGCCGATTGCCCCACACACCGACACGCACGCCCCGACCGCGACCGCGCAGAGGCGATGATTTCGACCCCCAGTCGCCGCGGCCGGTATCCGAGCGAGGCAAGCGACATCGTCGCCCAGCGCCATCAGGTCGAGCGCCCGGGCGCGGCGCAGCAGCAGCGCGCAGGCGATCGTGGCGGGAAGCAGTGCCGCTGCCGCCTGGGAGAGGCTGCGGTCGGTAAAACTGCCCATCAACCAGTCGAACGCGTCGTAGAACGCGAACGGAGAGGGGGCGAGCGCAAGCAGCAGGCTGGTCGCCGCCCCTGCCGCCAGCGACACCGCGAGGCCGGCCAGCAGCAACGCTACCTTGTCGGTGCGCCGCCCCGCCAGCGCCAGCAGCAACGACTAGCGCCAGTCCTGCCCCCATCGCTCCCGCGAGCGCCATCAGGATCGGGCTGGCCACGCCGAGCCAGTAGCTGGCGAATACCGCGCCCATCGCCGCGCCGCTGCTGCTTCCGGTGATGTCGGGCGAGGCGAGGGGATTGGCAAACAGGGCCTGCAGCGCCGCGCCGCAAATCCCAAGCGTCGCGCCATAACCGAGCGCGAGCAGGGTGCGCGGCAGGCGAAGCTCGACCAGTAGGGTCGTTGCCAGACCGGGATCGATCGCTCGTGCCGCCGCCACTGGATCGTAAGGGAATGCCAGGTGCAATGCCCCCAGTCCGCCAAGCAGCACCAAGGCGACCGCGATCCTCACCGCACCGCCCGCCGAAGCCGTTCGATCTCTGCCACCATCAGCGGCCCTGCGCAGGTCCAGGCGCGCCCGTCGGTGGTTAACGTGCGCTTTTCCAGCCGCCGCACGATCGGATGCTCAAACCAGCGCATCCCTTGCGACATTTGCCCGCGACGATAGTCGGACCGCACCAACACCGTTGGCGGCGTGACCAGTAAGGTCTCCAAGGTTGCCCGTCCGCCCGGTAGGTGGCGCTGCGTCAAGCCTGCCAAACCAAGCCACTGCACCGCTGGCGAGCCCGACGACAGGCTGATTCCGCCGCCCGAGACAAAGACGGCGTCTCGCTTGCGAGCCTTTGGGCTGCCTTGGAGGGTCGCCAGTTGCTTCAACCAGCGATCGGCTCGGCGCGCATCGCCCAAAGCCACCGCGACCCGCCGCATATTGGCCGCCACGTCGGCAATCGACAACGGATAGGGCAGATCAATCACGCGCACTTCCATCCGCCGCGCCAGATGCGCCGTCGACCGTCCGCTGCCGCCCATCGTCAGCAACAGGGTAGGTCGCGTGCCAATTACGCTTTCGACAGACCCGCGATTGGCCGGAAAGTTGCGTGCCTGGCGCCACAGCAAGGATTTCCGCCGGATCCTGCGATAGGCGCGTAACGCTGGCGACCTCGTCTGGCCGCGCCAACAGCAGCAGATATTCATCGGTGCACAGGTTGAGCGACGCAATTTTTAGCGCACTAGCGATCGAGACTAAGGCGAAGTCCGGCATAGGCGCTCCTTCCTTCAGTGCGATAGCCGACAACGTCCTGATATCGATCGTCGAAGACATTGGCGACGCGCCCGAACAGTTCGACCCCCGGTCGCACCGCGTAGGCGACCCGCGCTCCTGCCAGCCAATATGGCGACAAGCTGACCCGCTGGAAAATATCGAAATCAGTGTCGCCCCGCCGCCCGACGTGGGCGATCGATGCGCCGTAGGTGAAGTTGCCCCGCGCACCGTCGAGCGTCACCGACCCGCTATGCCGCGGCCGCCGCACTTCGCGGAGGTGCCCTGCGAACGATGGTTCGCTGGCGTCCAGGTAGGAATAGGTCGCCGCCAGTCGTGCCGCCTTGCCCAGTTGCCATTGCGCTTCGGCCTCGATCCCCTGACGCCGGCTCGTTCCATCCGCATTTGTGGCCGAGCTGAGGAATGTCTGGGGATCATAAGTCCCGACAATCTCGTCCTTCAGGCGCTGGCGATAATAGGTCAGCGACGCTCCTACACCGCTCCTGGCATAACGGATGGACGCTTCGACGCCACGCGAACGTTCGGCTCTAAGTGATGGATTGCCAATGAAACTTCCCGGGAAAAATCCGTAAAGATCGTAAAAGGTCGGCTGCGCGATCCCTTCGCCGTACGACGCTGTGACACTGATCGCCTCGTTGATCTTCACGAGCAATGAGGCTCGCAGGCTGGTCGCATCCCTGAAGCGATTGAAAGCGTCCCGCCGGATGGCGATGTCGCCGATCACCCGATCGCTCCAACGCGACTTATACTCGGCGGTCACCGACCAATGCCGCCGATCACTGCGCTGGTTGGAAAAGCCCCCGAACGCAATGTCGGCGGTCGCGAACCGTTCATGCTCGATCGATCCGGCAACCACCAGTGCGTGATCGATCGTTCCGCTCGAAAATCGATGATCGATCTCCGCATCGAGGGTCGAGCGGCGTCCCTCGCTTTCGTTGATTTCACTGCCGTCGAGCAGATTGCGATTGCGCGACTTCAGGTGAGACGCCGACAGCTTGCCCTACCAGGCGTCGGTGGCTGCGCCATATGCCAGGCCGATCCTGCCAGCTGCCAGGCGATTCCGGGTGCGGTCCAACGTGTCGGCACGGAGGAAGGTGAAGGGGTCGTCCCGTCATAGTCGCTCCGCCCCGTCAGCCAGAAGCCCGATGCGGTCAGTGCGAGCTTGTCGACGGGAGACCATCGCGCCAGTCCGCGGGCGACATTGCTCGAAAAACCGTCGCGGTCGCCGCTGCCGTCGAAACTGTCGATCCCGTCGGCCGACTGATGACCCACGGCCAGCGCGAAGCCGAAGGCCTCCCGCCATAACGCGCCGACCCGGCAACTCGTCGAAATCCAAAGGAGCCGCCTTCGACCAGGGCGCTGGTGCCGGTCGCGATGGCCGCCGTACCGTCGACCGCGATCACCCCGCCGATCGCCTCCGATCCCCACAGCGCCGATTGCGGCCCGCGCACCATCTCGATCCGGCGAGGCCATGTCGGCGTTGAGCAGTTCGAAGCGCGGCTCATTGCCCGCCGCGGGATCGTTGGCGCGGATGCCCGTCGATGAACAGCAGGCTGTGGTTGGCCTCGGCGCCGCGGATGCGAACCTGGGTGAGTGACCCCGCCGGGCCGCTGGTCGAGACCGCGGTCGAGGGCAGCAGGCGGAGGTAGGTCGGCGATCGCGTGGCTCGCCGAGCCGCTCGAGCCGCACCTCGTCGATGAGCGATGACGCTCGCGGCGCTGACGCGACGCGCTTCGGGCAGGCGCGAGGCGGTAACGACAATCGCGGGATGTTGTTCTGGTGGCTGGTACGAAGTCCATCGTCAATTTCCCCTCTCATGACAGTCGTCACGGAGGGAATGCGGGCCACCATGGCCGCCCCACGCCCCACCGCTGGACCCGGCACGGGAACGGACGACGGCTCGAGGCAAGTATCTGACTCGCGTCGCCTGAAGCAGGATCGCTCACAGTTGCGGGCACAGCGCCGGATATTCCGCCGGCTTCCTCTTGGCCGCGCCATACGCCGCCGGACCCTGATCCGCGGCTAGGGGCGGGGGGCGATCCTTGTCAAGCACGACGCCATCGGTTAGGGGCCGCGACGATCTTTCACAGGCTGGTCGGAACCAGCCATCATCTCAAGGAATATACGATGAAAGCCGATACCCACCCCGATTATCACATGATCACCGTCGAGATGACCGACGGCACGACCTACCAGACCCGCTCGACCTGGGGCAAGGAAGGCGACACGCTGCACGCTCGAAATCGATCCCGACGTCGCACCCGGCCTGGACCGGCGGCACGCGGCCAGATGCTCGACACCGGCGGCCAGGTCGCGCGCTTCAACAAGCGCTTCGGCGGTCTTACGCTCGGTAAAAAGTAAGCCGCTAGGCTGAATGACCGACAGCAACGCTCGGCTCCGACGCTGGAGACCGAGCGTTTGCTCCTTCGCGCGTGGCGCAAGAGCGATCGTCCGACCTATTTCGTATCCTCAGCGAGCCTGCGGTCATTCCGTCATTTCGGGCCCGAGCCGATGGGCATGGAGGAATGCTGGCGTCGCCTGGCGGCCGCTCGGCAGCTGGCAGCTGCAACGGTTTTGGCGGCTGGGCAGTCGAGCGCAAGAGCGACGGCCAGCTGATCGGCATGGTCGCTTTGTTCACCGCCTGGCGCGATCTCGAACCCGAATTCGGCGACGATCCCGAAATGGGCTGGATCTTCGCGACCGAGGCGCATGGACAGGGGCTGGCCGGCGAGGCGTGCCGCGCGGTGCTCGACTGGGCCGATACCGCATCTGTCGCCGACGTCCGATCTGGGCGATCATCGCGCCCGCCAACGAACCGTCGATCAGGCTGGCCGAGCGGCTGGGCTTCCTGCCGCTCCACGAAACGCGCCTATCACGACGAGCCGATCCTGGTGCTCAGGCGCGCGCCGCGCGGCTGATTACCAGCCGCCGCCGCCACCGCCGCCGCCGCCGCCACCCGACGAACCCCCGCCGCCCGATCCGCTCGACGATCCGGGCGCGGTCGAGGCCGACGACACCGCGCTCGACAGCGAATCTCCGATCGACTCGACGAATGCCGCCGGTGTCGGTCCACGGGCTCGACGATCCCGAATACCATCCAAACCCCGGGGGCCTGCCCGAGGCCGATGCCGCCGCCGACGCCGCGGCCAGTATCGAGGTGAAACGGTCGGCCCAGCGATTCTCCACCTCGAGCGCGATCGCATAGGGCAGGTAGCGCTCGAACAGTTGCAGATTGTCCTCGGGCGCCTGCATCCGGTCGAGCCGGTCGCGCTCGGTGATTGAGAGATATTGCTTGAAACCCGCAATCCGGTCGAGCATCGCCCGCCCGTCCCTGGTCGGGGCGTCGATCCAGGCGAAGGCACTGAGCGCGAACGGCAGACCGACGGCGGCAATCGCGATCGGGATCCAACGTCCCGCCGCCAGCGCCATCGGGATTGCCGGCAGCGGTCACCAACGCGGCAACGCCACCGATCACGATCAACGGCAGGTGGACCCCGCAGCCGGGAACGGTCTTCATCGGCGGCAGCCTGGTCCAGACGAAGATCACCACCAGCAAGGCGAGCGGCGACAACAGGAAATAGATCGAGCCGACGACGCCTTCTGCCGCGAGGATGGTCATCGCGGTGAGTGACAGGCCAGCAACCAGACGGTGATCGCTGCAAACGCCCAGCCGATGTTGCGTTTGAACGTCGTTCCCTCGAACCGCTCCGCATATCGTTCGGACAAGCCTCTAATCGCCTTGGAAAATGTCGCATGGTTCTCATTGTCCATCGCGATCGAATTGCCCGCCGTGGCGAGACCGTCGATCGCCGCTTGCTCGGCCGCACCGAGGGGCTGCGCGTCGCTTCGCGCCAGGCGCGCGATTGAGCGTTTGGTTGAGGAAAAGAAGCCGCCGTCCTCCTCGATCAGTTGGACATGACCCTTGACCGCAGCATCGACCAAAGCGGCGGCGAATCCACGATTGTCGAGCTTCTGCTTGAGGATGTAGCGCATGGCCGATGGCGACAAATCGTCAGGCGGAGCGAAGATCGGCACCACCGTTCCCGCCCGCGGATCGCGCCCCGCGCGTTGCCACGCGACGTAAAGGAAGCCGATCAGCCCGCTCAGGCCGAGCAGGGCGACCAAGGGCGGCGACCAGTCGGCGAGGAACCAGCCCAGCTCGGTGGTGCTGGACGGCGCGTCGACCACCCCTTTGGGAAAAGCAACCGCGACGGTCAGGCCTTGCCCGGCCTCGAGCGGGGCATTGGTGGCGAAACTGATCGTTCCCGGACTTTCGCCGGTCACTATGGCATTGCTCGACGTGTCGCCTTGGTAGCCAGTGTATATCGCCCGCTGCCCGAACTTGGCGGCCGAGGGCAGGGTGATGGTCACTGCCGCGCGGTCGATCGGGAACCGCCACCCGTTGCCGGTGACGTTCCAGTAGAGTTCGTCAAAACCCTCGAACCTCCCGAGCATCCGCGTTGCGCGATAGCTTATAGTATAAACATGCTCGCCGACCGGCACGATGCGGTCCTTGTCGCCGATCCTGATCCGCACGCCATTGCTCATCGTCTCGCTGGCGTAAGGCTCGGGCTGGCCGTCGAGCCTGGTTTCGACCAGGGTGAAGCCGACCTTGATCCGCTGCCCGCGCTTCCCGTCGTAGCGGGTCGGGATTTCGCGGTAGATGCCATGGTTGATCGCGACATTGTCGACCTGCACGCGAATCGTTTCGGTGACCTCGATCGATCCGTCCTTGGCGATCCTGATATCGCTGGCGAAGTCGCGGATCCGCTCCTCGGCCGTGACCGGAGCGGCCAGGAACAGTGCCGCCAGCGCTGCGACCAGCCAGCGCACCGGCGTCACGCTTTGTGGAAGTCGATCTTCGGCGCGGACTGGATCGCCGGGTCCTCGTCCTGATAATAGTCTTCCTCGGTAAACCCCATCGGCCGCGCGAACAGCATGTCGGGGAAGCTTTGCACCCGCGTGTTGAGGTCGCGCGCGGTGGCGTTGTAATAGCGCCGCGGCGACTGCAGCTCGGTCTCGATGCTGCTGATCTCGCCCTGCAATTGCTGGAAATTCTCGGAGGCGCGAAGCTCGGGATAGGCTTCGGCGACGGCGAACAATTTGCCGATCAGCCCGGTCATCGCCGCATCGGCCGCCGCCGTGGCGGCAACGCCTTGCGCGCCCGACGCCGCCGCACGCTGGGCGGTGATCGCGTCGAAGGTCGCGTTTCGTGAGTGGCATAGCCCTTCACGGTCTCGACCAGATTGGGGATCAGGTCGGCGCGGCGGCGGAGCTGCACGGTAATCCCGCTGAACGCCTCCTTGACCAGCGCACGCAGCCGCACCAGCCGGTTGTAGATCATCACGCCAAACAGCCCGACGAGGATGATTAGTCCGATGATGATCAACAAAGTCGTCATGTCATTCCCCCCAGAACGGGCGATCAACATAGCGAGGCGATGGCCCGCTAGAAAGCGGCAACCGCAGGACAATGTTTGACCGCCGCGAGCGACAGGCCCACCATGGCGTGCGAGGGATGGGGGGTGCTATGTTTTCCAGGCCTTGGCCGCGCTGGCGGTAATGGCGTCCTGCACCGCGGGAGCCGTCGATCGCTTGCCGATCATCGACATGCACCTTCACGCGCGACAGGCGAAATATTCGGGCGATGATCCGATGCCGATGTGCGCCCCGTTCTCGGTCATGCCGCGTCCGACCCAAAAAACGGGCCTTTGGCGGGAATGGCGATGAACATCGACCCGCCTTGCGCAAAGCCAATTCCGGCCGCGAGCACCGACGAGCAGGTGATGCGCGAGTCGATCGCCGTCATGGAGCGCCACAATATTATCGGCATGGTCAGCGGGGAGCCTGAGGCGATGCGGACGTGGCGAGCGGCTGCGCCGAAGCGGATCATATCCGGTATCGACTTCCGCCTCCCGGGAACGCCTTGCTGCCGACACGTGCGCCAAAGTCGGTTGCCCAGCTTCGCGCTCTCCACGCCCGTGGTGAGCTTAAGGTACTTGGTGAAGTCATGGCGCAGTATGAGGGGGTTCGCCGCGACGATACGCGGCTCGAGCCTTATTGGGCGCTTGCCGAGGAGCTCGGACATCCCCGTCGCGATTCACTGGGACCGGGTGAGCCGGGCGACCCCTATGCAGACAGCGGCTATCGGGCCGCGCTCGGCAATCCGCTGCTGCTCGAGGAGGTGCTGGTTCGCCATCCGCGGCTGCGCTTCTACATCATGCACGCCGGATACCCGATGGTCGGATTCGCTACGCGCGCTGATGTTCAGCCACCCGCAGGTCTACGTCGATATCGGCTCGATCGTGTTACACCGAGCCGCGCGCCCGCCTTTTACCGTTTTCTGCGCGAGATCGTCGAGGCGGGTTTGGCGATCGGGTCATGTTCGGGTCCGACCAGATGATCTGGCCGGGGGTGATCGAGCCGATCATCAGGTGATCGAGGAAGCGCCGACTTCCTCACCGCCGCGCAGAAGCGCGACATCTTCTACAATAATGCCGCGCGATTCCTCCGCCTGACCGAAGAAGAGATCGCCGCGCACCACAAGATGTGAGCCGCACACCTAGAAAGCGGCAATCCCGGTGATCGCGCGGCCCAGGATCAGCGCATGGACGTCGTGCGTGCCTTCGTAGGTGTTGACCGTCTCCAGGTTCGCCGCATGGCGCATGACCTGATATTCGGCGCTGATGCCGTTGCCGCCGTGCATGTCGCGCGCGACCCGGGCGATATCGAGCGCCTTGCCGCAATTATTGCGCTTCAGCAGGCTGATCGCCTCGGGGATCAAGTGCCCGGCCTCGAGCCGGCGCCCGACCCTGAGCGCGGCCTGCAGCCCGAGTGAGATTTCGGTCACCATATTGGCCAGTTTCAATTGCACCAGCTGGGTCGCGGCAAGAGGCCGACCGAACTGCTTGCGGTCGAGTGTGTAACTGCGCGCCGCGGCGAAGCACGCTTCAGCCGCGCCCATGCTGCCCCAGCCAATGCCATAGCGGGCGCGGTTGAGGCAGCCGAACGGCCCCTTGAGCCCCTCGACATTCGGCAGCAGCGCATCCTCGCCGACCTCGACCTCGTCCATCACAATCTCACCGGTGATCGACGCGCGGAGGGAAAGTTTCTCGCCGATCTTGGGCGCTGACAGCCCCTTCATCCCCTTTTCCAGCACGAAGCCGCGGATCGCGTCGCCATGTGCCTCGCTCTTCGCCCACACCACGAACACGTCGGCGATCGGCGAATTGGTGATCCACATCTTGGCGCCGCTGATCGAATAACCGTTGGCGGTCTTCTTGGCGCGGGTGCGCATTCCGCCCGGATCGGATCCGGCATCGGGTTCGGTCAGCCCAAAGCAGCCGACCAGTTCGCCCTTGGCCAGGCCGGGAAGATATTTCCGCTTTTGCTCTTCCGAGCCGTAGGCGAAGATCGGGTACATCACGAGGCTGGACTGAACCGACATCGCCGAGCGATAGCCACTGTCGACCCGCTCGACTGCGCGGGCGATCAGTCCGTAGGAGACATAGCCCAGGCCCGCCCCGCCATATTCTTCCGGAATGGTCGCGCCGATCAGCCCGAGCGACCCCATCTCGCGCAAGATCTCGCGGTCGAAATCCTCATTGAGATAGGCATTGGTGACACGCGGCTGGAGCTTGTTCTGGGCGTAAGCTTCGGCCGTGTCGCGGACCATCCGCTCGGCTTCGTCCAGCTGGTCGTCGATTTCCAGCGCATCTTCCCAATCGAACGGCTGGATGACGGGCTCGCCCACGTGATGATCTCCGCGAAAACTGAGGTGAAATTTCGCGGGTTCCTTAGCGGGGTCAGCCTGGCGATGCCACCCCTCCGCCCGCGACACCCGGCGCGGCCGGCTTGGCCCCGCCGAAGGTGCGCTTCAGCGACAGCGTAAAGTTTACGTGGGTGTTTCGCTCGCGGAATTCGTTCAGCGACGGATCGGGGATCGAGCGATTGGGGAAGGTAAAGTCGCGAATACGGAGACCGCGCGTGTTGAACGCATTGTTGACGTCGAGCTTGGCCGTGGTCCGCGCATTGGGCCGGTATTCGACGAATGCATTGCCGAAGACACCACCATTGTAATTGGTGTCGATCTCGTTGGCGCGGAAGAAGCTGAAGCGGTCGCGGTCGCTGACTGTCATGCCGTAGGCGAATTTACCAATGTCCCGGCGGAATTCGGCACTCCACTGCCATTCGGGGAAGAAGCCGGAAAAGCCGCGCCTCTCGCCTGAAATGGGATCGGCAACACGAGTCTTTTGCAACTGGCCGTTGAGCTTGAGCCGCCCGCCCTTCACCCCGAAGCGGTCGAGCGGGGCGTCGATCGCCAGCGCGATGAAACCGCGCGTCCCGGTACCGATATTGCCCGGCGCATCGAATGCATTGCCCTCATCGTCGAATACCAGGATTCGGTCCTGAAGCATTTCGATCCGGTCGTAGCCCGCGTCGAGCTTGATCAGGCCGGTCTTGAATAACGGGTGGTCGATGGTCGCCCGCACTTCCCAAGCCCGCTGAGGCTGGAGGTTGGCATTCCCGCCGTTGACCCGATCGTTGCTTAGTTCGGCCGAGCTGATGAAGTCGAAGAAATCGAGCTGGGCAACGGTCCGCCGGACGGTGATTTGCGAATGCCACCCGTCGCCGGGCTTCCAGTCGAGCGTGACGCTCGGTTTCAAGAAGCGCAGCGAGCGGTCGGCCATCGTATCGCCGCGCACCTTGAGGGTCGACATTTCGTAATTGAGTCCGGCATCGACCCGGAGCTTGGGCGAGATTTGCTTGCCCGCCTTTACATAGACTTCGCCGCGCGTTTCGCGGACCGTGGCATCATCGATTGGCAGGTCGATCTGCTCGCGAGCGCCGCCTGGGCCGAGGATGAACAGGCCGTTCTGGTAATCGAGCGTGTTGAGCGCGACCTCGGCCCCGGCTTCGACCGAGAAGCCGCGCAAATTGGACCGGGTCCAGTTCAGCCGCCCGATCGTCTCGTTGCGCTGCGACTGCGAGCCTTGCTCGAAACCGTCGACCGTCTCGCCATTGTCGCGCACCAGCAGCGTATCCAGATTCTCGCGCTTGCGGCGGTTGATCAGCCCGACGAATTTGATCGCCCCGCCCGCCAGCGGCCGGCTGATGTCGCCGCCGATCTCGAAGCCGGGCTGCTTGGCGGTCAGGAACAGCCGGTCGTCGCGCGCTTCCTCGCCGGTCGGATAGACCCGGTTGATCTGGATAAAATCTTCCGTGAATCGATCGAACCGGCCGTTGAGGTGCATCGCCTTGTCGTGCGCTTCCTCGAACGACCATGCGCCCGAAATATACGGCTGGCGGGGGCGGTAATGGTTGAGCTTGCGGCGCTTCTCGAACAGGAATCCCGTCTCCGGGTCGGTGATCTTGTCCGTCCCCTCGTCCAGGCGGTCGTCGCGTCCCGTGCCTGCCGATACGGTAAAGTTGTGATTGCCGCGCTTGATCGACAGCGACCCGCTCAGATTGGGGACGATATGGCCGGTGAAATAGCGTGTCGCGCTGGCGGTGATCGTCCCATCGATCCCCGAATCGACCGACAGGATGATGTTGAGCACCTGGCTCTTGCCGGCATATTCGGAGCCAAACAGGTCGCCCGGCGCCAGCTCGACCCGCACCACGCGACTGGCGGGAATCCGCGACAACAGCGTTGCCAGCGATTCGGACTTGGAACTCGGGCGTGCCCCGTTGAACACGACATTGCCCGCCGCTCCGGCGAAGCCGCGAATCTCGTTATTGCCCTCGTCGAGTGCAAAACCGGGTACGCGCCGGGCAATATCGAGCGCGTTGGTCGGCGCGAACGGGGTGAAGAAGGCGGCATCATAAGTGGTGGCCCGCGCCGTCTGGGCTGTGGACGGGGCTGCTGCAAGCAGCGCCATCGCCGCCGTTGAAATCGCCAGTCCACGCATAAGCTACCCCTGTATTGCTGAGGTAATACAGTTGCGCGTATTGGTCGGTCGATTCCAGTCCGGTTCGACCAATCGACCAACGGATCGACGGGGAGGGGGAAAAAGGGGGGTGG